>CAYSWX010000007.1:0-83369 GCA_964434965.1 uncultured Methanosarcinales archaeon
AATTATAATTTGATTATTGAGGAATTATAATTTGATTATTGAGGAATTATAATTTGATTATTGAGGATGTTATACTTTCAGGCAGAAAAAATTAGATAGAAGCTGTCAGAGAATCCGGATAAGAAAAGCAAGGGAACCCCCGCTAAGGAACTTTTGCGAAACACTTACTTGCGGACTTTAGATTTTTCTGCAAAACTTCTTCGCTCAGAAAACCTTTATATAGATTAAAAGAGCCCCCAGAGGGTTAGAAAATGATGATCTTTGAGAAAATTCACACAGTTCCCACTTCCGAGGAGTTAACCAATAAAGCATTTAAACGGGCAGCTAGAGCTATGTCCGGAAAAACGATTGATGGGAGGGACAGCCGTCTCAGAGCCAATGAGTCCATGGTACTGACGGCTGCAAATATTTTCACGGATAACCTTGCAAATATAGTCAGGCGTTTCCCGAGTTTTGAACATCTGCCCAGATTCTATTATGAACTGACCGACATCCTTGTAGGCGTAGAAAAACTAAAGATGTCACTTGCATCGGCAGACTGGGCGAGCAGAAAAATTCATGAGGTTGCAAGGAGCTACGTAGGAAAAATCCGGAACTCGGATGTTCCAGAACCGGTAAGAAAAGAAGCTTTCGGTAGGTTTGCATCCATAATCAATTCCATCAATAAAGACTTACTCTTTTTGAACGAAGCCAGAAATATCCTGAGGAAACTCCCTGATGTTCAGGACGAACCAACGATTGTAATTGCTGGATATCCCAATGTTGGGAAGTCAAGTTTTGTTTCAAGAATTACCGGTGCAACCCCTGAAATTGCTCCATATCCTTTCACAACAAAAGGAGTAACCATAGGTCATTTCACACGGGATGGAGTCCGTTATCAGGTAATGGATACCCCAGGCCTCCTTGACCGCCCCATGGCTGAGAGAAACGATATTGAACGGCAGGCAATTACTGCAATACACTACCTTGATGCAGTTGTAATGTTCATTATTGACCCCAGTGAAAGCTGCGGGTATGAGATTGAAGACCAGAAACGCCTGCTTGCTGAAATTAGAGATAATTTTAACCTTCCCCTGCTTGTTGTTGCTAATAAAGCCGACAGACCGGAATTCATGAAAACGGATGATGTCGAGCTGAACATGTCCACAATTACTGGAGAAGGGATAGAACAGATAATGGACAGGCTTCTTGAAATGATTGAAGAAAAGCGTCTTCGATCTCAGGAAGAGCAGTCGTCAGAAAAAACGGATGACCTGTGATTCTGCATCTGGCCTGAATCTATATTCAAAATATCCTGAGCTGCATCAGCAGGGCAAGGGCAATAAGTATCAGCCCTGTTGTCAGCCTTATACCTACTCTTTTTCGTTCTCTGAATTCAGTAACTTTTTTTGGGCTCAGCCCGAAGGACAGTAAAAGCCCAAGACCCACTACAGGCAGCAGGAGCCCGATGTTGTAGACACCCATGTATTCTATTCCTCTTGCAATATCAGTTTTTATTGCGAGAATACTCAGGATTGAAAGATAAACTGCTCCGACACAGGGAGCTTTGACAAGGGAGAACATGCCTCCTGCAAGGAATGACAGAAGCAGTAGATTTTTTTCGCCCATCCGGCTCATAAAGTCCTTCAGGGATTCTGGAGTCTTGAAGGTTGATTTTGCATGTGTTCTCAGCCAGTATGCATCAAAAATATGCCAGGCCCCGAGCAGGGCAGTTGTCAGGATCGCAATTTCCAAAAAATAACTCCGAACTTCAGGCAGGAAATTGACAGCACTTAAGATGCTTATGCCTGCAAACATATGCATGGCAAAAATCCCTGTGGAAAACCCCAGGGTTATTTTGAGCATCTCTTTTCTCCCTCCCTGCTGGGCAAGAG
The DNA here is from genome assembly GCA_964434965.1 of uncultured Methanosarcinales archaeon. Classification (GTDB taxonomy): domain Archaea; phylum Halobacteriota; class Methanosarcinia; order Methanosarcinales; family Methanosarcinaceae; genus Methanosarcina. The sequence goes on from CAYSWX010000007.1 coordinate 1,875, forward strand.
TGACAGAAGCCAGAAAAGCCATTACTGCAAGAAGGCAGGGATTAAAGCCGGCAAGGATGCCTGCAGTCAGGATTAAGAAAGGACTTATTTTCTCAATGTGTTTGTTTCTACTTTCTTTACTGCCTGTGAAAGGGTATGAAGACTCCGGGGTATAAAGCAAAGCCGGAGTTTCGAGATTTCCCAGCAAAAGAACTTCTATAGTTTTTTCACTTCCGTAAAAATAACCAGCTGATCTGCTTGAATATGAGATGAACGAACCGGAAACAGGGCTAAGTAACAAAAAAATAGATATGAATACAAGAACTCCTTTAGTTATAGACTGCGGGCACAATGATCGCTTTTTCATAACTTTCTTCCAAAACTACTTTTGTGGAATTTTCTATGCATCAGGGTATCGGGGTGCCTCAATATAAGTTTTCCCAATGTAAACGGTATTTTTTCCTAAAAAGGGTAATTAAATAAAAATAAAGTGATACAGGAAAGAAAAGAGAGCAAGGAAAGAAAAGTCAAACAGGAAAAGATGGAAAAAAGAAGAGAAAAGTCAAACAGGAAAAGATGGAAAAAAGAAGAGATAAGAAAATCCTCTTTAACCGCCTCAGAGCACTTTTTCCATGATGCTCAGAGATTTTTCAATATCTTTCATTGAAGCTGCGTAAGAAATTCTTATGTAGCCGTCCCCCTCACTTCCAAAAGCAGTCCCAGGGACTACAACAACGCCGTTAGAGATCAGTTTTGAGGCGACCTCTGCGGAATTTGAGACTTTCGGGAAGGCATAGAAAGCCCCTTTAGGAAGAGCACACTCCATCCCCAGATCGTTGAGCCCTTTTACAAGCACGTCTCTGCGTTTTCTGAATTCTTCACGCATAACATTGACAGAGTCCTTTGGCCCGGTTACTGCGGCATAAGCAGCCTTCTGGGCAACTGAGTTTGCACACGCCTGTATATACTGGTGCACTTTGAGCATCTGGGCTATGTACTCTTTTCGGGCTGCCAGGTACCCGAGTCTCCAGCCTGTCATAGAATAGCTTTTTGAAGTCGCATTTACAGTGATCACATTGTCCGAATAGCTGGCAGGGCTTACGTGTTCACCTTCGTAAATAAAGTACTCGTAGACCTCGTCAGAAATGATGGTTATGTTGTGGTCATCTGCAATTTCAGCAAGCGCTTTGATATCTGCCCTGCTTGAGACAGCGCCTGTTGGGTTGGACGGGGAATTAAGGATAATAGCTTTTGTTTTTGGGGTTATACTCTCAAGCACAGAGTCCGGCTTCATAGTAAGGTCTTCTGCAAGAGGGACGCTTACTACTTTACCATACAGAATTTCAGTCAGGGCATTATAGGACACAAATCCGGGATTTGAGATAAGAACCTCATCTCCTCTGTTGAGGAGGGCTGTGAGGGCAATGGTAAGGGCTTCAGATGCCCCTGAGGTTACAATTATTTCCTGAGGAGAAACCGAAAAACTATTTTCCTCATGGAATTTATGGCTCAGGGCTTCCCTCAGTTCAGGGATTCCGGGACCTACAGTATAACCCGTAAAACCTTCATTTATGGCTTTGATTGCTGCAGCTTTTATGTGTTCAGGAGTATCAAAATCGGGTTGTCCCAGCCCGAGGTTAATGGCATTTGAGCCTGCAGCTTCGAAAATCTTTCTGATTCCGGATGTGTCTATCCGGGATACATTTTCTGAAAATATAATTTCTTTCAATTTGTGCCCTCCTAACGTCCCTGCAAATATTATCCATTAAAATCCTGTTTTTCCTGAGTTACTTAGTATTCCGTTTATTCAACTGTTATTAAAAAATCATTATTCAATGCTCAGCCCATTATTCGTTATTATTATTCGATATTTGTGTGCCTTGCCTTGAGTTCTGATTCCGTAGCGCCTATAATGGTTATCAGTTGGGCAATTACAGAGTCCAGGAAGACAAGTGAGATTATTTCAAAAGCAGTGCCCAGGGGAGGCAAATTTTTATAATCTCCTCTCATATTCTTTTCAAGAGAGCCGCCTGCATCGTGATCATTTTTGGCCTTGCTTGGAAGGACCATAACTATATCGGAAATGTTCCCAAGTGTAGACTCCTTTTTAGAGGTGACAGTTATAAGAGTCGAACCGATATCCTTCACAATTCTTCCGAGGTTTGCTATGGAACGGGTTTCTCCTGACCCCGAAATAGCAATAACGACATCCTGAGATCGGACAGCAGGTGTCGTGGTCTCCCCTACAACATATACGGTGAATCCAAGATGCATCAACCTCATTGCAAAAGCTTTGGCAATAAGCCCAGACCGTCCTGCCCCCATTACAAAAACTCTTTCTGCGCCCAGAATCTCCTGAAGCATATTCTTTATAGCTTCACGGTCAAGTAGCTTAATCACCTCATTTATGTTTTCAACGATAAATTTCATTGATAAAATTACATCTTCGCAATCATTTACCTGATATTCTATTACCTGATCTTCTTTTACCTGATTTTTTTTCATATAAGTTCTCCAAAAGTATTGAGTTGAGCTCTCAATAATAATAATAATAATTATTAACTTTTTATTTACTTCTACCGGATAACTGAAAATAACCTCAAAACTATTGTATCTCGAAAAACTGGCGGAGTTTATGAGAGTAATAACTGTACAGCACTGCTGAACTAGTAGTATGAGTAGACAAAGTTTCTGGGACCACTAACTGAACTTAGCACTGCTGAACTACTGAGACTATAATTCCTGAAATCCCTTCCGATAACCATTTTTCCATTTCTTAAACTTATTGGTAGGGATTTCAGGAAAAAAATCCCGGAAGCTTCTATTTGAAGCTTCTATTTTATCCTGATGTTGTGCCTGCCCGTTATCGGCTTGTTTGCGGCTCAGTCTTATAAATAATAGATTTTAAATCCCAGCTTTCAATATTGTTTCTGAACTCCTGATAAAGCCTCTGGATATCGCAGTCATTACCATTCCAGTAGAAATCCTTTCGTACTTCACCTTTCTGGAGTTCTTCAAGTACGAACTTGGACAAATGGAAAAGAGCTTTTTTGTTGGAAAATGGAATACTGTAATTTACACGATAACCACCGGCTGTTTTACCATAGGACACAAGGATATATCCTTTACTTTCATACTCCGTGATCTCATCAAAATCGCAAATCATCTCAAATTCATGAACCGCAGATGGATCTACCTTTGAAATTCCAATGAGTACCTGCGCTATGATATGATCAGGAACTTTTCGTCCGAACCATACTGCGATTTTCCCGTAGGTACAGACTACATCAACATCGTTCCTGCCCATCTCAAAGGAGCCTAGGGACTGAGGAGGGTATATTTTTGCATCCAGGTCTTGGGTCTTTTGGGCACACATTGTTTCCACTTCGTTTACTTACTTGCAGAGACAAGTGCACTGATTAGATTCCTGTCCTTTTTAAGGGTTTTGAGCTGGTTTGCGGGCCCTATAACTGTAAGTCTCTTGCTACTCTGTTTTTTGAAAAGTTTTCCCAGCAAAGAGGCATCCACATTTGCAGGGTAGCTCTGCATTTCAATTCCTGAAAACACATCCGGCTGAATGGCTGACATTGTCATTTCAATGAGTTTAGCCTCTTCCATAGGGTTGAGGCCTTTTTCAAGCACAAGAATCTTGCCTTTTCTCACCTCATCGATTATATACCGGACTTTTTCCATGGAAGCCATCTGAGAAATCCTGGCTTCGGATATAAGATCAAGTTGGATTCCCTGCATTTTGATCACCCGAACTGCTTGGCCAGAGCTTCATAGAAAGAGTCCATACCAACCCCTTCAAGCGCCGAAACAGGTACTAGCGGGTGTTGAGGGAAGGCTTCCTTTATAACTCCAGGGTCAGCATTAGGAAGGTCTACCTTATTTGCGACTATGAGAAGCGGAAGGTTTCTAGCCTCCATATTCCCTATAACAGTCACATTAACCTGAGTATAGGGATTTTCTGTAGAGTCCATAACCAGTATGACTCCATCGAGGTCATCCAGCCATTTAACAGCTTCAATTACACCCTCTGTTGCCTCTTTGGATCTTTTCTTTGACTCGACATCACTCATTCCCTGCTCCATAAAGTCATGGAAATCGATCTTCGTTGCAAGCCCAGGCGTGTCCACAATATCAAGGCTAATGGTATGCCCGTTAGTATCGATAGAAATTCCGTTTCTACGTTTTGCATGCCTGGTTTCGTGGGCGATGTGTGAAACCGATCCCATGGTTTCTTCACTTCCGGCCCAGTCCTTAAGGATACGGTTACTGAGGGTTGTCTTGCCGGCATTAGGGGGACCGTAGATACCGATACATGCTCCTTTTTTCTTGAACAGTTTATTGAACATTTTTGAAAAGCTTACCTTAAATCGTTTTATCATATTCATGGCTTCCCTCCGTTGGGAAAAGCATAACACCAAAGGATTTCTCGGATTGCTTTCCTATATGGGTTAATGGTGTTTTCGTGACCTTTTTATTTAATTGATCCTAGCATATAAATAATTTCCACTTGTGAAGCTGTGGGAATCGGAGAAATTGGAGATACTGACTTCTCCTTTATAGTATACCTGGAATAAATAGCAAACCTAGGTTCTTTCTATATAAAAAATAGAAAGTTCCTGCGTGAGACAACACCAGAATATAAATAAATTACTTCTTATCGCCTGATCCCCGAATATGTTTAGCAAAAAGCTTTCATATAAATAAAATATTCAGTCTGTCTGTAACTCAGTCACATTAAATTTCATGTTTTTACTGATTTTCTGTACTTTCCTTTATATCTTTTCCTATTTTTATTCATTATATCTTAAAAATATAAATGATCATTATTCTGTAAAGGATTTTGCAGGCTTCATTCCTTTAATTTTCTTATGGTTCTTTTGCTGCCACGGCCCTAAAAGCCTGACCTGTTGAACCTCAGTTCCTTATCTGACTCACGGCATTCATTCACCAAGCTTTATTTGGGTACTCCATGTAGTTTCTCATAAGTAGTCCTGAGAATGCTTTCTGCAAAGTCCCTCCAGATATTTTGATATGTACGAAATCCGATGTTAACTATTTTATTTAATTAGAGCTTTAATTGTATATTCGCATTATATATTCAATTAAGAAGATTAAATGTAGGATAGAATCATTTTACCTCACAATATTTAAAAAAAGGATTATTTGCTAGTTTTCCTTTGAAAGTAAAAGAGATTTTTAAAAGTAAGCCTATATATTTACTGATTTTAAAGCAGGCTGGGGCACAATGCAATTTTTATTAAAAAAATGATTTCAAGGCCTGGAGATACAACTTATATTTATGAAGACATTTTTATTACCCCCATATCGTTTTCTCTTAATAAGGCCTACAAATTTTATATCTGGCTGACAGGCTTGCTAAAGCTTCCCAAATGCAGGATAGAAAACCTGAAGATTCTACTTTTATTGCCTTGAGTAATATCAGCAGTATAAAAAGAGACTCAGGATTTTTTCCTAATATATTACTTGTCCTTTATTGCCGAATTTATAGCTATTTCAGCTATATTAGAGCCGAGATCTCCTATTCTAAAGAGACTATCTACTATAGTCCCAAGAGATATCATGGTTTCATGAGACTCAAGTTTAAGGATGGATGCGTGCAGCTCCGTTACACGTAAACGCATACCGTCTATACTGTCTATTACCTGGTTTGCAAGTGAGGCATCAGAGTTATACAGTGCATCCACTGCCTGCTTAACCAGTTCCATATATGTACTGCTGAGGTCTTCTATGACTTCCATTACATCTTCCCTGACAGGCTCCTTCATTTTAGACGCAACTGTCGCTATCCTCTGTGAGTGGTCTGCTATTCTCTCAATAGGACTCGCTGCCATTCTGAAGTCATGGTATTCCTCAATACTTGTTTCAGAAGAGTCAGGCATTCTTCCTCCGCAGAGAATGGAACGGAATTGTTTGGAAATAAGGAGACATAACCTGTCAACCTCATCGTCCCTCTGGCTTACGTCAAGAGCAAGGTCGTGATCAGCAGTTTTTAGGGCTCTTATAGCATCTTTTTGCATAGAAACTGCAATCAGAAACATTCTTTGTATGCCTTTTTTTATGTGGAGCTCATTTGGGTTGAGAAGGTCCTGAATGACAACACAGCTTGAGCTTTCCTCGATGATTTCAGGTCCTATTAGTTTATAACAGACCTTCCGAATGACCTGTTTTTGCTCGGAAAGTATTCTTTTGGAGGTAAACTCTATCCTGTCATAACCATAGAGATACGCAGCAATAATATCTCTTTCGAGAGCTTTTACTTCATAGCCAGTCACATCAATTCTCTTTGTTTTTATTGTGCGTCCTTCCAGAATAGGATTGATTAGCAGTTTCCCGTCTGGTTGAGCCTGAATGGAGACTCTTGTCCCTGTTTCGATTCCCACTTTTTCGGCCCACTGTTTTGGGAGGGAAATAATATAAGTGGATCCGCCTGTTTGCTGTACTTTTCTTGTCTCTATATGGATTCCCCGTTTTTGGTTGCTCAGGCCAGGCCTGGAAGTAAATTGAAATTATATAAATGGAAATTAAATGATACAAACTAATGCGTGTATTATCTATAGTGTTTAGATAAGAATATAATGTATATACTATTTGGATTTACTATTTATATCCAGAGGAGCCTTCCTTTTTGAGGAATAAATCCGGAGCCCTGTATTTAAGCTTACCTCACTCTTTTACCCGGAACAGAGGTTAAAAATATTAAAGAGCAGAGCATTCTGAACGTAATGACACTTGAAGGGCATGCCTGCGCTTTCGGAGCTGGAACCATAATAAACGCCATAGCTACATGGAAAGGTGCAGCATTCGGTATCGATTTAAAGACCTTTGCAGAGGTGAAACTCTCAGAAGGTGAATCTGGAATTACTGGCTCAATTGAAGAGATGCCTGGAGGAGATACTCGCCTTATAGAACGCTGCGTTGAACTCGTCCTTGAGCGATTTGGACTGGAACTCGGAGGCACGATAAGGACAGGGAGTGAAATACCCCTTGCAGGAGGGCTCAAGAGCAGCAGTGCTGCAGCAAACGCTTCGGCCCTTGCAACTCTCAGGGCAATTGGGGAGACCCTTCCCCCTCTTGAGGTCGTAAAACTGGGTGTAAGGGCTGCAAAAGAAGTAGGAGTTACTGTAACAGGAGCATTTGATGATGCATGTGCCTCCTTTCTGGGTGGAATTGTAATTACGGATAACCAAAAAATAGAACTTATCAGGCGCGAAGAAGTCGATTCAAAAGTTTTGATATTTGCTCCGGAAAAAAAGGCTTTCAGTGCAGACACAAACGTTAAACGCTCCCGGCTGATCGCCCCATATGTGGAAATGGCATATGAACTTGCTATCGCAGGGGAGTATGAAAGAGCAATGACGCTTAATGGCTTTCTCTACTGCGGGGCCCTCGGGTTTAATACAGAACATATGCTCAGGGCTCTGGAATGCGGGATAAAAGGAGTCAGCCTTTCTGGAACAGGCCCTTCTTATGCTGCCCTGGTAAAAACCGAGCAGGTAAAAGAACTTAAATCTGCCTGGGAAAGTTGCGGCATGGAAGGAAGGGTTATAGAAACCAGTATAAATAACATTGGTGCGATATCCTTTAACATGGAGGGGTCCTCTTGAGTGAACTTGAAGCTGTCCGCAAAGAAATAGAGGAGATTGACAGGGAAATCCTTTCTTTAATTGATAGAAGAGTTGACCTTGCTGAAAAAGTGCTTGAATCAAAAAGAATAAATGGAACTTCTATAAATGACCGTAAGCAAAATGAGGTTGTAATCAACAGGGCATTAAACACTGCAACCGAGCTCAACCTTGATTTAGGAGCGATAAAAGAAATTTTTGAGATTCTAATCAGGATGAGTATCGAACGCCAGAAAGAGTTAAGTGGAAAGGGAAGCTTGCCCTGACTTGCCTTAAAGGAGCAAAAAATGGTTGATATTTCACTGATTATGGGCTCTGAGTCTGACAGGGCAATAGCCAACCGCGCGGTTTCAGTAATAGAAAAAACCAAATACACTTATGAAGTGATGGTTATTTCTGCCCACAGAAACCCTGACGAGCTTGACAGTTACATCTCACATACAGATGCAAAAGTCTTTATCACAATAGCAGGTTTATCAGCAGCCCTGCCCGGGGTTGTTGCCTCCAAGACGAAAAAGCCTGTAATAGGTGTGCCTGTAAGCGCAAAACTCGGCGGTCTTGACGCCCTGCTTTCCATAGCACAAATGCCCCCCGGGGTACCAGTAGGTAGTGTAGGGATTGACAACGGGGCAAACGGGGCACACCTTGCCCTGAGGATCCTGGACTTAATTGAAAATCCCTGAAAACGCTAAGAATTCCAGTTTTTAAATTGTTTATTCGGGAGTTAGATTCCCGAAATATTTTTTCATATTTTTACATTTTTTCTCATATTGTATGTTTTTAACTCTTCCTCTTTACAGAATGATTCAAAAAGGTGTGGAATAGAACTGAATTGGGGGGATAGGGCATCTGAGTATTGGGAGTGTGGGAATAGGGGGATAAAAAAAGTTGACTGAGGTTTACAGCAAGAAGAGCTTTTTCTCCTCAGATGCCCAACATAATAATATGTTCAGTAATATATAAAAATTTTGGAATATTACTAGTTTCCCGGATATAGAATTACGGGTTGCTTTCAGTTTCTGGCATTATGGAAATAAGTTCACGTCAGAAATCAGTTTTTGTCAACCAGTCTTGCATCAAGGATCTTTAAAGAACCAGTGTCTCCTTTCCATTCGATTTCACTTTTCACAATTTCTATGCGCTTTTTGAAGAAAGGAGCGTCAAGGACTACAGTTTCATACTCTCCGCCTTCCCCTGCCATATGGACCATACGCCTGCGGTTCAGGGCTTTGAGGTTCTCGATTGAATTCACATTAATAGGGCGCCCAAGCCATGATTTATCCAGGCCATCGGCTGCAACCCGCACAATTCGGATATCGAGAACTTTAGACATTTCAGTTAATAGTTCTTCAGGATCCCTGTGCCATAGGGGAGCATAGACTTTAAGCCCGAGGGAATCGCAGATCTTCTGTACCCTGCTTACCTGGTATTGAGACTCAATAGCACCTACAGATACACCATCAACATCCACTTTCCTCAGTGCAAGGGTAAGGTCGTCCAGCTCAAGTTCTTTGATTCCGCTGGACTGTTGCTGGATCAGCGGGATTTCACTGGCGGCAGAGATTAGTTCTACCATGTGGAGGTTGATTGAGTGGTACATGTAGGAGTCGTCCCTTGCGGGAACAATATTAATGAGGTGTGTGACCTCATGCCCCTCTTCAAGGGCTTTATGGATAGCAAAGACTGAGTCTTTGCCGCCAGAAATCAGTGCTGCGAGTTTCATCTGCATCCTCTTCCATAATACTATTTTTTCGTACTTCCAGATTAATTCACAAACTATAGTCTGTGGATCATTATAATATTTTATATGTTTTTTCCCTTCTCAGCAGCCCACTCCATAGAATTATTTGCGAGCTTAGCTCTCTACTTCCAGCTTTCCAAAATTGGCTTCATAACGGGATTTCATTTCTTCCCAGGTCGGAAGGCTGGTCTGACCCCCCCTTGACTGTACGGCAAAAGAAGCTACGGTTGACCCTATTTTTCCACAGGTGGGAATGGAATAACCTCTTGTGTACGCCAGCAGAAAACCTGCCCTGTAAGCATCTCCTGCTCCAGTGGGATCTACTGCTTTTACGGAAACTACAGGAATTTCCCATTCGTCATTGCCTTTGTAGATTCTGCTTCCTTTCGAATCATAAGTAACAACAATAACATCAATCATGGCCCTGAGTTCAGAAAAGCTCTTTCCGGTCATCTCTGACACCCGCCTGATCTCGTGCCTGTTTGCAAAGAGGATGTCAGTATGGACAAGAATTGTCTCGAGGTTTTCTTTTGAGTAAGTAACCAGGTCCTGCCCCGGGTCAAAGGATACAAAACCGGAGATCTGTGCTATCTTTGCATTGTAGACACTATCTGCTGTTGCGAGATGGACAAAATCTGCAGGTTCAGGTTCCAGCTCTTTGAACTTTGAGGAAGCCCCCCAGTAAAAATAGGTAGTCTGATTATCTTCCCTATCCGTAAAAATGAAAGCCTTGGATATTTTTCGGTCTTCAATAGCGTAGAGGCGGGAAAGGTCAACGCGTTCGTCCTTAAGAAGCTTCTCATATCCCGAGCTTGAAAAATCCGTACCGACAGGAGATATTAGCTGGCTTTTTCCTCCCAGCTTTGCAATGGCAACCGCAATGTTTGCAGCCCCTCCCCCAGGATATTCTTCATAGTCAATTACAGGGGAAGACTCGTTTTTTCCTGCTATATTTTCAACATCTACGATATAATCAAGGGCAGTATGCCCCACTACGGAGATAATTCTGTCCATGCAGTTTCCTCTTTTTTCGGATCTGGGAGGAACCCAGAAATTTGTTTTTGGAATTGAATATATTCTTAAAAGATAAATAAAGTAAAAACTTAGAATAAGATAAAATTACTGATTTTATCTATTCTGCCGTGGCAGGCATCAGGACAGATTCTCCATTTTCCAGCTAGAGATTTATTGAGCCCTGGCTATGTGAAACTGCCTGTATAAGAAGTCGTAAAGGTACGCCTTCCTCTGCCACATTCCAACACATTTAAGGAAAGAAACCTGTTTATTTATTTGCTTTGCCTTTTTGCTGCGGTTCGCCTTTTTCACCTGACCGTTCGAATTCCGTGACTTCGACAACTGTCAACGGAACATCGCGGAGAGACTTCCCTATCACAGATTTTGCAATCCTTTCTGCATGTTCTGAAGATTCGGCATCAAAAACCTTCATTTCAAAAATAAGCCCTACAAGTGCGGTGTTTGCTGCTATGAAAACACTGCTAAAAGGCTCACCGCATGCAGGGCAGGATGTAGTTCCCACATCTACCTCTACAAAATCGAGTTTGGGGTTCAGGCGCTTTCCAGCCTCAGAAATAGCAACCCCTATTGCATCATCAGCTGTTTTTACATCTCTAACCAACCAAGCTGCTTCAAGTACCACATGAAAGTTCTTCATAATTGTCCACCGTAGTTATAGTATACGTTTTTAAGATTATCCCTGTAATAGGGAAAAATTTTGGAATTTAAAGAATAGAGTAAAGGACGTAATTGTTTCGGCTTCGAATACGTCTTTGTATTTATAAGTTTTACGTATTATATGGTTTTTCAGTTTAAGCTTTTGGATTCTTAATTTGGAATATAACTTTTAATATCTCGTTATAAGTCTTAATTTCTTATTTATATTGTAAAAAGGGTTTCGTCGTCCACTGCAAAAACCCCGAGTTTTGCCCCGGCATCAAGCCAGGCATGCCCATAACTGAAGGAAGCCAGGGCATTTACAGGGTCCCCGTTTTCAAGGAAGTAAATTCCATCTTTATAGTAAGCTTCTGCCATTGTGTAATAATCCTCTGCTACCGAATGCATATGGGAGTTAGGGATCGGGGCATACTTTGCTTTCTGCAGTGCTCTTTTTAACATATTCTCATACCGGTTAACCTTTTCATTCAAATCGGCAGGCATTTTTATCACCAGAGAGACTATTTAGCAGTTATTTATTCAACTGGTCTTTACTTAGTTTCATTCGATATTTTCCATAATTTCTTCAGGCCCGGCTGCAAGCTTTACAAGGGCTTCAGCTTCAAGAAAATGAAGTTTTCCCGGAACTACAAGGATATGAAGAGGCTTTCCGAAATCAAAGTTTTTCAGTTTTTCTGCGTAGTCGGCTTTTACTAAAGGCTTTTCAGAGCCTGCCCTTGCTATTCCAACAGCTATAGCCCTTTCTATCACTCCTTCTCCTCTTTTTCTTTCAACCTCCAGGAGAAGTTCAAGGGCAATGTTAACGGCCATATATCCTTTGTCTTTATCGATATCCAGAAAAACAAGAGTGTGAAGTCCAAGTGAGGAATTTTGTTTTATGGTATCGTAAGGGGTTTCTGAAATAACTTTTGTCCCTCGTCTGCTTTCATAAGGATAGGGAATACTCGCAGACTTTCCAAAGCGGTAGTTCTGGAGCCCTGTAAGTCCTGAGACGGCTGAAGTAATGGAGGCCCCATGAATAAGGCGAGTTTCTATCCCGAGCTTTTCAGCCCTGAGGCGCAGGTCAACGTGAGTTGTGGAGACCATTGTATCCCCGCCTGTGAGAAAAGCAACTTTTTTATCTATTGCATTATCGAGCCAGTCAGGGTGTTGTTCCACGTCTTCCCTTGAGAGTAAATTAACTTTCTTTCCGTAGAGTTTTTCCATATTCTCAGGATTTGTTCCCATGAGACAGGATGTATAAAACTCAGCGTATACAAGGTCAGCTTCCTTGACAGCTTTAAGTCCTTTTAAGGAAATATCGTATTCATCAAAAAGGCCCAGTCCTATAAATGTGAGCATAACCCGCATTAAGGGCTTATTGGCTTAAAGCTTTTGGCGCCACAGCTTAACCGGAGCACTTATAGCTTTATTTTGGAATTTACAGATACTCTCAACGTATTTATATCCATGAATCAATAATAGGAACGTGGGTTACAATCGCAGTTTTTGGAGGTGACTTTTTACGGTAAAGGTTACGCTCATTCACGCCACCTGGTGTACGGCATGTCCGGCGGCACGCAGGCTCTGGAACGACCTTAAATCAAAATATGATTTTGAGTATGAGGAAATTGATGTCGAAAGCCCGGAGGGACAGGCTCTTGTTGATAAGCACGGCATAGTTGGAGTCCCTACAACCCTTATAGATGGAGAGCTTGCTTTTACAGGGCTTCCAAAGAAAGCCGATGCAATAGCCCGTATTACATGAAAACACATCAAAACGTTATTTTTTGAATACATTTTCTTCTGGGAGATTAAGTATGTACGACCTGATTATTATAGGAGGGGGACCTGCGGGGCTTACTGCAGGGATTTACGCTGTGCGTTTCGGGCTTGATACCCTTGTTCTGGAAAGGAATGAGATAAGCGGCCAGATATCTATGGCGGATATTGTGGAGAACTATCCTGGTTTTCCATCGATTTCGGGACTTGAGCTCATGGAAAGATTCAGAACACATGCTCAGGAAACAGGGGTAAAAACCAGGATTACTGAAGTACTTTCGGTCAGGAATGAAGGTATAAAGAAAATTGTCTCAACAGACATTGGGGACCTCGAAACAAAAGCCGTAATCATTGCCACAGGTGCAAATCCAAAGCATCTTGGTGTGCCAGGGGAGAAAGAATTCATCAGCAAGGGAGTCTCCTACTGTGCAATTTGCGACGGTCCTTTTTTCAAAAACAAAACCGTAGTTGTTGTAGGAGGCGGCAACTCCGCAGTTACAGATGCCCTTTTTCTATCAAAGCTTGCCCAGAAGGTGTATCTTGTCCACAGGCGGGATCGTTTGAGAGCTGCAAATATCCTTCAGGACAGGGTAACTGCAACATCAAACATTGAATTAATCCTCAATACACTTGTCCTGGAAATCGTCGGGAGCAAGGAAGGAGTTAAAAAAGTCGAAAAAATTATCCTGCAAGACCTTAAAAGCAAAGAAACCCGCGAGCTTTCTACTAACGGAGTCTTTATCTACGTAGGAATCCACCCGAATACCGAATTCGTGAATGTGGAGAAAGATGGCGAAGGCTTCATCAAGACCGACCGCTTGATGGAAACCTCCGAGAAAGGAATATATGCCGCAGGAGATTGTCGTGATACTCCCATCTGGCAGCTTGTAGCAGCAGTAAGAGATGGTGCAGTTGCGGCCACAGCTGCATATGAATATATCGAAAAAATTAAATAAAAATTCAGTATCCTTGATTGCCAAAAATTCTATAGTTACCACTAGCTACAAGGAAATTAAAAAGAGGACAGCAAGATTTTCTGCCCTGGCTTAGATGTTCGGGAATTTGCTTTAAGGCTTATTCCAGCATCTGGTTAATTTTATTGTAAAAATCTATGATCAATCTTGTCGCGTCGCTGTCCATGTTCAGCTGGAAGGTCCGGATCTGCTTACCAAGAGGTTTTTCTATGACAATACCCGACTCTATTAGTGGGGTAATTACTCTTGACACACTGGAGTGTGACAGACCTGTTTCTTCCGCTATTCCTGATAGATAGGTTGATTCATTCTGGTGCTCGATCAGGTTTTTAAGAACGGTCATCTGTGCAGTCTTTCCAAAGATCTTTTCAAGTGGATCCATTGCTATCATCTCAGAGGTGGCTTTTATCCGTAAGTGATTCTTATTTCCAATATTAACTTGTTATTTACGGTTATAAACTTATCTCCCAATAGGGTGGTCAGGCGATTCATATGAAATCCCCCTAAATATTTGGATAACTCAGAGTCCCCTCTGCATACTGCGTATATTTTTAGATACACTCTTCGTTTTAATATTTGAGAAATGTTTAATACCTAAGAAAATATATACTGTATGAGGTGGAGGGTAATGCATAACAACGATCTTAACCATGAAATACTAAAGCTTATAAAAGAACAGCCTGAAATAAACGAAAAGAATATTGCACGCACTCTTTCAATTTCGGAAGATGCAGTAAAAACTCGGATTGCAAACCTTAAGGATATCAGGGAAAAAATCCTGATTATGGGTAATGGGCACAATGACTACCACAGCCTTGAAAAGGCACTTGAAGCTGAAAACTACAATGTTGTAAATATCTCAAATAACTTATCAGCCCTTGAAACCGTAAGCGCAGAGAGACCGGATCTTTTACTGCTTGACACAGCTTCTCTGGATACAGACGGTTTTGAAATTTGCAGGCAACTTAAGGCCAATCCGAAGTGCTGGCAGATTCCAGTTATGTTGCTGAGTGAAAGGAATAAAGCCGAAGACAGTTTTAAAGCTTTCAAGTCTGGAGCCGATGACTACATTGCTGCACCGTTTAATTCTCTGGAACTTAGAGCAAGGATTGGAATGGTTTTGAGGCGTAGCCGGATTTAAATTCAGAAATAATTCGCGTTCCAGAAACAATAATACATTTTCACAAAAGATCGGATATTAAAAGGTGAATTTCCTTTCTTTCCCTTTTCAGGTTCTATATGCTGAATAAAATACTCTGAAGTTTAAATTCATCAGATTTCCGGGATATATCTTAAGAATATTATTTATACACTTCTTAAGATATCTCCCCCATTAAAATACAATAAATAAGTCTTCTAATTCATGTTATTAAGTTTGTACAATATATATTTTAAGTACATCAGATTAAGATTAATTAGACAGATTTCCAGATTTACAGAAGAAAATTTATAATAATTTTAATAAAGAGTACTCTTTGCAAATTTTAGTATATTAATATATAGCCAGATTTTCAATTTGAAATAATAGGCATATTTAAAATTGAATTTCCGATTCATTTACACATTATCCATTAAAAGATATACTTTTTCGTTAAAAATACATAACCTCATTGAGGTTTCTTGAAAGCTCTGCCGCAACCTCGATAGTATGTCATGAGGCAATGGCACCAATAGAAGCCACGAATAGAAATTACTCTTTATCCAGAAATATCTGCGCAACCTTATCCGGAATTTCAGAAAAGCTTTTCTGAATAAAAGTAGACTCCGTGCTTCATATAAATAAAGTGAACATATAGAGTCTACATGACTTATATATTAATAAATAAATATTAAATTTATAAAAAAAATGAATAATATATTGCATTTTTCCCAGATATAGGCAGAAACAAAAATCGTAGTTAAGGAACTCTATTTTTAAAATGATAATGTATATGAATATTTCAAAATGTTTAAAAAAGAATAAATCATAAATTATTATGCATTACGATTTATTTGTCCTTATTTTTGATAAGGAACTGAAGTACAAAATCCATTTAACGTTCTGAAAGCATATAATATTATTGTCAAGGTAGTGTGTGGTAAAGTGGTGAAAAAATGTAGCTCAAAAAAGGTGTGGTGAGTTATGACTTCGAACGAATGGTATAAT
Organism: uncultured Methanosarcinales archaeon; assembly: GCA_964434965.1. Taxonomy (GTDB): domain Archaea; phylum Halobacteriota; class Methanosarcinia; order Methanosarcinales; family Methanosarcinaceae; genus Methanosarcina. Next base: position 17,823 of record CAYSWX010000007.1, read on the forward strand.
AAAGGCGTTGCACTCCAGGAACTAAAAAGGTTTAAAGAAGCTCTGGATGCATTCAATAAGGCTCTGGAAATAAGTCCTGATAATGCAAAAATCCTGTTCAACAAAGGAATTGTACTTAGAAATCTCATGGAATACGAGGAAGCTCTTCATGCTTTTGACAGATCTCTTGAGATCAACTCTGCTGACGCCAAAACATGGTGCTTTAAAGCTGAACTTCTGCTTTCTCTCATGCAGTACGAAGAAGCTCTTGATGCATATTCTCGGGCTATAACCCTTGCTCCAGAAGACCCCGAAGTTTGGTACAGAAGAGGGATGGCTCTCAGAGAGATGAGAGCATATGAAGATGCGATGGACGACCTTGAGAAATCTATCAAGATCTATTCAAAGAACTATGACATGAGCTCCATGAGTGCAAGCGAATGGTGCAAAAAAGGCATGGGACTCTGTAAAATAAAGAGTTATAACGAAGCTCTTGATGCATTTAATAAGGCATTGGAACTCAACCCGAGCAACGGAAAAGCTCTTTACAACAAAGGAGTTGCACTGCGCTGGCTTGGGAAAAACGATGAAGCAAAACTATACATCGAAAAAGCAGTGGAGACTTTTGACAACAAAATTAAAGCAAATCCTGAAAATGCAAGGTTCTGGTATAACAAAGGAATTGCCCTGAGAGACCTTGAGAAATACAAAGAAGCGCTCGATGCTTTCGAAAAAGCCATAGACATCAACCCGAGCTTCACAAAAGCCTGGATTGGCAAAGGAATAGTATATGACAGGGTCAAAAAACATCAGAAAGCGATGGAAGCATACGAAAGGGCAGTCGATATAAATCCAATATATTCAGACCTTATTTAAGCAACCTTAAAAAAGAGCATCGTTCCAGAGAAACTGAAGGTCAGAGCCATAAAAAGCCGTTGGCCAGAAAAAAATTTAATAATTGAAAGGTATAACGGCCAAAATCATCTTTTTTATAAATTGCCTTTTTCTTTGGAAGTGGATCTTATATATTTTCTCAATTATTCCCTTGTGTATCACTCTCTTCAAGGTTCTCAAAGTCCTCAGCTTTCTCGCTCATTTTCTGATTTTTGATGAGCCTTCTTTTTAAGAAGAAGACCGTACCTGCCAGAGATCCAATTAGAAGGACAAGAGGAAGCTTTATCGAATCAAATATTTCCAAAACCTTTAAAGAACTTTCTTCAGAAGGCAAATCCTCCAAGCCTAAATTATCTCCAGTTTTTGTATCTCCTTCAGTGTCACTTGAGGAAACTGGAGCGTCTCCAACCCTGTTTTCAATGCCTCCTGTAACTACAGTATCTTCTTTTATAGGCAGGATAGTTATTTCTTCTGAAACAGCATCCCTATCATTTGATATTTCTTTTTGCAGGTAACTTTTATCTCCAAGCAGCAGTGAAAAAGCCGTGGCATTCCGTTCAAATAGATATACTGCTCCGGCATCACTTCCAACAGCAATGGTTGAGCTGTCGCTCGAAACATCAATGCTGTTAATGTTTCCTCCGCAACTGTAGCTCCAGAGTTCTTTCCCACTCATATTCAGGACATAAAGGTTATCGTCCCAGCTTCCGGCTGCAACGAATGACGAATCAGGTGCTATTTCTACGGCATAAACGTCATCTTTTACCGGGTAGTCCCATAGTTTTGCGCCGGTAATGTTAAACAGGTAAATCTTGTCATCAAAGCTTCCTGCTGCAAGATGAGATCCATTGCTGGTTAAAGAAACACTGCTGACCCAGCTGTTAACTGGACGATCGTTCATCCATGAAAATTCCCCTTTACGGTCAAACAGATAAACATTATGATTGGACCCTCCTGCAGCCACATAGCGGGCATTCGGAGTCATACTTACAGTATTGATCAGGCTTCCGGTCTTTTTCCCCCAGAGCACTTTTCCTTCGCTGTCAAGGAGATAAACATAATTGTTTGCACTTCCGATTGCCACATGAGACCCGTCTCTTGAGATAGCAACACTGCGAACAGCATCCCCGGAATCAAAACTCCATAAAAGCTTACCATCATTGTCTAAGAAATACACCTTTCCGTCCTCGCTGCCTGCTGCAAGGTACAGCCCGTCGGAAGAGACTGCTACACTATTAATATTGCCTCCTGTTTTGCAGTTCCATAGTAGCTCCCCTTCCCGGTTAAAGAAATATACTTTTTTATCGTTGCTTCCTGCTGCAACTCGAGACCCGTCTGAAGAAATCGATACTGAATAAACAATATCTTCGGTAGTATAATTCCAAAGTTTTGTTCCTCTTGAATCAAAAAGATAAACGTTGTGATCAAACCCTCCGGCTACGAGATAGTCACCGGTTGAAGAAACTGATACCGTATTTACTATGCACCCGGTTTCACATCTGCATAACAGGTCAAAAGCCCTGAGTTCCGAAAGGTTTACATCCCCGCCATCCAGTGCAAGAGGGCCTGCAGCTTCCGCTCCCGAAAGAAGGCAGAGAAACAGACCCATTGCCAAAAATAACCTTATTCCCGATGAGTGACTCATATAATTTATAAAGTACTTTATTACACATGAATTTTTTGATACAGTATATTTGGGGTGAAAAGGACTGCGTACTGTTGCGATTCATCGCAACTACAAGAAAAATCATGGATTTTTCTGTCCCGAGGCGCAATTCGGGAAGGGCATGTGAACTCCCTAATCTCAATTTGGGAGGGACAAAGGGAGATAGTCAAAATCACTTCCGTTAACATTGTAAGGCAGGTCGCAGATCCCGTCCTCATCCAGATCCGTACAGTTCTGGCTGAACCCCGTACCATTCGGGTTTGCCCAAAAATTGCCGCCCATGCATGGGCCCTTCACGATATTTGTTCCAGACATTTTTGTTGTGTTCCAGATGTTTCCTTCACTATTTTCAGCCTGCACATTTACAGTATTGTTAAAGTAATTGTTGTAAATACGATTGCCAGCACTATAGTCCAGTAAATAGATCCCGGATTCGTTACTGGAGGTTATCGTGTTGTTGAAAAGTTCATTATTCTGACTGTTTTCTCTCAAAAAAACACCTCTGCTGCTGTTTGAAATTGTGTTGTTATATACCCAGGAATCATAGACAAAAATCAGGTAAATCCCATAATCACAGTCAGTAATCTTGTTGTCACAAAGAACAGTCCTTGCCTGAGTATCATAGATATCAATCCCTGTACTGCAATTAATGATTTCATTATTCGAAACGAGGTTTCCTCCCCCGCAACACGCAACTCCTATCCCTCCTCCATTCGAAAGACGGTTTAGGGATACTACATTATCCCAGCAGTGTGCGCCGACAATAACATTACTCTCTTCGATGGAATTGTTTATTGCAATATTCTTGCTGCACCCTTCATCAATCCAGATGCCGTTTCGGAAAAAAGTATTGTTCGATAGCGTATTGTTCATTGAGCCCTGAAGGTAAACCCCATGCTGATTTTCAAAAATATAGTTCCTTTCTATTGTGCAGTTCTCAACCTGATCAAGGCAGATTCCTGCCTGAGGACATTCAAACCCATTCGATCTCGAGATAAAGAGATCTCCTGACCCGAGCCTGTAAGTCTTTCTGACTTCTGGCTTATCAGTTACACCCATGTTGCCTGAATTTCTGGAGATAATAGAATTTCTGAAGCTGACAACCTCAAAAACACTGAAAAACTCTCCTGACCCGGTTATGTTGAAGCCGCTGATAGTTACATTATCAGCTTTAACCTGAAACACGCTTGAGTTCTCGTCCCTTGCTCTGATGAAAACACCATCAGTATTTTCAGGTTCCGAAGTGACCGTTACCCCAGAAACATTGACAACAATATTTTCCTCATAGTCTCCGGCTTTTATAATAACGAAATCCCCGGCGGTAGAGTTATTTACTGCAGCCTGAATTGAAGCTCCGGGCTCAACATAAATGACTTCTGCACCCGCAACGCCTGCAGAAACCAGAATCAAGGCGATAACCAGTGTTGCACTTATTAGTCTGGTAAAACAACCTCCGATAAGTATGATTTTCAGAAATAACCCCCCAATACACTTATACAGCCCTGCCGGCTCAGGATAAGCCATGTTTTGAACCGACACATCTTTTGCAGAATGACTATTAGTTATTAATGTTTATTATCTAATTCATTACTATATATATCAACTGTTTCTTTTTTTACAAGAAAAGATGGCTACCAATCGTGAGATTTTACGGCTGAGATGTAAACAAATTACTCAGATCTTCGGTGAAATTTATGAAGATATTTGAGCTGGTTTGAACAAATCAATACACTATTTATAATGATTGGCGGTAAAAAAGCTGTAAAAAGTGCCATTGATATCGAAAAAATACAGTCACTGAAGAAATTTCTAAAAATTATTGAAGAGCAGCCTGCATTGAAGGCTACTCCATAAATCTTCATATAATTATACAATTATGAATTATTTCAAGTGATTTTTGAAGTTTTTCATTACACGAACTCTCCAGCAAAGGACCGTGCCCAAAAAATATTTTGGAGACATTTTTTGTGCAGAGATATTCCATGGATTTTACATAATTCTGTTCTAAGGTCCAGTCATTCGAATTAAGGATTACACGTGTATCTCCCACAAAAAGAAATCCGTTTTCAGGGCAATAAAGGCAGATTGAATCCTGAGTATGCCCTGGCGTGTGTATCACTTCAAATAATTTATCGCCTATTAAAATTGATTCCCCGCCTTTCAGTACAACATCCACTCCTTTAAGGTAAGGTGAAAATGCATAGACTTTTGGTGAATAAATTTCTTTTACTGTTTCTAAAAGTGAAGTATGGTCATAATGATTATGTGTAAGAACTATTTGATCAATTAGTTTTTTGCCAACACCCTTTGAGATCTCATTAAATCTCTCAAAGATGATATTGTCCCTTCCGATATCAATGATTGTGTTCATGTTATTGAGAGAATTAAACTCACCCTGTATGTAATATGCATTACATGTGTATGTTGTCGGATTTTCAGTAAGGTTTATAACCTTCAATTCATCTGCACTCCTTTGAATTTATCCCTGTTTTTCTATATATCCTGGCATTGCTTATGAACTGTTCAAATTGTTTAGATGATGATGCCGGAAGTTTTTGGGTCTGCTCGGTAATGAAAAAACCGCTGTTGGAGAGCGAATGATAAAACATGTTTATAATTTCAGCACTTTGTTGTTCTGTAAAATGAAGGAGCACATTTTTACATAAAATGATATCAAATGGCCTCTCAAATATGGGTTTTAAAGACAAAAGATCATGCCGAATATAATTTACATGATCTCTTATTTCCTTTGAGATCAAGTAATTCTCTGGAATATCTGTATCTTTGACAAAATTATTCTCAAACATCTGTTCCGGAATTTTTTTAATGGCATCCAGAGAATAAGAGCCTTTTTTTATGATATTTTCAAATTTGTTGTTCGGGTCAATATCAGTTGCGTAAATCTGTATACTGGAAAATAATTCTTCATCAAGCAGTTCCTTTAAAAGAATTGCAAGAGTGTAGGGCTCTGAACCATTTGCACAACCTGCACTCCAGATGTTGATATTTTTATTTTTCCTGTAGTCTTCATTCTCAATAATTAAAGGTATAAGGACAGAAGGGATCATTTTAAGAGTTTGAATGTCCCTGAAAAAGTAAGTTGCACCCATATTAACCACTTTTTTATTTGTGTTTCAAATTTTCCGGTAAAGATTCTTTTCGGGGAGTATTCTTTCAAAATGACTGTTAAAATATTCAGGAATCTCCTGTGAGGCTTCACACAGCAGAAATCCCCTATCTGATAAAGAGTCGTAAAACATTTCTACTACATCAACCTGTTCTTTATCTTTGAAATGCTGAAGAACGTGTTTGCATATTATTAAATCAAAATCATGCCCTATCGGCTTTAAGGACAAAAGGTCATGTTTCTGATAATTTACTTTCTCTCTTAGTTTTTCAGATATAATGTAATTATTCGGGTCTTCTGCACCCTGTGAAAAATATCTTTTTAGTATATCAGGAGGGACAGAAGAAATCTGATTTTTTTTATAAGTTCCTTCTTCTATTATTTTTTTGAATCTGTTGCTATTGTCTATATCGGATGCAAATATTTTTATCTGGTTAAACCTGTCCGGATTGAGCGTCTCATTTAAATGAATTAATACAGAGTAGATTTCAGGACCGTTTGCACAGCCTGCATCCCATATTTTTATAGTATATTTTTCCGGGAAGTTGGGCAGTACGTAATTTGGAATTAATTCTATTGCATCTAAATCCCTGAAAAAAAAAGTGAATGCCATTTACTATCAGATCCCTGCTTTGATTCAAACTTTAATCAGTTATCCAGTACTATAGCCATATCATCCAGAGATTCATCCAGAAATTATCGTTTCATAGTCTTCTGTCTTTCTTTTGAATCCGTGAAAGGGTATTCTGACAATATACTTGTGATTATTTTTCAGCTTATTTACAGTAATTAAATCCGGTGCCAGAGGCACCGGAAGTGTATACATTACTGAACTGTTCCCTGTTCAAACTGTTTTCTATTTAAGCAGTTCTCTATGGAAAGACCAGCCTGGATGTTTATTGATATAATTCCCAATCTGAAACAGGATAATATCCTTGCTTACCTTATTGGAATCTCTATCACACCCTGTATTTTTCCATTTCTGATTTCAGCATATTGGAAAGGTTGGTCATTTCATGAATTGCAGCTCCAATCTCTTGAATAGATGCACTTGTCTCCTGCGCAATTGCAGCAAGAGCTTCAGACTCTTTTTGTGCTTCCTTTGTCATGGCATTTCCTTCATTTGAAGCTTCTACAACCTTTGTTGATATGCCTGCCTGAGTTTCAATTGCTTCTGCGATCCCACCAATATCTGTTGTTACCTGAGTAGCGTTTTTAATTATCGTGTTGAGGGCGTCAAGTGTCTTGTTTACGCTATCAACACCGTCAATTATCTCTTTATTAGCAGTTTTGATGGCATCTGCAGTTTTTTTGCTGTCTCTCTGTATAGAATTCACAACACCTTCAATACTATCTGTGGCACTCCTTGCTTTTGATGCAAGATTTTTGACTTCACCTGCAACAACAGCAAATCCGCGTCCGTGTTCTCCTGCACGTGCGGCTTCAATTGCGGCGTTTAAAGCGAGCAGATTTATCTGGCTTGTAATGTCGTTTATGAGTTTTACGACACTGTCTATCTGTTTAATCTGTTCTGTGAGGTTGTTTATTCCATCCACACTTTCCCTGGCAATCTTTTCAACACTTGCCATTTTTAGGTTTGTGTCTTTGCCAAGTACCTGTGCATCCTTTCCAATGCGCACAACCTCATTTGCAGAAGAGAGGATCCCTTTTGATGCTTCTGCAACCTTTTCATTCGATTTTGACAGATCAATTATCTCTTTATTGATACCTTCTATTTTATAGAGAAGTTCCCTTGTCAGTTCAGAACTCTTCTGACTGGACATTGCAACGCCTTCTGATGCTTTCGCAACCTCATCAGCACCTTTGCTAGCTTCATCGCTACAGTCTGCAACCTGCATAGCGACAGATTTTGTAGATTCCACTGCTTCACTTACAGAGATTCCAATATTATTTAAAACGTCTCTGAAATTTGTGAATTCACCTTCAACATGGAGGTTTTCATCCATACGAGCCTTAAAGTTTCCATTAGAGAATTCATTTGAAACCTTTATTGCCGCATTCAGAGGACCAATTACAGCATCAAGTGTGTCATTGACTCCGCTTACAATCTTGCGGAAATCGCCTTCATGCCGGCTAGCATCTGCCCGAGTATCCAGTCGTCCTGCAACACCTGCTTCTGAAAGCATGATGACGTCTTCAACAAGGTTATTTACGGCAACGATACAGGTATTCAGGTTATTCTTGATCTCGTTGAAATCACCGTTATAATTTTCTGTAATTGGTTCAGGAATATCACCACGGCTGATGCGTTCAACATATTCAGCAGCAACATTAAGAGGCCCGATTACAGCGTCAAGAGTATCATTTACTCCTTCAACGATCTTTCTGAAGTCTCCCGGGTGCTTTGAGGCGTCTGCCCTGGTATCAAGTGCTCCGTTTACTGCAGCATTGGAGAGCATTCTTGCATCCGAAACAAGATTCTTTATCGAAGAATTGACCTTTCCAAGCTTTTCGTTAATCAGTACAAAATTTTGGTGAGCATCTATGGTGTATTCATCGGACTCTGCTACTTCAAAGTGAAGACCTGTATTGCCATTGCTAAGTTTGTCCAGATTATTTCCAAGTTTCTCAACTTCCTTATTGAGATATTTTGCAACTCTTACTACGGCAGTCTGATCCTGGACAAATTCGAAAGCACCGGTAACTTCACCCTTCTGATTCATAATTGGAATACCACCAGTTGAAAGTTCGATTTCCTTACCCAGTGGTTTAGCCGTGGTCTGGCTAGTTGCCTCAGAAACTGTTTCCATCGCACGAGCGCAGGGACAATTTGGAGTATGACAATCGGTTGTATTGAATTCGGCATAACATTTCTTACCAATTATTTCTTTTTTCGTTGAACCTAAGATTTTTACCCCTATTTCATTCATATAGAGAATACTGAATGATTTATCAATTGCCTGCACAGGCATGGGCATACGGTCAATATAACCGACAAGGGTATCAAGGGTTCCATTGACCCCTTCCACAATTTTCCGGAAATCACCCTGATGAACGGAAGCATCTGCTCTTGTGTCAAGTTTTCCTTCAATAACAGTATCAGCGAGCATTTCGGCATCTTTTACAAGACTGTTTACTGCAACGATGCAGGTGTTCAGGTTATTCTTGATCTCGTTGAAGTCACCGTTGTAATTTTCAGTAATAGGCTTCGGAATATCACCACGGCTGATGCGCTCAACGTATTCAGCAGCAACGTTAAGAGGGCCAATTACGGCATCAAGAGTGTCATTTACACCGCTTACAACCTTACGGAAATCACCTTCATGTCGACTAGCATCTGCACGGGTATCCAGTCGTCCTGCAACACCTGCTTCTGAAAGCATGATGGCATCTTCAACAAGGTTATTTACGGCAACTATACAGGTATTCAGGTTATTCTTGATCTCGTTGAAATCACCGTTATAATTTTCTGTAATTGGTTCAGGAATATCACCACGGCTGATGCGTTCAACATATTCAGCAGCAACATTAAGAGGCCCGATAACAGCATCAAGAGTGTCATTTACTCCTTCAACGATCTTTCTGAAGTCTCCAGGATGCCTGGATGCATCTGCACGGGTATCAAGTGCCCCGTTTACTGCAGCATCAGAGAGCATTCTTGCATCTGAAACAAGATTCTTGATTGTAGAATTGACCTGTGCAAGCTTTTCATTAATCAGTACAAAATCTTTATGAGCATCGATGGTATATTCATCGGGCTGTGCGACTTCAATTTGGAGACCTGTATTGCCATTGCTCAGTTTGTCCAGATTATTTCCAAGTTTTTCAACTTCCTTATTGAGGTATTTTGCAACTCTTATTACGGCAGTCTGATCCTGAACAAATTCAAATGCACCGGTGACTTCTCCCTTCAAATTCATAATTGGGATGCCGGCAGTTGCGATTTCATATTCTTTATCAAGTGGTTTAGTCTGGGTCCTGCTGGTCGCCTCAGAAACTGTTTTCATTGCACGGGAGCAGGGACAATTTGGAGTATGGCAATCACCGGTCTTGAATAGCGAATGACATTTTTTGCCGATTAATTCTTTTTTAGTTGAACCTAAAAGTTTTGCTCCTGTTTCATTCATATAGAGAACATTAAATGATTTATCGATAGCCTGCAATGGCATGGGCATACGGTCAATATAACCGACAAGGGTATCAAGGGTTCCATTGAATCCGTCCATAATTTTCCGGAAATCACCCTGATGAACAGAAGCGTCTGCTCTTGTGTCGAGTCTTCCTTCAATAGCACCATCAGCAAGCATTTCGGCATCTGAAACAAGGTTCTTGATTGTAGAATTGACCTTTGAAAGCTTTTCATTAATTTGTACAAAGTTTTTGTGAGCTTCAATAGTGTATTCATCGGGCTCTGCGACTTCAATATGAAGATCTGTATTACCATTGCTCAGTCTGTCCAGATTATTCCCAAGTTTTTCAATTTCACTATTGAGATATTTTGCAACTCTGATTATAGCAGTCTGGTCCTGAACAAATTCAAATGCACCGGTGACCTCTCCCTTTTTATTTTTAATAGGTATACTGGCAGTTGCGATTTCATATTCTTTATCAAGTGGTTTAGTTATTGTCCTGCTGGTTGCCTCAGAAACAGTTTCCATTGCCCGTGCAGATGGACAATTTGGAGTATGGCAATCACCTGTTTTGAATAGCGAATGACATTTTTTGCCGATTAGTTCTTTTTTAGTCGAACCTAAAAGTTTTGCTCCTGTTTCATTCATATAGAGAACATTGAATGATTTGTCAGTTGCCTGCAATGGCAGAGGCATACGGTCAATATACCCGACAAGGGTATCAAGAGTGTCATTGACTCCTTCCACAATTTTCCGGAAATCACCCTGATGAACAGAAGCGTCTGCTCTTGTGTCAAGTCTTCCTTCCACAGCAGCATCAGCAATCATTCCCACATCTGAAACTAGTTTGTTTATTTCAACAATACAGGTGTTCAGGTTATTCTTGATCTCATTGAAGTCCCCATTGTAATTATCAGTAATTCGCTTTGGAATATCACCACGGCTGATGCGTTCAACATATTCGGCAGCAACATTAAGGGGACCAACTACAGCATCAAAACCAATATTTAGCTCGTTTAAAATTGTGCCCCATCCGCCGGGATATTTGGAGTAATCAGCACGTATATCGAGACGGCCTTCTGCTTCTGCCTTTGAAACGGTCTGAATTTCATTCAAAACGCCTGTAATATTTTCAATAGTCAGGTTAATTAGGTCAACAGTTTTTTTTGTTTCCCCTTTGAAATTTCCACTTATTTTTTCTAATCTTTCACCTGTTGATATTTTTTCAACAAAGGATTTGAGCATTTCAAGTTGAATTTTTTCTTCTTTAAGTTCCATATTATCAACTCTATTAGCCGTCTCAATCTGGACTCATGCTGACCGATAATTTATCATAATTTTTTAATTGAGCTTACGAATTTTTAAGAATTATAATAATATCCATATTCCGAAAATGGACAGTAAAATTAGAGAATATTTTTTCCGAGATCGTTTTTATGGATAATAATTCCAGCTTATCTTTTATGTTCAGAACCTACACACTTTGAAAATTTTCAATTTAGAATCAGTATTTCATTTTTTATTCAGAATAAGTCGAGTTCAGATATTACCAACCCCATAAATATTAATATATATACAATATGAATAAGTATAAAATGTATATTAACGTTATGGTGATATCCTTTATATATACCGTAGGAAATATTTGCTCTACTGATCGCGTTATGCTGAAAAATCACTCCATATAAATAATCTCATTTTCGCATATTTTTCATTATTCTATTTTATTCTGTTTATATAATATTATATAAACTTAATATACTTTTTTAGAATTTGGTTTAAATATCAACCTTATTTAGTAAAAATATACTTTAAAAAACTTTAAAAATTTAGTCAGTTTAAATTCATATTATTAATTAAATACTCACACCTTGCTCCGATGTGAGCCAGACCTTTGATTATTCTGTATTCGTATCAATATATGGAAAAAATGCAACTGAGAACTAACCTTGTTAAAACCATGAAAATAGCGAATTGCCATTTCCTTTTTTATTATCCGGATTTAAATCATCAACTTTTCCTTCTTCATTACTCATATAATAAGACTCAGCCATCAATATTTTCAACGCGGGGGTTTCTTCAGTGAGATTCTTTGTGCCCATGATTCCATAATAAGCTATGAAATAATCTTCTCTATCTTTAAATACACTAAAAAATATCCAGACGTTTCAGGGCTTTCATACCCCGTTGCATTAAAAGATGTGAGATTAGGGAAATTTTCAACTTCACGTCTTTCAATTTTCTCCTGAAGCTCTGTACTAATATTTAGCTCCTGCTGAAACACATTACCATTTTCTTCAAGATCACGATAAAGGGTATCTTCTCCTTTTAAGAATTCAGATTCATCATCAAAGTACCAGACACTTATAAACCTTCCATCAGAATATCTTCCGACTTTGCAGTAAGGAGAAATCTTTGGAAAAAGTGATGTGCAGACCTGTTCATTTCCTTGCCAGGCCCCAGGAATGTACCATTTAGGCATTGATTCTGAAGGGGGCAGCCCTGGACCTATCCGAATGAAATCAAGCACAAACCATACTCCAATAAGAGCAACTATAAAAAATATAAAAATCACTATCTTTTTATTCACTTTCTTGTGAAACATCTGCCTGCCCCAAACTTAAGAAAAATTCAACTTTTTTCTTGTTGAGCAATTAATATTATCTCGGCTTGACATTACACTACCCAGACAAAACAGCAAAGAGCCTTATAGTACCTATTAATTGAAGAATCAAAGTTAGTATTGTCCGGATCGTCAGCTACATTTTTAGCGTCGTTCCTATAAGCAGACCCCTTAAAAGCATAGTAGGAAAAATCTTGATGAGGAGAAGTGTCTGTGCAATTTTTCCCAATATCCTGCCCAATGTCCTTACCTTTATATTTCTTTAAACCCTCTTTCTCGATCATAGGACCCAGCTCACTCATGAAAGCATAATCATCCTTCGTGATCCTATCCGGATACCTATCCCATATGTCTTGCAGTCCAGCTTTATACCTCTCTTTCTCCTTCTCAGAAACATCAAAGTTATCAATATATCCCATTTTAATGGCTTGACTTTCAGGATCCGTAGCAGCAAAAGCAAGTGCACGATATGGCATACGTTTAACTACAGACGGCAAAGAAGCCTGTAGCTCCAGGTACTCCTTAACCGCCTTCATTCCTTCTTCACCCAGTTCAGCTTCCAGAGCTTCAATCTTTAACTGAGCAGCGTCTTTAGTCAGGTTGGTTTGCTGTTCTTCGGTAGAAGCCATTGCTGGAGGTATTAGACATAAGCACAGTGCCACAGCAATACTCAACGCTAATGTTCCGTCTTTAATATTCATCTATTATCTCCCCAAATCTAATCATCCATATTGGACATACCAATTTATGGGGTTCATGATACCTGGAAAGTGCATTTGAACTCCATAAATCCCTCTTAGTTAACTCCTTAAAAGCTTTCTGTCCAGACTATCAAACTATCAGTTTTTCGTACCCACTTTGAATCTGAAACCATTCCCGAATTTTTGATTGTTTGATGATCTGGCTAGAAAACTTATATATGAGTATCTCGCCTTAACACAGATTCAGGTACATATTTATAAAGAATCAATGAGAAAGATTCAAGCACCGATATCAAGAGCAACTTTCCTCATTTTTGCTTTTCTCATGTCCCTAAAAGCTTTTTCAATTGCATCAGCGAGTTATGAGTTAGAGACTATTTCTGCAAGCACTTCCGAAAGCTTTCTTTTTTGGGGGCAGTACTTGAAAATAATATCTGAGAAGATATCTTTTCTGAAGTTTTGAGGCTTTTGAACTTCTCGTAGGCATCTTAACTTATGCTGATCGTTCTGGTTGGTATGACAACGCTGTGTATACGTATTTTAATTTTATCTGGCAACCTGAATTTGGTAAAAGAAAAATAAACATTGGAAATAAATTCGATGCGTGGTAAAAGAAAGATATACATCGAAAAGAAATCAAAGTTTCTCAAAAATATGGATTTGGGTATATTGCTCGTAATAAGAAGTTATTTCACAAGAGCATACATGCAATAATCAAAGAAATTGCCGTTTTTACAGACACCTTTCTTCATTATGCCCTCTAAGACAAATCCTGCTTTTTCAAGAGCCTTTCTTGAGCCGATATTTTGTGCATAAGGCTCTGCAAATATCCGGATAATATCATAATGTTCAAAAGCTGTCTGGCAAAGCCGTTTTATTGCTTCGCTCATAATTCCTCTGCCCCAAAAAGGCTCGCCAAGCCAGTATGCAATTTCTGCACTTTTACAATATACATCGTTTTTGATGAATAAGGCGACACACCCTACAGCTTCTCCATTCACAATAATTGCCCGGCAGCATTGTTGTGTTTCATCATTACAGCTAAAGCTCTCTACGGTTTTTCTGCAATCCTCCAGGGTAGAGGGAAAAGCATCCCTCATATTTTCTGTGACCTTTGGATTGATAGAATATTTGAAAAAGCTTTCAGCATCGGATTTTTCCCATTTTCGCAATTCGAAATCCATTTTAACGACATCCGGGTGAATAAAAGATTTTATTTATATATTATAAGAAAATTATTCGCTGAACTCTTTACTGAAAAACTAAAAGACGTTGACACATTTGTTTTTTACGCTTCCAGAATACGCAACAAGGATTGTATGTAAAATATAATTATAAGTATATGAATAAAATTAGAAAGAAATGGAATAAAGCCGCAAAACGCAGCTTTACTCATCATTCAGTGTCCATGCCCATGTCCACAGGATGAACAATCGATCTGTTCCCTCTTAGATTTGACTTAAGCCTTATCGATTGCTTCCAGACCCCTTTTGGGCAGGCAAATCTCAGGAGGGGGCGTAAAACCCGGACCGGAATAACTGTAGGGAATTTATCGCTCTCATATATCCTGATCTATAGTGTCTGTTCCTTTTTTACAACATAACGTATTTGAAAGAACAGGACACGAAAAAATACAATGGGTCTTAAAATGAAAAAGATAGGGAAAAAACTTCTGTGTACTTTGCTTCCGGAATTTTTTAAGTCAAGGGAATGTGTAGAACTTGCATACCTCTTCGGTTCAACAGCCGAAGGCACAGAAGGACCGTTGAGTGACATTGATATAGGTGTCTACCTTTCCGGCAAACTTACAAAAAATGAGAGGATAGAAAAGCGCCTGGAACTGCTTGGAGAGATTTCAACCCTCCTTAAGACCGATCATGTAGACCTTCTGGTGATGAATGATGCTGCACCCGTTATTAATTTTGAAGTCATAAGACCCAATGTGCCTTTATTTGTTAGAAACGAAGACCTGAAACTGGATGTGGAGCAGCATATCATGTCCAGATACCTTGACAGAAAATACCATGAAGACTTTTTAAACAGAGAATTACTAAAGCGGATCAGGGAGAAGAGGGGCATTCCGGATGTCAGCAGCAGATAAGATTTTTAGAAAGTTGAATTTTATGCAGCGTAGCGTAGACTACCTGAAATCGATAGATCCTGAAAGCACGGATCTCGAAAGTAACTATGAAAAGCGTTCCGCAATCGAGAGAAATTTTCAACTTGCAGTTAAAAAGACAGCCGAGTTACTATGAAAGTAAATGAAAAAAGAAATTGTATGCGGATAACTCAGACCCGCATTAAAAAAGGTACGCTTAATTAACGCTTATTTTTTCGTTTTATTCTGTTTGCTATCTGACTTAATCACCTTTATTACATCGCTCCCTTCAAAACTTGCCATACCTGAACATAAGAATTTAAATGAGAAGGAATGAATGATGGGTGAAACAAACGGCGGCAATTGTGGATACCTATCAGTCAAATGGGAGTTTAGAAAATTGTATTGGTCTTTAGGTTCTTAGTGTGAAGGACAAATTTAGAAGCGGTATCCAACACAAAAAAAGTAGGATTGTAAAAGACAGTAGAATTTAGAAGATAAATATCTCAGAGGAAAACCTGTAAAAATAAAGAAAAGAAATAAAGCCGCTTTAAAAGCAGCTTTACTTAATGGTGTCCGTGAGCGTGGGCCTCGATCTGTTCTCTCTTAAACTTGACATAAGCTTTATCAATCGATTCCAGACACCTCATGCAGAGATTTACTTCTTTTCTTACGGTCCCTTTTGAGAAATCCGGGACCTGAAGTTCCACAGGGTGAGCCCTGCCTTTATGTCCACAGAGGGCGCATTTGTTGTTCCTGCAGGACACTTCGTCTCTGTTGACGCCCAGATACGTTTTCTGGGCGGAATCAAGACAGGTCTCACAGAGGCCTTTCCAGACCCCTTCAGGGTAGGCGAATTTGAGGAGGGGAGGTTTGACCCGGACCGGGATAACGGTCGGGATTCCTTTTCCACAAAGGTCACAATCTGTCATTTCTCTATACCTCCTTAGAATGGTAGCAGTACCATTGCTGCTTTCATAGCCAGCTCCACGAAGGGTTCGGGCCAGAGACCCATTGCCAGCACACCTGCAACTGCAACAAGAAGGGATGCTGCGTATGGGAATGGGATGCTGACATTTTTACCCTCAGGGGGCATGAAGTACATGTATTTCACAAGCCGTGCGTAGTAGAACAGCGAAAGGGCACTGTTCAGGATGGCGATCACTGCAAGCCAGGTCATGCCTGCCTGAATGGTTGAAGAGAAGAGCAGGAACTTGGCCATAAAGCCTGCAGTTGGTGGGATTCCTGCAAGGGCAAAGACAAAAACCGTCATGCAGAGGGCTGCAAGAGGCATTCTTTTGCCAAGGCCCCTGAAGCTGTCAAGGTGGTCAGGGGTATCGAGGTTTCCTTTCTTTTCCGAAGATACCATCCAGACAACGGCTCCAGCCGCAATGAATGCCCCTGCTTTCATAAAGGCGTGGGCAAGAGTGTACATGATGCCTCCTGCAAGGGCTACAGGGGTCATTACAGCAAAAGCCATTGCAATATATCCTGCCTGTGCAAGGGAAGAGTATGCAAGCATACGTTTTACACTTGTCTGGGCAACTGCGACCACATTTCCGAAAGTCATGGTCACCACTGCCAGCAGGGTAAAAATAAACTGCCAGTCAGGCTGAAGGGCTGCAAGGGCTATGATGAATACCCTGAAAGCTGCCACAAACCCCATCTTCTTTGACCCGGCTGCAAGCAGGGCGGAAACGACTGAAGGTGATCCCTGGTAGGTATCAGGAGCCCACATGTGGAAAGGCACAAGAGCCATCTTGAAACCAAAACCTGCAGTCAGGAGTACAATCGCTACAATCCCAATTGGGTTTTCTATCAGGAGAGTCGGGTTTTTAGCAATCAGGGGAATGCTGGTAGTGCCCGTTGCCCCGTAGACAAAGGAAAGCCCAAAGAGCATGAGAGCTGCTGAAACCGAGCCTATTACAAAGTATTTCATGGCCCCTTCAAGGGACTTTGCATTCTGTTTCTCAAAGCCTGCAAGGGCAAAAGTTGCAAGGCTTGCCAGCTCAAAGGCACAGAAGAGCACTATCAGGTCATTTGCAGAGGCTACAATCATCATCCCGAAGGTTGCAAAGAGCACCAGGGCGTAGAATTCCTCGGTGTGTTTGCTATTTTCGGTATACTTGATTGAGGCAATCGAAACGATCAGTGTAACTGCCAGGAAGACCAGTTTGAAGAACTGGGAGAGGGCATCGATACTCAGGGTTTCTGAGAAAATCGCATATCCGATCTGGTAGCCCTGCATCGTCATAAGCCCAAAGCTTTTAACCGTCAGGACAATAGCTGCAAGGGTCCCCAGGGTTGCCAGGTAGCCAAGTATATTTTTTGATTGGGGGGAGAGGAAAACTCCAGCCATAAGTACGACCAGGCCGGTTGCAACCAGGACAAGTTCAGGTGCAAGGTACATTATTTCTTGCATTTCTCACACCCCCAGGCCAGCCGCAAGGCTGACTATTGCTTCCGAATTTGTAATCATCATATCAAGCACCGGACTAGGGTTCAGGCCGAAGTAAAGCACAAGAAGCGCAATTACAGTCATTGAAAAGACCTGTATGGAATTAATGTCCCTGACATCCCCGAGCTTATCATTATACACTCCAAACATTGCCCTCTGCATTGCCCAGAGGTGGTATCCTGCAGTAATCACTATCGCCAGCAGGGCAATTATCACAAATCCAGGAAGGTTCACAAAGCTGAAGGTCAGCACCAGGAACTCGGCAATAAAGCCTGTCAGTCCAGGAAGGCCGAGAGATGCCATAAAGCCGACCATCATGGCTACAGTAAGCATCGGCATCTTCTTTGCAAGCCCTCCAAGCTCGTTAATGATCCTTGTGCCTGTGGTTGCCTGGATTGCTCCTGCGGACATGAACATGATGCTCATTATAAGCCCGTGGGAAAACTGCTGGAACATGGCGCCTGAAACCGAAAGGGTAACAAGCCCGGCTGAACCCAGAGTTACATAACCCATATGGCTCAGACTGGAGTATGCGATCATGCGCTTGAGGTCTTTCTGCCGCAGAGCAACAAGAGCCCCGTAGAGGATGCTTATGGAACCTAGCAGACCCAGCATCATGATCATCAGGTCAGGATTGCCGGTGTTCGGGAGCATTGGAAGTGAAATCCTGAAAAGCCCGTACCCTCCGATTTTGAGCAGGATAAAGAGTACACTGCCTGCTGTGGGAGCCTCGGAATATGCATCAGGAAGCCAGGAGTGGAAGGGAAAGGTTGGCATCTTTGCAAGGAACCCGAAGAGGATTGCAAGGAATATTCCGTCTTTCATAAGACCTGGTTCGAAGAACTGGAACTGTGCTACCAGTTCTCTTATGTCAAATGTAGGAACACCTGTCTGCTGCAGGGTGGCGTAGAAGAGCCCGAAAATCCCCAGAAGCATCACAAGAGATGCAACGTGCGTGTAGATAAAGAACTTGTAGGAAGCATGAGCCCGGTTTTTTCCACCCCAGATATTCACTATGAAGAAGAGTGGAACCAGGGTAAGCTCCCAGAAGATATAGAAGACAAAGAAGTCAAGGGCTACGAAAACTCCTATGACTGCTGCCTGCATGGTAAGGATCAGCCCGTAGAACCTGTTTGGGGACTCCATGTCCTCCCTCCAGGTGAAGAGGATCATAAATGGGATTACAATTGCATTCAGGAGGATAAGGGGCATGGAAATGCCGTCAATTCCGACTGAATAATTGACCCCGAGGAAGGGGATCCACTTTACGGATTCATAGAACTGCATTGCAGCAGTACTGCTGTCAAAGTTCAGGTAGGCATAAAAGGTAAGACCCAGAGTCGCAAGAGACCCTATAAAGCCCAGCCCTGCAGCCTGTTCTTTTGTTTTTGTGAAAAAGGTAACGACTGCGAAAATCAGCGGCACCAGAATCAACAACGATGCGACCGGCAGCATCAGAGTACCTCCATTATCAATTTAACGAGTATTATCAGCAGGCTCACACCCGCAATTATGACGGTTGCATAGGTCTGGACAACTCCTGTCTGAACCTTCCGGAGTTCTTCACCCGCAAAAACCGTGATAATTCCGATTCCTTCCACAATGCTGTCAATGACCACATCAACTACCTGCGTCAGGAAAGCAATAACTCCGTAGACCACACCGAGTGAGAAGAATTCGGTGTAAATCTGGTGCTGGTAGTAGCGGTTGTAGAGCAGCCTGTAAATCGGGTTCTTCATGGAAGCCAGGGCTCCGAGTTTTACTGCTCTGAGGTAATAGATCACGAAAGCAATTGCCAGGCCTATAAGGGCGACTATTAACGGAAGCCACAGGACAATGAGTGGCTCATGCCCTGCTGCCTCTACAATTTCGTTTCCGCCTATGCCGGCAAGGCTTCCCATGTCCAGGTCCACAAAGCTGTTGGCAAAGGTTTCTTCAAGGAACTCCATAAAACCGGTTCTTGTCAGTGAGCCGAAAAAGAGGGCAAAGAGCGCCAGAATGGACAGGGGGATGGTCATAATGGCAGGGGATTCGTGCCCGTGGTAGTTGCTTCTCGGCTTTCCTGTAAAGGTCATGAAGATTAGCCTGAAGATGTAAATGGATGTGAGGAGGGCGGCAGCAATTGAGAATATATAGGGGACCCAGTTGCTGCTGTGTTCTCCGAAGAGGTATGCAGCTTCAATGATCGGGTCCTTTGACATGAAACCGCTTGTCCCTATTGAGGTTCCAGGGATACCGAAACCTGCAAGGGAAAGGGCTGCGATAGTCATTGTAGCAGCGGTTATGGGCATTACCTTTCCTACGCCTCCGAGCTCTCTCATGTCCTGGGTGCCGACTGCATGGATTACACTGCCTGCACAGAGGAAGAGAAGTGCTTTGAAGAAAGCGTGGTTGATCAGGTGGAAAAGGGAAACTCCTACGGCTTCAAGCCCTATTGCAGTACCCAGACCGAGACCCAGCATCATATACCCGAGCTGGCTGATAGTTGAGAAAGCAAGCACACGCTTGAGGTCGTTCATCACAATGCCCATTGTACCTGCAAAGAGCGCAGTAAAGCCTCCGAAATAAGCGACTACCATGAGGGAATCGGGGGCTGCAATGAACATCGGAAACGTCCTTGCAACGAGATAAACACCAGCAGTAACCATTGTTGCGGCATGGATAAGGGCTGAGACAGTTGTTGGGCCTTCCATTGCGTCAGGCAGCCACACATGCAGCGGGAACTGGCCGGACTTTCCTACGGCTCCTCCGAAGAAGAGCAGGGTGATAATAGTAAGGTGGCTTATCTCAAAGCCGAAAATGTTTGCCTGCAGAGCTGAAAGCTGGGGAATATAACTGAATATTTCGTCAAAGCGGAGCAGGTATACTCCTTCCTGGAAGCCGCCTGCAAGTTTCAGGAGATCGGAAGTGAGCACGATTATTCCTGTGAGGAACATTACGTCTCCGACCCTGGTGGTCAGGAAAGCTTTCTTGGCAGCAGCAGCAGCCGAAGGCTTCTCAAACCAGAAACCGATCAGGAGATAGGAACACAGCCCGACAAGTTCCCAGGAAACAAAGAGCTGCAGGATGTTGTCCGAGAGGATCAGGGAAAGCATTGCAGCTGTGAATAGTGCGGTTTCTGCAAAGTACCTGGCTTTTCCTGCATCATGGGACATGTAGCTGACTGCGTAGATATGGATTAACAGGCTCACAAAGGTGACCATTGACAGCATGACTGCAGCCAGGGGGTCGATTAATATTCCCAGGTTAAGCACTGCAAACCAGGAATAGGACTGGCTTACGACCTCTTCGGGGTTTGCCAGCAGCCCGAGGGTAATCGCAAAAGAGATTACAAATGAGGCGGCGATGGCAAGGATGGGAACGATTGCCCCTCCTGATGGCATTTTCTTGCCAAAGAAGAAGGTGATCGCAAAAGCCAGTGCCGGAAGCAGGGGGATCAAAAATGCAAATTCTTCCAGTGCCGTTTTTACCACCTCAGAATGTTAAGCTCATCAAGATTAATTTTGTCGTGCATTCTGTAGATTGCCATGAAAATCGCAAACCCGATTGCTGCTTCAGCGGCTGCAAGGGCAATTGAGAATATGGCAAAGACCTGCCCGTTAAGGGTGTCAGTATAGCTTGAAAAAGCTACAAGGTTAATGTTTGCGGAGTTCAGCATGAGTTCTATACACATGATCATCCTGATACCGCTTTTATGGGTCATCACGCCGTAAAGCCCGATTGAAAAAAGCAGGGCAGCAAGGCCGAGATAAAATGTTAACGGAATAGCAGTCATTTGTTGCCCTCCCCTTTTGCCATATATATTGCTCCAATAAGGGATGCGAGCAGGACAATTGACAGGACCTCGAAAGGCACCACGTACTGGGTAAAGATCAGCATACCTATGCCCTCGATATTGCTCGGGTCAGCCGGGTTTTCAGGGAGATCAGGAACCGTACTCCAGGAAGTCCCAAAAGCCCCTGTCACTATAACTGCTACAAAGAGCAGGCACACCAGGAAAGCCAGAGGCCGGTTAGTTTGCACGGGACCCACCTCCCAGTTCGCGCTTTGTCAGCATAACTGCAAAGAGGATCAGTACGCCGATTGCTCCTATGTAGACCAGCACCTGGATAACCCCAAGGAACTGGGCATTTAAGAGGATATAAAGTCCTGCAACTCCGAACATGCACATAATCAGGGCAAGCCCGGCTCTTACGACGTCTTTTGCAATAACCACAAAGATTGCAAAGAAGACCGTAACAAGCGCAAGGATTCCGAAGACAGCCATTTCCAGGGCTGCTCCAACCGTTTCAAGTCCGATCATCTCTCATCACCTTCCTCGATATCTACTTCCCTTGCAAGTTTGTCAGGAGTAATAAGCAGATCTTTATGGGTCCATTTCACCATGCCTTTGGCGTATTCTTTCCCGCTGGAAAGGGCACCTTTGGGGCACTGGTCAATGCAGAGACCGCAGAAGAGGCAGTGTCCTATATCGATTTCAGGGAACCAGCGCTGTTTGCTGCTGCCCGGCGCAATCGGTGCTTTTACGATTTTGATTGCACTGTTAGGGCAGGTATTGGCACAGATCCCACAGCCGATGCATTTGCTTTTGTCAAGGATCTGAAGCCCTCTGAACCTGTCGGAGAGTGGGGTTTCCACTTCCGGGCACAGCCTGGTTACGCGTTCTTTAGGGATGTTTTTAAGCGCATATCTGATGTTTTTAAGAACCATCTCTCAAGCCCCCAGATAGAGTCCAAGGCCTACTGCCCAGACAAGGTTCAAGATAGACAGAGGCAGGAGTTTTTTCCAGCTCAGGTCCACTACCTGGTCGATCCTGAACCTCGGGACAGCCCATCTCATTCCTATAATAGTCATCAGCACAAGCAGGACCTTAAGAAGGAAGAAACCTGTGGGGGCAATAAGGCCGAGCACCGCGTTGTTTGCTACAAATGCCGGCACATTCCAGCCGCCAAGGAAAAGGAGTGCAACAAGGAAGGACCCAAGGATCATGTGGATATACTCGGCAAAGAACCCGAGACCAAAGCGCATTCCGGTATATTCTGTAATCCAGCCTGCAACCAGTTCTTCTTCAGACTCGTTCTGGTCGAAGGGAAGCCTTCCCATATCAGCCATAAGTGCAATAAAGAAAACAATGAATCCTATCGGCTGCAGGAAGATATTCCAGAGAAGCCCCTGAGACTGGGCGATTTCCACGATGTTCAGAGAGCCTGTCATTATACCAACACTGACAACAGTGATCCCGAGGGGCACTTCATACCCGACCATCCGGGCGAAGTTCCTGAAAGCTCCAAGCAGGGAATACTTGTTGTTAGAACCGTAAGCAATCATGAAAATACCGAAAATGGTAATCGCAGACATTGCCTCAATATAAAGGACACTGATGTCCATCTCGGTTACAGCCAGAGGGTACTCGACCCCATTGATAAAGACTGCACCCACCGGGATTGCGACAAGCATAAGGAAGACAGAACTCATCATGAAAATAGGAGCGTTATCAAAGAGAAGGCGGTCAGCGTTTCTCGGTCTCATGTCCTCTTTTGTAAAGAGTTTGATTGCATCGGCTACCAGTTGCAGGAGCCCGAACTTTCCTACCCTTGAAGGTCCATACCTTAACTGGATATCGGCTGAGAGCTTTCTCTCAATCCAGACAGCACCCATTGCTCCAAGGAAGATGGCTCCCACAAGAGACAGGCCCACAAGCCCGCGGATCCAGGGGATAAAGGGAATTATGAATTCAGGGATTTCTATCATTGTTATCACCTGTCTGCTTCACTGGTGCAGCCGTCCATGCTGCCTGAAATTGCTGCAACGTCTGCAACTGTGGTGCCTTTGATCAATGGAGGCAGAGCCTGCAGAGTTGGGTAATAGGGCCCTCTGACTTTTACCCGGTAAGGCTTGTCCGAGCCATCTGAAACCATGTACATACCCATCTCACCTCTTGGGTCTTCGACCCTGTGGAATACCTCACCTGCAGGAACTCTCATTACCGGAGTCCTTCTGCCGTAAGGAGTACCTTCCGGGAAGATAGGCCCGCTCGGGATAGTGTCAAGGCACTGTTCGATGATATGAATGCTTTCGCGAATCTCGTTAAGCCTTAGCTGCACTCTTGCAAAACAGTCCCCCGCGGTTTCCGTACAGACCTTGAAGTCCAGGTCTTTATAAACAAGATAAGGTTCGTTCTTCCTGATGTCGAATGTGACACCTGTTGCCCGCAGGGCAGGCCCGGAAACCCCAAGGCTCTTTGCAACATCTGCGGTCAGGACACCGACTCCTATAGTCCGTTCCCTGTAAATCCTGTCGGAATAGAACATTTCCTCGTAATCACTGATGACTTTCTTGAGGTTATTCAGGATAGGGACGGCTTTTTCTTTAAACCCTGCAGGGAGGTCGTCACGCACCCCTCCGAACTTCAGGTAGCTGTGAGTAACCCTTGCCCCTGTGACCATGTCGATAAGGGTGAGGATTTCTTCCCTTTGCCTGATAGTGTACATAAACATGGAGACAAAGCCAATGAATTCTCCAAATTCCCCCATGCCGAGCAGGTGGCTCTGGATTCTCGAGAGTTCTTCTATTATTACTCTTATATACTGAGCCCTCTCCGGAGGTTCGAGACCCAGAAGCTTTTCGACGCAGCCCACAAAGCATTCTTCATTTGTCAGAGCTACAAGGTAACAGATCCTGTCAACTATTGTGATTCCCTGAAGGTAGGTCCGGTTCTCCAGGATCTTTTCAATGCCTTTGTGGATAAAACCCAGCTCCACGTCAGCGTCCATTACAGTTTCCCCTTTTAACCTCAGGTTTAACCTGAAGGGTCCGGGCTGCATGGGATGCTGGGGGCCCAGGTGTACAATCATTTCATTTGATTCGAGCATTTCTTCCATTTTTCACCCCTCACACCAGGTTTCTTGCTGTCTTGTTCGGAAAGCCCTCGTAGTCTTTCCTGAGAGGCCACTCACCCAGCATATCTTCGGGGAGCACAAGAGGCTTCAGGTTCGGGTGGTTTTTAAAGAAGATCCCGAAGAGTTCGTAGGTCTCTCTTTCATACCAGTTCGCATTCCAGTATACCGGCACAACAGACTCTATTTCCGGAGAGTCCCTGGGAAGCCTTGCTTTTAGCATAAGGACTACAGGGTGGTCATATGAAGCTATATGATATACTGCTTCGAGCTCGTTCCTCTTAGGATAATCTACTCCGCACACAGAACAGAGGTGGTCGAACTGAAGGGAGTCCTTAAGGTACTGGCAGACCTCTTTTGCTTTATCTTTGTCCACATATGCCCGGATGCGGATCTGAGATTCGATCCCGGCTTCGGAAATTGCCTCCGGGAATTTCCCGGTTAATGATTCTATAATTGTTCTGGCATCCATTATGTTCCCTCAAATAAGCCTGAAATCTCCTCAGTATTCCGTTCCCCGGTCTTTCTTGGCTTTTATTTTTTCTTGCAGTTCCACAAATCCCTGGATAAGGGCTTCGGGCCTGGGAGGACATCCGGGGATGAAAACATCAACGGGAAAGAGCTCATCGATGTTCTGCACAGTGCTGTATGACTCATAAAAAGGCCCGCCGCTGATCGAACAGTCTCCCATGCAGATAACCCATTTGGGAGCAGGCATCTGTTCCCAGAGCCTCTTTAATGATGGCAGGTATTTTTTTGTCACATAGCCGCTGATGATCATAACATCCGCATGCCTTGGAGAGTTCCTCGGAATGATCCCAAAACGGTCAGTATCGTAATGGGCACAGCCCGTTGCAATCATTTCAACACCGCAGCAGCCCATGGGCTGAGTCATGAACCAGAGCGAGTTTTTCCGCCCCCAGTTGATCAGGTCCTGAGCCTTGGTCTTTTTAAGGAAATTGTGAATTGCACTCGTGGTTGTTGTAATGACTCCAGGGATTTCTTCTTCCGGGATCTCCTTTGAGATATTCGTTTTTGTCTTCTTCACCTCACCCATGTAAGGGCCTCCTTCTTCCAGAGATATACGTATCCGAAGAGCAGTATGAAGATAAATACAAACATCTCAACCACTGCAATTGAGGTAATCCCATGTCCCTTATAGACTGTAGCCCACGGGTAAAGGAAAAGCACCTCAATATCAAAAAGGACAAAAGCAATAGCATAAAGATAATACTCAACATTGAACTGGATCCTTGCAGTCCCGGTAGGAATGGAACCTGATTCGTATGTCGTGTATTTGCTGGCTGCTTTGCTCCTCGGACTCAGTTGCTTTACCATGAACATTGTCATGGGAGGCATAATCAGTCCCACGGCAAGAAATATAGCAACCGGTATATAGCTATCAATTATTCCAGACATCGTATCACCTATCCAAAGTGCAGCAATCTGAAATTGCAGCGTCGCATGACCATGATTTTTCGGTTTTTGAAGATATACGGACAAAAAACTGTAACACGGATTCAGGTTCTTTAAAAAACACTTGATCCGAACACAGGTCCTGTAGAGAATGTCTGTACTCAGGTGCCTTTATTCTGTAAATAGGGCCCTTGAATTTGACATCCTGAATCCCGGACCTTGAAAAATTTACTTTTCGATGCCCGAGATTATGTGATAAATTGCCGAAAGTCAGGAGGTATCCATCCTTCCGGTGACTTGGATTCAATTAGCGTGAAAGTATTATGTTTAATAATTACAATTACTGGTAGCTACGTTAATCCTGCAAATAAATCAGGGGATATTTATAGTTATTTGCTAGATAATTAATATTATATAAATATTAAGTCTAAATAATTAAAATTCTTTTTTTAAAATATAGATATGTTGAAAAAAAATAGAAGGAAAGCTCTGATCAGGTTACGAAATTATATATACACCATAAATATGTTATTAATTTTTAACAGCCGCAGAACCCCAGGGAGCAAATTTTCTGAAATCACAAATTTTCTCAGGGAATAGCGATGAATTATATATATTAGTTAATTATTTTAATCTCCTTAAAAAAATCACTGGATTTAATATAAATAATAATGATAAATAAGGATATTACAGGCTTCTGGAGGCAACTCCTGATATGAAAATAATAAGGAACTTAGAATGCTGAAAATTTTCTACGTAATCACTGAAAAGATGGCAATCAGTTTCCTTCAAAAAGACGTATTCAGGCTGGGCAATGCTGTCAGAGAAACATGTGGCAGATCAGGAAAACATAGGAGCTTACAGGCAGTGGCATATTGCCACATGTGTTTGTTCCTGCGGGTCTGATCTATTAATGCAGGTACAACAACTCATGTTATTCTCTCTGATGGAGCACTGAGTAATAATATATTAATGATACATTCTCTGAAGCTGTATTATATCCCAAAGGGCATAATTTCATAGTGTATTACTTATTACATATTACAAACGGCAAATAATTATCAGGGCTTACCTTGATGTTAAAAAATGTGTGAGCGACACATCATACCAATACATTATAATAAGTCTTTTCACGATAGAAAACTGGTGGAACGCATGAAGATAAACGATAACTGTGTAGGGTGCGGCCAGTGTGCTTCTTTTTGCAAAAAGGGAGCAATAGATGTAAAAGGAAGAGCACGGGCTACTGATGCCTGCGTGGAATGCGGGATATGCATCCCCTACTGCCCTGTGAAAGCCATCGAGGTTCCGGCATGAAAACGATTGTCATCGGTGCAGGGCTTGGAGGGCTTTTAAGCGCTGCCCGTTTGTCAAAAGCAGGGCATGAGGTTGAAGTTTTTGAACGGCTTCCTATTACAGGAGGCAGGTTTACCAATCTCAATTACAAAGGGTTTCAGCTATCAAGCGGAGCTTTCCATATGCTTCCTAACGGACCTGGAGGTCCCCTTGCCCGGTTACTCAGGGAAATCGGAGCCAACGTAAATATAGTGCGGTCAGAAATGACCACCATACGTGTGCCTCTCAAGAAAGGGAATCCAGATTACGTGAAAGGCTTTAAAGATATCTCTTTTAATGATTTTCCTTCGCTTCTTTCCTATAAAGACCGCATGAAAATAGCTCTCTTGATCGTGAGTACAAGAAAGAACCCCCCTGCAGGAAGCACGCTTCAAGCCTGGATAAAGACCCAGGTCAATGACGACTGGCTTATAAAATTTGCCGATTCTTTCTGCGGCTGGGCCCTCAGCCTGAAAAGCGACGAAGTCCCGGTAGAAGAGGTTTTTGAAATAATTGAAAACATGTACCGGTTTGGGGGTCCCGGCATCCCTGAAGGGGGATGCAAAGGAGTTATCGATGCCCTTGAAGCCGTTATTATGGCAAATGGAGGGAAAATCCATACCGGACAGGAAGTATCAAAAATCCTGGTTGAAAACGGAAAAGCTTCAGGGGTAGTTTCTGAAAGCAAAAAACATGAAGCTGACATTGTTATCAGCAATCTTGGCCATGCTGCAACCGCTTTGCTCTGCGGTGAAGCCCTTTCCAGAGAGGCAGATGCAGGTTACCTTAAAATGCTTGGGACCCTTCAACCCTCTGCAGGCATAAAGATCTGCCTTGCTGCAGATGAGCCGCTTGTGGGGCATTCAGGAGTCCTGTTGACTCCTTATACAAGGCGCATAAACGGGATCAATGAAGTAACTCAGGTTGACCCAAAAATGGCACCTCCGGGAAAGCACCTTACAATGTCCCACCAGTATGTTGCCCCTGAAAATGTAAAGGACCTCGAATCCGAAATCGAAATGGGCCTTGCGGACCTCAAAGAGATTTTTCCGGGTAAAAGGTACGAAATCCTTCTTATTCAATCATACCATGACGAATGGCCTGTAAACAGGGCAGGTTCAGGTACTGACCCTGGAAATGTAACTCCTTTTTCCGGACTCTATGTCGTTGGAGACGGAGCCAAAGGAAAAGGAGGCATAGAAGTCGAAGGAGTGGCTCTTGGCGTGGCGTCGGTTATGGGAAAAATTCTGGGTTGAAGCCACAGGAGCAAAAAACCAGATTCAGCAGGTGTTTTACATTCCATCGGAAAAAGTCCCTTTCGTAACTTATTCAAAAAACGTGTTCGTCCCTGTAACCAATATCTGTAGAAACCAGTGCGGTTACTGCGGTTTTCAGCGGAAACCCGGACAGCCAGGAGCCCGGCTCATGAAGCCTGACGAGGTTGTTTCTATCCTTGAAAACGGGGTGAAGGCAGGATGTACCGAAGCCCTTTTCACATTTGGAGAGCGGGCAGAAGAAATATCCGGATACAGCTCAATGCTCGAAGAGCTTGGCTATTCCTCCACCCTTGAATATGTGATTTTCCTCTGTGAAACTGCAATCGATATTGGAATTCTTCCTCATACGAATGCAGGAATTATGACCCGTTCTGAACTTAAAGCTCTAAAGCCCCTGAATGCGAGTATGGGGCTGATGCTTGAGAGCACGGCGGTTCTTGATGCCCATAAAGACTGCCCCGGAAAAATTCCGGAAAGCAGGCTTGAGACAATCAGAAATGCCGGAAAACTGGAGATTCCTTATACTACAGGCCTCCTTATAGGAATAGGGGAGAGCAGGGACGATAGAATAGAATCGCTTGAAGCAATCACAGACCTTCACAGGGAATACGGGCACATTCAGGAAGTAATTATCCAGAATTTTGCCCCAAAGCCAGGTACTGCCATGGAAAATTTCCCTGAGCCTGCTGTGGAAGAGATGATGGATGCTGTAGCTCTTGCAGCACAGATCCTGCCTCACGATGTGGCAGTCCAGGTTGCCCCCAATCTCATAGACCCAAAAGCCCTTATCGCAAAGGGGGTAAGAGACCTTGGAGGCATATCTCCTCTTACAATTGACTGGATTAACCCCGAAGCAGAATGGCCCGACGTAAAGGACCTGCAGAAAAAGCTAGGGGATATTCCGCTTAAAGAACGCCTGCCAGTTTACCCTCAATATGTGAAAAGAGGGTGGTATTCGGAAAGGATAGGCAGCCTCATAGAGCGGCTCTCAGATAGGGAAGGCTACAGAAAGCAGCCCTGAGCAGAGAACGCGGAGGATTTAGAAATGGACAGCAAAATTCCCGAAGACCTCATAGAACGTGCATATCAGTGGAAGAGCACAAAAGATGACGCGCTCATGCTCCTGGAAGTGCCTCCTTTCGAACTTTTCAGGTTTGCAGACGAACTCCGTGACCTAGCAGTAGGGGACACAGTGACTTACGTTGTGAACAGGAATATTAATTTCACAAGCCGCTGTGTAGGGACCTGCGGTTTCTGTGCATTCAGGACAAACAACGGTAAGGTCCTCAGCATAGAAGAAATTATGGAGAAGGTTAGAGAGGCCGAGAAGGCAAAAGCCACTGAAGTCTGTATCCAGGGAGGTCTGCTCCCGGATGTGGGCCTGGACTTTTACCAGGGGATTGCAGAAGCCATAAAAGCCGAATTTCCGGAAATGCATGTCCATTCTTTTTCGCCGATGGAGGTCTACCATGCCTCCCGAATCAGCGGAATCCCGGTAAAAGAAGCCCTCAGGAGGCTAAAAAGAAGTGGTCTTGACACCATGCCGGGGACAGCAGCTGAAATCCTCTCCGACCGCGTAAGGGAAATAATCTGCCCTTCAAAGCTCAGGACTGCGGAATGGATAGACGTAGTTAAGCAGGCACATGCTGCAGGGATTCCTACCACTGCAACCATGATGTACGGGCACGTTGAAACTCCTGAAGAGAGAATAGATCATATGCTGATCATCAGAGAGATCCAGAAGGAGACCGGTGGGATTACAGAATTTGTGCCCCTTCCGTTTATGCCCTACAACAATCCTGTAGGGGAAAAAATGATTCGAAAAGGCCGATATGCTACTACGGGCCTTGAGGATCTTAAAATCTATGCAGTATCCCGTATCCTCTTCCACGGGTATGTGGACAATATCCAGGCAAGCTGGGTGAAACTGGGAAAGAAGCTTGCCCAGTTTTCTCTCCTCTGCGGAGTCAATGACCTCGGCGGCACACTGATGGAAGAAAGCATTTCCAGATCAGCAGGGGCCTGCCATGGAGAAATGATCACTGTGGATGAGCTGGAATGGATGATCCATGGAGCCGGCAGGGTCCCAAAAGAAAGGACAACCCTCTACAGGGGAGCACATGATCTGGCTTCCAGGAACCGGGGAAGGACTGCCGGATGCGGGGCTTCCGAATAAGCCTGACAGACAGGTAACAGTCAGGGAAATGATGGAATTAAAAAAAGGATGATCGGATGTACACGAAAAAACCGACAACTCCAGAAGACGTAATTGAAAGGGCATACCAGGGAAAATGTACTAAAGAAGATGCCCTGCTCCTGCTTGAAGGAAACCCACTTGAGCTGTTTGAGCTAGCCAACGACCTGCGCGCCAGTACAGTAGGCGATACTGTCAGCTATGTGGTAAACAGGAATATCTATATCACAAACAAATGCATCGGAAACTGCGGGTTCTGCGCCTACAGGACAGAGAAAGGATATATCCTGGACGTTGAAGAGATCCTGAAAAGAGCAGGAGAAGCCAGTAAAGCCGGAGCTGTGGAAGTATGCATCCAGGGAGGGTATACCCCTGAAGCTGATATGGAGTTCTATCTTGAAATTATCGAATCAATAAAAGCCGAATTCCCTGACCTGTGCGTTCATGCCCTGTCCCCTATGGAAGTAAATTATGCGGCAGGGATCTCAGGCATGTCGGTTGAAGAAGCCCTGCGCAGGCTTAAAAAAAGCGGGCTTGATTCCCTTACCGGGACTTCGGCTGAGATCCTTTCCGATAGAGTAAGAAAGATTATCTGCCCCGGAAAAATCAATACTCAGCAGTGGATTGATACCATAACTGCAGCACATAAGATAGGGATTTCCACCAATGCCACTATTATGTACGGGCATGTAGAAACCCTTGAAGAGCGCCTGGACCATGTCTTTACTATCCGTGAGATCCAGAAAGAGACAGGCGGGTTTTCGGAATTTATCCCAATGTCCTTTTTGCCCTACAATAACCCTATTGGAGAAAAGATGCTTGCATCCGGAAAATTCTCCAGCACAGGGCTTGAAGACCTGCAGCTCATAGCTATTTCCCGCGTAATTTTGCATTCCCATGTTAAAAATATTCAGGCTACATGGGTAAAATTAGGAAAAAAGCTTGCTCAGGTAGCCCTTGAGTGCGGAGCAAACGACCTCGGAGGCACGCTTATGGAAGACCAGATCTCCACAGCATCAGGAGGCAGCCACGGGGAATACATGTCACCTGCAGAGTTTGAATGGATGATTAAAGGGGCAGGAAGAGTTCCCATGCAGAGAGACACCCTTTATCGTAGGGTAGAACCGGGGTTTTCGAGACAGGAAGGCCTGGTTCCCAATTATGTAAAAGTAAGAATGTGCAACAAAGAGTAAAAAGCCTGAAAAAGAGTTTTCCTGAGTATAATTGAAAATGAATTCCCTTTGTAATATAAAAACGAAAATATGCAGGAGTCCAGATGAGAGCCGTAATCCCCTATAAGAAAGCCGGCGCAAAATCCAGGTTATCGCCTGTCCTGAGCTTGCAGGAAAGGGAAGAGTTTGTAGAACTCATGTTGAACCAGGTAATAGATTCCCTCAGAGAAGCCGGAATAGAAAATGTAGATATTCTCAGCCCTTCAGTCTACGGACTTGAAGTCATGAAGAAAGCAAGAGTTCTGCTGGACGAAAAAGACCTGAATGAAGCACTTAACAGGTACCTTGAAGAAGCAGAAGGGCCTGTCCTGATTGTTATGGCTGATCTTCCCCTCCTTTCTCCGGAGCATGTAAAGGAGATAACTTCAACTGAAAAGGATATCTGTATCGTCCCCGGAAAAGGCGGAGGTACGAATGCCCTTTTTATAAAGAACCCTTCGAAGTACAGAGTAAGGTATTACGGCTCGAGTTTTCTGACCCACTGCTCTATTGCAACAGATTTCGGGCAGAGCTTTGAAATCTATGACTCCTTCCTTGCCGGCACGGACATAGACGAACCTGAAGACCTGGTAGAACTCCTCATACATGGAAAAGGGCCTGCAAAGGACTATATTAACCGGAAGTTCAAACTCGATGTCAGCAGAGGAAGAGTTAGACTGGTCCATCGTTGAATCCGGTAGAATAAAAAGTCTTTCCGCCAGTTTGTCTGGCGGCGGCGCTAAAAAAGAAGACCGGCTACGAAAAAATACCTAAAAACGACATTCAGATTCTTTTCAAATAATGTTTAATTCTTCTTTTTTAGCAAATTTGAAGTTTTTTCGCGTTTTTTACTTGCTGGCTTTTCTATTTTTTCTATTTAATTGTGGGAAAAGCCGCTCTCTTTCGTCGAGCGTGACAAGAATGGTTTGGTATAGTAAATGACATTGCTTGGGCTAAGAGATTTTTATAACTTAGGAGTCGTCACAGAACAAACTATGCACATGTTTCGATTGGATGTCTTGATTTTCAAGACCATCATCACCAATTGAAAATCAACTTTATGAAAAATATGTATAATCTATTTTGTGACAATTACTTAATTTCTTTTAGTCCACTTGAGTCAAATCACTATTCTCTCAACCCAAAATTAGTCCTCTTGAGCGCAGCGAAAAGGACCGCGTACTGTTGCGATTTCATCGCAACTCCCAGGAAATCTCCGATTTCCTGTGATCCCGAGGCGCAATTCGGGCTTCATAAAATTTAAATAAATGATGTGTATATTCAGCTATGAACAAAAAAATTAATTATTCATTGAGATTATCGGTTTTTTATTTTTGAATAGAGAAGTTCAGACTTTATATACTCAATAAACTCAACGAAATCTGGGAGGTTATTTCCAGAAGGGGTGAGCCACTGAGATCTTTTACAGATGAAGAAAGAGAGATCATAAAAAGAAATATTATAGACCGCGGGAAGGACTGCTTTGCCAGATATGGAGTTAAGAAAACAGGTATTGAAGACCTTACCGAAGGACTGGGAATTTCAAAGAGTTCTTTTTACTCCTTTTTTGACAGCAAAGAGGACCTCTTTCTGCAGATCTTTAAAGAAGAGCGGGAAGCATTAATAGACAGTATACTGGAAAACTCCTTCCAGAAATACAGGACTGAACCAGATAAAGCTATCAGAGCTTATCTTCAGTATGTGCTTAATATCGTTAATAACCATCCGATCTGGAGAAAAGTTTTCATCGGGAAAGAGCATCTTGAACTGAAAATTTCCCGGTCTTCAGAGGAAGAAATTAAAAAGATTTGCAGGGAAAATGTGGCAACGGTTCTGCCTTTCTTTGAAGAGTGGGCAGCTGCTGGTCTTCTAATTGACAAACCAGCCAGGATTCTTGCAGAAACAACACAGGCAATTCTTTCACTTATCCGTTTCAGAAATGAAATTGAGGACGAGGATTTTCCGGAAATCATGGATATTTTTATTGATCTTCTGGCAGAGAATATTGTTAAGAGGAGAGACTAGAGTTTGAGGCAGGAGTTGAAGAAAAAAGATCCTGGAGATTGCGGAAGTCTCCTAAATAGCTGTATTGTCAGATTGGTGATTCAAAACCACTGTCTTTATTAAGTAACTAAAGACAGGTTTTCACCTTATCCTTGCTTGAAAATAAGAGCATGGTAATTTTCCTTAAAAGGCAAAAATATAATTTGTAAGGATATAATATAAATAACCTACATAATCAAAAATTCGCTGAAAGAAAACCTTATGCCGAATGCGTCGCTCTAATAGAGCCAATAACTTTAAACTAGATAAATACATTAATTGTGGAAACTGTTCGAAAGTGTAATTATCATAAATAAATAATTCTGAATTCGAGCCTCATCTTCCTGAAAAGGAAATTTACTCAGTAAACGTATTATTCCAAAAGCCTTAAAGAAGTTTATTAGTAAAGTATAAAATTTAATAATATAATTTTAAAGAGACTTTCCCAAAATATATTACAATCATAACATAGAATGATCTGGCAGTGAATTGCCATGTTTTTCTATATACATGGAAGTATTCACAAAAAAGTATGTCTGCTGTTTAAAGATTATGATTTTCCTTTAAAATTAACAGGTGAGCTGGTGAGCATCAACATAAATAGATATAAATGCGGATATTGTGGAGCCTGTGTGGGAGTTTGCCCTAGAGGAGCACTCGAACTTGTAGAAACCTGGATTGAAGTAGATGAAAGTATCTGTATCGTATGCGGGATATGTGATCGAATCTGCCCTGTGGGAGCAATCGAGGTAATGAAATGAAGGACAGGTATGATGTTCTGATTATAGGAGCAGGCCCTGCAGGTTCCATTGCTGCAAAAACAGCAGCTGAAAAAGGGCTTGATGTACTTTTAATTGAAAAACGCCAGGAGATCGGTGATCCTGTACGCTGTGCCGAAGGCGTAAATAAAGAGTACCTTAAAAGACATATAGAGATCGACAAGCGGTGGATCTGCGCTGACCTTAAAGGCTCCTGCATTTTCTCTCCGGACGGCACAAAGATAGAGATGGCCGAGGAAATCTCAGGAGGAGAAGTCGGCTATGTGCTGGAAAGGAAGGTCTTTGACCGTGCCCTTGCAGAACAGGCTGCAAAAGCCGGGGCTGAGGTCAGGGTAAAGACAAGAGCTACAGGTCTTATTATTGAAGATGACTTCGTAAAAGGGGCCAGACTAATGCACCTCGGAAAAGAGTATGAGGTGCGTGCAAAAATAGTTATAGGAGCTGACGGAGTCGAATCAAAAGTAGGCAGGTGGGCAGGGATTGATACTGCCCTGAAACCCATAGATATAGAGACCTGTGTCCAGTACCAGATAGCAGGCGCGGACGTAGATCAAGAATACTGCGAGTTCTACATAGGAAATGAGGTCGCACCCGGAGGCTATGTATGGGTTTTTCCTAAAGGAGAAGGCAAAGCCAATGTCGGTATAGGAGTCCTCGGAAGCAAAATGGGGAAATTCAAACCGAAACCGGTTGATTATCTGAACAATTTCCTTCAAAAAAGGTTTCCGGATGCCCGGATAGTTGAGATGGTTTTCGGCGGAGTCCCGGTATCAGGCAGCATCGAGAAGACATCAGCTAACGGGCTGATGCTTGTAGGAGACGCTGCACGCCAGTCGGACCCGATTACAGGCGGCGGGATCCTCAATGCCATGGATGCGGGTAAGCTGGCTGGAGAAGCTGCTTACGAAGCCATATCCTCAGGGGACCTCTCACTTGGAAAGCTTGAAGAGGTCTATGAGAAAAAGTGGAGAGCCACAATAGGGCATGAAATCGACATGAGCCTCATCGTAAAGAACTGCTTTATTAACCTTGCCGACGATGACCTTGACTCTCTTGCCCATTCTTTAAAAGACGTAAAATTCGAGAGAATGAGCCTCCTTGACCTGCTCCAGGCTCTCTTCAAAGCCAATAAAAAACTGCTCTGGGACCTTCGTGTGCTTTTTAAGGATGCAGCAAAAGAAGTGATAAAAAACAAAACATGATGCCTGTTTTTCAGGCATCTTTTTATTTTGTTTTAGACCTTTTTCAGGGAATTTTTTACGAAACCCTGCTGTCTAAAACTTTGATTTTCCAAGTTTATCCGATATTTTCATGAAATTATTTATTCCTTACTTAAACAATTTCTCAACAGGCTTGACCGCAGAAGAAAGAGCAAAGACAATAACTTTATCCCCTTCCCGGATGATGAATTCTCCTCCGGGGATAACTACCTCATCATTATGAACCACCGTGGTAACGATTGCACCTTTAGGGAACTTAATCTTGCTGAGCGGCTTTCCTACGATTTTCGATTGCCTTGATGCGATGTACTCGATAATTTCTGCTTTTTCACCCTCAATCGTTGCAAGGGCTTCGATACCCTTTCCCATAGTAAGTTTGAGGACTTCGTTTACAGTTGCTTCTCTTGGGCTTACTGCAACGTCAATTCCAACCATCTCGAAAAGTGGTACATAATCCGAGCGATCAGCTCTTGCAATCACTTTTTTGGCGCCCATTTGCTTTGCCAGAAGGGAACAGAGAAGGTTCTTTTCGTCATTATCCGTAACCGCTAGAACAACATCCATATCTTCTATATTTTCTTCTCTAAGAAGACTGACATCAGTGCCGTCCCCATTGAGTATGAGGGCGTTTTTCAACATATCGGCAACTTCTATACATCGGCTTTTCCGATACTCGATAATCTTGAGATCTGCATTCTCATCTTTATCAATAATCTTGGCAAGGTAGAAGCCTACAATTCCGCAGCCAATAAGGAGAATTTTATTTCTGTGTGGTCCTTCATTACTGAAAACAGTTTCAAGGTCTTCCATGGCTCTGTGCTTGCCCACAACTACCATGCGGTCGTTTGCCCTGATTAAATCATCTCCGTGAGGGATGATTATTTCGTTTTCACGAAAAATCGCACTTATAATGCAGCAGTCATCAAGCCCAAGGTCCTGAATACGCTTTCCTACAAGCCTGTTGTCAGAGCGAATTGCAAATTCCATCATCTGAACTTTACCCCCTGCAAACATTTCCGCATCTATTGCAGAGGGGTTTGAAAGCACTTCAGCAACTTCCGAGGCAAGAGCGAGTTCAGGGCAAATCATAATATCCACCCCCACCTGAGCTCTTGATGTAACAGGGGAATCTATATAGTCAGGGTTACTGACTCTGGCAATAGTTTTTGTATCCTTCCAGCCGGGATGTGACCTCAGGATAAGCTTTGCAGTCATACAGGCAACTATATTAACTTCATCAACCCCTGTGACAGCAACGAGAATATCCGCATCAGGAAGGATACTTGCAAGAATATCCGCATTTGCACCATTCCCTTCCACGACCTGAATATCCAGCTCATCCGCCCGTCTCAGGGCATCCTCATCTTTTTCGATAACAATCACATCGTGTGTGAGGGAAAGAAACTTTGCGATATGGAATCCTACTTGGCCTGCCCCTATAATTACTGCTTTCATAGATTTCCTCGAAAAAAAGACCCTTTTTAGATAGATTACTCCTGCTTGCTTAAGTAGTCTTTGGGGATAGAAAACGCAAGTTGGAGGGTTACTAAGAAATAATAGAATGTGGTTACTGAGATACTTCCAAAACTAAAACTATGAATTATATGGCTAACTGCTTTCAAGTTGTTACTTCAGAAGTATCAGTACTTTCTTTTAGTAATCCACTTTCATATTACTTTATAAGCGCTCAAGTGCAAGAGCCCCAAGGAACGCCATTGTTTCAAATATCTCTTTATTCTCCGGAACCAGAGCTTCTGCGGGTTTGTCAAAAGCAAATGCCATAATACCAAAAATCATTCTATGAGTTTTGATAGGAATATAATATCCCTTCCCTGCAGGAAGATTATCTGTTCCATGGCCAGCTATTTGACCATTTTCATAGGCCCATTGGGCAATGACCTTTTCTTTATCATTGAGGGGATAAGCCGCATCACCTGCCCCCATCTGAAGTCCAGAAGGACCGAGTATAAGTACTGCAAAAGATCCGGGTCCAAAATTATGCATTTGATTCGCAAGGGTTTTGAAGACGTCTTGCCGTGTTTTTGCCTCCACGAGTTCGCGGGAAAGACCTGATGTTGCCTCTACTTCAGCTTCACTTTGCCAGATCTGGGGCAGAAGGTGGCGCAGTCGTGTGGCAAGGCTGCTAATTATAAGGGCAATAGTAACATACCCGACAAAGGCAATAAAATACTGCAAATCATCAACAGTAAATGAATAGTAAGGTTCAACAAAAAGGAAATCAAAAACCAAAATGCTCAAAACTGCCGTAAACAGAGCCACCCTGCGTCTGAAAAAGAACGCAGATACCAGAACTGGAATAAGCTGAATTATCAGCAAGTTTGAAGGGCCAATATACTCTTGAAGAAAGAAGTTAATTCCCACAACGGCTGTAATCAGTATGAGACTGATCACATACTCTGCTGTGAAGAAAAGTGGAATTTGCTTTTTAAGAGGTATAGATGTGTCTTTTCCTTTTGGTTCGTACAGGTGAATGTCAATGCCACGCGACTGTCGTATCACCCTGTAAACCGGAGAGAAAATTATATCCAGACCGCGGGGTTTTCCTAACATGATCATACTGACATTGCTCCGTCTTGCATAGCGTATAATCTCATCGGCTACGTCGTTTCCACGGTAGCGCACTATCCGTCCGCCCAATCGTCTTCCTGTTTCAAGAGCTTGATTAATCCAGAGGTGCTCCTGAGAAGATAATGCCCTTTCGTCATTGACATCTACCGAAAATACAATCAAGTCAGCATCGAATCTGGTTGCAAGCCTGTATGCTGCCCTTACCATATGTTCAGCTGTCGGACCTGGGCGGATACAGACAAGAAGCCTTTCTGCTGCCGGCCAGGGACCCGGAATAGCCCGGGTCCTCATGTATCCTATCATTCTCTTGTCTGTGAATTCGGCCATATACCGCAGAGCAAGTTGTCGAAGTGCAAGAAGGTTTCCTGTTCTGAAAAAACTTTGAACAGCAGTCTCAGCCATATCTTTTACATAGACCTTTCCGGCTTTGAGACGAATATTTAGCTCTTCTGGAGTAATGTCAATTAATCGAATCTCATCTGCATCAGAAAAAAATGTATCCGGCACAATTTCAGAGACCCTGATGCCAATTATCTGGGCAACGGCATCATTCTGACTCTCAATATGCTGGATATTGACAGTTGTATAAACTGAGATTCCTGCTTGCAGAAGCTCTTCTATATCCTGATATCTTTTTAAATGTCTGCTTCCCGGAGCGTTGGTATGGGCTAACTCATCTACAAGGACGATCTGAGGGTGGCGTCTGATGACTGCATCGAGATCTATTTCCCTGAGAGAAAGGTTCTGATGTTTAATAGAAAGTGTTGGAATGATCTCAAAATTGTCAACCAGAGCGTTGGTCTCAGGCCTATCATGGGTCTCGATGTAGCCGATTACGACATCTTTTCCTTCCCCTTGCCTCTGAAGTGCATCTTGAAGCATTGAATAAGTCTTTCCAACGCCTGCTGCATAGCCAAGGTAAACTGTTAGCCTTCCTTCATTCGCCTTTTTTTCATCGCGGCGAGCAACGAAAAGCATGTCTTCGGCCCGAGGTCTTCCTTCTTCATAATGGTTAGATGCCATAATCCATTCTCTCAGTTATTGACTTTTCAGTTGGATGCAGTAATCCATTCTCTCAGTTATTGACTTCTTTGATCAAGTGCCCTGTTGAGAGACAGTACGTTTACATAAGCTCCGGTGAAAGGAGAATCAATAGATTCTGCCAGTACGAGAGCTTTAACTTCTTCTTCCGGAAGATTTCGTGCCTTTGCCACAACTGGTACCTGTATCAATGCGGATTCCAGGCTGATATGTGGATCAAGTCCACTGGCTGAAGCCATAACCAGGTCCGAAGGTATTGGACCTGTAATTCCGTCTTTTCGGAGGGCATTTGTTCGGTTGCCGACCAATTCCAGAAGAACGGAATTTGTAGGTCCCAGGTTTGACCCTCCAGAAGAAGAAGCATCATATCCGCTAGCTGAAGGCCTGCTCTGGAAATACTGAGGTGCAGTGAAATTCTGACCAATAAGAGTTGACCCGATAACCTGGTTGTCTTCATCGACAATTAGGCTTCCGTGAGCTTGATCAGGGAAAAGTAACCCTGAGACAAGTGTCACTGTTATGGGATAGATGAAACCTGTGATGATGAATAACACTGCGAACAGTAATGTGGCTTTTTTGATAGATGTCATGCCATTACCTCCCTTAGATATGCAGTAAACCTACCAGTATTAGATCGATTACCTTGATTCCAATGAATGGAGCGATAATTCCTCCAAGACCAAAAATGGTCAGGTTATAGGCAAAGAGTTTCGATGCGGGCATCGTCTTGAACTTAACTCCTGCGAGTGCAAGTGGAATCAACATTGGAATAACCAGAGCATTGAATATGACTGCCGAAAGAATAGCAGACTCAGGAGTTGCAAGGCCCATGATATTCAGCACTTTAAGCTGCGGATAAATCCCTATAAGAGCAGCGGGAATGATTGCAAAATACTTGGCTATGTCATTGGCAATCGAGAAGGTTGTTAGAGCTCCTCTGGTCATCAGAATTTGCTTTCCAATTTCGACAATGTCCAGAAGTTTTGTAGGGTCACTGTCAAGGTCAATTATATTTGCAGCTTCCCTTGCAGGCTGTGTTCCGTTGTTCATTGCAACAGCTACGTCGGCCTGGGCAAGAGCAGGAGCATCATTTGTTCCATCCCCTGTCATTGCAACCATGTATCCTTCATTCTGGTATTCCTTAATCATTCTAAGTTTATCGTCAGGTTTAGCTTCTGCAAGATAATCGTCAACTCCCGCCTCCACTGCAATTGTGGCAGCAGTAAGTGGATTATCTCCAGTTATCATAACTGTACGAATCCCTATCTGACGCAGGTCTGAAAACCTTTCTTTAATTCCCGTTTTCAGGATATCTTTGAGGAATATCACACCAAGAATGACTTCATTACGAGCAACTACAAGGGGTGTACCACCTGCAGACGCAATTCCTTCTACTTTTCCCTTAAGGTCCAGAGGAATGGTTCCTCCACGCTCCAGAACTGCCTTAGTTATTGCATCACAGGCACCCTTAAGGTAAGTTATCTCGCCGCACTGTGCACCACTAACTCTGGTTGTGGCTGAAAAAGGTATGAATGTGACATTTTCGGGAGAAACTGGAGCCTTTCCTGTTTTTTCTTGAATCAGAGCAATAATACTCTTTCCTTCGGGAGTATCATCCGCAAAAGAAGAAAGAAGAGCAGCTTCCATTAATTCATCACTTGATCTGCCATCTATGGTCAAGAATTCGGCTGCCTGCCGGTTACCTAAAGTTATTGTACCTGTTTTGTCAAGGAGAAGGACGTTTACATCACCTGCAGCTTCTATTGCTCTTCCGGAGAGGGCAATTACATTTAACTGGAATAAACGGTCCATTCCGGCGATTCCTATTGCCGGGAGCAGGGCTGCAATGGTCGTGGGGGCTAAGCAGACAAAAAGCGCAATCAGTACTGTAAGACTGGCAGGAGAGCCGCTTCCGCTTGAGGCAGCGCTGTATGCAGAAACTGAATAGGTATTGGCTACAACCGCTAAAAATACGCCTGTAAGTGCAATGAGCAGTATTTCTAGGGCTATTTCATTAGGAGTCTTCCTCCGCTCTGCACCTTCCACCATTGAGATCATGCGGTCCAGGAAGGTCTGCCCAGGATCAGTCGTGATTCTGACAATTATCTCATTGGCAATAACAGTCGTTCCTCCAGTAACAGCACTCCTGTCACCACCTGATTCACGTACAACAGGAGCAGACTCTCCGGTAATTGCGGATTCGTTAACTAATGCAGCTCCCTTTACAACTTCCCCATCTCCTGGAATTATTTCGTTTGCCTTTACAAGGACAAGATCATTTTTTCTGAGATCGGAAGAAGAAATCTCTGTGGAAGTAGCATCAAAAGAATCTGCTGTGAGCTTTCTTGCTGGAACGCTGGTCCTTGACTGCCTGAGGGATGCAGCTCTGGCTTTTCCACGGCCTTCGGATAGAGATTCCGCAAAATTTGAAAATATAACTGTCAGCCATAACCAGAAGGACACAAAGCCCGTAAAGAAGGTAGACTTAGGAGTAGCAGAGAAAACCCCAATGACAAAACTAATTGTGGTCAGGATACCTCCGATTTCCACCAGTAGCATAACCGGATTTCCTATTTGCTTGCGAAGATCGAGTTTCAACACTGAACTGATGAATGCTTCGCGGATGAGTTTTGGCTCAAAAGCACCTAAACGGGGATATCTCTTTCGTGACATATTAGATTCCTCCTATCATAGAAAGGTGTTCAGCAATTGGCCCCATTGCAAATAGAGGGAAGAATGTGAGAGCCCCGATGATAAGGATCACCAGAATTGTCCAGATCGAAAATGTAATGGAGTCTGTGGGAAGAGTTCCTGAGCTGGGTGGAACTTTTTTCTTCTCCGCTAACGAGCCTGCCATGGCCAGCATGGAAACTGCCGGTACAAATCTGCCTATCAACATTGCTAAGCTGCCTGTGAGTGTGTAGAACGATTTTGAGGCATCAAACCCTGCAAAAGCGCTGCCGTTGTTGTTAGCCATTGACGCAAAGGCGTATATCAGTTCGGATAGGCCATGGGGGCCCGGATTTTTCATTAACTCGGTAACATTTGGAAGAACAAGTGCAATGCCCGAAAGTAGAAGGACAAGGACGCCAGGTGTAAGAACGGTTATGACGGCCATCTTCATCTCTAACGCCTCTATTTTTTTTCCCAGGTATTCGGGAGTTCTTCCTATCATCAGTCCCGCAATGAAGACTGCAAGCACCACAAATCCGATCATGGTGTAAAACCCAGATCCCACTCCTCCAAAGGCGACTTCACCAAGAAGCATCATGAACAGAGTCACCAGGCCGCCAATAGGAGTAAGGGAATCGTGCATGGTATTAACTGCTCCGCAGGACGTTGCTGTAGTAGTTGTGGCAAAAAGTGAGGAGCCAAGGAGTCCAAACCTTACTTCTTTTCCCTCCATGGAAATTCCGGAAATGCCTGATTCTTTTACAAGCGGATTTCCTGCCAGTTCTGCAGCGTAGAGGGTACAAAAGCCACACAAAAATAATATGAGCATGACAGTGTAAATCATCCATCCCTGCCGAATTTTACCTGTCATTCTTCCAAAGACAAGAGGTATGGTTACAGGGATAATGATAATTAGAAAAATTTCTATCAGGTTTGTTAGAGGTGTTGGATTTTCATAGGGGTGAGCAGCGTTTGCATTGAAAAAACCTCCTCCGTTGGTACCCAAATTTTTAATTGCTTCCTGAGAAGCAACAGGACCCATTGCAATTGTCTGCTGCCCTGTGGAACCATATCCCGTAGCCTGGACATAAGGGTCCACATTCTGGATTACTCCCTGGGAAACAAGAGCCAGAGCAAAAATGAAAGCTATCGGCAAAAGAATATAAAGGGTACAGCGAGTCATATCCA
This sequence comes from uncultured Methanosarcinales archaeon, assembly GCA_964434965.1. GTDB lineage: Archaea > Halobacteriota > Methanosarcinia > Methanosarcinales > Methanosarcinaceae > Methanosarcina. Next base: position 61,322 of record CAYSWX010000007.1, read on the forward strand.
TCCAGAAATTACCCAGTTTATCTGTAGAATGGCGGGTAATTCCTCTTATTACTGCAATTGCTATGCAGATTCCTGTAGCTGCTGAAAGGAAGTTCTGGACTGTAAGACCGGCCATCTGGGTAAGATAGCTTGCTGTCGTTTCGCCGCTGTAGACCTGCCAGTTTGTATTGGTGACAAAACTGGAGGCAGTGTTAATTGCAGTGTAAAGATCAAATGCCCCGAAATTTTGGGGGTTGAATGGAAGAAAACCTTGAAAAACAAGAAGCATGAAAAGGATTACAAAACCTGTGCCATTGAAGATGAGCATATTCCTGGCATATCCTTTCCACCCCTCTTCGTGATCTGGATCTGTCTCGATCAGTTTATAAATCATTTTTTCAATATGCCCCGGAAGTCCTCGGGACATTTCTCCGGAAAAAACCCGGATAAAAAAATTACTGAAAGGTAATGCCACACCGGTAACAATGACCAAAAAAAGGATGAGCATTAAACCATCCAAGAGCAAATTTTGTGTAATCATCTAGTTCACAGCCGTTTATATAAATTGAAATAGAAACCTCTTTTCACACATAGTCAACGACTGGAAAGCAGAAAGTAGAAGGGTTATAAATACCTTGCTCCCCGTGAAATATGTTAAACATGTGGGGCATTTCGAAAAGAAGAGAATTTTATAAATAAATATTAAATAGTTCCTATATATAGTAGAAGTTTAACGTTTTTTAGAATATATTAAAAATTATAGAATTTTATAAACAGGCATATATGGATAAGAGCAAAATTTAAAATATAACTTAATACATATACATTAAGTTTTAAAAAGCTATGGAATGGCGTCCAGCCATTTTCCACAAAATTCCTTATTTTCCAATCAGAGTTACGCTGGTGTACCTCGCATCAAAGGGTACTCGACTGATATAAATTGCTTATTAAGATGAATCAGGAATGCCAGAAATCGCTCGTAAAAAGCACCAGTACAGTATAGACCTCAAGTCTTCCGACCCACATGTTGTTAATAAGGATAATTTTGCCTAGAGGTGGAATCGATTCGAAATTTGCCATAGGCCCTACAACATTAAAACCCGGACCTATATTTCCGAGAGTCGTTATCGAAGCTGTAACCGAGCTTATCATATCAACTCCCAGAAGGGTTAGAAGTATTGTGCTGAAGACAAAAACACCTATATAAAGCACAATAAAAGAGAGTATTGACTGCAAAATGTCATCAGGCACTGCTTTGTTATTAAATCTGATAGGCCTGACAAGCCTTGGATGAATAAATTTAAAGAGCTCTCTTCTTGCATACTTCAGCATCAATAGAAAACGCACGACCTTCATGCCGCCGCCTGTAGAACCTGCACAGCCTCCTATAAACATCACTGCAAGAACCAGAATCTTTGCTGAATCTTTCCACAGGTTAAAATCAATTGAAGCATAGCCAGTTGCGGTCATAATAGAGGTAATCTGAAATACAGCATAGCGGAAAGAGTTAAAAAAAGAATACTCCATATCTTTATAAAGAACCAGTGCGAGCAAACCTGTGAAGCCGAGAAGGAAATAAGTATAAGCCCTGAATTCCTCGTTCCGTAAAAGAACCTGTTTATTTTTATAGTGAATAGCTCGATAATAAAGTGCAAAGTTCGCCCCGGCTAAAAACATGAAAAATGTCAGGATAAATTCTATAAGTGGGCTGCCAAAGGCTTCTATCCCTGCGTTATATGTAGAAAAACCAGCACAAGCCATGCAGGTAAATGTGTGGTTAAGGGCATCATAAAGTGACATCCCTGCCAGCACCAGAGCTGTAACTTCAACAGCCGAGATAAAGATATAAAGCTTCCACAGGATTTTTGCGGTTTCCCTTATTCTTGGTCTCAACTTATCTTCGGTAGGACCGGGAGCTTCTGCTCTGAAAAGCTGGCGGCCGGCAACTCCAAGTTTTGGCAGAATTGCCACGAAAAGCACGATGATACCCATGCCTCCAAGCCAGGCAGTAAAAGACCGCCAGAAAAGAAAACTCCTTGAATGAATTTCGATATCCACAAGAATTGAAGAACCCGTTGAAGTGAAACCCGACATTGTTTCAAATACTGCATCAAGAAAAGAGACTCCCTCGAAAAGGAAAGGAATGGCGCCAAAAATAGCTGCTCCAAGCCAGCTCAGAGCCACAATGGCAAGAGCTTCTTTTTGCTGCCATTCAACTCCACTTTTAATGCGTGTAAGGAGCAAACCCGCAAGAAGGGTTACGAGAATAGAAACAATAAAAGGTTTCAGAGGTTCCTTATAATAATAAGCCACAAAAAGGGGAATAACCATTGTAAAAGCCAGAAGTACAAGAATTTTCCCTAACGCATTAAAAACAGCTTTGTTGTCCATAGAAAAACTCCTATCCTGCAAAACTTACCTGATTCCTATCCCATTAAAACTTACCTGATTCCTATCCCATTAAAACTTACCTGATTCCTATCCCATAAAACTTACTTGAAATATCTTTCCACTTCAGAAACGGCTGAAGCCATTGAGAAAATAACTACACGGTCTCCGTCATTGATGATGAAATCACCCCTTGGAATTATGGTCTCATTTCCGCGTACTACCATGTTGATAAGAGCTCCTTTAGGGAACTTTACTTTGTTCAGAGGCTTGCCCACAATCTTTGACCTTTCAGACGCCGTATATTCTATGATCTCGGCTTTTTCGCCTTCAATGGTTGTGAGTGTCTGTATGCCTCTCCCCATGGTATGTTTAAGGACTTCATTTACGGTTGCTTCCCTGGGACTTACAGCCATGTCTATTCCGACCATCTCAAAAAGAGGCAGGTAGTCTGGGCGGTCAGCCCTTGCAATCACCTTTTTTGCACCGAGCTGCTTTGCAAGCAGGGTACATAGAAGGTTCTTTTCATCACTATCAGTAACCGCAACAACAACGTCCATATTCTCAATGTTTTCCTCCCTGAGAAGGCTAACGTCAGTGCCGTCTCCGTTGAGAACAAGGGCATCTTCCAGTATATCAGCTACTTCTATGCAGCGGCTCCTGCTGTGCTCAATTATTTTCAGGTCCACATTCTGCTCTTTGTCAATCAATTTTGCCAGATAAAAGCCTACAATTCCACAGCCAATAAGGAGAATTCTGGTCCTATGGGGCACTTCACTTCCAAAAACACCATCAAGTGTTTCCATAGCTTCCGGCTTGCCCACAACTACCATATGGTCGTTTGCCCTGATTAAATCGTCTCCGTGAGGAATTATTATTTCATCTTCCCTGAAAACCGCACTGACAATACAACAGTCAGCAAGCTGCAGGTCCTGCAGATGCTTCCCTACAAGTTTGCTTTCAGGACCTATTGCAAATTCAGTCATCTTTACTTTTCCTTCGGCAAACATTTCCGCATCTATTGCAGAAGGGCTTGAGAGTATACCAGCAACTTCCGAAGCAAGCGCAAGTTCAGGGCAGATCATAAGGTCAACGCCAACCTGAGCCCTTGATGTAACCGGAGTATCTATGTAATCGGGATTACTTACCCTTGCTATAGTTTTTGGATCCTTCCAGCCGTTTTTGTTTTTTGTAATCAGCTTTGCGGTCATGCAGGCGACAATATTAACCTCATCAACGCCTGTTACAGCTACAAGAAGATCAGCATTTTGAAGGACTTTTGAAAGGATCTCTGCGTTTGCGCCGTTCCCTTCAATTACGAGCACATCAAGTTCATCTGCCCTTTTTGCTGCGTCTTCATTTTTCTCTATAATTACCACATCATTTTTAGGAGAGAGGGCTTTTGCAATATGATAGCCTACTTCCCCTGCACCAATAATTACAGCCTTCATAGAACACCTTCAAAAAATGTATTTATGAATCTGCCAGTTCTGGAGGTATTGGACCAGAGGCGATGAGCACAGGCTTGAAAGATAACAACAACACTCAACGTTAAAAGAACCAGAATAAATGTAGACTGGATGAAAGCATTTAAAGTAAAAGTGATTAAAACTAAAGTAAACGTAAAGAATATATCAGGCATGATACTAAAGTTTAATATGCCACCCGATATGTGATCAGTTGTAACAGAATTTATCAACGTGTTAACCATCTCTGGAAATTAAACGTTTTGCAAACCAGATTCTCAAACCTATGCTTTTGCGAAATAAATACGGCACCTAATCATAAAATTATATAGTTATATATAAATTTTTTTAAGTGGAAATCATAGAAAAGATCTATATATAAAGGAATCCTATGAATAGAAGTTCAATGGGAAAAATAATTAAAAAGGAAAAAGATGGGAAATTTTCTGGAAAACATGTCAATATTAAATCAGGGCCTTTTATCAACCTTCAAAGGCATCTTTTACTTTTTCGAAAAGTCCTTTGCTTTTTTTCGATTTTTCGCCTTTTTTACTCTTTTCTTCTGCGTCGGGCTTCTTTCCATTGCTCAGGTATTCGAACTGGCGAAGAAGCTCTTTTTGCTCATGAGTCAGTTTTGTTGGAGTCTTGATTATTACCCTTACGAGCTGGTCCCCTTTGCCGTGCCCTTGCAGACGCTGTATACCTTTATCTTTGAGCCTGAATACGGAATGGGTCTGAGTCCCTGAGGGAATATTCATTTTGACCTGGCCATAGAGAGTATCGACCATAACGTCTGCTCCGAGTGCAGCCTCGGCAAAGGATATTGACAGTTCGGAAATTACATCGTAATCGACCCGTTTGAAATATTTGTGTTCCATCACATGGACGACTATATAGAGGTCTCCGGAAGGTGCTCCCGGTTCTCCTGCATCTCCTTCTCCGCTGAGCCTGAGGGTCATACCGGAGTCTGCTCCTGCAGGTACGTTGACTGAAATTGTTCTCTTGCTGCGGACCCTGCCTGCACCGCTACAGGCCGGACATGGAGACTCAATTACCTGGCCCCTGCCGTGACAGGTGCTGCAGGTTGTGGTGCTCACGAACTGCATTCCCAGAGTTGAGCGGGTGGTATGGACCTGCCCTGTGCCGCCGCAGGCAGGACAGCGTTTTGGGCTTGTGCCCGCTTTCGCTCCTGTACCTGAGCAGGTAGAACATCTTTCTGTCCGGGGGATATCGATATCCTTACGGACTCCAAAAGCAGCTTCTTCAAAGGTTATGTAGAGGTCGTACTGGAGATCTGAACCTCTCCTGGGACCCATAGGACCTCCTCTTCTGCCGCCTCCGAAAAACATTTCAAAAATGTCTCCAAACCCGCCGAAGTCCGCGCCCCGGAATATATCCTCTGCACTGTACTGATTATTGATTCCGGCGTGTCCGAAGCGGTCGTACTGAGCCCTTTTTTCTGAATCTGAAAGAACGGCGTAAGCCTCGGATATTTCTTTGAATTTTTCCTCAGCCCCAGGATCCTTGTTCCTGTCAGGATGGTACTTCAGGGCAAGCTTCCGGTATGTCTTCTTTATATCTTCTGCTGAAGAATCTTTAGATAATCCGAGAATTTCGTAATAATCACGTGTGGTAGCCATCAGGATTCCCTGTTGTTTTAAAAAAAATAAGGACGGAACCTGTTCACAGGTTTCCGGTCATGCCTGAGAATTCCCAGGCGTTATTTCTTTACTTAAATTCTTCTTTATTTACTTACGCTTTTCGTCGTTAACCACTTCGTAGTCGGCGTCAACAACGTTTTCGTCAGGGCCTCTTGCATCAGGACCTTCTGCTCCGCCTGCAGCCTGTTGAGCCTGTTGAGCCTGTTGCTGTGCTTTCTGGTACATGGCTGTAGAGATCGGGTATACGGCTTCCTGAAGAGCCTCGGTCTTTGCCTTAATATCTTCTGAGTCCTTGCCTTCAAGGGCTTTCTTCAGGTCTTCAATTGCGGCATTGACTTTTGACTTCTGGTCCTCGGTGGCTACGTCTCCTGCTTCCTTGAGGGTCTTTTCTGCTGCATTGATGAGAGCTTCGGCATTATTCCTTATCTCGACATCCTCTTTGCGCTTCTTGTCTTCTTCTGCGTGCATTTCCGCATCTTTAACCATGCGGTCAATCTCGTCATCGGAAAGTCCGCCTGGTTTCTGGATGGATATGGACTGTTCTTTGCCTGTGCCCAGGTCCTTTGCACTTACATGAAGAATACCATTTGCGTCAATATCAAAGGTAACTTCGATCTGTGGAATTCCTCTCGGAGCCGGGGGTATGCCGTCAAGAGTGAACCTGCCGAGGGTCTTGTTTTCAGAAGCGATTCCGCGCTCTCCCTGCAGGACATGGATCTCGACTGAAGGCTGGTTGTCAGCAGCGGTTGAGAAGATCTGGCTCTTTTTAGTTGGAATGGTGGTGTTCCTCTGGATGAGCGGTGTTGCAATTCCTCCAAGGGTTTCTATACCCAGGGTAAGGGGAATGACATCAAGCAGAAGGACATCTTTTACCTCTCCACCCAGGACTCCTGCCTGAATAGCTGCACCGATTGCAACTGCCTCATCAGGGTTGATGTTCTTGTAGGGCTTCTTGCCTGTGAAGTTTTCTACAAGTTCGACCACTGCAGGCATCCTTGTTGCACCTCCGACAAGGATCACTTTATCAAGTTCATTTGGTGTAAGCTTTGCATCGCTGAGTGCGCGGCGCATGGATACGAGGGTCTTTTCCAGGAGGTCTTCAGTCATTTTCTGGAACTGAGCCCTGGTCAGGTCGATATCCATGTGCTTTGGTTCCCCGTCAGAACCTACTGTCAGGAAGGGAAGGTTGATGTTGGTGCTGGAGACTCCTGAAAGCTCGATTTTTGCCTTTTCGGCAGCATCTTTCAAGCGCTGAATTACGGCCTTGTCTCTGGAGAGATCGATTCCTTCCATTTTCTTAAATTCTGCAAGCAAGTAATCGATAATGCGCTGGTCGAAGTCATCTCCTCCAAGGTGAGTATCTCCGCTTGTGGACTTTACCTCAAAGACTCCGCCTCCGAGTTCAAGGATAGATACATCAAAGGTTCCGCCGCCAAGGTCGTAGACAAGGATCTTCTGGTCTACATCTCCTTTGTCAAGCCCGTAAGCCAGAGCCGCAGCTGTGGGTTCGTTTATGATTCTCAGGACATCGAGCCCTGCAATTGCTCCTGCATCCTTTGTAGCCTGTCTCTGTGAATCATTGAAATAAGCAGGAACTGTAATAACAGCCTGTTTGAGTGTCTCTCCTAGATAAGCTTCGGCATCTGTTTTGAGCTTCTGGAGGATCATCGCAGAAATTTCCTGCGGGGTATATGCTTTCCCATTAAGTGTGACTTTGTAGCTGGCTTCTCCCATGTGCCTTTTTATGGAGTATACAGTGTTTTCAGGGTTTGAGATAGCCTGCCTCTTTGCGACCTGGCCTACGAGTTTCTCCCCTTTCTTGGAGAACCCGACAACTGAAGGAGTTGTTCTGCTACCTTCGGCATTCGGGATCACGACAGCTTCCCCGCCTTCCATCACTGCCACACATGAGTTGGTAGTACCAAGGTCAATACCCAGTATCTTTGCCATATTATTATCCTCATAGTAAATTATCAAATTAGACTTAGATTACCTGATAGTTATCTGTTAGATCGGTAAAATATCCGGTAAAGTTTCCAGGTAAAAACGCTTACTGAACTTCATTAGTCTGACCAGTTATAATATAACAAACTGGTTCCAGTTCAGTAAATTACCCGGATTCAGTAAATCACTTAGTTTGATATGGTTATTATTACTCAGTCTGAGAAGTTTACAGACTGCTTTATATTAGATTGTAATTTAAGCTATTTTATAAAGTTCTTCCGTTACTCACAGAGTTACAAAACTTTGATTTTGAACTTATAAATCTGACATTATATTGAATTTTCATTCAGGGCTTCTTGCTACCGAAACCAGAGCTGGCCTGACGACTTTATCGTTTAAAGCATATCCCTGTTTGTATACCTCAACGATAGTGTTGTCCGGAACTTCGGAGGTTTCTATATGCTGGATAGCTTCATGCCTGTGAGGATCAAATTCGCCTGCTTTTTCGCAATTTATCCTTTCAAGCCCGTATTTTTCCATAATAGAGAAAAACTGCTTTGAAAGTTGCTCGATTCCACTTACTATTGAACCCATATCTTCTGCAGTACGTGCAGATTTAAGGGCGCGGTCGAAATTATCCGTTACTTCAACAAAGTCAAGAAGCACCTGCTCAAGCACAGCTTTCCGGTTTTCTTCCATCTGACGGGCGTTCCTTTTTCTGAAGTTATCAAAATCCGCTGCAAGCCGGAAAAGCTGGTCCTTCAGAAGTTCATTTTCTTCCCTGCAGGCAGCTTCCGGGCTTTTTTCAGTCCCGGGACTTACAGGTTCTTTTTCAGGACTTGCTGTTGTTTCACCGGTTTTTCCAGCCGGAGATTCAGAATTCCGGGTTTCGGAACTATTAGCATCGGTATGATTTTCTTCTTTAGAATCCATGTTTTCCTTTTTCCTGGACTTTTTCATATATCGATCTCCATGAAATTATTCCAACGGTTCGCTCGTCCTGATCTGTGATTGTTTGTAATTCTATAAATACTTTTTCTAATCCCTATATGGTAGATTTTCTTTAAAAAGAAGAAAAAAGAAAAATCAGTAAAAGTGATTCTCAAGTTTGTGAGATAGTGCTTTGATCATGATTATACCTGCAATCATGCAGGCCGCAACTGCCGAGATTACCTGTTCCCATCCGAGCGTGGAAATTCCTCCTCCAAGAGCAAATTGAACGCCTCCCACGAGAGTGACGAACACAAAGGAAAGCCCGAAACCTGCAAATGATCCTGCTACAAGGGAACTCAGAGTATTAAGGCCCTGTTTCTCATAAAAAACCATTCCGCCGATAAACATCACGGCAAAAATCATGAGCACAAACGCCGAAGGTAGGGGACTCGATTTCGTAGAGAATACATCAAATAACCCTAGCCCCATGTCAACCAGGAATATACCCATGAGCAACGCTATAGCAAGGGTCTTAACAAAAGGATTTTCAAACAAAGACTGAGAATTTGGATTTCTGCTGTTGATTTTACCAGCCACCATTAAGAATTATATGTTTATTTTTTAAGCTATAAACTATATAAATTATATAAACTTTTACTTAAATCACCGGCTCAGTTGCTCAACTTTCTTTTATCCTTCATGCCCTCTAATAAGTTTGTTTACTTAACTTTCTATTGTCCTGCCAGTTTAACCCACAAAAACTTCTTAACGCGACCTTATGTTTTAAACCCGCACCCTATAAACGCCCCATCCAGCTTATCTGGCAGCCCACCAGGAGGAACGGCTTGGTACGTCGAATAAGGTTGTATGAGTTAGAAATATCGATAATTTAGCCCTCTTGAGAGCAGACTTTTGTTAATTAACTGATCCATAAATTAGTCCTCTTGAGCGAGCGAAGCGAGTGAAAAGGACCGCGCACTGCAGAGCCGCAACTCTGCTGAGACAAAAATAATATAAAATGACCTGTTTTTTCTTTTCCGATGAAAATCCTGATCGCAGAATTCGCTGTAGCTACAGATATTGAAAAGTCCCTGATTCCAGAAGGGGCAGCTATGTTGAAAACGCTTGCCGAAAGCTTTGTCCGCGTGGGACACGAGGTGTATTATCCTGCTGCTGGAATTGAAATAGGTGCAGGCACAGCATTGAAATCAACTGCTGAAAGCTTCAGGCAGGTAGTTGAACGGGAAGCAAAGAAGTGTGATGCCGGACTGATTATTGCCCCTGACGGGATGCTTACGGAGCTGAACCGGATCTTAGAAGAGAACACAGTAAACCTGGGGTGCTCTCCGGAAGCTGCAGCCTGCTGTGCAGATAAACTCAGGTGCACGGAAATCCTGAAAAAGGCTGGGATTAATGCTCCCGGAATTGTGCAGGAAGCAAAAGAGGGCAAAAAATATGTTATAAAGCCAAGGTTCGGATGTGGGGCAGAGGCAACATATCTGGTTACAGAGTTCGAAAAGAACGGGGAATTTATTGCAAGTGAATATATTGAAGGAGAACATCTGAGCGTAAGCCTTATTTCAGGAAAAAAACCGCTCCCACTTACAGTAAACCGCCAGTTCATCGAGTTTGATGAAAAAGAGGAGAAGGAAGGAGAAAATCCGGAGAAAACCGGAGTTTCGGGCATAAAATATAATGGCAGCCTTACCCCTTATCAAACTTCCAGAAAAGAAGAACTCTATGAGGCTGCAATCTCTGCAGTAAAATGCCTTGGCTGCTCCGGGTATGTAGGTGTGGATATTGTGCTTTCAGACCTCCCTTACATTGTAGATGTGAATCCAAGACCTACAGCCTCATTATTCGGGATCAGCAGAGTCATGCGGGAAGAAATTGGCGAACTTCTTCTCATGAATAGATTCGGTAAACTCCCTGATTCCGTGCAGATCGAAGGAGAATATCACTTTTCAAAAGATATGCTGGGAGAACTTTTTGGAAAGCATTGAGAACCGGGAAAGTGCAAGCAAGTAGAGATCTGGAAATTACACACCTGGAAAAACACGGAAAGGAATTGAGATGTATTCTAAAATTATAGGGATTGATATTGGAGGGGCAAACACAAAACTTGCTTCCTCGGATGGAAATGTTGTGGAACTTCATTACCTGCCGCTATGGAAAAACACCCGGCTTCCGGAAGTCTTAAAGGAGATCTCGCAAAGGCTGAAACCTGAAAAAGTCGCTGTTGTGATGACAGGAGAGCTTGCCGATTGCTTTGAGGATAAAGAGCAGGGAATCCACTTCATAAAAGAAACTGTTGATTCTGCATTTGGCTCTGAAAAAGTCTCATATATAAACAGCCAGGGAAGGTTCCAGAGTGAAACCGATTCCATGAGAGAGCTTGCTGCCGCAAACTGGGCAGCCTCGTCCAGACTGATAGGAAAAGAGATCGGAGACTGCATTTTTGTTGATGTTGGCAGTACCACAAGCGATATTATTCCGATTATTTCAGGGGAGCACATGGCAGGATATACGGATTTTGAAAGGCTGCTCAGGAGCGAACTTGTATATGCAGGCACCCTAAGAACAAATCTCGCCGCACTTCTTGAAAAAGTAACTCTTGATAAAGGCATATGCAGAACATCTTCGGAACTCTTTGCAACAACAGCAGATGCTTATTTAATTCTCAGGAAAATTGATGAAGGCATGTATACCTGTGAAACTGCTGACGGAGCCGGCAGGAGCAGAACAGAATCCATGCGCAGAATTGCAAGGCTGGTCTGTGCAGACCTTTCAGAGGTAGGGGAGAAGGAGATATTCGAGATCGCAGAGCAGGTAAAGGAAAAGCAGGTTTCTACCCTTGCTGAAGCTATTTCGGAGGTTGCAAAAAGGAACGGGCTTAAGAAGGTTGCAGCAGCGGGCCTTGGAGAATTTTTGATAGCTGAAGCCGCAGAAAGGCTTGGATTTGAATGTATTTCGGTTGCAGGGCACTGGGGAGAAGAGATCTCAAAGGTTTTCCCTGCATATGCTGCTGCCCGTTTGCTGGAAGCCGAGACATCAAAAAATTGAGATATTAAATATTCTCCAGAAAACCAGAAATAAATTGAAAGCAGTTAATGGAAAAAAACTGTAATGGATAAGAGCTATAAATGAAATCGATTAGAGCGGTCATCAAAGTAGGAGGGAGCCTGATCCAGGAAGCTCCGGAACTTGTTAACAGGCTGGTAAACGAATTTGGATCAGGAAATCATGTGACTGTTCCTGATAGGCTTACTTCCGAGAAAAAGCCCTTTTCCATCCTTATTGTACCCGGAGGAGGGATATTTGCTGACGCCGTAAGAAGAGCTGATGAGAGGTTTGGGCTTGGAGACGACGCAGCTCACTGGATGGCCATACTTGGCATGGAACAATATGCCTGCTATCTGCAGGACAAAAGCCATGCAACAGGTACGGATTCGATAAAAGAAATACCCCCAGGCGTTTCAATTCTGTTTCCTTACAGGCTCCTGAGGGCAGAAGATCCTCTCCCCCATTCATGGGATATTACTTCGGATACGATTGCTGCCTGGGTAGCTAAGCAGACAGGAGCTCTATTTATTAAGGCTACAGATGTTGACGGGATATTCAGGGAAGGAAAACTGAGCAGAGAAATTTTTACATCGGATTTTGCAGGAGGCTTTGAGAGCTGCATTGACCCTGCGCTGCCCGTATTCCTTCAAAAAAACAAAATGGAGTGCCTAATTATAAATGGAAAATTCCCGGAAAGAGTTATTCAGGCTGTGTACGGGAAGCCTGTACCCTGTACGGCGGTAAAGGGGAATATTTAAATTGTATATCGTATATGACTAGGGAGAGAAGCAAACCGTGTCCAAAAAGCATCATTACATTCATTCACCGGATTTGTTGATGTTAATACAGGTGCCGAAAAAAAGCAGGATACCGGAGCTTAAGTAAGGTGCCTGACTCACCGGTTAATTCATTGCAATTTCCCTATAAAGAACAATAAAGGAGAATAAAAATGTCATCAGAGAAAGTTGAATACTGCACCTCGTGCGGAATTCGCCTTGTGGAAAAAGGCTATGTGAAGTTTCCCTGCCCCCAGTGTGGAGCAGAGATCGGAAGATGTACAAGCTGCAGGCAGCAGGGCAATGTATATACCTGTCCTAAGTGCGGATTCAAAGCTCCGTGATTTCGGACAGAGTGCCGGAAGATCCAGAAGGAGACTGTAAACGGTTTACAGGATAAATATAAATAATAAGAGGTATTGAAATGGGTGATGTTGCAGCAAAAATGAAAATCATGCCAGAAAGCGTTGACACCGACCTTGTAGGGCTGAAGGATAAGCTCAAAACCGTAATTCCGGCAGGAGCACAGCTTCACGGGGACATAATCGAAGAGCCAATAGCCTTTGGATTAAAAGCCCTGATTGTTACGCTGATCGTTAACGACGAAGAAGGCGGAACCGAAGCCGTAGAAGAAGCCTTTGGCAAAGTATCGGGTGTCGAGAACATCCAGATTCTGGAACTCTACCGCATCTGAGAAGGAAAAAAGAACCGGATAACGTTTCCGGAAAACTTTTTCCATCATTCTCTTTTTCGTAAAAGGGCTCGTAGATCAGGGGTAGATCGTTACGTTCGCAACGTAAAGGCCGCGGGTTCAAATCCCGCCGAGTCCACTTAAATACAAATAGACTATTTTTCTGTGGCATGAAGGTGCATGTATGCTTTTATTTTTTGTGCCTGTTATTTGAAGAATATCATGTGTGTTTTTTGTGTAGGATGTCGTTTCATCACGTTATATATGATTATCTCTCAATTAAAACGGCAGTTTACTTAACTGAAAAGCTGGCTGTAACCTCACATGACGCACGAGTAAAAGTCTGAATTATCATCAGGTGATTTTCAATAATGCATGCAGATTCATCTGAAGTCATGGTATTTTCATGAGTATTTACCGTAATTTGGATTTGAGTTCCAGGTGCCGGATAAACAGCTCAATTGGAATCTGTTGATATGATGGCTTTAATTACACTACATTATAGAAAAATTAATGTAATTTATAGAGCTCTGTATCTTCCTGATACTTATTTTGATCAGTATTTATTATATAACTATATAAAAATAGCAAAGAATTAAATACAAATAACTCTTATTAAATATTGGTGTGGTCATCCCACGCTAGAATAACCCCCTCAGATGGCCAGGGAAAGTTGAAGCTCCCCCTGGCCATTAAATAAATTAAATATTTTTTAAAACATGATTTTAAAAAGAGATATCAGTTCAATTTTCTTTTAGGATTCGACATTTCCAAAAATTATTTTATTTATCTGAATATCATTCTGTTTACCCAACTATCATTTTATTTGCCCAAATGTCATTTTATATATCCAAATATCAATTTAGTTATCCGAATATCTTTTACCATTTCCACTTTTAGACCCGGTTTTTAGCAGAAGTGTCAATGCATAAATAGGCAGATATTCTAAAAAATCGATTTTTGTTACTATATATAAATTGCGGAAGCTCTGCTTAAATAATAATCTGGACCTGGACTTTGCAAAATACGGAAACACATCAGATAGTTTTTAAATAATGGGATCTATAACAGACAAACTTATATTTTTTGCAATAAAACCCCAGATACATGGGATTAAAGGGAATAAATAGCGGAAAAATGGAATATCCGCAAAAAGCTATTTTTAACCTGTTTTAGAGTTCAAAAATTGATTTTCTCTCTAAGATCTACATCTAAAAAAAGAGTAAAATGGGGAACTGGTATTCATTAAAGATAACAGCTTGCACGAGAAAAAAGAAGAAGAAGAAGAAGAAGAAGAAGAAGAAGAAGAAGAAGAAGAAGAAGAAGAAGCTGTGGAAAAAGGACAGGAAAACTCGATAAGACTGCAAGAAAAAATAATAAAGCACTAGCCTTCGGAGAACCCTAACCCCGTTCTAAAGATAGATAAGGACGGAAAGATTTGTTATGCAAACAGAACAGCCTGCCTTTTTCTTGAATACTGGGGCATAAATGAAGGAGAAGAGCTACCTCAGTCCCTAAATAACGATATCAAAAGAACCCTATCACTAAAAAATCCTGGATACCTTGAAATCAATACAGGAAACATTACGTATGCCCTTATGCTCTACGCCTGTCCGGAAGATGATTTCATTGATATTTATGGATTTGATATCAGTTACAGGGTACGGGCTGAAGAGGAACTCATGTCCCGGAATGAAAGACTGGAAAAACTGGTTGAACTGAAGACCCTTGAGTACATAGAAGTAAATGAAAAACTTACAAAGGAAGTAACCGAGAGGAAGAGGGTTGAAAAAACACTCAGGAACAATCTTCATTTTCTTGAGACACTTCTTGAAAGCATTCCAAGCCCTGTATTCCAGAGGGACCTTAATGAGATTTACGTAAACTGTAACGAGAGTTTTGCCAGGAAAATTATGGGGCTTCCAAAAGAGAAGGTCATAGGGAGATCATTCTCTGAGTTTCAGCAGAGGATTCCAAAAGAACTGGTTGATATTTATTACAAAAATGACAGGGAACTTCTGGATAACGGGGGTAGCCACCACTATGAGACAGGGGTTATCTGTGCTGACGGCGTCAGCAGAGACTTCCTCATTCATAAAGCCACTAATGAAGATAGTTAAGGAAAGATTGCAGGAATTGTGGGAATAATGCTGGATGTTACTTCAAGCAAAGAAGCTGAAATGTTTATCCTGAAAAGTGAAGAAAGATTCAGGATTGCTGCCGAGCAGGCAGGGCTGATAGTTTATGATTATAATGTAAAATCAAAACAATTTGAACTGACAGGTTCAATCCAGCAGCTTTCAGGCTACAGCCCTGAAGAGTTGAGGCAGGCAAATCTGGAAAGCTGGATGATAGAACACATCCATCCAGAAGACCTCGAAAGGGAATGGGAAACATATAATAAGTTTATGAATAACGGCGGGAAATTCCTTCAAGAATACAGGTTAAGAAGGAAAGATGGAAGCTATTTCTATGCAGAGGATAATGGTGTGTTCCTTCGGAATGAATTTAATCAGGTTTACCGGATTATCGGAGCGATAAAGGATATTACGGAAAGAAAACTTGCCCAGGAGAAACTTAAGGAAAGTGAAGAAAGATTCAGGATAGCTGCCGAGCAGACAGGGCAGATAGTGTTTGAACATGACCACATGGAGAATATTATCAAGTGGGCAGGAGCTATTCAAGACGTTACGGGATATACAGTAGAAGAATTTGCTAAATTTGATTATACTTCATGGGCAAACCATATTCATCCTTCAGATAGGGAAAGAGCTCTTAATGAACTAATGGTCTATCAAGGAAAAGAAAATAAGTTTCATATTGAGTATAGGTTCAGGAAGAAGGATGAGGACTATATCCATGTGGAAGATAGCGGGGTTTACCAGAGAAACGAAGATGGAAACATTCGAAGGTCTTTCGGTGTAATGAAAGATATTACAGGCATAAAACTGGCCTCCGAAAAACTGAAAGAAAGTGAAGCGCGCTACAGGTCCTTTATGAAAAACTTCAGAGGAATTGCTTTCCAGATGGGGCTCGACTCTACTCCTATTCTTGTAGACGGCAATCTAGAAGAAATTACGGGGTACAGAAAGGAAGAACTGATCTCCGGAAAAATTGACTGGTACCAGATTGTTCATCCCAAAGACAGGGAAAGATATCTTGAAAATAAAGTGAAGCTGGTAAAAGACCCCCTGGGCTTTATAGAGCAGGATTACAGGATAATAAATAAAGATGGAAAAATTAAGTGGATTCATGAAATTATTCAAAATGTTTTAGATATTATGGGCAAAAAAAGGATTCTGCAAGGTGCAATCTACGATATAAGCAAGCAGAAAGAAGCTGAAGAATCTCTTGCAAAAGTGGAAGAAACCCGTATGAAGGAAATACATCACAGGATAAAGAACAACTTGCAGGTTATCTCAAGCCTTCTTGAACTTCAGGCTGAAAAGTTTAATGATTTGGAAGTTCTGGAAGCTTTCCATGAAAGCCAGAACCGTGTTGCTACAATGGCAATAATCCACGAAGAACTGTACAGGTCAAGAAACAATGAGACTCTGGATTTCTCGGCTTACCTTCAAAAACTGATAGCGGGACTGTTCCATTCCTACATTGTCAGAAAAGGGGATGTTGAAATGCAACTTGACATCGAAGATATTTTTCTGGGAATGGACACCTCAGTTCCTCTGGGAATAATTATTAATGAACTTGTATCCAATTCTCTGAAGCATGCTTTTCCATCAGGCAGGAGAGGAAAAATTTGCATTAAACTCGGCAGAGCAGAAGAGAATTCAGGGAATAAAAGTATAAGTAATATCACTAATAATATTGATGATAAGAGTTCAGTTGATAAAAATGTCCAGTATACACTGGTAGTTTCGGACAATGGGTTGGGTTTTCCGGAAAACATTGATTTCAGGAGCACAGACTCTCTGGGACTGCAACTAGTAAATATACTTGTCGAGCAGCTGGAGGGTATGATTAAACTTGAAAGTGATTCAGGAACCACGTTTAAAATCTGGTTTAAGGACCCCTACCATTCATCTGAAAATTTATCCAGTATAAAAGGGGAGATACAATGAAAAAGGCAAAAATTCTGGTTGTTGAAGACCAGAACATCGTCGCTCTAAATATCAGAAACAAACTCAAAAATTTGGGTTATACCGTACCAGGTACTGCATCCACAGGAGAGGAAGCGATAAGAAAAGCAGAGCTGACGAATGCAGATCTTGTTTTGATGGATATTATGTTGAAAGGGGACATGGATGGTATTGAAGCTGCCCGCGAGATAAAAACCCGCCTTAAAATTCCTGTGCTATATCTAACCGCTTATACTGATGATGAAACCCTTGAAAGGGCTAAAATGACAGAACCGGCAGGATATATTTCTAAACCCTTTAAGGAAGAAGATCTGCACAGCAATATTGAGATGGCACTTCATAAATATAGAGCCGAAAAAAAAGAGACTGAAAATTCCAGTAACGATGAATAAAGCTCCTCAATAAGCTTTAACGAAAAACTATATCCAGTTAAAGCGGAGTGCATTTCTTAAAAATCCAATTTAAGTTTTTAAAAAGTGTATTCTCAAGTTTTAACTGAGTTTTGCTGCTCAGTGTTCCGGGTATGAGTATTTTTCACGGTATCGGATCAGTAAATAAAGTTGAATCCTCAGAGTACTTTTCAAAATTCTTCTTTTACAATATAAGAACTTACAGTTTATCTAAGCCGAGAGCTTACAGTTTACCTGAGCCAGCTTACTTAAGTGATTAATTAGAGTTTTAGATCAGCAGGAACTCATAATAATATAGGACTTACGCGCTTGAGATACAAAATCAAATACATTAGACTTTGTGGTCTAAGCATATATTTTAAGACCATTTACTGTTTAATGCTATTGTTTTCTCAGTTCAGCTGCGTAAGTTCTGACATATAATTTATTTCTTCTTCATTTATTTATTAGATTTGGCGTCATCTTTAAGGCTTTAATTCTCTGTTCAAAAGCCCGAAGATCTGATTAGAGCTTCAGGACCTTTGCAGCTTTCAAAGCATTGCTAACCAGAGTTTCAATATCAAGTTTTTTCTCTTCGAGAACTATAAGATCATAGTTTGCCCTGACTTCGGGATGCTCAGGGACTGCAGCACAGCCTCCTGCAGATCTTGTAGATATGTCATAGGTTCCAATTCTGCGGGCAATATCCACAATCTCGTTTTTGTCAAAGGCGATTAATGGATGATAAATCGGGATAGCCAGCTGGTAGATCTCAGCATGCATATTCGCAGCAGTCTGGGAGGCTACCTGCCCGAGGGAAGAGCCGGTAATAATTCCGCTTGCACCTTCTTTTTTCATGACCTCGTAGGCTTCTCTGTACATCATGCGTTTGCAGAGGAGGCAGGTGTTTTTTCTGTCGCATGCTTCAATGAAAGACTTGAGGTTGGAGCCGTGGGGGATCTCATAAATCGTGAACTGATGCCCGGGAGCCCAGGCCTGAAGCTGCCGGATGCAGTCAAAAGCACGTTCCTTTGCCGCGTCTTCTGCATAGGGAGAGTTATTGCAATAAACAGGGATAATCATAACTCCACGCTTCATCATGAGCCAGGCTGCAACAGGAGAATCGAGGCCGCCTGACATAAGCACTACCATGTTTCCCTGGGTACCAAGGGGAAGCCCTCCCACTCCTTTAATTGTTTCCAGGTAAACATAAGCCAGATCCTGCCTCATCTCTACAAAAATCTCCCTATCAGGAGAACTCAGGTTCACGCTGGGGTGTTTCCCTTCTTTTTCAAGTGCACTCCAGACAGCATCTCCGCAGGCTCTCCCTATATCCGCTGACGAGAATGAATGATTTCCACTTCTTCTGGCCCGGATAGCAAAAGATTCGCCTTCCCGAATGAGGTATTTTCCAAGTAAAGCACAGGTTCCGGCTGCGCCCTCAAGGTCTGGTTCTGTTATTAATGCAGAGGAAGTTGAGACTACCCCAAAAACATCTGCTGCAGCTCCAGCCGCACGTGGATCTGTCGTCTCAATAAATATCCTGCCCCATTCTCTGCGCATGAGGGAGTATGGAATACCTTTTGAGTCCAGCATTGCGGCGATGTTCTTCATAAGTATTTTCTCATACCAGTTCCTAACTCCAGGACTTTTGAGAGCAAGCTCCCCGTACCGGACTATAACAACATTCGTCTGTCTTTCGGATCCCTGGTTATCCATACTGTTTGTGAAAGCACCCTGCATGTTCTTATTATCTCTCTATTTTTTGATTAATAATAGACTGAGGTCCTGTTTTGACCTTTTTAGAATTGTCATATACGCTAATGTTAGTTATACTAACGGTTGGCGGCAAGAGGTTTAAACCTTTCAGACAAAGGATTTTTTTATGGAAAAAATGGCAGAAGACACGGTGAGGCAAAGTCTGGCAGATCAGTGGAAAGTTTATAAAAACAGATTTCCTTTGCTGGACATAAGAAATAAAACATAATAATATTTTTCACTTAAACATTTTTTATTTATTTTTAGATTAACTATATGAGACCCACTACATAAAACACAGGAAAGAGTACAGGAAATCCAATACTGAGAATAGATTTCACGCCTTTACAGACTTATTTTACGGAGATATGATAAAAATTACTGAAAACATTCTCTGAAAAAATACATTAAACACCATCAAATTTTTAACTTTAATTAGGAAAATATATTATATAAGTTAGAGATATACAGATAGCTATCTACAGGATTTGAAATGCATTTAAAAAAATCATGAAAAAATGGCACTCAAGATGATGAAATTGAACGCTTTTGATAAACCAAAAGTTCTCATCGTTGATGACGAAAGGGATCAGGTAGAATTACTATGTTTACAGCTCGAAGAGGAATATCTTCCAATCCCTGCATATACCGGAAAAGAAGCCATTGAACTCGTGAAAGCTGAACTTCCTGATTTGATTTTATTAGATCTGATACTACCTGAATGTGATGGTTATGAGATATGCAGCACACTCAAAAGAGATCCAGACTACAGGTTTATACCTATAATCATTATTTCCGAGTTTTTTGAGAAAACTAACAAAGTGAAAGCAGCTCAATGCGGAGCTGATGACTTTATCCATAAGCCAATAGATAGATTTGAACTTAAAACACGGATAAAGTCTTTAATAAGAATCAAAAAGAATTATGAAGCTCTGCAAGAAAGCGAGAACAGGTATAAACAACTTTTTAACAACAGCCCGACTATTACACTCCTAATAGATCCGTCCAGTTGTTGTATTGTCGATGCAAACGATCCTGCATGCACTTACTATGGATATACACATGAAGACCTGATCGCAAAAAAAATTACCGATATTAATGTTATCCCTCTTGAAAAAAACAGAGAAATTATCCAGCAGACATTTTCTGAAAAAAAAGGGCACTTTTATTCCTGCCACAAGCTTGCCAGTGGAGAAATAAGGCATGTAGAAGTGTGCATTAATACAATTGAACTTAGAGGCGAGGAACTTCTTTTTACAAATGTCTATGACATCACTGCCAGTAAGAAGGTGGAAAGAGAACTTGCGGAGTCTAAAGAAATACTCAAGCAGGTTGTGGAGCTGTCAATTGACGGCATTATTATAGGAGCAGAAAATGGAGATATTGTTGACTGCAATGGTGCAGCCTGCAGGATCTTCGGGTATGATAAAGAAGAGATGCTGAAGTTGGGTGTAGCTGATCTTCTTAAGGGAGACTTTACCATAAATATTCAGGAAATCATATCCGGCAAGGAAACCACAGGAGATAAAGCAGTTGAAGTAATAAACAAGAAAAAGGACGGTATGCTTTTTCCAGCTGAAATTGCAACCAGGACATTCAAACTGGGAAATGAAGAGAGGCTGATAGTGTACATCCGGGATATTACAGAACGTAAAAAAGCTGAAAAGGCACTGAAAGCAAGTGAAGAGAACTTCTGCATTCTTGTCAATAATACTCTCGACGCCATACTGATATTAGATATTGAAGGCAGGGTCCTGGCTGCAAATGCAGCCGTTGGAAAAATGTTAGATATGGAACTCGAAAAAGTAATAGGTATAAACATTACAAAATATCTTGTTCCGGAATCAGTACCTGTTGCAATTGAAGATCTGATTAATGTTCTCAATGGCAGGGGTGGCTACCTCAGCATATATAAAGCAATATCCAGTAAAGGAGAAACTTTGTGGATTGAGGGACTTGGTACAAAAATAATCTACAGGGATCAGCCAGCAAGTATTGTGGTTATAAGGGACATAACCGTTAGAAAAAAAGCAGAAGAGGCTCTAATTAACGCGAAGACAGCTGCCGAAGTGGCTAACCGTACAAAAAGTGAATTCTTAACTAACATGAGTCATGAACTGAAGACTCCTTTGAATTCTATAATCGGCTTTTCGGACCTGCTAAAAGAAGGAGTCGCAGGACCCCTGAATGAAAAACAATCCAGGTATGCTCAGTTCATTTCTTCAAGCGGAAAAAATCTCCTTAATTGTATCAATGATATACTGGAGTTCTCAAAAGCAGAAGCTCGCGAGGGTGAGCTCAATTTAGAAGAAATTTCTGTCGACGAATCTATTAATAAAGTTATCTCAACGATCCTTCCACAGATTAATAAGCGAAATATTTTATTGAACTACAATTCGGAAAATAGGACTTTATGTATCTCCGCTGATGAAAATAAGTTCAGGCAGATTGTGTATCATTTATTAAACAATGCTGTAAAGTTCACTCCTGCAGGCGGTTCGATTGAGATATCTTCTAAGCAGGAAGGAGACCTTGTAATTATTACGGTCAAAGATACAGGAATAGGAATGGCTGAGGGGGACCTTAATAAAATTTTTGATCCTTTTGTCCAGATTGAATCTTCTCTAAGCCGCAATTTCGAAGGTACAGGGCTTGGGCTGACCCTGGTAAAAAGGCATGTTGAAATGCACGGCGGCAGTATATCAGTGGAGAGCAAAACAGGAGAAGGGTCATCTTTTAAAATTGAACTGCCAGTAAACCGCCAGAAAACAGCTGACCCCATTCCACAGAGATTAGAAAGCCAAATAGTCAAAAGCTGAAACTCTGTAGCGAAAGAATCATCAATTGCGAAACCATTGACCTTTTTGTCCGTCTCAGTTACTGGCTAACTGGCCTTTTTTATT
>CAYSWX010000007.1:83469-137153 GCA_964434965.1 uncultured Methanosarcinales archaeon
GTATTGTATTGTATTGTATTGTATTGTATTGTATTGTATTGTATTGTATTGTATTGTATTTATTTCGCCCTCAGGGTCACAGGCTATGAAGCAGAGTTTATGATAATTTAACCTTTGATTTGAAGATATCTTTATATTTTTATTTTGTCATAACACTGTCGATGACAAGCTACAAAGCTCTGGTAAAGGATGTTATAAATAAAGCTGATGTCCTTCTTGAGGTCATAGATGCCCGTTTTCCGGACGAGACCCGAAACAGCGAGGTTGAAAAGGAGATTATCCGTTTAAAGAAGCCTTTCATAATAGTCATCAATAAGTGCGACCTTGTTTCAAAAGAGAAACTTGATAAAACCAAATCCCGCCTCTCCAGAATCGCTCCTACTATTTTCGTATCCAGTAAGGACAGGTCCGGGACAACCATGTTAAGGCACCAGATCCTTGCATCCGCCTGCATAAAAGAGCGTGATATCCTTGTAGGCACCCTTGGCTATCCAAATGTAGGCAAATCCTCAGTAATCAACGGTGTTACAGGCAGGCACAGGGCAAGCACCTCTCCAATATCCGGCCATACAAAAGGAGTGCAGCACGTGGATGCAGGTTCGCGTATCATGTTTATGGACACTCCAGGAGTCATCCCCTTCGATGAAAAAGATGAATACGTGCAGGGCCTGCTGGGGATAAAGGACGCAACCCACCTGAAGGACCCAATAGGAGTTGCCCTTAAGATAATAGAAAAAATGCTTGCAGAAAACAAAACCGCCCTGGAGTCCTTTTACAATGTCACAACCGGAGACCAGGACTCTTACTCTGTACTTGAATTGATAGGCAGACAGTGCAATTTCCTGCAGAAGAAAGGCGATGTGGACGAAATGAGGACAGCTACCAGAATAATTGGTGACTGGCAAAATGGACTGCTTCTTGCTTAAGAGAAATATAGCCAAATAAAATTAAGACATCTGAAAAATAGTTTTTCAAATTTCTTCTTTATTCTCAATTTCTCCTTTTTGAAAAAGATTTCTTACAGGATTAGGTAATTCACGCCCATATTTCTGAAAGCTGGCTGGCAAAGCAGTTAAAGATTTTTTCAGGCAGCTCATCCCTGTTCCCCTCATCAACCGTCAAGACCTCGAATTCTTTCCTTATTCTCTGAGCCAGCATGTGACTGCTTGACCTGTGCAGCACTGCAAGAACCGGTTTATTGGATTTCAGGGCTGCTTCAACCGCCGAAACAAAAGCCCCTGATTTGAGCTCCATAGGCCCGACCTCATCGATGACTATAAGGTCACATTCAAGGGCATTCCTGAGAGCATTTGCACCTATCCCCTCAAGGTCTTCGATATTGACGTGATATTTTCCAACCCTCGGCCCGCGTCCCCTGACGCTGCTCAAAATGCCGGTTTTCCCGGTTGCAAGGTCCCTGATTGAAAAACCTTCCCTCTGCCCGTCTTTTCTGATTTCGGCAGTCTGGATGCCGCCTATTTTGAAGCCAGGCTGACCGGCAAGCTTTCCGGCAGCTTTTTCCACAACTGTTGATTTCCCAACACCGGGACTGCCAGTTACTGCAATTCTCAACATAGTCTTTTCTTCCCCTTTATGTTTCCCTGAAAAATATGCCTTGATTTTATATAAATCAGCCAGCAGTGAGGTATTACGTTGATTATAAGAACATTGCAGGATATAATGAGATATACACTAAAATATACACTAAGATATGCACTAAAATATACACTAAATATACACTGATTTCTATTATTCTAAATGCTAAAATTCTAAATGCTAAATTTCGTAGATATATGAGGAGGTAAAAATTGTGGCCACGGACCAGGAAATTCTTGCCAGACTGCAGGAGATCGAGAAGAGAATGGAAAAAATAGAAGCTACACTTGAAAGCATTAACAATGTCCTTAAAAAAGTGGAGCAAAATACCTATTTCGGGTGCTATGTCGAGGGAGAAAAGCTGGATTAAAGTTCATGAATTTCATTTGAGATAAAATTACGTTTGGCCGCCCCATCCTGAATGAGTGGGATATGCTGCCTGTCAGGTTGTTTGGTTGTCAGAAAGCGTCGGTTTTTCTTGCCGGCTTTCCTGAATATATTTGACCGAACAACAGAATACGAGTTTACTTTCGATGTACGTATCTCAATGAGCTCTTTCCGTCCTCGTCATACTTTGTCCAGACAGTGGTGTTTTTGTCCGGTGACCACATATACTCGAACCCGGTGATATTTTCTTCAGTTCCGGTTTTTATAATGGCTCTGCAAAGGGTTTCGTTTTCGAACTCTTCAGTGCCGGTAACCGTCATATTCAGGACACTTCCTATGGTAGGGTTTTTAACCTGGACCTGTGAACCGACCGGGCACCAGCTGCCTTCAGCCTGTTCGGAGAGGCTGATATTTATTTCGGTATCATTGCCCGAAATTGATAATTTTGTTCCGTCTTCGTCTATACAACCTGAAGCAAAAAGAACGGATGCGAGAAATAATATAAGCAATATCTGTTTTTTTGACAAATTTCATCACCTGATTTTTTCATCTGGATCTTTTGCTTATTCCAGAAATTTATCTCCTGCAGGTTTTTTATGATAAAGGATATGAGATTAAAGATATAGCCATAAAAATTATTCGATTATATCTCTAAAAAATCAGACTATTTGAAGGAAAAAAGAAACTCAATGTACCTGATCCGTTGTTTCATCCGTTACTTAATCCGTTTTTTCATCCTTTTTTTCATCATAGGATCAAATAATTTCTGTTTTCCGGAATGGAGTTATCATATTAACCTTAGAAAAATAGGAAAAGGAACATTTGTAGAGTGTACTGGTTCTGCCATAGTTGAGCTGGCAAAAAATAAAGGAACTTAAAAAAAGTGGGAAGCGGATTAGAAGTTTTCTGTAATGTAATCCGCCATGGACTCAAAAATCTTCCTGCCTTCATCTGAACCAAGGATTGACTCCGAAGCCCTTTCCGGGTGAGGCATGAGCCCGAGAATATTTCTTGAAGCGTTCACTATTCCTGCGATGTTTTCGAGAGACCCGTTAGGATTGGCTTTATCTGTAGCCCTTCCTTTTTCGTCCACATAACGGAAAACGACCTGGTCATTTTCATCAAGCTCTGCAAGAGCCGGTTCTTCAGCATAGAACTTGCCTTCCATATGGGCAATGGGCAGCCTTATAACCTCGCCTTTCCTGAACTTTGAGGTAAAGGGAGTATTTGCAGTCTCTACCCTGAGGTTGGTCCAGTGACACCTGAATTTGGGATACTCGTTTGTAGTAAGAGCTCCTTCGAGAAGCCGCGCCTCAGTCAGGATCTGAAAACCATTGCAAATCCCGAGAACAGGTTTTCCTTCAGCTGCAATTTTTTTTACGGAATCCATAATAGGAGTTCGGGCGGCAATAGCTCCTGCCCTGAGGTAATCTCCATAGGAAAAGCCGCCTGGGACAACAACTCCGTCAAAGCCATTCAGGCTTTCTTCTTTGTACCAGACAGTTTCGGCATCCACACCAACTACATCTTTAAGAACATGAAGGACATCCATGTCGCAGTTTGTGCCTCCGAACTGAATAATGGCAATCTTCATCTTTTTCCCTCGATCTTCCTTCAAATTTTCAAAGCATTTAGCTTTCTGATATATACTCTTTAATCTTTTTATCCCACAGAGAACTTTTAGTTGAGTTCTTTAAGCTCTATAGTATAGTTGTGGATGATTGGGTTTGCGATAAGTTTCTGGCACATTTCATCAACTTTCTGCTTCGCAACCTCGGAAGATTCGGCTTCGAGCACGATTTCATACCTTTTTAAAGTCTTTACGCTTTCGACTGCATATCCAAGGTGCCCTAGAGCCCTCTTGGCTGTAGTGCCTTCAGGGTCAAGCATGCCTGCTTTCTGTTCAATAGTTACTGTTGCCTGGTACTGCATCTTTGTAAGCCTCAATTTTGAATCTTTAAATTGGAATCTTTTGGTAATTGGATTTTCACCGTTTTTCGGTAGCCCGAACGCGGTATGAGATGAAAGATAAGCAAACTTAAAGGTAAACAATTGCCGGTCTGCACATAATAATTATAAGATGCTTAAAAACGTTGCGTATATTGGAGGACACAGATAAAAAACTTCCTTCATAATGAACAAAGTTCTCAGTTAAAATTCTTTTCTCAGTTAAAATTCTTTAAAATTAAAGCTTCTTTTAGTCGAAATTCCACATAGATTTATAAAAGTGCCTGTATAAAAGCATAGAACAGGTTTGGAAAGTTTTAAATGTATGGGAGACCCAATTATAAATTGGTGAAATACTGAGCTTCAATGAACCGGATAGCTGGGACGATAAACAGGATAGTCTAGAATAGGACCTGCACCTGACCAGACAGCTTGTTCTCTGTAAATATGGAGTTCTGAGAGGCAGCAATTGCTGCAGAGCTTACGTGCCGAAAAATAACCTGTATGCCACACGCTGCTGCTGCCTTCACTGCACTCACTCCATCTGGATTGGGGATGAAAAAAGCGCAAGGAATCCCTTCGCTGCACTGCAAGGAGATCCTATGTTTGCTGTAGAAGTGCTTCGGGAGGAATCGCCGGGATAAAAAGAGATAAAGAAACAGGCAAATAAAACTTAACTTCTTTTGTAACTATTCATTACTTATTCAGGCTTCTTTTATCCTCTTTTCACTTCGTTTTGTCTTTAATTTCTTTTTTTAGAAAGACCTACCAGAAAAACTGGCGGAGGCATTTATAGTTATATGTGAGTTTAAAAGCGGGTTCAGGGGTTAAGGTAAGTATATCTCAGGCCATGGAGATTTTTCAGGATTTTAGCTCCCCTAACCGCGGTGCCGATTTTCCAGTAGTTTTCCTCGTCTGACGGGGCGGCTCCTGCCTGATGCGGCACAGGGAGAGAAAACTGAGAGATTACTCTTTGCCTTTGGAATATATCAAACAATTAATCTAACCAATTAATCCGACCAATTAATCAGATCAATTAATAATGAGCTGCCGTATTTTTAAAACTGCATTTCTCAGTCCGCACTGTAGAACCTTCTTCGAACACTGCTTACCCTTTCTGGAAGCGGCTTTTTATCATTAATTCATGGACACGTTGCCAGGAGATTGCAAAGCAATAAATACAGGGTGACGTTGTGTATATCGAAAGAAAGAACAGAAAAACGGTGTAATTATGTGCGGAATAGCGGGAATGTTCGGAACACCTGATAGTAACATAGAAGTAAAGAAAATGCTCGCAGCCCTTGGACACAGGGGTCCTGATGCCTGCGGAATCCATACTTCAGGAGACCTGAGCATAGGAAATACCCTGCTAAAAATAACGGGAGATATGCCCCAGCCCCTTACAGGAACAGGATCCCTCGTACTCAATGGAGAGATTTACAATTTTCGGGAGCTTGCAGCTGAAATCGGGATAAAAACCGATTCTGACACAGAACTGCTTTTTACACTTATAGAAAACGGGGTAAAGAAAGGGATCACGCCGATAAATGCGGTTTTTTCTGCGCTTTCCAAAGTAAACGGAGATTACGCTCTTGCATATACCTGCGGAAAAGAGCTTATACTTGCCAGGGACCCGTCAGGAGTAAAGCCTCTCTTTTATTGTTATGGAAAGAGGACGGAGAAGCCGGAATTAGCTTTTGCCTCCGAAAAAAAAGCCTTTTCGTGTATTGGGAGAGAAGCAAAACCTTTTCCTCAGGGAGGAGTTCTGGGCTTCAATACCGAAAAAGGGGAAATCGCAGAAAAAGTTGTGGAAAGGTCTCTTAAAATAAAGCCGCCTGAAGAGAGAATTTCCGCAGAAAACGAAGCAGCACTTTACCTTAAGGAGGCTCTTGAAAAGGCTGTAAAACTCAGGATTACCCCTGCTTCAGGAATCGCTTTTTCAGGAGGTATTGACAGCACTTTTTTAGCAGCCCTTGCAAAACGGATAGACCCCGACATCACCCTTTATGCGGTTGGGCTTCCGGATTCACACGACATTGCCCAGGCAGAATATGCAGCCGAAGCCATAGGTATGAAAAGAAATCTGAACGTTCATTTCCTTTCGCCCGAAGAAATAGAAGATGCTGTGCCCATGGTAATTTACGCAACCGAATCTACAGACCCGATGAAGGTTTCGATAGGGCTCCCTCTTTACATAGTTGCAAAAACTGCAAGAGAAGATGGAAAACGAGTCCTTCTAACCGGGCAGGGTGCAGATGAACTCTTTGGAGGGTACAGCAGGCATGAAAGGTTTTTCGAGCAGGGGCCTGATGTGCTTGATAAGGAGATTTACTCTGACCTTCAGAACATCTCAACAATCAACCTTGAAAGGGATGATATGATTACAATGGCAAATTCCGTGGAACTCAGGGTCCCTTTCCTGGACAAAGAAGTAATAAAAACCGGACTTGCAATAAGTCCTGAACTCAAGGTTCTGAAAAAAGACGGCTTATACACACGAAAATATATTCTCAGAAAGGCAGCAGAAGGCCTTCTCACACCGGAACTTCTCTGGAAAGAGAAAAAAGCAATGCAGTACGGGACCGGGGTCCAGAAAATACTCGACTGGCTTGCCAGGGATTCGGGTTTTTCCAAAAAGCAGGGGAGCCATATAGAAAAATATCTTAAAAATGTTGCTCTTGAAAACGGGTTTGGATTATAATGAAAAGTAAAAAAGGTAAAATCGATATAAATCAACAGGTATAAACAGTTTGATGGTTATATCCGAGTAAAAAAATATTCAGTTTGAATTATAATCAGTTCCAGGGGGAATTCAAATAAAAATAGCAATCACCGGAAAAGGCGGCGTTGGAAAGACTACTCTCTCAGGTACTCTGGCAAGACTGCTTGCGAGGGATGGATACGAAGTCCTGGCAATAGATGCAGACCCGGACATGAACCTTGCATCTTCTCTGGGTATAGAAAATCCCCCAAAACCTCTTGCTGATTTCAAAGACCTTATTCAGGAAAGGGCTGGTGCAGAAGGCGGGGCTTTTATCTATAACCCGAAAGTGGATGACATTGCAGGCAAATACGGTGTAATAGGACCTGACGGAGTCAGGATGCTTGTCATGGGTACCGTGGATAAAGGAGGAAGCGGGTGCATGTGCCCGGCATCAGCTTTCCTCAGGGCTCTTCTCAGACACCTGATGCTCAGGGAAAAGAGTGCTGTTATCCTGGACATGGAAGCCGGAATAGAGCACCTGGGAAGGGGCACCACACGCGGGATGGACCTTATGATTGTTGTGGTGGAGCCGGGAGCTAGGTCTCTTGAAACAGCCGAGAGGATAAAAAAGCTCTCTTCCGAGATAGGGATAAAACACATTGCCGCCGTAATTAACAAAGGAGGTGCCGGAAAGGTCAATGACAGGCTTGAAGAGCTGGGCATCCCGGTACTTGGAGAAATTCCTTTTGACAGGCAGTTAATGCAGGCTGACCTTGAAAAAAGAGCCCCAATTGATGCAGGCGGTGAAGCTGTTAACGCTATAGTAAAAATCAAAGAAAAACTTATGGAAACCGTTGAAGAGATAAGGAAAGAAAACGAGACGGGTAAAACGTAAAGGCTGGAAAATAGCCTTTACTATTTTTAGGTTTACATTTTTCAGGTCTGAGAATCATTTTTTGATAATAAAAGCATATTTTAGACTTACAATTCTCTGTACCCTACAAAATTTTGTGTTTTTCAGATTCAATTAAAGTCGCTGTCAGGGGAATCGACAAGAGTTCCTTTTTTATAAATAAGCCCAAGAAGCCTCATCTTTTTTTCCCTGATAAGGGCATCAGTAGGATCTATGTCCAGAGCCTTGTCATAAGCTTCCATAGCCTCACCATATCTTCCAAGGTTTTCCAGTACCGAACCTTTCTGGTAGAGGGAAAATACATCCTCGGAGTTGACTTTAAGGACCTCATCATAACATTCAATGGCTTTTTCATAGTCCTTTAGATTACTGTAAGCAAAACCCTTGAGGCACTTTATTCCCAGGTGCTCAGGCTCGATTTCGAGAGCTTTATTGTAACAGTCAAGAGCTTCTTTGGATCTCCCCAGCCTATCCAGGACAAAACCTTTCTGGAGCCAGGCATCAAAGTACAGAGGGTCCAGATTTAAGGCTTTATCGAAAAGCCTGAGTTTGTCCTCATAATTATCAGTTGCGCCTGCTGATACAATGAGCTGCCTGGGATCCTCACTTTCTTCGATTTTTCCTACCGCTTCCAGCTCCTTTTGCTTTATCTCAGTGTTTTCTGTAGTAGTCTTTTCCTCTGTCATCTCGGAATCCTCCAGTGAAGATTTATTCGGACCCCTTTCGGAATCATCTTCCATACAGGATTTTCCGGTTTTATTAATGAAACCGGATTAAACTGGTATTGAGCACTTTTGCTTTAAATAAGATATACTTTTTCTGATTCGAATTTTACTGAATAAACGAAAGAAAGGGTTTATGCAAAAAATAATTTTCTCCGAATCCACAAATTTTTAGGAGAGCGAAGGAGAATCCCCGTGAATTTATTCGTGGGAGCTGTCACATGTCTTATAACCATAAAAATCTAAAACATATTGATTACTCCATAACCAGGTGGAGTTATTTCCCCATGGCACTTCCTGTCCAAGAATAGCCCTGACTTTTACATAGCCTGTGTCGTTAACTTTTGCCAATAGTAAATTTTTATAGCAACCACGATATCCTCTAGGCCACTCCGTTGGATCATTGTTCGCATCCAACTGAATATTAAAAGATATAGTTTCTCCTTTTAAATTATTGCTTATATAGACATAGCTATCATAGGTCGGATTTGAGGAATACTTAGTGTAATCTTTATAAACAATAGAAGAATTATCAGAAAGATTTTCAATAGGATATAATATCGGGCTTCCATTGTTTATGGGGTCAAAAATATCGAAATAGTCCGCAACGAATTCTTTACCAAAAGAAATATCTTCGAGCCTTGTCTCATTTGTCCTAAATCCATACATATAACCTTTATCAGTTTCTGCAATGAATGTTGTCCAGCTTCCTATCTCTTTGCTACCAAAAACTTCAGTCGCATTTTCAAAATAAGGTCCTTTCCGGTATTCTTCAGGCCAGTTGTTGATTTCGTGCATCAGTTCCTGGGTAAAATAGGGATCTTTTTGAACAGGAGGATTAAAAAATTTACCTTCCTTAGATGCTGGAATAGGAACCATTATCACAGTCGTTCCATTCACTTCCTTTCCGGAAAGACCACCCACACTTACCTCATACATACAGTGATATCTTTGACCTGGATCTCTCCAATCCTTCGCATCCATATAAATAGAATGAGCAAATATACTTCCAATTAGGAAAATAAAAAAAACACTAATTAGCAGCAGATTTCTTTTTTTCACTTTATTCACCAAGCTTACATTTTAAAATGTGGAGTTCGCATGACTTGGAAAGTACATTTTGAAATCTAAAATATCATTTTTACTAACTCTTTATATGTTTTATGTGTAAATTCTCAAAAAATGCTATTTTCGTACTAACTTAGTGTTATTTTCAATGCCTAAATTATTCTTGGTCTTTAATTGTTCGAGACTTTGGCCATAAGTATTTTATATGAGCACATATCTCAACTCAAACTCAAATAAATATATAAAAAGAAGAGAAGTGAAATATATCGCCTTACCATCCAACATTTAAATCGATGTATATTAAATCTAGATTTGTATGTCCTTCAATCATAACAATCGGACAAATCAGCGAGCATTTTTAGCGATCTTCACTAACGAATTATGAGTACAAAGCATAACAACCGAACTATTTAAAAATCTTCTATAAATCATATTTTTTATCCAAAAAATAGAGCAAGTTTCGCGGAGAACTCGACAGCGTCAGTCTTGAAATACTCTTCACACCACCATCCAATCTAAAAATCATTCATAAAAACAATTGACGACTTTAACAACTAATTAAAGAATTGCCCCTTTCAATCCATCTTTTTTCAGTCAAACACTCGAATCAGGTTAGTGCATTAGAGCCGGATCTTTAACATAAACTTTGTTGCGGATATGGCTTCTAATACTCAGGTCTATCTTGAAGAACCGGTCATTATACTCAAAGAAAAAAATTTCCAGAATGAGAAACGGAATGAAAATTTTTTAAAGTTTGGATAAGATTGGATCAAAATGAAAGTATAAATTAGAGAAAAGGAGTAAATCTGACAATATCAAGACACTTTTTCTGTTTGAATTTTACTGAATAAACGAAAGAAAGGGTTTATGCAAAAAAAGATTATGCAAAAAAAGATTATGCAGAGGAATTATTTCTACGAAAACTGGTTTGTGCAGAAATAATTATTGAGAATCTCTAGCTCTCTGGCGGCTAATTCTTGAAAGAATTTCGACTTTGATTTCAAGCGCAGGATTAAAGCCCGGCTTCAATTCAAGGGCTCTATTACAGCTCTGCAGGGCTTCTTCCTGTTTATTCAGTTCTGAAAGAACAAGCCCTCTGCCTGCCCAGAGAATGTGATCTTCCGGAGCAGCCTGAAGGGCATTATTATATGCTGCCAGAGCCTCCTCGGATCTTCCAAGCCTGAAAAACAGGTTTCCGGCAGCTTTCAGGGCTTCCAGGTAATCAGGCCTGATTTTGAGGGCTGAATTATATGCTTCAAGGGCTTCTTCTTTCAGGCCAAGTTTAGAAAGGACCGAGCCTTTTCCTGCCCAGGCTTCGGCATATTTCGAGTTTCTCAGGAGCACTTTTTCATAGGCTTCAAGTGCTTCTTCAAGCCTGCCAAGCCTAGCAAGCACCACTCCTTTGTTATCCCATGCAATCTCAAAAGCCGGTTCAAGCTCAATTGTCCTGTCATAAGCATCTATTGATTCTTCAAGCCTGCCCATTTCCGAAAGGATTACACCCCTGTTATACCAGACCCTGAAGTCATCAGGGACTATCTCAAGCACCTTCTCTATAAGCTGCAGAGCGGATTCAAGCCGTCTTGCCTTATAAAGAAGTATGGCTTT
Organism: uncultured Methanosarcinales archaeon; assembly: GCA_964434965.1. Lineage (GTDB taxonomy): Archaea > Halobacteriota > Methanosarcinia > Methanosarcinales > Methanosarcinaceae > Methanosarcina. The sequence goes on from CAYSWX010000007.1 coordinate 94,415, forward strand.
CTGAAAAAGCGCTGTGGCGTTCTGAGGGTCCTTTTCAAGTATTTCATTACAGGCATTAAGCTCGTCGAAAAAAGGGAGTGAGGCATAAAGATCCCTTACAGCAAGAAAAAGGGGAAGGATCTCATACTTATTTCCATTAGCCCTCAGAATTTTTGTCACGGAATCGTATGAAAAAGCTGCAGAATCTTGAAGGCTATTTTCTTCCAGTAAATTTCCTTCTATCCTTTTATGCTTCTGGATAATTCCGCTTTTTTGACCTTCCTGAATGCCTTCTATTTCTTTAAGCACTGTTTTCAGTCCTGAGAAAGCAGCAGGGGAAAAAGGAGAATTGCCTTTTATGTAAAGTACTGCCTTCAGATATTCTCCGCGCTTTTTGTTATTGCTGCTCCAGAATATCTTTGAAATCTCTGCTGATTCTCTCAGAAATTTCTGCAGGCAGAGTCTCAAGGGTAAGAGACTTTCTGCATGCTTGAGGGTATCAAAAGCCGAAATCGCTGCTCTGGAATGTTCCCTGAGTTCTTTCAGGTAGTCCTCTGTCCTGGAGGGATAAGCCTGCATCTTAAAGCCCTTCTTGCTCCCTTTTCAGTCGCGGCAGGAAAAAGAGCTGCATACAGATTTTTTGTCAATAGGAGGCAAAAACTTGCCTTTAGATGCAACTACCAGGTTTATGGCTGACCCAGCAGGCAGTTTTGCCCCTGGATTTGGTTCCTGTCTGATCACATCTCCTATCATAATTCCTATAGGAAAGACCCCTTTTTGTTCAGTGATTTCTCCTGCTGAAAGCCCCATATCTTCAATAATTTTTTTAGCCGTCTCGAGAGGCTGCTTTATCACATTGGGGACCTCAATATCTTCTTCAGGAGTTCCGAAACCTGCTTTTATTTTCTGTCCCTGCACACCCTCGCTTTCTCCAAGAACTTCTTCAAGTAAGTCGATTGCCCCACTGATCCTGAGAAGGGTTTCACCCAGGGCTTTTTTTCTGTTTTCGAGTTCTGCAATTTTTAATTCAATATCTTTGAGGATCTTCTGCCCGGATTCGTATTCTACCCTGAGTTCCACTAAACGCTTTTCAAGATTTGCATCCATAGTGCTGTAAACCCCTTTTAAATTATTATTTTTTATGTAAACGCGAAAATGTCTTCAGATTTCAATCGCTTTTCTATTAGTTCTCATTTTTAGTTTATGTTGACATTTGCCTGTATTATTCACATTTAGCTGTTCGCGTTCTATTTTTTCCACATTCTACATTTCTATTTTTCTATTTTAATCTCTGCTTTTTAAATAAATAGCAACCAATTTGTTTTACTCGCTTTACAATTTCAACCCAATACATTTTAAGTTTTATATTTTACACGCCAGCAGGAAGTTTATTGAGGCTTTGAGTCTTGAGGTCTGGAATCTATGCACCAGTATACCACTCATTTTGGGAAAATTCATCGAAATTCTTTTGTTCACCGTTTTCAGTTACTGGTGAACACGACCTCAAGTGCATAAAGAATGTATATATCAAAGAATTGTTAATATTAATGGGATGGCTTATGATGGGATAGCTGACAGGGTGACTGAGAAATGAAACCTGCACCCTCGAAACCTGGATATGCTTCTGTGAACCGGTAGAAGTTACCGTAGTTAGCATAGGAAGCAAAAAGCCTTTAGTTTTGAGATTATCAAAAGGTACCCTGTTGCTCTTAAAATGAGCTATCAGCATCAGACTTTTGCATAAATCATACATTAAAGGAAAAAAGGGTCTTTGCGATTTTGACCGGGTAATTTCCAGTCATTTTCAAACTGGATAATTATTTTCAACCCATAAAAAACAGCGAAGAGCCGATAAAAGACAACAATTGAAATACATAAGGGGTTGAGGTGTATGGGAATAGTCGAAGAAACGCAAGTTGTGAAGAACGTTACTTTTGTGACGGCATCTAAAATAAAAGGAGCTAAGGTCTTAACTGTTAAAGACGAAGAACTTGGTAAGATTGAAGAAGTCATGATCGACTCTGAAAAGGGAAAAATAGCATACGTGGTACTTGCTTGTGATTGTTTTCTTGGCATGAAATGTAAATTATTTGCCGTTCCCTGGGAAGCTCTTAAAGCAAGTCGAGGCGATTATATCCTTAAGGTTGAGAAAGGAGCATTCGAAAAGGAAGAAAGCCTGGGTGAAAATGTGTGGGCTTTAACTCATGACGATCTGGCTAAAGTGTACGAGCAGTATAAACTTTCTCCTTACTGGGAAATTTAATACCTGTTTTTGGGTGATAATATAAAAATTGTTGTTTCCGATCCGATTTTCTTACCGAAAAACAGGGAAGAATTGAGGTTGTCGGAAACCTTTTTTTAAAGGAAGTAAAGGATTACAGGCAGCAGAATAACTCCCATTGCATGAGATTTTCTGACATTCATAAAAGACGGGAGCATGCCTATTGGGGTAGAAATTATGAAAATAAATAACCCAAAAGGTCCTGTAAAAAGAAAGACCATTGTTGCAAGCCCTATAAGGACTCCAATACAGAGTTTCGTGTAGTCAAGTTTTTGAAGCATATGGTGGGCATTATTCCCTATCCAGACTGTGGAAAAGTACGAAAATAAGGCAGTCAGGAGGATAGCGGTAAAAAAGAGCAGTATTACCTGAAAACCAAGTGATTCTACACCCAATATCTCATTTATAGCAACAGTTGCTCCACTTCTGGTTTTTCCTATAACAAGAAGAGCTACGAGCCCGAAGATGGCATTTGAGGTATTTACTCCGGAATTCGAGACTATAAACTCTTTTGAGCTTTCAAGAGTCTGGTGATCCGCACATGAATCAGAAAAAAGAGAGGATTTTCTTTCTCCGAGTACAGGTTCAGAGTTTTCTTTTTTTATGGGCCTTCTGTCAAAATCAGACCTTACAAAGAGCCCCACTAGAAGGGCAGCAATAGCAGAAGAAAGCCCAGGCAGCCAGGCTACAAGTGAACCTGCAGCACTGCCAGTAAAGATTCCCCTCAGGGTTCTTTTTCGGGAAAGCTCAAATTTCGAAACAGACTCTGTGGGAATCTCGGAGCTTGTGAGGAGGCTTATCACGAGCTGAGATGCCCCGAAAAGTCCGCTCAGGAGAGGGAGGAGCATGGAAGCTTCCCCGAAATTTATAATGGGGGTCAGAAGATTTTCTCTGGAAAAAGCAAAGAGCCCAAGGATTCCTGTGATAAGAAACATGAAGAGAGCCATAGCTTTATATTTATATTTCACAAGCGAACTCTGCCCTTCCTTCTCTTTTACTTCCGCGTCTTTCTCGCTCGCAAGCATGAGAAATACAATCGTGATCAAAATCCATGCCATATAATCCTGCAGGTAGGGATAAACAGCCCCGAAAAAAAGTGAAAAAGGAAGTACAAAGAGCATGGATGCAACCACAGAGCCCGCACTTCCCAGGGCAGAAAGACGGACTGCTTCCGCGCCTGCGCCCTCAATCAGAAGCCTGTGCCCTGGGAGGACTGCAAGGGCTGTGTCCCCGTCAGGTGCGCCTAAAAAAACCGAAGGTATAATATCATGGAAAGTTTGCGATATTGCATTTGAGAGGATTATGAGTGCAATGTATAGTGGGGCAACTCCTTTCTCAGCAAGAAAAGGTGAAAAAGCTACAAGTGCAAGCGCAAAATTGTTTGTGTGTATGCCGGGCAACAGTCCTGAAATTATGCCAAGCAGGTAGCCTGCAAAAACTGAAAAAAAGACCAGGAACAAAGATACCTCTTCCATTCAGCCAAACACCTTAAAATAAATAAGATATAATCCGATTTACTTACTAAAAAATATAGCATATTTCATATTAATGTTTACTCCAGGTATAGGAATTCAGTTTCATTTTCATGTAAAAAATTTCAAGTTTACAATGTTTATTCAAAGCTGAAAAAATATTAAATCCGGGAATGAATGAGATATAAATGAGTCAGAAAGAGTAAACTGGAAGGCAGCAGAAATAATAAATATAGAATAGATGTAAAGTTAACAGATTTAATAAATACAAAGAGAACAGAAATTATAAATACAAAGAGTATTGAAGTAATAGAAAAGGCAAACAAGATCAAAAAAGACATAGAAGTGGAATAAGACAGAAATGGAAAATTCAAGTAAATTTGATCAGGACTCAAATTTAAGGCTAGAAATTTTCAACCTGATACTATAAATAAATTTCCTTTGAAATAATGCCATTTAATGAATGGAGTGCCTTATGGCAGAAGGTTATATAAAATAGAACCTGTCAAGCAAACAATTTTAGTTTGACAGCCCGATAAGCCACTTGAAAATTTTAAAGGCGATTTATTACATCAAAGAAAAAGAAAAATCATTTCCATTTATGTTTTATATCTAACAGTTTTACTATAGAATGTAGTACTAAATGCTAATATTGAATGGGGTTCATGAGAGCATTTAGCAAAAAAACAGCAGGGCAAATGAGGTTCGCCATTCCTCAATTCTGCTCTGTACAACCCGGAAACCCCCCCTCAAAAGACTGATTCGAGGTTTTTTGCCATTCCTTGGTCAGGGCTCAGGGAGAGATTTCGGAAAATGAAGCCTGAAATGAGGTTCGCCATTCCTCAATCAGGTCTCTCAGATATCAGAAGCAACAGAGAAGTGGGGGCAAATCCCTCTCTAACACTATTTTTCCCCCCACTTCCAACCTATTCTCCAGGCTATCTTTTTATCTTGCTTTCAGAATTTCCGCCTCTTTAGATTCTCCCCTCCCTGGCCGATCCTCTACCGTATTACTTCCTCCCCCTGGCTGATCCTCTACCACATCACTTCCTCTCCCTGGATGTTCTTTCTTTCTGTCACTTCCCCTTCCCAGTTGATTATGCCTCTTCTCATCTCCTCTCTCGTTTCTTTTTACTTTTCCCTTTACTTCTTCCTGTGGATTTCAATATTTTTCATCTCATCATTTCTTTTATTCAAACCAGTTTGTCTGAATTCAATTCATGCCGTTATCAAGAGAATGTGCTTATAAATCTCAAAAGATTCGTCTTTCAGCTACCTTCAACTCATTTTCCGAATTTCTGCCCCTTGCTGGGAAACATCAATAAGGATAAATTCTGCAGGCGCGCCTGAAGAGACTGACTCCATATGGATTGCCTGCTCAACGTCAATGCGAGCCTGATCCCCCTTCCCGATTCGCTGGCCGTTAATAGAGAGCTCCCCGACAGACATGTAAACGAAAATGCGGCTATCCTTCTGTAAATTAAGATGGATAATATGTCCCTTTTCGAGACTGCTCCTGTAAATTGTTGCATCAGCGTTTATCCTCAGAGCCTTCTCCAAACCCTTGCCTGAAGCAAGAGGAAGCAGCTGGTTTCTCCATTCTTGCTCTTCAAACTTTTTCTGTGAGTATACAGGCTCAAGGCCGCTTCTGGAAGGTAGAATCCAGATCTGATAAAAGTGTAGAGGTTCATGGCCTCTGTTTAACTCAGAATGCATTATTCCTGTACCTGCGGAAATGCGCTGTACATCTCCTTTTCCAAGGGTTCCACTGTTTCCCATATTGTCCTCATGCGTTATCTCCCCTTCAAGCACAACAGATATAATTTCCATATCAGAATGCGGGTGAGTCGAAAAACCTCTGCCCGGCTGGACAGTATCATCGTTAAAGGCGCGCAGGCTTCCAAACTGGATATTATCAGGATCATAATAGTTTGAAAAAGAAAAAAGCATGTAACTCTTCAGCCAGCCGGAATCCCCAAGATGCCTGGCTTGTGCCGGAATAATTCTTATCATAGAAGGTCCCCTCTCTTCCCATGTAATTATTTGAATTTGAATAATAAATAAGGTTTGATTGCTGAACAGGATATACCTTTGGAAACATAGTTCAGTAACATGGTTAAGAAAGGTTCCCAATGAGGATAAAAATCAGGCTCCTACGAAAGGCACGTAAAAAACAATATATACGAGCGTTCCCTTTCCTAAAGGAGCCTGTTACAACTAAGATTTCTGTTTTTACCAGTAATCAGTGCAAAGTAAAAAAAGGACTTCAAAAGGATTTCAAATGACAATTAAATGTAAAAAATGTAACCATGAAGCTATTATTTTTCAAAAATACTCCGGAATGCATCTCTGTAAAAGGCATTTTATAGAGGACGTTGAAAGGAAAATTAAGCTTACAGTCCGGAGAGATTACAGCATAAAGAAAAATGATGTAATAGCCGTTGCTCTGAGCGGGGGAAAGGACAGCTCTGTCGCCCTCTATGTGATGCATAAGATCCTGGGGAACAGGCCTGATATCCAGATTGTTGCAATTTCAGTTGACGAGGGTATTGATGGATACCGCCCTCACTCCCTTGAGCTTGCAAAAAAGCTTACGGAAACAATTGGAGTCCGGCATATCATAAGGTCCTTTAAAGACGAACATGGTACAACAATGGACGAACTGGCTGCAATGGACCGCGAAAAAGGCACATGCAGCTACTGCGGAGTTCTCAGGAAAAGCGTCCTTAACAGGGCAGCTCTTGAAATAGGCGCAACGAAACTGGTTACAGGACATAACCTGGATGATGAAGCCCAGACCATTCTCCTTAACCATTTCAGAGGAGATATGGAACGCATGGTCAGGCTTGCTCCTCCAGCAGCTGTAGAGGGACTTGTAATGCGGGCAAAGCCCCTGCGGAATATCCCTGAGAAGGAAGTGGCACTCTACGCTCTGATAAATTCCCTTCCAGTAGACTTCAGCGAGTGCCCGTATGCAGGAGAAGCTCTTAGAGGAGAGATAAGGGAGCTGTTAAACAGCTTTGAGATCAACCATCCAGGCACCAAGTATTCTCTTCTCCGCGGCTTTGACAAGCTTGTAGGGGCCCTGGCAAAGGAACTTCCTTCTGCAAAAATAGAAAAATGCAGGATCTGCGGGGATACCTGTACCGAAGATATCTGCCAGGCATGCAAACTTCTCGGCAGGACATGAAAAAACATAACTAAAAATTAAGTAAAAAGGAAAAATCAAGCAAAAAAGAGAAAAATTTAGAATTCAGAACCTTTCATGATCTTTAAAAATCATCTGGATCGGAAAGCAGGTCATAAGGGTTATAGAGCTTCCTTTCCTCCCCTACCAGATAGAGCCTGGTCCACAGGATAGCGGTAATCGGCTGCAGTATAAAAATCGGCACGAAATATGTAATGCCTGAAACCAGAGTGACCTCGGAACCCAGACTCTCGCCGACAAACCCGTTGACTAAAGCAAGCCCTATAGAAATTACCCAGATAAAGAAAACATCGAGTTTATTGGCCCTGAAAAACCTGTATCCAGCTTTCAGAGCATCAAGAGGGTCAAGTTCGTCGATTACAAGGGCATAAGGGGCAAGGGAAAGTACGATATTTAAGGCAAGGAAATAGATTGTCCAGAGCATAATTCCTATGCCCAGTATTCCCATACCGTTTACAGGCACCCTGGGATTTTCTATCAGACTGTTTATATCTCCGATTGTAAGAGCTCCAGGCACCACAAATACAATGCCTGCAAGCAATATCAGGGAGATCATAAGGGTTGTAAGAAACAGCCTGAAACCGTTTTTCGAACCTGATTTGAACATGTAAGAGAAAGAAGTGTCTCCTGTCTCGGAAGCTTTTTTTGCCATCCCGATTGCCCCTGCTGTGAAAAAGGACCGCAAGAACATGCTAAGCAGGGAAAAAGCAAGAATCAAAGCTATTGAGGCTGGAATATTATTTGTAAACCCATCCCACAAAATGGAGAAAAGTTCCTTATCAGAAATTGTAGCAGGGTCGATTACGCTTTCCGAACCTGAAGCAAAGAGCAGAACACCTATTAAGCCGAAGAAAGATGCATAAAGAATTAAATCAACAAAAAAATTCAGGACAAATGGAATACAAATATTTAGATTTCTAACCCAGGTCTTGAACCCTCTATTCAGTATTGTTCCAAAATCTTCATACATGTGATATGACCTTCCAATTCTAAAGGCAGCGGCTCTGCAACCCTCTTGCAGCCATGTCCTGACTGACTGCAAAAATAGGGCACATTTGCAGGCTCACATATCCTATTTTCGGATACATATGTAGAAGATAAATATATAATCTCTTGTTCAGGTACAGATAAAAGCAGTGACGACCAATAATATAAACATCAGGTGATCACATGGAAAAGCTGGAAAACTACAGGTCCCATTCAGTCCCTAATGACTCTGCAGCACCCGAAAATCCCGTAAATGCCAAAAGCTTCGCCGCCACGGATAAATCTGAAACAGACGACAACCGGCAAGAAGTGCTTGTAATCGGGCACTGCCTCCTTAACCCCCTTTCGAGGGTGAAAGGAGTAAAGCCCGCTTCCCCTGTTGACCCTAAGGGCGCAAACGTTATCCAGCTTCCATGCCCCGAATCCATGCACCTTGGAATGAGGCGGAGGGAAGTAACCAGAGACCAGCTCGATCACCCCGCATACAGGCGATTCTGCAGAGAAATATTCACCCCGCTTGCAAATATGATTGAAGACCTCTCAGCAAACGGCGTGAGCATCAGAATTATCGGCGTCCCTAAGAGTCCCTCCTGCGGCGTAAAAATTACCAGTGTCGGCGGAGAGCCCGGAAAAGTAAAAGAATTCCACCACAGCCATGTCCCGGGGCCGGGTGTGTTTATGGAAGAGATTATAAAAGAGCTTGAGAGTCGCGGGGTTAGGTTTGAGATAGAGGATGCCAGCACATAAAGAGATTTATTAAAAATTGGTGGCACCGGATTAATAATAAATTACAGGACCAGTAAAATAAAAAAATAAATTATTTAGATAAAATTATAGCTTCTCCGCGTGAGAAATTGATTTCCTTGATCGAGCCCTGAACCGTCATTTTGTCTCCGAGGATTCCGGTAAGCTGGATTGAGTCTCCTTCAACCAGAATCTTTGCTACAGAGTCCATTATCCTCTCACGGTTATCTCCACTGAGCAGAATAACATTGAGTTCACACATTTTTAATCTCTCCTTATACTATTATTTTAGACATAATTCTGCACTTACTTTAAGGTATTTTCGTTAATGCACATAATTTGTGGCTCTGCTCAATAAAAAGTTGCCGGAAAAAACCCGGAATGCATGAATATTTCAGGGGAAATTCATAAGTTTTGCAACCGATAAGCCCTGTTCAAGTCCGAGGTCTTCAGCCACACACTCGCACTTTGTAAGAAGCATATAAGCTATAGGTCCGAAGTTATGCTCTGAGAGGGTCTCGTAGTTTGCCATGCCTTTGCTGATTATTAAAGTCGCATCCTTCATGACTTCGAGCAGTTCGGTAGGAGCTTCCTCTACAAGAATACCCACAGCATTTGAACCTGTAGTCATTACTCTGTCAACCTTTTTATCTATTTCAAACTCTTTTACCTCTTTTAAAGTCACATCTGTAAGTATGGGACCCCCACGCACAACCAGGGTGATATTCCCGCCAAGTTTTTTAATCACGTCAAAAACAATCATATCAAAAAGAATTTCTCCGCAGTTGTCAGCAATATAGACAACGTCCTCAAGGAGCCCAAGCATTTTTGGAGTATCGTCAACATCAAGCCCCTGCTCGAAAAATTTCAGAAAAGCATCTTCAAATTTGTCCTCGCTGGCATCAAACCCCATAATCCCGAAATCAAAATAATTAGCAATAACCGATGCCAGTACTGCCCGCCTGAAAAGTTCACCGTCATCAGGAGAGTTTTCGTAAATTTTTTCTTTTGCTGCAGGCAGGACTTTTAAAGCAGCCTGATTGATCAGCTTTTTCGTAACTTCATATGGGTCCTTATCTCCCAGGACTTCATAGCATTTTCTGTGGATTTTTGTGGCTACGCATGCTGAGACTGCCTCAGGGCTATAGTGTTTGTTCATGGCTTCAAGGCATTCATGGATAGTTTTACTTATAAGATCTTCATCATCAGTAGAAAGCTTTGACTGAAAATGTACGCGGGAAAGCAGACAGTAGGTACAGCGTGGGTTCATCTTCATAGAAACATTTCCTGTTTTTTGGATTATGGGATAGGATTTTTTGGGATATTACTGATATGTACAGCAAGTGTTATACATTTACTTCTCTGGACGCCATAACCTTAAAAAAATAAACCTTTAAAAAGTTAACCTGAAACCCAGTATAAAATGAAGAGTTAAATTAAAGAGTTTAAAAAATTATTCTACAAAGCCAAAATTATTTCGAAAAAAGATCTGGAATATTACCTGAGCAATACATACACTTTCCAGACCCAACGAAATGGAAAGGCAGCGAATCAGAAACACCAAACTTTGCAGCAAAGTTTTTCGAGAAGATAAATTCTTTATAGCATGTGTGTAAAATAATTTACAATGATGTATGAAGCTCGAAATTTCAAACTATTTATTACTCTGGTTTTACTTACAGCAACATTATTAACCATTTTTGCAGCTTTACCAGTTCCCACATCTGCACTTACAGAAGTTGAGATAAGCCCTGTCAATACTCCGGCAGGTGCAGTCGTGCTGATAGTGGACGGCTTAAGTGCGCCTTTTATCTATCCTGAGCTTACGCCGCACGCACTTGACGGCGCAACCCTTGAAAAAGCAAGGATTGAGAACATTCCTGAGATAGGAAAAAGCAGTGCACTCATCTTTGAATTCCGTGCTCCTCAAACGTTTACTGAAGGAGGGCATTCAGTCCTTGTTACCGGCAATCCGGGTGCAGACAGCGAGTTTGTTAGTTTTAAAGATGCAAGCATTTTCGACATTTTGCACAGAGAAGGCTATCTCTGTATCGCAGTAATGGAAAAAGGCGATTCCTGGTCGATCTGTGCCGAACAGGATGCCATCCTGAGGGACGAAAATAATTCTATAAAAAATATGCAAATAGTGCTTGAGAAGAATGAGTACTCTCCGGATTCTCCTGTACCTACCGGGCTTTTACAGGTAATGCAAGAGAAGGCTGACAGGGCTCCGGGATATATCACTTCAAAAGAGACAAGGGATAGGTATAACGGATATAATAAATGGGGCATCGAAACAGCCTGTGCTGTTGTGGAGTACATGGCAAAAAACAATCCAGAGCAAAAATACCTGCTGACTGTCAATGTAGGGGCAATTGACATGAGCGGACACTACAGAGATAATTACGGGTACATAGACTGCATCGAAAGCCTTGATTCAGAAATTTTGCCTCTCTACAACCTTTGTAAAGAAAACAACCTTGCTTTTGTCCTGACTGCAGACCATGGAATGGCTTTTTCGGCAGATGATTCCAAAGGAGGGCATCAGTCCGAAAAGTTCTCTGGTTCGGACGAGACACAGCTTGTTCCTCTCATCGTACATGCTCAGGATGTTGAGAGTGGAGTTATAAGAGGAGAGTTCGGGCAGGAGGATTTTACTCCGACCCTGCTTGGAATCCTTGACATCCCGGACAGGCCCAGGTTTGTAGAAGGAGAGCAGATCCTGCTCACAGGGCACGTAAACCTGAAAGTCGAGCTTCCTGAAAAAGGGTCCGTAGAACTAAGGAGAGACGGAGAAGTGATTTCTTCCCCTGGAAACGATGACCAGTTCCTTTTCCTCGGGCTTGAGCCTGACAACTCATATGCCGTCAGGGCTGTCCTTGATTCGGGAAACAGCCTTGAAGAAAAGGAAAAAGAGATTTTTCTTAAAACCGATTCAGTGATAGATTTCGGGAATAAGGAAGCAAAAACAAAGAAAAACGAATCCGCCCCCACTGGAGCAAAAGAAGAAACCAGCTCGGCAGGAATTTTTGGAGAAGAGGATTCGGTTTTTGGCAGGAGCCCAAAGCACCTGATAGGATATCTTCTGATAGGAGCAGTAAACCTTGCAGGGTTTTTCATCATTATGAAAATTATGAAGAAAGACTGAAAAATATCCGGGACACCTGAAAAACTGCAGAACTCTTAAAAGCTGTTCTGAAAAAAACAGGATGTGAGGTCAGGTTGCGAAGCTTATCTCAAAAGAGGTTATCTCTGGAAAGCTCGTACACATTTCCCATGGCTTCCGTAAAAGTAACATCAACCCCTTCTACATGAGCAAAAGTAGGCCCTTTCCGAAGCTCATTTATCAGAAGGTCAAGAGCCTCACGCCTGCCTTCAGCGAGAACAAAAACTCTTCCGTCCCTGAGGTTTATGGGGTTGCAGTCCACTCCAAAGCGATCGGCAGCATTTCTTGCAAATCTTCGAAAACCCACACCCTGCACCCTTCCGGATACAAAGATTTCCGCCCGCACAGTTTCTCCAGAGGTCACAAATGGCTAATTTGAATAACCCACATATATAGGCTATGGTTATTTTGGGTGGCAAAGTAAGACATAAAGTGACTTAAAGTGACTTTCAGGAAAAAATCAAATTGCGTGCGGCCACCCCACCTTAAACAGGCTGTCCGACAATTACATTTGGTAATATAAAAATTCCTTATTTTTTGATTTAATGGTCTTATTTGCTTTCTTTTTAGCACTTTTTTATTACTATCAATAATTGTCGGACAAACTCTAAAGGAGGGGCATTCGTGACCCTCTGCGCTCCAATAGTAATAAGTTCAGATGTATTTCAGTGCTTGTAGATGTAATTTCAAATAATTCCAAATAGCTAATATATACCCACTTACACACTACTTGCGTAATTCTTTTTCAGAGGAGTATATACAACCAGGAGCAAACAGAGAGTATTATAAAAATCATGATGTTTAGTAAAGTGTTTTATACTCTTGCATCAATATTCTACAGTTATATACTTAAGGAACAAGATTATTTCGGAATTTAAAGAGACTTTCAGAGGATTTCATTCAGGTTTCAAGAGATTTTTCTGCAAGATTTGAAGCTTTATTTTCGGCAGGACATGGCAAAATTTATTAGTAGATTCCTGCATTCTTATCTATATCATAAATATATTTTATTGATTATTTGAACAGGGCCTGGTATTTTATGGTAGACGTGGTTAAGGAACTGGAAACACTAAGGCAGAATTTACTTGATTTATCCCTTCGGAATAACCTTCTTAATTACCGTCCTTCCCCGAGACGGACAATTTCAATCACGGGCAGAACTCCGGAGGAGGTCTATGACCTTTTTGTTCTTCAGGAAAAGTCAATGAAGTTCAGGGCAACAAAAACCAGGCCCAAAAGAGGCAAAAAAGCTGAAAACGGGGAAGAAGACGATTCTGAAGATAACGAAAACAGACTTCTGAAAACAATAGGAAAAATCCTTACTTCCGAAGAAAAGAATAAAACGCAGAATTCCCGTTCCGAGACTGTTCTTGAAACTCCGGATGACAATGAGACTCTTGACCGGAAGCTTTTTTACGTTTATAACCAGGCAAATTCAATTTTTGAAGAACAGGGCTATCCCGTGCTTTATCTTGCAATGGGCTTCTTGCAGTGGAGTGAAACTAAATCTTCGGTAAAGAACCCGAAAGCCCCACTTGTCCTGGTCCCCGTTGAACTCAAAAGGATAGGAAAAGGCAGAAATTTCGGAATCCAGTGGACAGGGGACGAAGTTTTCACATCCATTACTCTTCAGGCGAAGATGAAAGAGTTCGGGATAGAGGTTCCTGAATTTGAGATGCCAGAAGAAGCTTCAGGGATACAGGAATACTTCAGGGCAGTGCTTGCGGCGATCCGCGAAAAAACTGAATGGCAGCTCATTCCGGAAGTCTGCCTGGACCTTTTTAACTTTAGAAAATTTGTAATGTATAAAGACCTGGACCCTGCGACCTGGCCTGAGGACATGTCTCCTGCAGAGCATCCCCTAATCCAGAAGGTCTTCAATCCCGAAGAGCCTGAAGGTGAAGTACAGGGCTTCCGTGAAGAGGAAGTCGACCTGAAACTTTCGGCAAAAGATACCTACCATATAATGGATGCGGACTCTTCCCAGATAGCAGTCATTGAGGACGTGAAAGCCGGAAAAGACCTTGTTGTGGAAGGGCCTCCTGGCACAGGAAAATCCCAGACCATTGCAAACACGATTGCAGAACTGCTCGCACAGGGCAAAAGCGTACTCTTTGTAAGTGAAAAGATGGCTGCCCTCCAGGTGGTAAAAAGCAGGCTTGATAATTCAGGCCTTGGAGAGCTCTGCCTTGAGGTCCACAGCCACCAGACAAGGAAAAAAGCCGTACTTGAAGAGCTGGAAAAGGCCCTTAAACGGGAAAAACCTCCTGCCATCAGTGCTGAAAGGGACCTTAACGAACTCGAAAAACTCAAACAGGAGCTCGACGGGTATGCAGAAACACTTCGTGAACCTGCAGGAAAGATCTATCCAAGCCTCTATTCCCTTTACGGGGTAAAGGAAAAGAACCGGATTTACTTTGAGTCAAAGGGCCTGAAAATGCCCCATATTAAGTTTCAGGACCCTGATACGTGGGAAACTGAAGCCTGGGTAGAAGCTGAGTCGATTCTGGAAAAAATGGGGCAGGTACTTCCCGCCCTTGGATCGGTACGGAAAAATACCTGGTACGGCTGTGAGCCCGGACTTGTGCTGCCTTCTGACCTTGGAGAAATCGGGGCTGTTGCAGATGAATGCGCTTTTGCTTTTGAAAAACTTGAAACAGGAATAAAAACCCTCAACGATATCTCTGCAACCGCAAAGCCTCAGGCGCTCAAAGATATTACCGGCATAACCGAAGCTGCAAAACTTATAGGAAAATCAAAGCCCCTGCCTGAAAAACTGCTTCAGAACTCTGAATGGGACTCTGAGGCTTTTACATCCGAAGCAGAATCTCTGGTATCAAAAGTTAGACAGTACAGGGAACTGAAAACCTTTGTGGACAGAACTTTCCACCTTTCTATATTCAATATTGATGTCTCTGAATTCAAGGAAGTATCCGGCAAGCTGCTCAGTATTTTTAACTCCAGGTACAGGAAATTAAAAAATGAGATTTCAGCCTGCTATATCTCAGGGGCCCCCTTAAAAGACAGCAAAATCCTTCTCGACCTTGCCTGTGTTTCCGAATGCAAAGCACGCAGGCTGGAGCTTGAAGGAGCTGAGATAAGCGGGAAAAAATTCTTCTGGGAATACTGGAAGGGCTTTGAGAGCGACCCTGCCCTGCTGGAAGACTACTGTAAGTGGATAGTCCCCTTCCGCAGGCATATCAAAGACGGCTTTTTAACTGACAGGTCTGTCAGGCTGGTTGGGAGCGGAGTTGACCCTTTATCCGTTGAATCTGCAATAAACGAAGTTCTGGCAGCAAAAGAGGCTTTTACCCTCTCCCTTGAAAAGTTAGGCACGCTCATAGGAGCAGATTATGGGAAGATGTTTGTCGATATTGAAGCTGTAAAGCTCAGCCAGTTAAAAACGCGTGTGACTAAATGGAAAGATGAGACTTCTTCCCTTGTTTTCTGGAGCCAGTACCTGGGATACAGGCAGTTCTGCCTCGAAACGCTCGCTTCCACTATGCTTGAGGACATAGAAGCCGGAAAAATAGAACCTGAAGATATGATCCCTGCTTTTGAAGGAAACTATGCAGAAAGCATGCTTCACAGGGCTTTCAGGGAAAGGCCCGAACTATCTGCATTTATCCGGGAACTGCATGAAGGCAAGATAAGCAAGTTCATCGATCTTGACAAAAAAGTCCTGCTTGAGAACAGGCAGAGGATTGTCTGTACTGCTTATGAGGACGCTCCAAAGCTGACTTCAGGAGCATCAAGGGCTTCCGAAGCCGGAATTTTGCTCAACGAATTCAACCGCAAACGCGGGCATATGCCTATCCGTACCCTTATGAAAAAGGCAGGCGGCCTCATACAGAAAATAAAACCCTGTTTCCTTATGAGCCCGCTTTCCATTGCTCAGTACCTTGACCCCAGGAGCACAAGGTTCGATGTTATCATCTTTGACGAGGCAAGTCAGGTCAGGCCCGAAGATGCTGTCGGTGCGCTCCTGCGCGGAAAGCAGGTAGTGGTAATGGGAGACTCAAAGCAGCTTCCTCCAACCGATTTCTTTGATACTGTTGTAGATTCTCATGAAAATGAGCCTGATGACTATACCCCTGCAGGAGACATGGAAAGCATCCTTAATGTCTGCAAACGCAGTTTCCCGGTAAAGACCCTGCGCTGGCATTACAGGAGCAGGCATGAGTCTCTTATTGCAATCTCAAACCAGGAATTTTATGATAACCGCCTTTATGTTTACCCCTCCCCTATGCAGAAAGATGAAAGCCTCGGGTTGAAATTCGTTCACCTCCCTGATGCCGCTTATGACAGGGGCAAGAGCGGAGCAAACAGGATAGAAGCAAGAGCTGTTGCAAGGGCAGTTTTTGAACATTTCCAGAAGTATCCGGGAAAGAGCCTTGGGGTTGGCACTTTTAACATTAAACAGCAGGAGGCTATCCAGGATGAGATCGAAGCCCTCCTGAAAGTAAACCCAGGCGTTGAACTGAACTCAGGAAACGATAGGGGAGAACACTTTTTCGTAAAGAACCTCGAAACCATCCAGGGCGACGAAAGAGATGTAATTCTGCTAAGTGTGGGTTACGGTTTTGATAATAACAGGAAACTTTCCCTTAACTTCGGCCCTCTTAACCGTGAAGGAGGAGAAAGGCGTCTCAATGTGCTTATAACAAGGGCAAGGGAAAAATGCGTTGTCTTTTCAAACTTCACTTCAAGAGACCTCCCCCTTGACGAAAACTCACCTTTCGGGCTCAAAGCCCTCAAAGTATTCCTTGAATTTGCCGAGAGCGGCACGCTTCCATCTCCGTCATGCGGCAGGCAGGAGCTTGAATCGCCTTTCGAAGAAGCGGTCTCAGGGTTCCTTACTGAGAACGGGTGTGAAATTCACAGGCAGATAGGGTGTGCAGGATACAGGCTCGACCTTGCAGTCCCTGACCCCATCCACCCGGGAAGGTATGTTCTTGGGATCGAGTGCGACGGAGCAGATTACCATTCCTCCCCTGTTGCAAGGGACCGCGACCGCCTGCGTCAGCAGGTACTCGAAGGGCTTGGCTGGAATATCTACAGGGTCTGGTCTACGGACTGGTACCTCCATCCAAAAGAGTGCAGGGAAAAATTGCTTGAAACCGTTAAGGCAGCTGTAAAGCAAGCAAAACTGCAGGCTAAGTCAGAACCCGGACCTGAGGCTGTAAATATAAACGAACCCCCTGCATGGGCAAAATCCGCAAAAGATTATGAGATAAACGTCGGCCCTGCTGCCAGCCTGATTTTACCTGTAGAAGGCAACGCTTCTAATGAATCTGAAGTAAAGGCCTTCGAGACCGCACCCCTGATGAACACTTCCTCTGAGCCAGATATAATTTCAGAAAACATTTTGGAAAAATCATCTGGAAGGAAAAGAAAAAGAAATGTAGAATCTTTGCCTAAAAAGGAAGGGCTCTCAAATGTTCCCTTTGGAGCAGAGGATGGAGAGGAGATAGAAGAAGTAGAGGAGGTAGAAGAAGTATATGAAGGGGGACCGGAAGACACTGGAGAATACGAATCAGGAGACGAAGAATCTTATCTGGGCATCTTCCCCGGGATGGATGAAGGGATCTCAACCTCTTCAGGAGGGGATTTCCTTCCAGAAATGACTTTAAAAGCCGAGTCAATGGCTACACTCGCTGACGAAAACTCCAGAAATAGACCTGCCAGAAAAGCAAAAAAGTCAAAACTTCTTAAATTCAATGTTGACCCGCGTTCAGATTCCGAAACAGATATGGAGGAAGAATCGTACCTGGTTCCTGAGCCTGAACCCGAAAAAATGAACTTTTTCCAGGCTTACCCTGAAATCGATTTCAGTGCAGGTCCGGAAAAGAAACGAAAAGGCAAGAGGATTAACGAATTTGCATATATTTATGGCTCTGGAGGCTACTTTGAACCTGAAGATCCTGAAGATGATGATTATCCTGACCTGGAATGGGGTTACGAGCCTGAAATAAACACTGAACCTGAAAATGGGTCAGGGAATAAAGCTGAATTGAAAGCCAGAGACGAATCAGAAGTTAAAAGTAAAAATAATCTCAAAAGTGAAACGGAAATTGAAAATGAAATTAAAGTCAGTTCAGGATCAGGACTTAAATCTGAGTCTGAACTTAAATCCGAGTCTGAACTTAAATCTGAGTCTGAACTTAAATCCGAGTCTGAACTTAAATCCGAGTCTGAACTTAAATCCGAGTCTGAAGCCGTAAGTGATCTACAGGATGAACTAAAATCCGGTTCCGGCTCAATTATTGAGGCTAAGAATCCCGAAATAATCAAACCTGCTGCTTCAGGGAATGGGAAAAATGGGGATGAAAAGATGCCCGGAAAAGAAAATTCCCTCGAGGCTCTTGTGCCCCCCTACAGGATCTGCCCATCTTCCGGACTTCCGCAGTCAGCAGACCTTTCTGAAATCTCTGATGCGCAGCTTGAGGAGGCAATTGTAAGAATTGTGGAATTTGAAGGTCCAATTCATTCGGAGGAAATACTCCAGAGGATAAGGTCCCATATAGGAATCCCACGCATGCTCGGCAAAATCAAACAGGGGATACTTGACTCCATAGCATCGGCCGAAAGCCTGGGAAAAATTCAGGTAAGAGGAGAATTTTACTGGCCTCTTTTGGGACCTGCAGATCTTCTGCGCAGACGGGATGCTGAAGCATATGCAAAGATTGAATGGATCTGTGATGAAGAGATAAAAGAGGCTGTCCGTTTCGTCCTTAACAACCAGTACTCAACCCCTATGGAAGACCTGATTATCCAGACATCAAGAGTACTGGGGATTAAGACAACCCGTAAAAACGCATGGGATAGAATTGAAAAACTTATTCAGTCAGGTATAGAAAGTAATGAACTTACCCGCACCCCAAATGAGATGATTTATTTTGTAGAGTGAATTGATTTAATGAAGAATTTATTTTTACAGTAAGCATATCCAGATTCTTTCTTCTTTTTATTTTGTCACATTCTCTAGAATATGATAATATTTTTATGTTTACAAAATATTTGTTTGAAATCTATGCAAGACTTTCTAATTTTTAGAAATTTGTAATGATTGATAATTTTCAAATAGTTATATATTCTGGTTAAAATATCCATCTTTCAATTATGTTCACAAGATTTAAAGAAAATAACCAATCATTTACAGCGGTTATAACGTCCTGCATCCTGTTCGGGATGATAGGCTTATTTGTAAAAGGAATAGAAGGCATGGAAGCAGGTTCCATCCTTTTCTACCGGTTATTTTTCGGGTTTGCAGTCATTCTGGGGTACCTTGTATTATTCGGAGGAATAAGAAAAGTTCAACTGAAGCAAAAGAAATTCCATATGCTTTTGCTTGGGGCTCTCAATACCATAACAATGTTTACGTATTTCTCTGCAATCAGGAATATTGGCATCCCTGTAGCTGTGCTTCTCCTGTATACAGCACCGATATATGTTACCCTGCTCTCTCCATTACTCCTGAAAGAACGCGTGACTTTACGGGATATGCTTGCACTGACCCTCTCTATTTCGGGCATACTGCTCGTAATTAATCCATTAAATTCTTACGGAAGCGCAACTCCAGAAAATGGGGACTACGTTACAGGAGTTCTCTTTGGATTAATCTCTGGCCTTTCATACGGCTGTTCGATTATGACCATGAACCACCTGAAGGGCAGCTATTCAGCTGTAGAGCAGATTTTCTGGTCAACATCAGTGAGCCTTGTCCTGCTCCTGCCTTTCGGAATATCAGTATCAGGACCTGTGCTGCTTAAAAACCTGAAGCTTCTAATACCTTTAGGAGTCATAGCTACGGCTCTTGCGTCTCTCCTGTACTTAAGAGGATTGGCTCATATAAAAGCTCAAACCGCAGCTGTGCTCTCCCTTCTTGAACCAGTCAGCAGTATCGGTTTCTGCTGCATTCTCCTGGGAGAGCCTGTGCAGTTGAATACAATTGGTGGCTGTCTCTTCATCCTTACAGGTGCTGCACTTATTGGAAGCAGTGACCTGATCCTGCCAGGAATTTCAGAAAAATATTTCCGGGACATTTGGGCAAGGTTCTTCCAGCCTTACATACCCCTCAGGCCGGGGAAGCTATAATAGTCTTCCACTTATCTTTTTTTGAAAACAGCTTATTCTACTCTTCTATTTTAATTGCTTCTTTAATTTTTTCTTTTACTTCTTCTTTTGATTTCCTGGAAAAAGAATACCGTGTTTCAGGACTACTTTTTTGAAACTCTTTCCTTGTGCCCGAATTATATAATAAAGTATTTATTGACTGAAAACAGTGGGTAAATAAGGAAGAAGACTAAGCTTTTTCTCAGGGAATTATTTTTGGGAGAATTGATTTTTATGGACCTGGACATGATCAATAAATTTGTTTTTGATGTTATGGAATCGATCAGGAAAAATGAGGACGAAACCGGTACAGGGGTTGAATTTGCAGTCCAGTTTTCAAGGAAAAACGGGATTTCTCCCGATTTTTTTCTGAACATCGCAAATATATGCGACTCAAAGGGGATGTTCAGGGAAGAATACGTGTTCATGAAAGCCTGTGCCCTCCTGGGGGAAGGGGAGCAGCAGATTGAGGCTTATTTCCTTTCTGGAGTTCTTGCTTATTTCATGGAGATGAAAGAGACTGCTCTTCAGGAATTCAATGAAGCACTGAAGCTTGATCCCGGGCACGTCAACTCCCTCTGCAACCAGGGAATTGTCCTTGCAGAGCTTGGGCGGAAACTTGAAGCAGAAAACCTGTACAGGAGGGCTCTTGAACTTGAGCCTGGACATGTCAGCACCCACTGCAACTATGGCAACCTTTTTTTTGAACTCGGAAAACAGCAGGAGGCGGAACGTGAGTTCAGGACAGTGCTTGAACTGGAACCCGAAAATACAAACACTCGCTGCAACTATGCCAGCCTCCTTGCAGAGATGGGGAGAAAAGAGGAGGCCGAAAAACAGTTCGTAAAGGCTCTTGAACAGGTGCCTGAGCACGTGTCAGCCAACTATAATTATGCCAATTTCCTCAAGGAGGAAGGAAAGGTTGAGGAAGCTGAGGTCCATTATAAAGAGGTCTTGAAGGTAAGCCCTGGCCACATAAGTGCTCTATGCAACTACGGCAACCTGCTCTCGGAATCAGGCCGGACTGAAGAAGCGGCAATGCAGTACAGGCTTATCCTCAAGTTAAAACCCGGAGATGTGGATACCAGAACTAATTATGGACAACTCCTTTTTGAGCTTGGGCGGTATCGTGAAGCTGAAATCCAGTATAAAAAGACCCTTGAAATTGACCCATGCCACATCCCTACACTCTGCAACTACGGCAATCTGTTGAAACGTCTAGGGATGTTCCGGCAGGCTGAGGCAATGTACAGAGAAGCCCTGAAACTGGATCCCGGAGACGTTAACACTAACTACAACTACAGCCTGTTCCTCTTCAAGCTTGAGCGCTTTGAAGAAGCAAAGGAACAATATATTAAAGCTATATCCTCGGATTCTTAAAGCTAATTTGGGATTCTTAACTGATTCTCTTTTAATCCCGGAAGTTCCGGGAATTTTCTTTTGAATCTCTTTTTGAATCTCTTTCGGAATCTCTTTTTGAATCTCTTTCGGAATCCCCTTTTATATCAGATCAGCAAGTATCCATTAAATATCTGATCACCCAGAGCGTTAGATAAATCCCAGAATCTCTGGCTGAGGAGTAGGGGATTCAATAGCACATTACACTATTTACAGGGTAGTAAAAAATTAGAAAAATAAAAAAAGTACTACTGGAAAGCAGAAGTACTACTGGAAAGCAGAGTATGAGGATAAGGGGACTTAACCCCTCAACATTCACCTGTAACAAAGACCATGGCAGCTACTACCGTAGTCCATCTTCCTTCTTTGTCGCCTTTTGCGGTCTGGCAAATGTGGAAGCTGTCAAAAATGTGACCGCTTGCCTTATACACCTGTTCTCTCTCATGCCAGGCCATCTCCGCATCGAACTCAATACCAAGAGTTGTTGCCAGCATTGTTGCAGCCAGGTCTTCAGCGTACTCTCCGGCAATTATTTCTTCTTCTCCAAATGAGTGATGTTCTGAAATATAGCCGTAATTTTCCTCATTTACAGGTACGGCAGTCCCTATGGCTGATGCCATCAGACGGTGCGGCTCGTTAGTATCATTTCTTGCAAGAACGCAATGGACAATTGCACCAGGCTTCAGTTCTGCGAGACCTTCCTCTTTAGATACAAGTTTGCAATTGGGGGGCAGAATACTTGATACACTCACAAGGTTATATTTCTCAATTCTTGCATTCCTCAGTGCAAGTTCAAAGGATGCTAATCTGTCCTTATGGACCCCGGTACCTTTTGTCAGAAATGCTTTTCTAGGGATCATGTTAACTCCTTAGGTTTTTTATTAAATTACTCTGCTGTGCGATTTCCATTGTCTGGGCAACCAGTACACACATTAATGAGTTATAAATGATTTAAAACTTTTCTAAAGTCTCGAGTAAAAGATTCGAGTTAACCAGGTTAAGCTTGAACCAGTATTTCCTGTTCCAAATGTGCAGGAAAGTTATGAACTTTACCCTTTTTCACTACCAATTTTCGACAATGGAAATCTCTCAGCAGACCGCATTCCCAGGGTCAGGCCTGTTCCTCAAGTTCCTCTAAATTTATGGTAAATTTTTATGCCCGGATACTGCTTTCTCGTAAACGTCCGATTTTGAGACACCTTCGAAAATAAACCTGGTCTCAAGGGGAACATCACCTGTATGGACCATTATATCTTTCTTTTCTACGTTGACCGTGACCTGGTCAGGAGAAAGCCCGGATTCAGCCATATAATCAAGGATAAGTTTTCTTCCGAATTCCTCAGCAAACTCGAGAGCCTCACTTCTTATGAAGAAATGCCTTCTTCCAACAGGAGTATACACAAAAACCCCTTTTGTCCTCAGGTCATACCTTGACTCGCTGTAAGTAGTACGGACTGTGATTTCAACACGTTTTGTCCCTTTACCCACAAGGGCTCCTACAGCATTCCCTACGCCTGAGTATTCAGGGACAAGTATTTCGGCATCTATCAGTTTTTTCAGGTCATTTGCATAAGCTCTGACCGGCCCTCCGAGAAGCACAACCGGAATATCTACCTTAAAGCGGGAGAAAAAGCTACCTTTAAGCATTTTCTCAATTTCATTCCTGTCAACCCCTTCCATCAGGAAGGAGAGGAGGTCTCTTGCCATATTCCTGGTGAAAAGCTGCTTTACACTAAGACAGAACTCCTGCCTCCCGGTCCCGAGGAAATTTGCAAGCAGAGTAGCACCTATAACTGAGGCTTCGGAATTCCACTCTGTATATTCTCCGAGCACATGCAGGGCGTCAGTTGGAGTAAAACCGATAACCTGTACAAGCCTCTTCTGGATCAAGGAGTCCATTACTCTTTTTGAAGGCAGGATATTCCTGTTCCAGTAGACATCTTTGAGAGAAAGAGGTTCGTCTTTTATGTGGGAAAGAAGCTCCTCTTCTTCCTTGCTCAGGTCTACAGCCTTCTGCTTTGTCCTGACAAAGAACTTTGTTGCCTGGATATGCTCGTCCAGTTTGAGCCTGTCAGGGATCCAGCGCTTTTTCAGGGTGGCCATGAATGAAGGATAGAGTACAGCAGCCCTGCAGAGAGGGATAACCCTGCGCGGCCCTATGTTTATCTGTGTGCCCCGGACCCAGATGTGGCTGTCGCCTCCCATTGCCGAAGTCTCCATCCTGAGGGCTCGGACCTTGGTCTGCCAGCCTCCTACAACTGCTCCGTTTTCACTTAGGTAAGGAAGCCCTTTATGGATAAGGGATACATCTGTGCTTGTTCCCCCTACATCGATAACCGTACAGGTCTCCTGCTCTGACAGATAAGAAGCACCAAGCAGGCTTGCAGCAGGCCCCGAAAAGACCGATTCTATGGGTTTTTTCATAGCTTCTTGCATGCTTACCACAGACCCGTCACAGCGGAGCATTGCAATTCTGGGATCAAGCCCCCTCCTTTCAATCTCACAAACTACAGTTCTTAAAAAACTCTCTGCTACAGGCAGGAGCTGGGCGTTAAGGTAAGCTGTAACTCCCCTTTCATAAGCCCCCAGGGACTGGGCAAGTTCGTGCCCGCAGACGACAGGAAGACCCGTAAGTTCCTGGATCAGGGCTTTTACCTGCAGTTCATGTTCAGGATTGCGGACACTGAAATATGAAGAAACTGCAAATGCTGAGACTCTGTCCTTCAGCCTCAGTACAAAGCTTTCAACTGCTGGAAGGTCAAGGGATGCGACCTCATCTCCGTGGCTGTCGTGCCCTCCCTGCACCATTATCCAGTTTTCAATCTCTGAGTCCGCAGGGATTTCATAGTTGCCTACAAGAATCAATCCCACGGGATATCCTGTTTTTTCGAGAATGGTGTTGGTTGCAAGAGTTGTTGAAACCGAAACCAGGGTCACAAGCTTCAGCTTTTCCTGTTCAAGCCCGTCAATAGACTTCGTTATTCCTTCCAGAGGGTCAGGATATGTCGTAAGTGCCTTGTTTGAACCGATAACCTTTCCATCCGAATTCCGGATTAATATAGAATCAGTATAGGTCCCGCCGGCATCAATGCCAAGACTGTATGCCATTTTATTAACTTCCTGTTTTTTATTTTGATATTTTCAGAAAACTCATAAATTGCCATTTTTTGGGTTCTGATTATTATATATTTCAATTTATATATATACCATTTGTTAGCCATTGCGTAATATTTGCACTATTGAGGGAAAAAATATAAATGTTCCGGTGCTGTCCGGAACTCAGACTTTAGGCATCCCGACCCCGACAAAAATGAGTTTTGTTTCCACAGGGATTGTGCCTGCTTCACTCAGGGAGATATCCTTTTTGCTCATCTCTATCTGGACCTGCCCTTTATCAAGCCCGGCTTCTGTCATGTATTCCATAACAAGTATTCTTCCAAGGGACTCTGCATATTCCAGGGCTTCCAGATAGTTCCCGAAAGTCTCCCTGCCCCGGGGTGAAAAGAGAAGAACAAGCCTTTTCCTGTCTTTTGAATAGGTATTTTTGATAAGGATTTCAATCCTTTTTATGCCCTTTCCGACAACAGCCCCTACGGCATTTCCTACTTCCGAGTATTTTGGGACTACAATATCAGCATTGAGGATCTGCTTTAATTCCTCGGTGTAGGCTACTACAGGCCCTCCTATAAGCACAACAGGGATCTTCATCCTGAACTGCGTAAACCTGTCCGAAAGTATAATTTTTTCAATTTCCTGCGAGGAGACATCTTTTAAGACAAAGGACATCAGGTTTAGCGCCATGTTCTTTGCAACGTCCTTTTTTATGCGCCTGCAGATTTCGATGTGGTCTGTCTGCGTGTAGCGTTCAAGAAGTTTTGCCCCGGCGACTGAAGCTTCCAGGTCCCAACCCCTGTAGTCCCCGAGCACATGCAGGGCATCAGTTGGCGTAAAGCCAATTGCCTGGATAAGGCGTTTTCTTATGAGGGGATCAAGCAGTCCAGGGAAAATAGTTTTCTTTGTCTCCCAGAAGATGTCATTAAGGGAAGTTGGGGTATCTCCTATCCTGTCAAAGAGTTCCTGCTCGTAACTCCCAAGGTTTGAAGCCTTTAACCCGGTTCTGACAAAAAACTTTGTAGGCTGAACATTCTCTTCAAGGTGCATGGTCCCGGGGATCCTCCCTTTTTTCAGGGCTTCAAGAAAGCCTGGATATTTAACAGCCGCAACGCAGAGTGGAATAACCCGGCGGGGACCTATGTTGATTTTCATGTTTTTGACCCATACATGGCTGTCCCCTCCCATTGCTGAAGTCTCCATGCGGATAGCTTTGACCTTGGTCTGCCATCCCCCTACCACAGCTCCTTCAGAGCAGAGTTCAGGAAGCCCATTTTCGAGCATGGATACGTCCGTACTTGTCCCTCCAACATCTATAACCGCACAGGTCTCAAGCCCTGAAAGGTGGGATGCCCCTACGAGGCTTGCAGCGGGTCCTGAAAATATCGATTCAATGGGTTTTTCCAGAGCTTCGTTGATGCCCACTACAGAACCGTCGCATTTGAGCATGAGCAGCCTGGCATCCATTCCCCTGCGTGTCATCTCTTCTTTGATTGAGAGGATAAACTGGCTTGCAATGGGGATAAGCTGGGCGTTCAGGTAGGCTGTAACTCCTCTTTCGTATGCCCCCAGGTCAAGAGAAAGCTCATGCCCGCACACAACAGGAAAACCGGTGAGTTCCTGAATATGAGCCTTGATTGCCAGCTCATGTGCAGGGTTCCGGATGCTGAAGTATGAAGAAACTGCAAAAGCTGAGACCCTGTCTTTTACCTTTTTGACAAAAGCTTCAACTGCTTCCATATCAAGGGAAGCCAGTTCAGCTCCGTGGTGGTCGTGCCCTCCTTTTACTACGGCATAAAATTCAGCCTGCATTCCTTCAGGGACCTCATAATCTCCTACGAGGATCAAACCCACAGGATAGCCATTTTTTTCAAGGATTGTGTTTGTAGCAAGAGTTGTCGAGACTGATACCATTTTTACGTCCTTTAAATATTGCTCATCCAGCCCGTCAATGGAATTTTTAATTCCTGCAAGAAGGTCCGGGTATGTTGTAAGAGCTTTGTTCGAGTCCATCACCTTGCCGTCGGAATCCCGGATGATGATAGAATCGGTGTAAGTCCCGCCTGCGTCAATGCCCATGCTGTACTGCATTCAAAGATCTCCTGTTGACTTTTTCGTGAATCGGGTTCGTGAAAGAGTTCATCAGATTAATTTGCCAAATATAAAATAATGCCTAAAAATATATAATAGTTGGTTAAAAAATAATATCTTTCCGGATTTTGAAACAAGGTTCAGGGATTTGGTTCAGGAGTTTTTATAATAGACACTGTTTTTCTTTTCAGTCAGTTTTTACCTATTAGGGGTTACACACCTGAGAATTAAAACCAGACATCTAAGAGCTTACCATGAATAACGTGCTTTAGACAGTTTGGTGCTTCATGCTCTGTTTTTTGTTCAACTGCTGAATTCATAACATTATATTGTCTCTGCCCTCCGGAAGAAATAACTGCTGGCGCAGACCATCAGGACAGACAGTGTTAAAAGAATACATACGTCCAGAACAATTGAGAATTCACAATGGCCAATCAATACACCCCGCAGAGCATCCACACCATACGTCAGCGGATCAAAATAAGACAGAATCCTTATCGAGGCCGGCAAATTTGAAACCGGAAATAAAGCTCCGGATAAAAGAAACAGAGGGAATGCAATGAAATTAATAACCGTGCTAAACCCGTGAAAATCCTTCAGTACGGAGGACAAAATCAATCCTATGTTTATAAATATCATCGATATAAGAACCATTATCACGACAGAGGACAGTATCGCAGAAATAAAAGGCAGTCTAAAACCAAGTAATACCGACATCATCATAATAATAAGTGCCTGAATGATTGATGTGGTTGCACTGCCGGAGATCATCCCAAGGACAATAGAAACTCTGCTTGCAGGAGTCACCATAACCTCTTTTAAGAATCCGAACTGCTTGTCCATTATGACACTCATACCTGCATAAGCAGCCGTAAAAAGAAGAGTCATCCCTATAATACCCGGCACTAAATACTGAAAATATCCTATAGATTCAGGCAGACCCGGAAATTCCACTTTTCTAAAGCCAATGCCCTGAAAGACCAGCATAAAAGCCGGCATGCCAATAGCACCTGCTATCCTGGACCTTGCCCTGAAATACTTTATCATCTCACGCCGCCAGAGAACATATACAACTCTTCCCTGAATCATCGGAGCATCCTCCTCCTCATCCGCTCACGTCTGACCGCCTTCCTGCTGCCTTCTTGCTCCCGTATTGTTGAACCTGTCAGGCGGATAAAAACATCTTCAAGGCTTGGTTTGCTGAAATTTATAGAACTAATCTCAATACCAAGATCGCCGGCAGTCTGAAAAATATAAGGAATATTTTTCCCATAATCCGATAGAATAACATCAAGCGTTTTTCCGTTAGGGGCAATTTCCCTCACCCATTCTTTCTCTCCAAGGGCGGCAGCAATGATATCAATCCTCCCCTCAATAGTCAGGCTGACACAATCTCCCCGAAGACGGTTCTTCAGACCTGATGGAGTATCAAGTGCAATTATCTTTCCGTGATCAATTATCGCAATGCGGTCACAGAGAAAATCAGCTTCTTCCATGTAATGTGTAGTCAGAATGAC
This sequence comes from uncultured Methanosarcinales archaeon, assembly GCA_964434965.1. Taxonomy (GTDB): domain Archaea; phylum Halobacteriota; class Methanosarcinia; order Methanosarcinales; family Methanosarcinaceae; genus Methanosarcina. The sequence continues at coordinate 122,484 of CAYSWX010000007.1, forward strand.
ACATGTCCCGTAATTTCGGTTCAGGTTTCTGATATGCTCCCATATTGATCTCCGGGTCTGTGCATCAAGCCCGAGAGTAGGCTCGTCCAGAAATAAAATCTTTGGGTAATGAATAAGCCCCCTTGCAATTTCAAGCCTCCTCTTCATCCCGCCCGAATAATTTTCAACAAGAATATCGGCTTTATCAGTCAGGCCCACAACATCAAGTACTTCTGTAATTCTTTTTTTCCGCTCATCTGAACGGATGTTATACATCATGGCGTGAAATTCAAGATTTTCCCACCCGGTAAGCCCTATATCAAGCGAAGGGTCCTGAAATATTATTCCGATATTATTCCTGATCTCATGAGGATCCCTTCTAAGATTATATCCTGCAATTTCAGCACCACCTGTCGTAGGGAGAAGAAGAGTGGTCAGCATATTGATTATAGTCGTCTTTCCCGCACCATTAGGGCCTAAAAGCCCGAAAAGCTCTCCTGGCTCAACCGAAAAAGAGACGCTGTCCACAGCAGTAAATTCTCCGAATTTTTTTGTCAGCTCTTTAACTATTATCGCACTCATATTAAACAAGACCTTCAAACACGCTCAATGAGTGTGGCAGCAGAGCCCTATTCTTGAGCCCACAAGCCTTTTTGTGTACTCATCGGAAGGCGAAAGCATCACATCGTGGGAATTGCCCACCTCTACGATCTTTCCGGAATCCATAACGGCTATTCTGTCAGCAATCTTCAGGGTCAGGGAGAGGTCATGTGAAATATATATCATTGCAAACCCTCTCCTGTTCTGAAGACCCTTTAAAAGACGCAATACATTTGCAGAGGTTGAAACATCCAGGGCCGAAGTAATCTCATCTGCAATGAGGAGTTTTGGTTCCATAACCATTGCTCTTGCAAGTGCAACCCTCTGCCTCTGTCCGCCGCTGAGTTCTCCGCAATATTTATGGAGGAAATTATCAGTATCGGGAAGATGAACAAGTTCAAGGGCATTTTTAACCATTTGCAGCCTATCCCCATTGGACCCGATCTTATTGATATAAAGAGGCTCTTTAACTGCATCAAGCACGGTAAACCTGTTGCTGGTCGAACTGAACGGGTCCTGGAATACTATCTGAATGCCATTAAACCTGTTTCCATAGTTTCCCCTGCTGACATTACCATCCATAAACAATACCTCTCCGGATTCGGGCTTTGTTACGTTTGCAAGGAGATGTGCAAGTGTTGACTTACCCGAACCGGTCTGACCGACAATTGCAAGAACCTCTCCTTCTCTCACTTCCAGACTGACATTCTCAACCGCCCAAAGATATTCTCCATCTGGAAGACGATAGCTGAAATTCAGGTTCTTTGCTTCCAGAAGGTTTGCTATGCCCCCTCTATGGCATGCAATTTCCCGTCGGCCTCCTACAGGCATCAGAACCGGAGAAGCTTTACTGCAAATATCGATTTTTTGCGTACATCTCGGGCTGAAAGGACATCCCTTAAACTCATCCCCTGCCGGCGCGTCCCCGGGAATCCCCCATAAATCTTTATAAACGAAAATATCCGGGGTTGAATGGACAAGTCCCCTTGTATAAGGGTGCCGGGGAGATACGAGAATCTCCCTTACAGGGCCTGTTTCCACAACCTTTCCGGAATACATAACAGCAATCCTGGAAGCCACAGAAGATACAAAAGTGATATCATGAGAGATCATTAACATCGTATAACCGTTTTTTTTCTGAAGGTCAACCAGTAGGTTCCTGATCTCCTTTCGGGTAAATGCGTCAAGGGCAGAAGTAACTTCATCAAGAATAAGTAATTTAGGATCGCATGAAAGAGCCATTGCCAGAAGAACCCTCTGCCTCATGCCCCCTGAGAGCTGGTGCGGATATGAATCCATCCATTTAGGATCGAGGCCGACCGTCCGGAACAGGTCAGCACATTTACTCCGGGCTTTTTCAGGGCTGAGATCAAGATGCTTTATCATAGGTTCTGTTACCTGGACGCCTACTTTCATAACAGGGTTCATCACTTCCAGGCCGTTCTGAAAAACTATTGCAATATCCTTCCATCTGAATCTGTCCATCCCGGCTTCAGGCAAAGAAGAGATTAGCTCATCCCTGTAAAGAATTTCACCGGAAATGGCTGTATTTTCCGGCAAAAGCCCCATAATCCCAAGGGCAACAGTGGTCTTACCACTCCCGGACTCTCCGACAATGCCCAGAATTTCTCCTTCTTCGATTTCAAAAGAAATGCCGTCAACAGCCTTAACAGTATCAATGTCTGTCAGATAGTGGCATTTAAGGTCATTGATTTTAAGCAGACTCATGATCAGAAACCTTTCTTTATCTTTAATTTAGGGTCAAGTATCCTTTCCATATCCCTGCTTATGAACGCAAGACAGAGCAGGAGGAAAATGAGCATAAATAACGGAGGCAATAGCCACCATTGCCAGTAAGGTGTAAAATATATCGAACGAAAACCAGTTGCATGATTAAGCATCATCCCCCAGCTCTTGGAAGTAGGGTCTCCGAGGCCCAGAAAGGCAAGCCCTGCTTCGGCTATGATTGCATGTGAGGATATGCCGATGACAAGTACAAGCAGAACAGGCATAACTTCAGGAAATATATGTTTACGGAGCAGGTAAAATGGCTTTGCACCGTAATTCCGAGCGGCAATAATATAGTTGTTCTTCTTTAATGATAGTGTCTGGGAACGTGCAATACGTGCGGGTTTTGCCCAGCTGAAAAGAACGAGTATAAGGATTACGTTAAAGATACTCGGTCCGAGAAAAGCAGATATTACAATCAGAAGAGGAAAACTCGGTAGGGCCATTGTCACATCAATTATTCTCATCAGTGCCTGGTCAATGTGCCCTCCCATATACCCGGCCAGTATTCCAATAGTCCCTCCTCCAAAACCTGCCGCAAAGGCTACTGCAAGTCCGATTGTAAGGCTCATTCTTGCACCGTAACATATCTGTGACCAGATATCCATACCAAGTTCATCGGTTCCGAGTATGTGTCCGGGACCCGGAGGCTCAAGGGAATCACCTGTGATCTTCTGAGGAGGATAAATTGTTATCACAGGAGCAAAAACTGCCATTAAAACGATACAGATAACGCCAAAGACCCCAATTTTACCTTCTGTACTGAACCTTGAGAACGGCTTAGCTATACTGCTGACAATGTTATTTCTGTTATTATTCAAAGCCTGAATAAAAGAGAGTATTACAGCATTTTTAGAGGCAGCAATATCCTTTATCATATTCCAACTCTCGGATCAAGTTTCCCGTATATTTTGTCAACCAGCAGATTGCAGATAAGTATGGAGACTGCAATTATGAGGAGAATGCCCTGGATAAGAGGATAATCCCTGCCGACTACAGCACTTCTGAGTGTCATCCCTAAACCAGGATAAGAAAACACACTCTCAACAAGTACAACCCCACCCATCATTATGCCGATCATAAAACCTGTCCTTGTCACTACCGGAAGCAGTGCATTTCTGAGTGCATGCCTGATCCATACGGTTTTTTCACCCAGGCCTTTGGCCCGGGCAGTTCTGATGTAATCCTTTGTGGTCACTGTAATCAGGGTATTTCTTGTGAGCAGGTACACGCCGGTTAACTGTGAAAGTGATAGAGTCACAACAGGCAGAAAGGCATGGTACAGTATATCCCAGGCCTGTTCTGCAGGACCATTATAATCCGCGAAGGGAGTAACAGCACCTGCAAGCGGGAAAAGCCTGAGATATACGCTAAAAATTAGAAGGAGGATCAGGCCGAGCAGAAATGAGGGAATTTCTGCAAAGGCTATCATACCAGTCATCATTATTTTGTCACTCTCTTTTTTCCGGTTCTTTGCCGAAATGACTCCAAGAACCACACCGGAGACTGTGCTGATTAACGTAGCACCAAAGACGATCAACATGGTCCAGGGAAGATGGAGCATTATTACATCCCTGACCGGCATTTTGTAATAAATGCTCCTGCCAAGGTCGCCTTTCATCAGATTTTTCATATACACTAAAAACTGTTCATGAAGCGGCCTGTCAAGTCCGTAATAGTTCAGATAATAAAGCCGCTGCTCCTCTGTCATTACGATAATTTCTTCCCCTACCTCATCTGCGGAAGTGGTTGAAAACGGATCGCCGGGCATCATCCTCGGAAGGAAAAAATTAATGGCAAGAATTACAAAAAGGGTCGATAACAACCTGAAAATAAACGAATTCCTGTCCTTTACCATCCAATCATCTGCCCCTTTACCACCCGATCATCTGTTGTTAATTTCCCAGACCATCATACCGGTATATACATCCGACTCGGAACGGTAGATTCCATCCGGAGAGGCATTTTGATAATAACCCATTATTTTTTCCTTTGTTTCATCATCAAAATCACGGCCCCGCCCAATGAACTCTATTGTCTGTTCTGCCGCTTCTTTCCAGTTTATCTCTTCCTTCCATTCGGAATGGTTGATCCTGAGCGATGGCCTGTAGCCTGAGAGGTAAAGATACATGAATGGGTAAATTATGCCGTTCATATTATTCTCGGATTTTTCACCGAGTATTGAACTCCGGATATCACGATATGCCCTGTCCTCCCCTCTTCTCAGAAAGTTACTGTAATAACAGAGGTTTTTTGAGCAGGACATCATCATATCAAAGTTTTCAACGTCCCTTATTCCTGGAGTCATGGAAGCAATTACAAGGTCAAATTTGTTCCTGAATCCAAGCTCATCTATGTCTGCCGTCCACCATGAGCATTCAATGACATCTATCGGAAGAGACTCATTTTTTACAGCATCTTTTAGTCTGTTGAGCATTCCGGATGAGATATCAAGTGCTGTCACATCTGCTCCGAGCCTTGAAAGAGGAAGAGAGAGGGTACCGGGTCCACACCCGATATCCAGTACTCTGGAACCCTCCGGGTTAAAACCGGATTCCTCAAGAAATTCGAGAATTTCATCGGTTCTCTTCTTTCTTTTGTCTTTTTCAATGTTATTGGCATAGTTCTCAGAGCGTTTGTTCCAGAACTCTGCCATCCTGCCCTCATCCAGAATATTCAGACCATTACTCGTAGCTTTTTTCCAGCATTCGATCAGGTTATTAATATCATCTTTTTGCTGCAATTCCATCCCTCTCAAGATATGAAAGAATACTGTGTGTTCTTGCATGGTGGTCATACATATTCATCCAGCCATCATACTTTGAAATGCGCCAGGCGTCATGCTGTGTAGTATAATAGAGCGGGATTGCAGGGACATCATTAGCAAGAGCGGTCTGCATATCGTATACTATTTCTTTCCGTTTATTATCGTCCAATTCCTGCAATTCCCGGGCACCAAGAGCATTCAGGGTATCATTGTGGTAACCATATACTGCTGCACCAGATGATACACTTCCTGACTGTGATGTATCACAGTACCTCGTACGGAGATAATCTGCATCTGTTCCCCAGCCTCCATAACCGCTGATCAGGAGTTCAAAGTCTCCGCTCTTCAGGTTGGCATCACGGGATTTGCTCTCCAGAGCCTTTACATGAACGTCAATTCCGACTTCGCTCAGCCTCTCTTTTATAAGCTCACCGATACGGATTTCTGCATTGCCCTGATTGCCACTGCCAAGAGACAATACGTATGACAGCTTTTCCCCGTTTTTATCGCGTATTCCATCCCCGTCTGTATCAGTCCATCCGGCTTCATCAAGCAAAGCCCCGGCCTTACCCGGATCGTAGCTGTATTCCAGCTGGTCAGGATTATACCAGATATGGTCTTCGGGGAGTATGCCCATTTTACCGGCTTTTCCTGCATCTCTTGCAATCTTTTTCACCAGTTCTTCGCGATTAATAGCATAAGCAAAGGCCTGCCTTACTTTGCTGTCATTAAGCTCCGGACATTTTTTCATGTTGAAATAAAACTGATAACCCCAGAAAGCCGGCTGCTGTACTATTCTTATATCAGAGTCTGACGTGAACCGGTCAAGAGTGTCGGGTGATATGCTTGTGAAATCTATTTCCCCCTGTTCAAAAGCGATTAACGAATCGCTGACCGGAATGAACTCGACGGATTTAACGACAGTTTCCGGCCCCCAGAATTTATCATTTGTTACAAACCGGTATGTTCCGTGCTCTTTATTGTACTCGTCAAGAAGGAACGGACCAGTACCGATGACTGCCTCTGAATCAAGGAAACTGGCAGGGTCTGAGACGTTTTCGTATATGTGCTCAGGTATGATTTTAAAGCCAGTTAGCTTATAAAGGAAGGTTGAAACCGGATGGTTCAGCACGAACTTGATAGTGTTTGCGTCCACTACCTGAACGTTATCTACAATACCTGACTCAATTCCACCAGAGACAGGGACATTTTTCTGCTCATAATCGAAAGTAAATTTAACATCGTTTGCTGTGAAAGGTTCTCCATCGCTCCAGGTGACACCTTCACGGAGATGAAATGTATATTCTGTACCATCTGAACTGACATCCCAGCTTTCAGCCAGCCAGGGAATTATACCAATTTCATCTCTTTCTAGCAGACTGTCAAAGATCATTCCAACCTTTGATGATCCCGGACCCCTCGGATATATCGTAAACGGTTGTGGATAGCCACAATCTCCGCCACTCAGATTAACAACATCTGCATGCTGTGATCCTTCAGCAGTATTTTCAGTCAGTATTTCCTCAGTCAGTGTCTCTTCAGCCAATGCCTCTCCAGTCGATTTCTCGGCCTGAGCATTGTCCTTCCCAATACAGCCCGCTGAAATTAATATAAGGGCTGTCAGGAAAACAGAAAATAATACAAATAACTTTTTCTCCATTACAGAACACCCTTTTTTGTGAATTGCCCTACTAATCACATGATTATCTGAATAAGGAATTTAACAACACATATGAGTATCACATAAAAATATAAAAGTATTACTAGATTGAACTGATATAAATATAACCTCTAATTAAATCTCAAAATTTGGCTTAATTTGACAATATTTTCATAAATATTCTGTTTTCAGTACAATTTCATATTTCAATTAGTATCAGTATTTTGTATTATATGGAGACATTTAGAGAATAGTTTTCTACTCATTTTTCTTACTCTTCTGAGTTTGAATTTTACTATGTACTTAATGTGTCTATGTATCTTCTCACTCATTTCCCACAGAAGTCCACAAAAATTTCATTTATATTTCTCAAAATGGAAATGAGTTAAAACATTAAATTGCTTCAAATGAAATATACTGGACAAATCGGCAAATCGTTGGTTTGAAAAAAGAGCCTTTCCTGGCTTTGAAAAAAGGTTAAGGAATTTCAAAATAGTCAATTTCTTTCTTTTCATTCAGGATTTCTTTATTTAAAGCCCAAAATTTATATAATTGATGATATTAAACTCACATTAAGCATCTGTTCGGAGACACCTTAAAAACCCATTTAAGCTGAAATAAGTCCTCTGAAGTCCTTATAAACTAATTGAGGAGACAGGTATGACACTTTCAGAGATTTTTAATCAATTAAAGGAACTGGAAATCAAATTTAATGAAATTAGCTACCCTATTGAGGCTACTTTTCAGCCCTCTTTCTCATTAAAAATCCATAAAGCAGAGCAGGATTGTTTACAGCACTCTTTGCCTGCATTTGATATTGATGAATTTCTCGAAAAGGTAGAACAATGACATATAAAGTGGCAGTTCATCCTTCAGTCCGCAAAAACCTGAAAAAGCTGTACAGCCTCGATCAACCAGTATATGATTATGTAAAAAAACGCCTCCGTCTACTGACTTATAAGCCTGAAATGGGCTATCCTCTTGAGTCAGAGTTTCAGGGAAAGTGGAGAATTCATATAGGACCCTTCGTGCTTATTTACACCTTTGATAGTGCCATCAATACTCTTACCCTTCTTACCTTTGAGCATTATACACGGGCTTATGATATGGATACGGCTTATGTCTGAGTCCTTTCTTCAACGTGAAAGTGCTTTCAAGTACTACTTTCACTCATTTGTGTCTGTTATTCGAAAATTTCATTTGTGTTTTTGGGAAAGGCCGCTCTCCTGCGTCTATTATTTTGCCAGCGTTTTTAAGTAAGTCCTCTTGAGCGAAGCGAAAAGGACAGCGCACTGCAGAGTCGCAACTCTGCCATGAAAAGAATGACCCGGTATAGAGAGTATGGTTGTACGGGTCAGAATATTTCTAATTAAAGAGACAGGTTTAAGCAGGGTTAAATATAAAACAAGATGAAGTTCAGAACTCAGGTGAGAGACCGGCTATGAAAAAAAACGACAGCATTAAAGCTTGCGGCAGGACCCTTAACTACGAAATCGTATACAGCAAAAAGAGGAGGAAAGCAGCGATCGTAGTCCGACCGGACCTTACAGTGGAGTTTCGAGCTCCTCAGGGGCTTAGCCGTGAGGCCATCAGAGAGATTTTGCAGAAGAAGGCTGGCTGGGTATGGGAAAAACTGGATTGGTTTGAGGTAAACAGGCTGCCAAGTCAGGAGAAGCTCTATACTGACGGGGAAAAATATCTCTATCTGGGAAGAGAGTATCCTCTAAAAGTCCTGCCTGTGGACAGAATCAAAAAATCCTTTGCTTCCTTTAGCGGGTCTGAACTTACTATCCTTATCCCGAAAGCCGTTTCTGATGAGCTGAAGCCCGTCCTGGTAAAAAAGGCAATCTGGAATTTTTATAGTGACTGTGCCGGGTTAGAGGTTGATAGGTTCCTAAAAGCCTATTCGAAAAAACTGAATATAGCTCCTCCGGCTTTTAAGGTAAAGCACCAGAAAAGGCGCTGGGGAAGCTGCTCTGCAGACAATGTCCTGAGGATTAATTTCCAGCTTATGATGGCGCCGTCGGAACAGCTTGAGTATGTTGTTGTGCACGAACTTTGCCATGTAAAGGAGAAAAACCATTCTGCAAGGTTCTGGAAGCTCGTTGGTGAACTCATGCCCGAATACGAGGTTCACAGGAAGAGTCTGAAAAAAGATGGCTGGCGATATGTGCTTTAATGTTTTCGCTTAAGCTTTATTTTTCAAAATACAAGTTCTCGGAAAGATTCTAAAAAACATTAAATACTTCTGACAGTTATATGTTTCTGGAGATATTTGTGACTAATTCTGAAAATATGAGTTCTAAATATCTACTTTTCTTTTTCATAGGAATTTTTACCTTCTTTTTAAGTGGGTACGCCCTGAGGGGAGTTCATCCACCCACATCGATATATCTTATGTTTGTGATTTATGGAGCTCTCTTTGCAGGCGGGCTGTTAATTTCAAGGAAAACGTCTCCATTTTTTATCTTCAAGGCATTTGCCGTGTCTCTTGTACCTCTTCTTCTGATCTCCATAGCTTTCTTTGCCCTCGGAGCTCTCAGCCATGAGTATTCCAAATCTATCGAAGCCGAAAAACTGGAGTTTGTACCTGACGAATTTGTTATAGTGAGAGAAGAGGAACTTGCTGAATATCCGGTACTGAAAAAAGCTATCGCATCTCCCGGAGTGTACTTCAGTGCAGATCCTGAGGAATGGGAAAGGACGATTGATTTCCTTAACGAAAAAGGGGCTTATGAAATAAAAGTCGGAAATGATTACTATAGTGTATATTTTACAACCGCTTGATGTCCCTTCTGTAACTGACAATTATTGGAAAGATTGACATCCTTTTTTAAAAAACAAAGATCAAACGGGAGCAAAACTATATAGTCGGTTAACTGAACCCTATTAACTGAACCGAAAATCCGTTTACCCTTCAAATTCCTCCTGCAAGTGAATTGAATAAGGATCAAAGGTAATTAATGAAAATCTTGTTCTAGCTCATCGGCTAGCTTTGAGATTCTCCTTGATAATCTAAACATTAACTTTTAATTCTAAAAGATGATAATAATTAATTTAAGATAAAAACAGAAATTAATTAACAAAAAATTTTATAATAGAGGTATTTTTCTGGAGAATAAATCAAATTATTCACATAGTAGCGGTGCTGGGAATCATATTCCAAACGTTAGCAATCCATGTACAAAGAAACATTTCAATGACATATTCTGTAAAGCTTCAAATCTGGGAACTGAAGAGTTGCCAATATACCTTCTGACTGTACTATTCATGATGTCAGGATTTTTACTAATTATTTATGGGCTTTTTATGGAGCAGCTTTACCAGTTTGTCATGGGGTTTATCTTTCTGATTCCTGGTTTCATTTTAGACAACGCATTAGAGCCAGATATGCTCGGAAAATAAAAGCTGTAAAAGAAGAATCACAATGAAGTTAAATGAAAAATGCTCAAACTGTCTGAAACCATAATTCAGAATAAAGAGTAAGACCCTGTTATCTTTGATCCTGAGGTGATCTTTGTCTGCTTAAAACTGAATTTTCGTCATCAGACAACATGGGTTCTGTGATTAACTATTTCTTCACTTTCATCAATAGCTTCATGACCGCACATTGTGCATTTATAATACCTTCTGGTTAGTCTTTGCTTCCCAATCTCCTTTATGTCGGGTTTTTTGATTTCTACAATTGTCCCTGTTTCTCTGCATTTTTTACATTCGATGCCTTTCAGGGAAATTTCAGGCAGCATTTCACCCTGTTCTGCAAAGATATTCTCCGAGCTTTCTCTTATATCTACATTTCCACAGTACCTGCACTTCCAGTGCCTAGTGACTGTCAGGGTATAATTCCCAGAACTGCTGGTTTCCTTCATAACCGGTTCGCCGATCTCTTCACAGGCAAGCTTTTTTCCACATTCTTTGCAGAAAGTATCTTTATAAAATTCCAGCACATTCTGTATGCGGAGAGAAATGATGAGGGGAATAAGAGAAAATACTATACCCAGAATATAAAACCAGTCTGAAATCCCATTATATAGAAAATTAACTATTGTAACCAGAGATATAATTATACAGAGAAGGAAGAATATTTTGCTCATAATTTCAAGGACTTTTTCGTCAAATGCATTTATTAGAAAAAGAGAGACCTTCTTAAATCTGTGTTTTTTAAATTCAACTGCGCCAGTAAATATATAAGTATTAAGGATCTGTTCGCAGCTTGTCTTTTTACAGTATTTGTTTTCAAGCAGATAATTTTCAAGATACCCTAACTCAGATTGGTTGTACAATTCAAAAGCCCTTCTTTCATCTTTAATCCATCTGGCGTTTTTAATATTGCTGCGTATTTACTCGACAATATTTATTCAATTCTTAAAAAAGTTGCGATTTTAATCGGAACCTTTGATATGTATAAAAAAAGTCGACGTGTCTCAAGAAAGATCAAAACGAATAGACGACTCAAGAAGAATAGAAAAACCTTAAGTGAAAATAAAAATTGAAATGGATATTCTCCAATCGAAGAATTAGAAACGTTTGACGTATTCAACTCTCATACAAGTGTTGCGGTTCCGTCGTTATAGGCATTATAATAACTGTTATAGAACTCATTGTTCAGCCAATATGTTCCATATACGGTTCCGAAGAATCCGGCAACTTTGGCTTCTGCATTTTCATATCCATCTACTTGATGTCCTGGAATAGTGAGGACATTATCATCATGGTGGGCATTTGAAACGATGTCTCCACCTGGAAGTACCCAGAGCCGTAAGTGGTAGCCACCTGAAAGCCTGTATTTGCTGTCAGCCATTCCGTCTCCAGCCACCCATTTCCCATCAGGATACGGAAGATAATGGGTATATTCTACAGGATTATCAACCCATTTTTTATTCAGGATCACACTTTTAACCGTCTTCAGGTCCTTCTGTTCCCATACAATGTTTATGGGGTCTTCCATTTTGTAATATGTCTTGAAGAGTGAGGTGACCTTTGAGAAAGTCCATTGTGGATAGGCAAAAGAAGTTGAAGAAAATGTTGAAGAAGTTGCTGAAGAAGTACAGATCCACCATTGATAAGGGTCATCCTCAGTTGTGAGCACTACAGATTCCCGGGTCACAAATTCTTTATTTTCGCCGGGATTTAGTTTCATGCACCTGCTGTCCATACTAATAGCAATTTCTTTTCCAACAGGAATTGAAAGAGCCTGTGACCCTGTGAGTTTATCTTCCTTAAATTTACTTTTAAGCTTTTCTCCAGAGTAAGTTTCAGTGATTTTGAGTGTTCCGTCTTTTTTGTAATCATATACTGTTGTCACTTCAACTTCCACAGTATGGGCCTCTTTCCATTCACTCCATTGTGAATCCTCAACAGGTTTCGGCTCATCCCCTCCTTTTTCGGCAGGTGGTTTTTCCGAGATGGCATTTGCCGCCGGAGCAAGCATTATCCCAAAAAACAGTATCATTAAAAGCAGAAAAATAAACTTTGATCTTCGATTCTTATTCATACATTCTACTCCAGAATTTCATAAGGGCGGCGTGAATACAGAGCCAGCCATTTGTAAAAAAATCTGGAGATGTATATAACGTTGTTAATATATCATTTATCATATATTATTAAACTGTAACTGAGGAAAATCTTTTGCCTCTTTTAAAGGAACTTTTCCTTTATGTGAATCACATGAATTTCCTGCGTATTTTTGAAAAAGCCTCAATTTTTGGTAGATTTAAGCACGAATACTCAAACCAGCTTACCTGACTGGATTTCACATGCAGCAAGAATTTTCCTTAACAGATAAATGAAAAAACAGCTTTTTATCTCTTTTTAAAAAAGGAGATTCACTTAATTTTGCCTTTGAAAGCTTTTTATGTTACTTTTATCTCTTTGTAAGACAGATTCTAATTGCCAGAACAGATCATAATTGCTTTTTCATAGCTTCCAGACGCGCTCTGGTTTATTACATTCTGTTTACTTCGACGTAGTCATCCTTTATGCTGATTTCCATATACCCGCAACCTGTGCATTTATAGTGTCTGATTGTTCTAAACCTATTATAAGACTCCAGATGCGCATCAGGGTATCTGTATTCTATTAAGCTAGACTCCTTTCCACATCCTTTGCAGGTTTTTCTATTTTTATTAATTTTCTTTGCGTTGGATTTAGAATTTATGTGGGCTATTTCAACCTTGACATTCTCATCATTGCAGTATTTGCACTTCATGTAGCTTGTTATTGTTTTTTCATATTTGTTGTAAGTGCTTACCATTTTGATAAGAGGTTTTTTAATTTCCTCATAGGCAAAGTCCTGACCGCATTTACTACATTTAAAAATATTGCAATAATTCACGATTTCATACAAATTTGAGGCAACGATGAAAGATACCAGACTTGCGGAGATCAATATGAGTGAGAAAAGCGAGTCAGTATCTTTTAAAAAAATCTCAAGAATTAGAAAAAGGAACAATAGAATGGTTAAAGATATGGCCAGTATTTTTAGAATATTTATCGTTCTTAAACCAAATCTATTGATCAGGTTAAGAGTTCGTTTTTTAAGGAAATTATTAAAATTTCCTTCCGAGCAGATCGTTAATGTATCTGTTTCTCTATCCAGCTCGTAACAAACGCCATCCAGGTATATTTTGTTTGTACCTGCCGGAAATTCTATGTATTTGAGATCTTTGCTCAAGGTATCAATGACCAGTTTCCAATTATCTAGCTTTTTTTCTCAGATTATATCTAGATCTATATCTGGACAAGATAAGCCTTTTGTTAAAAAAAATATTTACTCACTTATAATCTAGATAGCTAACTGTGACATATATTTGCGGAAGTTGATGTCAAAGAGTCGTTAAATGTGCTTATCTCTGATTGTTAGCGAATAATCGCATCAATAGGATTATTCAGACAGCCTACATTTTTAACAAAATTCATCACACCCTTCCGAGTTTCACCCTCTAAAGAAGATTAGGATAGAAAAGTCAAATTATATTTTGAAAACCCAGAATATTAAAAACTTATTCAAACGAAGATAAAAAATTATTTAAAAATTTAAAGAAGCCAAGGTCCGGATTTGAACCAGGACTGAATCGCTCTGCTGGCGATTGCGTGACCGCTCCGCCACCTTGGCAGTCTGCATTATCTAATAAAGTAATCGTTATATATAAATCTTTAGATTGATGGGGTATTGTCATTCAGGTAGTGCGACTTCTACTTAATCCCATATTTCGCAGTATTTTTCTGAAGACCAGCATTTTTCTCGATAACGTTTTTGCAACAAGTCCTGATAATGAAGTATCGGTATATAGCCCTCCTAAATCCAGAAAAAAGCATAATCAAAGTAAGCCAAAAAAGTTCATAATAGGTGGAGCTATAGGCGGAGGTGTAATGGCTATCTTTTTAATAATTGCATGGGTTTGCAGGCAAACACTTTTCACAGTTAATATATTTACTGCATGCATATTTATCTCAGGTCTATATATTGCTCATAAACTTCTTCAAAAAGTCATCATAACGTAAAGCAATTCCATGGTTGCGCTTAAGCACGATAGGAAAGTAGTGAGTGGCAGCTTACTGCTTTTTTGCATACATGCCTTCCATATTGTTCTCGTCATCGATAAGACCACAACGAATATTCTCACAAAGTACAAACACAACTAAAAGAGTTGTTCCCAAAAATATTCAATAAACCAATCAAAGTTGCGCTGGCGAACCCCACTGCAAACAACGGTGTATTCTACAGAAATCAACCACGGTCTATTAGCTATGAACTATATAAGTAGTATTCTAATGCTAAAATTCCCGGGTCTGTCTCATATTAGATATCAGGCGATCTTCAAAATCTTGCCATTAATTTCCTTTCTTCTTTTTTATGGGCTGCCTTATAACAGTT
>CAYSWX010000007.1:137253-139906 GCA_964434965.1 uncultured Methanosarcinales archaeon
AAAATCTTGCCATTAATTTCCTTTCTTCTTTTTTATGGGCTGCCTTATAACAGTTTTAAGGTTCTCCTGTTTTGCCCTGCGTACATCACTCAGATATATTTCATGATGTTTTTCACCAGGCAAGCTGCCATTAAATTCATAGCCGTTCTCTTTAATGAAATTATGCAGTTTCTCTATCGTTGGTTCTTCCTCAGAGTATGGGCCTATATGCATAATCTGGGCAGATAAGCCTTCATGAAGGCTTTCAAACCTTATCCTGGAAAGAGCAGGCGGGTTTTTCTTTTTTTCCACTTCTTCTATAGCTTTTTTTATCATGTCCTTCGTGATAAAGTCGGGTTGCCTTATCATTGAGGTCCACTTCCAGCTGCTTTTATCTTTAAGGCTGAAGGTTTCCACGTTTTCAACCCACCAGAGCCCTTCAAGAGGCATTACCGCATAGTCCTGCGATTTCTCTTTTTTAGAGATGAATTTAACTGTAAAAGATACTGAAAACAGAGCTTCAATCAAATCTTGAAATTCCTGAGATGTATTGGGGTCTCCTTCGCCATCTATCATCAAAAAATTCATTTCAGGAACGTCTACAATGGAAACATTTTTTGCGGAGGGGCTGTACAGTTCTTTATGCTCTTTTTTTAACTCTAACTTTGGCATTCTGCATCACCTTCACATTTTTAGCTGTGTCTGATATTAGGTAGCCCACCGTTATATGCTTATGTTTTCGTGATTGACTCTCCGGTGCAGCTAAAGTTTGAATCGGGCTGGCTTATGATCCTTATAAAAAACTTAACCACTTAAGCTGCCTATTAAAAAACAGAGCAAATATTTTTTTTAATATGCCAAATAATTTCAGGCTAAAAAACAAAATGAATGCCGGGAGATTTCTTGGCATCCTTTGAATACGTCAGGACGGTAAAGCCCGGCAATGATTTCAGGGACTGGCTTATTGAGGTGCTTGGGGATAGGATACGGAACAAAAACTGTGAAGTCCGTATATTTAAACTCAGTCATGCATCGCACAGGGTCTGCAGATATGAATTTAAAGGGGAAGGATTCAGTGTTGTAGCTAAATTTTTTGCAATACCTACTGGAATGATTAAAAAATACGATAGTTACTATTTGATGAAAAAGGAATACGAATACCTTGAAAAAGCCAGAAAGATAATTGACGTCCCGAAACCGGTAGCAATAAATAAAGGTTTTTGTTGCGTCCTTGTCAGTAAATACGTACCCGGTAGGCCTTTATTCTGGTACTTTAAGCACAGAAAAGAACCAGAGAAAAAGTTAGAACTTGTAGCAGATATGCTAAGAAAGCTTCACGAAAATACGCAGACATATTATGATAAAGAAAATGAATTTTCAAAATTTAATTATGTTTTGGACCATCTCAAAATCAGACGGCACGAAAAAGAAAAGTACGAATACCTGCTCGGGAAATGGTGGCACAGTTCCCTTCTTGATAGAAAAAACGGCTGCATGGTCCACAATGATTCCACCCCTGCAAACTATATATTTCACAGGGAAAGGCCATATCTTCTTGATTTCGAACTGGCATCAAGGCATGGCCATTTCGCATGTGACCTCGGGATACTTTGCGCCGAGCTAAAGTACTATTTTGCGCGGAAAGGGTCAGACCAGAAGGCAGAACCGTATATTCGCCATTTCCTTCGGCATTACAGCAGAGATGAAAAAGAATTCCATGAAATAACCAGAGTTATCCCGTTTTACATGGCTTATGGCCTGCTTAGAATTGCCATATTGAAATGTAATGCAAAACACAGGAATTATCTCCTGACAGAAGCAAAGAACTGCCTGAAAACAATAGAGAAAACGTAACACGAGAAGGAAGTTTATATCGGGAAGTATTATCTCGATAGTACCATTAAACCTATTATCCTCTTGAAAAACGTGATCATTATATGCGATACAATGTAAAAGACAGCACTCTTGTCATTGAAGGCGATTTTGAAGCCGTGAGTACGGGCTTAAACGGCGGCCGCACACGAGTAAACCATCTTTTCAACAAACAGGTGCCAAGGACCTTCAACCCGCCTGACCCGCAGGAATTTGTAAAAGAAGCAGCATTGAAGCTGGGCCTTGAAGCAGCCAATTTCGGCCTCCTTACAGCTGTCAAAATGGAATATCTCCAGGTCATTGAAGACGGCTATCTGACAGCTTTCATAACCGCTGGCGTCAGTAACGGCTCGGAATTCAGGGCAAAAATCGGGACCATAAATATAATTTTAGTCTCAAAAACAAGACTATCCGAAACAGCTCTCCTCGGCGCGATCATCACAGCCACCGAAGCTAAAGGGCTTGCGCTTCTTGAAAAAGGATACACTTTCCTGGGCACGAATACGGATGCTGTGATTGTTGCCTACGAAATAGACTCAGAGCCAGCCTCGGAAAATGATAAAAATCAGGAAATTCCCTATGCGGGTTCAAGTACGGAGTTCGGAAAAAAGATTACCGAAGCCGTAATGAGAGGGGTTAAGGCAGGGCTTGAGCTGCGCGGAGAATAAACATAAAACTGTTTTTGAAATTCCATATGACAGTTAACCTTTTTAGAGAATAACAGCTCAATAAGCTGAAATTGTAAGGGTTAAAAAACTTCGCTTGCTCAAGCAGACAAGATAACAACATGGAAAAAATGCAG
>CAYSWX010000008.1:0-138352 GCA_964434965.1 uncultured Methanosarcinales archaeon
CCTGTGCAAAATGTTTTGAAAACATGGACCAAAGGTGTGTAATCGACAAAGACATCGTCAACGAATGTATTGAAAAAATGCTTGAAGCCGACGGTATAATCCTTGCGTCGCCTACATATTTTGCAGACCTGACGCCTGAGCTCAAAGCTCTTATAGATAGAGCAGGTTTTGTTGCGAAAGTCAATAACGAAATGTTCAGGTACAAAGTTGGAGCAGCCGTTGTTGCGGAAAGGAGAGCCGGATCAATCCACGTTTTTGATTCTATTAACCATTTCTTCACAATTTCCCAGATGATTATTCCAGGGTCCAGTTACTGGAACATAGGGATAGGGCTTGCTGAAGGGGACGTCGAAGAAGATGAGGAGGGAATCCGGACAATGCAGACTCTGGGACAGAACATGGCATGGCTTTTGAAAAAGCTCCATCAATAACTTAACGAGAGAGGCAGCCTTAATTATTTATTCAGGGAAACGAATTTCATGGAATAAGGGGGAATGAAATGAAAGTGCTTTATGTCTTTGCACATCCTGAGCCGAAGTCCTTTAACGCTGCCATGAAAGATACAGCTCTTGCTACCCTTAAAGAAAAAGGGCACGAATTAAAGCTCTCCGACCTTTACGCAATGGAATTTAACCCTGTTTTGAAAGCTTCGGACTTTCCTGATAGAAAAAATTCTGATTTCTTTAATCCTTTTCTCGAAGCTATCAAAGCCTCAAAAACGGGGGCTTTTTCACCCGATATAAAACAGGAGATGGAAAAAGTAAAATGGGCTGACATCCTGATTTTCCAGTTCCCTATTTACTTTACAGCCATGCCTGCAATTATGAAAGGCTGGATTGACCGTGTCCTGGCTCCGGGGTTTGGTTTTAATCCCGTTACCAACAGTGCCTACGAAACCGGGCTCTTCAAAGGAAAATCAGCAATGCTTGCCTTTACTACCGGCTCTCCGAAAGAAGCGTACTCTGAAGGGGGAGTACATGGAGACATTCATAAACATATGGAATCTGTAACCCACTGCATCTTTGAGTTCATGGGGATGAAAGTGCTGCCCTCTTTCATAGTTTACGAGGCCAGTGCCATGAAACAGGAAAAAGGGGCAGAAGAACTCGAGAGATATAGAAAGAGAATTCTGGAACTTTAAATAGATAAGAAAACACCTTTATTTATTTTTTGAAAATTGAGGATTGAAGTGCAGCCTGCGCATTATAATACTCTATAATAATATTTATGTTTACTATTTTTATAAAAAGCTTTATTAACCGTTATGTATGTTGAAACATATCATACAAATCCTATACAGGTGCGCGGAAAATTAGAAATAAAGAGGACACGGGCCAGAAGCAAAGAAACTGATCCGAAAAACGGCATCAAAGAATAATAGAAACATAAAAATAAGGAATTTATAAAGGGAATTTTTGAGGCAAAACATGATAGACCTTTTTGAGTTTTACTTTCACGAAGACTGTCCCTATCAGGATGAAAGCGCAGAACTGCTAAGGATTGAAGGCAGGGGAAAAATGAGGATTATTTCGAGAGAAAACGGGATCTGTGCCTGTGCCGGCGACCTATCGGAATATTATGAAAGAAAAGGTCTGAAAAACCTGAATTACCTCAAAGATGGTCAGCCTTTCAAACCTGGAGATGCAATTATTGAAGCCGAGGGAGACCTCAAACTCCTTTTCAGGTTCTGGAGAGTTTCCCAGACTTTCCTCACCCTCATGTGCGCCATTGCAACAAAAACCGCTTCTATGGTCAGCGCAGGCCGAAAGGAAAATCCTGACCTTATCATTGCAACAAGCCGAAAGACCCATCCCGGAGCCCGCGTGTTTGAGCTTAAAGCCGTCCGGGCAGGCGGAGGGGACATTCACAGGAACTCCCTGAGCGATTCCATCCAGCTCAGCCAGAACCACCTGAAAGTTGCCGGAGAACTGGGAAAACTCAGATCATTGAAAAAGATAGAAATAGAGCCCAGGACGAGGGAAGAAGCTTTCAAATATGTAGAAATGTCGGATATTATGCTCCTTGACCACCTTTCCCCGGAAGAACTGCGAGAACTGGGACCCGAACTAAAGAAACTCAATCCGAAGCTTGAACTTGCCGTGGGAGGAATTGAGGGAAAAAGAATCCCTGAATACGCATCTCTTGTCGATATTATTGTCATAAGCGCTCCCTATTATGCAAATCCCCTTGACTTTACAACGAAAATCGAAAGGCTGTAAGATAATAAAATAAAAGGTGGACTCATGCCAGAAAGCAAAAATTTACAGGAAATCGGGAAAAAAGAAGAAAAAGGAATCCTCCCCACCCTTGTAAGTGCGCTCAAAAAAGACTTTGGCCCTGCCCTTAAAGAAATCGAGGTAAAGGAAGTCAGGATAGGGCTTGCTTATACCGGAGTCCTGCTTTCAGAAAGCTGCGGAGGGGTTGCCTGCACCCCCCTCTATGAGTTTTCAGGCTGTCCTGCCCTCGGTTTTGCAGATACCCTGAAAGGAAAAACTGCGGATAAACTTCTTGAACTTGTCTTGTCAGAAAATCCGCTTGAAGCTGCAGTTGGAGTTGCAACTGCAAACGCTCTTTCCCAAATGCTCTGTGACCTTAAGCCCGAAAACTTTCCTGTTTCAAACACAGATATTCTTGACCTCATAAAACCTGAAGACAAGGTTGCAATGGTAGGTTACTTTGGCCCTTTAGTCCCGAGAATACTGAAAATAACCGATAAGCTTACAGTCCTTGAAAAGCGTGAAATCGATGATCCTAAAACAAGGACCCTGCCTTCGGAAAAAGCCAGAGAAATACTCCCTTCATCGGATGTGATAATCCTCAGTGCAAGCACCCTCGCCAACCGGACTTTTGATGAACTTCTATCCCTCCGGGGGGCAGCAAGGGAAGTTGTCCTGCTGGGTCCAAGCGCGCCTCTTTATCCGGCACCGTTCTTTAGTAGAGGTATTACTGCAATAATGGGGACCCGAATTATTGATCCCTTGACAATGCTTACGGTGGTCAGTGAAGCAGGGGGAACGAAAAAGTTACATAAGTGGTGCGGGGAGAAGGTAGCTTTCAGAAGAAAAGAACAAGAAGAAAATAAGTCTGCTTGAAAGAAACTGGAAGAGCAATACCTATGGAGTAATAGCCATTGATCCTGTATTGCATTACGAGCACTTGACAATCAATACACAGAAACAATGACTAAATTAATCACTTATCATTGCCATCTATACTATTACAGTTCGATTACACCTTCACTTATTAGTTTCAGGGTCTCAACATAGAAGGTGTTTTCTCTTTTGAGTACCCTTTTTGAGAGGGTATCTACCGTATCACCCTCCAGAACCCCAATTTCACATTGCCGAATTATCTTTCCTGTATCATATTCCTCTTCTACAAGATGAATTGTAACTCCTGTTGTTTTCTCTCCGGCGTCAATAACCGCTCTGTGGACATGGGCTCCATACATTCCTTTGCCGCCGTATTTAGGCAAGAGTGAAGGGTGAATGTTGAGTATACGTCCTCTGTACTGTTTCAAAACCTTAGGTCCCAGCTTTTTCATGTACCCTGCAAGGGCGATTATGTCTGCACCGCTTTCAGCCAGTACTTTACATATTGCTTCATCTAATTCATCGTCTTCTGGATGTGTTTTATTACTTAGATGATATTCAGGAACTCCTGCAATTTTCGCCTTCTCCAACGCTTGCGAATCTGAGTTATTGCTTATAACAGCACATACTTCCACATTCAAATCCCCTCTTCTGCAAGCATCAATGATCGCTTGCATATTTGTTCCTGTGTGGGAAGCAAATATTGCGATATGCAAGTTCTTTGTACTTTCACTTATCATAATTTAGAACTCCGGCTGTGAGATTTGATCAGCGCCAGGACAATAACTCTTAAAAAAGTCGTTTTTGAGGAACCTGCTTAAGATACAAGTTTTATTTTCTTGATTTAACTGAAAACAATAAGCACAGAACTAACATTGTAAAAGTGAAACCAGGCATTTGATTGGTTGTCTCATTACCAGTGATCTCTTCTTCATTACCTGATAAATCATCAGCTTCATCAGGATATGGCCCATCAACTACTGCTATATCTTCAATTGGCTCTACTCTCCACTCAAAAACTACCGGTACATCATTTACACCTTTTTGTTCAGAATGTTCCTCAATTATTAGATATATTTCATCAATTATAGAATCATTAACACTTTCTAGAGATTCTGGATCAAAACATACAAAAATATATCCCCTATAATTATGGCCAAATCCAGTCAATTGTCCACCAGATGATTTCATGTAGGGCCGAAGATCACCACTGAAGCTGTGAATACACTTCCCTGCTGTCTCTGTCCATTCAACTTTTTCACTGGGATCTGTAATAACAGGCATTATTCCCCGAGTAGCTATGAATCCGGGCTCATTTTTAACTTCTTCAAAAATCTGAGGCCCATAGTCAGGTAACGGAAGATCTTCCTCGTCCTGTGCCCACATAAAAACCACAGGAATATCACTTATTCCTTCTTGCTCTTCGCAGTAATTCTCTATTTTCTGATACATAGCGTCAATTCTGGAGTTATCTATTTCTCCTTTATAGGTAGAACCCAGTTCAATAATTATTACATCACTGGCAGCAACGCTTTTAATAGACTTGTCAAATTCGGAATAGGAAGGCCCTATTTTGTTAAGATTTAGCCAGCAATCTGCAATTGAATTTTCCCATTCCCGATCAATTGTTTCCGGTATGGTTCCCCTGTATGCGATGAAAGAGGGATCATTTGCAAATTCCGTTATGGAATCAGAGATTTCAGTAGATTCGGAATCATTCAATTTGCTATCATCGGCACTTGCAAAACCACATAAAAGGATAGAAACATAAACAATAAGCAGCAGCCGTTTGCCAATATTCCTTATTTTGAACATTTAAATCAGACCTTAATAGTTATTTTAGAGTTCTAACTCCTACTATTGCTTTAAATAAATCTAAAAATCAAGCGTCTGTGCGTTTGTGTAAAAATGATATATTTAGGCAGTTTAACGTTTTACACTATTCGCCTCAGAAATCAACTGCGCAAGTTCCTTAAATGAGATGCTGGAAGAGCATAAAATACTTTTTAAATTTTCTAATTTTATACTTATTCACTTAAAACGAGAATTTTTAAAAAATATTCTTATTTCTGCTTACTTCGACTGCGACGCTGCCAGGAAAGACGCGTCAGTACTGTGGAGAGAAGATTGCACTCAGAAAACGCGAATAAAAAGAAAAATAAGTCCTCTTGAGCGCAGCGAAAAGGACCTCGTGCTCCCGAAGCGAAACTCGGGAAGCGAAACTCGGGACACATTGACCTGAGAAGTTGCAAATAACATTCGTCATCTGCAACTCCTGATCATTTGTATATTTCAGTGTTAATACTTAGTCAAAATTTTTTATTCAATGTAGTATGTAACCTGTACTGACATTGAAACGGTAGACTCTCCTGGCTGAATAGGAGTGGAAGCTGCCCCTGCACTCTTTGCTTCTGTTGCCATATCGTATTCGTAATATACTCTGGAACCACTGTTCTCACTTACAGATGATGTCTGCACGCCAGTTACCTCAACCCCCAGGCTCTTAGCAAGCGTAGTGGCTTTGGATGATGCATCAGCTACTGCCTCATTCATCAGGTTTTCACGAAGCTGCTTTTGCATGTCATCAGATACTGAGAAGGAAATGCTTCCAATATCATTAGCTCCTGCGGCTGTGGACCTGTCAATGATCTCACTCAGTTTGTCGAGCTTCGTGGTTGTGATCCGCACACTGTTGGATGCAGAGTAACCTGTGATTGTTTGTGCCTTGTCATAGTCGTATACCGGCGATACGGAAACATAAGATGTCTTTATTTCCTTATCCTGCAACCCCATTGCTTTGAGTTCTGCCATTACAGCACTCATAAGGGCTGCATTTTCATCGGACGCTTCCTTTGCAGTTGCAGACTGAACTACAACACCTATGTTCAATGTTGCTGTGTCAGGGACAACTTTCTGTTCAGCGTACCCATTCATGGAAATAGTATTTTCGGCATCCTTTTCCGACCCACTCTGTGAAATGGCGTATATCGTTGCTGACATCAGCACCAGAACAATTGATAGCGCAATGATAACATAATAAGATTTATCGTTTTTGTTTTCCTGTGTCATTTTTCACATACTCCGTTTTCAACGATTTGTTAACTGGCAATCAACCAATTCTAACAAGTAATAAATGCACATATACATATTAAAGAATTGCTTAAACTTCAACTACGTTCGCAGTTATAATAACCACATGATATTGAAAGAAAAATATACATAAAGTAATGAAAAGAGGAAGGGAGTGAAAGAGGAAAAAAGGGTCTTTGTGGAAAAGACGAAGTAAGGGAAATTGTCCTGCTCGGCCGATGATCTCCTCTCTGCCCCGCTCTGTTCTCTATCAGAAGCATTGCTGAACAATAGGAAACCCGAATTATTGAACCCCGAACAATGCTTACGGTTGTCAGCAAGGCAGGAGTAACAAAAAAGCTGCACCAGTACTGCGGGGAGAAAGTTGAGTTTATAAGAACCAGTACTGTTAAAAAATAATATTGGAATGTATGAAATGCCATGCATTCCCTTTTCAAAAAATAGAAGGGGGAATTTGCCCCCTCACTTAATTGCTTTTTCTTACCTGATGCAGAAAGGAAGAAACATGTAAAAGAGTTACTTCCTTGCTTTAATCTTCTCAAAAAGCTGCTTCAGGGTGTCTTCATTGCTCTTCGTAAATTCGAAGGGCGAGGTTGTGAAAGGCTCGAAATGAACTGCCACGTCATCGAGCCTGTAGAATGTCCCATCACATTCCATTGCGTCAATGACTCCCGGAAGAACAACATCCGAAGCAGCTGTGCTCGGGCAGGGAGCAATGTCAAGGCAGACCATTGGAATTTCGGCAAGGTAGGAAGCACAGTCCGCAGGGATGTGGCAGACAAGATCAGCGCACATCACAAGGGCTGCATCTACGTCCTTTTCCCTCAGCAAGTCCACGGTTGTGAATTCTCCGGGGTTGTAACGCGGGTGCCCGCGCATGAAGTCAAGCCCGAAGGGGTAGCCGTACATGTAGGAAGCGACCTGGTTAAAGCCTGCCACGTTGCAGTGGCCACGGAGAGCTCCAAGGGTGAACTTGGCATAATTGTTCAGCTCCTTTACGAAGTTCATGGCAATTTCGGCGTTCCTGTGCTTTCCTATTGATGAGGAAAGCCCGAGACCCACTGAGATGGCACCGAAGTTGCAGTTCTTCATCATGTCAAGCATCTCTTCCATAACAGGGATAGGAACTCCTGTAATCTCTTCCACCGATGGGTGGGGAGTTTTTCCGTGAAGCAGGGTCATAAGTGCACTGATCAATTCATAATCCGAGCCGGGTTTGAGCTGCACGTGCAGGTCGGAAGCTTCAGCGGTTGGAGTTTTTCTCGGGTCTACCGTGATAACTGTTCTGTCAAAACGTCCGCGCTTGGTCCAGTAACCTCTTGGGAAAACCGCATATCTTGACATCTGTCTTGGCATGGATTCAAGAGGATTGGTTCCCCAGTAAACTAAAAGGTCGGCCCTGTTTTTCTTCTGCCCTTCGGTTGCACCGACTTTTCCGGATTCCTGAATTCCCATTGCTGTCGGCCCGTGACAGATGGTAGCGTTTGAGTCAACGATAGCACCGAGGTATTCTCCGATCTTAAGCCCCACTTCGTGAGCTTCGCAGGAGGTTTCGCTGCCCATAAAGAGAAGGGGGCGCTTTGCCGAAACAAGAATATCGGCAGCTCTTTCAAGGGCTTCGTCCCAGGCTGCAGGGGACAGTTTTCCTCCAGTCTTTATAAGGGGCTGCCTGAGCCTGTGGGAACTTACTACCTCCTTAAACTTGGCGTTTCCCATTTTACATGCATTTCTGGCCTCAATCTTCCCATCCCCGAACTCAACCTGGATATCATCACAGGATGCACCGCAGACCGGACAGACTATGTTTTTGTAAATCATACTCACTGCCCTCCCATATACACTTTCAGCACTACATCTTCAGCGCTGAGAACCTCTTCTTCTGACGGCTCAACATTTACGGGTGCGCCCTTATAGAGAGGAGAACCCGTAGAAAGGGTATCAGGGTCGACGATAACATTCGCCCAGATAGCCCTTGGCATGAAGACCTGCCCAGGCTGGACCGAATCCGTGCATTTTGCATAAACAACGATCGAATGTTTTCCGTTTCTGCTTGTTACTTTTACTTTCTCTGGGGAGCAGAGGGACACGAAATCCACAGGAGAAATCCAGCAGGACGCACATTCCTGAGTGTAATCGTCCGTGAACTTGTCCCCGCCTTTAGCAAGCCTGCCTTCATCAATCGTACTTCCGGAAATAAGTATTACTTCCATGCTTCTCACCTCAGAGCTCCGGGTTTGCGCCTACAGCCACGTAAAGAGCTCCTTTTGCCCTCTTGCTGATCGCATAGTCCCCTGTGAACTTCTTGAACTCGCCTATTAACTCAACTTCACCCGAAGTTACCTTATTTTCCATGGACACGTATTCGAAACCTGGGGAGAAGCGCTCTATTTTGCCTCCGATAACTATGGTTCCGCCTGCCATTTCTGCACCTACTCCGCGTAGAGCTCCTCCATTTACAACGATGAGCCCGCCGTTCTGGCGAATTCCGCAGAAGCTTTCAACATTGCCTTCCACCAGAATTTCTCCGCCGTCCATGCCGCCTCCGAGCTGATGCCTGGCCGAGCCTTCGATCACAATACGGCCGCCTTTCATGCCGTGCCATTTACCTCTGTAAGCACAGCCAACATGGTCGCCAGCATTGCCTTTGATGTGCAGGAGCCCGCCAAGCATTTCCATGCCTGCCCAGGAATCAGCATCTCCGTAAACGACGATCTCGCCTCCTTTCATCCCGGATCCTACATGCATGCCTGCGGAGCCCTCGATTTCAATTTTTCCAGCACTCATGCATTCTCCGATCCTTTTGATCCTCATTGCGTCTCCTTTTATGCGGATCAGAGTCTCAGATGCAGAATTGCCTCCATTGCCTTCCACTTCAAAGAAATCGGAAATAGGATAGGTCTTTGGGCCCTGCCAGATGGACAGCTTTCCGATTTCTTCTGCACTTTTGCCTGCAAAGGAATCAGGAGTTATAACATCTGCTTCCAGTTTAATGTCAATCTCTTGTCTAGGAATAAGCGTTACTTCTTCCATTTCTCCGGCGCCTTTGCCGGCATCGGTTTTTTTATGAATAAGTACTCCCTCTGTCATAACTTCACCTCTCACCGTTAACCTGTATGGGAGTCGGGTTTGCAAGATATTTCTCTGGAGTTGGGTAGTTTGCAAAGCCCAGAGTGTAGTACCTGAACCACTCCTTTACGTCAGCCAGCATCTCTTTTTCTTTCTCGCCTTCCACATGCACATCGGAGTAGTAAGTCCGCTTTTCTGGAACGGAAACGATCTCTCCCTTAACAGCCACAACTTCTCCTCCCTTCACGGTGTATTCCGCCTTCCTGAAGGCACGGAGGAGAGCCTCATAGTTGTTTGAATCAAGCTGCTGTGGGTTAATATCGTAAACAGTAACGTCTCCATCAGCTCCCACACCAAGAGAACCTTTCCTGTGCGCCATGCCTATTGTCCGGGCAGGGTTAGCTCTGGTCAGGATCGCAAGGTCATAGAGGGAAAGTTCCCGGTTTATGCCTCCGAGTTCACTCCTATCATTTGCCCACTTGTGACATTCACTGAAAGTCTGCTTCCTGAAAGCCTCGGACATGATCCAGGTCATAACCTCCGGATATTTCGTAAACGGCCCACCGTTCGGACTGTCGGTAGTCATGATGGTCTTCCATGGGTCATTGATAAGCAGGAGACATTCAAGCCCCATTGCCCACTGCAAACTGTGTACCGGGTTGGACTTGAGGTAGGTAAAGGGGATAACACCTGATCCACCCTCCATCTCAACGTCAGTATTCGACCACTTGTTTCCTGTAAGCTTGTACATGTCCTGGATGGCAGGCCCATCTCCAGTCATAACTGTGGCTTCACCGAAGGGCGTGCAACCACTGTCAATTACTACATGGTCTTTGTTGTTGATGTATCCTGCAATATCTTTTACTCCGGATTCACAGTCTCCCCAGGTAGTGCCTGCAAAACTGTTGAACATCATGTGAGCAAGATATACGGAACGGTCCCTTGCAGGGTCCATTTTGGTTTCAGCCCATTCTACATCCATGTTCTGCCTGGGCTTTATGCCGTCGAGAATTTGGAGGGAATCTTTAGTAATTTCATAGCAGCCTGGATGCCCCAGGTTATTTGCATGCAGGTGAAGAGGTACAGGCATGCCGAGGAGTTCGTTGACCTCGCTAAGCCCTTTTATAGTCTCTCTTGGAGTAATTTCGAAATGGATATTCGCTTCATCAAGAGAGTGTATGTTTTTACCCCAGCCCCAGTTTTCGACTCCTGCAGGGTTAACACATTTGATTCCATAGGACTTGTGAGTTTTCATCATCCAGGCAACATAAGCCGCGGCCTTCTCTATGTCTCCATCCCGGAGATAGCGCATCAAAAAGAAGTTGTTTCCAAGAATCAGGTACCCTCCCATATCAAGGAGCGGAGTTGCCCGCATCTCTTCATGGGTGTGGCGGGCTTCAAGAGGAGGGATCGCGGCTTCAAATACTGTTGTATAGCCCATTGCTGTGTAATCGTATCCCTGCTTGTAGACTGAGGGAACGGTGTAACCTGAACCTGAATGAGTGATTGAGGTCTTCTGGAGGTTGGATTTATAATGGTCTTCGGGACGCATCGACCTTCCTGCATTGACCTTTGCACCTGCAACGTGAGAGTGGGAATCAACCCCACCGGGCATTACCGTCATGCCTGAGGCATCAATGACCTTTGCCTCTTTCATTTCTGCCGCAGAAAGCTCTTTTACGACTTTTCCGTCCCTGACGAAGACGTCCATAATTTCCCCATTTATTTCATTGAGAGCATCAAAGACATATCCGTTCTTGATTGCAATTGTTCCTGCCATTTATTCCACCTCTTTTTTCACAAGCCTGATCGCATTAACAGGGCAGATAAGAGCGCAGGTACCATCTCCTCCGCAGCGTTCCTGGTTTACGACAGAAATTTTTCCGTTCTTAACCCCAAGGATAGCTTTTTCATCCATGTTATTCAGGTGCCCTGCAGCAAGTTCACGGTTCTCAAGAGCATTTACCGGGCAGACAATCACACAGTTTCCGCAGCCCAAGCAGGCAGCATCATCAGTTTCCAGGCTGGTGCGAAGCGCAGCAGCAGGAACAGGGGCTTCAAGCAGCTTTTTCTCGAGGGGACCCTTTTTCTCCATTTCCGGCAGAATAGCGGTTTTTCGGACATCGATGGCGTCCACTGGACAGGCAACCGCACAGGCTCCGCAGTAAATGCAGGCATCTGGCCGATGTGTTATCTTTTCAATCCGTTCCCCGGATTTTGCCTTTTTATTGAAAATAGCATTTGCAGGACAGACATCAATACAGGTGTGGCAGGTCTGGCAAACGTTCTCATCCCTGGACCAGCGCCCTTCAAAGGGCTTTTCCACGGAAATAGCGTTTACAGGGCATACTGCAGCACACCATCCGCAGTGGACGCAGCATTCTGTATCAATATGGGTCTTTCCGACCAGCTTCAGTTTTCCGTCCGTTGAAATATCCCTGGTTACCTCAATACAGCCCTGAGGGCAGATATCTTCACAGAGCCCGCAGTGAACGCAGCTTTCATTCACTGATGTAGGTATCATGGCCTTTGAGATATAGGACATGTCTGTGAGGGGTTTTCCTTCCTGCCTCAATTCAAGAGCACCTGTGGGGCAAACTTTTGCGCAGATCCCGCAGACAAGGCAGTCTTCGCTCTTTGTCATTTCCAGCAAATCAGCATCAAGGAGCCCTCTAGTTACAGCTCCCACGGCTCCCACAGAAAGGGTGCCCTTGGGGCATGCCTGTACACAGGTCCCGCAGCCAATGCATTTCTCAGGCCGATAGACCAGCTGTCGGTCTTTTTTTTCAGAAAAGACTGACAATCGCATCTCATCTTGCATTTTATTTACCTCTCAACGTTATTCTGTGCATCCGCCGCACAGCAGCTCATTGTCATGTTGAATGAACATTTCACCGCATTTTTTGCAGCACTGTATCCGCTTTTTCTTCCTGACCGGAACTTCCAGGTCCACAGGTTTCCAGGAATACACCTTTTCCCCTGCCGTTAGCAGGATGGGCACAACCTCTTCATGGGGAATCTTTTCAGTGTTTAGATTCAGATACCAGGCATGGAGTTTGGGATAGTCCTTTGTCTTCTCTGGGTTAAGGTAGATCCTGACACCTTTTGTGCTGTTCGCTCCTTCAGGTGCCTGTTTGTTTACCGTGACCGCCATTTTCCCAAAGTTATTGATCTTCAAACCGTTGTTCCCTATGGTAGCTCCGGCAAGGATCTGGAAAGGGTCAGGCATGCAGCTTTTCGTTTCGCAGGTTACGTATATGCGTTCCCCGTCCCGGACATCGAGCTCCCGTCTTGCAATATTGAGCATCTGGATGCCGATTAATGCACCTGAGGTGAGGAAGCCATGGAAGGGGACGACCTTTTCAATCTGTGAAAGCAGCTCAGGGTCCTTTACCTGTTTCAGGATCGCCTCCATATTGTGTTTCTCTTGATCTGAATTTTTATGCAATGTGTATACCACCTTGGAATTTACCGTTATGTTTAAATAAACATAACGCGAATGATGTTGAGTACAGACAGGGTAAATTTAATACATCCAGCATATCTGAAGGAATTATATTATGTAAATTCCAACATATTGCAGAAGGATACACTGTATTTATAGGTAACTTTTTTACAGGAACTTATTAATTTATGATATAATTCAGGGCGAGATTTCAATACAGGGGGCAGATCCTCTCGCAATTGGCGGGCACAGAAAAAAAGCCAGCCAGAACCCTACAGCATCCAGATATGTAAAGCTCAACATATCTATAAAAACGGAAGACAGGGCTTTCGCGCTCAAAATATATAAACAGGTATTTTATAAAATTATCGATCAAAAAGAGATTTTTCTTTAAAAATAGGACAATAGTGATAACTTTTTTATAAAAGGCTAATTTTCCCTGGAAACAAAAATATGTAGTGTTCCGGGCAGCCTGCCTGAAATCTTCAGGTATTTCTATTATGCGCCCGGACCCGGATGTAACAGATCGGTTATGACCAGTTGAAAAAACAAACCAGTTGTACAGGAAAAAGTCTGGTACCATTTTACCCATCCAATTTCTCTCTTCGGTTAGCATTGAGTCGTCTGGATTCCTGAAACTGACTTGAGAGATAAAAAAGCTATTTTTAAGGAGGTTTTTAGTAATACATATGCAAATGTTCGTATCTTTTTTGTGGACATCAGGATAAGTATACAGAAATTAAATAATACAAATGAGGACATTAATTAGAATTTGTATTACAAAATAGAAAAATATTAATTAGAGGATTAACAAGTACTGGTGAATGTCTTCTTCAGAAATCCAGATCAAAGAGATGGTAGCCCATAAATGGGACCTTGCATCCGAGACTTTTGATACCCATCCAGGACACGGGATCCAGAGCCAAAAAGAAAGAGATGCCTGGAAACGTGCTTTTCAGGAGATTTTTCCGAAAAGGGGTTTGAAAATTCTTGATGTCGGCTGTGGGACAGGAGAATTAAGCTTACTGTTTGCTGAAATGGGGCATAAGGTTACTGGAATTGACATTTCCAGACAAATGCTGAAAGCAGCAAAAACAAAAGCTGAAGCCAGTGGAGCTGACATAACCTTTGGGGAAGGAGATGCAGAAAATCCCCCTTATGATACGTCTTCTTTTGATATTGTGTTCAGCCGCCATCTACTCTGGACCCTTCCTAATCCAAAAACGGCCGTAGAGAACTGGAAGAGGGTTCTGCGGAAAAATGGGAAGGTTGTGATTATCGATGGGGTGTGGGACAGCGGAACCCTGGAGTCCAGAGTCCGCAGAAGTGCAGGTGCTCTTTTAACCCTGCTCCTTGAGAAAAAAGATCCCAGAAAAGGACACGCCGGATATTCCGATGAACTCAAAGCCCAGCTTCCGCATTCAGGAGGGGCTCCGCTTGAAAAAGTAAAGGAGTACCTGTTGAGTGAAGGTTTTGAAAAGATCCAGGTTTTTGACCTGAAAGAGGTAAGAATAGCCCAGAAAGAGAAAATGCCGTTAGGTGAACGGATTGTACGCAGTTATCAGTACTACCTCATCTGCGGCCGGAAATAAAATACATTAAAAACAGACGGAGGTTCCGAAATGAAAAATAAAAACTCCCCTTTCTTTATATTGTTAATTATTCTGCTGACCTGCGCCATCCTGATAACTTCCGGGTGCAGCAGTACAGAAGAAAAAAACGCAAAAGAAGCTGTTTCCGGGATGGAAGTAGCCTCAGGATCTGATGCAGTCTCCCAACAAAAAGGAGACTCTGAAGATAATACACTTGTACTTGGTGAAATGTGGGAAATAGACTCGATCAATACTATAAACGGAGACGGTGGAACGCTTATCTGTGAGAAAGCTGCAGTAACCGAAACTCTCGTTGGTGCAGATGAAGATTTCTCCCTTAAACCCGGGCTTGCAACCTCCTGGAAGCAGCTTGATGAAAATACCTGGGAATTTAAACTAAGAGAGAATGTTACCTTCCATGACGGAAGCGAGATGACCGCAGAAGAAGTAAAGTTCACCCTGGAAAACGTCATTAAAGCAAACACGAAAATCGCCTCCATGCTCAAGGTAGACACTATCGAGGCAGTCGATGACCATACCCTCAAAATAAAAACCAAGGAAATCAATCCCATTCTGCCTGGAATTCTCCATTACCCCGATACAGCCATAATAAGCCCCTCTTCTTTTGACGAATCAGGGGAGTTCATAAAACCCATTGGAACAGGTCCGTATAAATTTGAATCCTTTGACGAACAGACCAGAATTCTGACAGTTGTTAAGAATGAAAACTGGTGGGGAGGAAAAGTCGGGCTTGATAAGATGATTCTTAAAGGGATACCTGACCCAAACACAAGAGCAATGGCAATAGAAAATGGAGAAGTTGACTTTACCGTTGATGTGCCCTACAGTGAAACAGACCGAATTGATGCGATAGACGGCATTACAGTAGAAAAATACAAAACACCGAGGGTTTACAAACTCGATATCAACCTGAAACATGAGCCTCTTGAAGATATCAGAGTAAGACAGGCCATGTCTTATGCCATAGACAGGCACGCAATCGCAGAACATGTACTCTACAATGTAGGAGAAGCTGCTGCTGGTCCTTTCCTGCCCACGATGGTCTGGGCAAATAAGAGCCTGAGCCCTTATACAAGGGACCTTGAGAAAGCTGGCGAACTCCTGACAGCTGCAGGCTGGGTAGACACTGATGGGGACGGGATAAGGGACAAAGACGGAAAATCCCTCAAGCTCAACATGATGACATATTCCACAAGGCCGGGCCTTCCTCCAATGGCTGAAGCTATGGCTGCCCAATTGAAGGAGGCAGGCATAGACGTAGAGATAGAAGTAATGGAAATGGGGTCAATTTATGACCGAAAAGAAAAAGGTGACTGGGATCTCTACCTTGCCGCTTATAACATTGCAATGGTTCCAGACCCCGAATATATTCTAACGAACTGGTACATGACAAATGGCACTGATAATGGACCTGGATATTCTAATCAGAAAGTAGATACCCTGATAACGGAAGCCAGAAAAATCACGGACCTGGAAGAGCGCTATAAAAAGTTCAATGAGGTCGAAGCCATTGTAAACGAAGAACAGCCAATGATCATAGTGGCTTACTACGGCTGTGCAATTGTAAAGAAAGACTACGTAAAAGGATATGTGTTTGACCCGACTGCCCATGATTACCGTATAAATGAAGGGATGTATATAGAAAAATAAAAAAGGGATGCTCGAATGGGTGTAGATTTTAGATCTATACCCTCCCCTCGCTTGAAATAACACGGAAAGACGGGTATTCTTGCCTTCTGTCCGTTTTAGGAGGAAGTATGAAATATTTAATAAAAAGGGCAGGGTTTATGGCATTTACGGTTTTTGCGGTCTGCGCCCTGACTTTTTTTCTTATGAATGTAATTCCAGGAGGCACAGCTGAGTTAATTCTCAAGCACACCCTTATTGGTCTTGAGGAAAGTGCAACCGAAGAGCAGCTCAGCCAGATCTCAAGCAGGTACAACCTGGACGACCCTCTTTACCTGCAGTTTTACTGGTGGGTAAAAGAAGCCGTATTGAGAGGGGACATCGGAACTTCCTATATATATAATAAACCGGTCCTTTACCTCCTGACTCTGCGCCTGCCAGCAACGATCCAGCTTGCAGGGGCAAGTATGGCCATTGCAACACTTGCAGGAGTAAGCCTGGGAATCTATTCAGCTCTTCAGGAAAACAGGATTTCAGACCATATACTAAGGATTGTAACGCTTTTTGGAGTTTCGATGCCAGGATTCTGGGTAGCCCTGCTTCTTATCATAATATTCTCCCTAAAACTAAAACTTGTCCAGGTATCAGGTTACGGGAATCTGGAAAACCTGCTTTTACCAGCAGCAGCCCTTTCTCTCCACTCTGTTGCTGCTGTTATGAGGGTTACAAGGACAAGCATGCTTGAAACTCTTGGGCAGGAATACATAAGGTTTGCAAAAGCCAAAGGGCTTCCTGTATGGAAAATAATCAGCAGACACGCCTTAAAAAACGCCATGCTCCCCGTTATCACAGTAATTGGTTTTCAAATGGGAAGCCTGCTTGGAGGAGCAGTTGTGATTGAAAAGATCTTTGCCTGGCCAGGGATAGGAAGCCTGCTTGTGGACTCGATTTCGGCCAGGGATTTGCCAATGGTTCAGGGATGTGTACTTGCTATAGTTACCATGTTCCTCCTTGTGAATTTCATTGTGGACATACTCTACACACATCTTGACCCTCGGATAAGGTATGGTTGATACAATGGACAATGCATTTGCTAAGAAGTTGAAAAAAGAAGATGTATTGATAACAGAAGTCTACAGAAGTGAATTTTCAAAAAGAGTCTTTCAAAGAAAAGATATGCTTTTTGCCCTGGTTGCACTTTTGCTTTTTACCGGACTTGCACTGTTTGCCCCATTTATCTCCCCTTATGACCCAAACGCAAACGAACTCAGGAACAAGAACCTTAGCCCCTCCGAAGATCACCTTTTGGGTACAGATTACCTTGGAAGAGACCTGTTGAGCAGGATCCTGATAGGTGCCAGGACTTCTATCTCAATTGCCTTCGGAGTTGTGCTTATTTCTTTGATTACAGGAACTGCCCTGGGATGTGCAGCAGGATACTATGGAGGAATTGTGGATGAAGGGATCTCAAGGGTTATAGATGTCTTTCTGTCCTTTCCGGGAGTTATTTTTGCCCTCGCCATAATGGGAGTGCTTGGCAGAGGAGTATTCAACCTGATGCTTGCTCTCTCTATTGTCCAGTGGGCAAAATATGCAAGAGTAATGAGAGGACAGGTTCTTTCCATTAAAAAGCAGGAGTTTGTACTTTCTGCGGTTACAAGCGGGGCAGATGATTTCTATATCATCCGCAGGCATATAGTACCCAACGCTATTGCCCCTATAATTGTACTTGCCACAATCGATATCGGACATGTGATTCTCTCCATTGCCACACTGAGTTTTCTGGGGATAGGGCTTCCTGCTGATGTTCCTGAATGGGGAGCGATGCTTTCCGCAGGAAAAGAATTTATGAGAACAGCTCCTTATCAGACGATTTTTCCGGGGCTTGCCATAACCTTCGTAGTAGTGATTTTCAGCATCCTTGGGGATGGCATGAGAGATATCCTTGACCCGAACCATGAAGGAGGAGAAATCTATTGAGCCTGCTTGAAATAAGAGGCCTCTCTGTTGAATTCCCTGCAGGAGAGAATGCTGTAAAAGCAGTCTCAAACGCGTCTTTTGAAGTAGAAGAAGGAGAGACATTCGGGCTTATAGGGGAAAGCGGATCAGGAAAATCTGTAATAGGGCTTGCCCTGCTCCGGCTACTCCCGGAAAGTGCAGTGATTTCAGGAGAAGTTATTTTCCAGGGACAGAATCTCTTTTCCCTTAAACCTTCAGAACTCCGAAATATAAGAGGAAAAAAAATTTCCCTCATGCCCCAGAACCCTGCCGGTGCCCTGAACCCTGTCCTGAAAAACGGACTTCAGATAGAGGAGGTTTTTGAAGAAAGGAGAGTTGACAAAAAGGAAGGGATGAAAAGATCCCTGAAGCTCATGAAAAAACTCTTTTTGAGAGACCCCGAAAAACTCTGTACCCTGTATCCTCATCAATTATCTGGAGGTATGAGGCAAAGGCTAATAGCTTGCATGTCCCTTTCCTTTGAACCCGAACTTCTGATAGCCGATGAACCTACAAAAGGTCTGGACCCTGAGGCAAGGGCAGGGGCAGTTGAACTTTTTACAAAAATAAAAAAAGAATGCGGAAAAACAATGCTCCTTATCACACATGACCTTGATCTGGCTCTTGAAATTTGCGACCGGATAGCTGTGATGTATGCAGGGGAAATTGTAGAACTGAACGAGGCTTCAAAAGTCCTGAACACGCCTGTACACCCCTATACAAAAGGACTTATTAGTGCTCAACCTCGAAACGGGCTTGTTCCCCTGAGGGGGCAGAGTCCAAGCAGGATAAAGCTTCCAGAAGGCTGTTTTTTCCATGAAAGATGCAGGTACTCGGGAATCGAATGCTCTAAAAAACATCCAGAAATAAAAAAACATAAAGGAGGATGGGTTAGGTGTCATTTCCAGTCCTTACAGTAAACGAACTTGCAATGAAGTTTGGGGATTCCGAAATATTTAACAGAGTCAGTTTCTCAGTAGCTCCGGGGGAGACCCTGGGGCTTTTCGGAAAAAGCGGGTCAGGAAAAACCACTATTGGCAGATGTATTGTAGGGCTTGAAAAGCCCAGTGGCGGAGAAATAATGGTCAAGGGAAAGAATATCCTTAGCATGAGAAAAACAGAATTTAGAAAACTGCGCCCTAAAATCCAGATGATTTTCCAGCACCCTGAAACTTCTCTTGATCCCCGCATGAAAGCCTTTGAAAACCTCATAGAACCTCTGAAACTTCATACAGAGCTTAAAAAAGATGCCCTTCTGAAAAGAGGAGAAGAGTTGGCCGAACTTACGGGACTTCTCCCCGAACATCTGGCCCGATATCCAAACCAGCTAAGCGGAGGCGAGATCCAGAGGATAGTGCTTGCCAGAATAATGGCTTTATCCCCTGATTTCATAGTTGCTGATGAGCCCACTTCTATGCTTGATGTCTCAGTCCAGGCTCAGATCCTGAGCCTTATGCAAAAACTCCAGAGAGAAACTGGAGTTTCATACCTTCTGATCTCACACGATCTTGAGGTGTTAAAGAAAGTCTGCCACAGGATCGCCTACCTCGAAAACGGGACTATTACCTCAATTGAAAACATAAACAGAGGTATTAAAATATGACCATTCAGGAAAACCAGATCAAACAGACCATTGCCAGCATATGGGATGTCTCGTCCGAGACCTATGACAGCCATGAAGGGCATGGGATACAGAGTGAAGCTGAAAGAGAAGCATGGAAAAATGTATTTAAAAATCTGCTTCCTCCAGGCAGGCTGAATGTGCTTGACGTAGGCTGCGGGACATGCGAAATTGGGCTACTGTTTGCTGAAATGGGACACCATGTTACAGGCCTTGACCTTTCAGAAAAAATGCTTGAAAAAGCCAGGGAAAAGGCTTCCAGAAGAGGGTTTGACAGTGTTTTCAGGAAGGGGGATGCTGAAGCCCCTCCTTTTGAGGAAGGCTCATTCGATATAGTTGTTAACCGCCACCTTCTCTGGACTCTCCCACATCCAGATACAGCAGTCCTGAACTGGAAAAAGGTACTCAGGAAAGGAGGGAGGCTTATTGTTATTGATGGGGTATGGAATGACGGTTCACTAGAAACAAAGACGAGAAGACTTGTAAGTGATTTTTGTACTTTGCTTGTGGAAAGAAGGAACCCCAGAAAAAGGTACTACTCCAGAGAAATCGACAGCGAACTTCCCAACCGGCACGGAGTCCCTTCTGAAAAAATGCTTGAATATTTCAGGGCCGTCGGGTTAAAAAACGTCAGGGATCTGGACCTGAAAGATATTATGGATCTTCAGAAAAAGGAAATGCCGTTCAGGAAACAGATAGCTTATAACTACAATTATCACCTGGTCTATGGAGAAAAATAATTGAAGATTTGAAGCTGGTCTCAATTAAGGAGACTTGACCTGACTATAGGATTTCCAACAATTGATGGAAGATAAAAGAGGAACTGGCTTCATTACTTAAGCCAACTGTTCCTTTCTTTATCAATTTGCATGCTTGACAATAGCTGTTCTTTCAGCAAGAATATTTCTGCCTTTGCGGTCAATAATCTTCAGATTTATTTCAGTACCTGCTTTAAAACCATAATTATCTTTTGTTTCCTCGACCCCACCTACACTTACCTTAACACTGGAATAAACAGTCCCAATATTGCTATCGCTCCCGCAAAGAATCAATTTTTCACCCACATCCCAGGACCCATCCTCCAACATTGCACGATTTCGAGCCGTATATTCCTTATTTTTTCCTTTTTGGCTCAGGTCCAAGTAAAGAACCTCTACATCTCCTTCAATCCTTTTTCCAGTTCCATTAGAAATATTTCCCTGGAAAGAATTTCCATATCCAGAAATCCTTATTGAGATAGAGTCCAATGGAAGGGAATCTCCGCCCTCATGAATAAGGACGATCTGATTTTCCTTAAACGTGACCCATTTACTTACCGGACCTGTACCATAAAGCCCTCCTTCGCAGGATTCAAGAGTAATTTTTGCAACCAGTGGCTGAATGTTTCTGCCTTCAGAGAGATTAATGCTGCTAGCAACTGCACCCACAAGTGCAAACGTGATTAGCAGAAGGAAAAGGGAGCCGACAACAGGAGAGAGACCGTCCGGTACAGATTTTAGGAAATAAGATAATTTATGTCGGATGTTTCCCCAAACCTTCATCAAGTAGAAAATAGGCAAAACTTGAATAAATAATTGCTTGTTTGACAGCAAATAAGCAAATTTTTTTAAAAATTAAAAAGATGAAAGGAAGTTTTATACAATAGTTATTTCTTTTTTCGTTGTGCCTTCCTTTCGTATTCCTTTTCGAGCTCGAAGATTTCCCTAACACTTTCAAGTTCCTTTCTGCTTCTTGAATAGCGTGAAAGCACCACAAAAACCCCGACGAGCAGGGCGACAATTGCGGCAAAGAAATACATGGGTGCAGATTCAACGTAGTATTTTACCTGAATAGCTTCCTCATGTTTTCCCATATTGGAAGAAATCCACAGAAGAGTCTGCCTTCCGTTCTCATCAAAAGTTGTGTTAGATGGTTCAGGTCTTGCTATCCCGAAAACCCTGTTACCCGTAACATAGCCTTCCGGGAGAACTACACGGATGAACTCGGACTCAGGTTTCATAAAGGTAAAACTCTGGGTTCCAGTTGTCTCAAGAGTGTAGGCAATAAAACCTGTAACAGGTTCCTCAAATTCAAGGTTTACTACCTTCATACCCCGGGTAACGTCCTGCGTGAGAGTATAATTCATGTCCGAAACGTTGCTGCTATTTGAAAGCCTCATAAAGGTTCCTGAATTTGCAACGGTTTCGTTTGCAGGTTCTACCAGAAGTACAAAGTTTTTAATCGGATCTTTATCAGCGCCCCCGCCAAGGGAATCGGGAGGGAAGATTTCAAGCTTGCTGCTATTTATGACAATATGGACAGCCTGAACTTCTGGTTTATCCTTCAGAATGTAGTACGTGGTGGTATTTGCTGGAATATTATTGCTCCATTCATCCAGAAAAACCTCAAATTCATAACTTGAAACGTTGCCAGGCTCATCCAGGGTGATCTCCTTTTTTTGATCAATACAGCCCGATATGAAGACCACCAGCAGGGCAAGAAGTATAAGTATACATTTTGTTTTCATTTTCACGGAAGAATTCTCCCTTGGGCTTAAAAGCAATCTCTTTTCAGCCTGCAACAATTTTCTTTTTAAATCTGTTTCTCTTATTTAGAAGCTTGCAGGGTCTGGAATAGGTCAGCGTAATCCTATGCTCTCTCTTCTTATAAACAAAACGGATAGTCAGTATAAAAAAATGCTAACTTCGGATTTTAACTGATTGTCTCATCTCCTTCTTCTGAGGACTCAGCTTTTTGATTCATTTGAAGAGCTCAAATATCTTTCTACCATAGGCCAGTCAATTTTTTTGATATATTTTGCCTGAAGCTTGGAAACATAAAGAATATTGCTGCCAACAAGAATTTTCATGTCAGAAGGTTTTGGCGATGTTTCTTCAAGCGGAAGAAGCACAGGGCCATCTGAAGAAGTGGAAAGTCTGAAGTCCTGCCCACTTTTCCTGATGTAAGCCCTGACCTTTTCGTCAATTGAAAATGCCGGAATCATATAATGCACCGTGCTGAGATTATCCGGGAAAGATAAATAATTACAGGTAATAAGATAAAAAACGGAATCTTTTCATTGATTACAGGAAACTAAGGAACAAAAAAACTCCAGAACTGAAAAAGCTGCCGGGCAGTTTTAAATTTGATGAAAACAAATTAAGAAGAAGATAGCATGATGATGAAAGATAAAGGAAAACTTGTAATCTGGCCTGCATATATCGACCAGACAAAATCCAGAAGCAATGGGAGAATAATCTCCCGAAAAAACGCCATAAAAGAGCCGCACCTGAATGAAATCAAAGAGGCTGCCAAACAGCTGGGCCTGAACCCTGAAGTAGAGCCTGAGAAAGCCTATCCCAAAGCCTGGTGGGAAGTTAGCGGAAGAGTGCTTGTAGACGATAAAGGCCCAAAGTCCATTATTGCAAAACAGATCGCTTTAGCAATTAAGAAAAAGAGGGGCCAGGAAGTACCTGCAAAACCGTGAACATAAGTTTCTCTGGAAAAACATTATAGAGAGTCAAAAGAATGTTCGCATTCTTTTAAAACAAAACCTGCAGATATGACGAAAACAACAAAAAAACACTACCTATCATAAATAATAATGGGTAAGATAGTTCCAAAAAAGCAATCCAGAACCCATACAAAGAAATAAGTCCTGGATGCGAGTGTGGAGCAGCTTCCTGTGAATACTGTTCCGGGTTCCCCGGAATGAATATGGGATCAGACAGGGATGTGGTTTACAGAAATATGATCTCATACCTCACGATTGTGGCAGTGATCCTGATCGCGATCTACATTGTAAAGGAAGCTTTTACCTCGCTGCTTATTTAACCCCCCGGTATAGCCCTGGTTTTCATTTTAACTTTTTATAAGGATATCTCATTTCTTTTCCGCAGTGCTCGCAGGATATGACAATGAATCCTTCTTTCAGCCTGTAGCGGGCATTATGTCCAGGCATAAGAAACGCATAACAGTGCTTGCAAATCCTGCTTTTAATCTCCTTTGGAATACTAATCCTGTTTCTCATAGATATATTTCGTATGAGCTGCACGTAATGCCTGCTGCGCTCAGGGTTTTCTGGAAACTCAGCTTTCGCAAGCTCAAAAAGCCGCCACATACGCTGGATGGCTATACTCTGAATAAGGTTTTTCTGCTGTTTCCTGGCTGCTTTGGGCATTGGTAAATCTATCCTGGTATTTTACTGGTATGGGGATCCTGCTTCAATCCTTCTAAAGAAGAAAAATCAGGAGTCAAGAATAATCACTTTAATATCCGGGTTCTTGCTGTGTACAAGGGCTTTAAACCTTTCGGGATCTCCATCAATTCCTTCAGAACCATAGTGCATGGGAATGACAAAACCAGGTGATATAACTGCTGCTGCGCTGGCAGCTTCTTCCTCGTCCATGGTATAAGTCCCTCCTATGGGAAGAAGAACTACATCGGCACTGATAGTATCCATCTCAGGAATAAAATCAGAATCCCCTGCATGGAAAATTCTTAACCCTCCAAGTTCTACTATATATCCCACTCCAAGCCCTCTGGGGTGGTAGGGTTTATCAAGATTATAGGCTGGAACCACCTCAATCCGAACCCCTTTGATCTCAAGGCCGTCGGCCAGAATATCGCCTTCTTCAACCCTCCTTGCATCACCCCTGAATTCAAGGGAGCAGCTCTCAGGAATAAGAGTGGTAGTGTCAGACCTCCTGACCTTCCGGATGTCCTCAGGGCTGCAGTGGTCAAAGTGTTCATGAGTAATAAGGAGAATATCTGCCCTGTCATCAAAAGCAGGTTCTTCACCAATCTGATACGGGTCGATATAGACTTTTTTGCCCTCCCCTTCAAGCAAAAACCCGGAGTTTCCTAACCATTGAATACTAACGCCTTCAATTTTTACAACATTCATTTTATACACCTGCTGAACTCTGTTCCCTGCACCTGTGAAAAGAACCCTGCTATAGGAATATATGTTCAGATCAGTTAAAATCATATTAATAGTATCCGAAAGCTCTGGCAGTCTTAGAAAGACAAGCACGTTAATGCCCATAAAAAGGTTTAAAAGTCTTTTTTAACAAAACTTGGCTCAAGCACCCTGTTATAGATCATCTTCTGGAGGTAGCAAACAACTGGCAATTTAATCACAACCGCTTCTCTTTTGTCTCCTGCACTATGGACCCCTATTGATTCTTTTCCATCAGCAATCATAAAGAATTGTTCATCATACTGGACCCCGTCAATTACAATATTATTTAGGAAGTCCGAGAACTCCTTTGTAGTTTCTCTAAACTCAAACGGCAGCAATTTGAACCTGTCCAGTTCATTCACAATAAAGGTTAACCGGCAAGTTTTTTCCAGTTTTTTAAGATCTGCCTCAAACTCCTGCAAGAACTCGGGGCTTGATGAGAAAATAATCAGCTCTTCCTTTACACCGCTGAGAATTTCACGGATTCTGTTCTTTATTCCCCACTCGCTCTGGATACACCATACAGGAGAAGTTTTTGGAAGCTCATAACTCAATTCATTGAGCTGGTCAAGGGTATCTATTGCACAGTTAATGAATTCGTCTTTTATCTTGCCTATTACCTGCTTGGGGTCAACTGCACGGAAATAAGTTGGAGATCCCTGGCGGACTTCCAGATAACCCTTCTTTGCCAGCACTTTAAGGACTTCATAGATCTTGGCTCTCGGCACATTCGCAAGTTCATGGACCTCCCTGGCAGTAGCCTCTCCCAAACTGACAAGCCCCGCATAGGCTTTGGCTTCATTTTCGGTTAGCCCAAGCATTTCAAGGTTTCGAATTAATTGAGGATTGATTTGTGAAAACATTTGTTACCCCTAAAGTAACAATAGATTTAAATCTTTTCTAAATATAATAGCAGATAAGTCCAGAACATTAATTAACAATTCTGACAGTGTATATAAGAG
This sequence comes from uncultured Methanosarcinales archaeon, assembly GCA_964434965.1. Lineage (GTDB taxonomy): Archaea > Halobacteriota > Methanosarcinia > Methanosarcinales > Methanosarcinaceae > Methanosarcina. The sequence continues at coordinate 25,456 of CAYSWX010000008.1, forward strand.
GATAATATATATTAACAGGTCTTGAATGGGAACCTCCAGCCCAAAAGAAAAATTGGCAGGTTTAATATTTGCATCAAGGTTCCTAAATTACACTTCATACTAAAAATTCAGAGAGGAATCAACTATTAAAGAATCTTTTGAAAAACTGGGGTTTTTTATTCAAAATAACCGTTTTTCCGTACTCCTGATAGCCTTCCTGTGTATAATTATAGCAACACAGGGAGCACAGTTAATTGAGATGAAATCAGGAACGGATACTTTTGTCGGCAAAGACTCTCCTCTCTACCAGGACTATGATCACCTTTATCAGAATATTTTTCAGACACAATCTATCGTGGTAATGGTAGAGGGCAATGACGTGAAGAATGCTGACCTGATGGAAGCTGTAGATAGGCTGGAACATCAGCTAGGAGCAACAAATGGAGTAATCGAGACTACAAGCCCTGCCTCACTGATCAAAAAGGTCAACTACAAGATGACAGGGAGAAACGAACTTCCTGAAACCGATGAAGAAATTAAAGCTATCATAGATGGAAATCCTGCTATTTTCAGCCAGATTATTCCTGACAATACCCATATGCTGATTTCGGTAGTTATGGCTGGTTCAACCAGCGACAAAGCTCAGGAAGACATTCTTACTGCCACTGAAGACGCAGTTTCATTTGCGGATTTTCCACCTTCATATAATATCATTGTCACAGGTGACCCGGCATTCAACATTTCCATGAACTATGAGATGAATTCCAGTATGGGAGTTCTTTTAGGGCTTTCCGCTGTATTTATGCTTATTGTACTGCTCCTTGTATTCAGGCATGCCCGCTGGTGTATTCTTCCTCTGCCAGTGGTTCTCCTGGGTATTGTTTATACTTTTGGGGCTATGGGTTATGTCGGAATTCCAATGTCAATGGTTTCCATGTCTGCATTCCCAATCCTGATAGGTGTAGGGATAGACTATGCAATTCAGTTCCATAACAGGCTTGAAGAAGAACTGGTGGAAAAAGGAAACAAAACAAGAGCAGTAATAGAAACCGTAAAACACACGGGCCCTGCAGTGCTTATAGCTCTGGCAATGACAGCACTTGGCTTTGTCTCACTTTTCACATCCACAGTGCCAATGATTCAGGATTTTGGAAAACTGCTCCTGATAGGTGTTATCATGTGCTACCTTGCTTCCATATTTGTAGGGGTTGCAATGCTTTCAATATTTGATAGCTACTCAGAGAAGAACCCCTTGAGAAAAATAGCAAAAAAGATAAAGCCTTCAAATCCGGAAAAAAAGAAAAAGCCTCAAGAAGAGAGTGAAAGCGACCGTCTAATAGGAAGAATTCTCCAGAAAACTACCAGTATAACAATCAAATACGATGTTATCGTGCTGGGAATTGCATGCTTGCTCTGTTTTGGCGGCCTCTACCTCGATCAGTCCGTACCTATTCAGACTGATGTTCAGACTTTTGTGCCTCAGGATATGCCTGCCCTTGTGGATCTCAAGCACATGGGAGATATCATGGGTGGGAGCGAGGAACTGAATCTTATCATTAAGGTTAAGGACACAGCCAACCCTGACGTCCTGAAGTGGATTGACCAGTTTTCCGAACATGAAGTGGCATCAAATGCGCATATTTACAGTGCTTCGAGTATAGTGCCCCTTGTAAAAGAAAGGAATGGGGGCGTGATTCCTGACACCAGCCAGGAGATAGAAGATATTTATTCAAAAATTCCCGAGGCTCAGAAAGACCGCTATATGTACGGAAAAAATATGCTGCTCCTGAATTTCAATATAGGAAATGCGGTTGCAGATATCAAGTTAACAGGGATTGAAGAGCTTATAAACATCGTCAAACAGGATATGCAGTGGATGCCAGCTCCACCGGGCACCACAGTCACGATTACCGGGAATTCGGTAGTCTTTATGGAGGTAATTACCGCTCTTACCACCGGAAGAGTAGCAATGACTTTCCTTGGCCTTGTACTCGTGCTCATAGGGCTCCTTATTGTTTACAGAGACTGGGTGAAAGCCCTCGTCCCTGTGATCCCGATGATCATAGTTATCGGCTGGTCAGGAGGAGTGATGAGCTATCTGAACATCGACTACACTCCTTTAACAGCAACTCTTGGAGCTTTGATTCTGGGAGTCGGGTCTGAGTATGCTATCCTCATGATGGAACGTTACTTTGAAGAAAAAGATAAAGGACTGAATCCTTTGGAAGCGATCAATATGACCAGTTCCAAAATCGGAAGTGCAATCGTTGCTTCAGGGGCTACAACAGTATTCGGGTTCATGGCCTTGCTGGCATCTCCTTTCCCGATGATATCTGACTTTGGTATGGTTACGGTTATTGATATCGTGCTGGCACTCCTGGCAACCTTCGTGGTTTTTCCGCCACTTATAATTCTCCTTGACACCTGGCGCGATAAAAGAAAAGGAGCAAAGACAGCAGAAAAACAGACTGACACAAAAAAACAACTTCAGGGGGCCGAAATATGATTCAGGTGCCCATACGAAAATTAAGGCAAAAAATGATTAAGAAAGTTACCACATTTGCGTTAATTCTATTAATAGTATCAGTTACTGCCCTTCCAGCCCTCGGGGAAGATGATGAAACAAACTTCCTTGTTCTGGATCATGGGTATACTGTAGATTACTACAGGAGTTACGGAGAGCCTGTTATAAAGGCATCAATTACAGGAGACTCCGAGCTCACCAGGGGAAAAACTGTAGACCTGAAGGTAAAAATCGCAAACGCTGGAGTAATAGATGGTTTTCAGAGGCTTAATGCAAACCAGAGAAAAATGAACGACTCTATTGAGGAAACAATTGCACTGGCAGAGGCTGAAGAAGAAAAAGAATCCACAACGGCAAAAGATGTAGAGGCTGCCCTTCAATCGGAAACTAAATACATTGAAGTCGAGCCCACAGCCAATCTCCAGAGTGTAGAAGAACTTGAAACAGGACATACATCAACCCTCAGTTACACCATCAAAATAAATAGCAATGCACCTGCTGGGAATTATGAGCTACTCTTGCCTGTAAGTTATCAATATCAGGCAAACGTCCGAACTGTAACTGCGGATGCGGTAAATCTCGGGATTACGGATGTAAAGTATGCAAGAGAGTATAAAACAAAATATGAAACTCTCAGAATACCCATCTCCATAAAAACTGAACCTAAATTCGAAGTAACAAATATCACAGGAAACCTTGTACAGGGAGAAAACAAAGTCATTGAGGTTACCTATAAAAACACAAGAGAAAACGTAGCAAAAGACGCTTTAGCCCGGATCATAGTCATGAGCCCCCTGAGCACTGAGAAGTCTATAGTAAGGCTCGGAGATATAGGTCCAGGTGAGGAGAAGACTGCCAGATTTGAAATTACGGCAGACAAGGAAGCCCTTGTAAAGAACTACGGAATCAACAGTGAAATAAAATACATTGATGAAGACGGAGACACTGCCTTTTCAGAAAGCATGAAAGTGGATGTGCCCCTTGAAGCTACAGAGAAGAAATTCAGCACAACAGGAATAGCAATTATACTGATTATTGTTATCGCACTTTACCAGATCATAAGTGTACACCGGAAAAGAACCAAAAATAATGAGAATGCATCAGGTGATGAAAATGAGTAAAAATGGCTTATTTACTACTGTCATAACCCTTCTGATCCTTTGCTCTGCAGTCCTGCCAGCACAGGCTGCTTTACCAAAAAATTTTGACATTAGTGAGAACTATTATAACGTGTATGGAGGGCCTGACCTCAATGCAACACTTATTGGAGACGACCAGTATTCCAGAGGAGATACTGTAACCCTTAATATTGAAATGATGAATAAAGGTACAATCACAGGTTTTGAATCTGATAAGGATGTAGCTTTTGGGGATGGAGTGGGTATGATGCTCCAGCAGACAGAAATGCAGTATGAGTCACAGGCTACAACTGCAGTAGGCATCCTTGCAACCCTAAAATCAGATAATCCAGATGTGAAAGTAAAATCAGGGCCCCAGCAAGCAGGTACTCTCAAACAGGGAAAACAAAGTGCAAGTCCTACAAAGTTCACTATAGAGATTAATAAAAACGCTTCTGCAGGTACATATCCCCTGACCCTTGACCTTACATACCAGTACCAGAATAATGTTCAGTTAAGTGGAGATGATCTTGATCCTACTACTGGCATTGTGACAAATAAGGAAGTAGGCATCTGGTATGAAAACAAAACCCAGACCCAAACCATAAATATTGAAGTGAAAAAGGAACCTTACTTTGAAGTTTCAAACGTAACAGGTGACCTTTATCCTGATGAAGGTGGAATGCTTCGCGTCACATACAAAAACACCGGAGAAGAACCTGCAAAGGATGCGACTGTTAGACTCAGTGCAGCTGACCCCTTCAGTACTACTGACGACCAGGCTTACCTTGGGACTTTGAATCCGGGAGAAGAGGCCGTTGCTGTATTCGATATGGATGTAGACGACACTGCAACTCCAAAGCCATACTCCCTGAGCAGTGAGATTCTCTATGAAGATGCAGATGGGCATGACCAGGTTTCAGATACTATCAAGATCAACACTGAAGTCCTGCCTGCTGAAAAATCTCTTCCAGGATATCAGATAGGGACAGGTATTGTAATGGCCCTTGCAGCTTGCTTCGTCATATTCAGGAAAAAACAGAAACAAGAATAAGTAGAAATCTGAAAAAACGAATAACTAAAAACTCGAGAAAACGTGCCTGTTAAATAATAATTCTTACAGGCACCATGTCCTTTTTTATAGATATTAAATTAAAGATCTCAAAAAGATATAGTATCTAAAAAAGAGATTCAGTCTGAGATGTCAGACTTTTTTTGAACCGGAATTATCAGACTCTTTTTCACTGGCAGCTTTTGCGACCATTACTTCAGTTGATTTTATGACTGCATAAATCCGGTCTCCGGGCTTTATGTCCAGTTTATCAACTGCCTCTTCCGTAACTACAGAGGTCAGGACTGATGGTTCAATCTCAATAGTGATCTTCGAGACAAGCCCGCTTTTTTCGACGTCAATTACTTTTCCGGGAAGCTTGTTTCGGGCCGAAAGCTTGAAACCTACGTTTTCCCAGGAGGTTTCGTCGCCTACAGCGTCATTAATCAATTTTTTGTTTGTCTCGTACTCAGCAAGCAGTTTTCTTCCGAGATCGGTCAGAAAAGTGCCCTGATCTTTTCCCCCACGTACAGTAACTACCGCAGGCTCGCCAAGGGCATCATTCATTTTTTTAAGCATCATCCAGGCATGCTTATAGGAGATTTTGAGTTTCTGGCAGGCTTTACGGAGAGAGCGTTCTTCATCAATTGTTTTTAACAACTCAGCTCTACCAGCACCCATCACAGTTCTTCCATCTTCGGTAAACCAGAGCTTTGTTTTAGCTTTCACAGATATTCACCTTTTTAGCGGAGTACATGAACAGAACTTGCCTTAAACTGGGCATAGACCGGGACACCTGGAGAAATATCCATCTCTTCTGCCGACTGTCGGGTTATAAGAGCATTCAGAGGGACCCCGCAATCAACATTTACCCTTACAAGAGCTCCAGGTATCCAGACTTCCGTAACCCTGCCCTGCAGAGAGTTTCTGATGCTGGATTGTGTGGAAGTCTTACTTAAAGCTATGTTTTCAGGTCTCAGGAAGGCAAATACATTATCTTCCACCTCTGCCTCACCTGCAGTATCAATAACTGATGTTCCTGTTTCTATATGAAGAAGCCCGCGGTCAGCAGAAATAACCCTGCTTTTCAACACATTTTCAAAACCTACAAAACTGGCTGCCTAGCTGTTAACCGGTTTTTCGAATATTTTTTAGGAGTCCCGATATGCACAAGTTTTCCATTCATAATGATTGCAATCCTGTCAGCCATAATGCGGGCTTCGGTCTGGTCATGAGTGATATGCGGCACAGTCAGGCTTTATCTCGTGAAGGGGTTCAGGATAGACAAAAAGAAGGTTCTAAAGCTTTAAAAAGCGTTTTCAATATGGAAAATCGGTTTATATAAAAAATAAAGCGGAAATCAAAAATAAATGAAATGTCTATTGATCAAAATAAGAGTCAAGAATCAGAAATCAGGAAATATGAGTAAACCCATGTTAACTTGCATTTATTTGAAAATGCAGCTCTTAAAACATCAAGTAAATAAACAGAATAGTAGAATTTAAGTAAAATTTACTTACTCAGATTTAATAAGATGAGAATATATAAAAGCAAAGTACTCCTGAATAAAAGCAAAGTACTCCTGTGAATGAGTGATATTTTCAGGAAAAATTTTTACAAAATGGATAATACTCATATACATTAGTTTATTATTTTAAAGGTGCCCATATGGATGGTTACAGTATTTTTCTTGTAATGCTTGCGGTCTATATAGCCTCACTTGTGGCTATTGGATGGTATTTTAATAACAGACAGAAATCGGTCACAGACTTCTGGCTTGCTGGCAGGCGGATAGGACCAGGAGCCCTGGGATTTTCAGCTGCAGCTTCCTGGCTAACAGCAGGCGGGATTCTTGCAGTTGTAGGATTTTATATGCTACAGGGAATGGGCTCTATCTGGGCCTTTGTAGCTCCGAACATCATCGCTCTCCTCTTCCTTGCTGTGCTTGTGCGGAAAATCAAAAACCTGCCTGCAATTACGCAGCCTGAACTTCTGGAACAGCGCTATGGGAGTATAGTAAGATGGCCAATTGCCCTTATTATTACTGTTGTAATGATTCTATTCTCAGTAGCTGATATCACAGGGCTTTCCCTTGTGCTGCAGACCTTTTACGGCCTCGATCCTTTATATGCTGCAGCCATTGTTGCAATTGCAGTGTCTCTTTACGTAACCCTTGGAGGGCTGTACGCAGTTATCTGGACGGACACTATTCAGTTTACTTTTCTTTCTATTTTCACAGTAGGAATGGCTTTTGCTGCAGTAGGAACAGTTGCTGATGGGAACCTTAGCACTTCTGCGATAAGCGCTTCAGAGCTTTTTGGAAACGTGCCCGCAGACTGGTGGAATCCTTTCTCAATTGGCCTTCCCATGGTCCTGATCTTTTGCCTTGCCATTATCCCGGGATGGATTACGGAACAGGATCCCTGGCAGAAGGTCTGGGCTGCAAGAGATGCAAAATCTGCCAGTCTTGGAATGATAATTGGTGCTCTCATGATTACTGTGGTCTTTACAGCCTGCGCCGTGATTGCAATAGCCCTCAATTCCATATATCCTGAAATAGCAGAAATGGGCTTTCCCGCAGGAATGGCACTTGCAGAGCCTGCACTCCTGTCCTTTGTCAGTGAGCGTTTCGCCTCAGCACCAGTAATAATAGCCTTCAGTGCAATAGGGCTTGCAGCTGCTTCCATGTCCTGTACAGACACATTTTCAACATCAGGAGCTTCATGTATCTCAAGAGACATTTACCAGAGATATATAAAACCGGATGCCACAATGAAGGAAATGATGCTGGTAAACAGGGCCAGTGTGCTGTTTATTATACTTGCTGCAACAGCCGGCTCATTCGTAATTCCCAATATTATTGATGCTATTCATATCGCAACCTTCATTGCAAGCTCTTCTTACTTCTTCCCACTAATGGGAGGCCTTTACTGGAAGAGAGCTACCAAAGAAGGAGCATTTGCAGGTATGGTAGTCGGTTTTACTGTTCAGGTAGCGCTTGTAGCTCTGGACCTGATAAAAACCCCTCCATTATCTCCAAATTATCTGGAAAGCATTCACCCGATTCTCATGAGCCATGGAGTTATCATGGGAATGTTTCTGAGTGCGGTTGCTTTCTTTGGCGTTTCCCTGATGACAAAGCCTTCAAGCAGGGTAAATCTTGCACCTTTCTTCGAAAAGGAAGCCGAAGAGCTTTCCCGCTATGAAGCAAGAGAAATCAATGAGAAAGATCCCGAGTACAGCGTCTTCCTTAAAAACCTTGATGAAAAAGTCACAGGAGAACGTGCTCACCTCCAGCTCAACCTCCGGACTTCCGGAAATCTCAGCTGGGATGAATTAATTGAAAAGCTTAAAACAGTCTCTCCTGCCTGGGTAACTCCTACAGGACTTGATTCCGTCTACAGGTTGACCCACGGGGACATGCTTGCCTGTGTTGCGGTTACAAGAGGAACCGGAGAACAGGATATCTGGCTCAAAGCCGAACCAAAACTTGAAACTGTGGGAAAGCAGAGAAAAGAGCTTTTTACAGCTTATGAAGAGCTGAAAAAAGTGCTTGGCCAAAAAGGAATTAAAATAGACTTTTAATAACTGGAGTTTGAATAAATAAGGCTGAGGTTCTTGACCGAACCCCACCTCTAATTTCTTTTTTTGAGTTTAATTCTGAGGTTTAATTTCTATATAGAGCTTTCTCAACGACTTCTTTTCCAAGCTTAACATCTTCCAGAGAGAAGACTTCAAGATTATAAACACCGCTGTAACCGAAAAGCAATTTAAGGACAGAAAAATCGACACATCCTTGCCCCGGAGCCATATGCTCGTCTCCGTCATATTTTTCAGTCCATTTTCCATTGTTGTCATGCAGGTGAAGGTGAATAACATGTTTCTGCAGGGTCCGGACAAACGTCCTGAGCTTTTCAGAATCGCCCCCGCAGGTGAGGTTTGCATGCCCGATATCAAAGGTGGCTTTAAGATTATCAGAATTTACAATTTCGAGGGCCTGGGAAAGTTCCTCTGCTTCACAGCAAAAGTTTGAGGGATCCGTACCCTCCTTATTTTCAAGCCCCAGCATAACTCCGTAATCCTCAGCCAGAGAGGCAAGGGACTCAAGGTTCTTGACCATTGAAGCAAAGGATTTGTCTCTATCAGGTCCAATCCTACCAGGGTGAAGCACCACTACATGAGCCCCTGCCCTATTTGCAATTGCCATTGACTCTTCCATGAGAGTAAACTCTCTGTCCCCCATTTTTGCAGTATCCACCTGCAGGGCTGCAGGATACTTAGGATCTGCCGCAAAATAGGGAGCATGGACAGTCCCTGCGAAATTGTGTGTTGACATTTCGTCAAGGATACGGCCAAGCTCTTTCTTTTCAAGTACCAGACCATTATAAATTCCGAGTTTGGGGACATATAACTCTATAGACCCCACGTTTTCCTTCAGATCCTGAAGGGGACCAGCAAATGAAGAAGCTCCAAAAATCACGAATTAAGCAAGGAGACCAGATATAAAGTTCTTTTGCGATGCTACGTAATAGCAAGGAAATTGTAAACTATATAAATAAATATATAAATTTAGAGGGATATCCTGAGCACCGAAGGAAAAAAGATGAGATTTGAACTTAACCCAGGGCAGAAGACTTAAGTTGATATCGAAACAGGAAAATAGCCAACATATTTATATATAATAAATTGTTATCTGGAGCTCTTTTTAAAAGAATTTATAAGTAGATTTGAGATAAATATATAGACTGATCATTAAGAATATATTATTAATGAAGAAACCGTACAATTAAAAATAATTCAAACCACTCAGGCGGGAAAAGTGTCCTTTTTGTCCCAGAAAAAAATGGAAGAACTTGGCGAGCTTTGTATTATATAAAATTTAGAAATATAAAAACCACATCAGCATAAATTATTATTATAAAAATCGATAATATATTTTTAGACGAGAAATAAAACGATTCACTCGTAATAATCGGAATCTTTATATAATAATGATAGAAGTATGATTTTTTCTTTTTTATATATATGGAATTTTGTATATTTTACCCGGCTCAGTACATCATATAAAATTGATTGTATAAAATATAAATGTATAATAATATTTTAAAAGCGTTCCTATTTCGAAAGGTTTATGAATGATCCTCTCTAATCCAAAAATTAACGCTCGTCATAATTGTAATTCTTTGTGATGATGTGGCAGACAATTTTAAAAAAATGTACAGCGTCTTTTGGAATCCAGCTTTATTACATGTAATAAAATAAAGGAGGAAAATGAATGGAACCACTCGTTAGCATGGGAGTGCTAGCACTTATCGGAGTGGCTGCGACTATTGCAGGTGCCTCGGAGGACCTGGAATCTGATATAGGATCGCAGAGTAACCCCAACTCTCAGGTGCAGTTAGCTCCCCAAATGATGTTTCCCCACAGAATATTTAACAAAGCGATATCTGGAGAACCACCATCCAACGCATTAATGTGTTCGATAGGTGCAGCCATTGCAACAGTATTAATAGCTGAATTTACCATATCCCCACTCTTTGCACTGGTATTTGGTTCCTTTATTGCAGCATGTATACACGGCACTTTCGCCGTAACTGCAACAATGGGCAGGTGTGCCAGTCAGAGTCGGTTCAAGCAGCCGATTTATCTGGATATGATAAGAAGTCACACCCCGGCAATTATGGGATTTGCATTCATAACGACTTTCTGTACGCTAATAGTATCGTATTTGATGACCGTTGTACTCGGACACCCCTTCCCGCTAACTATGCTGGCCTTTATCTGGGGTATCACAGTAGGTGCGATTGGGTCGTCAACAGGTGACGTTCACTACGGTGCAGAGCGTGAATTCCAGCAGTTTGAATTCGGATCAGGGCTGAACGCATCAAACTCAGGAAACATTGTAAGATATGCCGAGTCTGGTCTCAGGAATGGATTCGACAACTCCTGGTACTGCGCCAAGTTCGGAGGGCCTACCACAGGGCTTGCTTTTGGTATGACCGTATTCCTGGGAAGCTGGATAACTACTATTTTTGATCCTGCAAAAGGCCTGACCATGGGATGGCTTTCTGTCGTTGCAGGCGTTATAATTGTCCTTATATTAATTATCTGGAACTGGAAGATAGAAGTAAAAGCCCGCAGTGATTTCGGACCCTACAAGGAAGATAAGTCTGAGGAGGCTTCCGCATGATTGATGCGATCTTAGGAAACATCATCTGGATGGCTCTTATCACAATCGGCGGTGCTCTGATCTCCTGGAGTGTCCACTTCGTGCCTGTAGGTGGTGCACCTGCAGCTATGGCTCAGGCAACAGGAATCGGTACCGGTACAGTGCAGCTGGCGGCAGGCGCGGGTCTGACAGGGCTTGTGAGTGCGGGCTTCATGATGAACGTAACCGACAATCTCCCCCTAATTCTTGCCTCAGGCGCAGTGGGAGCAATGATCATGATCGCTGTAACCATGATTGTCGGTACCTGGACCTATGTCTATGCTGTGGGCTGCGTGCCTTCTTCCGCAAAAGTAAAGGTAGACCCCATTACAAAGTATAGACAGGACCTGTATGTATCTCAAGGTACTGAAGGGCATGGGCTTCCAACAGTCAGTTTCGTGAGCGGGGTCGTCGGCGCCGCTCTTGGTGGAATAGGAGGATCCCTTGTTTATTATTCGCTCATTGAAGTAGGTATGAGCGCAGGTCTTCAGGGTTCTGGAGTTACCAATTCGGTCACAGGGAATTCGCTTGTAGCAGTTGCAGCAATATTTGCAATAGGCATTTTCTTTGTGAACGCTGTCATTCCTTCCTATAACATAGGAGGTACAATTGAGGGATTCCACGACCCGAAATTTAAAAAATGGCCGAAAGCGGTAATTTCCTCCCTTATAGCAACATTACTGTGTGCTATCGTGGCAGTAATTGCAATAGCACAGCTCGGAGGTATCTGAAATGTCTGTAGGTGGATCAGGAGAAGCTAAAGGTGGATATCCTCCGCAAACAATAATGGCTTTAGGTATAGTCGGAGGTCTTGTAGGAATTTACCTTGGTCACTTTATGCCCCCAGCATATTCCTTCTTCGGAGGAATTGGGGCAATCTGTGCAACTGTCTGGGGTGCTGATGCTGTCAGACGTGTTGCAAGCTATGGACTTGGTACTGGTGTCCCATCAATTGGTATGCTGGCCCTTGGTATGGGTATTTTAGCAGCCCTCTTCGGACTTTCAGTAGGAGCCATTGCAGGACCCATAGTTGCCGTCGTTGTAGCAGCAATTATAGGTGGCGTTATTGGTGCCCTTGCTAACAGAGTAATCGGAATGGGTATTCCCATAATGGAACGGGCAATGGTAGAGATTTCATGTGCAGGCACCCTCGTAATTCTTGGGTTGAGTGTTGTTATTGCCGGATCCTTCGAATATGCTGCAGTTATTGAAAACGTAATCGCAAACGGATACATTGCTCTGATCTTTATAATAGGTGGTATGGGCATCCTTCACCCCTTCAACGCTTGCCTGGGACCTGATGAGAAGCAGGACAGAACTCTGACTCTTGCCGTTGAAAAGGGAGCAATTGCATTAATCATTACAGGCTTTGCATCGTCACTCCACGAAGGGCTGATGACAGCTGGCGTAAACATGCTCGTAGGGATCGTCATCTGGTATGTTGCTTTCAACAGGTACTATGCGTATATTAAGAGAGACGCATATGCAGTTGTTGGAACTGGTATGCTGCCAAGTGCGGAGGAATTGCAATGAGCATTGTTCGCATAGCTCCCGAGATAAATTTAGTCATGGACACGGAAACGGGAACCGTCACACAGGAACGGAAAGACTCGATTCAGTATTCCATGGAACCTGTCTTTGAGAGGATTGACAAACTGGATGCAATTTCAGAAGACCTGTTGAATTCCCTTTCGCCCAGCAAACCTCTCCTTAATTCATGGCCAGGCCGTGAGAACACCTCCTATATGGCAGGAATTTACTCAAACTCCTTCTTCGGAGTTGTTGTAGGTCTTGCATTCAGTGGACTGCTTGCCCTCGTTATTTACATAGCAAGACTGATGGGAGGGGTGGTATAAAATGGCAAACAAGAGAGAACCAGCCCCGGGATGGCCGATCCTGAAAGGAGAATACGAAGTCGGCGATGTCAAGAACTGTGTACTGGTAATTACCTGCGGCTCGCACCTTCCTGGAAAGCCGGTCCTGGACGCAGGCGCAGCCTGTACCGGGTCCTGTAAGACAGAAAACCTCGGTATTGAAAAGGTCGTTGCCCACATTATCTCAAACCCGAACATCAGATACCTGCTTGTAACCGGCTCTGAAGTTAAAGGGCACGTTACCGGACAGTCAATGATGGCCCTCCATGCCAACGGTGTAAAAGACAACAGGATTGCAGGAGCAGTAGGTGCAATTCCATATGTGGAAAACCTGAACGCAGAAGCAATCGCCCGCTTCCAGGCACAGGTTCAGGTCGTCAATTTGCTCGATACCGAAGATGTGGGTGCTATCACTTCCAAGGTGAGAGAACTCGCTTCAAAAGACCCCGGTGCCTTTGACGCAGAACCACTGGTTGTGGAAATCAGTGAAGAAGGCGGAGAAGAAGAGGAAGGCGGCGTTGTCAGACCGGTTTCCGGAGAAATCGCTGTCATCCGCAGCAGGTTGAAGGCAATTGAAGCCCGCATGATGGATATAGGAAACTTGAACAAGTTCCACTCAGGAGTTCACGCAGGAAAGATTGAAGGCGCCATGATTGGGTTGACAGTAACAATATCCCTGCTTGGAATGTTACTGCTAGGGAGGTAATGGAAATGGCAGAAGAATACGAAAAAGGCGTCCCAATGGTGCTTGCCCCTCAGATGGGTGCAATTGATGCGACTGTTGAGAGCATTCGATATAGAGCACAGCTGATTGCGAGAAACCAGAAGCTTGACTCCGGGGTTGCGGCCACCGGAGTAATCGGCTTTGCAGCAGGTTTCCTCTTTTCACTGCTTATGGTCATTGTACTCCCGTTACTAGTCTGGTAAGAGGTGAATAATATGGATGGAAAAGCACCAGCAGCGTTTGTAGAGCCAGGCGAGTTTAGCGAAGTAATGAAAAGGCTCGATAAGATCGATGAAAAGATCGAGTTCGTTAACAGTGAAATTGCGCAGAGAATCGGAAAGAAGGTAGGAAGAGACATTGGAATTTTATACGGCGGAGTTATTGGTCTGCTGCTCTTCCTGATCTATGTCTCGGTATCTTCAATGTTCATGATGTAAGTGAGGGATCAAAATGTTCAAGTTTGACAAGAAACAGGAAGTTTTCGAAATCGGCGGAGTTAAGTTCGGCGGACAGCCGGGTGAAAACCCAACCGTATTAGTTAGTACCATGTTCTATGCAAGGCACAAGATTGTAACTGATGAGGACAAGGGTATCTTCGACAGGGCAGCTGCAGAAACCCTCTGGAACACCCAGGTCTCACTGAGCGATGCCACAGGGCTCCCCTATGTAAACCAGATTGTAGGAGAAACCCCTGAATCAATAAAACGCTACATTGAATGGTTCGTTGAGATCGATAACAGGACACCTTTCCTGATCGACTCCTCAGCCGGAAACGTGCGTGCAGCTGCAGCTCAGTACTGTACCGAAATCGGTGTTGCAGACAGGGCAATCCACAACTCGATCAATGCAAGTATTGAGCAGTCGGAAATCGAGATCCTCACCGAAAGTGACGTGTCAGCTGCAATCGTTCTTGCATTCAATGCAACTGACCCGACCGTAAAAGGAAAAATAGATATCCTTGAAGTTGGAGGTTCCGGACAGACCAAAGGTATGCTCCAGGTCGCCAAGGAATGTGGAATAAAGCATCCCATTATCGACGTTGCAGCCATGCCTCTTGGTGCAGGCTCAGGCGCAACAATCCGCTCGGTACCCACACTCAAAGGAAAATTCGGGCTCCCAATAGGCGGTGGATACCACAACATGGCTTCTGCATGGGACTGGCTCCGCAAATTCAAGAAGACCCAGCCTGACCCCAAGGCAATCTACATGCCTACAGACATTGGTACCAACCTGGTAGCCCAGATTGCAGGTTCTGACTACCTGCTCTATGGTCCTATCGAAAACGTCAACCAGATTTTCCCTGCTGTCGCAATGGTCGACATTATGCTCGGTGAAACTGCAAAGGAGCTTGGCGTCGAGATTGCTGACCTGGCAAACCACCCTGTTACCAAACTGACATAAGCTCAAAACATATTAAAAGGACTGGAAAGTCCAAAAGCAAAGAGAAATTTCTCTTTGTTTTTTTCTTTTTTTACATTGATTTGTGATTTGCTTTAATTGTTTTTATTAGATTCTAAAATAAGCTGGATATTACTGTGAACCTACTCATTTGCATATTTCTTAGAATTACCTTGAAATTATTAAAAATGAATAAGGAAAGTACCTGGCAGACGAGGAAGTATTAATGAGCCTGCCAGGTACGAGGAATCCACTCCCAACTCGCTCTATGGGGAACAACTATTACCCTGATCAGATAGTGATATTGTAAGAACCTGAACGAGTATTTTACCCCCCACTCGTTCAGGAGCTTTACATATCCGTTTTCCAGACTCACTGTTTGTCGAGGGCTAATCACACTTTGTGAAACTAAAGGACAACACAGACAGACAAACTGTGAGCAGGCATCATTAACCTGATACTGAGGGCATTTGATCCCCTTAACTTATGTAATTTATTTAATTACATGCTGTACACTGTCTTACATATATAAATAAAGAATTGTGAACCAATATTATCTGTTTCAGAGAATTTGCCACTTTCTCACTTCAGTACATAGCAGGAAAGTCTAACATAATGCAGGTAAAAGAGTAATGAAAAAAAATCGCAGATAATAGAAAACTAATAAGAATTTAAAACATGGAATATTATATGAAGCTGCAAATTAAATGTCCGGTATGAAGAATGAGATAAATTGATAAAAATTCTCAAAAAATGGCACTAAACAGAAAGATTTAATATTTGGTAGTACTTACCAAGACATAAACTACTGGAGAAGGTTTTCAAGACCCAAACAGCAGTATATTTGATTAAATAACTTTTTTAAGTTTTAAGCCGGAAGAGATAAGAGCTATCGATATCAGGGGTACAGACAATGGATCGGAGCATAAAAGGTCATAAAACCAGAAAATCTTGGGTGAAAATATGCTGATCAGAAAAAACATATCCCTTGATGATAAGTACCTTAAAAAACTGCAGCCTTTTCTGGATGCAAACGATGGGAATCTTAGCGCTGCGGTCAGGGACACAATTGAAATTGCAGATACAGCACTTACGCATCATGGAAGTATTGAAGAGGCAATTAGATTTTTAAAAGAAACACCCGCAAAAGAAGATATAAGTGAGACAATTAAAAGCGGGGAAAATAGAATCATAAATAAAACAATGCTCGAATGGCTTTTCAGGTATACAAAAGGAAGGCTCACCGATGAAGAACTGGTTAATGAGCTCATCAATCCTTTTGAGATTCACAATATGAAAGAGCTGGAGGAATACCTGAATAGGGTTTCCAGAAATAATCAATGGACAATTCAAACTTCAATTAAGTGTGAAGACGAGGATGACCCTGAATCTGTCCTTATAATCCTCTCCAATTCCACCTTAAACAGTAGAGAATTTTTTGCCCAGCTTATAGCTCATTTTCTGGCAAGATGGAAACAACTGGACGTAGAAAATATTTTCAGGCGAGCAAACTCAACCCAGATTTCATTCAAAAAGAACCCTTCAGTTTCTTTTAATGAAACAATGCCAGGGATTAAAAAGCACTTTGGTTATCTTGACATAGTATGCAGAGAACTTGACGACAATGCAGAGTTCTGGACGCAGCTAATGGATACATACAATGTTGAAAGGTACAATCTTGTGACCCTGCACAGGAATCAGTTCGAAACTTTTGCAGCTGGAGAGGTCCCAAACCCGACAAAAATCCTGGAACGACTATGCAAACAGTCAGTAAATGAGATGCCCCTTCCCGATTTACTGATCTATTTTAGGAAAATGTACCTGGCGACCCAGCTGATAAAGAATATCGAAATCTGTTTTGAACCAGGAAAAGAATCAGTGAATATTTTTCATGATTTTAAAAACGAAAAAGTTATCCATAGCCTTGTGGAATATTTTTCAAATATATTCAGAGAAAACGGCACGCCTTTTGTAGCTTCTTCATATTCGAGTATGATCGTGTTCAGGTTCTACAAAGAACATGACCCTGAAGAAAACTCCGATACATAAAGAGAAGGAATTCACAGAACCAGATTTTATATCGAAAGAATAAAGCTCATGAAGAAAAAGTCGGCAACTCAAAATGGTTGAAAAATAAGGAAAAAGAAGGTTAAATTTCCGTCAATTTAACCTTTTGTAACCCCAAGCGGGATAACTCTTGCAACCTTACGGGCAATACCAAGTTCATGCACAACATTTACCACCTCACTGCTGGGCTTGTACACTCCGGGAGCTTCTTCGGCGATTACGGAAGGATGAGTTGCCCTTACGGTGATTCCATGAGCTTCAAGGTTCTCTTTTATACTCTGCCCGTGGAACTCCTTCTTTGCATGAGCTCTACTCATAACTCTTCCGGCACCATGACATGCACTGCCGAAAGAAACATCCATAGACTCTTTTGCACCACAGAGTATGAATGAAGGGGTTCCCATACTACCGGGAATTAAAACAGGCTGTCCTACATCCCTGTACGCGAAAGGAACTTCCGGATGCCCTGCAGGAAATGCCCTTGTTGCACCTTTTCTGTGCACGTAAACTTCTTTTATCCTGCCATCAATTATGTGTTCTTCCAGTTTTGCTACGTTGTGAGCAACATCATAAAGGAGGCTCATTCCCATGTCGTCGGCATCTCTACCAAGGATCCTTTCAAAAGACTCCCGTGTCCAGTGAGTAATCATCTGCCTGTTTGCCCATGCATAGTTTGCAGCACAGAGCATGGCTTTGAAATAGCTCTGGGCTTCCTTCGACTGAGCCGGAGCACATGCAAGCTGCTTATCCGGAATTTCAATCCCATACTTTTTCACAGCCTGAGAGAGTTCCTTCAGGTGGTCCGTACAGATCTGGTGCCCTGCTCCCCTTGACCCGCAATGAATCATTACCGTAACCTGGCCTTCTTCGAGCCCAAAAGCTGAAGCCACTTCCTGGTCATAAATCTCATCAACATACTGGACTTCAAGGAAGTGATTGCCGCTCCCGAGAGTTCCTAACTGGGGTTTTCCGCGGTTCCTTGCCTTTGTGCTCACATGAGAAATATCTGCCCCTTCAAGGTAGCCATTTCCCTCACAGTGTTCCACATCTGCTTCCACACCATATCCGGCTTCAACTGCCCATTTTGCACCCTCGAGAAATGCACTATCCAGTTCTTTGTCAGAGGCTCTGAACCGACTTTTTGAACCGACTCCTGCAGGTATATTGTTAAACAGCTCATCAGTCAACCTCTTCATATAAGGGACCACGTCTTCTTTTTGGAGGTTTGTGCGGATAAGCCGTACTCCACAGTTGATATCAAAACCCACTCCTCCGGGGCTGATAATTCCTTCCTCTGCATCAAAAGCTGCAACTCCCCCTATAGCAAATCCGTATCCCAGGTGGGCATCAGGCATTGCCATAGAATACTTCTGAATCCCAGGAAGAGTTGCAACATTTGCGATCTGGTCAATAGTCTCAGGTTCAATACCTTCAAGCAGATTTTCTGATACAAACAGACGTCCTGGAACCCTCATATTGGGGATGTGCCCTTTAGGGATTTCCCAGTCATTATCGGAAATCTTTCGGACCATGCTTTTTACATCTTTATGCACACTTTCCGTACCCGATTCCTCAGCAAAAGTGTCTTCACTATCTACCATAATTGATGCTCCCTGCTCCTTTAATAATATGAATATAATTTTGAAATTATAATCCAGATATCAATATAATTCTGGGATTACTCATTTACTTTATGTTTCCTTGAGAATCTGAAAATTACTGTGGGAACATAATAAAACGCTGTTTGAGACTGCGTAAAAGACAATGCACTACAGTCATACATAACAGCCCTACATAAAAGCAATGTATAGAATTCTCTAAAACCCAATTCTCCAGAAACTTCAAAAATTCCTGATTCTTAAATATCAACAACAACCTGAGCTTTCCAGCCCCCGGCATTTTTCTCGAGTTCAAGCTGGTTATATGTGACAGCCTTGATTTCGGTTTCAAAGGGATGGCTTTCAGGATAGTACTTTTCACCTGATGCCAGAGCTTTTATCGAGTACTCCCCTTCTTCGTTCTTGATTTCCTCTACCTGGAATTTCCAGAAAACAATCTCATCGACCTCAAACAGATATAAAAGCTCAGAAAGCCAGTCCACAAGCAAAGATTCCAGATCAGGCGATGTAAGGAAAACTTCTCTTGCCGTCTCTCCTGAGACTTTCCCGGTATCAATTATAACATTAAACATGGCAAGAGCTGAGTTTTCAAATACCTCTTCCAGTGTATCTCCATAAGCCCGGAACTTTATATCTGCGGTATGTTCCAGATACTCATACTTTTTTCTTTGAGACGGCATAGTCAGGTATTGGGATTTGTCTTACATTAACCTATCCGCTTCATAAACTTGCATTTATCATTAAAGAATTTAAAAGGGATTTAGACGGCTGAACCCGGAAAAAATAGCTTGAATTAGAATCAAAAAACACTGAAAAGAATCAGTCAAGCCTTTTCCAGATATAAAAAATTCTCTGAATTGCCGTAATGTGGCTGGTTACAGCAATCAGGATAACAGCCCAGCCCAGAATAGTAAAGCCCATGATTTGTGCCGGGAAAAACGAGCTGGTGAAAGCGGCAATGATTATCACTACAAGACGGTCAGCTCTGCCCATGATCCCTCCATAGTATCTTCCGAGATTGAGTGCCTGAGCCTGAGTCCCGAGGTAACTGGTAAGAAGCACCCCCACGATTGCCGCAACTCCTATCTGCCAGGACACATAACCTGCAAAAAAGATACTGCAGATGATAAAAATATCCGAATAGCGGTCAATTACGTGGTCTAGAAAATCGCCCCTCGGTGTTGCTCTGTTGGATTTGCGTGCAATTACCCCGTCAAGGGCATCGAAAAGAGAGTTAAACACTACCAGGATGCCTGCAAGCAGGGTGAGGTCCTTATATTCAGGAGAAAGGTAAAAACTTAGCCCGGCAAAGAAAGCGCATATAAGGGAAACTATTGAAACCGTATCAGGTGAGACCTCATATCTTATGAAGAAGTCTGCTAGAGGGTCAATAACTCTCGTAGCAACAGGTCTCAGGGCATTAAATGTCATGGTACTTGGAATCTTCCTTTTAGTTATATATTTGATATAAAAGACAGGCCTGAAAGAACGGCAGCTTATCCTGCTTCTTATACCGAATAGAATCTATTTATTTATATTATTTCTTTGATTACCTGTCTTTTAATATTTATACTTAAGGCTGTATTGTTTGATTATCATCATACTCTATAGATAATACTTACTTTACTTACTTATTTTATTTTTAATTACTGTTTCACTTTTGCCCGCCTGCAAGTTCGTACAGGTATTTTACTCTGCAGGAGTGTTCAAGCTGCGTTGTCACAATATAAGCTTCACCAGGAGTTCTTCCAATGGCAAAAGTTCCATGACTGAATACTACAGCTCCCCTGTGCCCCGAAAGAGACTCTGAAAGGTTTTCAGCAAGCTCTCTGCTTCCTATTCCACCCCCGACAACCGGGATATCTCCAAGGAAATACTGCCCCTCGCTATCAACAGGAACAATTGCCTTACCAGTCCCGGTAAGCAGGGATTCCACAACCGCATAAGGGCAGTGGGCGTGAATTATTGCAAGGGCAGATGTCTTCCTGTATATCTCCCTGTGCACCACGGTCTCGGAAGACGCAATTATATCCAGGGACGAAGTGTCCTGAATATCTACCTCAACAACGTTATCTCCGGTGATTTCGCCAAGGGCAGTCCCGCTCCGTGTGATAAGCATTCTGTCCCCGGCCCTGACGCTGATATTCCCAAAATTTGATTCCACAAGCCCGTGTTCCACCAGCTTGCGCCCGTATTTTGCCATTTCCTGCCACATCTTAAGCGAGATATAGAGGAAGAGTGCCATAAGGCTTATGCACTGCCAGAACCAAAAAAATGAAAAAACAGCTGGTTGCCTTCATAATAAATAAATTTTATTAGTAGAGAGGGAGGATCCTGCCATAAAGTTTATCTGTGAGTATTGTATTTAGATAAGTCTGCAATCAGCTTCATTGCGCCTCGTTGGCTCAGCCCGGTAGAGCGAGTGACTTGTAATCACTAGGTCGCGTGTTCGAATCACGCACGGGGCTTTTCACTTTTTCTTTATATACCTTGTTCAAAGCCCACTTTCAGGATTGTGAAAATGTGGGAATATCAATTTGTAATTTAAGTCTTTAGAAAAGGTTGAAGTCTTTAGACTCTGCTTCCATCTCTGAAGTAAACAAACAGCTGATTTTGAGTTTTGTAGACCATTGTTTTCCGAAGGCTTGAGTAAGCTTAGGATTATTAAAGCAAATTAATTTAAATTTGGATAAGGAACAAAAAGTCAAAAAATACTAATTTTTATGCAACTTAAATAAAAATACCAGAGCTACACATACCACATTATTTAGATATATTGAAAATTATACACTTACAAAAAAGACTTTACATTTTTATTTACAAACGCCCATAATCCTTTTTTAATACTTATCCATCAATAACCATATTAATTATTTAATGTAGGGGTTGGTTTATGAATAAACTGATTCTTGTATATATTGTACTCTTGATATTATTATTGAATTGTGGGATAGATATCGTAGCAGCTACAGAAGATTCAGCTAGCGATAATTCTGCCAATGATGGTTCAGCTGGCGATTCATCTGGAAATAATTCAGGTAACAGTGATTCCAGTGGAGATTCTGGAGCAGATGAAGGTAATGTAGATGCTGATAATTCTTCAGATAATGCTAATAAAGTAACAAATGAGGACCCCAGTATTTATTCATATGATGATTTTGTATCCGTTTCAACTGATAATGATACAATAATAACAGACAATTCATCTATGTATAATAATGGCGCAGTCATAGTAGCAGGCGAGGACGTACTATATAAAGAATACTCATCTGAAATACAGACTAATGTTAACAACTCACAGACAATTCAGATGAATATCAGTAACAATCAAAATGTAACCTTGAATATTACAAATAACTCAGTTGTTAATAATATAAACTTTGTATCAACAAAAGCATCAGGTAAAGCAACGGTCATTATCGAGGAACTAAGGAGTACATCTTGCCTTGTTGATAAGCCACCAGCAGGCAACATCTACCAGTCATTTAACATATGGATTGACAATGGCGGAGTAGAAAATATTGAAAATGCAGCTGTTGACTTTAAAGTTGAAAAGGCATGGCTTATAGCAAATGGACTTGATAAATCATCCATTGTCCTGAATATGTATAATGATGGAAGATGGATAGAAGTACCAGTGACCATAACAAGTGAAGATTCAAGGTATGTGTATTTTACAGCTAAAGTATCTGGTAATGCATCATTTGCAATTACAAATAAAACAGTAGTTGTGAATACAAATCTTAAGCAGCCAAATACAAATCTAAGCAATAATTCTTCAGAACCAATAAATGATTCAACAAGAAGTGTAATAATGAACCATTTGGAATACGTTATCGAATTGCTTAAATAATTTTTCTTTTTGGAGCTGCGTACCTGGCCTCAGGTACCTCCTTCATATAACCAAAAAACATGATTCAACAAAAGACCAGCCAGAATTTTATTCATAACACTGCCAGGGAAAAGCCAGAATCAAAGAAAAACCTGAGGATAAAGAGAAAATCAATAAAAGAACTGGTTGCCCGATTTCAGCTTCCCGACACATACTGATAAATATGGATCTGATTTAAGGATATCTTTCTGAACCTTAGAAGGCTATCTCAGAAGCTAACCTACAAAAATGTTTAATATAACAGTTTATCCAGAAGGATGAATCCATATAACAATTAACTGCCATTTTATTTTTATTAATCAACTATCTCCTTTTTGAATTATAGCAAATTATGTAAATTTAACTATCTTTCTAGAATTATTTAGAATCATTTTTATTAAATACCTAACAAATTGGGATAATTCATTTAAAATGTTGCTTTTTATTCTTTATAAAATATATAGTATTGAATACACATGCAGGTAAAAAAGAGGTGAAAAATGCCAGCTTAAGATTCGACTTTTTTTTAATATTGGTTATGATGTCGAATAATTGCGTTTTTTGGATTTACAGCCCACCGCCATCTCATACTATATAGTTATTATTTACCAATTATATACCAACTAAATCATTTAGTTAAATGTATAAGTTTTTAAAGTATAAGACGTTTTTTTGTTTAATATGTATCGAATTTATAGAATAAAATATCCATAATAGAACTAATTAGCCCAATAAAAAGCCATAAAAACCCCGGAATAACAGAAGACTGTGTGAATTTTATAAATAAATTACCAAAAATACTTTATAATATGACTACGTAGACCTAAATGTCAACTCAGGAATTCAATAACAGATGAATTGAATTTTTTGAACAACGTTTTTCGTAAGACGGGTTGACCTGGCTAAAAGGCCGTGATTAATAAAAACAGGAGGTATTGACCAGAGGAGTAATCCCATGGTCAGTAGCAAATTTTGATTTGTAGAAGCCAAAACTTCTAACTTCCGGCCACTTCCAATGCCTGATCCCTATAGGTTATTGGATAGTGGAGACTCTGTGTGCAACGTGTCCGCCCCACATAAATCGCAGAGAACCGTATTGGATAGGTTCAAAAATATTACGCAGACGTAATAGGAATTTTTGAATAACAGTACCGAACCGACCTGATTAGATTATCCAACCAAATCTAAATAGATACGTCGGACAATAGGTATTACGAGTACGTAATATAGAATTTTGAGAAATATTTGGGGAAATATAAAGTTACCCTATACATTCTGATTTACTTAACCCCCTATAAAAATCCAACCCAAAGGTGATACGATGCAAAAAAGACAACTAGGATCCCTATTCCTGGTAACATGCCTTATTTTAACAACCGTGCCTACAGTATTAGGCGGCGAGAACACACAGGTCATAACTGTTGCCGGAGACGGAAGTGGAGACTACAACTGTGATGGAGTAGACGATCACGTCCAGATTAACCAGGCACTTGAATATGCAGCAGCAAATCCGGGAACAACTGTTCAGCTTAAAGGTCCATTCACATATGACATAGGCGATTCTCTTCTGATAGGAAGCGACACAACCCTTGAAGGAGACTCTGGTGTCACAATTAAGCTTGCTGACGGACTGCCAGTCTGGGGCGGGCGTGACAGCAGTATTTCAGAAAAGAAAGCTATGCTTATGATCAGAGGCGGTTCTGCATCCAATGTTGCAATAAAAAACATAGTTGTTGATGGCAGTCAGAGCGACTATTATCCTGACGTAAAGCTTGGAACTTCCTGTTACAACATGGCTACCATAGTAAACTGCAATGGATTAACAATCCAGAATGTTACATTCCAGAACGGATGTAATGATGCCATGCTGATTTCACAATCTAGCAACATAGTGATAGATACAGTAACCGTAAACAAATGTGGGCACGACGGCGTATATGCCTATCATGTAGATGGCATTACAGTTAAGAACTGTAACTTTATTAACAGAACTAATTCCTCCGTCAGGTTCGATTCCGTTACCGATGGAGTTATGCAAAACAATGAATGTACTACATCTGGCGGTGGATACGCAGGTCTGGAATTACAGGGAACCCTTGTAAACATAGAAGCTTCAGGAAACTATTTCCATGACCTTGATGCACCTGCAATAGTACATTTAAACACACAAGAAACCAATGTAAACATCCACGACAACAGAATTGAAAACTGTGGATAAAGAAACCTGATTAATTGGGAAACTCCATTGGGAAACTCTCAGTTAATTAACTGAGAGCCAATCCAATTTATTTTCTGAACTACAAAAGTTGGAAATTAAGCAGTTGCTTGCAAAGCAAGCAGCATTTAAGTTCCACATTTTTAAAACTAAGGATCTACTTTTTTAGAAATTGAGTATCTATCCAGGAATTTCCTGAATATGCTTAATAAGATTTAAGCCAATAATTTATGTTTTTTTAAGCAGGGAATCGATTCCATCATACAATTCCCTCAATGCTATGCTGAGTCTGCGGACTTCGACCTGCCACACCCTTTTACTGATTTGCCTGTTCCCCCCGGCTTTGACAGCTGCTATCCATGCATATTTGCGGGCTAATTTTGAATTGCGTAAAGGAAAATGGAAGGCCAGTCCGGTTTTCTGGTTGCTGTATTTTTCATTAATAAGAAACTCGTAGATTTCCTGAGCCCTTTCGAGCAGCTTTTGTTCATTTTCAGAACCTGATGCCCCAAAAACTGTCAGATTCCAGAGACGGAACTTGACCTCATTCATTTCGGTAACAAGCTTCCTGGAATTTGCAACATCCAGCATTTCCCTGAATTCACGGAAAATGTCCATGTTCCCGGAAGATGAAGGTAGAGTATTTCCAATTGAAATCATAACATGAATACACTCATGAAAAAGAATTCTAGCAATAAGAAACTCGACTCTCTCCTGAATATTCCAGAATCTGGTTACAAGGGGTTCATCCCAGAGCTGATATGGATTAACCAGAATAAGGGATCTGTAAACTATCTTCTTCTCCTTCTCTGAAACCGAACGTTTCGGGTAAAGAGCTACTCCCTGCATTTTCCCGAAAAATTGAACCTTCACTGCCAGATCCCAGCAACACTCCCACTCTCCATCCAATACGCATTTCACCCTGCTATATTCACCATCAAAGTGAACACTTTCAAGCAGGCGGTACATATCCTTGCTGTGTGTTTTGATAATTGATTTCACCCTGGATTCCCGATAGATACTGAGGTCAAGGTAAGTAACATACGGGATAGAGGTAAAAGAGAAAAATGGTGAAGACGGGGTTGAGTCATAAAAACCCTGAAACCAGAAACCAGAGTTGTCCTGTAATATATTTTCTTTTTGTTTAACTGCCCGGGCTTTTTTTTTCATACCATCTTCCCTCCAACATACCCAATAAGATATTATTATTAAGGATATATAAAAATTGATCAACAGGAAATATAAATGAAAAAAGGAAGTGGAACTGAAGTAAGGCGTGTCCTGCTGAAAGGAGGAAAAAATTCGGATTAAACTTTTCCGCTAACTTTTCCGGGGTTACTTCCGCAAACAGGGCAGTTGTTCAGCCTTGCGAGTGAGATTTCACTGAAGCTTCCGGAAAGCCCGTTCCAGAATAAAAGCCTGCCTTCCAGAAGATTTCCTTTACCTGTAAGGAACTTGACTGCTTCACTTACCTGGATGGACCCGATAACACCCGGAGTTGCTCCGAGAACCGGGAAAACCTCTTTTTTTGGAATTCTCGGGAAAATGCAGTAAAAACAGGGTGTTTTTCCTGGAATTATTGTTGTGACCTGCCCATCATAACCTGTAACTGCTCCATGAATTAAAGGAATATTCCTCATAATTGAAAGCCTGTTAAGAATATGCCTTGTTTCCATATTATCCAGGGCGTCAATTATAATATCACATTCAGGAACCAGAGAATCAATGTTTGATTCGGTAAGCATCTCTTTAATTGTTTCAACTTCAATTAAAGGGTTCATTAAAAGAAGCTTTTCCTTTGCAGATTCAACCTTTGCTCTCCCAATATCCTTTTCATGGTGGAGAAACTGCCTGTTAAGATTTGTAGGGTCTACAGTGTCAAAATCCGCAAGGATTATTTTTCCTATCCCTGCAATTGCAAGGTATGTTGATACGGGAGAGCCGAGCCCTCCGGCACCGGCAACAAATACCCTTGCAGCCTTCAACTTCTCCTGTCCCTCCTCTCCAAAAAGAAGAATCTGCCGACTATACTTTTCTCGTTCCATATTATCCATGTGAGTGACTTCCAGAATATTGATTACACAATTTATGATATCTAAAGGTACTGGTTTCTGCTGCATCATGTTTAAAGAGCTGATTTAAAAATTGATTTGCAGGCACTTGTTAAGTTCAAAAAATTGAACATCATGGAAGTTCATTGCCTATTTTCAGTAAATTGATTTCTTTATGCATAACGTCTTCGGAGAGCAGAAATAAAGGCGGAAATCCTGATGATGAAATAAGATACCAGAAAATACTGAATCAGCATTGATGATAAGAATTTGCAGGAAAGCTCGAGAACTTGGAAAACAGAACAAAAAAAGAGATACAGCATCAAAAAGATATAAAAAAAAGGTACCAGAGAATGTATATCTATGAGAAGTGGCATAACCGGGGAAAGAGGAGTTTAAAAGCCTGAATGACAGAAATTTTTTTTGGAAAAATTAATTAAGGCAAGACCCATAAAAATGGTTACATCATTTTTAGCACTACTTAGTACTACTGGAACCTTGTACGTCTGCTCATTTAATCAAGACCCTTTAAGAGGCTACAGATGAGAGGCTGAAATGCAGATGAGAAGCTGTAAAATAGAAAATAAAGGTTTTGGAATTTATGAAAGTTCTGGATTTAAAAAATACGATCCTCAATATCAAGCGAGAATTCTCTGGTTATTTTAAAGAGAGAGATGCCGAAATTAACGGTTCTCTTCTGGCGCTACTTTCAGGAGAACATATACTTTTGCTTGGGCCCCCAGGCACTGCAAAGACCCTGCTTGCAAGCAAAATTTGTGAAACCATAGAGGGGGGAAATTTTTTCCATTATCTTCTTACTCGTTTTTCCACTCCAGAAGAGGTGTTTGGACCTCTTTCTTTAAAGGCACTTGAAAGGGATGAATTCAGCCGGAGAGTGGAAGGATACCTGCCAACTGCACATATAGCCCTTCTTGATGAGATTTTCAAGGCGAACAGCTCTATATTGAACAGCCTTTTGACAGTCCTGAACGAGAGAAAGTACCATAACGGCAAGGAAGTCATGGATATACCTCTCTTTTCCGTTTTCGGAGCCTCAAATGAACTGCCCGAAGAAGATGAGAGCCTTGAGGCCCTTTACGACAGATTCCTTTTCAGGTACAGGGTGGACTATATCCAGCATGAAGAGAACCTTGAAGCCCTCATTTTCGAAAACGCGGAAGATTTCCAGCCTTCAACCAAACTCTCAGTTGAAAATATAAGGGAAATACAGAAGAAAGCAAGGGAAATGCCTGTAGACCCTGAAGTCCGGACAATTATTCGAGGGTTGAGAAGAGAGCTTAAAAACTCGAATATTTTCGTTTCGGACAGGCGCTGGAAGAAGATTATAAACGTGCTCAGAGTAGCTTCAGCCGTAAACGGGCATACAAGCGTAAACAGGATGACAGTTGTTCTGCTGCAGCATATGCTCTGGGACCTGCCGGAACAGAAGGAAACTATCAGGAAACTTATCCTGGACAGGGTTGTTTCGGGAGGTACTGATACCGGAAAGCTAAAGCAGGACGTGCTTGACCTGAGAAATTCCGTTTATAGATGCCTTCAGCAGGAACTGCCGGATACAGTTTCCTGTAATAAGTGCTTTGAAGAGGATAAAAAGAATGCAGGTGGCATTAGAAATAACAGATTTACGGGAGTCAAAGCTCCAAAAAGCCTCACGTTCAATAATGCGCTTGATCTTTTAAAACACCATGTAGGATTTCCTGCTCATACCTATAGTCTCGGGCTTGACTACGGCAATACTAATGGTTCACTGAGCTTCGAAGCCATGGCAGAGCAGTTCCGCCTCAGGTACGGGTTTGAGTTCAAGCTAAGCCTGGACTATGGAGATAAAAAACTCTACGAAAAAGAGTATGAAAACCTTGAGGAAAGGTTGAACTACTTCAGAAAGCAGGTACAAGAGGAAGAAAAAGCTCTTGAGGAAACTCTCAGGGAAAATATCTGGATTTCCGGACAGGACAGCAAAGAAATTCTGATAAAATATCACTCCAAAAATACGGATATTTACGAGATAGCAGGCCATCTGAATGAAATCCGGGTCATGCTGGAAAAACCAAAAATATTCGATGTGGAAATCGAAGAAGTAGAAGTTGCCTGAGCCTGAAAACTCCTGTAAGCCCAGAAAAGGAAACAAAGAACATGCAGGACCTGAAAAGCTCAAAAAATAGTTTCGAAAATCTATCCTGGCCAGATAGGACATCTTTTGACCGGGACTTTAATCCTTTCACCATACTGGATACAGAACTGCGGGAATTTCTGGCAGCCCCCCGAAAAATTCCTCACAGGCTAAGGGAAGAGATTGCAGAGGTCCTCATTTATGAACTCCTTTCAGGAAAAGATTACGAGATAAAGGACGAAAGCCGCTTTATTGAAAAATTTGGGGTTTTTTATCCTATATTTCTTAGTATGAAAAACCAGCAGGTCTGGGAAGAAATAAAAATCCTCGCAGGAGAAAACCGCATGGCTGGGGTTTTTATCCTGAGAACTCTGCTTGAAGAGCTTTTTACATTCCTTGAAGATTACGAAAAATTAGAGAAGGATTTCTTAAAGAAGTCCCGGAAAGAACTGGAAAAAACTCTGAAAACCCTGAAAGAGCTGATCAATGAAACTCGGGCTTTGTGGGAAAGAAATAGACTGGAAAGGACTGAGAGCCTGAGAAACTACGAGTGTGAGAGGAATTCGAAAGAACTCCAGGAAATAAAGAGAGCAGAAGAGAGCAACCAGAATAGCCATGGAAGTTTCCTTAAAAGATTTGGAGACCAGACAGAGAACCACGAGGACGAGGAATCTGAAGATTTGGCAGCATCTGAAAAACTTGCCTCAAAGACCAGAGAATTCATGTTCAATGAAAAGGCTGGCGAGGTTGTTGACTTTGTCATAGGGGAAAAAATAGCTGCAAAGCTTGAAGAGCTTGTTCCTCTCCTTGAAGACAACCTTGAAATGCTTGAGATCCTGTCCATGCTTTTTCCGGGAAGGGAATGGGACTATTCCTTACAGGCTCTTCATAGGGAATATTTCGAAAACCTCGAGAAGTATGCATCTCTTTTCATAAAAAATTCTGACCTGCACAAAATCCTTGAACAGGTTGGCAGAATTGAGCTTGAGTACGGCTCAAAAAAACTCCGGCTATCCCCCCACAGTAAAAGCGAAGTGCACACAGTCACCTTTTCAGGCGATATCCAGACCCTTCTTCCTATAGAAACCGTAAAGCTCAAAAATCCCGTGCTGAAACGCAAGTTCTACGCTGACATGATAGAAGGAAAACTACTTACATATCAGTTAAGAGGAGAAAACTGGAACTCGGACCTTGCAGGAAAAAAGAGGAAGGGACCTGTTATCGCCCTTGTTGATACCTCTGCTTCCATGCGGGGAGCTCCTGAGCTTCTTGCAAAAGCCGTGGTCCTGGCAATTGCGAGAAGGATGTTAAGAGAAAACAGAGATGTTAAAGTAATTCTTTTTTCATCGAAATGGCAGACCGTTGAGATAGAAATTACGGACAAAAAACGCATGGGAAAAGAGTTTCTGGAATTTCTCAAGTATACTTTTGGCGGTGGCACGGATTTCAATACAGCACTCCGAGCAGGATTAAAAACATTAAAAGGAGAAAAAGCCTTTCACGGAGCAGACCTGCTTTTTCTTACGGACGGGAGCTCTGAACTGTCAGAAAGGCCTCTTATCCGCGAATGGAACGAAATAAAAGTAGAAAGAAAAGCCCGTATTTTTTCCCTGATAATAGGAAACTACGATGCAGAAGGGCTGGACCAGATCTCAGACCATACCTATATAATCCATGATTCAGGAAACTGGCAGGTAGAGGAAAGCCCTGCAAGATTTATAAAAGCCATCAGCAAGCCTGCAAAGATATTTTAAGGAACAGTAATGTGCCTAACGTCTGCGCTTAAAGTGCCTGCTCACCTCTTCTATGAACTCTTCCATATCTCTTCTGCCTGGTGTTTGATGCCTGTAAATACTTGACAGAACAACAAATGCTGCCTTTTTGCCTCTGGAAGACTTCTTGAGTAAACCAAGCTCGATAACCGTAATTATAGTTTCGGAGATCAGCTTGCGGTCACCTGGACTTAGATTACTCCACCTGTCATTAAGTTTTTTCGAAGAGACTTTTACAGACTCCTTGCCCTCGGAAGCTATTGACGAGGCTTTTGAAGATACGGCCTTTGAGATTTTTAGAACCTGGTCCTTTCCGCGGCAGGCGGTTTTAGAAAACGTCCTGAAAGCTCTTCCTGGAATCTCCTTCATTCGCATTTTTTCGTCAGCAGAAGTGTTTTCCCGGAGATTTTCCGAAAATCCGCTTTTGGATGTTCTTTCTTCGAGAGTTTTGCGGATCTCTTCAAAGATTTCAGTGATTTCCTCCTTAGATCTCGTTCTAAGGTATTCTCTGAGATTTTCCAGCAGTTCAGAGTCCAGTTCGTCTGAACAGGTTTCTTCAGAAGCGGGGTCTTCGCTAACTTCAACAAACTCGGCATCGATGACAGGACTTGACCCTACGAGAGAATCACGCAACGGATCCTTCCCTGAATCCGGGTTTTTCCTGAACCTGCAACCGGAGTTTGAAAATCTCCTGAATATGTCCTGTTTGTTTTTTAGCAAGAAAATCACACCCATAACTGTTAAAAATCAGACAGAAGTTGCTCGATTTCTACCTGGAATATTCATAGCCTGAGGCAATCCCGATATTCGCTTTGTCATATATGATTCTCAATTACATAAACAGTTTCATTCTGAGATTTAATATTTTTTCTGCTCACATTACTGCCAGGTTAGGGTTATCGTGCCTGTGTTTTGAAAATTCCATAATGAAATTGAAATGCTGGAAGTACAGAAAAAAATAGATCCAGCCGGAGAAAGTAACCTTAAAAAGAGTAAATAAATCAGATTTCGCAAGAAAAAGGATGTAAATAGAGTATATACATGAAAATACAGCTAAATCACCTTATTTTTTAAAAATAACTGCAAATTGATTCGCAGTTTAAGCAATTTTTTTATAAGTCCC
Organism: uncultured Methanosarcinales archaeon; assembly: GCA_964434965.1. Taxonomy (GTDB): domain Archaea; phylum Halobacteriota; class Methanosarcinia; order Methanosarcinales; family Methanosarcinaceae; genus Methanosarcina. The sequence continues at coordinate 57,181 of CAYSWX010000008.1, forward strand.
ATGCCTTAGAGAGTATTAGACGAGGTGAAAAGCATGAGTAGACTTGACATGAAGAGATTAAGAATAATCACTTGCGGATTCCTTATCTTATCTGTCCTTTCCATTGCTTGTGCAGGGGCAGGAACAGAGAATAAGGTTGTACCTGTGAAGATTGGAGCGGTAGAAACGGAAATTGCAGTCAGTGCTGGTGCTGCATCAGGAATGGCTGCATCTGAAAGATATGGTGGAGACTATTACCCTGAGTTTGAAAAAATCAGTGTAGATCCAGCCTATCAATATCTTGAACTGAAACCAGGAGACAGTGAAAACTTTACTGTAACTGTTGAGAATAACGATAACAAAACTATTGAATTGAACCCCAGAATCATAATCATCCCTTATACTGAACAATTTATAAATGAAAGCTGGGTCAGCATAAGCCCCTCAGCAAAAGACCTTAAACCGGGGGAAGAAAAGGAGTTCAAAGTAGAGGTAAATGTCCCTGAGGATGCAGATCTCGGGAACTATGCCGTACTCATAGCCTTTACAGAAAAGATACCTGAAGGAGATGGGGCAGGCTATTATCCGAACTTCCCGGGCACAATGCAGCTGAACCTGCGTGTATGGGTCCCGCCTGCTGTACAGATCCTTACACCTTATGTTAACGACCTTGTAGAAGCCGGAGAGCCCTATAACTATGAAATAAAGCTGAAGAACACAGGCGATAAGGATGTTGCAATCTCACCCGAGCTTACAGAAGGAGGCGACATCATATATTATGATAGCATCGTCTCCAATGGAGGAGTGAAATATGCCTTCGGAAATGATGCGATAAGCATTGAAGCTCCGGAAAAAGTAAAAGCAGGGCAGACAGCCATCGTGAAAATGACACTTAAAGTTCCGGCTGATGCAAAAGGAAGCTATACTGGGACTCTTGACCTGAATATCGATGATCCGGGAATCAACGAATACGAAGGGAAAGTACCCCTGAATTTCCGCATCCTTACGATTCCCGAAAACCCTTATGAGACCACCTTTAAAACCGCAGACAACAGCACTATCAACATAGAGGTCAGTGCTCATCAGTATGGATACAGCCTGTATGCCGCAGGAGGAAACAGGAGTATTACTCCTTCATTTGAGGTGAGCCTTATAGACCCCTCAGGAAAGGAGGTCAGTCCTTCTCTAGTAAGCAAGAAATACAGCGGCTCGGTAAGCATAATAGATGACACATACCCTCAGCCCTACCTCCCGTACATGTCCGCAAAGATTGTAGATGGTACGGAAACCTATAAGCAGGGAAGCTATCAGGCTGGAGCTACAACCTTTGTAGAAACCTATACAGTGCCGGGAGCCGCGGGAGACTGGAAGCTCTCAATCCTTCCCAAAAACACCGAAAACTTTGACTATTCAATCACAACCGGGGCTGTTGAAGAATAAATAACTCCCTCCGGCTGAATTCCATTTCAGCTTTAACAACCTCAGCTTTAACAACCCTTTTTCTTTTTTCCTGTATAAGGAAAGCCGGGTTTCCACAGCCCGGAATTTTTTTTCAATGCCTGAAAACCGGTGTTCCCTTATTAATTAGTTGGGATTATTCCTGAATGAGTGTGGAATCTCTTATTTTTTCATTTCAGCCACCGCGCAATGTTTGAGCCCGCCGGTGTACAGAAGATAAAACAAACTCAATAACCGCGCTATCAACTCCAATACCAAAGTAGCAACTATGTACAAGGGGACGACCAGATTTCAAATAATCAAAGATATTTCAGGGCTCTTCAACAGGAAATATAGACTAAGCACCATTCTTGCAGTTTCGGGAAAATTTCTGGATAAAAATGCCAGAAGTTACTGATTAATTATATTATTTATTCCGGACTCGAGGGAATTCCTCAGTTTTTTCTCCCCCAGACCGCTCTGGGACGTGACACCTGTAAGGAAAGAAAAAATAACTGACAAAACCGTGCCGCAATTAAGATAGTGAATAAATTGAAGAAAGATGCCATATCTTGAGATATATCACATTTCAGTCCTGATTTAGCCCTCTTGAGCTCGACACATATAAGAAGAGAATCTGATTTATAGCAGGATAGGGCTTAACTGGAGAAATATAAATACATGAAAATGCAGCCTGAGCCTGCAACTTAATTAAATGCTTGATGTGCAAGTAATGTTCAGTTACCCAGGGATTGCCGCCCCAAAGCTTAACCAGCCGGGAATCTTCTATTATGCATTGATATGTATCCCAAATAGGGCAAATAAAATAGAGAAATAATAAGAAAATGCCTGTTTCCCGGAAGCATGAAGATAATAAGCCCGAAGGACTAAAGTAATCTAAAGATAAGATGGGGCTCTCACAGGATAAAAGAAAAGTGAGACAATAATCAAAAAAATAACTCATAAAAAGCAATCCATAAACAGCTCATCATTTAATATCATATTCTTGCTGGAGGTAAAAAATACAATGAGAGAAGGCCCGGACCCCTTTGGGGTAAGAGACAGCATCGAAACGACTGCCGGAAAAGCTACGATTTATAGACTGAAGAAACTGGAAGAAAAGGGCTTTGAAGGGATTTCCCTGCTCCCCTACTCTATAAGGATCCTGCTGGAATCCCTGCTCCGGCATGCGGATACTGAAAAGAGGATAATAACTACAGAAGACGTGGAAGCCCTTGCCCGCTGGAGCCCTGGAAATATAGACAAAAGGGATATCCCGTTTATTCCTTCAAGGGTAATCATGCAGGACTTCACTGGTGTTCCTGCAGTAGTTGACCTTGCAGCCCTCCGCTCAGCAATGGAGCGCCTTGGAGGAGACCCTGCTAAAATCAACCCTGTAATCCCTGCTGATCTGGTCATTGACCATTCGGTTCAGGTTGACTCTTACGGCACGGCATATGCCCTCGGGGAGAATGAGAAGAAGGAATTTGAACGCAACAACGAGCGTTATACCGTCCTCCGCTGGGCACAGAAAGCCTTTGACAATTTCAGGGTTGTGCCTCCAGGAAGAGGAATTATCCATCAGGTGAACCTTGAATATCTGACCCCGCTCGTGCACCTGAAAGAGAAAGATGGAGAGTTATTTGCTTTCCCGGATACCCTTGTGGGGACTGACTCCCATACCACAATGATCAACGGTATAGGAGTGCTCGGCTGGGGAGTAGGCGGAATAGAAGCCGAAGCAGTAATGCTCGGGCAGCCTTACTATATGCCTGTTCCTGAGGTTGTCGGCTTTAAACTCTACGGAAAGCTTGGACCCGGAGTTACCGCTACTGACCTTGTTCTCACGATTACAAAAATGTTAAGAAAACACGGAGTTGTCGGCAAGTTTGTCGAGTTCTACGGACCCGGCCTGAACTTCCTCAGCCTTCCTGACAGGGCAACTATTTCGAACATGGCTCCGGAATATGGGGCAACTCTCGGGATTTTCCCTCCTGACCTTGAGACTCTGGACTACCTGAAGAGGACAGGCAGGAGCGATGAACAGGTTGATCTTGTGAAAAAGTACCTGGAAGCACAGGACCTTCTTTACTCTGTCAACAAACCAGAACCAGTATTCAGCAGTAACCTCGAACTTGATATGAGTACTGTAAAGCCCTGCCTTGCAGGTCCCAAACGCCCGCAGGACCAGCTTTTCCTGAATGAGGTTTCAGAGAATTTCCGTGAAACAATGAGGCAGACCTTCATAAGAAAGAAGGAAGCAGGCACTGAACTTGCCAGAGACCCTGCTTATCTGCGCTGGCTGGGAGAAGGAGGAGCACCTGTAGAAGAAGCTGAAGCCTCAGTAGAGGAAGGGATAGAAAAGGTTGACTCCACAGAGAAAGACTTCAGGGTCACACACGGTTCTGTTGTGATCGCAGCTATTACTTCCTGTACCAATACCTCTAACCCATCAGTTCTCATAGGTGCAGGTCTGCTTGCAAAAAAGGCTATTGAAAGAGGCCTGAGGGTTAAACCCTTTGTGAAAACAAGCCTGTCTCCGGGTTCAAGAGTGGCTACCGAGTACCTTGGAGCCGCGGGACTTCTGCCCTATCTGGAAGCTCTGGGATTCCACCAGGTCGGGTACGGATGTACGACCTGCATAGGGAACAGCGGACCTTTACCAGAACAGGTTGCAAAAGAAATCAAAGAAAAAGACCTTACAGTTGCAGCTGTACTCAGCGGGAACAGGAACTTCGAAGGCAGAATCAATCCCCATGTAAAAGCAAACTACCTTGCTGCCCCACCACTTGTTGTTGCATATGCAATAGCAGGCAATGTGAACATAAACTTCGAAACCGATCCCCTTGCATATGACCCTAACGGAGTGCCTGTATATCTCAGAGATATCTGGCCAGGGCAGCAGGAGATAAAGGAAGTTGAAAAGAACAGTGTCAAGCCTGAAATGTTCAAAAAAGAATACTCAGGTGTTCTGGAAGGCCCAAAACTCTGGAAAGAACTGGAGGTCCCTGAGGGCACCCTTTATGACTGGAGCCCAACCTCGACTTACATTCAGGAACCTCCTTATTTTGTGGATTTCCCGCTTACTCTGCCTCTGCCCGGAGATATACGGAATTCAAGAGTCCTTGCCGTTTTCGGGGACAGCATCACTACGGATCATATTTCTCCGGCAGGCGATATTCCGGCAGAGAGCCCTGCAGGTAGATACCTGATGTCCTGGGGCGTTGACCAGAAGGACTTCAATTCTTACGGCTCACGCAGGGGTAACCATGAGGTAATGATGCGCGGGACCTTCGCAAATATCAGGCTCAGAAACAAACTTGTAAACAGGGAAGGAGGCTGGACTGTCCATCATCTCAAAGGAGAAGCTTTCCCTCCTGAAGCCTGTGGAGAGGGAATCCCGATCTATGACGCATCTTTACTGTATGCGGAAAACAATGTTCCTCTGATTGTTATCGCAGGAAAAGAATACGGGACAGGCAGTTCCCGCGATTGGGCAGCAAAAGGCACATTCCTCCTTGGTGTAAAAGCAGTTATTGCCGAGTCCTTTGAGCGCATTCACAGAAGCAACCTTGTGGGTATGGGAGTTCTTCCCCTGCAGTTCAAGGCAGGAGAAAATGCAGATACTCTCGGGCTTACAGGAAAGGAAAGCTATGAAATCCTTGGGATTGAAAAAATGGAGCCACATGGAGAACTTACTGTAAAGGCAAAGGACGACAGCGGAAAAGAAACAGAGTTTAAAGTATCACTGAGGCTGGATTCAGCTGTGGAAATAGAGTACTACAGGAACGGTGGGATATTGCATAAGTTCCTGCGGGATTCTGTGAAGAAAAAATAACAGATTACTTATGACAGAACAGTAAAAAGAAATTTTTTGGAGGTCCGTGCAAGCCTTAATAAGGTTTCTTCTTTTTTAGGATCTCTATTTTTATCCGGACCCGAGAAGGACCAGTTCAGGCAAAAGAGATATTTTTAAGATTCTCCATCCTTAATATATTATATTTAAGGCTAAAAACAGTTAAAAGGTTCAGATACAGGGGCATTAACTTTACAAATTATATTTAAAACGAGTTAAATTTACAATTTCAACAAATTTAATATACTAATTTGATGATAATACAATTGCATTGTCACCCCTATTTTTGGACCCAAAAAGTCCTTCGTGTTAAATCTTTCACGTATAATCAGAGGATTCCCCAATTTCAAAGTTTTTCGAAAATCCTCTAGGCATAACTGCGAGGTAGAAAATGAATAAAAATATATGTTTCATAGACGGGCTGGAGGGCATTCTGAAGTACAGGGACATCGATATCAATGAACTGATCGATCTTCCCTATGATGCAATTTCCTATCTGCTAATCCGAGGAGAACTGCCAGGAGAACAGGAACTTGCCGATTACTCAGCCCGCCTGCATGCGGAGCGTGGAATTAACAGGAAGGTAATGGACATCATCCGCATGTGCAACTTCAATATCGATGCTATGGAAGCACTGCGCACAGTAGTTTCTTTCACATCGCAATTCGATCCGGACCTGAATGACAACTCTCAAGAAGGGAATATGAGAAAAGCCATACGGTTAATTGCCATGGTCCCAACAATTGTTGCTGCTTATTATAGAACGGCAAACGGAAAGGAACCTGTACCACCTGATCCTTCCCTTTCCCACGGAGCCAATTTCCTGTATATGATAAGAGGAATCAAGCCAGACCCGCTTGAAGCCGAAATTATGGAAAAAGACTTTATTCTCAGTGCCGAACACGAGCTAAATGCCTCTACCTTTTCTTCCAGAGTCACAGCTTCAACCTTATCAGACCTTTATTCGGCTGTTGTTTCCGGACTCTGTACACTCAAAGGACCTCTTCATGGAGGGGCAAGAGCAGAAGTTATGACAATGCTTGAAGAAATCGCAAGCCCTGAAAATGCCGAGAAGTACGTCCTCGAAAAAATTGGACAAAGAGAGAAAATAATGGGCTTTGGACATAGAGTATACAAGACATATGACCCAAGAGGCACATTATTCAAGCAGCTTTCCAGGAGACTGGCTGAGGCTAAGGGAGATATGCATTGGTATGCAATAGCCGAGGAAATTGAAAATACTGTTATTCGTGAGCTTGTAGAAAAGAGAGGAAAGCCAATTTATCCGAACGTTGATTTTTATTCCGGAGTAATCTACAAATATATGGAAATCCCCCCTCAGCTTGCAACCTCAATCTTTGCAATAGGAAGGGTCTCAGGCTGGATAGCTCACTGCTTTGACCAGTATGAGAAGAAAAAGATCATAAGGCCAAGGGCTTTCATGCTCGATGAATGTTAAAATCTCGAAAAGAAACCTGTTGTGCCTGAAGACCGGCAGAATAAAAGAATAAGAAAGAAGAAAAATAGAAACCGAATCTGACAGATTTTATCTGCAAGATAGGATCTAACATCACGAAATTCTCATTGTATTACACTGATATCAGGTAACAGAGCACGGAGCTTTTGAACCTGGGATCAGACAATCTTTTTATTATCTGACAGCTTTTTGATATCCAGATACCCATGACTTATAGAGATTTCATAGACCGTTTAAAAGAAAACGGAAAACTTGTCGAAGTTCAGCAGCCCGTCTCCCCGATGTTCGAGGCTTCAAGAATTGCAAAAAAGACAAAAGCTCCTGTTCTCTTCCACGACATTTCAGGCTCAAAGGTCATTATGAACCTTCTTGGGTCCAGAGATGAACTAGCTTCCATGCTTGGAGTCCCTAAAGAAGAAATTATAAAGAAGCTTTCAGAAGTATCTCCTGAAGGTGAAGTAAAGCTGGTTTCAGATTCTCCTACCCTTGAGGTAATAGAAGACGAGGTTGACCTGACAAAACTTCCTATTCTTACTCATTTTGAAAAAGACGGAGCTCCCTATATAACTGCGGGAATTATTGTTTCCGAATACGGAGGCATGATGAATGCTTCGATCCACCGCCTTATGCTTGTGGGAAAGGACAAACTTGCAGCCCGTCTTGTCCCTCCAAGGCATACCTACCTCCTGCATAAAAAAGCTGCCGAAAAAGGCGAATCTCTGCCTGTTGCAATTGTTATCGGCTGCGACCCCACTATTACTTATGCAACCACTACAAGAGTGCCCGTAGGAAAAGAATTTGAATATGCAGCTGCTCTGAGGGAAGCTCCTATAGAACTCTTTGAGTGCTCAAACGGGGTAAAAGTACCGCATTCCGAGATCGTGCTCGAAGGTTATATTGACCCGAAAGAAAGAGTTGATGAAGGACCATTTGTTGATATTACGGGAACATATGATGTGGTGAGGAAAGAACCTGTTATCCATATTACCAGAATTATCCATAGAAAAGACCCTATATACCATGGAATTCTGCCTGCCGGACCCGAACACCTCCTTATGATGGGAGTGCCATATGAGCCGAGGATATACAGGGCAGTAGGGGAAGTTACAACTGTCAAAAACGTGGTATTAACAGAAGGGGGATGCTGTTACCTTCATGCAGTTGTGCAGATAGAAAAGCAGACTGAAGGGGATGCAAAAAACGCTATTATGGCAGCCTTTGCAGCCCATACGAGCCTGAAACATGTGGTGATTGTAGATGAGGACATAAACATCTTTGACCCGAATGATGTTGAGTTTGCAATTGCTACAAGGGTAAAAGGGGATATGGATATCCTGATCGTCCCTAACGTCCGCGGCAGTTCCCTTGACCCCAGAGGAGCTCCAGACGGGACGACTACTAAAGCAGGAATTGATGCTACAAAGGTCCTTATTGAAAAAGAAAACTTTGAAAGGGCAATAATTCCGGAAGAATGAGTGAATTTTCATGTATCTCACAAAAGAAGAAGAACAAATTCTGAATGGAGAAGCCGGAGAGACCCTCAGGCAGGCAATAGAGATCCTTGTTGCACTTGGGGATATCTACGGCGCGGACAGGCTGATCCCTATCAAAAGCGCCCAGATTGCAGGTGTCTCCTATAAAACAATAGGTGATGCCGGGCTTGAATGGATTTCGGATCTTGAGGGGCAGGTAAAGGTTCCCGCAATCCTTAACCCGGCAGGAATGGACCTGGAAGACTGGGAGAGGCTGAAAATTTCTTCTGAATTTGCAGTAAAACAGAAAGCAATTGTCCAGGCTTACAAAAAAATCGGGGTCCGCTGCGAATGCACATGTACTCCTTACACTCTTAAGGGTTTTTCAGTGGGCTATGGAGACCACCTGGCATGGAGCGAATCCTCAGCCATTTCTTATGCAAACTCTGTAATAGGAGCCCGGACAAACAGAGAAGGAGGTCCATCAGCCCTTTCGGCAGCACTTCTGGGAAAAACTGCAAACTATGGGCTCCATCTTGAGGAAAACCGCGTTCCTGAAGTCTCGATCAGTGTGGAGTTCCCGCTTAAAGGATCGGATTATGGAGCACTTGGATATGTGGCAGGCAAAATCATTGGGAAACGAGTGCCGATTTTTCACATAAATGATACTCCGGAAAAGGATGAACTTAAAGCCCTTGGTGCTGCAATGGCGGCATCCGGAGCAGTGGCTCTTTATCATATAGAAGGAGTGACGCCTGAAGCCTGTAGAATGAATTTTGAAGAGCCTGAAGAAAAAATAATTATCGAGAGAAGCCAGCTTGATGAAGTGTATGAAAGCAGAGAAAGAGCTGGAAAAGAGCCCGAACTGATTACTATCGGCTGTCCTCACTGCTCTGCGGCTGAACTTAAAAAGGCGGCTGAACTGCTGAAAGGAAAAACTGTTTCAAAGGAGACCTGGATTTTTACCTCAAGGGAACTCACAAAACGTTATCCTGAGTATATAAAGACCATTGAGGAAAGCGGAGCCAAGGTTGTATGCGATACCTGTATGGTAGTTTCTCCGGCAACTAACAGCTATTCCTGCGTTATGGTAAATTCGGGAAAAGCCTTTGCTTACGTGCCCGGGATGTGCGGGGCTGAAAGCGTATACGGGAATATGGAAGCCTGTATTGAGAAGGCAACTGGCGGGGAGAAAAAAAAGGCAGGTGATTTCCATTAAACTCAAAGGCAGGACAATTTCAAGGGGCTGTGCAGAAGGGGAAGTTTTGATTTCCAGGGACCCTATATCCTTCCTTGGCAGTGTAGACCCTAAAACCGGTATTGTGATCGAAGAAAAACACTCCCTGGCAGGAAAATCAATCAAAGGAAAAGTTCTTGTCTTCCCTCATGGGAAAGGCTCTACTGTCGGTTCCTATGTGATGTACCAGCTAAAGAAAAACGAGGCAGCTCCTGTAGCAATAATCAATCTGGAAACCGAACCTATCGTAGCGGTAGGGGCAATTATATCTGAAATCCCGCTGGTTGATAAGCTGGAAAGGAACCCCTACGATATTTTAAAGGATGGAGATACTGTCCAGGTAAATGGCAGTGAAGGATATGTCGAATTGATTAAACCGGAAGGCAGGCCTTCAGAAAAATGCGATGACTAAACTTTAAACATGGGCACCATGCCGTTTAAATCTTAAAAGATTAAATCATATTGATATAGCCTGAAAAGCTGTGACAGCTCCCCCGAATAAATTCGCAGGCATATATGATATTTCAACCAATGCTATACTGCCCTGGAGCAACTATTTATTCGTGTCTCGCTTCCATCGTTTCAAGTTTTACCTTTGAAACTTCTTCAAAGATTCTCATATCCGGAGTTTCAGAGCACAGTCAAGCGGCTTCAGTGACCCTTGCAGCCTCCTGAACAAAACTTGACAATAGAGAATAGTCTTGAAAGTTTAAAAACGTTATCAAATAACATATTATGGGAGAGATGACAGCTGTATCCCACCATTAAAATGACGGGGGGTTAGCCTTAGATGCTCCTAAAATCCAGTAAAAAATAGAGATAGGAATTAAAAATAAACGAATTAAAAGATACAAATAAAAATATAAAACCACAAAGCCAATTTAAAAGCTAAAAGAAACCTCAAGCCTCAAAGGCGTGAAACCTAAAATGAAACCGGAAATAGAAGATCATAGAAAGGATCGTGAGAAGCTCGAAATCGAAGAGTCTATTTCACGCATATATCCTTTCATAATCAGGGTATTTGATGTATACGAAATCCAGAAATCCGGAGATGTCCTTTATTTCTTTGGTACTCCTAAGGTGGATACCGAGAATGTAATGATAGAACTCTGGGCTCCCCTTGAACAGCAAGGGCTTGGAGGTACCCTGAAATACGAGCTTGGAGAGCACATCCTTATTGTTGCTCCAGTAAAGAAGGCAAAGGAAAAAATCTGGGTAAACTTTGCACTTTTTATAGCAACGGTATTTACAACCATGATCTGCGGAGCCTGGATGTTCGGAGTAAATCTATCGAGTAATCCAATGCAGGTTTTCCAGGGCTTGCCGTTCACCTTTGCAATACTGGCTGTGCTGGGTTCTCATGAAATGGCTCATTATGCAATGGCCAGGTACCATGGAATGAAAACGTCCCTTCCCTATTTCATCCCTTTTCCGACTTTCATAGGCACAATGGGAGCAGTAATCCGTTACAAGGGACCCATCCCTAACCGAAAAGCTCTCTTTGATGTTGGAGTTGCAGGGCCTCTTGTAGGGCTTTTTGTCTCAATTGCAGTCACCATTATAGGGTTGAAGCTTGAGGTGCCACCAATCAATCCATTGCCCGATTCCCTCAGGTTCGAGGTAGGTCTCCCGCCCCTTTTTGTAATGATCCAGGAACTTGTAGGGGCTACGGGAAGCAACCTGCATCCTGTAGCTTTTGCGGGCTGGGTGGGAATGTTTGTGACCCTTCTAAACCTCCTGCCCTCAGGGCAGCTTGACGGAGGACACGTGCTCAGGGCAATGCTTGGCAAAAAAGCGGACAGGGTATCCTCGATGATGCCGCGGATCCTTTTACTGATAGGTATTTACGTAATCTACTGGCTAAAGGGAGACGGCTTTATATGGATATTCTGGGCTTTCTTCCTCTGGGCTTTTGCAGCAGCCGGACACCCTTCCCCCCTTCACGACAAAGTGGAACTGGATAAAAAGCGCATCCTTATAGGGATAATAACTTTTATACTTGGCCTGCTTTGCTTCACTTTAATTCCTTTTAAGCCCATGTAACCTGAAAAGGGAACTGAAAAATCTAAAGCCCATCAAAAAACGAAAAAGAACCGAAAAGAAGGAAAAACAGCAATGGAAGTAAATTTTCGATATAGCAAAAAGAACTCTTACAGCTTTGCGGTTCTTTCACCTGTGCTTCCTGAAGCCGGATTTACGGATATACCCGTTAATGGGATAATGATCTATAGTTTTACTACACGGCAGGCAGCAAAAGTTTTCAAAGAAGTAGAAAATGCAGATACGGACTCGATCTTCATTGCAGGAGGCCCACACCCTTCAGGCTGTCCGGAAGAGACATTAGAGTACTTTGATTATGTGGTGATTGGAGAAGGTGAAGAAACACTTCCAGAACTCGTAAAGGTTCTTAAGGAAGGGAAAGATCCAGGAGAGGTAAAAGGAATTGCTTACAAGGACTCAGATACCGGCAAGGTAATCCTGACTCCTGAAAGGTCGCATGTGAACCTTGATGCATATCCCTGCTTTGACCCAAAAAAGCTCCGTGCCCCCATTGAAATCAGCCGAGGATGTCCCTGGGGCTGTAAGTACTGCCAGACTCCAAGGCTTTTTGGGAAAGAAGTAAGGCACAGGAGCATTGATTCTATCCTGAAGAACGCACAGCACTATGATGACCTCCGCTTCATAGCTTCAAATGCTTTCGCTTATGGAAGTGACGGGATTCATCCGAGGTTCGATAAAGTAGAAAAACTGCTCTCCGCCCTTCATGAATTGCCCGATAAAAAAATCTTTTTCGGGACTTTCCCCTCCGAAGTCCGTCCTGAGTTTGTGACCGAGGAATCTGTCGAACTCGTAAGAAAATATTGTGCAAACGACAGTCTCAGCCTTGGGGCTCAGTCCGGGAGTGACAGCGTCCTTAAAGAAATAAGGAGAGGTCATACGGTTGAAGACAGCATTTCAGCCGTAGAGTGCTGCCTTGAACACGAAATAGTTCCGGCAGTTGATTTTATCTTCGGGCTTCCCACAGAAACCGAAGAAGACCAGGAAAAAAGCCTTGAGCTTGTGCGCTGGATCTGCAAAAAAGGCGGGACTGTCCGGGCTCATTATATGACTCCGCTTCCGGGCACTCCGTACGCATCAGCAACCCCTTCTGAAGTGAGCGGCCGGGTAAGAAAGGAACTTGGAAAACTTGCCCTCGGTGGAAAACTGACAGGGTACTGGGAAAAACACAAAAAAGTTTAAAAGGAAGTTAAAAAGGAAGTAAAGAAGTTAAAAAGGAAATTAAAACGGGATTAAGGAAAGCTGGCATAAAATTTCAGTATTTCCTTTCAAACCTTAATCTTCTGTTTTAGACCAATATAGAGATTTAGGCTAATAGAGTTTTAGGTTAAATCTGTTTTTGAATTAACCGCATAAGGAGACCTTTATTTTTAGTTCTGTTAATTCACCTCCCTGTTACTTTTGTTAATTGGAATTAAAATTCCAACAGATATCGTTTTCAGTGCTGTTTATTTTCCAGGTTTGATCTATGTCTTTAAAATTTATCCAATGATCTCTTAGTTTTGATGGCTTGTATAGGTTTCAAAGGATGTTGTTGATCTCGTATTCAGATCTAATTTGAAATACTTTTATTGACCCTGTCTTTTTTGTTCTATCTTGTCAGGAGGTAGTCTGGAACCTTCCAATACTATTTTTATTATTTAGGAGGCGTATGTTTTTCTTATCAGGAGGGCTCTCGTACTAACTTGTTTATCTCGGGAATATATTTCGTTTTTCTACCGAATTATAAGAATTCCTTCAATGTATTTATAATTTGTTGTTACCAATTTTAAAATAATACATAATAAATAACAAAATATCAGATTTATGGATGAACTAAACCAGATAAAAGCAAAACCAGATAAAAGCAGGTTTTTCAGAAAACAAATTCCGATCAATCAAGACAAAAGATAATTTTTTTCAAGCAAAAATAAAAATACCACAGGATGATTAATTACTGTCTTCCGCTTCCATATTAGAAACTTATTAGAATTAGAGATATTAAATAAGAAGATATTAAGGCTCAAGCTGATTTGAGCCTCATAACTCCATCAATTACTATTCTGCAAACATTTATCACAACCCGAAATTTGGATTTCAGGAAGTCTTAAGAATTTTATCTCGAATTAAGATTCTTGTTAGACTTTTTCTGCTTTTAAGACCATTTCCAGACCTTTGTTCATTAATTCCTCTGCCCTTTCCTGCTTTTTTGCTTCGGCAAAGATCCTGAAAATCGGTTCGGTACCTGAAGGGCGTATAAGGACCCATCCGTCATCGTACCAGATTTTGACCCCATCAATAGTATCTGTTTTAAGTTTCATACTTGAGGTTTCATGCCTTATCCTTTCCATAGTGCCCACAATATCCCTGGAAGGAGTCTTGGTTTTTGCATTGAAGTATACGGGCACGCTTTTAGTTAAATCGGAAAGTTTTTTACCCACGGCAAGGATCTCAAGAATTTTTGCACATGCCATCGCTCCGTCCCGACAGTACTGGTGTTTGGGGAAGATAAGGCCTCCATTGCCTTCGCCTCCGAAAACGGCATTTACTTCCATCATTTTTCGGGCGACGTTGATTGAGCCGACAGCCGTCCAGTGAAGTTCAACCCCTTTTTCCTTTGCGACATCAGCCATGCGCTGGGAAGAGCTTACCGGCGTAACTACAGGTCCTTTTTCACGCTCAAGCATATATTTGGTCATCATGGCAAGCAGGACTTCTTCGTTTACAAACTCCCCGTTTTCGTCCATAAAGACTATTCTGTCCGCGTCACCATCATGCGCTGCCCCAAAGGCTGCACCCGTTTTTCTTACAAGGTCCGAAAGCTCTGTCAGGGCTTCAGGTAGGGGTTCAGGATTTCTCCAGGGAAAAGTCCCGTCAGGCTGAGCCCCAAGAGTCAGTACCTCGCAGCCAAGTTCCCTAAGCAGGAAAGGAAGGGTCAAAGAACCTGCCCCACAGCCAGTATCCACAACGACCTTAAATTTACGGCTGCGTATGGATTCGGCATCCACTGCGCGGATTATATTTTTTAGATAATAATCGTTAACAGACGGATCTGCCCTGAAATATCCCGTTTTATCCCATGAAACCGTTGAAAATTTGCCTGAAAAATAGATTTTTTCAATTGCCCTTTCCCCATCCCTGGGAAACTCCGTGCCGTCTCCTGCAATCAATTTTATTCCATTGTATTCCCTGGGGTTGTGAGATGCCGTAATAACGATTCCGGCGTCTGCATAGTCGCGCACATAGTATTGAATAGAGGGAGTAGGTGCAATCCCTACATCAATAACATTCAGGCCTGTTGCAAGAGCTCCGGCAATTGCTGCGGATTTCAACATCTGGCCTGAAATCCTGGAATCACAGCCTATTGCAACCGTGCCTTTTGAGCCCATGTATGTGCCAAGGCTTTTGGCTACATTGACCGCCAGTTCAGGCGTTATAAATTCATTGGCGATACCACGCACACCATTAGTTCCGAATAATTCCATTTAAGGTCTCCATCTCATTATTTACGTCAAGATTGTATTATTATAAGGAAATAAGGTTCTAATTATATTTGGTTCCAATTAGATTAATTATTTTAGTAAGAGCCCTGATAGGAGAACAAAGCTTCGGTACAACAGATAAAATTATTTGTGAATTGAAGCAAGCAGCATTTGAAATAGATAATTTCAAGATATATAGCTCAGGGAAGCACCGGTTAAGTACATCCATATCCCCTTACTTTGACTGCTGCAAAGCACCTGACAATAGGGCTGGAAAATACATATATCTTATTAGCTGAAAACTCGTTATTAATGGACACTGCAAAGCTCGAAATGATAAAAGAGGCTATTAAAGCCAGAGAAAGTGCAGTCATCGCATTTTCAGGAGGAGTGGATAGTTCAACTCTTGCGGCTCTTGCATTTGAGGAGCTTGGAGAAAAAGCCCTTGCCGTGACAATAGATTCTCCGCTTTTTCCCAGACAGCAACTCGAAACAGCTGCCCAGACAGCCTGTGAAATAGGGATTCAGCATAAAATCCTCCCATTTTCCCTGACCAGCATACCCTATTTTTCCTCAAATACAATTAACAGGTGTTATTTCTGTAAAAAAGCCCTTCTTGGGACTCTTCTAGAGTTCGCTGAGAAAGGCGGGTTCAAAGTTGTGCTTGAGGGAACAAATACTTCCGAAATAAAAGGAGAAAACCGTCCAGGATATAGAGCAATCGAAGAAGCCGGAGAAAAGATTTATTCTCCATTTGTAGAGTTTAACGTCACAAAAGAAGAAATCAGGGAGATTGCTACGAACCTTTCACTTTCCGCAGCCAGCAGACCGTCCGCAGCCTGCCTTGCGACACGTATCGCTTACGGGCAGCCTATCACCCCCGAAGCTCTTGAGAAAATAGAAAAAGCCGAAGATTATCTATTAGACCTGGGTTTTACGCAGTTCAGGGTAAGGATGCACTCAAACCTTGCCAGAATAGAGGTTACTGAGAAAGAATTTGAGGATGCGTTCCGGAAAAAAGAAAAAATATCCAGGCATCTCAAAACCCTTGGTTTTGACTATGTAACCCTTGACCTTGAAGGCTTCCGTTCAGGGAGTATGGATGAGCCCTATATGCGGAAAAGATCTGAAGAAACAGAAGGGGAATAAGCTCAAAAAAGAGAAAAATATCAAAATAACCCGGATTGATAATAACCCGATAAATCGGATAGGCCTGATTGACCACAAAAATGTTGACTGCTGAAAAGATATGACAGAAATTCTAATCCGAAAAGCCGAAAAAAAAGACCTTCCCTCAATCCAGAGACTCCTATCCACCTACTTTCTGGATATGGAAGATCTCGAGCCTGAGGACTTTGTGCTGGCTGAGAGGGAAGGAAAAGTGATCGGATGTGCTGCTCTTGTCAGGGGCACATCCGGAGAGAAAATTTTTCTCGAACTCCATTCAATTGCCGTGCACCCAAACTTTCGAGGAAAAGGTATCGGAACCAGGCTTATGAAGTACTTTATAAGCACTCTGGAAGATCAAGATACGCCTGATAGCCCTGTTTGTGAATTATATGTCAGGACAACTGCTCCGGGCTTTTTTGAAAAACTTGGTTTTATAAGATTACCGGATGTTGAGAAGTTACTTCTCTGGGCTGACTGCAAAGATTGCGAGCATTTTGACAAGTGCACTCAGCATGCCATGAAATATTCCAGGTGTTCGTAAAGGAATGAACCTGACTCAGGTTAACGAAACATTATTTTACAGAAAAGCATATGAAGCAGCTTATGCTCACTCTTGGAATCGTTAATACATATGATAAGATCAAAGTCCTCGACGCCCACTACCGGGCAATTGCCAGAGCTGCTCCGATCTGCCATGCTTATGGGTTTCACCTTGCCCTTTATGACTTCCCGTTTAAAATGACCGCAGAAGAACTGGTGTCTTTCGTAATGGAAAAGACCACAATCGGAGAATCGGGAAGTTATCTAAAGATCCTTTACGAAAAAAACCACCTTTCAGTATCTGAACTTCCAAAGAAAGGATTTCCATCCCAATTTGGAGAGATAGTTATTACTACTTCAAAGCCAGACACAAAAAGGAAGGTAACGCCTGTAAAAATCGCTGAAGAAGCTTTGCGCAACCGCTCGTTTTTGTTTCTTGTGGGCCTGGGGCATAAAGGACTTCAAAAAGAACTCTTTGAGAGAGGGAAATACCACCTTGATATTACTTCTAAAGGGCTTTCCCTTGAGACATGTACTGCAATAGGGGCTATACCTGCCCACCTTGCCGGGTTAATGGAAATTCTGCAATATCAAAAGTCAATTACCCACGTCTGAAGACGTGGGCTTGCGCTTCTACGTCTTAGTTTCTTAAGCAGAGCACAATAGGCTGATTGACGACAGCCCTAGAAGCTATATTTTTAGCCGCATTATAATCAGCGTTTTCCGTATGCCCACATTCAAGGCAGACGAAAGATGCCTGATTCTTTCTGTTCTTTTTGTCGATATGACCACAAGCAGAACATTCTCTTGAAGTATTTCGAGGATCAACGGGTATTACCGGAACTTCTATCAGTTTAGCCTTGTACTCAATGAAGTTCCTCAATTCGAGAAAAGCCCATTTTCCAATTGATTCTCTTACAGCCTTCGAAACCGTTACCCCCTCCCTAATGCCGGAAAGATCTTCCATAGCAATAGCTCGATTTGTGTCTTTGGCTGTTTGTACTATTTCCTTAGAAATGCAATGATTTGTATCTTTTTTGAATCTACGTTCTCTACCACTGATTTTTCTAAGGTGTTTCTTTGCAGAATATGTACCTACTGATTGCAGAACAGCTTTAACCTTTGCATATTTCTGCCTGATTTTGGTACACTTTTCACCTGAGTATGCCTTCCCATCTGATGTAGTAGCAAGATTAACAATACCTAAGTCTACACCTAATACATCATCAGGAAGAATAGGTTCTGCGTCTGGAAGATCTACAACAATCATTAGGTAGAAAACACCATTTTTGTAGATAAGATCAGCTTGCCCTCTGACTCGGTTTGTTTCGAGTTTCCTATAGTCACCGTATTGGATACCAACTTCTATTCTACCGTCTAACGTTAGGATAGAAATTTCATCTGCCGATTTATAGGACAGAATTCTTTGATCGTAGACAATAGCACCATGAGAATCAAATTCATGGAGTGTTTTTCTGTCTACCTTATAACTTTCCGCTACTTTCCCTACTGCTCTCACTGTCATTTGGGCAGATAATCCATATTTTTCTCTGATTTCATAATAGAGTTCTTTCTGAATTCCAACTTTTCCGAATATCTTTTTCTCAAAAGCAAAAACAGAAATAAAGTTACATGCTTCGTTGAATTTCTCCATAGTCTTTAGAAGGCTATCATGTTGCTCTTTATTAGTTATTAGTTTAGACTTTACAGTAAGAAGCATGTTACACACCTTTTCTATAGAGTATATAATTCTATAGTACATATAATTTTGTGCCTTGTGTTAAGTTGACGCATTCCCCCCACGGCTAAAGCAGTGAGCTTCCTGTTTTGACTTTCGTGAACTCTTAAGCGAAGCTCCTGAATAAGTGAAGGAAAAAAATGCCGTAGACTCATTTGTACAGGATTATGGTGTGATCCAAAAAAATTCCAGAGCAAATCAAAAAATTTTCCGGAATAGATATATATAACGAGTGACAATTAATAGATTGTTGTGGGAAAGAACAACGCTTGTTGCGCTGTTATGGGGTTTGCGGCCTGAAGGACTAAAACTCTGACCTGCATTCAGAGATTGTCCAGAATGACCGGGAATTCCGCCCGAGGGATTCTACGGAAAGATTTTGAGCTCTGACCTGCAGTGAAGTTTATGCTTTCGATAAAGGATAGGGATCTGTCCAGACCGCAGGAATTTGTATCCGAAAGGTGACTTGTATCCGGAAGGAGCGAACTTCTAACCCCGAACCGAGTGCAAACATTGAAGAGACAGGAGGAAAATTATGAGTGAGCTAAATCACGAAGAAAGAAAAAGAAACGAATATGGATACAGATGCCATCAAGACAGGTATCACACCGTTGTAAAAGGCTGCACAGACAGCCTGGACACAGATGAATTAGACCTTTACCGCTATATGATAGGCGGAATGCAGGGTAAATAACCTGCACAACCTTTTTTTATTTCTCGTTCCTAGAAAAGAAGCATGTACGATGTATATGCGGTCCGTGAAGATTTTCCTGTTTTAAAAGAAGTTGTTTACCTTGATAGCACAGCGACAACTCAGACCCCAGTCCCTGCAGTTGAAGCCATGGTTGAATATTTTTACAGGTACGCCGGCAACCACGGGAGAGGAGCGCACCGCCTTGCCAGGGAGACTACAAACCGGTACGAAGACGCAAGGGAAACTGTTGCCCGTTTTATGAATGCGGACCCTTCAAAGACCGTATTTACGAAAAATACGACCGATGGGATCAACCTTGTTGCAAACAGCTATCCATGGGAGGCAGGAGACCATATCGTTACAACCATGCTCGAGCATCATTCAAACCTCCTGCCCTGGCTGCGCCTGCAAAAAAAAGGGATAAATGTAACAATTGTAAGTCCGGACCGCAAAGGCATAATTGATCCTCAGATGATAGAAAATGCTCTTACTGGGAGGACAAAACTCATTGCCGTAACGCATGTTTCTAATGTCTTCGGCTCTGTCCAGGATGTTAGCAGGATTACTAAACTTGCCCACAGGAACGGAATAAAAGTCCTGATTGACGGAGCCCAGTCCGCAGGGCATATGCCAGTGGACCTGAAAGCACTCGGATGTGATTTTTTTGCAACCGCAGGGCACAAAGGGCTTCTTGGCCCGCAGGGAACTGGGGTGCTCTATATTAAAGAACCCGAAGTCCTGGATAGTGCCTCTGTAGGGGGAGGAACAGTTTCGGACGTCAGCGGGCTTTCATATACGCTTGAACCTTCTCCTGCCTGTTTTGAAGCCGGCACTCCAAATATCCCGGGGGTTATCGGGCTTGGGAGAGCGGTAGAATACGTGGAAAAAATTGGGGTTTCCGAGATTGAAAAGCATGAAGATAAACTTTCCAGGCAAGCCGCAAAGAGACTTTCAGAACTTGAGCACGTGGAGGTCTATGGACCTGAAAAACGGGCAGGAATTGTGCCTTTTAATGTTATCGGGCTTCATGCTCACGATGTCGCCCTGATACTTGACCAGACAAGAAAAATTTGCGTCCGCAGTGGGCATCATTGTGCAATCCCGATTACCCGCTTCCTTGAAGTGGAAAGTACGGTTAGAGCCTCTTTTGCACTATATAACACAGAAGAAGAAGTAGACATTCTTGTAAATACTGTCAATTCACTCAAAGCACTTGTATCCTGAAAACGAAAAAGAATTTCATGCTTTCAGTTACAAAAAGGTGTACGGATCTTTCTGACAAAAAACCTTCTTTGAGCTTGCTCCTCCATAAATAGAAGGAAAGCAAAGAAAACTATTATAAGGTTGGGAAAATCCGTCTCAGAAACCTTTTCTTTTAAATGTCGTACAAACATTATAATTTAATTTATTTAATACTTTATGAATAATTTTTTTTACTTTTTACATTTTTCCGCATATATTAAAAAAATAAAAGGAAAAAAATCCTTTATTTTCCAATAACAGAAAATAAAAATTTGCTTATTTTTCATGGGATATAGAAAGATTTTATAGGAAGTTGCCGCCTATATAGTTTAAGAGAAATCTGAAGGCGAGAGTATGGTTGAAGTGACAGAAATCTCGGAAAAGAAAAGTTTTATTTCGGGGTTATTCGGGAAAACAGGCGATAATAACTCCATCTCAGATATACTGAAAAGGGCTAAAACTTATTTTGATAAGCCCCTGAGAAACATGCCGGCATACGACCAGGAAAAAGACGGACCTCTTATAGAGTTTGAAGTGCCTGAAGGCTTAAAGGAAATAGAGAGGTACTGGCTTCAAGAGCCTTATGCTCTGGTATCGATCCTGGAAGACCGCAAAACAAGGTACTACAGGCTGGTAGAACCTGCCCTGACAAAGTTAGAAAAAGAGCTGCTTGAGAGGCTCTATGAAGATTTTGAGGATGTCCTTGTTTTGAATCCTACAACCTCCAGGATAGAAAAAGATGCACTCCTTGTAGATAAAACAATTATCCATCTTGAACGTTACAAAGCTGAGATTTCAGCCTCAACAATTCACAAGATAATATATTATCTTAGAAGAAACCTGCTTGGTTATGAAAAAATCAATCCTCTTCTTTATGACCCTTATATTGAAGATATATCATGTGACGGTGTAGGAGTCCCACTCTATATTTATCATACAAGATATCTGAACATTGAAAGTAATATTTCTTTTGAAGAAGACGAACTGGACTCCCTTGTAATCAAGATGTGCCAGCTAAATAACAAGCACATCTCCGTCAGCCAGCCAATTGTTGATGCAACAATTCAGGACGGGTCAAGGCTTCAGGCGATGTTAGGGAGAGAAGTCACCCCACGAGGCAGTTCATTTACTATCCGTAAGTTCAGAAAAGATCCGATAACTCCTATCGACCTGTTAGGCTTTAAGACGTGCGATATGGAAATGCTGGTATATCTCTGGCTTGTTATTGAAAACGGCTACAATATGCTTTTTGCAGGAGGGACGGCTTCAGGAAAAACCTCAATGCTTAACGCCACGTCCCTTTTCATGCCTTCAACAGCCAAAATAGTCTCTATAGAGGACACAAGAGAACTCTTACTCTACCACAACAACTGGGTCTCGGGTCTTTCAAGAGAGAGCTTTGCCGCAGATGCTACCGGGGAAGTTTCTATGTACGACCTTTTGAGGGCTGCCCTGAGACAGCGTCCCGATTTCATAATTGTGGGTGAAGTGAGAGGAAGTGAAGCTCTTACCCTATTTCAGGCAATGTCAACAGGGCATGCAACAAGCTCGACAATGCACGCAGGAGACGTGCAAACTGTCATAAACAGGCTTACACACGAACCCATAAATGTGCCTCATATTATGCTGCAATCGCTTGATGTGCTCTGTATCCAGGAACAGGTGTACATAGAAGAGAAAAGAGTCAGGAGAACGAGGAGCCTTGTAGAAATCCTTAACGTTGACTCTGAGACAGGAGACCTTGGAGTAAACGAGCTTTTCAACTGGGATCCTTCTGAAGACGGCTTCCTGAAAGTTGGAGACTCCCATATAATGCAGGAGATCATGCACGTCAGAGGATGGGATTCAGGCCAGTTGAGAAGCGAGGCAGAGAACCGGAGAAAGATCCTTACTTACCTTTATGAAAAGAATATGAGGAGCTACATCCAGGTATCTCTTGTGGTGCAGGCATACCAGAGTTATCCGAAAATGGTCATGGAAGCTATAGAAAATGACACTTTGCAGGGCATGATACAGGATATGGTTGCTTAAGAGGGGGAGCATGAATTACATTTCTGTGGACGAACTGGCATACAGAACTTTTGGGAATTTCTTTTATCAAAAAAAGGAAAGCTTCCATGAGCTCAAAGTAAAGATGCGCCACTCTCATATTCCAATGTCAGTGGACCAGTACCTTGCATCAGCTTTAATGTATTCGATATTTGCAGGAATAATAGGAGGACTTTTTGGGTTATGGCTCGGGCTGAAAACCTTTGAAGACCCTCTTTCCAGACTCAGCCTTTTTGTGGATTCTACAAAAGCAGGATTTGCAGAAGAGTACCTTTATTTGCTTGTTTTTATAGTCGCTCTTTTGTCATTCATTATAGGTTTTCTTACAGTCTTTGGCGTTGCATATATCTATCCTTATTTTCAGGCAGATATCCGGCAAGCCTGCATTGATAAATCTATGCTGCCGGCGGTAACTTACATGTACGCCCTGACAAAGGGAGGCATGTCAATCTATGATGTTTTCAGGTCTTTGAGTAAGTATGTCCATATTTTTGGCACAAGCGCGGAAGAAATCTCCTATATTGTGAGGGATATGGACTACCTGGGAAAGGATTTTATAAGTGCCCTTAATGCAGCCAAAGAACGTACTCCTTCAGAACGTTTCAAGGATTTTGTTGATGGACTTATCCTGGTTTCAAGCAGCGGGACCATAACCGAGTATATGAAAAACAAGTCAGAGCAGTACCAGGATATGGCGGAGATGGCAAATAGGAACCTTCTAAAGACACTTGATGTCCTTGCAGAGGTCTATGTGACAGTGCTTGTTGCAGGTCCATTATTCATAATGACAACACTCATAGTACTGCAATTTTTCAGGCCTGCTTCAGCCCAGATCCTTTACATGCTAATCTACATTATAATACCTCTTGCAACCCTGCTTTTCATAGTGCTTCTCGATACAGTGGGAGAACTCTCTATGAGCCCGAAAAAGGGCGATGTTCCTGATTATCCTATAAACCTTTCCGATATTCCAGAGCTCAGCTCAAATCTCAGTGCAGAAGAGGAAGAAAAGAGGGACAAAAAGTTAAAGCTGTACAGGCAGCTTTACAACATCAGGGACCTGGTTTTTAACCCATACAGGACAATCCGTGACGAACCAAGATATACATTCTTTTTCGGAATTCCTCTTGGGCTTTACTATCTTGTCAACCTTCCAGAAACCCTTAAAAGAAGTATCAATCTTAACTTCCACTGGAATCCGAACTTTGCCCACATCAGCGATAGCAGCGTCCAGTTCATCAGCGCAATTGATGACTACATTGTTATTTTCATAGCCATCGCACTAATTCCCTTCATCCTATTTTACGAGATAAGGGCATGGAGAATGCGGAAAATTGACGAAAGAATGCCTGACTTTCTGAGAAACCTGTCAAGCATGAACGATTCAGGACTCTTGCTGTCCAATTCCTTAAAAATAATGGCAGAATCCAAGATGGGAATTCTCAGTAAAGAACTAAAAAAATTAAAAGAAGACTTGTCATGGGGAACTTCCACTTCAAGAGCCCTGATGAAACTGGAGAACAATATCAGAACCGCTTCATCAAGCCGAATTCTCCATACCCTTGTTAAAGCAAACGAATCTACAAGCGATATTAAAAGTGTGCTGTTCATTACCGCAGAACAGGTCAAGAGTGAGGAAAGGTTGAAAAAAGAACGCTCTTCTGAGATGGTCGTCTATGTTGTCACTATCTACGTTTCTTTCTTCGTCTTCCTGTTCATAGTTTATGTCCTGGCTGTATACTTCTTCCCTGAGAGTGCCGCGTTTAAAGGCTCTTCCCAGGGAATGGGAACCGGAGGAATTGGAAACGGTTACTTCAACATACAGGAGTATACCATGCTCATGTACCACTCGGCACTTGTCCAGGCTTTTACTTCCGGGCTCATTGCCGGAAAGATGGGACAGGGTTCAGTTTATATGGGCTTGAAGTACAGCGTCAGCATGATGATAATCACTTACCTGGTCTTTGCATTCATGGTCTAAGGGAGTGCTTAACCTGAATGAAAAAAAGATCACATATAACGAGAAAGCAGTTTCGGAAGTAATGGGGCAGGTCCTTCTCGTAGGCATAGTTGTGATAATGCTCAGCGTATTGGGCGTTGCTGTTTTCTCACAGGATAGACCTGCCGATGTCCCCCATACAACTATTCTGGAAGTGATGGACACTTCCACTGACAAGATCTACCTGAAGCACGATGGAGGAGAACCAATAGGCACTGAAGATACAGGGATCATAGTAAATATCAACGGCAGGAAGTATGAATACAATTCCTCACAAATTTATGGGAGCCTGGGGAACAACAGCGTCTGGAAAATTGGTGACACCGTTGAAATAAATTCAAAGAAAACATGGGGAGTTGACCTCAAAAGTAACGACCGGATAGAGGTGTTTCTGGTTGATATTCCATCAAATGAGTTGATACAGCGGGGAAAACTTACGACAAAGAATATAAAGGAGCCAAAATTGGCAGTAACACTCACTCCGATGGGAGATGTAACTGATACTTCCTCATCAGCAAAAGACGAATCAAAGAAGGGATATGGAGACAAAAAGCAGGTTAGTTCTAAAGATAGTGGTGCAGACGAATATAAAAAAGATAACGAATACCAGAACTGCACAACTTATTATCCCCCGACAAAAGTGATTAACACCAGCATATATCAAGAATTCGATTTTGGAATCAAGCCTGCTGCCTATGGAATAAGACCTGGGGATACTTTCTGTAATGTGACTCTTACTATTGTTTATTATACACATGACAGCTCCGGAAAAGATAACAAGGCTTGTGCTATCAGAATCAAATACTATGACACTTACGAAAACGGACATGGGGAATGGGTATACTACGATGGAATTCTTCCGGCACATAATTCTGAATTCGCACCTGAAAACATCAACCTGACAGATCGTATCAATACCCGTGAAGACCTGACTAACTTCAAAGTACGGATTGAAGCCTCAACAGAAGCAAATGAAAACGCGGAGAAAGAGTTGAACATCGATTACATAGGGTTATGGGTGGAAGAAGACGACACAGAGAGTGAGTGAGATCTTGATAGAATCTGGAAACTGAATATAACCGGGAATTTGGAAAAGTCATTTAAATATTTCGGAAAGATGCTTACGAAAAAATATGAGATAGAGGGATCGGCTTGCCAGACATAAGAAAACTCATTCAAAACTCCAGTGCTGTTTCGGATGTCCTGGGGGAGATGCTCATGACGACAATAACAGTTCTGATTCTCGGCTCAGTTGCCGTGTTTATATTTGCATACGACGGAGCCGCTGACGTCCCCCATGCTCAGGTGAAAGAATGGATGGATGTACAGAACGATACAATCTACCTGGAACACTGCGGAGGAGAGTTTCTCGATACTGAATACCTTGAAATAGTGATTAACATCAATGAGACCCAGTACAATTACTCCTCACCCCAGATATATGCTAATCTGGGAAACCGGAACATATGGGAACTGGGAGACACAATAGAGATTAACACCAAAGGAGAATGGGGAGCCGACATAGTAGAAGGAGATGAAATAAATGTTTACCTTATCGATACCTCCTCAAAGGAAGTTATCCAGAAGTTGCAACTTTCACCCTGAGAATAGCTCCGGAAACCGATATGAAGAAGCCTTAGAAGTATGATTAATCCGAGGATAAATTAAACTGATCCATCTCCGAATCAAATTACCTACTTATCACACTGAATTATCTGATTACAATAGAGAAGGGGAAAGAATGAAAAATAGGGGTTTTAAAGCATTTAAAAAGTCCGAGTCCGGGGTAGCGGTCGCCGTTGCCGCAGCCCTATTACTCGGAATTATAGTTGCCGCGATGACAACAATCCAGCTCCATTACGTGCCCGTCTGGAAAGAGGATGCGGAATACACACACATGTCAGACGTCTGGCAGGACATGACCAGGTTCAAGTCTAATGTAGATATTCTGGCTGCAGGGCTCGAAATGAACCCGAATTCCAGAATCGTGCTAAACAGCCCGGTCCAGATGGGCGGAGCCGATATGCCGTTCATAGGAGGCATGAAAACAGGCGGGACTCTTGCCGTAAATAATGACATATCAGGCATGTTGATAGTGGTGGATGATAATATGGGAGGATACAACAGCGATAAAACTCTATTTTATACCGGCTCGGTTTTATACCGCCCAAATAACATCCAGTACGTGGACGAAACTTACTGCTACGAAAACGGAGCCCTTATTGTTGCCAGGGACGGCAGATCCATGATGAAACTTTCCCCCTGTATTGTGCTTGAAAATGAGGCCAACATATCTTCTGTAAACCTTTCAGTGAAGACGGTATCCCTTGAGGGAAAACGTGGAGTAACAGCCAGTAATAGTATGGAGGACATCAGGCTGACTTCCCAGGACTTCAGAACCCTCTATAATGGAGAATACACCAGTGGAAACACCACAGTAAAAGCTAACGTTACCTCCGTGGACCTTACTGTCTACACTGAAAACACAGAAGCCTGGGAAAAGTATTTTGAAAGCTCGACCAGAGGCATACTTCAAGAAGGTACAGATTACAATATAACCACCGGAAATTATACTGTTAAATTTTCCCTTGCGCCAAAAAACAAACGCCTCAACTTTGAAGCCTACGATGCCCTGATAAAAATAGATACTGAGATTCAGTGAATCGAATATACAAGTAAAAATAGTCCTTAGTGTTTTCTTTTATGAGGTACTCACTTGATCGAGCCTGAAAACTGAAACCGAAAAAAAGTCGGTTTCAGGTTCAAGCCCGAGGCTTTTTTGGAGAGATACCCGATTTTCACATGAAATACTTAACTTGCAGGCGCCGGATCTATTGTCATCAAAACTACAAGGTCCTGATAATCGATACCTGTACTCTCCGGGTCTTCATCAACATTAATCCCCAGCTCAAACAGGAAAATAGCCTCATTTTCATTCAGTAAGATCTTATCGTTTTTAACATAGTCCTTTAAAAAATCTTCAATTGGAGGCTGTTCCATAGCACCGGGAATTTTAGGGACAGAGTCACCGTTCCTTAGCACTTTTAAATTAGGGGAATCACTCGTAGAACTAACCTCCATTGTCTTATACCATGAGCTATCGAGATTATAATTCAAGCCGGAGCTTTTATGATCCCAACCCCGACCAATTACCGTTACAGGCGTGCCTGCTGGATAGGTGGCTGGAAGACTCCAGGAATTCGTAACGCGGCCATTGAGATTGCCGGTCACAGGCAAATTATAATCATCCCAGGGATCAAATGTTTCATTTCCGACCTTCAACCGAGAAGTTACCATCCTATCATAAATTGTGCCATAATCATCAGTCCCTTGAAATGCGGCCCCGAGAACCTTAAAACTGCTGATAAAAGTCCCTTTTGGAACTACCGTGTCTCCATCTATATCAAAGTCTATGGAAGCAGGCGATTTCGGAGAGAGGTCGATCCTGTACTTAGGAAGCACTTCTTTTGAAGCCGTATCAATTACCTTTACATCCACATCTTTTTCATTTGCAATGCCAACTCCCCATTCCTTGCTGGTATTGATTTGAATAACATCTGCCATTTCCCAGACGCCTTTGCCACCCAGATTTACAGAAATGTTAGAAGGGGAATACTCATAGTTTGTATCATTTATTTTGACATTGATTTTCAGATTTTTAGTATCAATGGGCTCTCCCCCAGTATGACGCAGAAAAATAGTATCAGAAGGTGCATCCACCCATTCTTCTGATGACATACGAGTAGAATCAACAGGTTTGTCGCTGGAAGTAATAACTACGAATAACGAACATAATGCCATAACAAAAATCCCTGCAATGAGAACCTCACCCAGGACAGATGAGACTCCTCTGGGATCTTTTATGAATTTATTAAATATTTTCAGATTTAAACCCCCTATTATGTAAGATTTTCAGGCTTTATTATCTTCTGCAAAAGGAAAAACTCTAACCTTTTTCAGCTTGATATGGAGTAACTAATTAAAACAGCAGCTGCAAAACTTCTGCCTCCCCCGGTGGATATTATTCCACTTTCCCCTTGTAATCTTTACAATATAATTAATACTGTTGATTAATTATGTAGAAAGTTATATTTATAGCTGATTCAGTTGAAAAGATAATTGCTGGTAAAAAAGATTATTACGTAACAGAGGTCAATAGACCTGATACTTCAAACAACGGGCACAAAGAAATGAAAGTATTTTTCAAATCACATACTTTCAGACCAGAGGGGATTCAAGAAAAAGAGGAAGAAATCAAAATCATTACCTCATATTCACTCGACCAGGCCTGAGTACTGAAACCAAAAAAAGAGTTGGTTTCAGGTTCAAGCCCGAAGTTTTCCTGGAAAGTCCCTATTTCTGCGCGACAGCTTCCACAAATAAATTCACGGGGATTCTCCTTCGCTCTCCTAAAAAGCTTAACTTGCAGGGGCCGGGTCTATCGTCATCAGAACTACAAGGTCCTGGAAATCAGCAGCAGAACTACTAAGATCTGTTGTTCCGAGTTCAAACAGGAAGATCACCTCGTTTTCCTTCAACACAACCTTATCGTTTTCAACATAGTCCTTTAGAAAATCTTCAATTGAATCCTGACCCATAGCACCGGGAATTTTAGGGACAGGATCACCGTTCCTGAGCACTTTTAAATTAGGGGAATCACTCGTAGAACTAACTTCCATTGTCTTATACCATGAGCTATCGAGATTATAATCCAGAGGGTCCCCCCAGTAGGAGTCTTTACGGTCCCAGGACCTTCCAATTACCGTTACAGGCGTGCCTGCGGGATAGGTGGCTGGGAGGCTCCAGGCATTCGTAACGCGGCCATTGAGATTGCCGGTCACAGGCAAATTATAATCCTCCCAGGGATCAAATATTTCACTTCCAACCTTCAACCGAGAAGTTACCATCCTGTCATACGTCTGTCCGTAAGAATCAGATTGAAGTGAGGCACCAAGCACCTTAAAACTGCTAATAAAAGTCCCCTTTGGAACTACCTTATCTCCATCTATATCAAAGCCAACAGGAACGGGCAATTCCGGAGAGAGGCCGATCCTGTACTTAGGAAGCACTTCTTTTGAAGCCGTATCAATCAACTTCACATCCACATCTTTTTCATTTTCAATGCCAGCTCCCCATTCCTTGCTGGTATTGATTTGAATAACATCTACCATTTCCCAGACGCCTTTGCCACCCAGATTTTCGGAAATGTTAGAAGAAGAATACACATAGTTAGTACCATTAATTTGAACATTGATTTTCAGGTCTTTAGTATCAATGGGTTCTCCCCCAGTATGACGCAGAGAAATAGTATCAGAAGGTGCATCTACCCATTCTTCTGCTAACAAATGCTTAGAATCAACAGGTTTGTCACTGGAAGAGATAAATACGAATAAAGAACCTAATGCAATAACAAAAATCCCTGAAATAAGAACCTCACCCAGGACAGATGAGACTCCTCTGGAATCTTTCATGAATTTTTCAAATAAATTCAGAGTAAATCCCCCTAAACAGATATTTTCAGGCTTTGCTGTATTCTGCAAAAGGAAAAAATTCAGCCTTTTACAGGATGATATGAATTAACTAATTTAGGCAGTAGCTGCAAAACTTCTGCCTCCCCCGATCAATATTATTCTACTTCTCCTTAAAAGCCCAAATAAAATAATATTAATACATTTAATTTTCTAGTTATATAGTAAGTTGTATTTATAGCCGATTCGGTTGAAAAGATAGTTGCCGATAAAAACAGATTATTATGCAAAAGAAGACGATAGACCTGATACGGTTTAGTTTGAGCTAGAGTCAAGATTCAGCAAAGAAAAAAATTAGAAAATAGTTTCGTTTAAAAAATGAAAAAAATTAGTTTTATTTTCAGCATTTTCTTTTGAGAACATTGGAAACGTGCTATAATATTTTGTATTGATCCAGATGAAGAATATTAAAAATTAGGGATATATCTGAATTAATATATATCCAGAGAATACATAAGAAAAATTAGAATACAGTTTGAAAAATTAGTTCACATAGAAATATCCACAAATTAGTTCTCGGCAAAAGGAGTTTAGAAAAAGTTTTGTATCCAATAACATTCCAGATCAAAATATTTCTCTGAAAGTACCCCTCGTATTTAGTAAAATGATTTAAACGGCTGCTAACATGATTACTTTTTAATTTGAAAAGAAAAAAAGCACAAAAAGTTGTTTGAGAGAGACCTACTGAAAAACGATGACGATAAACAAAATTTCAAAAATCGGATGGCAGAACAAAGTGAGATTAATCCAAAAAAGACAAAATAAAAAGCAACAATTCGGTAAAAAAGAAAGGAAAATGCGCCCAATGGGCACAATTTTGGAAGTTATGTTTAACCTCTTAGTTCCTTATCACAAATAAGCTGCTGAGTATTGTTGTCAGAAATCTTAACTTTATAGATTTGTCCACTAGTTACATTTTTCACATTGAAAGATAAGACATCTCCGACAGAGAACTGCTCTCCACTGGGTGTAATAGTATCAGCAATAGTACCATTCTCATAAGTAAAACGGATTTGTGAGTTTCCCCATACAATATTGTCTCCACCAAGGTGTTCAATTACCATAGTGTGGCTGTTGTTAGTAAAGATTGCATTGATGTTCGCCTGCGGTGCTGATTTTGCAGGTCCCTGGCCAAAGACGGATGAACCGATTGCGGCGGCGAGGATGACGGTGATTGCAACCATCAGCACGACACCGATTACCGGGGACACTGCTTTATTATTATTAAATAATTTTTTGAGATCCATATGTTTCTCCCTCCTGAGTTAAAGACTTCCAGACAGGACACCCTGCCGGAATCTTAACAGATTAATAGGTGCATACAATTGACACTTTTTTTAACTGCACTCAAAGATATTCTTCATTCGTATATATATTTTTTCTGAACTTTAGAATATTATTCAGAAACTATGTTTCTTATTTTGTATAAATGTTTCTAGCAAATTAAATATAAATGTATAATTATTTTAAAACAGTTAAGTTAATATTTGATCAATAACATTTTAAAAAGTTAAGCAATAAATTTATAGAAGGTGAATGTTATCGTGGAGGGTAAAAAATGCAGGGCACTTGGTCAGGACTGCCGGGCAGTTTCAGAGGTCATAGGGTCGGTGCTCATGATAGCTGTAGTTGTGCTGGCTTTTTCTTCAATAGCCGTTTTCGTGTTTTCGGATGAGGGTGCTGTTAAACCCCCTCATACGCCAAAAGTTGACCTTCAGGAAAGTATTGACACAGACGCTGATACTGTGCAGATCTTCCACAAGGGGGGAGAGGCCGTTGACCTTGAAGATGCAAAGATCGTTCTCAATATCAATGGGAAGCAGGAAGAATTTAATTTGTCTTCAGATCGTGGAGTTAGCCACAAGGTCAAAAATAAAAATAATGTCCTGATGCCAGGGGACGAGATTGTAATCAACACAAGCCTGGGAAGGGGAAAAGACCTGAACAGCACGGATACCGTTGAGATGTATTTTGTACATACAGAGTCTGATCAGGTAATTCAGAAAGTTTCACTGCTGAGCGGGGATGACGAAAGCGAAACGGAAGATGAAACCGAAATGGGAGATGATGACGGAAACGGCCTCCCCGACTGGATAACTCCCCATCCGAATGGGACCGCTATAAATGAAATCAATGTCCCGGCAGATACCGAGGACGTCAACGAATCAAAAGATGGGCAGTACATAGTGATCATGCCGCCAAAAGGTTCTACAGGCCCCAAATATGCGGAATTCACTTTTGGAATAGACGCTTCGGAATTAGGAATTAACGAGAAATTTAAAGCCAACTTAAGAATCGATTATTGGAGACATGACTCAAGTAGTTCGGACATAATTATCGAACTGAATGACGGAAATCCCAACGCGTGGGAACAAATCGAAACCTGGGACTATAATGGAAAAGGTGGACAGGGAGGAAGCTGGGTTATGGACACAAAAGATGTTCCTTTAGATGGGTTTGTGTCCAGCACCGCCGAGCTGGAAAACATCAAAGTCCGATTTGTACCCAGTACAAATTCAGGATCTGAAAACCCGAATAAGGCACTTAGGATCGATTTTGTAGGGATTCATATAGAGAAACTGTAATCAGGCAAGACATGCAATCAGACATGGGTTGAAAATGTTGTGAAGGCGGCAGGATTGAAAGTTTGGGGAAACATGAAAGAAATTAGAGACAAGATAAGAGGAATAAATAAAACCTCTTTAATTGAGTCAAAATCTGCTTCATCAACAGCTATAGCAACTGTTTTACTATTAGGGATAGTATTTTCAGTTTTTTCCGTGGTCCATCTGGGATATGTCCCGGAATGGAAAACTGATGTGGAGCAATCCCAAATGGCCGATGTATGGGAAGATATGACAGAACTCAAATCAAATATTGACAGGACTACAATACTCCTGATTTCAGACCACAATTCCTCTGTCCCAAAAATAACCAGGAACATACCCATTCATACAGGAAGTATGAAATTGCCTGTAATTGACTCCATAGAGCCTACTGGGTCCGTTTCAATAAACACTGAAAAATGTAAAATGACAATAACTCCGAAAAATGGCAATGAGAAGGTCATCAACTGCGGAACAATTGCCTATAGTTCAAACAATAATTATTATGTTGACCAGACTTTCAAATACGAAAATGGAGCTTTGATTCTTGCACAGAAAGAACAGTCAGTTATGAAACTTTACCCTTCAATCCGCGTCTCCGAAGTTTCGCCTAGAAACTACAGCTTTTTAATTAATGCCGTGGAGATCCAGGGTCCAGCAAATACCCTTTCATCAAACTCAGACAACTTTATTCATCTGAAAAATTACGCTTTTGCAACCGTCTATGATAGCGACAAAGAAAGGAATGTGGCTTCCTTCAAGCTAACAATAAATACGGAACACCCTGATGCCTGGGAAACTTATTTTAACGAAACGCTGACCGGAGCAGGGCTGGAGAAAAATAAAGATTATGCCCTTGACATTACCGAAAACAATAGCCTGTATTTTGCATTTCCGGAGGATGACAGTACCAACCGCCTGAAGAGGCTTTATGTTGGCAAGACAGCAGTTAATGCGGAACTTGTGAACGGTTTAAACTGAACTTTAAAGCTGGATTTTTGCACCGCCTAACTTAATTTCGCATCACCTAACTGAATAAACTGAATATTTACACCCCCGTCACCTAACCTGAACATAATGAATTTTACCATAATGAATAGTATCGGACAAAATTTGAAAAACGGGAATTGAAGAAGTGATATCTGAGTAAAAAATCAATTAAAAAAAATATGTGATGTCCCGCTATGAAGACCAGAAAGAACAAAAGCAGAGAAAAGGCCGGAAAAAGCCTCTTCAACTCGGAATCCGCAGGAGCCACCGTAATTGCGGCAGTCCTGCTGCTGAGCATCATATTTACCGTACTCGCAGTTGTCAGGATTGAATATATTCCGCAATGGAAAACTGATGCCGAACAATCACATATGAGTGAAGTCCAGAACGATATGGCCGAACTCAAATCAACGGCAGACATGGTTTCTCTCTTCACTGCCTCAGATAAAAATTCTTCAGCTTATGGTTTTTCAGTAACCGTTCCGTTCAGCATGGGAGGAGGAGAAATCCCGATTCTGGAACCTTCAAAGTCAAGCGGGACACTTTCAGTAAACACGGAACGATGTAGAATGGTAATAACTCCTAAAAGGTCCTCGATCACAGGATTATCTAAAACCGTGAACTGCGGAGGTATTTCCTATCATTCGGACAATAGGGAGTATCTGAATCAGGTCTTAAGATATGAAAATGGAGCCCTTATCCTTGCCCAGGGCGAGAGATCATTAATGAGACAGTTTCCATCATTCAATATAAAGCAAGCCAGAGAAGGAAACTATACAGTCTCGATCCAGGCCATTGAAATAAAAGGCGAACCCGAGTCAATTTCCTCGAATATCGATGCTTCTTTGAGGTTGACAGGGATCAATTCCAGTTCCATCTATGACAGTAGAGATGCAGGAGCAATCGATTCTTTCAACTGCACAATCATAACAAAATATCCGGATGCCTGGATATCTTATCTCAATGAAACAGCAACAAATGCAAAGCTTGATTATGGCACGGACTACGAACTTGAAAAACGGGGCTCAGATAGTGTACTCTTTTCCTTCCATCCCACAGGCGGTAAAAATCTTGAAAGGCTCTACATAAGCAAATCTGAGATTCAGGCAGAACTTGGAGCTGGAGGCAGTCTCGACTATGGAGGGGCAGGTGATTCTGAATCTGATGAAGATGAGTCAGGGAGTGAAAGGACTCATGCAAATAGAATAGTATTAAACAAAAATGAGAAAGGAGGAATTGTTTCCTCAGAAACTTACATTCAATTTAAAAATAACAAAAATAACCGTTATTGGGTTGAAATTGACGGCGATGAAAATGAGCTTAAAAAAGATGATATTGTGAAACTTGTGATAGACGGAGACCAGATATCTGGAACTGCACAGATGAGCGCAAACAGGATCACAGACTTCAATTTTAATGTCAAAATGTATATTAATGGAAATTTAGTGGATCAAGGAGAAGTTACTGAAATATGGGTGAATGGTTATTCAGGCTATGAATCAACTTTAACGTACAAGCTCCCATCATATTTATCTGAGACTCAATTAATAGTCGATGGGAAAAATATCATTAGTTCATGGCCAGAAAACGACTCCGCTATAAATATTTACAATATAGGACCATCGCATACTAATAATAACGGTCTAACAATGATATTCGATACGGAGGAAACGTACTTAGACTGTAGCGGAGATTATGAAATAATAAACAATTAAAAGTAAAAAGAAGAAGTTACAGGGACATTCAAAAAAGTAAACAGGCAACAAACAATGGAACACTATCAATGAAATAATAAGTCTTGAAAGCGTATCGGAATATTAGAAAGAAAATGCCTGAAAGATACACTGCCCCTTACCCTGCAAAAAGAATCCATTCCGACGGCAGGGCTGAAGACACTGAAGTATTGCTTGCAAAGGAAGTCCCTGTTAAACTTTTTCTGGACGGGAAACTGTTTACAACCCTTTTTTCCTCACCTTTTGAGCTAAAAGAGCTTGCAGTAGGGCACCTGATTACGGAAGGGGCTTTAAGTTACGGACAGATTGCAGGACTTGAGGTTGAAGGCGACGAGATACATATCCTGACTCAAAAGGAAAGCCAGCCACCCCGAGGTAAGGCAGTGGGAGAACAGATTTTCGTAGAGTCGGATGCTGTTTTTGACCCGGAAGCCCTTTTTGCCGGCATAGGCTACATCGAGTCCGATACATACAAACTTACCAGAGGCACACACCTTGCTGCCCTTATAGATAAAAAAGGAAAGCTTGCAGCGCAGATTGTCGATGTCGGCAGGCACAACGCCGTGGACAAGGTGGTAGGAACCGCATTCCTCAAAGGGCTCGACCTCTCACAGCACTACATGCTCTCCACAGGCAGGCAGCCAGCCTACATGGTCACAAAAGCAGCTCGCGCAGGAATTCCACTTGTCGCCACCAAAGCCATGCCCTTTGACTCCGGAGTAGAAGCCGCAAAAAAAGCTAACGTATGCCTTATCGGGCAGCTAAGACCGGAATCAATGCTAGTATTTGCGAATGAGTGGCGGGTCAAAACAAACAAAACAAAAAGTTAAACGAGTTAAACGTAAGGAAATTGCCGCCAAACTTATCCATAAGTTAGTCCTCTTGAGCGAAGCGAAAAGGACCGCGGACTCCCGAGGCGCAATTCGGGGCGAAAAGGACCGCGGACTCCCGACTCGCAACTCGGGTGTTAGAGAGTGCCTTTCGTGCTCTTTACTTCTTTGCCTTCAATTTTTACAGCCCTTTTCATCGCATAAGCAAAAGCCTTGAAAAGAGCCTCGATCTTGTGGTGGTCATTATCCCCGTAGACGCTGGCGTGCATGGTAATTTTTGCATTTGAAGCGAGGGTCTCGAAAAAGTGCTTCACGAGCTGGGTACTGAACTGCCCTACATGGGGAGCAACAAAATCGGCTTTTAGTACAAGATAGCTGCGCCCTCCAACATCCAGGGCAACCTCGGCAAGAGCTTCGTCCATCGGGATTCTGGCTTCTCCGAAGCGGGCGATTCCAGCCATATCCCCGAGAGCTTCGGCAAGAGCTTTTCCAAGGACTATTCCCGTATCCTCAATGAGGTGGTGCTCGTCAACATAAAGGTCGCCTTCGGCACGCACTCTAAGGTCAAACTCGGCGTGTCTTGCAAAAGAAGTAAGCATGTGATCAAAAAACCCGATCCCTGTACTGACATCTGCAATGCCCTTACCATCAAGGTTAATCTCAAGCTGAATATCGGTTTCCTTTGTCTTACGGGAAATATTACTTGTTCTCATACAGCACCACATTCTTTTTGAAATAATTAAATACTTTGGATCTAGCTGTTTATTTGTAGTGGGGTGTTCGGTCTGCTCAGGAAAAAAAATCAAAGAACAGGCCGAAGAATAAGGCTTTTCAGAAGTAAACTTCTCCGCAGTAAGAATAAGTCATACCAAACAGCCTGATCAATACTGCCTGATCAGTCTCCAAGGGCAGCCTCGATTGCCTCTTCAAAAGTAAACCTGCCTGTGTAAAGGGCACTGCCTACCACAACACCTGCAGCTCCGGTCTTCTTCAGAGTTTTAATATCTGCCAGAGAACTTACTCCTCCGGATGCGATTACAGGAATGCTAACAGAATCCACAAGCTCCTTTGTCGGGACAGGGTTTACTCCCTGCATTAAGCCTTCAGTGTCGATGTTCGTAAAAAGAAGGCTTCCGGCTCCAAGCTCTTCAAACTTTCTGCCCATTTCGACAGGAGTTTGCGCGCATTCTTCGGTCCAACCTTTAATTGAGATTTTTCCATTCTTTGCATCCAGCGCAACATTTACACGTGAGCTTCCAAAAGCCCTGGAAAGCTGGTTTACAAGCTCAGGGTTCTGGAGGGCGGCAGTTCCGAGAATTACCCTGGAAACACCGAGTTCAAGAAGGGAAGCTGCATCTTCAAAGCTCCTGATCCCTCCTCCAGCCTGGATACTGACACCTTTTTCCCTGCAGGTCCTGACGATCTTTTCAATAATCGGGGCGTTTTTTCTTTCCCCTTCGATCGCTCCATCAAGGTCCACAAGATGGAGGGTTTTTGCCCCTTTACTTACCCAGTCAAGGGCAACTGCGAGAGGGTCATCAAGGGATACGATCTCGCTGCCAGGTACTCCCTGAACCAGCTGAACGCATTTTCCTCCTCTCATATCCACCGCAGGAATTATTTCAAAAACCATAAAAAGTTACATCTCCAGTACAATATGTAAGAAAGTATCTCTTTCAGTTATTTTTATATCTCCGTTTTTTCCAGATTTTTTCCATTCAGGGCATAATCCTTTCTATCGGAACGACAAGGACATCCCTTGCACCTACGTTCTTCAACTTATTCACGATACTAAAGATAATGTCCGCGTCCACAACTGCATGAACGGCAAGTATCGATCCTTCAGAAAATTTGCTGGATTCAACCTTCATTACCGTCGGACCCGACATTCCTGGAAGGACTTCTTTTACTGCTTGAAGGGAAGCTTCAGGAACATTCATCATCAGATAACGTTTTTTCTTTGCATTGAGCACGCTTTCGAATGCTGTTTTTATATCAAGAATTTTCTCCTTTGTCCTGAGGCTCTTTTTGTTGGCGATCAGGTAGACAGTGGAAGAGAAAACCGTATCAATAGCCTTCAGGTGGTTGAGAATCAAAGTTGTCCCTGAGCTTGATATATCAACAATGGCATCTGCAATTCCCACATGCGGAGTCATTTCGCATGCACCGCTCACTTTAATAACATCGACGTTAACTCCGAGTTTTTTAAAGTACTGCCTCGTGATTTCAGGAAACTCGGTTGCCACTTTTTTACCATCAAGATCCTGTGCTTTTTCAAAGTCTGAATCCTCCGGAACGGCCAGAACAAGACTCGCCCTCCCGAATTTAAGATCAAGAAGAGTTTCAACATCTGCCCCTCTTTCGGTAATCAGGTCCATACCTGTAATACCGACGTCTGCAGCTCCGTCCTGTACATACTCAGGAATATCAGCAGCCCTGGCAAAGAGAATATGAATATCAGGATCTGCAGTTTTTGCAAAGAGTTTTCGGCTTTCGGCTCCTCCGCTAATGGGAAGCCCTGCATCTTTGAAAATAGACATTGTGGGTTCGTAAAGGCGCCCCTTATTGGGTATAGCAATGCGAATCATCTGCTCTGTCCTCTAATTA
This sequence comes from uncultured Methanosarcinales archaeon, assembly GCA_964434965.1. GTDB lineage: Archaea > Halobacteriota > Methanosarcinia > Methanosarcinales > Methanosarcinaceae > Methanosarcina. The sequence continues at coordinate 95,884 of CAYSWX010000008.1, forward strand.
AGTGATCTAGCGGGAAATTTATCCCAGGCTCATCCGTATAAAACGTTTATCCAGAATACCCTTGTATAATAAAGACTTCACGGTAAGTTTTCATTCAAAACTCTTCTTACTTACCTCTGACAACAAAGAAATGCTATCCACTATACAGATATTTAAGAAAATTTTTGGGAAAATTTCTGTAAAGAAGATTGTAGTCACCTTTGAGACTGAAATTGAAAGTCTGTTTCCGTAAAGAGGGATATTACTACTGGTAATTAATACATGATAAACATTATATAGCGGTAGTAATTAAATAGAAACTGACTATCGAGTCATATAAATAATATTAATGATGTTGTAATAACATAAGTAATTAATTTAAAATTAATACTAAGATGATAAATTGATTACGCCCACCGACTAAAGATTAATAAACCGGTAATATCAACATTTAGAAATAAAAATACCAATAATTTTAAAAAAGAGGATCCAAATGCCCCGAAACATAAAAGTGGAAGAGCTCTTGCAAACCCCGATCGAAAAGCAAAGGATAGAGCTTGTAGAACGCAAAGGGATAGGGCACCCTGACAGCATATCGGACGGGCTTGCCGAAGCCGTAAGCCGAGCGCTATGCAGGGAATATATCACTAAATGTGGAGCCGTGCTTCACCACAACACTGATGAAACTCAGATAGTAGCCGGAAGATCCAGCCCGAGATTTGGGGGAGGAGAGGTACTGCAGCCTATATATATGCTCCTGGTCGGCAGAGCCACTAAAGAATTCGATGGTGCCGAGCTCGCCACAGAGTCCGTAGCCGTCAAAGCTGCCCGGAATTACCTGAAAAAAACCATGGTGAATATGGACCTCGAAAGAGACGTGATCATAGACTGCAAACTCGGGACAGGATCTTCAGACCTCAGAGATGTCTTCAAGAGAGACAGGGTTCCGATGGCAAACGACACCTCTTTCGGAGTAGGACATGCCCCGTTTTCTGAGCTTGAAAACATCGTATACAATACAGAGAGGCAGCTCCTTACTGACCTTAAGTCCCGCATGCCTGCAATAGGAGAAGACATGAAGGTTATGGGGCTGAGGGATGGAGATGATATCACCCTTACCATATGCAGCGGCATGATAGGGAGATACGTTGACGATCTGGACAGTTACATAAATATGACCCAGGAAATGAAGACCTATGCAGAAGAACTTGCAACTCGCTATACCGAACGGGACGTGAAGGTCTTTATCAACACAGGAGATAATCTGAAGACAAGTTGTGTCTTCCTTACAGTTACCGGAACTTCAGCCGAAATGGGAGATGACGGTTCCGTAGGGCGTGGAAACCGCTGCAATGGGTTAATCACACCTAACAGGCCTATGAGTATGGAGGCAACCAGTGGAAAGAACCCGATTAACCATATCGGAAAAATCTACAACCTCCTCTCGACACAGATGGCACGTGATATCGTAAAGCAGGTTCCGGATGTGCAGGACGTCCATATAAGGCTGCTCTCCCAGATAGGAAAACCAATTGACCAGCCACTTGTGGCAAGCGCTCAGATCATCCCAAAAGAAGGCACCTCCTTTGCACATGTCAAATCGGAAGCTGAAGTCGTAATTGACGACTGGCTCTCGAATGTGACAAAGATCACAGAAATGGTTATCAGGGGAGAACTGAACACCTTCTAATAGAACCAGAATCTGAAGCAAGAAAATATCGAGAGGGACCTTCGGGTTCTTTTCACATCTTTTTTACTATACTGTTTTTTACTATACTGTCTTAAAGTTAGTCCGTTAACAATCTGGGGTCCTAAAAGTCATATATTTCTCAGCACATGCAAAAGAATATTTAACATGTGAGAAAAATATTATATAAGTAGGCACTTTTGCTCACATCCAGCGAAAAACATAAATATCATCACCATATATGGAGATGGTGCACTGAAGCAGTGTAGCTCTATGCAGCACTGGATCAGTATCATCGTCCCGCCTTAACTCAGTGGTAGAGTGCGCGGCTGTAGTTCGGCTCGTGCGGGTAACCTCCCGTACATCTCTGCGCAGGCACCGCGATGTCCCCGGTTCGAGTCTGGGAGGCGGGACCTGAAACATTCACCAGAATCGAAATCAGTCAACGGGAACATTTATATACCGGAAAGACATTTAAGGTTTGCTCGCAGCGCGGGCAAAACAGCAACTAAAAAGACCGAAGTGTCCGGATAGTGTAGAGGCCTATCATGGAGCCCTGTCGAGGCTCCGACTCGGGTTCGAATCCCGGTCCGGGCGCTTCTTTTTTTTCGATTTGAGAACTTTAAAAAAATAATTACACATTTGGCTCACAGATGTGTTTTCATGAAATAAGATATTAAGATATTTCAATTTGAGTATTTTCACTTGAAGTCGGCCCTTATTTTAAGTTACCCCTTTCTCCAGAAGCCCTGACTGAATTATGAAATCCATGTGGCTCTGGAATTTCTGGATCTGAGATCCAAACCCTATTTTATTCCTTTTTTTTGCCATATAAATTCTGAACCTTTTAGCTTTCCCGCTACTAAAGTCAAAACTAATACTGAGATATACAGAAATCCAGGGAATGCCCCATAAAAACATGTACTCATGAAACATGTAAAAATGGAGGAATAAAAGAATAAAGTGAATCAGGAGATCATAAAATGGGGATTGAACCCTATAACCGGGATTGTCACGAGAAAAGGGCTGATAGAGTCAGCAGCCTCTGCAAAGAGATAAAAAGTAACAGAGAAAAAATGGAAAAGGAAACCCGTACTTTTATCGAAGCTGCCAAAAATTTTTCACTTGAGTGGGTTCAAAGGGAAATGAATTCAAACATATCTCAGCTGAAAAATGAAGACCACTCTGAGAATGTTGAAATCAGTAAAGATAGAGTGAATAAGCTGTCGCGCCTTGAGGACTTACCCTTCCGCATACAGGATATTGTAGAAGAGCATCTCAACCGGGACGATTACTGGATACATAGAAACGGATTTCTGCACGCAGATATTTCCCGTGACTACATTGAGTTTAAAAAAGAAAAAACCCGGAAAGATCTTACATCAAGCATTAGAATGATTCTGGGCTGCGCGGCAGAGATTTTCGCAGACGTGAAAGATAAAAATCCCGAAGATAAGGTGTGGGTAAGGGAACGGGGAAAACGAAAATACATATGCATCCTCAGGTTTTCGGACGAAATGACAGCTTCCCTTGACCGATATTTCTCAATGCTTGAGGAACTTTTTGTTCTTGAGTATGAGATGAATAAGGAAAATGCCTAGACGATAACAACTTTATCTACAAACATCAGAATTACCCTGCATGAATGAGACAGACTTCAGCATAAAAAAAGCCCTCGAAGAAGCAAAAGCAGATGCTTACCTGATGACAGGGGACATTCATAATGCAGATATTTACTATGTAACCCGCTTCCTGGCATCGGACGACTTTATGTACCTGCAAACAGGAGCCGGGAAAGAAGTCCTTTTTATTTCGGAAATGGAGCGCGGAAGGGCTGAAATAGAGTCAAGGGTTTCAAATATAAAGACAACCCAGGAATTTGGCTACCGCGAGAAAATCAAAGAGAAAAAGGATACATCTATTGCTTATGCAGCTTGCATATCTGAACTGCTTCTTGGAGAAAAAGTAAAAAGAATTGCAGTTCCCTATGATTTTCCAGTCTTTTATTCAAACTATCTTACTGAAACAGGTTTTGCTGTCGTGCCCGTAAAAAGCCCTTTCAGGAAAATAAGAAGTTTAAAGAGGCAAGAAGAGCTTGAATCCATAAGGTACGCCCAGATTGCAGGAGAAAAGGCTATGGAGGCAGCTATTTCCCTGATAGCAGGAGCAGAAGAAAAAGAAGGCATGCTTTATTTTGAAGGGGAGGCACTCACAGGAGCTAAAGTGAATACAGTTATTGACCATACGCTGCTTGATTTCGGGTGCGAAGCCGAAGAAACTATTGTTTCCTGCGGAGAAGACACAGCAAATCCCCATGGAACCACGGACGGGCCTCTCAGGGCAAATGCGCCAATTATTCTGGATATCTTCCCGAGAAGCAAAAAGAGGCGCTATTTTGCAGATATGACACGCACAGTGCTCCGTGGTGAGGCTTCGGAAAAACTGAAAACGATGTATGAAACCGTATTAGAAGCCCAAAAAAAAGCGTTATCTATGGTTAAGCCAGGAGTGCAGGCAGCTGAGATACATAATGCTGTCTGTGACCTGTTTGAAGCAAGGGGCTATCATACATACAGAAGCGGATCAAAAGCCGGATTTACACACTCCACAGGTCACGGGGTAGGGCTTGATATCCATGAGCTTCCCGGAGTAGGAGAAAACAGCTTTGTCCTTGAAGCAGGCAATGTAATAACTATCGAACCAGGCCTCTATTACCCGGAAATAGGAGGGATCCGGCTCGAAGATATGGTGCTGGTTACTGAAAATGGGTGCGAAAACCTTACACGACTGGAAAAGAAATTTGTATTAAAATCTCTTTTATAATTAATTAACTGATTATCACCATATTTAATATTAAATGCCAGGAAATGCATTAAAAAACCAGTAACGAAAATGAAAATATATTATACATTAATTCATGAATAGAAACCCATAATCAGGGTTGATAGCAGAATATAGCTATAATAAAAGCTTAAAAACAGGAAATAACCAGGATACGTTTATACGAATCATCAGGTGGGGTTAATATGACCGATAATGTGTACAACAGAGAAGATATTCTAGAAAAGTATAGAGAAGCAGGCAGAATCCTGAAAATTGTCAGGGCTGAAGCTGCAGATATGATTAGAATCGGAAACAGCCTTCTTGAAGTTGCTGAATTTGTTGAGAAGAAAACCATAGAACTGGGGGGTAGACCTGCCTTTCCCTGCAATATCTCAAGAAACCAGGAAGCTGCCCACGCGACCCCTAAAGCAGGAGATAAGGACGTCTTCGGAAAAGATATGGTGAAACTGGACCTTGGGGTTCATGTTGACGGGTACATCGCAGATTCTGCAATAACTGTGGACCTTTCAGGCAATTCCGATATAGTAAAAGCCTCTGAAGATGCCCTTGCAGCAGCTATCGAACTTATGAAGCCAGGAGTCGGCACAGGAGAGGTAGGAGCTGCAATAGAAGAAAGTATCCGCAGCTACGGTTTAAACCCTATTACGAACCTCACAGGCCACGGGCTTTCTCAGTATGAAGCTCACGACGACCCTTCAGTACCCAATAAACACGTAGAAGGAGGGTTTATCCTGAAGGAAGGAGATGTTCTTGCAATCGAGCCTTTTGCAACTAATGGGACAGGGCTTGTTCACGATGGGAGCTGGGCAGAAATATACAGCATTATAAGAAAAAAACCTGTCCGCATGCCAGCCGTCAGAAACGTCATGAAACAGGCAGAAGAGTACAGGGAGCTCCCCTTTGCAAAGCGCTGGCTTGTCTCAGATAAACTTGACTTTTCACTGCTCCAGCTGGAAAAAGCTGGAATCCTCCACTCCTATCCCGTACTTATCGAAAATTCCGGAGGGCTTGTGTCCCAGGCAGAACATACGGTGATAATAACCCAAGACGGATGCGAGGTGACAACTAAGTGAACTGCCCCTCAGCTAAAGACTGATTGGCTCCCTGTATATTCATATAAATCATGTAAAAACATAAGTTGTGAAAAAGAAAAACGGATAAGATGAAAGACGAATAAAAAAGACAAATAAAAAAGAGTTGACATTCTTGAAACTGCATCCCCTCCTCTTAGCCAGCCTTTTACTGGCAACTTTCCTCACTCCTGCCCTTCTCGCGGAACCCTGCGCTGCAGCTTTTATTCCCGGCAACAATATCACTCTGGAAAAAAACGGGATGACATGGGATTACGACGAAAAAACTACAGATAATGAGGCTCTTTTTTTCAGGAGTGTTATAGACGGAGAAACAGGCGATAATAACGGTTTTGTTAATGCCTGGGAAATTCTGAAAATGGAAGTTCTTTTAAGTGACAGGATGAAGAAAGCCATAGAAGAAGAACCTGATGTAAAACTCAATGCGACATCAGATACTGTAGAATTAAAGGATGTTGAGTTCTGGGTCTCTGAAGAAGCTCTGGGAAGGACCAATAAAAACTCGTCAATTACAAATAGTGCCAGTGTTACCTACAGTTTCAAAGAAGAAGTGGGCCCCGGAACAGCCATGTGGTTAATGGGCACTCCGGACTCAAGTGTTACAATCAATCTTCCAGAGGGTCTTGACGCAGAGAGGACTGAAGGGCTTAACAACAAAAGCTTTGGATTTGAAAATAACCGTACAGTATTAAAAGGAAATTTCAGCCCTGAAAAAAACATTACTTTATGGCTTTCTAAAAATGAAAGTTTTAAAGCCGAAATGCAGGACATAAAAAATAACAGTGATAAAAATGCAGAGAATAAGAGTGGGGACGAAGAAAACAGCACCCGAGATGCAGGAGTTTATGCAGAATCAGGAAACCTCGCAGGGTATTTTAAAAATATCATTAAAGAAATAAACCGGAGTCTGACCTGAGCCCAAAAAGTTAATCTGGTTTGAAGCTAATTCAGAAAAACATGCTCATAGAACAGATTCCACTTGAAAACGGGTGCGCTCTTGGCCTCCGGTTTGAGATGCAGAAGTATCCTCTTCTGGTTATAAGGGCAGAAAAGGGTTTTCTGATGTGCGGCTATCTCAATGTCAGTGCCGCAGAAACCCTTGGGGATACGGCTGCAAAAGTAAAAGGCGTGCAGAGTTTCGAAGATATGCTCAAAGCCACTGTTGTCGAAGTAACAAAGTTTGCGAGGGAGCTTGGAGTCGAGACCGGGATGACTGGCAGGGAAGCCCTGGAAAAGATGTTCTAAAAGACAGAACCTGCTTTCCAGGCAGCTCTGTGGGCTCTTACAGGCTGCGGATCATACTTGACTTATTGTATAGATCAATTACAGGCTGCCGATCATACTGACGTATTATGCTGATCTATTACAAGGCTACCGACAATACTGACGTCTGTCAACAATACTGACGCATCATATCGATCTCTTACAGGCTCGTTCTGTTCAGGCACTTTTTTCTTAAACATGGCCTGCTTTTGCTTACATAAAGCCCGTTTGAAATGACTGAAGATTATTTTGAATTATATTAATCAACCTGTTACGGATTATCATGTTATACGCTTTTGAACTATCTGGAGAACACGAAGAACTGCCGGCTGCCGAAGTCCTTGCCTGCCTCAAAATCGAGGAGCTCGATTACAGGCCCAATTTAAGGGTTGACCAGTGCCTTATAGTAGACATAGCAGGCAAAGAAGAGGACATTGAAAGAAGTCTTACAGGCATTATAACCGAAAGGCTGGCAATGACCCATCATATACTGAAAGTTGTTGGGATTGCAGAAAATAGCCCTGAAGCCGTCATGGAGCTTGCGGAAGCTTTTGAACCTGCAGGATATATAAAAGAAGGGGAAAGCTTTGTTGTAAGGGCAAAGAGGATCAAACACCACGTTGATGTTCCATGCGAGTACCTGGAACAGAAGATTGGAGGATGCATCTACAGAAAAGGATTCAGGGCAAACCTGAAAAGTCCTGATGTGGAATTCCGGCTAATCATGAGTGAAAAAGCAGTACTTGGAACCCTTCTTTCTTCGGTTGACAGGAGCGCATATGAAGAAAGAACTCCACAGAACAAACCTTTTTTCCACCCTGGCGTGCTTATGCCAAGGGTTGCCCGTGCCCTTACAAATTTATCCGGTATAAAGCCTGGAGAGCTTTTTCTGGATCCTTTCTGCGGGACTGCTGGCATACTTGTTGAAGCCGGGCTTGTGGGCGCAAGGGTGATAGGGACCGATGCCCAGGAAAAGCTTGTCCTTGGGGCTCATATGAACCTTGAAGCCTATGAACTGGATTATCTTTTGATGGAAGGGGATGCCTGTAGAATTCCTCTTAAGGATTGTACAATCGATGCAGTGGTCACCGATCCTCCCTATGGCAGGTCGGCAGCAATCCTTGGAGGGTCCCTAGAAGAGCTCTATTCGTGCGCTCTTTCAGAAATCCAGCGTCTCCTGAAACCCGGAGGAATTGCAGTGGTTGTCTCGGATAAGGCATCATTTGAATACGGAGAAAAAGCCGGGCTTAAGGTCCTTGAAATCTATGTCCAGAGGGTGCACAGGAGCCTTACACGGATAATAACTATTTTTCAGAAAGAAAACTAGAATTTTAGGGAGAATTAAAGAGCAAGAGGGAAAAGTAAAACGAAGAAGTAAAAGAGAGAAACCAGATTGAGATGAAAAGAGAGAAAGAATGGAGAAATAACTGAGGGTTACTTACTCATGGTAAATCAATTCCCCGAGCACTTCAGCCATAACCCTGTGCCTGAGGATGCGTTTGGAGTTATGGTCAGTTGCCCTTCGGATTGAGTATTCGTCTTCAATCCAATTTATTTCCTCACCGTAATCCACTTCCATAAGGGTTAACCCATAGGCAGGAGCCGGCTCAATTCCTTCCTCATAAATCTCGGGGTTTAACATCTGGATCAGCCAGTCATTGTCACGTGCCCCTGTTCCAATCATTGAGAGAACAGTTACTATTTTCCTTACCATGTTCCAGAGAAAACTATTGCCAACGACGTCAATCTTTGTTATTTCTCCGTCTACGCGGACATTGACTCTCTCCAGAGTACGGACCGTACTTTTTTCTCCATTTGATCTGGAAAAGTTTTCAAAATCATGGGTTCCGAGTAACAGTTTTGAAGCTTCCCTCATCTTTGAAATGTCGTACTCTTCGCCACTCAGCACGTAGCGGTAATGTCTGGAAATCGCGTGTCTCCGGGCATCAAAATCATACGGGACTTCCGCATGGGCCCATGCCCATATGGTTGGAGGAAGTTCTGAGTTGATGATTCTGGGAATTGCCAGGTTCGGTTTGTCCGTATCAAAAGCTACAACCTGTCCAAGTGCATGAACCCCTGCATCAGTCCTGCCAGCGCATATATAATTGGCGGATTTGGGGCTTTCTATAATCCTGAGGTTCCGAAGAGCCTTGAAGAGTTCTTTCTCTACTGTTTCAACATTAGGCTGAATCTGGGATCCGTGGAACTCGGTGCCTATGTATGCAAGTTTTAAAGCGACCCTCATACAATCCCTGATTACTTGGTTTTTTTCTTATAATAGATTTCTCTTACCATTACTAAAAATATAACGAAGATGCACCCGAAAAGGAACCAGACTCCGGGATGAAGGGAGAGTGTATCATAAATCCCGTGTATCCCTCCCAGTTGCGTAAGCCCTTCGGGTGGAACTGGGGGCAGCCCCTGACCCGAATCCAGCTCTTCCGGAATAGAAACTTCAGCACTATCTGTGTCCAGGGCAGTATTTTCCATTCCTGAAGACATATTTTCTGCTCCTGCCCCGTTCATTCCCTGCTCTCCGGCAAAGGTTTCAGGGCTCTCATTAACCATTTCATCTTCTACAATTGACTGCTGATCAAAAGCAGATTCAGGACTCATGGCTTTAGGGCTCAGGCTCTCATTAACCATTTCATCTTCTACAATTGACTGCTGATCAAAAGCAGATTCAGGACTCATGGCTTTAGGGCTCAGGCTCTCATTTTCGAAGCTCTCCATAACTGTTGCTTCGGGATAAGTCTCATTTGCTGGTCCCGGAATTCCCATCCGTAAAGGAGCAGTGGCATCGATAATACTTTTTGCCCGCAGATAGGCTGAGAGGTACTCTATTCCTGCAGCTGCAAAGACTGCTGCTCCTATTACTCCAAGATATTTTTGCAGCAGGCTTATAACGGAGAGTTTATCTATCGAGTTTCTTGAGGGGACAAGGACAATCAGCTTTTCCACTGATTCATAGATCTTAACCTGGCGCCCTTTCTGGCTCCACTTTATCTGTTTGACCTTAATGAGGTCAGATTCAACCAGAGAATCAAGATTGTATTTGACCGTTGTCAGAGGGAGCTTCAGCTCTTCTGCAATATTTGTTGCAGACATGCTTTTCTTCCCAAGGAGTTCAAGGATCTTCAATGAGGTCTCGTTGGAGAGGATCTGGGTAATTTTTCTTGAATCCCCGTTTACAGGGAGAACAAGAAGCCTGTTATCCTCCTCCCCAGGTCCAGAACCACTGGGAGGTTCGCCGGTTTCAGACAAACCTTCTCGATTTTCAAGCCCGTTCATGCTAATTTCCTGAGTTAAAAACCTATTTATTAGTATTTTTTAATTGTGATCTATACTGTACTTTACAACAATCTCAATATAAAGTTTTATTTTCTGAGCGTTATTATAGATCCACTACTATATTTATATATAGAATCCTGCCCTTAAGCTTAAATATAGCATTGTATATTCTAATCTAAATTTTTCGCTGGTAGCAATCATGATCACAAAACAGCAGGTTCTAGAATTTCTGAAAAATTACGATTTGGATAACATTACTATTGCAACAGTCTGTTCTCACTCAAGCCTCCAAATCTTTGATGGGGCACGAAAAGAAGGCTTCAGAACTCTGGGGATCTGCGTTGGCAAGCCGCCCAAGTTCTATGAGGCATTTCCCAAAGCAAAACCCGATGAGTACCTCATTGTCGAGAGCTATGCGGACATAATGAACAAGGCTGAAGAGCTTAGAAAGAAGAATGTAATTATTATTCCGCACGGTTCATTTGTTGCGTATCTGGGTACAGAGAATTTCGCAGAGATGGCTGTACCCACCTTCGGGAACCGGGCTGTACTTGAGTGGGAATCGGACAGGGATAAAGAGCGGGAATGGCTGCTTGGTGCAGGCATCCACATGCCCAAAAAAATTGATGATCCTCATGACATTAACGGGCCTGTGATGGTCAAGTACAACGGGGCAAAAGGAGGAAAAGGCTTCTTCGTCGCAAAGACCTACGAAGAGTTTGAGGAGCTCGTAGACCACACCCAGAAATACACAATCCAGGAATTTATCACCGGAACCCGCTACTACCTTCACTACTTCTACTCCCCAATCAGGAATGAAGGATATACATTAAGCGACGGCAGCCTTGAACTCCTTAGCATGGACCGCAGAGTAGAATCCAATGCAGACGAGATCTTCAGGCTAGGTTCCCCGAGAGAACTTGTAGAAGCAGGAATCCGCCCGACATACGTGGTTACAGGAAACGTGCCCCTCGTTGCAAGGGAGTCACTCCTGCCTCTGATCTTCTCTCTTGGAGAAAGAGTGGTCGAAGAGTCCCTTGGCCTTTTCGGCGGGATGATAGGGGCATTCTGCCTTGAAACCGTATTTACGGATGAGCTTAAAATTAAGGTGTTTGAGATTTCTGCCCGGATTGTTGCTGGAACGAACCTTTACATTTCAGGCTCTCCTTATGCGGATCTTATCCAGGAAGACCTCTCGACAGGAAGGAGAATAGCTCAGGAAATCAAAGAAGCAGCCAGGACAAACCAGCTGGATAAAATAATATCCTGAAGCTGCAAAGTATTCTGAAACTGCTGAAATCCTCAGCAGCTTTCAGCGAATTAAATTTTTCATTGGAAATTCAGATTTGAGATTCAGTGAAATGGCATTTTAAGATCTGATTTTCCCTTTTCTTCTCAGATAGAAGGTTTTTCACAAATCAGAGTTCTTTCCATATCGGAGTCTTTTTCAGAGAGAAGCCAATTAGTTTTCTCTCTAAAGGTAGGTTTAGAAAGGTCCCTGTAATACACAAAAAGTTCCTTACCCCACTCAATTGCATCATTTTCTGAACTTATTAGAAGGCTCTGGTCAAGTTTTCCTTTTTTATTAAGAAGCAATAATGCCATAAATCTCTCGGTTACCGTAAGTGAGACCACGGACGAGAGCCCGTCATAGATATAGATATTTGAGCTCGCAGACGATAGTAATTCTTTGGCTTCTTCAGGGTGAGAGCTGAAGATTCGTTCAAAAAAGTTTTTTGTAAAAATAAAAGTAGAAGCTGTTCTTTTCTTCAAAAAATCCTGATCAAACCCTGAAAAAGAAGGATGGAAAAAAGAAGAGAAATACATAATTTCTGTGGATTTTTTGAGGGAATTTATAAATTCTTCAGGCGGCTCAAACATCCTGTTAAGCTGGGGCTCAATCACCTTATATCGAGCCAGCATTCCAAGTTTCGAACGCAAAAAAGGAGGTATTCCTGTAAGGTCTTTCTGCGCCCAGTAATCAATATTATCTTCAAAAATCTCAAGAGTTCCCAGAAGGGAAAACATCTTTTCTGTGACAATCAATCCAACTGTAGAAAGCCCGTAATTTTTACCTTCCTGATTAATCAGTCCATTTTCTGTCAATCTTTTGATCTGAGGAAGAACTGCGGTACAGGAAGAACCCAGAAACTCTGTGATTTCTTCAATATTCTTTGGCCCGTCCCTGAGAAAAAGCAGAATTTTTCTTCGTTTATCTGACCTCAAAAGCAAATCTATCAGCACAGCTTTTTGAAGAGAACCCATATCTACCCACCACATACTCTAGCAAATATATTAGCTATTTTTACATTTCTTTACATAAACAGTAGTGCAGATTCACACATAAAGTCTGCGAAACTTATCTTATATCCCACGAATAAATAAACATTACTATTTAGAGAAAACATACGCAGACTTACTCAGTACATCTGAGTATTTTTTAAAGAAGCAGGGCATAAAAAAGAGGACAGCAATCATAAAAAGAAATCAGGAACGAGATTAATATCTGAAAAACTTAAAAATTAAGACTTTTATTCGACTCAATCTGAATAAATTATTATAAGTAGTTTTTAGCCAGATACAATAAGGATGCCTGAAAGAAAGAATAAAGATTTCAGACCTGTTTTTGGGGGAAAATTAGGCGGGACATTACGAGTGATTGGAAACGAAGAAAATGCTGGGGAGGGACTCCTGTTTCTTGGCAACTATATGGCACTTGACCATTCAAAAGGTGCTGACGTTTATCTGGATGCCCTGAAACCCCATGCTGTTTTGATCTGCGGGAAAAGAGGATACGGAAAATCCTATACAATGGGGTGCATGCTGGAAGAACTTGCCTTTCTTCCCGAGCCCATTAAAGGGAGACTTGCATCCCTCATTATCGACACCATGGGGATTTTCTGGACAACGAAGAATCCTAACGTATTCGAAGCAGAAAGGCTGAAAAGCTGGGACCTCGCCCCTGAAGGGCTCGAAACCAAGGTTTTCGTGCCAGCAGGAAAGGTTGAAGCCTATAAAAAAAGAAACATAGATGTAAGGCCCTTTTCGATTTCAATCCGGGAACTCTCAGGCGGCCAGTGGTGCAGGGTTCTCAAGATTGAAGAGGTTTCTCCGCCTGGAATTCTGCTTGTAAGGACTATCGAATCCCTCCGGGAGAAAGGCGAACCATATTCTTTTGAAGATATTATAAACGAGATATTCCTGGACACGCGTTCCGACCCGGCATCAAAAGGCGCTGCTGAAAATTATTTGAGGGCTGTGAAATCATGGGGCCTCTTTTCAAAAGAAGGGACGACTCTATCTGAACTGATAGCAGGAGGCAGGACAACAATCCTTGATGTAAGTACTCTGGAAAACGAAAATGTCTGCGCTGCAGCAGTATCAATTCTTGCAGGCAGGCTTTATGCTGAACGGCTTGAAGCAAGGAGAATCTATGAAAAGAAACAGATGGGAGAAAAGACAGAAGAAAAAGAGTTTCCTATGATCTGGCTTTTCATTGATGAAGCCCATATTTTCGTGCCTGCAAAGACAGAAAGCCTTGCTTCTGAGGTGCTCATAAACCGCTGCCTCAGGCAGGGAAGGCAGCCAGGGCTTTCCCTTGTACTGGCAACCCAGAGGCCTGCCAGCCTTCACCCAGATGTAGTTTCACAGAGCGACCTCCTCGTCTGCCACCGCCTTACCTCAAGTGATGACATCCTAGCCCTTGAGACCTCCAGACCTCTTTATATGCAGGAAAGCCTCAGGGCATACCTGAAGAAAATGGGGAGTGAAAGAGGAGCCGCATTGATAGTAGATGACCACTCAGAATCTGTCCATATGGTGCGCATCCGCCCTAGGAAGAGCTGGCACGGAGGAGGAGAACCAAGTGCTCTTGAGCCCTGAAGAGGAAAAAGAAGGAACAAAAACTCAAACTCATGGACAACTTAATTAAGGCAGAGCACATTGTTTTTAAAAGATTCCCAGGCAAAAAAAACGTAAGATAGTGGGAATTGTCAACCAAATTTTATAGCCTATCAGAAAATAATTTAAATATTACCTATGATACTTCAGAGTTGAGCTGAGTTACAGGCTGTGAGCATATTATCAACAGCATTTAATTACAGCAAATTACTGGTGATTTCATGAAAGGAAGAGCCTGGAAATTCGGAGATGACGTGGATACGGACGCAGTAATTCCCGGAAGGTACCTGATATTCAATACCCCGGAAGAGCTTGCGAAGTATACGTTTGAAGGCGTGCGCCCTGATTTTGCAAAAAATGTTCATGAAAATGATATCGTGGTCGCAGGAAGCAATTTCGGCTGCGGGTCCTCGCGTGAACATGCACCTCTTGCCCTCAAAGGGTCAAAGGTATCCTGTGTGATTGCAAAGTCTTTTGCAAGGATCTTTTTCAGGAACGCAATCAATATCGGAGTCCCTGTCCTTGAATGCCCGGAAACGGACAGAATCAACGACGGAGACGAGCTTGAAGTAGACCTTTCAACAGGGGTCATACAAAACAAAACAAAAGGAGAGACCTATCAGGCAACCCCCCTCCCGGATTTCGTCCGCGAGATCGTGGATCAGGGAGGGCTTATAGAGTATGCCCGAAAACTGGTCTCTGAACGCTGAAAAACAGGAAACCTGTCAATAGACAGGTCACGCCCACGTTTGACATCTCGCAGTAAAAAGGCAATTTTGCCTGTAAATTTGAAAGGAGTACAAACATGACGCAGTATAAGGTTCCAGTCCTCCCCGGCGACGGGATAGGCCCAGAAATCATCGCCGAAGGCAGAAAAGTAATTGACGCTGCAGGCGAGAGATTTGGTTTTGATGTAGAATGGATTGAATACCCACATGGAGCAGACCACTATCTGGAAACAGGTGAGCTGATTTCGGAAGAGACCTTAAAGGAATTATCCGGCTACCCTGCCATTTACCTTGGCTCCATTGGAGACCCGAGGATTGCCCCTGGCATCCTTGAAAAGGGAATCTTATTAACTGCACGCTTTTACTTTGACCAGTACGTCAACCTGCGCCCAATAAAACTCCTTGAGGGCGTCTGGACCCCGCTAAAGGATAAGACCTCAAAAGAGATCGACTTTGTAGTGGTCAGGGAAAACACCGAGGATTTCTACATAGGCATCGGCGGCAGGGCAAAAAAAGGAGAGACCAAAGACCTCCTTGAAGTTAAAAGGACTCTCTACTCCGCAAAATTCGGCCTTGACATCGAGACCGACAGCGAGGAAATAGGGTACCAGATCGGCCTCATCTCTAAAGAAGGCACAAAAAGGGTTATCGAGTACGCTTTTGACCTTTCCGAAAAGAGGAAAAAACACGTCTCATCCGTTGATAAGGCAAATGTCCTTTCCGACATCTACGGCTTCTGGAGAGAAGAGTTCAATGCGGTTGCTGAAAAGCACCCCGGAGTTACCACGGATTTCAACTTCGTTGACGCCATCACAATGTGGTTTGTGAAAAACCCTGAATGGTTTGATGTGGTCGTAACCCCGAACATGTTCGGAGACATCATAACCGACCTCGGAGCCATGATCCAGGGCGGCCTTGGCCTTGCTCCCGGCGGAAACATTAACCCCAAAGGCACAAGCATGTTCGAGCCCATCCACGGTTCAGCCCCGAAGTATAAGGGCCTAAACAAGGTCAACCCGATTGCCACAATATGGGCAGGCGCAATGCTCATAGAACAGCTCGGAGAAAAGGAAGCTGCAGACACCATAGTCAATGCAATCCAGAAAAACATCCTGGAAGGCAAAGTTAAAACTTACGACATGGGCGGCAAGAACACCACCTCAGATGTCGGAAACGACATTGCAAGGCTCGTAAAGGGAGAATAACTCAAATCTCCCTCCATTACATTTTCTTTTCTGATTAATGTGAAATGGCGGATAATTTAGAGTAAAATCTTGGAATTTCCGAGCTATAATTTCCGAGCTGTTTTTGTAAGCGGACTATTTTTGTGAACTACCAACGGCTAAAACGCGTTGGCTTCTCACTTCATAGATGACCATTGGCATCTCCATGAGCGTTAATTCCGGTAGTCCCTACCGTACTGAGTCTCGTTCATTCACTCGTGTCGGCTTTACATGAATACGAGCTTGATACGATTTGTTTATTCAAGACCTATTTCGCCTGATGGTATACTCTTAGAAAAAGGTTGCTTGGTTTTCGCAGACTTGATCTAATATTATATTATTCGACGGCCTATATGAAGGCAAAGCACAACGAAAAGAATATTGTAGAGGTTGACGGATTCATCCCACGACTAAAGTCAGTGGGCTTTCTCCTTTGACTCTCGTAAGGATTGTTAGCTTATTTTTGTAAGGATTATCGGAGAGGCTAATCTTTCGTCCTCCTAGAGCAGTTCATCTTTTCGTTCCTGAGTCCAAAATCATCTCCTCCCGCTTCACCAGAAGTAAAATTGTTTTATGTTTTACTAAAAGCTAAATATGCAAGATTTGCATATTTAATTATAAAAAGAATAAATCTGAGTAATCAGAGGATGTGGAAGGACGAAGAGCAAGGGGAAATTTGACTATGGTTTCGATCAGGCCTTTTAATGAAGGTGATAATCAAAGAATGCTTGAAATAGAGAGGCTGTGCCCGCAGGGTGATGAAAAGTGTGCAATGGGTGTAGAGAAGAAGAATATAATTGCCCGTTACAAAATGTATGATAACTGGAATGTGCTTGTGGCAGAAGAGGATGGAAAGATTGCTGGCTGGATTGGTTTAACAGTAAAAACAACTCCCGAACAAAAAGAAAAGTATGCGTACATTACTGAAGTTATAGTTCATCCAGCTTTTCGGAGGGCAGGAATTGCCACGAAGCTTGTTAAAGAGGCGGAAAAAAAGGCCATGGAAATGGAAGCAAGTTATGCTTATTGTTACATTTACGACCCAAACAAAGCCTCTCAGTTATTATTTGAAAAAATGGGATATTTTAAGATGAGAGGTATCAAATTTCCAGGAATATCGACTTATAAGAAGCTGGAAGTGCCTCCAGAGTATTCAATAAAGTATGTTGATACAAAGAAAATTGATGATGTAATAGGCCTTATTAATGAGTATAATTCAGGGTTTATACATTTCATTCCATTTACCGATCAAACTTTTGAGGCACGATTAAGATTAATTCCTTCTTATGGACCGGAGAATTTCCGTGTAGTCAGAGACAAAGAGAATAAAATTGCAGCCTGTGCCGGGTTATGGGATAGCTCAAAACTGGCTCATTTATACTATGCCAGAGAGCCAACAGCAATGAAGATAATGAAATCAATTTTTGGAACCTTGAACCATATTACGAAAGTACCGAAGTTACCGGCCGAAGGAGAGCATTTTAAGCTCCTGTATATTGTGGATTATGCGTTTGATAAGGCACAGCCGGATGCCATGCTATCGCTCCTTAAATACCTGAATAATCTCTCAATTTACATGAAACAGGATTTTCTAATGGCTATGACAGATCCTGAGGATGATCTTCTTGGAGTAATGAAAAAGCTAAAACCACAGACAGAAACCTGGAATGTGTTTGCCAAATCTTTCGAAGGAAATCTGCCGGCTTTCAGTCCATTTTACGTGGATATCAGAGATATCATTCCATGAAGAATGACTACTTAATTCATTTAACGCCCTGATCCAATTATGAGGATTTTATTTTAGAGGTTCAGAAAAATCGGTAGTGTGGTGAGTTACAAAAAGCCAGGAGCCTCCAGATACCTCCATATTTTTTTCAAACATGGAGTATGTGTTCGTTTTTTCAAATTTGATCAATGATTCACCCCCACTACCTGAAATTTCACGGATAATGAAAGAAATCATTTATCCATTTTAGGAGCATCTAAGCCTAATCCTCATCATTTTAATGGTGGGATACAGCTGTCAACTCTTCCACAATATGTTACCGGGTAACGTTTTTCTGTTTACAGACCTATAATTTACTGTCAAGTTTTGTTCTGGAAGCTGCAAATGCTACAGAAGCCGCTTGACTTTGCTCTGAAACTCCAGGTATGCGGTTCTTTGAAAAAGTTTCAAAGGTAAAACTTTAAACGCTGGAAGCGAGACACGAATAAATGGTTGCTCCAGGGCAGTATAGCATTGGTTTAAGGCAGTATAGTATTGGTTGAACTACCATAGATGCCTGCGAATTTATTCGCAGGAGCTGTCACAGCATTCATGACAATTGCCAGAAACATAAAGTTTCCCGCAAATCTCACATTTTACTATGGATTCCACTTTAGGAAGATTATTAATGGCAACCATCAATTTACTCATTTCCTTGGGAGGTTCTTTCACACGTTGTTGAGTGCTTAAAGTGTTGCCGATCTCTTTAATTACCACGGTTCTCTTAGCTTCTACGTCTTCTAATCTAGCTAGAAGCCTGCTAAGTTCTTTTTCCTGTACGCCTAATTTCTCTTTCAGCAGGAGAAGCTTCTCTAATCTTTCAAAATAGTCGGGTTCTGTAGTCATGTTTTTCATTTTCCTGAAATCTCAATATTAATCTCTGCTTCCTGTGCAAAATTGTTGATCACATTCAAAATAAAAATCTATAGCATTGCTTCTCTTCCTTTGGCCCACTGTGACAAAACAGGAAAATAGATTTTAAAGCTACTTCCCGGTAATTTTTAACACTGCCTCTTTTGCAGAGGAATTTCATTTACTCCAGGTATTTTAGTTTGTAGATTAATTTATAAAGATCCAATCTGATTTATTTTTTTTGCTGCCTATCTAATCATTAAGCAGTTCCACACCAGGAGATAATTTCTTCGATCAGACAAACTGCTGATTACCCTCCATTAATTCTTTGAGATCATTTCTTTTCAGGTAAAGACTCTGAGTTATGGCAGACCAAGCTACATTGCGCTTTGTAGACGGCAACATGACCGAATATATGCGGGATGAATACATCAAAAGTTTACGGCATTGATCCTTTACCCATCTGGAAAGCGATGGAGAAGTGGCGGGAAGAACAGATAGAGAAGTGGAACCAACTTCCCGCAGATGTCCCTTCAAGTTTCACAATATTTCTCGCTATCGTTTTTCTGAAAAACTCCATGTTTACCCAAACGTATGTTTTTGATATTTTCCAAAATTTGTGACTTTTTGCCTTCATTGAAAACTTTCAGAATCCAT
Organism: uncultured Methanosarcinales archaeon; assembly: GCA_964434965.1. Lineage (GTDB taxonomy): Archaea > Halobacteriota > Methanosarcinia > Methanosarcinales > Methanosarcinaceae > Methanosarcina. The sequence continues at coordinate 115,167 of CAYSWX010000008.1, forward strand.
TTTCTTAAGCTTCAGTTGAGATAATAACTGCAAATTTTAGAATAATTCTCAAAAAACGATAGCAGGAAAAATGTTATTTTTTTGAAGACATCTGCGGAAGGTAGGGCGGAAGATACAAGCTTAATAGTTATCGATTATAAACTATTTTTATCTCTGTTTAATTTTTTAGTATATATTTAGGACTTGGATATTGGATCTTAAGCGAGATTTACTAGAAAGTAATTCCATAGAAATATTTTACAGTGGAGGAGAAGATTAGATTTTTGCAAAAATTTTTTCCAAAGAAACTGTCCTCAAGACATTATTAATGCTTTTAATCAGCTTCTATAGATTGTGGAGCAAATTTACTAAAGTAACGATTTCGAGCCTTATCGGTGAGATAATAATAAGTCCTTTCTCCGTATTCTCTGTACAAAGTTTCTTTCTTTCTCATAATTAAAGCATGTTCAGTTTCTAAAAACTGAGCCCTTTTTGTAACTTTCTGATAATGACAATCCAAATCTTGTGCAAGTAACGAAGCAAATTGAGGTTCATCTATTCGAAGCGCATTAAGGAGTTTAAAATCAAATTCCATCAGTTGAATCTCTTGTTTAACTGTTGGAAGTTCAACTTCAACATGGACTATCTCACAGATGCCCCTTCTACATTCTGGGCAAAGCATATGGTAGAGCTCTAAAATGTTTAGTTTGTCCATTGAATAGGATAAACCACATGTATTGCACCGAATTTTCTTTGCAGCATCAATACATTCTTTGATAGCATCAGAATAATCAAATCTTCTTTGAACAATATATTTTCGATCAGTTCCTCTTCCGAAATTAATGTCTTCTTTCTTGCAGAGACCGTAGTTCAGGAAGAAGAAAACTATGAGTTTGCCATCTTTATCCTTCTGTTCATTGTACTTGGTAATAAAAAAATTAAGTTCTAAAGTGTTTAGTAGTTTCTCCATTTCTTTTTTAACATAAAAGTGACTTGTCACAGGTCTTGATTTTTCACTTTCAAATACTTTGGAATTTAAACTAGGAATTTCAGTCTTGTTTTTCTTAGACATTTTAATAATTTGATTTAATAACTCATTCAAATGGTACTTTTCTAGTTTCTCGTCAAAAGACTCTTTCATATATTTATTTTGAGAAAAAAACACCTCTATCGAGTCAGTATAATATTTTTCAGCCGCTAACTCCAAATCCTTAAGAGTTATAAGCGAATCTTTTGAAACACTAGATTGATTAGCATACCAAAGAATCCATCCAACATTTCTTGGAACATTTGAAGTGGTGTCAAACAGAACTTTGTAGTAATCTGAAATATCATTCTTGGATAGATCAAAAAAGCTAGCTGGATCTTTACCTAAAAAATAATCGAATCTGCTAGTGAGAAGTCTTGAAATATTTAAAGTAGCCTCTTGTTCAATATCTCTGACGTGATTAGATAAATATAGATCATAGTAATCTAGCTTAATTTGATCAATCTTTGAAGGATCTATATCACCGAAATATATTCTACTCGGATAAGCAGCTATTTTAAACCTAAAATAGCCCTCAGACCAGTTATTTAACGGAGCTACTATAGTATCAACAAATATTTCCATCGCATCTTTATCAATTTCGGAGAAATCATCTAAACAAATGAAAACGTATTTAATTCCAATCCTAGACAGTAAATTTTTAATTTGAGTCAAAATTGACTTTGGATCAAAAAACTGGAGCAATATTTCTGAGAACTTCGCTTTTATCTCTTCTCCACTTTGAACGGTTTCAGAGAAGTCCACGCTACTGCTTGCGTCTAAGCTTACATCACTACTCGAAATGCCAACACCAGAAGTAAACCCACATTTTTGAGCTTGAGTTATATCTTGGCTTTTAGCCGAAAACATCTGTTTTTCCTTAATAATTAAAATATCTTCATAGGTTCTACTATTAATGCTTTCAAAAATTTTATCTAATTCTTCATTAAATGAATTCCTGTTGTGGCCAAAAACTTTAGAAATTTTTGAGAGATAGAACTTCAAAGTGTTAGTCTTGACCTCTCTTTTTATATCTTCAATGATTTTTTTGAGGAAGCTTTTAAATAAGAGATATCTTTCTAGTTCTTCTCCATGTAAAACATTTACATATTGCGAAGAATCAAAATCAAATGGCCTTGATTCATCAAAAATTGTTTTAACATCTATATAGAGAGATAATTTATCATTACTTTTCCTTATTTCATGCTGAAGTCTGGCTATTATAGTTGATTTCCCTGTTCCTTTTCTACCAATTAAAAAAGTTGTATTTGGAGCTAAGCAACTCTTTAAAACTAGATTGTTTTCTAAGGGATCAACATATAATTTTTCAATTATATTCTCATCATTATTAATGTCTGAAAGATCTGCACGTTGACACTTTTTTAGAGAATTAACCATGAAAAAAAAGTTATCTTTATCTTCTTCGGTGAAGTTACCCATGAGTCTTCCTCAAATATTGCAATACAAGATATTTTGATGAAATAACTTACTTATTTATTTTTTGGAAAAAAATCATGATCTCCTTTTTCAGTTGCCTTTAAATCCCATAAAATTCCTAGTATTCCTCTGATCGATGTGGCACGGAAAAAGCAATTTGAAAAGCCCCTGCACGGGGATAAGGAAAGTGTGCGCTTTGCAACCCCTGAACCTATTGCCCGCTACAGGGCACAGCGCCTAAGATGTAAGACTCTTGCTGATATCAGCTGCGGGATAGGAGGACAAACCGTCTTTTTTGCGCAGCAGTGCGAGTTCGTATACGCAGTGGAAATCGACCCTAAGAAAATAGAATATGCAAAACAGAACTGTGAGATGTACGGGCTTGACAATGTGAAATTCATCTGCGGGGACGCCCTTGACCCGAAAGTAATAGAGCAGATCCCGGAGGTTGATGTGGTATTTTCTGATCCCTTCCGCCCTGCAGAAGAAAAAGAAAGACAGGTTTCCTGTCTTGAACCCGGAATCCCAAATGTGCTTTCAGCCTATGGGAAAAAGACGAAAAAATTTGCCTTTGAAGCCCCACCCCAGATGCCGCCTGAAAGGATTTCTTTTGACTGTGAAAAAGAGTACATTTCCCTGGATGGGCAGCTCAACCGCCTGACCCTTTACTTCGGCGGGTTAAAACAGTATGACAGGCTCGCTGTAGCTCTTCCTGCAGTAGAAGGGCTGGTTCAAAAAAATGGATTCCTCCCGCAGATAAGGGAAACGGAAAAGATGAAACTCTTTGCCTATGAACCCGAACCTTCTGTTGTTGCAGCAGAACTACTGCCCGAACTTGTCGAATCCATGATGCAGATGGCAGGACCTATCATGGGGGCTTTCGAACTATTCAGGGTTGATAAAAAGAGGCTTTTGCTGACCTCGGATGCCATGATAAAGCAATCAATGATCAAAAATCACTACCTTGTCCTGAAGGTCTGCCCCTTTGAACCAGAGGAGATTAATAAATTCCTGAAGGACAGGAACGTTGGAAGTGTAGTGCTTCGTGCAGGCGTAAAACCCGAGGACTACTGGGAAGTTAGAAACGAGGTTGAAAAAGGACTTGAAGGAAAAAAGACAATCCATCTCTTTGTAAAAAACAATACTGCAATTCTCTGTGAAGTAATTTTTAAAGAATGAAGCGGAATCAGCAAAGTAAAATTTAAGAAAAGAAAGAGTTCGTGGATCCAGATTTGAAAGAAAAATATATTTAACAAAGTAGGTTTAAAATAATAATATTCTTTTGAAATTATATTTTTGTACAAACATATACAGTCATGGAGAAAATAAGCACTTTCAAATCTGAAAGATGTCCAAAGCAGTAACCATTTCATTGCTTAGTTTGAGGGTCTAATCAATCCTATTACATCCCTCTTATTGGAAACAGTACGAGTCAGAGAACAATAGAAATCATAAAGAGGCGAATAGTCAGACTAAACATCCAGTACTGCATTATAAGAGGTAATGGGGGATTATGATTATGGCAGTCAATGAGAACGAAATGAGGATTAAGATAATCAAAGATGGACCTTATCGCGTTACAGGTGGAGTACCGCTTTTAGAACAGGCAATTGTCACTGATGACGCCGGCCACACCAGAGAATTAATTGATATAAAGGAATACCCTCGGCAGGATACCTATATCTTATGCCGTTGTGGCTCATCCAAAAACAAGCCCTTCTGTGATGGGACCCACCGCAAGATCGGTTTTGACGGTAGCGAAACTGCCAGCAGAAAGCCTTACCTAAAAAAAGCGGAAACATTTGAAGGTCCTGATCTAAAACTCACCGATGCCCACGAGCTCTGCGATCATTCCCGTTTCTGCCAGCGGGCTGGCGGAATAAGGAGTCTCATACAAAAATCAGACGACCCGGAAGCCCGACAAACCGCCATAGAGGAAGCCATGATCTGCCCTTCGGGACGGCTGGTCCTGTGGGACAGAAAGACAGGCACGCCCTTTGAAAAAGAATTTGAACCATCTATTGTACTGGTTCACGACAAACAAAAAGGTTGTGAAGGTCCCCTCTGGGTTAGAGGCGGTATCCCCATTGAATCTTCAGATGGTAGTATGTACGAATACCGGAATAGAGTAACCCTCTGCCGCTGCGGGAAGTCGGAGAACAAGCCCTACTGTGACGGCAGCCACTGGATGAACCGCCAGCAGAAGCTCGAGTTCAGGAAGAAGTGGGGCCTGGAATGAATGAGTTAGTTGATTCATAGAGATTCTTAACTTACGGAAATAGTAGTCTCGCATAACAGTCAGGCAATCCAAAAGCCAAAGTGAAAGCAATCAATGGGCGATTCCGCGAAAAAATAGAGAATTTGAGGGTAGACTACTTGATTTCAAACAAGGTCACCAATCATATGTTCTTACCCGATCTTGTTAAGCGATAGATACCTTTCTTCAGCCTGAGAAAAGTTGTTTGTTTTGAAGATTTTCAAGCCCTGGAAGACGTTTATGCTACGATCAGGCGAGGTCGAAGCGGTCAAGGTTCATCACCCTGACCCAGGCCGCCACAAAGTCCTGGATAAACTTCTCCTGCGCGTCCGCGCTTCCGTAGACCTCGGCCAGAGCCCGGAGCTGGGAGTTCGAACCGAAGATAAGATCGACACGCGTGCCGGTCCACTTGACTTCGCCAGTCTTGCGATTACGCCCTTCAAATATGTCCCTGACGTCCGATACCGCCTTCCACTCCGTATCCATGTCGAGCAGGTTCACGAAGAAGTCGTTTGTTAGCGATTCCGGCTTCTGGGTAAATACGCCATTCTGGGTCTGTCCGAAGTTGGTGTTTAGCACGCGCATGCCGCCAACGAGCACCGTCATCTCCGGTGCGGTCAGCGTCAGCAATTGCGCCCTGTCAACCAGCAACGCCTCGGCTGATACGGCATATTGGCTCCTGAGGTAGTTGCGGAAACCATCCGCAATCGGTTCGAGTAAGCCGAAGGAGACCACATCGGTCTGTTCCTGCAAGGCATCCATGCGCCCCGGCGAGAAGGGGACCGTCACATCGTGACCAGCATTCTTCGCAGCCTGCTCGACGCCTGCACAACCAGCCAGAACGATCAGGTCAGCAAGCGAGACCTTCTTGCCTCCAGAGGCCGTGCTGTTGAACTCGTTCTGGACACCTTCGAGAATGTTCAGCACTTTCGCCAGTTCGGCTGGCTGGTTGACTTCCCAATCCTTCTGCGGCGCCAGGCGAATTCGTGCGCCGTTCGCACCGCCACGCTTGTCGGAGCCCCGGAAAGTGGACGCCGATGCCCAGGCGGTCGAAACCAGTTGCGAGACCGACAGTCCTGAGGTAAGAATCCTGTTCTTGAGGGAGGCAATGTCCTTCTCATCGATCAACCTGTGATTGAATGCGGGAATAGGGTCTTGCCAGATGAGCTCTTCGGCAGGAACCTCCGGGCCGAGATAGCGGGCGCGCGGACCCATGTCGCGGTGCGTCAGCTTGAACCACGCGCGTGCGAATGCGTCAGCTAATTGGTCCGGGTTCTCGTAGAAGCGCCTTGAAATCTTTTCGTAGGCAGGGTCGAACCTCAAGGAGAGATCAGTGGTCAGCATGCTTGGTGCGTGACGCTTTGTCGGGTCATGGGCATCAGGAATCTGACCAGCACCAGCGCCACCTTTCGGCTGCCACTGATATGCACCTGCCGGGCTTTTCGTCAATTCCCATTCGTAGCTGAAAAGGATCCTGAAGAAGTTATTGCTCCACTTCGTTGGCGTGTTGGTCCAGGTGACCTCCAGGCCGCTGGTGATCGTGTCACCACCTTTGCCGGTGCCGAAGCTACACTTCCAACCGAGGCCTTGCTCCTCGATACTGGCCGCTTCTGGCTCAGGCCCGACATGGGACGCAGGGCCGGCGCCGTGGGTTTTGCCGAAAGCGTGACCGCCAGCGATGAGCGCAACGGTCTCTTCGTCGTTCATGGACATGCGAGCGAAAATTTCGCGGATATCCCTGGCCGCCGCGATTGGATCCGGGTTTCCGTTAGGACCTTCCGGATTGACGTAGATCAGTCCCATCTGCACAGCAGCAAGCGGATTTTCGAGGTTCCGGTCGCCGGAATAGCGTTCATCACCCAACCACTTGTCCTCAGAGCCCCAATAGACGTCCGGATCCGGTTCCCATACGTCCTCGCGACCGCCTCCGAAACCGAACGTTTTGAATCCCATCGTTTCCATGGCGACGTTGCCCGCAAGAATCATGAGGTCAGCCCATGAAATCTTCCGACCATACTTCTGCTTGATCGGCCAGAGCAGGCGACGCGCCTTGTCAAGGTTGACGTTGTCCGGCCAACTGTTGAGCGGTGCAAAGCGCTGCTGGCCTCTACCGCCACCGCCGCGGCCGTCAAAGGCACGGTAGGTGCCGGCGCTGTGCCATGCCATGCGAATGAACAAAGGGCCATAGTGACCAAAATCCGCCGGCCACCAGTCCTGCGAATCGGCCATCAGCGCCGCGAGATCTTTCTTCACAGCCGCCAGGTCGAGGCTCTTGAACTCTTTCGCGTAGTTGAAGTCCTCGCCCATTGGGTTGGACCTGGAGGAATGTTGGTGCAGGATCTCGAGCTTCAACTGGTTTGGCCACCAGTCGCGGTCCAACATGCCTCTACGGGTTTCCTGTTTGTCTGCTCTGCCCGTTTCAGGGTTTATGTCATCAGTCATAACGTTACCTACCCCCTACCATTGATAAAAATTCGAGACCAAATCTCTAGTATGCAATCTCTTCAATCCAAAAGCTTGAAATTTTTACATGCTGTTTTGCCATGTCCAATTTGTCATCTTTTAAGGTATGAATGACATAAGCCTCAATAGGCTTCATCATAGCTCATGTAAAGTCCATGTGCTATTCATTAAACCCGTCAGCCTCTTGTCAAATTTGCCTTTCCAATCCTGGAAATTTGTCATTTCGAGTCTTACGAGTCCTATTATGGATATATTTCCCCCTTACTATATTTCCCCTTTAACCATTACTTTATCTTTGAAGAACGTACCCCAGTTCAATATTCAACTAATATAATCACGGATATTTATTTAATACCGATTATTTCAAAATAATGAGCAATGAATAGCCTTCAGGACTCAGCCTCATCCATAATCAAAGAATTCAGGAGCTGGCCTTAGTCCTGGCTTCAGTGAATGCTGAACATTTGTTTTTTTCGTGAACTACATATAATCAGAATTTAAAAAATCTCTTAACTTCAGATAAAGCAAATTTTTGGAACTTCCAAACTTTTTGGTAGCCCATCATTATACAGTTGACGTTTTCAGGATTAATTTTTCCAGTGATAGAAATGCTTATGTTTCGTGATCAAAGCATGTCTACCATAAACTCACTGAATTGCAAAAAAGAGATGATAAGACATTAGGGTGTTTTGGAAATGACATCAATTAACTAATAGTACACAACCTAAAATTAGAAAATATAGCATCGAAACCGGGATATATATCCCGATTTCTGTTTTGTTAATTCTTTCAATTAATTTTAGTTTTTAATGGATTTTCGATAATTCAGGCTTCTTCGCATTTCTCTTTTACGAGTTCAAGCCCTCTGGCAAGAGCGTCCTGAATCCTTGTTGGGTCGGTTCCTCCGCCCATTGCAAGGGCAGGCTTTCCGCCTCCGCCTCCGCCGACGATCTTTGACATCTCGCGGACAAGGTTACCGGCATTGATTCCACATTTCATGGCTTTTTCTCCGACAGATGCTACAAGCTTTACTCCTTCAAAGTCGCTTGCAAGAAGGGAAACAACGCTTTCGTTCTTGAGGAGTTCGGTAGCTATCTTCTGGAGTTCGAGGGAATCAGCTCCTGAAATATGTTCGGCAACAACCCTGAAACCTGAAACCTCAGAAGCATCTCCGAGCATCCTGTAAACCCTAGACCGGGCAAGTTCTTCTTTGAGCCTTTCATTTTCTTTCTTGAGGTCTTTCCATTCCCCAAAGAAACGGTCTACACTTACTGGGAGGTGTTCCGGAGGCACACTCAGGGTCTTTGCGGAATCAACAAGTAGAGATTCGATATTTTGCATGGCAATCACAGCTGCATTTCCGGCTGCAAATTCGACCCTCTCCACGCCGTCCTGAATCCTCTCGGCCCTCAGGATTTTGATAGGCCCGACGATACCTGTGCTAATGCAGTGAGTTCCAGCGCAGGCTTCAACATCGTCTCCTACCTTTACAATTCTTATCTTTTCTCCTGGAGGTACTCCACCCTGATAGAGCCCAAAGCCGTATACCTGTTCGGCTTCTGTCCTTGGCAACCATTCCGTAATCACACGTTTGTTTTCCATGACAGTGCGGTTAGCCAGAAGCTCAATCTGCCTTACTTCCTGAGGAGAGATGTGCTTATAATGGGATAGGTCAAGCCTTGAATGGTCCTCGAATTTCTGGGCACCAGCCTGCCAGATATGTTTTCCTAGAACCTTTCTGGCGGCATCATTTACTATATGGGTTGCTGTATGGTGCCTTGCAAGAGCCATCCTGCGCCTTTCATCGACCTTACCGGTAATCATCTCGCCTTTGGTTATCCCAAGCTCCCTGCCCGGATTGTCAATTGTATGTACGATTACACCATCATAGACCTGAACATCCACAACCCTGTACATAGTATCTTCGGCAATGATGGTCCCGATATCTGCAGGCTGCCCTCCGCCTTCCGCATAGAAGAAGGTGTTGTCCAGCACGACGTTATTGTCAAACACATCAAGGACAACTGCCTCGAATTCCAGACGGGTGGGCTCATCATAGAAGCGGCGCTTGGTCTTGGGCAGGTGCTTGAGCCTTTCTGCAAAAGGAATTACCTCTTCTTCCTTTTCTTCAGCCTTGTTGTGCAGCTCGCCAATAATCGAATAGAAATTATCAGGGAACTCTACGCCGACACCAATTTCGGCTGCAACTTCTTTTGCCATTTCAGGAGGAATTCCATGTGAATCATAGAGTTCGGTTAACTGGGAAAGAGGAATTTTTTCTCCTGCCTTCTTGAAATGAGATGCCGATTTCTGAATGATTCTGCGGCCCCTTTCCATTGTAGCATTGAACTTTTCCTCTTCGGATTCCAGGATATCCTGAATGACAGAGAAGTTTTCCCTGAACTCCGGGTACTCGGGCATGTTCTTTATGTGCATGTCCATGATTTCGGAGATTGGGGTCCTGATATCAAGGTCATTCATCATGCGCAGCGTCCTTCTGAGGACAAGGCGTGCCAGGTACCCTGCTTTAACATTGGATGGAATGATTCCGTCTCCGAGCATGAAGGTCAGGCAGCGGGTGTGGTCGGTAATTGCATAGACCTTTTCTACAGGTTCCATAATAGCCGAGAGTTTGTCCACTGTCATTCCTATGCTTGAGGCAACCTTTTTCCTGAGTTCCATCAGGTTTGCCTTTTCACTGACATCCATAAACCCTGCAAGCCGGGCGTTTTGCGCCAGAATGTTTGCATATTCGGAGTTATCCAGTTCGTGTTCAAGCCCTGCAAGTCCCATGAGTTCGTTTACTATACCCGGGAAAAGAGCATCATAAATTGTAGGAGAACCCCTGGAAGCCCAGACAAAACGCTCAAGACCGTATCCGGTGTCCACGATATAGTTGTCCATCTTCGAGTAGTTCTCACCTTTAATCTGGATATCTCCTTTTTTGTCTGTCTTCAGGCTCATGAAGACAAGGGTTGCAAGTTCAAGCCCGTGAACAATGACCTCTACGCAGGGCCCGGCATTGCCTCCGCCTGCCCAGGGCTCTTCTTTGTAAGTTACGGCAAGGGGGTTTACCTTGAGAGAGTTTAATAGCTCATCGCAGAGTTCCAGGGTGTGTTCCTTCCAGTAAATTTCATTGCCCGTTTTGTTGAAAGCGTGGTGAGCCATCATTTCAAAGTTTGTCAGGTGGCGCCCGCTTCTGCCCACGGAGTCAAGGTCATTTAACCTGATGCAGGGCTGGGAAACCGTCAGGGGGTTTGCAGGTGGTGGTACCTGCCCTGAAGTTACAAAAGGCTGGAAGTCTGCAATTGAGGCTATTGTGAGGTAGATATCGTCTCTCCAGCGAGCGACCACAGGATACCGGTCAATCCTTGTATGCCCTCTTGCTTCAAAGAAGGAAAGGTAATACTCGCGCATCTCTGAGATATTAAATTCCCTGGAAAACACAGGGCTTCCTATGAAGGAATATGGATCACAGGGCGCATCTCCGCACGTATTTCTTTCAGGGTCACGTGTCCAGAAGAATTTGCCACACTTCTGGCACTGCTTCCGGACGAAACCGTTGTTTTTGAAAAAGTCAAGTTGATACTCATCTTCAAGCATAGTAATCTCTCCGGATGGTGGGTGCGATCTGCCCCGCTGTATTTTGATAAAAAGAAAGCAGAAATGTCCCAGCACAACCGTTTCAGGGGGTTTCAGCCATATATGACGATCTGATGATCTTAATCGAGTTTATCCGTTAATTTTTTACAGCGGTATGAAATTAATCTCATAATAGTGAGATTATGTGGGCTTGTGTATGAATAAACTTTTATAGCTAATTATTTCTCAATATAAGCTTACATAATACTGATGAAATATATAATAATGTAATATAATAATTGATATTTAAACGAACCCACACTTATGAACCTTAACTATTAGAAGCACTTCTATAGAAAAACCTTGTTCTTCATTATGAAATATAGTAATATGTTCTTTGCCTCTTAGGTGAATGTCTTTCCTGTAACAATCGGAAAAACTAAATCTCGGGGAGAGGTTAAAGAAGTATGATTCTGCTACTTAAGTGCTGCCAATTGTACCACTGTTGATCAGAAGCTTTCGTTTGAACAGCTCTAATTAATATCATTGTTTAGTTTGAACAACTCTATTAACATCATTGTTTAAGTACACTATATTAAGATGTTACTTAAGTACATGGAAATGTTACTTAAGTACACCTGCTCCCCGGAATCATTACCTGTAAAGCACAACTGTCCTGCCGCGTACGTCAATCAGTGTGGACCTTGTGGCTTCAGCAAGCTCATCTGCAATAGTTTTCAAGTCCTTTCCTTCTTCGGCGCTCTTGAGTACTTTGACCTTTACAAGCCTATTAGCTTTTATCTGCTTGTTCAGTTCTTCGATCAAAGTATCGGTGATCCCATTTTTTCCAATATTAAGAATAGGATTTATTTTGCTTGCATCGGATTTCAGCTGATATAATTTTTCTTTATCCATTACCCTTCCTCACATTACTAATGATTAAACCGCCTGCTAGTTATAAAAGCTCACATTATCAATGTAATGAGAGATGTATAACATCGGTGAAATAATTCCTTTTACCTTAAAGCCAGTTTACCCTGAATATAATTCCACTCATTCTCACCAGCACCTATATCAAAGTTTCCCGGTGAACCTGATTTCAGGTTACAGCCGCCTCCAGACCTTTAATAGTTATTCATTTTTTACCTTATTACAGGCTTTGCGTTAATAAATGCGAACCTGACAGGGATTTCAAACAATTTCGACATCTTTATTATTGATTTGATATTCATTAACGCTAAAGAGAACCAAAACCAGAAAACAAAACCCCTCTTTTATTTCCGGGCGGCGATGGTAAATGAACCCAAACTTGCTTGATTTGATCCTGTTTTCAGAGAAGAGAAAAGATTTTCTCATGCTCCTGAAGGAGGGACCGAAGGGTAACCAGGAGATCCTTGAAAGGCTTCAGGTTCCGAGAACCGCTCTCCTTCCCCAGATTAAAAAACTGAAAGAACAAAACCTTGTGATTCACGAAGAAGGAGTCTATCGTCTCAGCCTGATAGGAGAGATCATTATAGAAAAAATGCAGCCTCTTCTAGACACACTGGAAGTTTTTGAGAAACACGAGGAATTCTGGGCAGACAGAAAACTCACACCTATTCCCACTTATCTTATTAAAAGGATAAGCGAACTTGGGAATTACCACCTTATAGAACCGGACCTGAGCCATACTTTTGATCTTAACCCTGAGTTTGTGAAGAATGTCTCTAACTCAAATCATATCCTTATGTTTTTCTCCTACTTTCATCCCCAGTTCCCATCCTTCTTCCTGGACCTTGCCAAAAAAGGCACTGAGATATCCCTTGTCCTGAGCGAATCTGTGTATTTGAGGCTTGCAGAGGATTTCAAAAAAGAAGGAGAAGAGTTCCTCAAAATGGAGAACACAAGTCTCTTTATTCTGGACAAAAAAGAGGTAGAAATTCCGGCAGTTGTTACTTCTTCGGATAAAATAATGCTTATGGGGCTGTTTAATGACAGCGGACGATTTGACCGACAGTATTTAATTAGCTTCGAACCCAGGGCAATAGAATGGGGAAAAGAACTGTTCGAATACTTTAGAGATATGAGCAGAGAAATAAAAATCAAAGAAAAGTAAAGATTTAATAATCCTTCTCATTCAGGCTTCAAATTAACTCTATTTTTGATACTCCTGAGTTTGAAACTTTTTAAACAAATCCCTTTGAATTAGATTTTTAGAAGGGATATTTTTTAAAATTCTTTTTTTCCGGGCTCTTCTAAAATCCAGAGGTACTTCATTAGCTTTAAATATTAGGCATACCTAAATGTGGCCAAATGAGATATTTAGGTTTGCCTAAAATTTGGGTTAAAATATATGAGAGTAAAAGTGTCAATTACCCCTGAGCTAAAGACTCAGAGGCTTGTAACTAACCGTTAAACGGTTGCTACGTTTGGGTTATTGACAGAAACCCTACTCAGGCAAGATATACCCGCCTGAGCAATGTTCAAAGAAGCATTGAGATCAGCATGTATCTGAAAACCACAAGCTTTGCAATGGTAAGAATTACCTTTCCTGTTACTTTTCCGAATATCTCCGCATTTGGAGCATTTCTGAGAAGAGAATCTAGGATCAACATAGAGAACAGTCTTACCGAGAGCTTCGGCTTTGTACTCCAAGAACTGTGCAAGTTGATAGAAAGACCAAGAATTCAGTTTCCGGTTAAAGTTTTTACCTTTCCGGCTTTGGACTCTGATGCTTGTCAGGTCTTCGAGCGCAAAGATGTCATAGGACATGTTAACAATGGTTTTCGATATACAGTGATTGGTATCAGTCACAAACTGTTTCTCTTTTCGGCTAAGTTTTTTGAGATGCCGCTTAGCCGACTTAGTGCCTTTGGACTGCAAATTCTTTCTGAGAAAAGCGTATTTGCCTCTAACGTTTTTCACGGATTTTCCGTTAAAGAAAATGTTGTTAGAGCAAACTGCAATGTTTATGATACCTCTGTCAATTCCGAGAACTTTCTCACCGGATGGTTTGGGAGATTCTGTTCTGAAAATTACATACAGGAAAAAACTGTCTTTCCTGACATCGTATTTCAGAGTAGAACTCCTGACGCCCCAATCTGTGTAGCTTCTGTAACATTCAGGGATATTGAAAGTTGCTTTGATTCTTCCGTTGACGGTAGCAAGACTCACTCTTTCATGTTTCAGGAAATAGGTAATCACTCTTTGATTATACCTGATGGAAGAGAACGGTTTAGCTACCGGAAGTCGTTTGAGCTTAACTCCTTTCAGAGCTTCACACGCAACATCTCTAGCTCCCTGAACCAGAGAGGACGGAAGTTCTGGGTATTTTTCTCGGATTTGTTTGTAGGTAGCGTGATGGATAGATACTTTGCTATGGGATTTATGGTCAAACCCATACTGAGCAACTTCGTTAAACACAGTGTTAAAAACGTTAATGGTTTTTTTGAGGACTTCTTTATCTTCCTCAAAAACACTGAGTTTAAGTTTGATAGTTCTATCCATATTCATATATTAGCGTCAATAGTCAATAAGTTTAAAGAGGTGACAAAAGTGCAGGATGTTGGGAAGTTGACGGCATTCCTCCCCTAAGCTAAAGACTTAGGGGTTTCCTGCATTCTTTCTATGAAACTGAAACTTATCTGTCCTGAAAAGGAATGCTGCCGCGGTAAAAAGGAATGCACGCCAGCGAAAGGGCTTCCAAAAATCGTACTCGTAGGAAGCCCTAACGTGGGAAAAAGCAGCCTTTTCAATTCACTATCAGGAAGTTATACTGTAGTTTCCAATTATCCCGGAACATCAGTAGAAATCAGCCGGGGAAAAGGCAGGATAGGAGAGAGGGAATATGAAATAATCGATACTCCCGGCATGTATTCCCTGCTCCCTGTAAGCGAAGAAGAAAGAGTCTCACAGCGCCTGCTCTTTGAAGAGAAAGCTTTCGTCTGTCTGCATGTAGTGGATGCAAGAAACCTCAGGCGCATGCTCTCTTTCACACTCCAGCTTCTTGAAGCCGGTCTTCCCCTTATCCTTGTCCTGAACATGATGGACGAAGCTGAGGCTAGAGGAATAAAAATTGGTATTCAGGAACTCAGCAGGTCCCTTGGAATTCCTGTGGTAGGTACGGTCTCAAGTGAAGGAAAAGGGATTGAAGAACTCAAATCTACAATTACGGAATTTTCTCATGAGAAACTTACTAATGAAAAAACCACGCTGGGAATCGATTACGGGCAAACGGTAGAGCCGTACATATCGGAAATTAAAAGCCTGCTGGAAACTGCAGAGGAAACCGGAATATCAAAAAGGTCCCTTTCTCTCCTGCTGCTTCAGGGAGACAGGACAGCACTTGATTTTGTATGCAGCCCTGAAGAAGGATACAGGAATAAAAATGAGAAAAACGAGGGCGGCGAAAATGGCATTGAGGAGTTTCAGAGACTTGTAGAAACGGCTTCGGAAAAGGCTGGAGTCCCCCTTTCCTACCAGATCACTCTCAAGAGGCAGGATCTTGTAAATGAAATAGTGGAACAGGTAATGAAAGTACAGGATAAGGAAAAAGATACAGGGCAAAAAATAAAAACCGAAAAGAGGGAAAAAGCCAGGAAAAAAGTCCTTCTCGCAGAAGGCATCGACAGCGTGCTAACTCATCCTCTGCTTGGCATTCCGGTGCTCTTGCTTATCCTGTACTTCGGGCTTTACCGTTTCGTAGGGGTCTTTGCAGCAGGCACACTTGTCGATTTTATGGAAAACACGGTATTTGGAGAACACATAAACCCCCTTGTAACCGCGTGGTTCACATCCCTTGTACCTTACCCTGCCCTGCAAGACCTCTTCGTAGGGGAATACGGGATATTTACTCAGGCAGTAACCTATGCAATTGCCCTTATCCTGCCAATAGTTGGAGCCTTCTTCCTTGTATTTTCAATCATCGAGGATACTGGATATCTTCCGAGACTGGGCCTGCTCCTAGACGGAACGTTTAAAAAAATAGGACTCAGCGGAAGGGCCGTAATTCCGATGGTACTCGGCTTTGGATGTTCCACAATGGCTACGATGGTCACGAGAACCCTTGAAACAAAAAGGGAACGGCTCATCTCAACCATTCTTCTGGCTCTTGCCATCCCCTGCTCGGCACAGCTTGGCATCATCCTTTCCATTCTGTCCGGAAACTCTGATGGACTGCTTATCTGGGCTGGTGTAATAGTGCTTGAGTTTGTATTCATAGGATATCTGGCTGCCAGAATCCTGCCAGGAGAAGCCCCGACCTTCATACTTGAAATGCCTCCACTCAGAGTCCCGCGTCTTTCAAACATAGCTGTTAAGACCTACTCAAGGATGCAGTGGTATTTCCTGGAAGTACTGCCTCTCTTTGTGCTGGCAAGCGTGCTGATCTGGGTAGGGAGGCTGACAGGGATCTTTGACCTTGCCCTAAAAGTTATGGAATACCCGACCACCTGGATCGGCCTGCCTTCCGATGCTGCCGATGTTTTCCTCTTCGGCTTTTTCAGGAGGGACTTTGGGGCAGCCGGGCTCTACGGGATGCACGATGCAGGACTGCTGACAGGTGTGCAGCTTGTGGTTGCAGCAGTTACCCTGACCCTATTTATGCCCTGCATTGCCCAGTTCATGATGACAGTGAAGGAGAGAGGGTTTAAAATGGCGCTTGCAATCTCAGGGTTCATTCTCCCATCTGCCTTCCTTGCAGGATTTATCGTAAACAGCCTGCTGACCGCACTGGGGGTGAAACTGTGAACTGCCCCCTCTGCGGAAATGAATTTGAAAAAGCAGATGAATCGAAATGTACCGGCTGCGGGAAACTGCACAACTGCAACAGGCAGTGCTGTCCAAACTGCGGCTATGAACTTGTAAAAGAAACAAAAGTAATACAGCTTATAAGGAGCCTCTTTAAATGATATCGAAAAAACCAGAATGCTTGAATGCTGCTCTGAAAATTACCACACTTTCCTCGATGGAGCCCAGAAAAAAAGGAAAAATCTCCCATCTGGATACAAAAAACACCGGGATTTTGCAGAAACTGATAGCAATGGGCATCCTTCCCGGAATGCCCGTCACCCTGCTCAGGCGCTCCCCTTCATATCTTTTTGAGGTAGACCAGACCCGGTATGCGGTGGACAGGGAAATTGCAAATCATATTTATGTCAGTTACTAATTCAAAATTCTTATTTTTTAATTGCCTAAGAAATGGGTTTCTTTTTCTGGGTATTGAAATTGAAAGATTTCAGAAATATAATATAGGACAAGTTGAAAATACGTCAATAGGTCGGAAGCTTAGTTGATCGAAAAACTGACCTGTGGAGATATACATGCCGATCTGCCCTACAATTTACTTTGGGAAAGAGAGAGTATTTGTTGATAGGGAAACTTGCATTCAGGCTTTTAGAGAAAATATCCAGAATTCGGGAACTAAAGAATACAACGTACTATTTTACCACGGAATTGCCGGTATCGGGAAAAGTAAGCTGCAGAAAGAATTGCAAAAGATACTGGATGAAGAGTATCCAGATATAGTCTGGGCAGCTATTGATCTAAACACAAAGACTTACAGAGAAGTTGGCACTTTTTTAATCGCTCTCAGAAATAAGATTCAGGAAAAATGCAAGGCTAAGTTTTACCTTTTCAATATTGCTCATGCTATATATTGGAAAAAGATACATCCTGAAATTCCCTTGCTAGAACAGAATTATCCTGTGATCAAAGAAGGGAAATTTTTCACAAAAATAATAGATGTCCTTAATGAGTTTGGACCTGCAGGATTTATATGGGATAGTATAAACGATGCTCCAGATAACATTAGGAGATTTTTTAAAGAACAGACTATAGACATAAATGTACTTACAGCTATGGAAGCTCCTGATATTGAAAAATTATTGCCTGGCTTTTTTGCTGCAGATTTTACTGATTATTTAGGCACAGACTCAAAGGCATACATTTTTATTGACACTTACGAAGCTCTCTGGGAAGGTTTAAGGGATAAAGGCAGTTTCTATGAAAAAGACGAATGGATAAGGGACAATCTTATTCCAAACATGCCTGGAGTTTCATGGGTTATATGCGGACGAGAAAAATTGTTATGGGTTCCGGAATGTGATCCTGATTGGGATATGTATCTGGAACAGCACCCGGTAGATGAACTTCCAAAAAAAGACTGCACAAGATTCTTAGTAAACTGTGGCATCAAAAATAAGGAGATTCGAAATATAATTATCAAAGCTAGTGAGAAAGTTCCTTACTACCTTAACCTATCTGTGGATACTTTTGAAAAGATAAACAGAAAAAGACAGCCAATTCCTGAAGATTTCGGAAAAACACAGTCAGAAATCTTCAACATATTTGTGAAATATCTGTCTACAAGTGAGATTCGAGCACTTGAAGTTCTTTCAGCACCTAATTTTTGGGATCGAAACCTGTTCGAAATATTGATGAAAAAGTTTGATGCAGGATTTCCAGCTGGGGCATTTTCAGAACTGATTAAATTTTCCTTTATCAAAATAGATGCCAATGGTAGATATTTTATTCATCAGTTAATGAGAAAAAGCCTCCAAGAACATCAAGATTCTGCTGATAGAAAAAATACTCATCAGTTTTTGCTTGCTTACTATAGTGACAAAATAGAAGACCTTGATATTAAAGCAATAACCCCAGAACACGAAATCGCTTTAACTGAAGCCTTCTACCATGCAAAAGAGGCACTGGAAGCAGAAGAATTATTCAAATGGTTTGTTTCTGCCTCAGATTCATTCAACAGAGCTGCATACTGGCAATTAATTATCCCAATGTATGAAGAAATGCTGCAAATTCTTGAAGCAGAACTCGGTTCGCAATACCCAGATGTTGCGACAACACTAAACAATATCGCAGTACTCTATTGTCAGATGGGAGAGTACGAAAAAGCACAACCATTTTATCAAAGGGCACTTGACATTCGTGAAAAGGCGCTAGGTCCGCAACACCCAGATTATGCAATAACACTAAACAATATCGCAGGACTCTATGAAAGTATGGGAGAGTACGAAAAAGCAATACCACTTTATCAAAGGGCACTTGACATTCGTGAAAAGGTGCTAGGTCCACAACACCCATCTGTTGCAACAACACTAAACAATCTCGCAGAACTCTATCGTCAGATGGTAGAGTACGAAAAAGCAATACCACTTTATCAAAGGGCACTGGAAATAGTTGAAAAGGAATTGGGACCTGAACACACAAATGTTGCAGCAACACTAAACAATCTAGCAATACTCTATAACAGTATGGGGGAGTACGAAAAGGCGCTACCATTTTATCAGAGGGCACTGGAAATAGTTGAAAAGGAATTGGGACCTGAACACCCATATGTTGCAATGACCCTAAACAATATCGCAAAACTCTATGACAGCATGGAGGAGTACGAAAAAGCGATACAACTTTACAAAAGAGCATTTGAAATAGTGGAAAGGAAATTAGGATCTGAACACCCATATGTTGCAACGACCCTAAACAATATCGCATTACTTTATTCTCATATGGAAGAGTACGAAAAAGCAATACCATTTTACAAAAGAGCACTTGATATTCGTGAGAAGGTGCTGGATCCGCAACATCCATCTATCTCAATAACACTAAACAATTTTGCATTCCTTTATGGAAGTATGGGAGAGTACGAAAAAGCAATACCACTTTATCAAAGGGCACTGGAAATAGTCGAAAAAAAGTTGGGACAAAATCATCCCGATACGGAAAGAACAAAAAAGAATTATAAATGGATTCTTTCAAAGATTAATGAAGAATAATTTTGAAACTTCAGAGTACAGTATTTAAATAGATGCTTCTTCAAGCTTATTATAAGAAACCCATTTACTGAAACTTTGCAGCAAAAGATCAAAAAAGTGATAGGAGAGGTGAATACCCCCTTAACCAATAACAATGGATACCCACCCAAAAATCAGGCATTCCAGAGAGGTTCATTTCTTATTGAGAGCAAAATACCCACCGCGAATTGGTTTTGTATTGTTTACGGTAATGAATGCTTTTTCATCGTATTCATCCAAAATTTCCTTTAATTTGTCCAGGTCTTTTCTTTTAAGGGCTATATTCAAAATTTCCCGGGTGCCTTCTTTTCCAAAACCCTTGACCGAAGTTACTCCAAACCCATTGCTTCTCAGGGAACGGAGGAGTTTTCCGTTTTTATTGGAATTTAAGACTACCTGGGCAATGAAGTTGCCGAGTGCGATTTTCTCCTCAATGCAAATCCCTATATAGCTCCCACTTGCAAAGCCCAGGGCATAAGCAAGCAAATTTCCGGGGTCGCCAAGCCCGCTGACAACTTTGCCAAGAGCAGTTATGTATACAATTATTTCAAAAAAACCGATTATTGACGCATGGATTTTTCTCCCCTGGACTACCATCAGTGTCCGCAAAGTGGCGAGAGAAACGTCGCAAATTTCAGCAAAGAAGATAAACAGATAACCTGCAATATATTCCATAAATCAAACATCCTTTTTTGGTGGCCCGCCAGTCAACCGGACGGCATCAATCCACGTTCTGTATTTTCATCTTCAACTCAGGTCCGGCAGGAATAGGCACAAATTCAGGAGCTTGGACTCTCCAAGTCTATATCCGTAGATTCCAAACCGGATTATACATTCGCAATTTAGATAATGAAAATTACAAAGTGGATGTGTATACACGATCACTTTAAATACATTCATTCAAAGATATATATATTATTAAAAAGGCACAGCATTTTGAATATGTCAAATTGAACAAATAGTCAAAAAT
The DNA here is from genome assembly GCA_964434965.1 of uncultured Methanosarcinales archaeon. Classification (GTDB taxonomy): domain Archaea; phylum Halobacteriota; class Methanosarcinia; order Methanosarcinales; family Methanosarcinaceae; genus Methanosarcina. The sequence continues at coordinate 135,665 of CAYSWX010000008.1, forward strand.
GGGATTCCCATGGAAAAATCAATGTGAATATTATTTAAAAGTAGCAATACACAGAATTTGAACTCATGCATAAAACTCGTAAACTGATACTAAAAAGACAAAAAATAGTTATCAATTAAAAAACTATAACGGGCTTCTTTCAGAGATGGACGAAGAAAATGAAGAGAAATGATTTTTGAGATCTCATGGTGCAGCATTTTAGACCGCTGCTTCTTCGAGCTTTATTTCTCTCATAGCTTCATTTCTCTCATAAGAACTCATCTGCTAAAATTTACAGGTTTATTCCTTTACATGCCTTACAATGTGCCCGGCTTCAGGAATGATAATTTTAGAAAGGGCAAGCTTTACCGCGTTTGGAGATCCCGGCAGGCAGAATACAGCCTTTCCTTTCATTACCCCTGCTGAAGCCCGGGTAAGGATTACGGAAGTCCCTATTTCTTCAAGGCTCTTGTACCTGAAAAGTTCCCCAAAACCAGGGATTTCTTTCTCAAAAAGAGGAGAAATTGACTCGATAGTAATGTCTTTCGGAGCAAGTCCAGTGCCTCCGGTTGTTATGACGACATCCGCAGAACTGTCAAGCGCGACAAAAAGGGCATCAAGAATTGCATCTTTTCCATCAGGAACAAGCCTGTAAAAAGAGACTTTGCTGCCTGCAGCCTCAAGAAGTTCTTTCATGGCTTTTCCTGAAAGGTCTTCCGCTTCTTCAGGAGAAACTGAGTCCCCATATTTTTCGTACCTTGAGGTTGAAATAGTAATTAAAGCGAAAGAAAAAGATTTCTTAGCATCTTTTTTGTGAATTTCTGGTGTAGATTCTTTCATGAAAATCACCTGAAAGGTAAGCTTTTTTATATTTAGGAGTAGTATGCCGAACGTCTTGTTTGTACTTTACTTTTTTGCAGCCTTTAAAGGCCGGCACATGTCAGCAGCAGCTAAAAGAACCTCAAATTCAGTATTCAGTCCTGAATGGTTTTCAGCCTGCATTAGCCCTGAATTTTGAATTCTGGGACCCAGCATCTCCTGCTGATAAAATGTGAAAATTTTGAAAAATAATATCTTAAGAGTCTCTCAAAACTCGACTAAATTATCCTGTTTTTCAACTATTATTGTTTCTAAGGAATATTTCTCTACTTATTATATTATCTGATGGAATAATACTACAAGGATATAATTGAAATTTATATAAACAGATAGATAATATAAAAACAGAATAATAACATTAAATGCTTTTTTGTAAAGCTTCTACAGAAGGGGAAAGGGTCGATCGACCACGTTAATAGTTGTATCAATTAAACAAAAATCTGGAGTGTATACACGTGGGAATAGAAATATCTAGTAATAAAAAAAAGATACTTTTTTTCATAGTAATCTCTTTTTTATTACTAATAACAGCAACGTCAGCAAGTGCACAGGAAGCACCTGTAGCAAACTTCAGAAGTAATGTGTCTGAAGGAATTGCCCCACTTGCGGTACAGTTTAACGACACTTCGTTAAACGCAACTGTATGGTACTGGGACTTTGGAGATGGAAAGAATTCCACAGAACAAAACCCGATTAACATTTTCTCTCAAGCAGGTAATTATACAGTGAACCTGACTGCAAGTAATGAAAATGGAACAAACTCAACTCTTGGAATGATAAATGTCTCAGAACCAGTACTTCCGATAGCAAACTTCACAAGTAATGTATCTGAAGGAATTGCTCCGCTTGAAGTGCAGTTTAACGACACTTCGTTGAATACAACGGCATGGATATGGGACTTTGGAGACGGGAAGAACTCAACAGAAAAGAATCCGATTAACATTTTCTCTCAAGCAGGAAACTATACAGTAAACCTGACAGCAAGCAATGAAAATGGGACAAACTCAACTTTTGGAATGATAAATGTTTCAGAACCAATACCAGGACCAGAAACAACAACAATACTTCCTATAGCAAACTTCACCAGCAATGTGTCTGAAGGTATTGCTCCACTCGTAGTGCAGTTTAACGACACTTCGTTAAACGCAACTGAATGGAACTGGGACTTTGGAGACGGGAATAATTCAACAGTTCAAAACCCGATTAAAACTTTCTTTGAGGCAGGAAATTATACAGTTAATCTGACAGCAAGCAATGAAAATGGGACAAATTCAACTCTTGGAATGATAAATGTCTCAGAAACAATACCAGGACCAGAAACAACAACAGTAATTCCGGTAGCAAAATTCACAAGTAATGTGTCTGAAGGCATTGCTCCACTTGTGGTGCAGTTTAACGACAGTTCGTTAAACGCAACTGAATGGAACTGGGACTTTGGAGACGGGAATAATTCAACAGAACAAAATCCAGTTAACATTTACTCTCAAGCAGGGAACTATACCGTTAACCTGACCGCAAGCAATGAAAACGGGACAAACTCAACTCTTGGAATGATAAATGTCTCAGAAACAATACCAGGACCAGGACCGACACAAGTAATGCCGGTAGCAAAATTCACAAGTAATGTGTCTGAAGGAGATGCTCCACTTGCGATCCAGTTTAACGACAGTTCGTTAAACGCAACTGAATGGAACTGGGACTTTGGAGATGGGAATAATTCAACAGTTCAAAACCCGATTAAAACTTTCTTTGAGGCAGGAAATTATACAGTTAATCTGACAGCAAGCAATGAAAATGGGACAAACTCAACTTTTGGAATGATAAATGTTT
>CAYSWX010000009.1:0-14819 GCA_964434965.1 uncultured Methanosarcinales archaeon
AATAAAAGAAAAATTATTATCTTTTAATTTACAATTATTTTGTGTAGTTAGGGGGATCTTATTCATCTTGTCATTCTTATAGTGGCATTTATAGTCGCACTCGGTTACGATAATTAGCTTAACCCAGAAAAACTCTGACTTCAATGGATTATAATATTTATTATCCTTTATAAAAACCGGTCAAATTTCAAGTTTTTTCAAAATTCTCTACAAATTTAATAATCCATGTCTCAAGGGGTCTAAAATGAAAGGAAAGAAATTTAATAAAATACTTAGGGGGCAAAACATCAATAAAACTTTTTGGATAACAGCACTTGCTTTTTTATTGCTGGTGAGTATCACAGGCGCTTCGCCATTTGCATACATTACAAATCAAGAGAGTAACAGTCTCTCTGTAATCGATACAACCACAGACAAAGTTACAACTACGATAAATGTGGGATCCAGTCCTGTTGGAGTTGCAATTAATCCCGATGGAACAAAGGTATACGTGGCAAATTCTAAAAGCAACGATGTATCTGTAATTGACACAGCAACAAATACTGTTATAGCCAGAGTGCCTGCAGGAAGCTCTCCTAAAGGAGTTGCAGTCAGCCCTGATGGAAAAAAGGTATATGTGACAAACCTTGCCAGTAATACTATTTCTGTAATTGATACCACTACAAATACTGTTGTAAGTACAGTGAAAACAGGAAAAAGCCCTACTGGAGTAGCAGTAAGTCCGGATGGAAAAAAAGTATATGTAACAAATTACGGAGACAAAACTGTCTCTATAATTGACACTGCCACAAAAGCCGTTATAAGCACGGTATCCGTGGGAAAAGGTCCGAAGGAGATTGCGGTCACACCGGATGGAAAAAAGGTGTACATAGCAAACTCCGATAGCGTTAGCATCTCTGTAATTGACACTGCTACCAGCACAGTTACAGCTACTGTGAATGTAGAGGGAGCTCCTTCTGGAGTTGCGGTCAACCCGAAGGGGACAAAGGCATATGTGGCCAGTAATGGAAAATACTTCAGCGCCGTCTCTGTAATTGACATTTCTACAGACAAAATTACAGCCACTATACCTGTAGGCCCCAATCCTGCGGGAGTTGCAGTCACACCGGACGGAAAAAAAGTGTATGTAGCAATAAACCTCTGTAACACCGTCTCTGTGATTGACACTGCTACCAACACCGTTACAGCCACGATGCTCGTAGAGAAAAGTCCTTATGCTTCACAGTTTATAGGTTCTATCCCGGTACAACCAGCATATCCTTCAGCGGACTTCAAAAGCAACATCACATCAGATTATGTTTTCCTTTCTGCACCCTTACAGTTTACTGATCTTTCTCAAAATGCAACCGGATGGGACTGGGACTTTGGAGATGGGGCTGGCTCAACAAAGCAGAACCCTGCGCATACATATTCTAGCACAGGAATCTACACTGTTAGCCTGACAGTAAGCAATTCAAACGGCACAGATTCAAAGCTTGCTACAGTAAATGTTGTACCAAAAGGATCTCCTGCGCCTTCATATGCATTTATTACGAATATCAACAGCAACACTGTTTCTGTAATTAACACAGGAAACAACACCTTTACAGCCACGGTGCCCACAGGAATTAACCCATTAGGGGTTGCAGTCAGCCCGGATGGAACAAAAGTGTATGTGACAAATGCCAACTACGGCCGCCGAGGCACAGTTTCTGTAATTGACACAGTCACGAAAAAGGTTACAGCCACCGTGGATTTAGGAGATAAATACTACCCCTGTGGAATTGCAGCCACATCGGATGGAAAAAAGCTATATGTGGCGAGTCGTGATATCAACGCTGTTTCTGTAATTGACACAGCCACAAATACTGTTACAGCTACTGTGCCTGCAGGAAAGTGGCCTATGGGAGTTGCAGCCACACCGGACGGAAAAAAAGTATATGTGACAAACCGTTATAGCAACACTGTTTCTGTAATTGACATAGCCACAAACACTGTTATAGCGACTGTGAAAACCGAATCTGGCCCCTGTGGAGTTACAGTTAACCCGGCCGGAACAAAAATATATGTGGCGAATTGTGAAAGTAACACTATTTCTATAATTGACACGAGTTCAAACACTGTTACAGCCACAGTACCTGTAGAAGAATGGCCTATGGGAGTTTCAGTCAGCCCGGATGGAAAGAAAGTATATGTGGCAAATGGACGCAGCAACAATGTTTCAGTAATTGACACTGCAACAAAAACTGTTATAGCTGCTGTGAAAGTCGGAGAAAATCCTTACGGAATTGCAGTTACACCGGATGGGACAAAGGTATATGTAGCAAACTGCGGCAACGATGACGATCTCGGAAAAACTGTCTCCATAATTGACACAGCCACAAACACTGTTACAGCCAGGGTAAACACAGGTTTCAGTCCTGCTGCTTTTGGCCAGTTTATAAGTCCTCTCCCGGCACAACCAGTCCTTCCTGCTGCAAACTTCAGCAGCAATTCCACTTCCGGTTATGCTCCACTTCCTGTCCAGTTTACGGATTTTTCGAAGAATGTAGATGGGTGGAACTGGGACTTTGGAGACGGGGCCAGCTCACCAGAGCAGAATCCCACGCATACTTACTCCAGAGAGGGTAATTATAATGTAACGCTTACAGTAAACAATCCAAACGGCACTGATTCGAAATTTACCACAGTAACTGTCCTGCCACAGCCAGTATTTTCTGCATCCCCAACTTCAGGAAAAACGCCGCTTAGTGTTAGTTTTACTGACGAGAGCACAGGATCTCCGGCTTCATGGAACTGGACTTTTGGGGATGGGACCTATTCTACGGAAAAGAATCCTGTACACATATATAAAAAATCAGGAAAATATTCTGTTACGTTGACATTAAATGAAACCGGGAACAGGGCTGCAGTAACAAAACACAGTTATATTACTGTTTCAAACGGCTTTGAAGCTCCTGTTGCTGCTTTTTCTGTAGCTCAGACTTCAGGAAAAGCGCCTCTTACTGTTAGTTTTACTGATGAGAGCACAGGATCTCCAACCTCAAGGAAGTGGACTTTTGGAGACGGTACTCATTCAACTGGCGAAAACCCTGTACATACATACAACAAAGCAGGATTATACTCTGTTACATTAACAGTAAGTAATGCAGACGGCAGTAATTCGTTGACAAAAAACGGCTATATTATTGTATCAAATGTTTTGGATGGTCCTGTCACCAGTTTCTCTGCGTCTTCCACTTCTGGAAAAGCTCCTTTTACTGTTGATTTTACAGGTCAGGGAAAAGGATCTCCGGATGCATGGAGATGGTCTTTCGGAGATGGAAATGCTTCAACCGAAAAGAATCCTGCATACACATACAATAAATCAGGGCTTTATTCTGTTACATTGACAGCAAGTAATGAAAAAGGCAGTAATTCTTTGAAAAAAACAGGCTACATTGCTGTCTCAAGTGTTTCATCTACTCCAGTTTCCAAATTCTCTGCATCCCCTACATATGGACAACCGCCTCTTACAGTCCATTTTACTGACAGGAGCACAGGGTCACCAACTTCATGGAAATGGTATTTCGGAGATGAAAGTAATTCAACCGAAAAGAATCCCGTACACACATACAATGAATCAGGGCTATATACTGTTAGATTAACAGCAGGTAATGCAAACGGCAGTAACACGTTGACTAAAATCGGTTATATTGCTGTCTCAAGCTTCTTAGATACTCCTGTTACCAGCTTCTCTGCATCTCAGACATCAGGAAAAGCGCCTCTAACTGTTAGTTTTACTGACGAAAGCACAGGATCTCCAGATGCATGGAAATGGACATTTGGAGATAGAAATGATTCAACAGAAAAAAATCCTGTACATACATACTATAAATCAGGAAATTATACTGTTTCTTTGACAACGACTAATGCAGACGGCAGTAATAAGGTACAAAAATCAAGCTATATTGTAGTTTCTGAAAGCGGTACTTTGGCATCGAATCCGGGCAATATTCTCCCTACCGCCGCCTTTATAGCAACTCCAACTTCAGGAAGTATGCCTCTTACTGTTAGTTTTACTGACAAAAGCACAGGATCTCCAGATGCATGGAGTTGGACTTTTGGGGACAGAAGTAATTCTATAGAAAGGAATCCTGTTCACACATACAATAAATCTGGACTATATCCTGTTACATTGACAGCAAGTAATGCAGACGGCAGTAATGCGTTAACAAAAACCGGCTATATTGTTGTTTCAAACACTCTAAATGGTCCAGTCGCCAGTTTCTCTGCGTCTCAGACCTCGGGAACAGCGCCTATTACTATTAGATTTACTGATGAGAGCACAGGATCGCCAGCTGCATGGAGATGGACTTTTGGAGATGGAAACTTTTCTACAGAAAAGAACGCTGTACATGTATACAATAACTCAGGACGGTACACTGTTACATTAACGGCAAGTAATGCGGACGGCAGCAATTCGTTGACAAAGTCCAGCTATATTGTTGTATCAAACTCTTTAAACGGTCCTGTCGCCAGTTTCTCTTCATCTCAGACTTCGGGAAAAGCGCCTCTTACAATCAGATTTACTGACGAGAGCACAGGATCTCCAGATGAATGGAGATGGACTTTTGGAGATAAAAGTAATTCAACAGAAAAGAATCCTGTACATACATACAGCAAAGCAGGGTTATACTCTGTTACATTAACAGCAAGTAATGAAGATGGAAGTAATGTGCTGACAAAGACCAACTATATCGCTGTCTCAAGCTTCTTAGACACTCCTGTTACCAGGTTCTCTGCATCCCCTACTTCAGGAAGTATGCCTATTACCGTTAATTTTACTGACGAGAGCACAGGGTCACCAGATTCATGGAGGTGGACTTTTGGAGATGGGAATACTTCAACAGAAAAGAGCCCTGTCCACACATACAACGATTCAGGACTTTATTCTGTTTCACTGACAGCAGGTAATGCAAACGGCAGTAACACGTTGACTAAAACCGGCTATATTGCGGTTTCAAACTCACTTGTCGCTGCTTTTTCTGCATCTCCAACTTCAGGGCCTGCACCGCTTGGTGTCAGTTTTACTGACAACAGCACCGGATCACCAGATTCATGGAGATGGACTTTTGGAGATGGGAATACTTCAACAGAAAAGAATCCTGTATACGTATACAATAGAACAGGACAATATACTGTTAGTTTAACAGTAAATAATTCAGGAAGCATCAGTACTGAAACCAGGTTCAGATATATTACAGTTAGTAAGTAAATATCCTATATCGAAAAAAGCGGCTTTGTAGAAACCTATCTATACCGGCGTCAAGAAGCTAAAATAGATAAAAAGATTCATGACATCCGGTTTAAGTTGATGAGTATCTGTCATTTATGAAGGTTTCTACAGAGCCAATTATTCCATCTTTTCATTTCTTTTTTATCAGAGTATAATTTTTAATGGAGATCTTGCGTTTATATAAGTTTGACTTCATTCATTCCTTGAGACAAAACTACCTTCTTATTCATTCCTACCTCATTCTTACCTTCTTACTCATTCAATTTAAGTTAAAATATATTTTTTCTGTCGAGGGTCTGCTAAATCTTCCCCGAATATGTTTGTTAGTAACAGAAAACTGAAAAATCCGTGATTGTTTCACAGGGAGATATTGGAAGAATTTATTGAAAATAACGTTGGAAAACCACTATATGGCATTCAAATCTGTGCATAAAATTGTTAACTGAATCCCGATGAAGATTATTTATAGCATTTTAAGCAAAAAGATAGTAGGGAAGGGGGTAATTTTCTGGACGTACCAAAATTTAAAAGATTGCCTAGACATATTGCTATAATCCCAGATGGTAACAGAAGATGGGCTCTGGATAGAGGCATGGAAAAACATGAAGGGTATAAAAGTGGAATAATTCCGGGCCTGGAAGTTTATGATTTATGCCTGAAAATTGGAATAGACGAAGTTACTTTTTTTGGATTTACTCAGGATAATACAAAAAGGCCTCAAATTCAAAGAAAGGCGTTTGTAGATGCTTGTATACAATCAGTCAAAGAAATCTCTAAACGCGATGCAGAAATACTTGTAGTGGGGAATACTAATTCGGATATCTTTCCAAAAGAGTTACTTGCGTATACAAAGAAAACTAAAGTTGGGAACGGCAAAATAAAGATCAATTTTTTGATAAATTATGGCTGGTATTGGGATTTAATGCATGCATTTGATCACTCATCAGATAATAGAAACATTGTAGAAAACATTGCATCAGCAGAAATTCCAAGAATAGATTTACTTATTCGCTGGGGGGGAAGGCGCAGACTCAGTGGAATGCTTCCAGTTCAAACGGTATACTCAGACATATATGTGGTTGATGACATGTGGCCAGATTTTAAGCCGGAACACCTGTATAACGCACTGGAATTTTATCAGGATCAGGATATTACATTAGGTGGGTGAACTGCTACACGCAAGGGAAGTATAGCTTCCAGGCTCATACTTTCCTGCAATGATAATAAGTCCCCAGGCTCTATCCTCTGTTTCAGAGGTGAAAATTGATTCTTTTCTTTTTGGGGCCGTTTTAGAATTAAAGTGAAAATCTGTTAACAGAATCTGAATTTGGAAAGTTATGAGAAAAGGGTTGTTGAATACTAAAACTTCCTCATGTTCAATTCACTTTTTTGCTTTCATTGATATATTTATATATTTTAAGTGCCAGATATGTATGTTGAAAAATAAAGAGCAGTATAAAAACCTGTTATTAAAAACCAATTTTTGTTTTTAATCAAAGAGTTATATACAATCTTATTTTCAAACAATTAACCAACAACTAAAACCAAGGTGAAACATAAATGGCTTTTAATGACAGAAACTTCAGAGGAAATTCTAATTTTGGCGCTCCCAGAGAAATGCACAAGACAACCTGTTCTGATTGTGGTGTTGAAACCGAAGTACCTTTCAAACCTGACCCAGAAAGACCGGTTTACTGCAGGGAGTGTCTTCCTAATCACAGGACACCCAGAGAAAACCGCAGATACTAAGTGTTATTCTTGTTAAGTGTTATTCTTGTAACTGAGTTTACATCAACACTTATTTCTTTTCCACTTTTTTAAATACACCTGAACTCGGAATATACTTTATTCTTAATCCAGATTCTTTACAGATTGAGAATTACTTTTTACAGGTCAGTAAGTTTTTATTCTTATCGAGATGTCCTCTACTAGGCTATTTCCAAGAGTTATCAATATCTTTTTTGACTACAATGGTTGTTTTCGAATTAGATAATAGCCTGTTAACTGAATCTTGTTTTCATTGGCCTGTCATAAACTGAATCCCCAAATTCTAAATGAAAATCTTTCCCACGTAACCAGTTCACTTGAAATATATTTTCTCCTGTAGGCAGTCTGCTTGAATCTTCCCCGCATACGTTTGTTAAGATAATGCGAGAAAAGCGAAATTGAAAAAACTGTGATTTTTGTGGCATTATACGGAGAATTTTTCAGAGGTTAGTTTTACTTTTCATTAATATATTTTCTTCAAGATTATTTTTGTATAAGTTCAGAGGAAATACTAATAACACTTTTCATGGTGTTTGGTTTTATCTCATCACAAAGCTCTTTGAACTTCAGAAAGGCAGATTTAAATTCAGGTCGTTGGCGCCATGCTTGTAAACTTTCCAAATTTTCCCATGGACCAAAGGAAATAAACCGATTCTTTTGCTCCGGATCTTGCAGCATTACAACATTACGACTGCCTTTTTGATTATGCAGAGTCCAGTTAGCAAAATCCGTCCAGTCTTTTAGAAAAGCTTCCTCTTTTCCTGTTTTGACAGTCCAGAACCCAACTGAGTAAACTATTTCTTCATCCATTAGAATTCCCCCTATCTCAAGTTATTTTTACTCATTTTATTTAATTTTTTGTCTTTTGTAAAAAACGTTTCTAAATCAGCTTCAAGAGACTTAAAACAAATAAGTGAAAAATATCAGTTCATTCAGTTCAAATCAATGGGGATCTTTATTTTGGATGATCTACCATATTTTTCCTGCCAGCGGTCTGCTTAAATCTCTCCCAAACACACCTGATGATGTTCTATGGGAATCCATAGAATCTTATTTCCCCCAAAACCACATGCTTGAAGACCCATGCTGATCTAGGGAAGTTAATGAACGGAATTTTGTAGGCCAGGTCGAGAACTCCTCAATAGATTTTGAATCATAACTTTGTAGCTATGATTGAAACCAGATTAAAGTATTTTCCACCTTCAGCTTCCATCATTCCAATATCTCTGCGGGCATAGTCATTATCACACATAAGCCAGTCTTTCCATGCCTCTCCCAAGCACTTTAATTCCTTACATTCATCAATTCTGACCAGATCCGATTTTTTCCATAGGTTATACCACCAGTCGCATGAGTAGAAATTCATATCCTCAAACCAGTATGGCTGCAGTTCTGCCGGAACTCCGTTTTCAAAATCCTTTTTCAATCCGGGGACTGCAACTGCTATTTTTCCTCCTTTTTTTACAAGCGGAGCAAGGTGTTTTGTTAAGTAATTCTTCTCTGCTCCAAAGTAGTAATACGCATCCACACTTATAGCGACATCAAAATATTCCTGTGCAAATGGCAAATCTTGTGCTTCCGCATGTATAGGTATTATTTTATCTTCCAGTCCCATTGACTTTATTCTATCATAGTTATCTGTTGCACTTATCCAGAGGTCAGTTGCAAAAACAGTGACATCATATTCTTTTGCCAAAAATATTGAAGTCAGGCCTCTCCCACAGCCAAGATCAAGTATTCTCATGCCTTTCTCAAGCTTCAAAGATTCGGACATTTCCTCAAGAATCTTCATTGAGTTTGGCCCCATCATGTTTTCTTTAACAAAATCAAAATCATACTTGTTACTTTTTGTAAACATCATCTTGACCACTCTTAGTTAATCTATCCCATATTATTTCATGGAGTTTGCTACTTATTATTCTACAGGTTCAATGTAACCTTTGCCACATATCGTTCTTTTATTTGAACTAATGATTCAGTCAGTGTAGCCTTTAAATTAAAAACTTCCCTTTCATATGCTTGAACATTAGTCTTAATATCGTTCAGAAAGATAACCGTTTTACTCTACAATAAACTGAAAAGTAGTGAAAAGATGGATGAAAAATTACTTGCAAAAATTGGACTGAACAGGTATGAGAGTTCAGTTTACCTAACACTTCTAAAACAGGATTCTATGGAAGCAAGCAAATTATCAAATGCATCGAAAGTCCCTATAGGAAAGATCTACGAGGTTCTCAAAGCCCTCAAAAACTATGAACTTGTCGAAATCCAACCTTCACGGCCACAGAGATATCGGGCGGTTGATCCTGAAAGAGCATTTAAACTCATGTACAAAAGAAAAGAGGAAGAAACACTCAATGAGCTCAGAATGCTCAAAGAAACCTTTGATGAAATCGAAAGGGAACTTTGCAACGACAATTCTCCACAAAATGTTGAAACTGTCTTCTGGCCTGACAGATTTCGTAATAATGAACTAAATGAAATGGTGGATTCATCTTTTGAGAAAATCGAGCATGAAATATGTGTTGTAATTCATATTAAGTACAAGCCTGGAAGATCGGAGCTATATGATGCCTCGGTATCCACCTTTAGCAAAGCTTATTTGAGTTTAGTAAAGCGTGGCATAAAAGTTAAAATTTTAGATCCTGGATCACAATTACTGCCATCATTAAAAGAGCATATTAATTCAATAGAAGATCTATCATTTAAACGCTATTTTAAGGACCTGATGGAAGTAAGAATTTTAGAAACCGAGTACAATTTTACAATCATTGATTCTAAGGTAACCCTGCTCGATATTGAAGACCAGTTCAATATGAGTAGAAACCTCGGTATGACAAGAATATATGATGAATCATATGCAAAGCGATTCAAGACAAAATTTGATGAACTCTGGACAAAGGGTGAATTGTTTCTCTGACCTGACTTGCAAAGATATATGTAAATTTCAATTTTTCTATTAGTTCTTGCCTCTTTTTCTGAAGATGAAAGTAAAATCGATACTTTTGAACTCTCTTTTTTGATGCCTTCAAAGTTATATTTTCATTGAAGCCATATTAATAAAATATTTTCCCTGTCGGCGGTCTGCTTAAATCTACCCCGAATACGTTTGTAAATGAAAAAAGTAGGCAGCGTACCAAAAAACCCGCGATTTTTGCAGCTTTATAAGGGGCACTTTGCAGGGCTTCTTTAGATTAAGCGATTCTTTTCCTATGGAGGAGATTTTTCTGATTCAAGCGACATTTTTCAGACGAATTATTGACTAAGGAAAATTGTTAGAAACTGGACCGCTGAATACGAAATGAAAATCCCTTTAAAAGCAATTCAGTTTTAATATATTTCTCCCGCCGGTAGTTTGCTGGAATCTTCCCCGAATTCTTTTGTAAAAATTGATAAATTGAAAAACTGCAACTTTATAGAGTTAAAAGGAACCCTTTGCAGGGCAGAGAAGTTCAATACCCGCTATAGCTCATGTCGACTTCGGATAGAGCTTTCCAATGATCATCACTTAAATAATGGCTGGGCGTAATCCAGAGGTTATCGATGCCTCCCTTGATGGAGGATTGCATAGCTTGCTTGAGATCCTCCGGGGAAAGGATATCATTATCGCTTTTCCAGAGTCCAATAGAAATAATTATCCTGTCTGGACCGTATTTTTGCCCATACTCATGGGCGATCTCCCTTGTAACTTCTGGGTCATAGCCGCTTAGCCCAAAGTAATCCCATATCACTATCTTATCAACGTGTTCCAGCATAACACGATACGATTGGCCCTTTTCCGTCGATTCTTTGCTTAAGTTGTCCCAGCTAACTTCCACATCCATGTAAAGCTTCTTATCATTTTTGTGTACTATCTTTGCAGCTCGATCTAAAAAGCGCCCAATTTCATAAGAGCGCCACTCACCAATCGACGGGTCGTCTATGTTTATCAATCCATTAGGAAGTCTAGGCCAATCATCGCGCCCAGTATATGACATATAGGCAGCTTTATCATCATCACCATAGCCTTCAGTGTAGTATGCCAGTTCAGTCAAGGATATTGAATTCGCCGGGTAGTTAGCAGAAATGTATTCCAACATTTGCAGGATCTGTTCGCCAAAATCGCCCTCAACTAGCTCCATTGTGCTGACCAGATTGGTGCTAGGTTCACCCAACCATGAGATCGCTGCAGATTCTGGATGCTCTCTGATGTAGTTTGGTGCATATAAATCTACGACGACATCTACATTTGCCCAGCTACTAAAGCGCTTCGAATCTTCCGCCAAAAAATCGATGCTTGTATTCTGTACATCCTGTGACCAGTAATTCTCATGGTTCTCCCATTTAAAATAGTTCCAATCCAGCCGGCCAGCGCCTAAGGCTACGGTATTGACCCCGGCGGATTTCATCTTTTCCTCCAGAGTAGTTATCTCCTCTCGACTATTTTCGAGGGAGGGAAAATCTACTCTGACCGCCTGTACGGGTGAAGCAGGGGCAGGATTCCATATATTGATTATAAGAAGAGTGAATATTACGATAAAACAACAGGCTATACCGCATATTATTGCTTTGAACCCTCTCTGCGGCTTACAATGCCGGTCCGGTCTATCTTGTTCCATTTTGCCTCCTTTCTACACAGCTCAACGATGATCGCCCATAGCATTACTGCATCCATCATTAAGGAATATGCTACCCATAACGGTAACACGTAGAAGTACTTTATATCGAACCAGGCTCTGTCAAGGGCAATAGCAAATAATAATGTAAAAAAGGCAAAGACCAGACCAAGCCAACCAATAATGTTCATCCAGTCCAAAGGAATAGGACTGGTGTTGAAATATAGCAATATTGGCAGTAGTATGATTGAGATCAACTGTAGCAAAGGTATGATAATCATTGATGCTAAGTTAATCGGCAAATAGAAGGCAAAAAGGCCATACCTGGGCTTGAACAACATATCTCGGTGAATATAAGCGGTCTTAAGTAGCCCACGCGCCCATCTCACGCGCTGCTTCCACAGGTCCTTGATAGTTGAGGGTACTTCTGCATACACTATGGCCCAAGGTTGAAACACTACTTTGTAACCTGCTTTGTGCACACGCCAGGTCAATTCTATGTCTTCGCCTATAAACCCCTCTAAGAAGGGGCCAGTCTTTTCAAGAGTGCTATATCGGAAAGCGCCTATATTGCCAGACACTACAGGAAGGCAATCGATAGTATCCAGCGCTCTACGCACAAAGCCTGTGCCTACGTGAGTGAGCAAGTTTGCCAGTCGTGTCTGAAGCTTATCAAGGTTAATGGGAGCATCGCTGCCACATACTGCGCCTACATCTTCGCTTGTAAAACCACTGAGCATCTTGCTTATGGTGTCAGGAGCAAAGATGCCGTCAGCATCTACGAAGAATATTATTTTTCCTTTGGCCAGGTTCAGTCCCATGTTAAGAGCTGAAGCTTTGCCTCCGTTTTTCTTGGTTACCACAATTACATGGGAATTAGTTTCATAACGCTTCATTTCTTCAAGCGTATTATCAGACGAACCATCATCCACCAGGATGACCTCATATTCTGAATAGTTCGATGCCAGAATGGACCCTATACAATGGCCTATCAATTTTCCTTCATTATAAGCTGGTACCACTATAGAAATGAAGGGGCTCTCGCTGTTGAATATATGCTGTTTGCTTTTGCGCATTTCGAAAGCTAAAGATAGTAGAAAATATGGAATTGTCAGAATACCCATAGAAAAGCAGGTGAGTCCTATGATATAGAAGAATAAAAGAAGCATCTCCATCAGCAAACACCAAAATCTTCCAAAACTGCATCCAGTACTTCTTTTGCCTGGGTGATATTTGCTCCAAACCTGGCATTTATCTCCAGAACTACAGGAGTGTGATCGTTTCGACGGCGAATATCTATGTCCATTGGACCTGTCAGATTCATAGCCTTTGCTGCAGATATAGCTATATCCGCCACGTCAGGAGCGTTTACGCGCTTCACTTCAGCTGCGTTGCCCACGATTCCCTCCTTTAGCTTAGTCTTTTCTAAAACTACAATAACAGGTTTTTTCCCAATATATGCATCCGATGCGTAATCCGTTCCTGGGATAAACTCCTGCAATATATATCTGTCATCAAGCATGGAGATTGCAGGCCAATCCGTTACGTTTCTGACAACTACCTCTCTACCGCCTCTGCCTACTCGCGGTTTACTCAGACATGGCCATCCCAATTTGAGCGAGATATCCTCAGGTGAAGAGACCTGTGAAGGCAGTAAGTACTTGGGAACGCATACTCCATGGCTCAAAAGCCGTTTATATGTCAGAAATTTATCATCTGCATCGGAGACTGCTTGATATTGGCCAATGACTGCCGGGATATCACTCCATTTTATCCATTCTGAGGCTAAGATTGGCAATTCCTCGCTCACAGTTGGAATTATCAGTTGAATGCTCTCCTCAACTGCAAGAGTGTATAGTTTTTCCAAAAACGATGGGTGTGAAGCAGGAGGAATCCTATGCACTTTGACTCCTGGAAGTGAAATCCTCTGCATATCAACACCGATGACGGTATGCCCCCTTTCTAAAAGGAGTGATGCAACATTACAACCTGCTGGTCCTCCAATACCCGTAACCATAATCTTCATTATTAAACGTCCCTCTTACCCAATTTATAATGTGCTCTTTCAAATTTACGCTTCATATCATATCATCACAGACGTAAATAAATTGGTAAATTAATTCGAATTGCTTCAAAGCCTTCTGCTTGTCTCAATTTTGCTTGAGTACCTCGGAAGATAGCTTTCCCAAAGACCTGCTCCGGTTGTACATATCTCTTTTTATTTTGATCTTCATGCTCCCGGATACTCTCTATTTTGATATCGATATAGGGTTCGATATCAATGAAAACATTTGGATGGAAGTCATGGGTAGTGGAAGGGCTTTCATAGCATAATATCGTGTTCAGGTTGCGGCAAGCACGCATTGTTGCAAGGTGAACTGATCTATGATCCTGATGTAGATCGTGAATTGAGTGTGTAAATACTACATCCGGTTTCAATTCGTCTGCAATTATTTCGATTTTTTTGGTAATATCTAAAATAAAATGATCCAGTTTTGTATCAGGAAAATCCATAATTTCAAGATGACTTAGACCTAAGAATTCAGCGCTTTTCTTTGCTTCTCTAAGCCTGGATGGACTATTGCCCCCCATTTCTCCGCTGCTTACGATCAGACCCCATATATTGTGCCCTGCGTCGCAAAGCTTTGCGAGAGATCCTCCACAGGCGATCTCCATGTCATCTGGATGGGCTCCAATCACCAGAATATTCATCGGGTTTGGACTCAATTCAGCTATAACTTTCATCCGCAGAATTTCTATCATAAGTGCAGTCAGTCCTATGATGCTCAGGCAGTCATAAAACTGGCCCCATATGTCCGAATCTATGCTTATTAGGCAGTATAATTGAAGGGCAGCGAAAAAGATATTGCTGGCTAATATGACCCTGAATATGGTTCGAGACTTACGGACCATTCTTCTCAGCGGCTTTTTTTTGATTAAAAGGCATACAGTCGCTGTAATGAAGACTATAGCATTAACTAAGTGTATAAATTTATCTAAGCTAAGCATAATTACCTTCTAGTTCCAACCTAATCTTTTATCTGCAATCAGTGTGCATAAGCGGCAGGAAAATCAGATAGAGCTCTACAATTCTTTAAGTGTTATCTGAATTGCCTTTTAAAATTCTTGATAGTATCAACTATCCTCAAGATACATTTCCAATTTTCTTGCCCTCAAAAATGGATCCTAGAAACCCTACA
>CAYSWX010000009.1:14919-137962 GCA_964434965.1 uncultured Methanosarcinales archaeon
TCAAGATACATTTCCAATTTTCTTGCCCTCAAAAATGGATCCTAGAAACCCTACAAATTCTTGATAGTATCAACTATCCTCAAGATACATTTCCAATTTTCTTGCCCTCAAAAATGGATCCTAGAAACCCTACACAACTTCTGATCAGTTAATATATTTTTAATATTATATTCCTAACTATATTCTTTGTTTGAATGTCTGAATCTATATAAATGAGTAGGAAACAATATTTAGGAAATAGTGTGACAGTTTTTCTGTAAAATTTACTCTCTACCCTATTTCTCTTGTTTTTTGATTACTGTTCTATTTTTCAACACTTCTTTCCTGTAATCCATTCTTCATTAATATCGATCAGTATTGATACCACCAGTCTCAATACTGGTTTCTGATTAGGGAATGCCCATACTACCTTGCTTCTTCTTTTAATCCTCTTGTTAGTTCTCTCCATCATATTTGTTGTTTTTATTTTTCTCCAATGACTCTGTGGAAACTGCATGTAGTTCATTACATTATACTGGAAACTTTCAAGTGTATCAGATGCGCTTTTATATCCCAACTTATCCAGTTCTCAAACCAACTCCTGTAACTTTTGAAGGTCTACCAATGCTTCTATCATATTCTCTGCTACTTCTTTCTGTTTCTTTTTTGGGACCTTTTTTAGAGCTTGTCTTATCAAATGTACGTGATACATCTCCAGCCTGATCCAATAAAAGATTCTTTAACTGCTTTCTGAATTCCTTTATGACCACCAGAAACGATTAACTTGACACCTCCTAATCCTCTTTCTTTCAGATCCTCGAAGAGATCTTTCCAGAACAGAGAGTCTTCACTGTCTGCCAATTTTACTCCAATAATTTCACGTAAACAGTCATCCTTGGCCCCAACAACGATAAAGAGAGTTTTGTTTTCATAATGAAGTCTATCTCTTACTTTGGGATAAGTTGCATCAATAAACAGGTAAGGGATTTTCTGTTCGATTGGTTTTGACATGAATTCAGAAACCTTTTCATTCAGTTCTTTTGTAATCCTGGAAACAGAAGAGGCTGAGATTCGCTCAATTCCTAAAGAAGTCATAACCTTGTCCACCCTTCGGATGAAAACACCTTGCAGGTAAGACTCCGTTACAGCGAATAAGATGGCCTTTTCAACATGGATATTTCTCAAATACTTGAGTTTCAAAAGGAAACTCACAGAATTGAGGCTTTAATAAGTCAAGTTCACCATACCTTGTCAAAAGAGTTCGGGGTTTGTAGCCATTTCTACTGGCTTTCCGAGAATCAGTCATCTCATGGCGTTGTGCACCAGTCCGGAGGAAGGCTTCCTCCTCCATTACATGATTTAAAAACCACGTAATTAAATGACGAATTCCATCTTCCTGATAGAAAAGATAATCTTTTATAAATGAGACTATATTAACCATTGACTCTAGCATCCTGTTTTTTTGTGGTGAAGAAAAAGGATACAGAGTCAATCATATTTACAGAACTTTCGCTACACTGTTTTTGTTAAGATAAAGATAGGAAAAGTGAAATTAAAAAAACCGTGATTTATTCAGTATTATATTATGAGCTATATCCCTAAGCTCTATTGGTTGCTTAAAATATGAGATCCAAAGAAGCAAAATTTGAGTTTTGGGATCAGCTCATATTATAAGGGGCACTTTGCAGGTCTTATGAATTTCGCCGTATATTCCATTCATAGATAGATTTATATATTTTAAGTGCCAGCTATATGTGTTGAAAAATAAAGAGCAGTATAAAAACCTGTTATTAAAAACCAATTTTTGTTTTTAATCAAAGAGTTATATACAATCTTATTTTCAAACAATTAACCAACAACTAAAACCAAGGTGAAACATAAATGGCTTTTAATGACAGAAACTTCAGAGGAAATTCTAATTTTGGCGCTCCCAGAGAAATGCACAAGACAACCTGTTCTGATTGTGGTGTTGAAACCGAAGTACCTTTCAAACCTGATCCAGAAAGACCGGTTTACTGCAGAGAGTGTCTTCCTAACCACAGGACACCCAGAGAAAACCGCAGATACTAAGTGTAGTTTGTGTAACTGAGTTACATTAACACTTATTTTTTTCCACTTTTTTAAATATACTTAGACTTGGAATATATTTTATTCTTAATCCAGAGTCTTTACAGATTGAGAATTATCTTTACGGGTCAGTAAGTTTTATTCTTATCGAGATGTTCTTATCGAGATGTTCTTTCCTAAACTATTTCCAGGAGTTGTCAATATCTTTTTGACTATAATGGTTGTTTTCAAATTATATAAAAACCTGTTAACTGAATCTTGTTTTCATTGGATCTATCCTAAAATGAACGGCTGAATACGAAATGAAAATTTTCCTGAAAACCAATAAAAATATATTTTTCCTGTCGGCGGTCTGCTTAAATCTACCCCTCGTTCATTTTTAAAAAAAAGTGAAATTGAAAAACCCGTAAGTTTTGCAGATTTAGAATGGGTACTTTGCAGGGCTGACAATTTTGCTTTATCGGAGAATCAGCCGGAATTGGGATTTCAAGCATTTTATCTGCTCCATAACTCTGACCACAAAGTTTTCTTTGTTTAAAAAAAATACATTTTTATAATTATAGGTATACTTATATATTATAACGGGGATGTATATATATTGAAAATAAAGAGATGTATAGCAATCTGTTGTTAAAAACCAATTTTGTTTTTAACCAAAGAGTCGTATACAATCTTATTTTTCAGTAATAACTAATAAATAAAACCAGAGTGAAACGAAAATGGCTTTTAATGACAGAGGAAATCCCTTCAGGGGAAGAAGAGACAGCAACCGCGGAGATTTCGGGGCTCCCAGGGAAATGTACAAGACAACCTGTTCTGATTGTGGTGTTGAAACCGAAGTACCTTTCAAACCTGATCCAGAAAGACCGGTTTACTGTAGAGAATGTCTTCCTAAGCACAGGAAACCCAGACAAGACAGATACTAAATATTATTTGTTTAACTGAGTTTACGCCAACACTTATTTCTTTTCCACTTTTTTAAAAATAGACCTAACTCAGAATATATTTTTTTCTTAGCTCCTAGCTTTTGCAGCTTTATAAGGGGCACTTTGCAGGGCTTCTTTATAGTAATCGATTCTTTTCCTCTGAGGGAGTTTTTCCGGATTCAAGCTAAAACCGGTTAACCGAATTCGATTTTCAGGAGTTCTCCGAAAATAGGTTATTATCTCCTCTGCAAACCATACTTAGAATTTGTCTTCATCTGAGTGGTTGTGCTCCTATTGTATAGGCAGATTTATATATTTTAACTGCGATGTATGTGTGTTGATAAATAAAGAGACGTATAATCATCTGTTATTAAAAACCAATTTTTGTTTTTAATCAAAGAGCTCTATACAATCTTATTTTCAAACAATTAACAAACAACTAAAACAAAGGTGAAACAAAAATGGCTTTTAATGACAGAAACTTCAGAGGAAATTCTAATTTCGGCTCTCCCAGAGAAATGCACAAAGCAACCTGTTCTGACTGTAATGTTGAGACAGAGGTGCCTTTCAAACCTGACCCGGAAAGACCAGTTTATTGCAGGGATTGTCTCCCTAACCACAGGACACCCAGAGAAAACCGCAGATATTAAGTGTTATTCGTGTAATTGAGTTACATCAACACTTATTTATTTTTTACTTTTTTAGGTCTACCCTAGATCCGAAATATACTTTTTTTACCTGTGGCTTTTGTAGTTTGAGAAGAAGCACTTTATAGGACCAATCAATTATGTAATTCAGTGATCTTTTGGCTTTCAAGTGCCCGTTTTTAAAGGAAAGTGGAAGTTTTTCAAGCAATCCTAGTTTAAAAGCATAATATCAGCAAATGGCTTGTTATCTTCTCCGTAAACTTATCTTCTCCGTAAACCACACTAAAAAGAGTTCTCTCATTTGAGAGAGTGGGCTTCCATTTGTATAGGCACACTTATATGATTTGACTGTATAGTATATGCATTGAAAATAAAGAGACGTATAATCTGTTATTAAAAACCTATTTTTGTTTTTAATCTAAGGGTATACACAATCTTGTTTTTATACTATATTTATCCGCTAAAGCGGAGGTGAAACGAAAATGGCTTTTAATGACAGAAATTTCAGGGGAAATTCCGGAGGTTTCCGCGGTAACAGCGGACCAAGGGAAATGACAAAAGTGACCTGTTCTGATTGCGGTGTTGAGACTGAAGTACCGTTCAAACCCACCGAAGGCAGACCCGTATATTGTAGGGAATGTCTTCCTAACCACAGGAAATTTTAAGATCATCTGCATCAGGTGTTAATTTGTAATTAAGGTTACATTAACGCCTGATTCATCTTTTCTTTTTGTTTTTTGGTTTATTCCCTTTGTTTCGTTACTTATTTCCACCTTATGAGAAAGGAAATATCAGAACAAAACGGAATCGGAAGTGATGATCTGTATGAACTATTCAACCACTTACTTATAAAAAAAATACTAAATGTATATTAAGGAGGAATTAAACTGGCTAATTACAGAAGCACTGTCAGAAAAAGAAGATTAGGATCTACAAAACCAGTAAACTCAGGAGATACCCCTGAAGTATCAAGGGTACGCATTCCCCGCAAGGACAGAAATGAAGTACTGGCAACGGTTGCGAGTTTACTCGGTTCGAAAAGGGTAACACTTCAGTGTATGGATGGCGTTGTTCGCATGGGCAGGATTCCCGGCTCTAAAAAGAAGAGGATGTGGATCCGCGAAGGCGATGTTGTCATAGCCAATCCCTGGGAAGTCCAGGACTCCAAAGCCGAAGTAACCTGGAAATACACAAGGCCCCAGGTCGAATGGCTTGAGCGAAAAGGCTACATTAAGTACTGATTAAAAGGTATCGAATAAAGATGCCTTATATAACAGGTATCTAAAACAAAGGTGTCTGAAAAAGATGCCTGAAATCCATATTTTACTTTTCTGCAGAAGCGCATCTCTGTTGGCAAGGTTCTATAGACGATGACTTATTTACATACCTCATAAGTTTTAATAGTGAAAAACTTAATCAACTCTGTTTTCAGGAACTATCAGAAAATAGGCTGTTATCTCCTTTGCAAGCTATATCTAGAAAATGTTCTCATTTGAGGAATATGGCCAATTTTCATAAAAATATTTATATATATTAAGTGCTATGTATATGTGTTGATAAATAAAGAGACGTATAATCATCTGTTATTAAAAACTCATTTTTGTTTTTAATCAAAGAGCTCTATACAATCTTATTTTCAAACAATTAACCAACAACTAAAACCAAGGTGAAACATAAATGGCTTTTAATGACAGAAACTTCAGAGGAAATTCTAATTTTGGCGCTCCCAGAGAAATGCACAAGACAACCTGTTCTGATTGTGGTGTTGAAACCGAAGTACCTTTCAAACCTGATCCAGAAAGACCGGTTTACTGCAGAGAGTGTCTTCCTAACCACAGGACACCCAGAGAAAACCGCAGATACTAAGTGTTGTTTGTGTAACTGAGTTACATTAACACTTATTTCTTTTCCACTTTTTTAATACAGCTTAGATCCGGAATATACTTTTCTTAGTCCAGAGCTTTTGCAGATTGAAAATTAACCTTTTACAGACCAATCACTTTTATGTCTATCGATAAATTTTTTCGGGGCTGTTTTCAATAATCATCAATCTCTTTGTGACTAGCGTGGCTGTTTTCGAATTAAGGTGAAAACCCGTCAACTGAATCTTTTTTTTCATAGGAAATATCCAAAACTGGACCTCCAATTGATAAATGAAAAATCTGCCCCTATCAACAATTCAATTGAAATATATTTTTCCTGCCGGCGGTCTGCTTAAATCTACCCCGAATAAGTTTGTTGATATAATGTTAAGAAAAGTGAAATTGAAAAACCTGTGATTTTTGCAGCTTTTAAGGGGCACTTTGCAGGGCTTCTTTATATTAATCGATTCTTTTTCTTCGTGGGGAAATTTTCTGATTTAAGGGACTTTTCCAAGTTAATTATAGACTAAAGAAAGTAGCCAGAAAACGGATCGCTTAATAAGAGGTGAAAATTTTTCTTTATCCTTTCCAAGAACTCAAAATTAATTCAAAAAAGGTAAGTTGGAGTCATCCATCTATATGTCTTTTTATATGATTCTGAAATATCTGTTATTATGGTTGACACACCCGAAAACTTACCCGGTTGGGTAATTTGGCTTATTATTATATTTGCTATTCTCACAATTTTGGTAAAATGGGTATTACCTATTATAAACTCCTGATTCTGAGACAGATATGGCAATTTAAAATTCAGATAAATAGGCATGAACTCATTAGAATCTGAAATTGAGTGTCTTTATTATAATACATTTTTAACCATTTCCCCAGTTTTAAATATTCAGAAGTATCCAAAACTGGACCGCCGAATACAAAATGAAAAATCTTCGCCCATTAGCAATTCAATTGAAATATATTTTTCCTGCCGGCGGTCTGCTTAAATCTACCCCGAATACATTTGTTAAGGTAATGTTAAGGAAAGTAAAATTGAAAAACTTGTGATTCTTGGATTTCTATAAAGGGCACTTCGCAGGATAAACAAGTTTTTTTAATCGATATATTTTTTCCGAGACTATTTTAATGTCGTAAAAACCCTTTTACCATACCTTCTGTGAAGTTTTATAGCTAATGAATAAGTCTTATAACATTGACTAAATAATTCAGAATTTTTTTATTGGGAATCTTTTACATTCATCTGGTTATGTATATCCTGAAGATATAAAATGCGAGTTTAAATTAAAGTAAGAATTTATTTTCTTCCTTGTAGAGTTAACATTAAATTTTCGAGTTGCAGACTTATTTTCATAAGTTCATGATTATCAGTATCATTTGGAACTTTAGAAGTATCTTCAAGGTGCTTGATTTTAATATCAAAGCTTTGTATCTTAATATCTAGTTCTTTTATTTTGTTATCTAAATTGTTAAGGAGTATTCCAAAAAGTAACAGAATACATATCCATAACGACAGGGTATCTTTGTCAAGAGAACTAATTATTTTTGGAGCACTTACGGTGATTCCACCAAAAACTAATATTTGGAGAGCTGTTGAAATATCTATTTTAGATACCGTTTCAATCCCTCCAGATTCCGAATTTCAAGCCAACAAAATAAAGTAAAGAAATTATAATTATGAGTAAAATCCATTCCTTGTTACTTAGTATTATATTAAACTCAATTAGTATTGCGCATATAGCGAGAGATAACAGAGTGAATGTACTCAATTTATAATTTAACGTTATAGATACTTTATTTTCCTTTTTTGCTTTTTCTCGAATTTTATTTTGCGTTATTGTCTCTTCTCTAATTGCATTTACTTCTGTTTGTACCAGTGGAATTAATGAAATTACATAAGATAGAATTTTATATTGTTTTGAGATTTCTTTTTCTATCCTCATTCTTTTTATTTGTGAAAGAACTTCCTCATTTTCAGGAACATTTGGTATTTTTGACTCAAGAACAAGAAGTAGCTCCTCGATTTTTTCTGTCATTTCTTCTTGACTACAAAGTTCCCACTTTTGAACCTCTTTATTTACAGCAATTGCAATTTCTTTGTTATCAGTACCTTGAGATTCCCGGCAAGCGTTCTTTGCTTTCTCTTGGATTTCTTCGAGGAGGGATTTTATTTTTCGGTCGAGAATTGGAAGGCCCTTTCTTATTGTTGCTGTCGCAAAAGGTGCTGCCTCTTCAGTATCTCTCATTAACTCTGCTGCACGATCGCAGTATTTCCTATAGAAGTTAAGCTCTTCTTTTTTTGCCTCGAGATCCAAGTCTTCGAGCTTTTGAACTTCTTTTAAAGCATTTGATAGATTTTTTACTGCTTCAAAAAGTAGCTCTCTTCTTTTAGATCCTCTAGTTACTTCTTTAGTTTCTGCAAGGCATTTGTCTAGTTCTTCTCTTGCTTCTTCTCTTTCAAAAAGTATGGCATGGAATGAACGATAAAATGGAAGACAAAATTCTGCGGGATTAGGTTTTATTGGTTCTTTGGAAGCTTGTTCAAAATAAATAATGGCTCTTTCCAGTTCCTTTCTGTAATCTTCAGGGTTATTTTCTTGAGACGCTTTAAGTATGGATATTTTTCCTAGAGAGTGATTCGCATTCATTCTCACACTTCTATCTTCATCAGCAGAGAGTCTCAATAAATCTTCCACTAGCTCTTGTTTATTAAAAAGATGTGAGAAAACGGATCCAAGAGCTAAAGCCCCACAATTACGTTTAAAACTATCTTCACTATTTGTTAACCCATGTAAAACTTCCCAAGCTTGTTCCTTATTCGGAATGTGAGGAAAAACTGATACTATAGAAGCTATAGCAGAACTGCGCACAGATTTATTTTCATCATTTGATAGTCTATACAAATCTATCCAAGTACTCTCTTTATCAGTAATCTGGGCGAAGGAGGCACCTATGGCAGAAGCTACACATTTACGGACTGAGCTATTTTCATCTAAAGATAAGTTATGTAAATCTTCCCAAGCTTGTTTCTTATCTACTATGTGAGAAAAGTTAAATCCGATAGCTAAAGCCACATTTTTACGGACAGAAGTAGACTTATCTGTTACTAATCTGTGTAAATCTACCCAAGCAATCTCTTTATCTGGTACATGAAGAAAAATGGTACTCAAAATAGATGCTGCATTTGAGTTTACTGAA
This sequence comes from uncultured Methanosarcinales archaeon, assembly GCA_964434965.1. GTDB lineage: Archaea > Halobacteriota > Methanosarcinia > Methanosarcinales > Methanosarcinaceae > Methanosarcina. The sequence continues at coordinate 23,608 of CAYSWX010000009.1, forward strand.
GGATCGTCATCACATGTTAAATTGATTAAGTCATTCCAAGCTCTCTGTCTATCAGGGAATGAATTAAAACGATGTCTAATATCTTTAAGAGCCTCTATACGATCTTTAGGATCAGCACTAAAACATTTTCGATGTACCTCTTCCTGCTCTACCAATAAACTACACCAAATTTCTAAATGCTTCAAGATTTAAAACAATTATCATTTTGTTTTATTATTCCATACGTTTCCTAAAAAAGGTTTAATCTTTAATAAGTTGCGTATGTTAGAGAATTAGTTAAAGATATTTGGAATTTTGGCATTGACTCAATCAAATCTTTTGTATGAGCCTCAACAATAATTTTTTTCTCAAGTACAAGAAAAATAATTAATAGGATTTAAAACAAATGAAATAATTGACAATTTTAAAGAACTGCAGTTTTTAGGATAAGTGCTTTGTGAAATTATTCTTTTAATTCCTTTGTGACTATTGCCAAAATATCTGTAATATGAGACGGTATCGGAACCCCAAAAACAGCCAAAAACATCATTGGTATAACGAGATCTATAATTCCTTTAGCGGCATAACCGACGACTATCTCTTTAGCTACATCTTTCCCAAATGCCTTTGTGGGATTTTTTACTTTCTCTAGTAGTGATCTGAGCTTAGATATACTTCGTTTCGATTCTTCCTTTTCATTTTCAGGTGCAGAAGAACTATCTATTTCTTTGATTAATGCGCTTTCATCTTTGAGTAATTCTTCGAGGAAATGTTCTATAGATTTAGAATCTCCTTTTTTCGTCATTTCAAGAAGCTTTTCTGAAAAGATCTTTATATTTTTTCCTTCTTTCCCCCCAACTTTAACGGAAAGTTTATCTAACTTTTCAAAACCTTCTTTTAATTCTTCCTGAATCTCATCTAGCTTTTTAATGATTACAACTGTGTTTTCATTGACTTCACCTAAACCTTTTTTAAGGTCAGAAATCCCTTGTTCCATGTTTGTTATCTTTTCATCCATGGATAGAAGTGGTATCAAAGGAATAATAGTACAAACTATTGCGTATTGTCTTATAACGTCCCTTTCTTCTCTTATCTGGCGAATTCTGTCAAAGACATGCTGATTTTTAGGTGTTCTCGGGATAGTTGATTCAAAAGTAAAAATCAGATTTTCCACATACCAGCTCATTTCTTCCTGACTACCAATTTCCCATTTCTGAACTTCTCGACTGACAGCGCATGCAATTTCTTCCGTATCAGTACCTTGAGATTCCCGGCATGCCGTCTTTGCTTTTTCTTGGATTTCTTTGAGAAGGGATTTTAGTTTTTTATTAAGGATAGGCAGACCTTTACTTAGTACTTTTGTAGCAGATGGTGTCGCCTCATTAGCATTTATCATTATTTCTGCCGCACGGTTACAGTATTTTCTATAATTGTTAAGTTCACTTTTCATAGTTTCCAAGTCTAGATTTTCCAGATTTTGAACTTCCTTTAATGCATTTTCGAGGTTTTCAACAACTTCTAAAAGCATTGCCTTACTTTTTGATCCCAATCTGGCACTTTTCGCCTCTAATAGATACCTCTTAACTTCCCCTTTTGCTTCTTCCTGCCTTTTAAAAATTATTAAGTGAAATGATTTGTACAAAGGAAGACAAAATTTAGAAGGGTTATCAATTGTATCAGGGTATTCACTTAATGACTTTTCGAAAAACAAAATAGCTTTTTCCAATTCTTTTTTGTAGTCATCTTCATTTTGTGCTTGAGAAGCCTTGAATATCGCAATCTTTCCAAGTGAATGATATGCATAGGCTCTAACCCTGCTTTCCTTATCATTAGAGAGTTCGATCAGATAATTCCATATTAGTTTTTTGTCCGGCACATGAGAATATACGGAACCTAAAGAGTAGGTGGCTCTAGATCTGATATAAGAGTCATTATCATCAGTTAATTTGATCAAATTGTTACAAGCTTTTTCCTTATCTGGCATATAAGGAAATGCAAAATCAGTAATTTCAAAGAGCTGAAATTTCATATAATTGTCTTTATGAGCCAGTTTAATCAAGTCATTCCATGCTATTTTCTTGTCCGGTACATTCGGATAAGCAAATCTAATGACTTCTAGAAGCCTAATGTCTATAAAGTAGTCTTTACTAGCCAGTTTAATCAGATCATTCCATGCCTCTTGCTTTTCTGGTACAATGAGAAACGCAAAATGAAGAGTGCGAAAGATCACCATACTTACAAATTTATCATTAGTTAGATTAACCAAGTCACTCCATACCTTTTGCTTGTCTGGTACGTAGAAAATTACAGTGATAAGATTATGATAAATTGATCTTTCAGGAAAATTTCCAAAAGAAACTAGTTTTATTAAATCGTCCCATACTTTTTGCTTGTCTGGAACATCGGAAAATACAGAAATAAGAGTTTTGGCAAGAAAAAAGTTGCTATGAAAGTTTATGTCAGCGAAGAGTTTAATTAAGTCATTCCATGCCTGCTGCTTATCTGAAATATAAGGAAATACAAGAGCGAGAGAATTGACAGCATGGAAACTAACGGAGTCATCTTCGTCATTTGCCAGTTTAATTAAGTCGTTCCAAGCTTGCTTTTTATCTGGCAATAATAAAAAATATTCTATTAGATAATTTAATGCTACTCTACGTTCGTTTGAATCTTTGCTAAGACATTGACTGCGAATCTCATTTAGATTTATCAAATTAAGTATAAATAAATCGGCTGGTGTCAATTGTTTTTTTGGTACTTGGTAACGAATTAAGCTAAGTTCATGGATTTTGCCATAAATTACCTGTGTATCTTCGTGAGTAATTAATCCATGTAAATAGTCCGATGTCTGTTGTTTATCTGACACTTGAAAAATCACAGAACCAAGAGCAGAAATAGCTCTAGACCTCACACTAAAATCTCTATCATAAATTAGTCTATACAAGTCATGGAACAACTTTTGTTTATCTGGCAAAATTAAAAAATTATCTCTTAATTGCTCCAATGCTTTGACACGTTCTTCTGGATCATCGCTGAAGCATTGATTGTGAATTTTCTCTTGATCGATCAACTGCCAGACACCAGAAATCCTATAAATTTTAAGTTTAAAACTGTTTCTTTTTAGTCTACAGTTTACTCTTGAATTTTGGGAAAAGAGAACAATTTAAAAATTCAAACAACTAAATAAAAATTAAAAAAGATAAATGATCCTGCCTCCTGAGAATCAAAAGACAGGTTAAAACTCACAAATTTTATTTCTTCATAACCTTCTGGTACATCCTCGCCTGAAAACCGTGATACTTCGCAAAGCCTTCTGCATCCTTCTGGTCAATGGTCTGGCTGTCAAACGAGACCAGGTCTTCGGAATACAGGGCATTTGGCGAGCTGCGGGCAAGGATAGTAAGTGCACCTTTGTAGAGCTTCACTTTCACTGTGCCTGTGACCCTTTCCTGGGACTTGTCGATAAAGGCGTTGAGGTCGGCATAGAGGGGTTCATCTACAAGGCCATAGTAGGCAAGTTCGGACCACTGCTCTTCAACGATCTTCTTGAACTTCAGTTCCCCGCGGGTCAGGACGAGTTTCTCAAGGTCTGCGTGGGCTGCGAGGAGTACGGTTGCAGCCGGATGCTCGTAGTTCTCACGGGCTTTTAAGCCGAGCACGCGGTCTTCTATCATATCTGTCCTGCCGACGCCGTTCTCGCCTGCAATTTCGTTCATCTTCTTGACAAGGGCGTAGCCGCCGAGCTTTTTGCCGTCAAGGGCGACAGGGACACCGGCTTCAAAGTCGATGTCAACGATCCTCGGCTCGTTCGGGGCATCTTCTGCGGATCTGGTCCACTCAAAGATCTCTTCCGGCGGGACAAAGGAGGGGTCTTCAAGCCTTCCGCCTTCGATGCTGCGGCTCCAGATGTTTTCGTCAACGCTCCAGGGCTTGGACTTTGTAGCTTCAACAGGGATTCCGTGCTCTTTTGCGTAGTTGATTTCCCACTCGCGGGTCAGGTTCATCTCCCTCATCGGGGCGATAACGTCCATGTCGGTCTGGCGGAAGACGGCTTCGAAGCGGAGCTGGTCGTTTCCTTTTCCAGTGCAGCCATGGGCAAGGGCAACTGCACCTTCTTTCCTGGCGGCTTCAACCACTTTTTTGGCGATCAGCGGGCGGGCTACGGATGTGCCCATGACATAGCCTTCATAGCTGCCGTTGGCTTTTATCAGGGGGAAGATGTAGTCTTTTACGAACTCTTCCTTTGCGTCGATCGTGTAGTGCTTGTTGCTGATCTTCTCGGCTTTTGCATCAGCCTTCTTGATCTCTTCTTCGGGCTGGCCGACATCTACCGAGATTGTAATTACTTCATCGTAACCGTACTTTTCCTTGAGGATGGGGATGCACACTGAGGTGTCAAGCCCACCGGAATATGCAAGTGCAACTTTCTTTACCATGCTTTTACTACCCCTTGTTTAATGGATATGTGATTAGAACCAAAACGATTGGCGTGTCAATTGAATGACATGCTAATGTATTGGACCGGCTAATGGATTGTGGGCCGGCTAATGGATTGATATGTATGGATTGATATATTGATGGATTAATAAGTTTAATAAGTTTAATAATTTTGGTAGCAGTACTTTTAATCCTTATAAATTTGACAGCTAACGGCTGGTAGATTTAAAAATTAATCTTATTTTTCCGGAGGATGGAAAATTTTCCGGAGGATGGAAAGCCACCCTGCCGGCTGAATTCACAATTAAATTTTCCGCTTGCACAGCGGTTTTTTTTAAGCAGTACTTTACTTGCGGTTTTTCTTTACCTTACTGTTCTTTCTGCTCCATCTCTTTGTGGTATTCGTTGATGGATTTGATAGTAAGGTCCTTTCCGTTCTTCATAGTCTCAATAGCATCAGCCGCTGCAACCGCTGCCTGGATCGTGGTGATGTACGGGACTTTGAAGTCGACAGCCGCACGCCTGATCCTGTAGCCGTCCCTGCGTGACATCTTGTTTGTGGGGGTGTTAATGATGAGGTCGACTTCATCCCTGCGCATCATATCAATAACGTTCGGGCTTCCGTCGTGCACTTTCTTAACTGTGTCCATGAAGATGCCGTGCTGTGCAAGGTAGTTCACAGTTCCCCTTGTGCCCATGAGTTCAAGGCCTGCTGCCTGCAGTTTCCTGGCGGCTTCCACAAGCTCGGGCTTGTCGGCGTTTCTTATTGAGAGGAAGACCTTTCCTGTAAGAGGGAGGAGGTTATCGGCTGCAAGTTCTGCCTTATAGTATGCCCTTCCGAAATCGTAGTCAACACCCATGACTTCTCCCGTACTCTTCATTTCTGGTCCGAGGACAGGGTCTGCTCCGGGGAGCTTGTCAAAGGGCAGGAGGACCTCTTTAATCGAGACATGTTTGGGCTTTGGCTCGTCAGTGTATCCGAGTTCCTTTAAGCTGTGCCCTGCAATCACTTTGGCTGCAATCTTTGCAAGAGGGATTCCGACTGCTTTTGAGACGAAGGGAATTGTCCTGCTTGAACGCGGGTTTGCTTCCAGAACAAAAACCTTTCCACCTTTTTCTGCCATCTGGATGTTGATCAGACCTTTAACCCTCAGTCCAAGAGCGATCTTCCTTGTATAGTCCCTTACCTGAGCAAGTACGTCTTCAGAGAGCGACTGGGGTGGGATTACACAGGCTGAGTCTCCTGAGTGGACACCTGCTTCCTCGATGTGCTCCATGATTGCGCCAATAAGCACTTCTTTCTGGTCGCAGACCGCATCCACGTCGATTTCGCAGGCGGCTTCAAGGAAGTCGTCTATAAGGATTGGGTGTTCCGGAGATACCCTTACTGCCTCTTTCATGTAGCGTTCGAGGTCGATTTCGTCATAGACAATTTCCATTGCCCTGCCGCCGAGCACGTAAGAGGGGCGCACAAGTACAGGGAAACCGATCCTCTGTGCAACCTTGATTGCTTCCTGCTGTGAAGTTGCATAACCTCCTTCAGGCTGCGGGACTCCGAGTTTCTGCATAAGGAGGTAGAACTTTTCCCTGTCTTCGGCAAGGTCCATGTCTTCTGGGTCTGTCCCCATGATCACGGTGTCGAGGTCTGTCCTGCGCTGCAATTCCTTTTTCAGGGGGAGTGCAAGGTTAACCGAGGTCTGGCCTCCGAACTGCACAAGGACACCGTCCGGCCTCTCACGTTCGATTACGTTCATTACGTATTCCATTGTGAGGGGTTCAAAAAAGAGCTTGTCCGAGGTATCAAAGTCAGTTGATACGGTTTCAGGGTTGTTGTTAATGATGTGGGTCTCTATACCCTCTTCCCTGAGTGCGGTTACTGCATGGACAGTACAGTAGTCGAACTCAATGCCCTGCCCAATCCTGATAGGTCCTGCACCGAGGATGAGGATCTTCTTTTTGTCTGAGGAGTTTGTCTCGCAGGTATCTTCGTAAGTGGAATAGTAATAAGGAGTTGCTGCCTGGAATTCGGCTGCACAGGTGTCAACCATCTTAAAGGTAGCAAGAATTCCTGCTTCGTGCCTGAGGTCGCTTATCTGCTGCCTTGTTTTTCCGGTCAGCTCTGCAAGGCGGCTGTCAGGGAATCCCATCCTCTTTACTTCGAGCAGGAACTCAGGAGTCAGTTCTTCTGTCCTGATGCGCTTTTCCATATCAACGATCCTCTTTATCTTTGAGATGAAGAAGGGGTTGATGCTCGTAAGTTCGGAAATTTCCTTTACAGACATTCCCCTCTCAAGCGCGTGGAAGATAACAAAAAGGCGTTCGCTTGTAGGTGTCTTGAGGAGGGTTTTGATTTCTGGCTCGTCCCACCGTTTTACCCCTAGCTGGCTATCAATGTCAAGAGACTTAAAAGCCTTCAGGAGGGACTCTTCAATTGTCCTGCCTATTGCCATGATTTCTCCCGTGCTTTTCATGGCTGTGGTCAGGGTCTTGTCTGCGGTGGTAAACTTGTCAAAAGGCCACCTCGGGATCTTTGTGATCACATAGTCAAGAGCCGGCTCAAAAGAGGCAGGTGTGCTCTTTGTGACGCTGTTTATGATTTCGTCAAGGGTCATTCCGATTGCAATCTTTGCGGTTACACGGGCAATCGGGTAGCCTGTTGCTTTGGACGCAAGGGCTGAAGACCTGGAAACCCTCGGGTTTACCTCGACAATGCGGTAGTCGCCTTCTTTTAAGGCGTACTGGATGTTGCACCCTCCTTCAATCTTGAGGGCACGGATGATCTTAATAGAGGCACTCCTGAGCATCTGGTGCTCTGCATCGGTCAGGGTCTGGGATGGGGCAACTACTGCCGATTCTCCTGTGTGGACGCCCATGGGGTCGATGTTTTCCATGTTACAGATCACGATACAGGTGTCGTTTTCATCCCTCATGACCTCGTACTCGACTTCTGCCCAGCCGAGAACGCTTTCTTCTATGAGCACCTGGTTGATGCGGCTGCGCCTGAGCCCGCGTTCTGTGATCTCAAGGAGTTCTTCTTTTGTGCGGGCAATTCCACCGCCAGCTCCACCAAGGGTGTAAGCCGGACGGATTATAAGGGGGAGGCCGAGTTCTTCAACAACCTCTTCGGCTTCTTTTAAAGAGTGGACTGCCTTACTCAGAGGAACTTTTTCCCCTATCCTGAGCATGGTCTCCTTAAAGAGTTCTCTGTCTTCCGTATTTTTGATGGCTTCAACAGGAGTTCCGAGGATCTTGACACCATATTTCTCAAAAACGCCCATTTCTGCAAGTTCACTGGTGATGTTAAGGCCGGTCTGGCCTCCAATACCTGCAATTATCCCGTCAGGGCGTTCTTTCTCAATGATTTTTTCTATAATCTTTGCATCGAGGGGCTCGATATAGACCGAGTCCGCCATTTCGGGATCTGTCATAATGGTTGCAGGGTTTGAGTTTACAAGCACAACCTGCACGCCTTCTTCTTTTAAGGACCTGCACGCCTGGCTTCCGGAGAAGTCAAACTCTGCAGCCTGCCCGATTGTGATCGGCCCTGAACCTATAAGCAAAACTTTCTTTATGTCTTCACGTTTTGGCATCAGATATCCCCTCCGAGAACCTTTACGACCTTGCCAAAGAACGTCTCCTCGGTATCCAGCGGACCTGCCTGGGCTTCAGGGTGAAACTGCACACTGAAAATGTCCAGGTCTTTATGGGAGACCCCTTCAACGGTTTTGTCGTTTGCGTTCAGGTACTTTACATAGAGCCCTGTTCCCTCAAGGGAATCTGCATCCACTGCATATCCGTGGTTCTGGGAGCTTATGAAAATCTTATTCTCAATAAGGTCTTTTACCGGCTGGTTTCCTCCCCTGTGCCCGAACTTAAGCTTGTAAGTCCTGGCTCCCATTGCAAGGGAGATAATCTGGTGCCCAAAACAGATCCCGCAAACCGGAATTGTACCTGCAAAAGCCTTCACGGCATTAATTGCATCTGTTGCATTTTCCGGGTTTCCTGGCCCGTTTGAGATAAAAAGGAGGTCTGGCTCATAACCTGCAATTTCCTTCGGTTTTGTGGTTGCAGGGACCAGTGTAAGGTCAATTCCCCTTTTATACAGGTTGTTTATGATGTTGCGCTTTATGCCGAGGTCAACCACAACTGCATGTTTGGGTTTGCCGCTGCCTTTCCAGGCGCCTGCGGCTCCGGGTATGAAGTGGGGCTCCTTGCATGTTACACTTGCAATAAGCTCTTCGTCCGTTATCTGCGGAAAATTCCTTGCCATCTCCACGGCTTCTTCCCCATCATCACTGCCAGTGATCAGGGCTGCACGCATGGTCCCGTGCTCCCTTGCCCTTATGGTGAGCATACGGGTGTCCACACCTTCGATCCCTGGTTTCCCTTCATCCTCTAAAAATTTGTGGATAGAACGGGTGGATTTGTAATGATATGGTTTTTTGCAGGCTTCCCTGACAACAAGCCCCTCCGAGTGAATGTTGTCGGACTGGAAACGCTCCCCACTGACACCGTAATTCCCTATCAGAGGGTAGGTGAACATTAAAATCTGGCCCTTATAGGAAGGGTCAGTCAGAGCCTCCTCATATCCTGTGAATTGAGTGGTAAAAACAAGTTCGCCGCAAGCTGTGCTTTCGGCACCAAAACCGGTGCCCTTAATAACTGTTCCATCTTCTAATCCAAGTACTGCTTTCATCATCTGAACCTGCGAGTAAATGTCATAAGACACGTATAAGTGTTGCGATGACTTTTCCGATTCCCTGATTTCTGTTATTTTTTCAGAGTTTTAATATATAAATCTTTCAATTAAATGTTTTATTCCGAGAATCCTCCCTTAAACTACAAAAATTTCTCCCCTAAAACCCGATATTCAGTAATAATAGTATAATCTCAACTCAATGAATAAATGCCAGACAATTAGATAAAAATTGCACTATCTTTAACACTGTATAGCTGCAGAGCAATTTGATTTTTATATAATAAGGCGCGACCCTGAAGAAGCCGCAGCAAACAGGGTTGAAAACAACGGAAAAAGTTGTAGCATAATAGTACAGTAGATAGTAGACAGTATAATAGTAGTACAGCAAATAGCTCCAGCAAAGCAAAAGACAATAATCCGAGATAATGATCCGGGGTCACTTTTATGGAAAAACCGAACTTCAGGACAGAGATTATCAGAACCCTCGAAGGAAAAACTCCTGCTCAGATACCTGTTGGCACCTTCACAAACGCGCCTGTACTCGAGCTTATGGACCTGAGCGGGGCGTCACGCCCTGAGGCTGACAGCCAGCCTGAAAAGATGGCAGTGCTTGCTTTTTCCCAGTACGTCAATGCTTCTTTTGAAACCCTCAGGTACCCCTTTGATATGGCTGTACTTGGAGAAGCCCTTGGATGCATGATTGACCCCGGAACGAAAACCAGATCTCCGGCTGTGCTCCGTGGCCCCCCGGACAGTTCTTCAGTGGTTCCCGAACTGCCCGCTGACCTCCTTGAAAGGGGCAGGATCCCTGCTGTCCTGAAAGCTACGGAAATCCTCCGGGAAAAAGCCGGTTTGAACCTTCCACTAATTGTGGGCATGGAAGGGCCGGCAGACCTTGCGACCTGCCTCTGCGGAATGACCCGCTTTCTGAAGTGGACAATCAAAAGGCCTCATATCGTAACCAGGCTTATCGACCTCTGCACCGACACCTGCATAGTGTATGCCCGTGAGTGCCTGAAAAGGGGAGCCGATGTGGTGGTCATCACAGATTCTGTCTCTTCTCCGGACATGATTTCCCCTGATGCCTTCAGGGCACTGATAAAACCGGGCCTGGCAAGAATCCCTAAAGCTCTTGGGGACGGGAAGAGTGTGATCCATATCTGCGGAGCTGCTGACAGTATAATTTATGACATGGCAGAATGCGGGTTTGACGGGCTTAGCCTTGAAGAAGGCATAAAGGACCTTAAAACCGCCATAGAGACTGCCCATGAATCCGGCGTTGCGGTAATCGGCAGCGTTTCGACGTCCAGGGGTCTTTTAAAGGGAAGCCGTAAAGATGTGAAAAAAGAAGCTTTCAGATGCCTCGAAAGCGGGGTTGACATTCTTGCTCCGGGCTGTGGGCTTGCTCCGGAAACCCCACTTAGGAACCTGAAAGCCCTGGTGGAAGCACGAAATGAGTTTTGCGGAAGAAAGTAAGTTTTACAGGCAAAACAGGTTAGAGGCGGCAAGGCAAGAAATAACCACCTGAAAAATAACCGGGCAAAAAGTCGTTTCAGGTTTGTTTGGTCTGTTTCAGATATCTTTTCTCTGTACCCAGGTTTTATGCAGTTGACTGCAGATTGCCAGCTACGCAAATCCTATATATCTTGGATTTTATAAAAACCTGCGGATATGAGTTAATAGGTGACAGGAAGATAGGTTCTCAGAAAATTATTTTTGATGTTTTGGAGAATGGAATGACAGAAAAACTGAGAAAATCTGGTATTGATATTGTTGGTGATATTCGCTGGGGAACACACTTTTGCCAGTTCTATCAGACGAAGGAAGATTTGATGGACATACTTGTCCCCTACTTCAAAGCTGGGCTCGAAAATAATGAACTTTGTATCTGGATTACATCGCAACCTCTGGAAGTGGAAGAGACAAAAGAAGCCCTGAAGAAGGATGTTCCTGACATTGATGCTTATCTGGAGAAAGGGCAAATTGAAATTATTCCACACAAAGAGGACATGGTCAATTCTGAAGAGAGTGTACGTGATTCGGAAGGTGTATTCGATTCGGAGAGAGTTTTAAGCACATGGGTTGAAAAACTCAACAGGGCTCTGGAAGGTGGCTATGACGGGTTGAGGCTGAGTGAAAACATTTTCTGGCCTGAAAAAAAAGATTGGAAAGATTTTATTGATTATGAAGTAAAACTGGATCTTGCCGTCAGAAGCAGCCGGATGATATCCCTGTGCAACTATCCCCTCAATAGGCTCGATGCAACCATGATGATCGATGCGGTCGCTAACCATAAGTTTACTCTGGTCAACAGAGAAGGAAATTGGGAGCTGATAGAAAGTTCCAGAAGCAAAAAGCCGGAAGAAGCAGATATTCAAGCCACAAAAAATCGGGCAGATGAAGTACTGTGCCTGAGTGGTCAGCGCATCAGGCCAAAGCTGGAGAACATTCTCTCGCCTGCCCGAGGGCTGGCTAACATGGAACTTTCAGAAATTGTTGATGCCCCTGCGATTCAGTCTCTAATGGACGATTTCTATAAGCTTGCTCACATTCCCATGAGCCTTGGGGATCTCAAAGGCAATTTTCTGGTGGGTGTCGGATGGCAGGATATCTGCATCAGATTTCACAGGGTTCACCCCGAAGCCTGCAAGTACTGCATAGAAAGCGACACAAAGCTGTCTGCGGGAGTTGCTCCGGGAGAGTTCAGGCTATACAGGTGTAAGAACAATATGTGGGACATAGCAACCCCTCTCATCGTGGGCGGCCAGCATGTCGGCAATGTTTTTTCAGGCCAGTTCTTTTTTGATGACGAGCCTCTGGACTATGAACTTTTCCGGTCTCAGGCCAGGAAATACGGCTTTAATGAGAAGGAATACATAGCAGCACTTGAAAAAGTTCCGCACTTGAGCAGGGAGGCTGTAAACACAGGAATGACATTCTTCATGAAGCTTGCCCACATGTTCTCACAGCTAAGCTACAGCAATTTCAAGCTGGCCCAATCGCTGTCGGAACGAGATGCCCTTGTGGATGCGCTGCGGAAGAGCGAGGGACGTTTCCGTACACTGGCTGAGAATTCTCCTGACTTAATTGCCCGATATGATGGACAAAACCGCTATTTGTATGTGAATCCTGCCGCGGAGGAGACTTATGGTTATCCTCAAGAAAAAATCATCGGGAAATCTCATGGGGAACTGGGAGCAGATCCAAAGATAGTGAAATTCTGGGAAGAACATCATCAGAATGTTTTTGCTACCGGAAAGCCCGAAACAATGGAATTCCAGTATAAATCACCTCAAGGAAAAGAATACTACTTTAATACACGAATAGTACCGGAGTTTGTTGATGGGGAAGTTATCTCCGTTCTTGCAATTTCCCGTGATATTACAGATATAAAAGAAGCAGAAGCTAAGTTGAAAGAAACCCTCGACAATCTGGAAGAACTGATTGAAGAACGGACAGGCCAGCTGGAACAGGCATATCACTCATTAAAAGAAAGCAAAGAAAGGCTTGCTGAAGCTCAAAAAATGGCCCATATTGGAAACTGGGACTGGGACCTTGTAACCGGTGAAGCATACTGGTCTGATGAACTGTTTCGTATTCTCGGGCGTAATCCGCAAGAATCCAGGAAAACTTATGATATCTATTTAAGTTACGTGCACCCTGACGATCGAAAACATGTTGATAATGCCGTTAAAAGATCTTTGAAAGGAAATCCCTATGATATTGATTACAGGATAATTTCATCTGAAGGGGTTAAGCGTACAGTTCATGCACACGGCGAAGTTATTTTTGATGAGAAAAATACCCCTATCCGGATGAAAGGGACAATTCAGGATATCACTGAACGCAAAATGGCTGAAGAAGCCATGGAGAAAATGGAAAAATTCAGGATAAAAGAAATACACCACAGGATCAAGAATAACCTGCAGGTAATCTCTTCCCTGCTCAGCCTCGAAACTGAAAGGTTCAGGGATACAAAAATACTTGAAGCCTTCAGGGAGAGCCAGAACCGTATAACTTCAATGGCCCTTATTCATGAAGAGCTCTACAAAGGAGAAGCCACTGATACCCTTGATTTTGCAGCTTATCTCAGGAAGCTGACTGCAGACCTTTTCCGTTCATACAAATTGGGGGCTGAAGAAGTCAAACTGAAACTGGACCTTGAGCAGGTTTATCTTGGCATAGACACTGCAATACCTCTTGGCATTATTGTAAACGAGCTGATTTCAAACGCTCTGAAGCATGCTTTTCCTGCCGGACATGGAGGAGAAATCCATATAAGCCTTCGCAAAACTGAGACGTTCGCCAAAAACCATGATATTCCCGGTCCGGGTCTTTCCTGTATGGATAAAAACGGCTTTCATTATGTACTCACAGTAGCTGATAATGGAAAAGGCATTCCTGAAGGAATAAAGTTCAAAAATGTTGATTCACTCGGACTCCAGCTTGTAGGTATTCTTGTTGAGCAGATAGATGGCTGTATAGATCTTAAAAGAGGCCAGGGAACAAAATTCACGATCTGGTTTAATAATATAAAGGACTTGCGCGGTTGAAGTTTTTTCTGTAAGGGCATTAAAAATATTATATGTATATAACAGTTAGAGTATCTTTGAACTCTTGATTCTCTCTATCCCCTTCAGTTTCCTTCATATTGTTTTCCGAAAGATCAGAACATTATTTATTATAAAACCCCGGATATTTATCTGGATGATTTTCTCAGGCTTAAATGGAACTTGGTCCGATAGAGTTCTGAGAACACTGATTTTTATTATTTTTTACTTTTGTGGATATGAGGCAAAAAATGGCAAAAATGGCAAAAACGCTTAAAACTCTGGAAAAAACCGCTGAGGAGAACTTTGGCAAAGCCAGGGTTTTTTTCAAGATGGGAAAATACGAAGAAGCCCTGGAGTCTTACGGGAAAGCGGCTGAGACCTGGAAAGAAATGGCAGACCTCCTTTTTGATAACGGCAAAGAGGAGAGCGGGAGCAATTACACGGCAAAAGCCTTTGAAGCAAGGTCCTGCTTCGGGATGTCCCTTTTCAAGCTCGGGAAGTACGATGAAGCCCTGGAAGTTGTTAATAATGCTCTGGAAATAAACCCGGAAAGCCCTGTAGAATGGTCCAACCGGGGCTTTGTGCTTTCTGCCATGGGAAGAAACGAAGAGGCTCTTGAAGCTTTTGATAATGCACTTTCCCTTGATCCCAAATCTCAAAAAATCCTGACCAACAAAGGAGTGGTCTATTTCAGGATGGGGCTTCCTGAAAAAGCTCTGGAAACCTTTGACCGAGCCCTTGCAGCCGAGCCCAAACAGGCTTCGGACTGGGCATGCAAACTTCCCAGGTTCAGCTTTTTTTCCCGAAACAAAGCCCCCATTATGAGGCCCGACAACGCTGAAACCTGTTACTGGAAAGGAAACGTGCTTCTGGAAATCGGGGAAAAAGAAAAAGCCCTTGAAGCCTATAAAATGGCTCTTGAGAGCGACCCTGACCACCTTAATTCCCTTCTCACGGGGGGGAACCTGCTTTGTGAATTTTCCGAATACGGTGAGGCTTTCAAGTGCTATGTAAAGGCCCTGAAACTAAGCCCAGGAAACGAAGCTGCAAAGCAGGGAAAAGAGCTCTGCGAGGTGAAAATTAATGAGTGATTCATCATAATAAGGTACCCATTTCCTCCGATTTCAAAAAGAATAATTGATTGCCCTGATAGACATATAACCCGAGCAGACATATAATTACAACGTTTTGTGATAATTACAACGTTTTGTGATAATTACAACGTTTTGTGATGCTGAGTGATAAAGTTGTATACACCTGGATGATAAAGTTGTATTCACTTAATTCTGTGCTTCAGTTAAAAACGTAAAGATAGTTACGTTCTGGCAGATAACAAAATGTTAGATATTTGAGTAGAAAATTGAGGAGAATGTATTGATGGGTTTTATATCAAATTTATTTAGCAAGGATAAAAATCAAAACTTTTTAGAGGCTTCCGGATCAGGGAAGACCGAAAATATAGAGAAACTTTTGAAAAGCAATAAAATTGATATTAACTCGCAGGACACATATGGTAAAACTGCTCTGATTTCTGCGGCGAATAAGGGGTACAGGGATATTGTAGAATTACTCATTGAAGGCGGTGCCAATCTCAATATTCAGGACGAAAACGGCAATACTGCTTTAATTTCTGCGGTAAAGATCGAACGCGGTGACATTGTTGATTTGCTCATCAAAAGTGGTGCCGACCTCAATGTTATGGACGAAAACAGTGAGACTGCTTTGAAGTTTGCTGTAAAAGTAGGATATAAGAATATTGCTGATCAGCTTATTGAAGGTGGTGCCGATCTTAATATACAGGACAGGAATGGTGAAACAGCTTTGATCTGTGCCGCAGATAGGACGCACAGGGATATTGTTGAGTTGCTCATTAAAGCCGGTGCCTCCCTCGATATTCAGGACAAAAGTGGCAACACAGCTTTGAATGCTGCAGTAAAAAACGGGCACAAAGGTATTGTTGAGTTACTTATGAACGCCGGCAACGATCTTAATGTCCAGGACAAAAACGGCAATACTGCTTTGATTTATGCGGCAGACAGAGGGTACACGGATATTGTGAAGTTGCTTATTGAAGGTGGTGCCAATCTCAATATCCAGGACGAATACGGGCTTACAGCTCTGATGTTTTCGGCACAGGCGGGGGGTAAGGACGTTGTTGATTTGCTTATTAAAGCTGGTGCCGACCTTAATATTAAGGAAAAAGACAACAAGACTGCTCTGGACATGGCATCAGAAATAGGGCTTAACGAAATTGTTGAGTTGCTTATTAAAGCCGGTGCAGATTCCAGATCCTGATTTATCTGGAATGCAAATCGCTTATCGGTAAAAAACCTCTTCTCTCCAATTTTCAGATCATAATGAAAAAAGCAGGAAAAGCCCTTTTACAGGAAAACCCACGTATAATTGATATACCATCGTGACAATCCTTAAAGCTATGACCAGCAGCAAATCCGAAGATTCCGTTTTAGCTTCGCATCCTTCTGACTGCGCAGCCCGTGAAAATTCTGTAAAATCACCTGCCGTGCAGATTACTCCTGCTTACGAATCAGCTACTTTTTCAAGTCCTTCTCTTGACCAGTTCAGAGGACTTTTACCTGACTTCAATAACAGGCTCTCTCCTGAGCGGGATCTCGGGCTTTCTCCTCTCGGGCATTCCCGCCTTAGCTCTGAACCCCTTCCGAGGCTTGTTTCCGACTCTGCCCTTGGACTTGTATCCGGTTCTCTTCCCAGCCCGCTCAACGGGCTCAAAATTGAAAAGCCTGAAACACCTGTCGGAATTGGATTTGAAATTAAGCCTGACCTTGCAGGAAGAACTCTTGCAGGAGAAAAAATAGGCTCGCTCACACTTGGCGCAGACCTTCCTATGGGACATGTTGAGAGCAGGATGGTCACTCTCAGGCCGACTGAAGATGAAAAGAAAGAGAAATAATTGTGCAGGAATTAATGCAAATATTTTGAATTCATAATTTTTACAGGGGCAGTAAAACTGCTCGTTTAATCTCTTTTTACTAGGTTTCCAAGAATCCTTTTTTCTATTTTGTTGAATTATGGTCTATCAATTGAGGAAAAAGTAGTCGTTTTTTACTGACTTGCGGAAATGGGTTATGTCATACATACCAGTATTCCTAAAAGACTTACAGCTATTGAAACACCAGTTATAAAAACAATCAAAGCTGAACTATTGTTCTCAACCCGGTCATTGTTCTTATAATCCATACTATTAAATAGATAGTTATTACTTAAAAATCTTTGCAAGTTAATGGAATACGAAATCAAGAAGTGTTCTCTGTTAGCTTTTTTATGAATCTGATCCGTAAAAATTTACATAATTATTTATTAGAACTTTACTTATTTATTTATGTTATAAGGTTGTGAGATAGGAAAAAACTCTGTGAAGAAAATATTCTATTATTTCCGGGAGGGAAAGCTGTTATCCAGAAAAACATAGCTTTCATTTTTCCGGCTTTACCGTGAACATAGTTTTTCGGATTATCTGGTAGAAAGCTTTATTTATTCTGGAAGAACAGACATTTTCTCTCGGTAGAGGTTCTTTTTTGGCAAATAAGAAAAAACAGGGAGGTGATTTTGAATAACAGGCTCCCTGTTTGACATCACTGCTTTAATTGATCTGTATGTCAGTTTTTGTTTCTGTTTTCTGTGTAGCTCCTTTTTTATCTTCCACTTTTGTCCTGTACCAGTAAAGCGGGAACACAAGCAGCAGCACAAGAATTCCCGTAAGAACGTTCTTCCACCCGTAAGACAGGCTGCCTACAATCAGGAAGACTATGTTGATTATTCCTATCAGGACGCTGACATAAACCATGTAGTCAGGGACCCGGTAGGGCCTGGGCAGGTCAGGGAAGTCTTTTCTCATGAAGTATATTGAGAAGTTGGACAGGATCACTGTTATGAAGTAACCTATACTGCCTGCGACCACCATGAATACCGGAGATTCTCCTGCAAATATTATAAGGGCCGAGTTAAGCAGCATGATGAAGAGAAGCGAGGCTGAAGGTGCCTGTTTCTTATTAAGTTTCATGAACCATTTGGGCATGTACCCGAGTTTTGAGGACTCAAACAGGACCCTTGAGGAAGCAACATAACACATGTTGACTCCGTTCATAAGCCCTATTATAAGCAGGACTCCAAAAATTTTGGTAAACGTCGGACCGAAAACGGCTTCTGCAAGAGGAAGCAGGGGAGTGAAGGGGTCGTTTAAGACCACGTCAAGCGGCAGGTACCAGGTCATGGCAAGGCAGATTGCAACAGTCATTAGCATCATAAGAATGGCGCTGTAAGCGACCGCTTTTTTTGTGTCCTTTACCGGATCTCTGTACTCCGCAGTAAGAGTAAGTACGCACTCCAGGGCAAAAGCTGACCAGGCCACCAGGTAACAGGCCCCGAGGAAGGTCATCAGGTGGTTGGCCCCAGGCTGGTTGAAGTCCACGACACTGAAATCAGGGGACAGGACCGGAAGTTTTCCAAATGACCCTATAAGGAGGGCAACAGTGGCGATAATCAGAGGGACCATAAGGGACTGGGCTTTTCCGGAAGCTTCTATGCCACGGCAGTTTAAGACATAACAGGCGACAACAATTGCAATTGCTCCGAGCACGATATTAAACTCTGGAATAAAGAACTGGACGAAATATCCTGCAAAGGTTGCGATCGCAGCCACTGCAAGCCCCCAGCCCATTACGTATCCCCATTCCGAAATCGCTCCAGGGACAGGACTGCGTTTTTTATACCCTTCCATCACGTACATGGCAAGCCCTCCCGCACTGTCCTTAAACATGAGCGCCATTTCAAGGTATATGAAACAGGAAGTTGCCATGATCCCTACGGTAATTATCCATGCAAGAGGTGCCCATTTTCCTACCATGGACACTGCAGGGCCGCTCAGGTAAGTCCAGTCCAGAATTCCCGTCGCAACCATGAACATTCCTATTTTCCAGGTAACAGCCCGTCTTAAGACGGGCTTACCGGAATTTTCTTCTGACATAAGGTTTCCTCCTTTATCTCAGTTTATCCACACATGGAATTTCGATTCCCAGGACTTCGGCGATCCTGGCTTTGGCCCTGAGCCCTTTTGCAGCTCCGGGAACTGCCATAACGGTGCCTATGTCCAGTTCTTCCCTGACTTCCTTCATGCGGTATTCGTCCGAAAGGTCAGAGACGCCAACGCCAAGTTTTCCGGCCACGTAATCTTTTGCTTCCTTTATCTTCATGCCTTTCATTTCCATTCTCATGACCAGGTCCCCTGCAGTCCTGATCCCGTGCATCCCGGAGGCCATTCCGTGGGCCACTGCCATGCCCATGGGGTCTCCGACTCCGATCTATATGCCGTCGACTCCGGCCAGTTCCACCATTGCTTTGGATGCTTTTGTGACAGCGTCCACAGGGGGAACTTCAGCCATAGGAAGCCCGCCAACGCCCATTCCCATGTTCGGGTGAAGTGGGATATTTGCAACCCTGCTGCACTCTTTTGTGAAAGTGATTGCCCTTGCAATGTTCCAGGGAGTTGACTGGCGGGTATTTGTGTTGACAACCGGGCCAAAGATATCCACTCCGGCTTTTTCAGCCATCTTCACCTGCTTATGGGGGTACATGCCTGCAAGCACGTTGCCATCATATTCGAGACCTCCGTGGATACCCATTACGAACTCCGAAGCCATCCCCATTTCTATGGAAAGTCCGGTTTGCTTTTTCAGCTCTTCGCAGGCCTTAAGAGAACTAAGGAAGTCCCCGTCTCCGGCAGCTCCGGTCGTATCTATATTAATACAGTCAACACCAACCCTTGTCAGCTGCTCGCTTACCCAGACTATGTCCTCTTTTGCGTGGTCTACGAGCTTTTCATAAGCCTCCATGCCTTCCATGATTTTGCCTTCGGCCATGAGGTCCCCTACGTTATCGAAGGGTCCGTCAGGCTTGTAGTATCCCCCGAGGTTCGGCATTGCCCCGTAGATGCAGGGGCTGACTGTATTCATAAGGATGGATTCAAGCTCCTGCTGGTGCTGGGTGATTACTGCTTTTGCGGCTTTGAAACAGAAGTCCAGCCAGCCGTAAAAGACTGAATCAAACCCAAAAGCCCTTTCCATAAGCATGTTTGCAGTAACACTGTCTATCGGAAGCCCCACACCCCCGGCTTCGCTGAAGTTGCCGTAGAGACTGTGGCAGCCGTTATCTGTGCTGAACACCACTGTGTTTTCAGGCTCCACACTTGCAACCCTTTCCGGAGAGGTCAGGATGTCCAGAAGGTGTTCCTGGGCGTCTTCACTCAGAGCAGGGATCTTTCCCCTATCGGCTGCATCATTGCATCCTGCCTCGATATCCCTTATGATCTCCTCTTTTGACATCTCGACAAGTCTTCCGTCTCCCATTCTTTCTTTATATGCCATGCTTTTTAACCTCCTTCAAAAACCTCTCTTTTCACTGAGACGCCATCAGTTCCCTGGCTTTAGATACGGCTTCACTGGCGTTTTCAGCATATGCATTTGCTCCTATCCTGTCGGCCCAGTACTGGGTACATGGAGCTCCTCCAACCATGGTTTTTACCCTGTCGCGGATTCCGGCTTCCTTCAGGAGCTTTTCCAGATCTCCCTGGGCCTGCATGGTCCCTGTCATCAAAGCGGATGAAGCCACGATATTTGCATTGACCTCTTTTGCCTTTTCGACAAACCTGTTCAGCAGTGCATCCCGGCCCACGTCGTGGACTTCAAACCCGTTCACGGAAAGGAGAATTTTTACTATGTTCTTTCCTATGTCGTGCACGTCCCCTTCCACCGTGCCTATGACCACAACTCCACGCTTCTTTGTGTTCTGTTCAGGAGGCATTTTATCCTGAAGGCCCTGCACAATCTGGGTCATCAGGCCTGCAGCCATCATGACCTGAGGCAAAAACAACTCTCCCCGCTCAAAGAGATCCCCAACTTTCTGCATTCCGGGAGACAGGCCTTTTTCAATAACTTCAATTGCTTGCATCCCATGGGCCAGTGCACTTTCTACCGTCTGAAATGCGGTGTCCTTGTCCACTTTTACAATAGATTCCTGGATCATTTCCAGTAACTTTTCATTGCTCATTTCATTCCCTCCATACTTCCAGATTTTTCATTTAAGGTCCTTTTCGAACTCCTATGTCAGAAAAAAGGCCGAAAAACGACAGCATCCGCTCAAGACCCTATCTATTTACAACCCTTTTTCTTTATCTCCTGCCTATCTTCCCGGATCAGCGTTCTGTCCTGGATCCCTCAGAAGTGCAGGGGATACTAAACTTTAAAAATAATTCTCTTATGATTGCAAAACCACAATCCTTATTAAAAAGCTTCCACATCAATTCATTTACTTGAGAAATTCTTTGTCTCGCCTGGCAACGAATGCCTCAAGTTCCTTTACCACATCCCTGTCTAGGCCACAGGGGTTGTGGTTTTCCAGAATCCACTCTACTTTTTCATGGGCTGCAAGTGCAGCATCCTTTGACCCGTTTCTTTCCCAGGACCCGCGCATGTTACGGTCGAAAATCAGTGGGTTGGACTGCTCATGCATGGATTTTCTTGTGGAAGCCCGGGCGATGAAGTGTCCTCCAATTCCTACTTCCTCTATCTCATCAAGGGAAAGGCGGCTTTCAGTCACATGCATACCCTTAAGCAGGCTTTTGATCATGCCGATTACATCGTTGTCTATGACCAGCTGCTCCAGGGAAATCGTCTGTCCCATTTCCAGCAGGCCGCCTCCGAAGATGAGGTTTGCTCCTGCAAGAGCGGGAATCATTCCCGTCATGCCTTTTTCGAATCCTGCCTGGGCGTCCGGGACCTTGCTGTCGGTCCAGCAGCCTGCCGCATCCCCGCAGGGAACGCCGTAGAACTGGGAGAGCTGGGCAACGGCAGCACTTAAAAGCGCCATTTCAGGAGCCCCTCCGGATGCGGTCCCCTTTCTCAGGTCCATGATGGTGGTTGCGGAACCGTAAGTCACCGGAGCCCCTTTGTTTGCAATCTGGGCCAGGGTTACACCTGCCAGCACTTCCGCATTCTGGGTAAGGAGCGTCCCTTCCAGGGTGATCGGGCCAGTTCCACCTGCCATGGACATGCTGATAATAACATCAGGAATCATGCGACGTGCAGCTTTTATCGTAATCTGGGTGCTGTTTTCGCAGATCTGGAGAGGGCTTGTGGGGCAGTTGCATACATTGATGAGAGGCCTTTTCCTTGCAAGTTCCTCATCTCCTCCGTGCACGATCTTTGCCATTTCGAAATATTCATCAAAACCATTGGACTCGGGTTCTCCAAAGGTGAAGGGCTTTGTGGTATTGCAAAGTGCAGTCTGGACCTCGTGCAGGTCAGCCCTCCCTTTTTCTGTCCAGTCCCTGGCTGCAATGGTTGGGTCAGCTACGCTGAAGCCGTCGCACCAGTCGCAGATGGTCATGGACTTTTTAAGGTCAGCTTCTGTGGAAGCCCGGACTTTGTGCTTCCCGTTTGCATCGAATTCCAGGAACTGAATCCCCACTCCGAAAGGTGCCCAGTTGACATAGGGTCCCGAGCGCAGGACAAGGTCCTTCCTTTTGTCGATGGCAGTCAGCCTCACCCTGCTAGGGGCAGACCGGAGAGCGTCTTCTACAAGGTATTCAGGGATTTTAGCCACACATTTTTCAAAGTCGACCTCACAGCCCGCATCCGCATACAGCTGCAGAGCTTCGGGATCTTTTGTTTCAATCCCTACATTCTCCAGCACGTCCATGGTGATTTCATTGATCAGCTTCAGGTCAGATTTATTTAGCATCTCAAGCCCGAGCCCTTCAATGTGCTCCTGGCCCGCTGGAATGTTTGCCCTTAACATATTTTTTTACCTCCTTTTTGGAAATGCAAGCCTATATTCTTTGAAGCTGTTCTTCTTTTATGCTACCACTTTTTTTGCTTTGGCAACGGCATCGTTTGCGTTTTCCGCGTAAATGTCCGCGCCAATCTTGTCTGCCCAGGACTGTGTACAGGGAGCCCCGCCTACCATAGTTTTTACCCTGTCGCGGATTCCGGCTTTCTTGAGCTGTTCCTCAAGCTGGACCTGGCAGACCATGGTGGTGGTCATAAGGGCAGACGAAGCAACAATATCCGGTTTGAATTCCTGTGCACTTGAAACAAACTTTGAAATTGCCACGTCCTTTCCGAGGTCGATCACCTTAAAGCCTGCAATCCCAAGCATCGAGACCACAATGTCTTTTCCTATAGAGTGGATGTCTCCTTCGATAGTTCCGATTACTACCTTGCCCAGGCTCTTGCTTTCTTCAGACAGTTTCTCCATTTCGGGTTTCAGGACGGCAATGCCCGCATTCATGGCTTCAGAAGCTGCAAGCACATGCGGTAAAAAGATCTCTCCTTTTTCGAACTGCCCCCCTATGAACTCCATTGCCGCAGTAAAGCCCTTTTCTATAACTTCAACTGGGCTTATTCCCTTTTTAAGGGCTTCCTGTGCTGCAATTTCAGCCATTTCCTCATCAAAGTTTAGAATAGAATTTTTTGCTTTCTCGATAATTTCATCTTTTCCTGCCATTTTTTTCACACCCATTTAATTGACATCTAAAATTCACCTCAGGCAGATTGCCTGAGAAATTCTTTGTCTCGCCTGGCAACGAATGCCTCAAGTTCCTTTACCACATCCCTGTCTAGGCCGCAGGGGTTGTGGTTTTCAAGAATCCATTCTACTTTTTCATGGGCTGCAAGAGCTGCATCCTTTGACCCGTTTCTTTCCCAGGAACCGCGCATATTGCGGTCGAATACCAATGGGTTGGATTGCTCGTGCATGGATTTTCTTGTGGAAGCCCTGGCGATAAAGTGTCCTCCGATTCCTACTTCCTCGATCTCGTCAAGGGAAAGGCGGCTTTCAGTAACATGCATCCCTTTAAGCAGGCTGTTGATCATGCCGATAACATCATTGTCTATGACCAGCTGTTCAAGGGAAATAGTCTGTCCCATTTCAAGCATTCCGCTGCCGTAAATCAGGTTTGCTCCAGCAAGGGCCGGTAACATTGCAGTCAGGCCTTTTTCGAATCCGGCCTGGGCGTCCGGCACCTTGCTGTCGGTCTAAGAACCGGCTACATCGCTACAGGGGATACCGTAGAACTGGGAAAGCCTGGCAACGGCAGCACCTATAAGGGCCATTTCAGGTGCTCCTACGGCTGCAGTCCCTTTTCTCAGGTCCATGATGGTAGTCGAGCAGCCGTATGTAACCGGAGCGCCCCTGTTTGTGATCTGGGCGAGGGTTATGCCTGCCAGCACTTCCGCATTCTGGACCACAAGGGTGCCTTCCAGGCTTACCGGGCCAGTACCTCCGGCAAGAGCCATGCTCAGTACACAGTTGGGGATGTTCTGCTTTGCAGAGTTGATAATCACCTGAGACCCGTTGCTGCAGAACTCTAGGGGGCTTGTAGGGCAGTTACACATGTTTATGAGAGGCCTTTTCCGGGCAAGCTCCTCGTCTCCTCCGTAGATTATCCTGTTCAGTTCAAAATAGTCATCAAAATGAGTGCCGTCGGCTTCTCCGTAGGTGAAAGGCTTGGTAGTGTTGCAAAGAGCAGTGCAAAGCTCATGAAGGTCAGCCCTACCCTTTTCCAGCCAGTCCCTGGCCGTGATTGTAGGGTCTGCGACATTATAACCCTCGCACCAGTCACAGACCGCCATGGACTTTTTGAGGTCGGCTTCGGTTGAGGGTCGGACTTTGTGATGACCGTTGTGGTCGTATTCAAAGAACTGGATCCCCACTCCAAAAGGTGCCCAGTTGACATAGGGCCCTGAGCGCAGGACAAGGTCCTTCTTTTTGTCGAGAGCTGCAAGCCTGACCCTGCTAGGAGCAGACCTGAGGGCCTTTTCAACGACGTATTCGGGGATTTTGACCACATGCTTTTCAAAGTCGACCTCACAGCCCGCATCCGCGTACAGCTGCAGGGCTTCAGGGTCGGTTGTTTCAATCCCTACGTTTTCCAGTACTTCAAGAGTTGCTTCGTTAATTGCCTGCAAGTCTGATTTATTTAATATATTCAGGCCAAGCCCTTCAATATGCTCCAGACCTGCAGGAATGTTTGATCCTGGCGTTTTATCACCTCATAAAGTTAGATCCAAATCGTTGTGTTGTGTTTTTTTAGTTTTAATGCAGATCGCCAACTCAGAAAGGTTACTTTCCGGCTGATGGCGGTAAAAAATTAGGTTGTGTGATTTTTCTTGCATTTTTCAACAAATATATTTTTGTGTTTTCTAATATATAAAGATAACTTTTAAAAAAAAGAATTTGTATATAAATATTTCGATTTAATACTCGTTATCTTTTTATACTAAAACAAATGATGTAAGTTTGTAGCCTGAAAAGCGAATCCAATAAATATCATATAAAATGGATAGGAATTTGAAGACAGAATTATCAGGCATGAGGAGAGTTTTAAGATAGAAACAAGGCAACTAAAGCAAGCTGATTAATGGGGTCGGAAATATGTACCATATAATTGAACAGATGTTAAATGGGGAAAAAAGAAAGGAAAACGAGCATGATGAACTGATCTATAAAACCAGTTCGGAACTTGTTGAAACCCATGACATCTCCTTTGATCCCGGGCACCCGGTGCCTTCTGATGTAAAAATGGCTGACAGGGTTTACACTGCGGCCCTTGAACTGCTGGAAAGGGTAGGCGTTTACTCGATGGATACCGGGAGGGTAGTAAAACTAGGGGTAGATGAAATAATAAGCGGCATTCAGAATACCCGCTGCTCATATATGGCAGGAAACGGTATTGACAAAATCGGATTTTTCTTCAGGGACTTGCTTGACGACAGGAAACCCATTATCATGGGTGGTCCCTGTGGAACCCCTATCTCGGCTGACTCCTACATCCCGGTTCACCGTTCCTATGCAAAGCTGAACTGTGTTGATATCATAGCCCCGGCTACGATATATGAGACGTTTGATTCTCACCTTATGAAAACCCCTCTCAGCCTCTACACCGCCCAGACTGCTGTCACACTTGTAAAAGAGGCGTGTGCTCTTGAAGGAAGACCTGATATGGGTTTTACAGGACCTCCTTCAATATCTGATTTGAAAGCTGCAATGGCCATAACCCATCCAAGGTTTATGCGTGAGTGGGATGTCCAGGAAATCTACCAGCAGCTTGACCTTAAAACAAACTTCGATGCCGTAACAAAAGCAATCCATTACAGGAGCATAGGCTGTGTCTATCTGTGCGACCAGGGTTTTATCCTTGGAGGCGAGACTACGGACAGGCCCGAGCAGATGGCAATCGAAGTGGTGGCAGAGGCATTGAAAGCCAGGCTCATTCACCAGGGGCACATGTACTTCAAACAGGTCGACGACCTCAGGACTGGAGCAGGGTCAACCCTGGAAGCTATGTGGTCTTCTTTCATAGGCTCCATGGCTCTCACAAGGAATACCAGGTATCTGCACGGGACCGACATTAACAACTCGGCAGGTCCCTGCACGACCATGATGATGTACGAGACAGCAGCCCAGACCATAGGCAATGTAGTCTGCGGCACTGACATTCTTGCAGGCCCCATGCCGAACGGGGCTCATATAATCGACCACGCAGGAGGCCTTGATACTCAGTTGATGGCAGAAGTAGCCGAACTTTCAACAAGCCTGTCCATGGAAGATGCAAACTTCCTGTGCCTTGAACTCTTCAAGCTCTATGAGAACAAGCTGAAAAGGCCGGATTACGGGATGCCTTTCAAAGAATGTTATAATCCCAAAACCCTGGAACCTTCTATGGAATACATGGAAAAATACCGCCAGGTACTGCAGGATATTTATGGTATTATAGGTATGGGTTCCGATTGAGCCCATGCCTCCTGCCTACATTTATCCTCCACAAAAATAGGAGAAGATTTTTAAGTTTGCTCCGGTCCATTCCTGACAGAATTATCTTGCCGCCCTTCTCAGCGCTTTTTCGAATTTATCGAGCCCGAGGTTTGCTTCTTCATCTGTCATGACCAGGGGTGGAGAGAAGCGGATTACCGAGTCCCCGCAGGGGAGGAGCAAGACTCCATTTTTAAAGGCTTCCCTGATGATCCCGTCTCTCCGGATCGGATCTATGGATTTATCTAATTTTACAATTTCCACACCTGTCATAAGTCCGAGGCCGCGGACGTCTCCTATGCAGGGGTAGGATTCCTGGAGTTCGCGGAGTCGCAGGCGGATGAGGAAGCCCAGTTCCCTGACCCGGTTTTCTGTGTTTTCTTTTTCCAGAAATTCGATGGAAGCAAGAGCTGAGGCAGAGGAGAGGAGGTTTCCTCCGAAGGTGTTTGAGTGGACACCCGGGGGCCAGTCCATAAGATCGCTGTCTGCAAGCATTGCACCTATGGGGAGGCCTGCACCAAGGGCTTTTGCAAGGCAGGTGATATCGGCCCTTACTTCAAAGTTTTCCATAGCAAGGAAAGGACCTGTCCTGAAACAGCCTGTCTGGACTTCATCGGCTACGAGGAGAACATCGTTATCCGTGCAGATTTTCCTTACTTCTCTATGGAACTCCGGAGGTGGAACTATATAGCCTCCTTCTCCCTGAATCGGTTCAATAAAGACTGCAGCAGTGTCTTCGGGGCTTAATTCTCTTCTGAATATCAGGTTTTCGATCTGCTTTGCACATTCAATCCCACAGGAAGGGTATTCAAGCTTAATGGGACAGCGGTAGCAGTAGGCATAGTCGGTGTGCACTGTACGGATGGCAGGGAAGTGCTCTTTTTGCCGGGCTTTAGAGCAGGTTAAGGAAAGAGCTCCAAGGGTCCGCCCGTGAAAAGCGTTATAAAAAGCGATAAAGTTCTGGCGTTTTGTTTTCCACAGAGCAAGTTTCATTGCGGCTTCCACAGACTCGGCTCCGCTGTTGCAGTAAAAGACTTTTGAATAGCCTGAAAGTTCCCTTAGCTTTTTTGCAAGTTTCAGGGGCGGTTCGGCAAAAAAGTCTCCATATCCGCAGTGTACCATTTTTTCCAGCTGGGCAGAAATAGCGGCTTTAACCTCAGGGTTTGAATGGCCTGCGTTCATAACAGCAATCCCTGCAATGAAATCTATGTACTCTTTTCCGTCTATGTCCTTAACTACGGAGCCTTTTGCCCTGTCAACAACCAGAGGATATGGGCGGGCTACACATGCAGATACCATACTGCAGTCCTGCCCTATGATCTCCCTGGCTTTTGGGCCAACCGTATCTAGCAGCCCTATTTCCTGTTTGAAAATGTCAAATTCGGATTTCAGTTCTCTAATTGTGCCCTCTTCTCTTCCCGTTTTGTCCGAATTTTTATATTTTTCAAGTTTTCCCGGTGTTTCGTAATCCAGAATGCTCCACCCTCTTCCCTCATTTTATTCCGTATCTATCTGGGCTTTTTGCAGCCTGCCGCTGTAGTCTATATACACGGCTTTTACCTCAGTGAATTCTTTAATCGCCTCTGTCCCGGCTTCTCTGAATCCGTTTCCGGTCCCTTTTATGCCCCCGAAAGGCAGATGGACTTCGGCACCTATTGTGGGGGCATTGATGTACGTGATTCCTGCTTCTATCTTTTTAATCGCCCTGAAAGCATTTCCCATGTTTTCAGTGTAAATTGCAGATGAAAGCCCGTACTTTGTATTATTTGCGACCTCTATCGCTTCGTCAAGATCCGAAACCGTAATTATGCTGAGTACGGACCCGAAGATTTCTTCCTGTGCAATCCTCATCTCTTGCCTGACATCCGTAAAAATGGTCGGTTCGAAGAAATAGCCCGGAAGCCCTGGATCAACTCTGTTTCCTCCAATCAGGAGAGTTGCACCTTCCTCTTTTCCTATCCTGACGTACTTTTCTATTTTATCAAGCTGGGCTTTATTGATTACAGGTCCTATGTCCGTTTCAGGCAGAAGCCCGTTTCCCACCCTGAGATATTTTGTTTTTGCAAGCAGCCTTCTTATGAATTCGTCCTTTATTTTTTCGTGCAGGATCAGCCTGCTTGTAGCTGTACAGCGCTGGCCTGTTGTCCCGAAAGCCCCCCAGAGAACGCCTTCAAGGGCAAGCTCAAGGTCGGCATCATCCATAACAATAACCGGGTTTTTGCCTCCAAGTTCTAAAGAGACCCGCTTCATGGTTTTTGCGCATTCTTCCATGATCCATTTCCCGGTATCAAGGCTTCCAGTAAAGGAAATTGCCCTTATTCGAGAGTGCTGGACTATGGCTTTTCCAACACTTCCTCCGGGTCCGGGAACTATGTTTACAACTCCAGGAGGCAGGCCTGCTTCAATCAGGATTTCTACGAGTTTTATTGCAAGCAGGGGAGTGTCACTTGAAGGCTTGAACACGACTGAATTCCCTGCTATGAGGGCTGGCATGATCTTCCAGCTTGGAATCGCAATGGGGAAGTTCCAGGGTGTTATCATGCCCACAACTCCTATCGGCCTTAGCATGGTCATGCAGAACTTATCCTTGAGTTCGGAGGTCGTTGTCTCCCCAAACATCCTTCTGCCTTCCCCTGCGGCATAATTAGTAATGTCTATTGCTTCCTGTACATCTCCTCTGGCCTCGGGGAGCACCTTTCCCATCTCTTCTGTCATAAGGATGGCAAGCTCTTCTTTTCTCTCCTGCAGGATGCGTGCTGCCCTGAAGAGAACATCAGCTCTTCCCGGAGCCGGAACTTCACTCCATACCTTGAAACCTGCCTCTGCAGCCGAAACAGCTCTGTCCACATCTTCGATTCCTGCTACCTGTACAGTGGCAAGGTTCTCAAGAGTGGCCGGATTGATGTCATCAAAAGTTTCCCCTGTTGATGAGTCTATTGACTCCCCGCCTATCAGTAACTTATACTCCTGAACCACAAGACCCCTCTAAGAACAATGAGCATAATACCACATAAATATATCCAGAAAACGGATTCGGCTGGACGTAAATATTTTCTGGCATTTTTACTGTTACTTAAATTAATATTTCATTTAATAACCGGGTATAAAGATTAAAAAGAATAGCAGGTTATTTTTAGATGTTAAGCCTAAAGTAAAAAAGTCTGAAAGGCATGTTTTGGAGGAAAGCGATTAAACTAACCATATCAAATAATAAGTAAACACTCTGTGAGAATTATTAATAAAATAGGTAATTAAGAGGTTATTGAATTTACTTAAATTATAACCTCAATAACCTGACTTGCTATTAACAATCTTACAGATCTGCTGTGAAAGTTCGGAATACTGAGCTTTAGGGTCTCCTCTTTTTTGAACAAAAGAATCAACGCCGTTTTCAATTGCCTGGCTCATAACCTCTTCTTTGCCTACTCCAGTAAACAGGATAAAAGGGATATCTATTCTCTTATCACGGATAGTTCTTAGAAATGAAATACCGTCCATATAAGGCATATCATAGTCCGAAACAACTACGTCATATGAAAGTTCATCTAACTTCTCAAGAGCCTGCCCTGCAGATTCTACTGTATCGGAGTTTATGTCATGGAACACTTCAAGGAATGTCTTTGATAACTCCAGAAATACCGGATCGTCATCTACAAGTAATATTTTCATGGGGGTTTTCTCCTTAAGTTTATGATCAGTAAGGTATGGTTATACTATGTAACCATGAACTTTCGATTTTCTCCATATAGCAAGAACTTCATAGTTCAGTTGCATTTTTAGTAGTTTCTAAATGAAACTGAAATATGCTAAGCTAAGGTATAATGTCATACTCATATCCCCCTTTTGCAAGCTCAACCCCAGACAGGAATTAAGTCCTCTGATATTGTATGGTGTTTTGAAATACCATTATAGCATACTTTCCAACTGGATTTTTATGTGATAAGTAATAAGATCTTGAAGTTAATATAAAAAGTTAACTTACGCAGATAATAAGGTATCAGGATTTTATAATTATTTTATCTCTTTTCAACAATGAATTTTCATTCTTCATCTTAAAATTGATAAAGATGCGAAAAAAATAAATAAGAATATCCCGGAAACAATGTGTAGTAATAATTATAATTATATTTATAAGTATAATTATAATTACAATAATTCTGCCAAAAAACAGAAAACAGATCACAAAAGTAAAAAAATCATAGATCATAGAAAAGGGAAAGAAAATTAATTGAAATAATAAAGATTAAGGAATGACCATAAAAGTATAAAAAATATATATCTAAAACAATTGGCAGGAAACAGAATAAACAGGACGGAAAATGCAGGAAAAGAGATCAGGGATTAACCCTGATTGATAAAGTTATCTATCTCTCTTTTCAGCATATTGCTCAGGATCTTTCCATCAACCGTTCCTCTATACTCTTTCATGACAATGCCCATTAGAGGCCCGAGAGCTGCAGGACCTTTATCTTTGATGAAATCTCCTTTTTCCATGACCATCTTTTTTATGAAATTTTCAACTTCTTCGGGATCGAAAGCGCTCAGGCCGAGATTTGAAATCGCCTGCTGAACGGTAAATTCAGGCTCTTTTGCAAGTGCGGTCAAAAGGTCCTGAATGGCTTCTTTTGCAATCTCCTGATTTGATATGGCAGCAAAAACTCCTCTGAAGTGCTCATCTGTGAGGTTGTCAGTTTCAGCCCCGTTTCTTCTGATCTCAGGGACGATTCCTACAAGAGTTCTGGCAATCAGGGTTGAGTTAACATGTGAGTTTTTACTGTATGTTTCCAGCAAATCCTCGAAAAGAGGAAGATACTTCGAATAAGCTATCTTTTCAGCAAGCTCTTTATTCAAGCCGCTCTGGGAAACAAACCTCTTTGCCCTCTCAGTAAGGAGTTCCGGGGTCTCAATAGAATCAAAGTATTCCTGTGAGATCTCTATCTGAGGAACATCTGTTTCTGGGTACATCCTTGCCGCACCCGGAAGGGGGCGCATATAAGCAGTGTTTCCGTCAGGCAGGGCTTTTCGAGTCTCTTCAGGAATCCCCTCAATAGCTTCTTTTGCCCTGTTAATTACTGCCTCAATTGCAAGCCTGGATTTTTCAGGCTCATCTGCAACCATGATAACGGCATCTTCTGGATTTGCTCCTATAGCATTTCTAAGAGCCTGAACTTCCTTTTCAGTTATCCCGTAATTAGGAAGCTCATCAGTGTGGAAAATTCCTCCAACACCTGCAGTTTTTGCCCTGTCCGAAAACTCAGTTCCGAGCCTTCTTCCTGGCTGGACTTCCTTTCCCACAAGTCCGTTAAATTTCCTCAGGAGGGCAGCCAGGATTGCTCCCTTCTTTACACCTCTCTGCAGGACTTTGGATTTGGTATCTATGAAAAGCCCTGTTACGTCGTAGATTTCTTCGCAGACAAAGGCTTTCCTTTCAAGGAGCTCCTGTCTGATAAAAAGCAGGTTCAACTGCCGTTCAACTTCCATGCGGACGATGTCTTCTATGAGGTCAAGGGCCTGCACTCCTTTGATTTCAACCCTTGCACCTCTGGCAATTGAGATATTGACGTCCTGCCTGATTGTACCAAGTCCTCTCTTTACCTTCCCTGTTGACCTGAGTACCATCCCTATATACTCCGCAACCTCACGCGCATGCCTTGGGGATTTTATATCAGGTGCAGTTGCAATTTCAACGAGCGGTATTCCGAGCCTGTCCAGGGAATAAACGATTGAGTCTCCGATTTCTTCTATTTTCTGGGCAGCTTCCTCTTCCACACAGAGGCTGTCAATCCCGCATCGCCCTGCTGAGGTCTCAATATACCCGTCGCTTGCAAGAAATGCAGTCCTCTGAAAGCCGCTGGTGTTTGACCCGTCCACAACGATCTTTCTCATTACATGCATCTGATCGACAGGTTTCATTTTGAAAAGCTTTGCAACCCCGAGTGAAATGTCCAGGGCTTCCTTATTGAGTTCTCCTGGAGGCTCCTCATCGTTTTCGATAAGGCACGTTGTATCATAAGCTTTGTAGATATACTTTCTTCTGATTTTGGTCTGCTCCACTGCAGCCCTGTCTTTTTCTCCCATCTCGCTTTCCGTAGCCCTGAGATACCTGAAAAATTCACAGTCCGAATCTCCGATATCTCTTATCAGGGTCGGACACCTGCAAAAAAGTTTCTCCTTTGAATCCAGTTGCTGGTGAATTTCAAGCCCGGCTTTCAGCCCAAGTTCACTATAATCGTATTTTTCCATGATTTCACCCGAATCTAAGCAGGAAGCGCCTTAATCCTTTTTAAATCTCTCTGATTGTCTATTAATTCTCTTTAATTTCCCTTCAGCTTTCCTCTGGTTTTCCTTGACTTTTCCTTAAATCCAGCTCTTTTTGCTCTCCTTTTACTTTTAAGTCCATCGGCTCGCTATTTTTTTCTTCTTTTTAACCTCTTTCTGCGCTTAGTTCCTCTCTTAGCTCTCTTAGGTGCTGCGTTGGCAGTATCGGCAATATTAATAAGAAACTATAAGAAATTGAATGTAAAAGGTGCGGTAGAATGTATAAAGGTATCTCTGTATATAAGAGTAAAGTAACCGGTGACTCTTTTACATAAAGAAATAATTTTAAATCATTGGCAGCCTTGAGAAAGTGAAATTCCGAAACAGTAGGTTTGCATAATAGCTATTCCTTTTCATGGATATAAGATCGAGCGCCTTAAAATTCACTCATATAAACAGATATCAAAACCTGGAAAAGAATAATCTTTAAATCTTTTTACTGTTATTCTGCATTATCTAATAATTTTGAGGAAGAAATAATGAAAGCAGACAGTGCAACCGAAAAAGCAGTTAAGGATGTCCTTGATAAATTTGCAGCGAGTTATGCAAAACATGACCTGAAAAGTGCAATGTCTCTTCTCGCTCCTGATGCCGATATTGTGATGTACGGCACGGGCGCAGACGAAAAATGTGTGGGCCCGGAAGCAATTAAAGCTCAGTTCGGGCGTGACTGGGCTCAAATAGAAGAACCTGCTCTTGAATACAACTGGATATCAATTTCAGCGGCTGGCAATGTAGCCTGGGCGTCCATAGATGCCGTTTTTAAAGCGAAGATCGATGGGAAAAAGACTAAATTCCCTTCAAGGATCACAAAGGTCTTTGAGAAGCGAGGAGACAAATGGCTCATAGTACAGGGGCATTATTCTTTCCCGGATCAGAGCCAGTTTTTTGATTAAGGATTTCCTTGCGGAATTAATTATATTCCTCTATTTTACTCAATTTTCATTTTTTATTTCATAATTAATTTTCTTGCACCTCAGTCGAATCACAGTCACGTTCTACTGTAAATCACATGTAATTTCTTACTAACAAGTAAAATAATATGATAAAGCAAACGATAATGACTAAATGCATCGATACTCCAAGCATTACTTCAGAAGTTATGTTGCGTTCTTTTAAATACGGAACATTTTGTTTTAAAGAGGAGAAGAAATTCCCAAGAAAGTCTGTCATAGTTTATACAATAATTTTATTCTTATATATAGAAGTATAGTTTTGAATTAATTGCAAGCTGTCCATATTATATGGAGGAATTTGCTTTCTCACGAAAAAAAGAAGACCAATGAGGAGAAAAAATCCAGCAAGTAGAAACAGCTGGTTGACACCTGTAGGGAATTTTGACACCTGTAAGGAATTATATGTAAAAGTGACCTGGGAAAACGATAACTTTCTGCTTCTTTTGCCTTTTCTATTTTTTTTGTCCGGACTCCTGAAAGTCTGATAAGACATTTTAATGTATATCTGTAAAATTCAAATAATTTTTTTGATTATATTATGTATATTTTATCCATTAAGGTGCTTTATCTATATATGTATCTCCTATTTTTAGTATTTGTTTTCAATATTTGATTTCTTACGGCTTACAGGCATTTTCAATTAACAGAATGGTACACAAAGAGATAAGCGAAACCTCTGTTTTAAAATTCCTGACTACTTATCTAATTAATCCGGGCTATTTTTTTCAATAATCCTATAAAATTTATTTGAAGTAATTTTTTTATAATGGTTTGAATGTAATATTAATTAGAAATTATTGAAATATGTTAATTGTTGGAATACTATGTACGGCTACTACGATCCCCCTTTTTCAGTAGAAGAGGAAGGAATTTCTATTTCCGTAGAAAGGACTGGAGATAAATGGACATACAGAAGGACTTCTGGAAGCGATAGCGTAGAAAAACTTATTCTTGGAGACAGAAAGCGAATCATAATAAACCCGGTTGAACCTCTAAATACTCCAAAAGAAATTACTCCGAATCTGCTGATTGAATTCGAAAAAACATTGTTACTTGCAGGTGGGGAAAAAAAGCAGATATTTTTGACTTTTCCGGTTGAAATAGGTGTCTTTATCTCGGACCACAGCAACAAGAATCCTCAACTTATAGATGTGCTCAGCCTGGTGAGGCAGAAATTTACCCTGTACGGAGAAGTTTCAAACGGTGTTGTCTGTAAGCACTGGAAAAGCGCGTTACACTCGGTTTCTCCTTCTCTTGATCCCCTGCAGGAAGGAATTATGGAGCTTACCCTGCGAAATACTTCTTCTGATTGGGCTTCAATCTCAAAAGCTGTTTTCAGCGCATATGGAATGAAACTCTACTATGACGGGGATGTTTTTATGAAAGCCCGTATGGACATCCTCAACAGGAACACGGCTGAGACAGGTTTTGAAATACAGCCAATTAACGGAGAAGTAGGCTATCTTGTGAAAGATCAGAAAATCAGGAAAGAGGCTTTTGGAGTTTATGGGCTCCGTAAGCTTGGCTTTGTACCTCTTAAGTTTTATATGGGGTGGGGTTTTTGATCATTCCGGACATTAATTTTCTTGACTATGAATTGTACTCAACTTCAGAGGGTCCGGTTACCCCTGAGGATCTGATAAAGTTTGTAATCATTCTTTCATTCTCAATAATTTTTTTTAGAGTTCTCTCAATTTACCTGCGAAGAATTCTTAAAGATCGGGTCAGTAAGGATGTTGGCGAGACTATACTCAAAGTTGTTCATTATGGCGCTCTTGTTCTCATTTTTATTTCAATACTTCCCTTAATAGGACTTGACCCCTCCGGGCTTCTGCTTGCAGGAGGAGTTGCAGGTATCGTCATCGGTTTTGCGAGCCAGAACATCGTTGGAAATCTGGTTTCTGGTTTCTTCCTTATGTTTGAAAGACCTATAAAAATAGGAGACCAGGTAGAAGTAAATGGGATAGCTGGTTATGTCACCGATATTCGCATAATCTCCACCCTTATACGGACCTATGACGGGCTCCTTGTCAGGATTCCAAATCAGCAGGTGTTTACAACAAATATCACAAATATTGTGGGACACCCGGTAAGAAGGTTTGAATACACAATAAGAATCCGCTATAGCGACGATGCCAGTGCTGCAATATGGCTGATCAAGGACCTCATAGATCAGGAACCATTTGCCCTTCTAAGTCCTTCTCCATCGGTTTTTGTAAATGAGCTTGGAGAGAGTTCGGTAAATATCACAGTCAGGATCTGGGCACCTGTGAGCGAGTGGTTCGGGATAAAAACGAGGCTCCTGTGGAATATTAAAAAAACCCTTGAAGAAAACGGAATAGAAATTCCCTATCCACAGCGCGTACTTCATATTAAATCCGAACCCGAAAAAATGCAGCAGGTAATTGAAGAACCAAATGAACAAGAATTTATAGAAAATGAGCCAGTATTGAACTTTGAAGAAAGAGTATTAAATTGAGCCAAATAAAACTGGGCCAAATGAGAAAGTGATGAAGCGGAGTGGCTGAAGGATGAGATAAACAGGGATCTAAGACGGGTTTTTGGATCAAATGTCTCTCCCTGTCTTTTCTTTTACTCCCTTTTTTTCTTTTAATTCCTTATTCTTTCTTATTTTCTGCTCTCAAGGATCTCCCTTATAGCTTTAACTGTAAGGACTCCTGGTGTTCCTTTCATACTATGGGGCGGCCAGCTTCCTGATTTGATCTCTTCAGAGTTTTCATCGTGTTCGTCTTCGAGAAGCAGAATTACGCCGATGTCAGAAGAGATGTCATTAACCATCTTTGCTCCGCAGGAATCAAGTTCTCCAAAGGCTTCTTTTCCTTTTTCCGGGTCAAAAGGAGCAGTACATCCTTTCACGATATTTGTCCGAAAACCCCTCTCAAGAAAGCCAAGGGCATTATGGTAAATACATACCTCATCAACCAGGCCTGTCATGAATATCTCGTCAATGCCAAGCTCTGCAAGCTCCAGTTCAAGTCTCGGATTTGTAAAAGCGTTGTAGTGGTCTTTTGAAAGCCTGAGTACAGAAACATTTTCCCTGCTGAGGACTGTTTTCACAAGTTTAGCTATAGGGTCCACGATTGTCTTGCCAAAGGGAGCCACGAGTCTGCCATTGTATTCCCTGCCTTCATGTTCGTATTTCTCAAACACGAAATCATTTGTCATGTCCATGATAATCAGTGCTTTCAAACTTTCACCCTTATCTTTATCCATTTATTCATCTTGTATAAATCCTCTATAGGACTTATGCACCAGGGGTGCAAAATAATGTAGTACAATAGGCGGTGTGGCTAAATATATTAGGACTTACGCACCTGAAGTGTCAAATTACAGCAGTAAGCTAACAACTATTTAAAATTCAATTTCTTAATATGATTGTTATTGTGCTTGATTTTAAATCTGAAGTGCGTAAGTCCTGTATATGTTGAAAACAGTTGAAGGTCAAATGCTCTTGATACCTTTACTCACCACGTAATTCCTATTCTACTTTTGTGATTTACAATAAGTTTATCCATGAAGACTTTTTTGAAACAACTTTTCTGGGCAACTTTGCAAATATAAAAACTTTTAATACATATAAAAATACAATTATTTTAAATTGTTTAGTCCAAAAATGTCATAAAAAATCTATTGTGTAATTGTATCTAACTGGACTTTTTATTTCAAATCTGGGCTGAGTATAAATTTAAATTTCATTCTAGATTTAAAACAATATAATATTAAAATAAAAATTAAAATGGGATAAAATGTTAAAAAAAAACATTATACTACTTATTATTGCTGCAATATGCCTCCTTTTCGGACAAGCGGCAGCAATTTCCGAAAACCAGACTTATATAGACGATGGGCAGTTAACTTATGAAAATAATGACTATCAAACTTTAGATAATAATTTGCATTTAATATTCGAAAATAATGAATCAATTTCACCTAAAAATGATTCTTCTGAACTTTTTTCTCTTGCTCCCGTGAATCCCGAATTTGAGGAGTACCTTGAAAATGAAGATACAGATGAGAGTAGAATACTCCTTACCTCTGGCCAGGTTTCTGAAGAAGGGGACGAAAAATTAGCCACAGGTTATACTCCCGCCCCAGTAGACCTCTCACACATGAAAACTGTTGAAAGTCCGGGTTTGAGTGATTATCCTGCTTCTTACGACCTCCGGGCACTCGGGCGTGTGAGTCCTGTTCGGGACCAGATGGATGCAGGGAGCTGCTGGGTATTTGGGGCATATGCATCCCTGGAATCTTACATTCTCGGAGCAGAAGGAAAAAACATGGACTTTTCCGAGAACAACATAAAAAACCTGCTTTCTGAGGAGTATCCTGAAGGTTTTGACCGTACTTATGGAGACGGAGGAAACTCTTTTATGACCACGGCTTACCTTGCCCGCTGGAACGGCCCGGTAAGTGAAACCGATGATCCCTATAACTCCCACTCAGGAGTCTCTCCGGCAGACCTTCCTTCCTTAAAACGCATACCTGAAGTGCTTTTCATCCCGGCTAGAAGCGGACCCACAGATAACGACCTGATCAAATGGGCCATTATGAATTACGGGGCAGTTGACTCTGTGATTAGCTATTCCTCCGATGCTTATGATGCTGCCAACTGCACTCATTATTACGGAGGCTCGAACTCTGCAAACCACATGATAGGCATAGTAGGATGGGACGATTCTTTTGACCGAAACAAATTCACTCCTGCAGCTCCTGGGGACGGGGCATTCATTGTAAAGAACTCCTGGGGGACAGGCTGGGGAGATGAAGGTTTCTTCTATGTTTCATATTACGATACTGTTATAGGAGGCGAGAATGTTGTCCATACTGCCGAAGACCTTAGTTCCTATTCCCACGTGTACCAGTACGATCCCCTGGGCTGGGTTGAAAGTATCGGGTCATCAGGAAGCAACACAGCCTGGGCAGCCAATGTCTTTACAGCCGAAGAAGCTGAGACCCTTGAAGCCGTGAGTTTCTACACCCCTGCTACCAGCACCGCGTACGAAATCTACATTTACACCGATCCGGTTTGCGGGCCTATAAGTCCTGCATGTGCAGAAACTTCTGCTAGCGGGACGATAGACTTTGCGGGTTATCATACGGTCCCACTGGACTCTGCAGTCCCGCTTGAGCAAGGGCAGAACTTTTCAGTAGTAGTAAAATTTACGACCCCAGGATATTCATTCCCTGTGGCAGTTGAATACCCGCAGGAAGGATACAGCAGCAAAGCCAGGGCAAATCCCGGGGAGAGTTTCTTCAGCCCGGACGGGGAAAGCTGGGTGGACACTGCTCTTGCTGTGGAAAACATGAGCGTCTGCATTAAAGCCTTCACAAACCGGAGTGCACCCGCAGAAGCTGCTTTCACATCCAATATTACCTCGGGTCCGGTCCCCCTCACGGTCGGATTTATTGATGCAAGTACCTTTTCTCCCACAGCCTGGTACTGGGACTTCGGGGATGGAAACACTTCCACAGCCCATTTTCCAGCTCATACATATTCAGGAGCAGGGAAGTACAATGTCACACTGAAGGTTGAAAACGAATACGGAAACATCACTATTGAAAAAACGGAATGGGTCCGTGCAACTGACGCTTCCCTGCTCTATGTAGACGATGACGGGCCTGCGGACTTTTCTTCCATTCAGGCTGCAGTTGACGCTGCTTCCCCCAATGCTACAATCATTGTCAAAAACGGCACTTACACGGAAAACGTGGATGTCGACAGGACTGTCACAATCCTTTCCGAGGCTGGGCCTGAGTACACGAAAGTAAGGGCTGAAAACCCGAAAGATTCCGTGTTTTATGTAACGGCAGATGCAGTTAACATTTCAGGTTTTTCCGTAAGTGGAGGGTCTGAACTTGTTTTCTCTTCCTCCTACCCCACATCCGGAGTCTGGCTCTATGATGTCAGGGACTGCAACATCAGCGGAAACGTACTTTCGGACAATTACTGCGGAATTTTAGTGTTTTCTTTAGGGAACTGTACCCTGAACGGGAACAGGGCCGAATCCAATGGTTATGGAATCTATATGTCCTCATCGGAAAGAAATACACTGAGAAACAACAGAATGGAAAACAATTCATACAATTTTGCAATTCCTAAGGCTTCGACCGAACAGGACATTGACAAAAGCAACACCATTGAAGGTAAGCCTATTTACTATCTTGTAAACAAAAGTGACCTTGTAATTGATTCAGGTTCGGATGCCGGGACATTATATTGTATAGACTGCCGGAACGTTACAGTCCGGGACCTGAACCTCACCGGAAATTACTATGGGCTTTACTTTTACAATACGGCAGATTCCCATGTTGAGAACATAAGCTCATCAGAAAACCGTTATGGGTTCTATTTCAGTGGTTCTTCGGGCTTGAATTTCACCGACAACAACGCAGTTTCAAACAGCTACGGGCTTCACATTGAAGACTCAAGATGGGAATCCCTTTCCGGCAATAGAATGGAAAAAAACACCATCAACTTTGAAATTAAAGGAGACTGTGCATCTCAAAGCGTGCCTGATGTTGAGTCAAGCAACCTGGTGGATGGAAAACCGCTTTACATCCTTTCCGGAGTCTCCGACTATGTTCTTAATGGGGAGTCTGGTGAGGGGCCTGTTTGTCTCTTAAACTGCCTGAATGTAACAGTCAGGGACATGGTATTCCGGGACGGCCAGTTTGGAGTCTACTTATCCGGGACAGAAGAAGCAACACTCAAAAACAATACTTTTTCCGGCAACCAGTACGGAGTGTACGTTGACCATTCCGGGAACAGTAAGGTAGAAGGAAATGAATTTTTGAATAATTCTTTAGGGGTATACCTGACCGCTTCTTCAGGAAACTCCCTAACAAACAACAACCTGACAGGGTCAGAATATGGAATTTACCTTTCCGAGTCTCGAAATAATACCATTAACGGCAACAACGCTTCAGGTGGATACACAGGGATTTCTGCG
Organism: uncultured Methanosarcinales archaeon; assembly: GCA_964434965.1. Lineage (GTDB taxonomy): Archaea > Halobacteriota > Methanosarcinia > Methanosarcinales > Methanosarcinaceae > Methanosarcina. Next base: position 64,364 of record CAYSWX010000009.1, read on the forward strand.
GCCTACTCCGAGAATAATACCTTTGTGGAAAATACTGCATCTAACAATGCTCTCGGACTTTACCTGCTTGATTCTGACTACAACACCCTGACAGCAAACACTGCAAATTCGAACAGTCAAAGTGGATTTGACCTGACCATAAGCCAGCATAATACCCTCTCAGGAAATACCGCTTCGGGAAATGCCCGGGGTATTACTCTTAAGGGCTGGACCGGGGAATATTTCACTTCGGATAACGTTTTGTCTTACAATACAGTATCAAATAACTCTGAGGTTGGTGTCTGGATTACCGTAGCCCTGAATAATACTCTCTACGGCAACTCGTTTAACAATACAAAGAATGCTGAGGATAAGGGCCATAATTTCTGGAATACCAGTGAAGGAAACTACTGGAGCGATTATACGGGCTATGATGCTGACTGTAACGGTATCGGCGACACGCCTTACATTATCAATACCATGACCGGAAGTAAGGATTACCTGCCTATCTGCAGGGAACCCGGAGTCCCGCTTACTCTCAGAGTAGGCTGCGATGCCGGGGACTTTTCCTCTATCCAGGCGGCTGTAGACGCTGCACGTGATGGAGACACGGTTCTCGTAAGCTCTGGAACTTATAAGGAAAACGTGCAGGTGAATAAATCAATCAGCATCATTTCTTCCTCAGGGAACCCCAGAGACACCATTGTCCGTGGGGCTGTATCTGATGAAAATGTTTTCAGTGTGGCTGCTGATTCAGTAAACATCAGTGGAGTTACAATTTCCGGGGCCTCTGAAGAGAGTGCGGCAGGGGTCTACATTGAAGGGGTATCAGGCTGCAGTTTAAGAGAGAATATCCTTTCTAACAGTTATTATGGGGCCTTGTTATACGAGTCCGAAAACTGTACCCTTTCTGGAAACACCGTGACAGGAGGAAGATTCGGGATTTACCTTGAAGATTCCAATAACAACTCTGCAGTCGATAACAATATCAGTTCGGTTTCTACATGCGGTCTCTGGCTGAATGGAGCCTCAGGAAATGATCTCTCCGAAAACGAACTTCTGGACAACAGATTCGGGATTGCACTCAGGCGCATGAGCAATGGAAACAGGCTGCATAACAACACCATAAGCGGAAGTGATGAATTGGGGCTCTGGATTTCGGGTTCTGATACAAATATCCTGAGAAACAATTCCATGCAGTGCAACACTTTCAACTTCATGGATGAATATATGGGATCTGGATATCTTCGTACAAACAATATCGATACCAGCAACCTTGTTGACGGAAGGCCGATATATCACCTTGTAGCTGAGTCGGACATTGTTTTGGATTCGGCTTCAAATGCCGGCACAGTCTGCCTGATAGGCTGTGAAAATGTAACGGTCAAGGACCTGATGCTCGAAAATAACGGGGTTGGGGTCTTCCTTGCAGAATCCTCTAATTCCACCCTGCATAACCTCACGTTATCAGAAAATAGGCATGGAGTTGTGGGCCTGTTCACAACTAACAGCAATTTTTCAGACAACGCTCTGAAGAACAATGAATATGGAATTTGTCTCTATTTAGGGGAAAACAATACTCTGAATAACAGCAGCATTTCAGAAAATAAGTTCGGACTAATACTGAATTCCGATCACAGCGTTCTGAGAAACAATCTTTTTTCAGGCAACGAGTACAACTTCGGAGCTTATCCTTTTATCAAACAGGGAACAGGTGATATAGATACCAGTAATCTGGTAGACGGGAAATCTATTTATTACCTTACAGGGGAATCCGATAGAGTTCTCAATGCTTCTTCAAATGCAGGAACCGTGTATCTTATTGACTGTAAGAACATAACGGTCAGGGACCAGGTGCTTGAGCATAACATGTATGGTATTCTCCTTTACAACACAACAGCCTCAAGCTTTGAAAACAACACCGTAAATCTCAATTTCGGTGGAATGTACCTGCATGATTCCGGGAACAACAGCATATACAACAACATCTTCAGGAACCTGGGTAATGTCGTCTTAATGGGGTCAAGTACCGGAAATATCTGGAACGCCAGCAGGACAGAAGGGCCGAATATCCTCAAAGGTCCATATATCGGAGGCAACTACTGGGCAAGCCCCGAGGGAACAGGCTTTTCCGAAACAACGCCTGATACCGATGGAGACGGTTTCTGTGATGTATCTTACGAAATTCCGTACTCTGAAAACGAGTTTGACAACCTCCCCCTATGCAATTCTTCCCGAGCAGGAGATGACGACAAAAAAGAGGATGAAGAGAAAAACGGGAGCAACGGAAGTGGTGAGAACTGTGAAACTGGTGATAACAGAGAAAGTAGTGGGAACAGAGGAAGTAGTGGGAGCAGCGGGAACCGGTCAGCCATTTTAAGCGGTGTCTCTGGAGTGCATTCTGCCAGCATCCAGACAACAAGCATTTCCAGGCAGCAGGTTTTCGCAGGCCAGCAGGCAGAGTTTACCTTCAGCAAACCCGGATGCAGTGTTACGGGCATCAGCTTTGTTTCAGAGACAAGTGCAGGGACAGTGACCGGAAAAGTGGAGACCTTAAAAGGCCTGCCTGATTCGGTGTCCACGGGTCCGGAAGGCGTGGTTTACCAGTACATGAACATAGTTATTGGAAGCCAGTACTTTGGAGAATCCGGGGTGTTTGAGAGTGCCGATATAGAATTTAAGGTCCCCCGTATCTGGATGGGAGAAAATAAGATTGACGAATCAACCCTCGTTCTGAACCGCTTCCATGACAATGCCTGGACCCAGCTTGAGACTGAAAAAACCGGAGAAGATGCCGAATTCCTCTACTTCAAATCCAAAACCCCTGGCTTTTCCTACTACTCGATTACAGGGGAAAAGAAAGGTGCCGTTGCGATAACGCCAGGCTCGGGAGAAAAAACACAGGAAATAACGGGTAATGAAGTTCCGGAAGCAAGCTCTAAAGAAGAAAAGAAAAGTCCGGGCTTTGGGCTTGTCTTTGCAGTTTCGGGACTTCTTTCCGTACTGTTCCTGTTGAAAAAGAAGTGAGGAGGACAAAAAAGGAGAACAAAAAACCTGAAAAGGAGAACAAAAAACCTGAACTGTTGATAAAGTGAGGGGAAATCATTTTCCCTTCCTTTTTTCCCTTTTTTCTTCCCTTCTTTCTCTTTTTCCTTTATTCTACTATTATCCCCCGGCAACCGGAGGGACAAGGACCATAACGTCTCTGTCTTTTAATTCGGTCTCAAGCCCTTTGAGAAAGTCTGTGTCCCTTCCATTAACAAGGAATCTCACTTTTGGAATTCCGCCTGCTGTTGTGCCTGTTGTGGCGTCTTTGAACCCTGCGCCATAGTGGGTTTGAAGGGCCTGCATGACAGTTCCAACGGTATCGCCTGGGAGGATCTCAAGCTCGATTTCGGGCTCTCCTGTTATTTCACGGATGGTCGCAAGGAATTTTACGTGTACTTTCAAGTCTATCTCTCCGAAAAAGGAATGAAAAGGAAAATAATGGAATGAATGAGAAAGAGGTTCTCAGATTATCTCAGATTCCTCAAGTAATTTCAGATTCCTCAGATAATCTCAGATAATCCCTCAAGCTCAGATAATTCCGAGTTCTTTCAACGTATCTTCTGTGGGCTTTCCGTTAATCCAGCCCCTGAGTGCATAGTATTCGTTGATCATCTCCGGGACCAGGGAGACCTGGCCTTTTGAGGGGCCGTCAGGGACAGGCTCTTCGGTAAGGCGCCTCGGGAGGATGTCCTCTTTCCGGTCAAACCCGTACATGTTGTTCATCAACCTCTCGATGTTTGTGATCCTCTCCCCGAGTTTCAGGAGCTTGTCAGCGTCAAGGTCAAAGCCAGTAACTGCTGCCAGCATCCCCGCATACTCGGGCAGGCCGAGAGCAAACGATGTAAAGAGGCAAACAACAGAGGAGTTGATGGCTGAGGTCAGGTCCTGGAGGAGAATAGTCCATTTGGGCTTGTCTTCGATTGAGTAGGGGTCGAGTTTTTCGGGAAGGCCCAGGACTTCAGGGGAGATCATGTAGCCGTATACGTGGTCGCCGCCGCGGTTTGCGGTTGCGTAGTTAAGGCCTATCCCCTGGATTGGTCGGGGGTCGTAGGCAGGCAGTTCCATGCCCTTGACAGCAATAGAACATTCCGGAGCCCCGTATTTTTCTGCAAGTGCTCTCGAGCCCAGGGCAAGGTCAGACCCGACCCCGGCGCGGTAGGCGGTCCTCCAGATGGCTTCGATCATTGAGTTCGGGTCCCCGAAGCGCAGGTTCATGCCGTGAAGTTTTTCTTGAGGGATTTTTCCTTTCTCCACGAGTTCCATGGCGCAGGCAATCGTTCCTCCCATGGAGATAGTGTCAAGCCCCAGTTCGTCGCAGAGGTGGTTGGCTTTTATCAGGGCATCAAGATCCTTTATCCCGCAGTCGGAACCAAAGGCAAAGATGGTCTCGTACTCCGGGCCTTCGGTATCCCGGACGCTGAAAGGCCCATCGGGCACATCGGACTTCCTCCCGCAAAGAATCGGGCATCCCCAGCAGCCTCCGCGGCCTATCAGGTATTTTTTGACAAGGGTCTCCCCGCTCTGCTCGTCGGCTTCGGGGAAGTAGGCTTCCTGGAAGTTCCGGGTCGGGTAGGCTCCGCTTTCGTTGAGGATATTTACAAGGACTGCGGTCCCGTATGTGTGAAGCCCTCCTTTGGGGCCAGTGACCGGATTTTCCTTGATTTTAGCCATTGACTCTGCGACCCGCTCTTTAAGTAGTTCGGGGTTTGCAGGCTCAACTCTCTGGTTTCCGGAAACCACAACAGCCTTCAACTTCTTGCTCCCCATGACAGCCCCAAGTCCGGTCCTGCCCGCTGTCCGGTACTTATCATTCATTATTCCTGAAAAGGGTATCAGGTTTTCTCCAGCAGGCCCTATACATGCAACCGAGGTCTTCTTCGGGTTTGCAGTCCTCCGGGTCAGCTCGTCCGTGACCGCATGGACAGTCATTCCCCAGAGTTCCGGAGCTGGCACAAGTTCGGCTTTCCCGTCCACTATGCTCAGGTAGACAGGCTCCTTTGAGATCCCACGCACAACAACAGCGTCGTATCCTGCAAATTTCAGGAAGGGACCCCATTTCCCTCCGGAATTCCCGCTCCCTACGGTCCCGGTCTGCGGGGATTTGCTGCAGACAATATGATAGCGCCCGCTGGTAGGAAGCTTTTGCCCGGTAGCAGGTCCGGTTGCAAAAATAAGAAGGTTATCGGGGTCAAAGGGCTGCATTTCCGGTCTGAACTCATCGTATATGAGTTTAAGGCCTAGCCCTTTGCCTCCGAGGTACATCTTTGCCATTTCTTCGTCAAGCGGCAAGTCCTTAAGCTCACCGCTGTCAAGGTCAACTCCCAGTATCTTTCCAGTATAGCCCCCTAACATATAGTGTCCTCCAAGAGTATGTTCTTATCTTTTTTCGATTTTGACATCGTTCAGTTCCCAGAGCTGTTCCCCAAATATGTTTCCCAACTATGTTCACCAACTATAATGCTCCAGGCAGAGTTTAAGGAGAACCCGGATCAAAGTTAAGATATTAATCTGAATCACATGAATTGGTGGTCAATTTGTATCTTATTGATATTATACAATAGTAAAGATATATGGATTTCCATCTAAAAACGAAGTTCAAGACCACAATTCACTAAAGTTGCCTGCTCAAATTAACAGTGTAATCTCTATGGGTTTGAAGGTCAAGGTAATGTTGTTGGAAAATGGAACATACAAAAGCAGAAGTGAATAAGATTGGAAATATAAATGTAATCACTGCGGCAGAGTTTTTAATGACCATACAGGCTCTTATTTTGCAACGTTTTCCGGCTAATTTACCTGTGTTTTTCTGTTGATTTATTCTCTAGCTTTCTTCTTTTTTGTCTTTTTGCGAAAGGCCGCTCTCCTGCGTCGAGCGTGACAAGAATCATTTGGGAAGCGAGTAAGGTTGCATCGGTCAGAAAATCTTCTTATACCCCCGAAAAGGGTTTTTAATTCACATAAATATAGGAAATCCCGCCAGCTTGTCTGGCGGCTCTACCCAAAAAGAAGCAAGAAGTAGAAAGAAGTGAAAAAGAAACTTGAAACGGATATTTTAAGTTATAAATATTTTATTCTGTTTATCTTTCAATGTTTTCCGGCTTTTCCGGCTAATTTACCGCAGTTATTTCTGTTGCTTTTATTCTCTGGCTTTCTTCGTTCTCTTCTTTTTTGTCTTTTTGAGAAAGGCCGCTCTCCTGCGTCGAGCGTGACAAGAACGGTTAGGTATAGTGAATACGGTTGCATCGGCTAAAGTTTGATATTTTGAGCTAGAGACTTTTTTAAGTATCAGTTAATTAAAGAGAAACACCAAAAAGTTCAGGGCAAAAAATATCCATATTGTCTCATTCAACCATAATTACCGGAGAAAATTGGTTCTTATGACCCCGGCTCTCACCGGTCGACGAAGGAGACCGGCTTTCTCGTAAAAATATATAGAAAAATTTAGTATCCTCTTCAAATTGTACGGGTAAAAGTAAATTTTACATATTTGCTAAATACTTAATAATTTTCTCAGGTTCTTAAAACAGCCTCATGCAACGCATTTTACTTTGAAACTATATGATAAAATTGTTGCATATTTTTCTGGTTGGAAAATTTTTCATTGAATTCAAAGAGGATACAAATTTAGAATAGAGATGTGCAGAACAGAGAAATGTAGAAAATTGATTATTTTAACCATATTTTCTGAATATAATACTCTTAGCACTAACGAATACAAATTTAGGACTTTTTACAAAATTCCGGGTTTATTAATCCTTTTTAGATAAACTATGGTGATGTTAATTGACTATTTAACAGGTAATTAACAGATCAACAACAGTTAACATGCACTTTCTTACAATTTAGCTCTCTTCACTGCAGACCCAATCATATTCTCAAGATCTTCAACCGTATTAATATTCACAAAAGTCTTCAATTCAGGATCAATTTCCCTGATCTCCGAAACCTCAACAAAAACAACATCCTGCATCTGAAAAACCGGCGCAAGCACTGAATGTTTACCTCTCTCAAAGGCTTTTTCGATTTCAGGAAGAATCTTTCTGGAATAGACTGCATGCAGAGGCTCAAACATTCTCTCATCCCACCTCGGGAGAGCAGCATCGTGTCCGCTTGCTTTTTCAAACAGCAGGTCAACAACTTCGGGATTTACAAAAGGCATATCTCCGGCGCACACAAAAGAATATTCTGATCCTGATTCAAGCAGCCCTGCCCGGATGCCTTCAAGGGGGCCGGCGTCTTCCAGCGTGTCAAAACAGAAACGGATTTGCCGGTTGGGAAATTTTTTTATCACAGGCATGAGTTTTTCTTTCTGCGAAGCATCACGTGCCGAAAGGATAACCTCATCGACAACCCGGAACAGGTTTTCGAGCAGGCGTTCGAGGATGGTTTTTCCTTCAAATTCGAGAAGGGCTTTTTCGACCATGCCCATCCTGCGGCCTCTTCCGCCTGCCAGGATGATAGCGCTTCTGGTGTTTGTCCTGCCCGGTTTAAGTTCTGTTTTTCCGCTCATTCAATTACATCCCGGTTTTAGCTGCTTCTGGATCTGTTTTTCATCGGCTCTTTATCTTTTCGGATTGGATTATTTGCATTTTTGTCTGCTATTTTGTCTACTATCAGGTCTGCTCTCTATCGTGGACCCAGAACTCTTCTTTTTCAGTGAACTCCTTTTTCCAGATAGGGGCTTCGGCTTTTATCCTTTCAATAGCTTCACTGAGGGCAGGGAAGAGTTCGGTTCTGTGGGCAGATGCGATAACAATGTAGACTATGTCCTCTCCGGCTTCGATTACGCCTGTTTTGTGATGGATAAGGACTTCAAGGATTCCTTCTTTTTGCTTTATTTCGTCCCGGATCCTGTCGAGGACTTTTGAGGCTTCTGGTTCGTACTTTTCAAACTCGAGCTTGGAGGTCTTTTCCTCTCCGGCAAGCTCGCGCACGATGCCGGAAAAAGTTCCGATTGCTCCTGCTTTTCTTATATTCGGGTTTTTCCGGGCTTTTTTAATAAGGGCTTCCAGGGTGTAGCGGTCTGGCTGGGCAAGAGCTATTCCAACAAGGGAAGCCGTAAGTTCCTCGTGAGGGTCAATATACTCAGGGACCCTGAAAATTACATTGGAAACTCCTTCAACGTTTCCGATTGCTATTTTTGGAAGGCTGCTGTCTTTAAACCCTTCCACTACAGCAAAATCAAGTCCCCGGTCGCAGAGCATATCAAGTGCATTTTCAAGGCTGGCGTCTCTGGCAAAGCTAACAAGTTCGGTGCCTGTGATCCCTATAACCATATCCGCACCTGCATCAAAATGCCTGCCAGTATCCGTTTCTGCGGGGTTGAGGCGCTGTTCTCCCATATGTTTTACAGTACCCACTGTCCCGAATCCGGAAAGCTGCCGGACAAGAGCTGAAACAAGGGCTGTTTTGCCCGATTTTTTGTACCCAACAACGGAAATGACTTTCATCAAAGAGCCTTATGGATTTCCCGGTATAAGTAAGGGTCGGCACCTTTCTGCGGTCACTATTAGTCTCTATTAAATACTACAATTTTATGGACGAGAGATCATCTATTATATCTCAAATATATCCCATAACCGCTTATTTTATTCAAATTTGAATATTTTTGGAAAGATTCAAATAATGAAACTCTTAATAATACTACATACTGTAAGCCTGAAGTGAATTGCAGTCACGGGCATATTTCAGTCTGCTCTGCACGCACAGGCATGATAATTGCAAAGTGTCTGTTAAATTGATTCTGCTGGTGGGCAGGTGAAAGAGGGGGAATGAAATATGGAAGTAAACAAAATCAGGATTCATGACCTTCCTGAAGAAGAGCGTCCAAGGGAACGGCTAATTAAGAACGGGCCTGAGTCCCTTTCAAACGCTGAACTGCTGGGGATAGTTCTGAGGACAGGCTCAAAAGAAGAGAACGTTATCAGTCTTTGCAGCCGGATACTCATGGAGTATAATATAAAGCAGCTAAGCCTTGCAAACGTATCAAGGCTTATGCAGGTTCATGGGATAGGGAAAGCAAAAGCTGCCCAGATAGCTGCAGTCTTTGAGCTCGCAAGGCGGCTTGAGACTTTTGTGGAAGAGCCAAAAAGAAAAATCTGTTCCCCAAAAGATGTCTATTTCTTGATGTACCCTAAAATGCGGGAACAAAAAAAGGAAAAATTTGTAACACTGTATCTTGATACAAAAAACCAGGTCCTGAAAGAAGAAACAGTTTCAGTAGGCAGCCTGAATGCGAGCATCGTTCACCCGCGCGAGGTTTTTAAATCCGCTCTTATGGAATCTTCAGCCTCCGTAATCATGGTCCACAACCATCCATCAGGAGACCCGAGCCCGAGCAGGGAAGATATAATGGTTACTGAAAAACTGGTTGAGGGAGGAAAACTCCTCGGGATCGATATCCTTGACCACATAATTATAGGGGATGGAAGGTACGTGAGCCTTAAAGATGAAGGGTTCGTAAAGTAAATCGAAGAATTAGTTTGTACAATAATTAGTTTGTACAATAATTAGTTTGTACAATAATTGTTTGTACAATAATTACTTCGTCCTTCTTACATACACAACTGTACCTAGCATTATTGCAAGTACCCAGATTGGGCATATAAATGGGGCAGCGTTTGATTTCTGAGTAATATTGGATTCTCTTTCTTGCTCTTCTGATGTTCCCGTATTTTCAGTAATCGTAGTATTATTTGTCTGATTCCTGGTTCCATTCACGGTGTTTAAGAGAGGATTATTGTTTGATTCCGTAGTAGAATTGGATTTTGTTGCTGGATCTGTAAAATGCGCAATGGCAACTCCAACAGGATAGATTCCTACTTTCACTGTGTCTGTTACATTGTTTGTAGCGGCATCAATTACAGAAACAGTGTGGCTCGCATAATTCGCCACGTATACTTTTGTTCCATCCGGGGTAACTGCAATTCCACAAGGTGCCCTTCCTACAGGCACAGTAGCTGTAACCTTGTTTGCGGCTGTATCAATTATATCAACAGCACCTGTAAGAGAATCAGGTCCAGGAAAATTTATTGCTACATATACTTTTTTCCCATCCGGGCTGACCGCAACTCCGCGAGGAATGTCTCTTATGCTCACTGAGGCTGTAACCTCATTTTTATTTGTGTCAATGATAGAAATAGTAGCTGTGGAATCATGACGAATATTGGAGTTCATCACATATGCCTTTGTCCCGTCCGGACTGAATGCAACCCCCAGTGAGTTGTTTCCTGTAGGTATTGTGGCTGCAACAGTGTCTGTGGCTGTGTCAATTACAGAGACTGTGCCAGTAAAGTTGGTTGAATCACCGCCGGAATTCGCCACATATGCCTTTTTTCCATCCGGGCTGACTGCAACTCCAAAAGGAAAATTTCCTACTTTCAATGTGGCTGTAACCTTGTTTGTGGTTGTGTCAATAATAGAAACAGTGCCGTAGCTGAAGTTCGTCACATATGCCTTATTTCCATCCGGACTTACTGCAATTCTTTGAGGATAGATTCCTACTTCCACTGTGTCTATAACCTTATTTTTGGTGGTGTCAATTACAGATACAGTGTTGCTACGTGAGTTCACAACATATGCTTTTGTTCCATCTGGACTGACTGCAACTCCAGCAGGATGTTCTCCTACATCTACTGTGGCTGTAACCTTGTTTGTGGCTGTGTCAATTACAGAAATATTATTACTGTCGTAGTTAGTAATGTAGGCAAATGGCGATGCACCTGCTGCTCCCGCCAGTATTAAAATCGCAAGTGCAGTTATTCCAAAGGCTTTTCTGAGGGTATCATCTCTGCGTGCTTTATTAGACATTGCTGCAGATTGAAGTGGATTAGAAAAAGTGTCAATAGGTGTTGTTGATACTGTTGTTGTTGATACTGTATTACTTTTCATCTTTTATCCCCAGACAATGTTAATCTTTCATGCTAGTGGAATTCTCAAAAAATTTGGGTTTAGGAAAATTCCCTAAACCTTTATTAATTATATAGTCAATTTGAGGATAAATATTCTTAATTACTTTTTTCTCTCCTTTATCCACAGTACAGATAAAAGGCTTACAACCCCGCAAAATATTTCAAATCCAGGAGCTATTTTATTCTCTTTCTCAGGAGTGATTATCTCTTTTGTTGAGATTGCACCGGCACTATCTTTTCCGTCACTTTCATCGCTACTTCCTTCATTGGAATCAGTTGGTTTTTGCACAAATATCTTAGCCTCTTTTGAGGCTGTTCTGTTTGTATTACTTACTATAAGGTTAACAGTATAAGTTCCTGCTAAGGAGTAAGTATGAACCGGATTCTGTCCTGTTGAATTAAATCCATCTCCAAAGTCCCAGTTCCAACCAGTTGCGTTTAAGGAACTGTCATTAAACTGGACCGAGAGAGGTGCGCAACCCGATGTAATATTGCTACTGAAGTCTGCAACAGTAAGTGCTGATTGTTCTGGATTTGCTTTCAGAATAAAAAGACCATTAACACCACTACCTGCATAGACATAATTCTCAGAAACTACAATATCACTAGCAAAACAGGCATAGCGCCCTTTAAAAGTTGGAGACGATGGGTTGCTTATGTCGACAATCACAAGACTATCGTCAACGGCTACATAAGCGTAATTGCCGGAAACTGAAACCTCCTCAGCATATCCTGTGGTATTGTAGCTTCCTTTAAGGACTGGAGAAGAAGGATTACTTATGTCAATAATCGCAAGACCATTCTTGCTATCGGCTACATAAGCGTAATTGCCGGAAACTGCTACATCATAAGCATATCCAGCAGTATCATAGCTTCCTTTCAGAATTGGAGAAGAGGGATTGCTAATATCAACAATCAAAAGACCATTTCCTTCATCGGCTACATAAGCGTAATTACCGGAAACTGCAACACTCCAAATACATCCGCTATAATCGTAATTTCCTTTGATAACTGGAGATGTTTCATAAATTCCCTTAAGAGTTGGAGAAGAAGGATTACTGATATCAACAATGAAAATACCATTAGCGCAATCGATTACATAGGCGTAATTGCCGGAAACTGCAATACCTTGAGCCCATCCGCCAGTACTATAATTTCCTTTTAGAATTGGAGAAGAGGGATTGCTAATATCAACAACCACAAGATCTTTACTATCAGCTATGTAGGCATAATTGCCGGAAACTGCAACAGCTTGAGCAGATTCTGGAGTATTGTAATTTCCTTTGAGATTTGGATAAGAAGGATCGCTAATATCAACGATCATAAGACCATTATCCCAATCGGCTACATAGGCGTAATTACCGGATACTGAAATACTTTTAGTCATTACGATAGTACTGGAACTTCCTTTAAAAGTGGGATGTGAAGGGCTGCTAATGTCGATAATTTCAAGACCGTTCTCGTCCGCCATATAGGCGTAATCGTCTAATACTGAAACACTGTGAGCATATCCATCAGTATCGTAGCTTCCTATTTGGATTGGAGATCGAGGATTGCTAATATCAACAATCAAAAGACCTTTATCATTATCTGCTATGTAGGCGTAATTACCTGAAACTGAAACGTCCAAAGCAATTCCTGTAGTATCGCAGCTTCCTATTAGGATCGGGGATGAAGAATTGCTGATATCAATAATTAAAAGACCTTTATTGTCATCGGCTACGTAAGCGTAATTGCCCGAAACTGCAACACTGCGAGCATATTCGGCAGTATCGTAGCTTCCTTTCAGAATTGGAGAAGAAGGATTGCTGATATCAACAATCAAAAGACCATTTTCATCATTGGTTACATAAGCGTAATTACCCGAAACTGCAACACTTTGAGCATATCCAGCAGTATCGCATCTTCCTTTGAGAATTGGGGACGAAGGATTGCTTATATCAAGTATCATAAGACCATTCAAATTGACTACATAAGCATAATTTCCGGAAACTGCAACATTGTAAGCATTTCCGGTATAATGTCCTTTTAGAATTGGAAAAGATGGATTGCTGATATCAATAATTACAAGACCATTATCACCATTGGCTACATAAACATAATTTCCGGAAACTTTTATGTCCCCTACAAAACCTTTTGTCATAATCTTACCCACTGGAACAGGTGAAGACGGACTGGTGATATCCAATATCAAAAGATCCTGCCCCTGCCCAACGTAGGCATAATTGCCAGCTACATCAACAGCGTCTGTTATCCCGCCAAAATGCCCCACTGGTTCCATGTTAATATAAGAAACAGCTTCCACCCCGGCAGCTGCCCCTGTTATCGATATCAAAAAAGCAAAAAATATAAGTGGATGAGTTATTTGTCTTTTTATTAACATTAGTTATACACCCTGTACTTCAAGTTCTTGCTCTCGCATTTTAAAAGATTTCAAACACTTAAGTGCAGATACTTTTACTTCTATTCAAACAGAATCTAGTCTTCCAATTAGACCACAAGAAATGATAAAAAATTTAGAATTAAACTTACAGTCATTAAATTACTATTCCGTAATTTTAGTGATGTCGATGCTGATTACAGAATAATTCTCTTCTTTCTGTGCGTTAACAGCTGGTACCAGCACCATAACCGCGATCAGTATTGCCAAAATTAGCGTTACTTTTCCTATTTGACCAAATTTCATGTTTCTACTCCTAAAGTTATTTATTCCCCAGGATGCAGAATCAGGCAAGCTTAATTAAACGCAAAGCTAAAATAATCATGTCTCTGAGGACTTATTTTATGGAGTTAAGGCTACCAAAAAAATACTTTTGAACTCCATAAATTCCTCTTAGTTAACTCCTTATAAGTTTTATGTCCATTCCATCAAACTATCAGTTTTTCACACTCGTTTTTAATCTGAAATTATTCCCTGAACTTTGATTGTTTGATGGTCTGAAGAGAAGATACATATATGAGGACAGTGCCCTAACATACATTCAATCATCCGTATAAAAAATAAATCAACAACTCATAGAATCCCCGGTGACACTATTTGTAAAAAGTATTTTTTTTACAATCATACTTAATTTTCAAAAAAATAATCCTAACTTCAGGACTCTGGGACTCAAATTAAAAATCTCCTAACTCGCTGATTTTTTGACTTCAATCAAGAAGCGACTACTTTTTCAAAATATTATCTGATATCTGATTGAAATCCAGCGATTGAAATCCAGCTAATCTTATTTTTATATAAGGTTGGGTAATCAATAACATTGTTAAAAAATCATAGGTTTCTTATTACCCTTTAACAATTGGCGCTAAGATTGGAAAAATCAACGTATTTTTATATGATTGAAGACTGGCTCTATTCTGTACAGTAACTTCTGCACCTGTGGACATATTGCTGCATCTGCGTAAGATAATTGTGCTTTGTATTTTGCGAAGCATTTATATTTAGCAGCCATTTTAATATCGTATCATTCGATTCCAACTCTCTAACATATAAATAATATTAAAATAAATTATCAGGTAAAAACAGCCTGATATGTTCAACAATGTATTAAACATATTAAACATTATACATCTACAGGAAATGGTCTTTCGACAAATAATTTCTCCTCCCACTTTCTATTTCCGTAAAAAGGAGGCCTTAGGCATTACAAAACATATAAACGCCTGTGCACTGGACAACAGACAGACTGAAGAAGTAAACCTTGATGACCCCTACACCGTTCCTTACAGGGGCATTTATGCGGTCTGTGACGCGAAAAACGAATATGCGGAGATTATTGAACACTCCAATTGCTACAGCGGGGCAGCATGGTCTCTTTACCATTATGCAAAGGCTCCCCTTATCCTGAAAGCCCGTTCAACGGGAAACATGATCCGTTATTTCATGAAAACCGGGACCTCAAAGCTCGAACTCAAACCCTCGGTTGCAGCCGCAGGCATTGAATCCGTGATCGTTCAGGGGGACGAAGTGGAGATCACCTATGCAGGGCTGGGGGGCGGAGGCGTTGGCGCAACCCGCTGCAGAGCGTTTGCTGACGGAGTTCTGCGCTACAGGATTTCCGAGTCAGGAGGAGAGCGTTGCGCAAAGGGCACTGTTGTGGTCCCGCGCAGGGAACGCGTCCTTATAGGTATAGATGATACAGACTCCAAAGATATAGGAGCCACCTGGACCCTTACCCATAACATCGCAAAAGAACTCGACTGCCAGGAAGCCGTTTATCTCTCCCATGCCCTTGTCCAGCTCTTCCCTGTCCCTGAAAAGACCCAGAACTGCATGTCAACGGTCCTTGAGTTTGGCTGTGTGGACGAAAAAGCAAAGTCAAAGCTGGTAAGTTCTTTTAAAAAAGCCATTGAAAAATACAGCGCATCGAAAGAAACAGGGCTTGTAGTGTTATCTGATTTTTATGCAAAAGGGCTTTATTCTTACAGTAACCGCTGCCGGACAGAACGAGTTTCAAAGGAGTATACCCTTCGCTGTGCAGAAGAAAACAATGTTGAAATCCTGCTTAACGGCAATGGGGTAATAGGTGCTCTTGCCTCCCTTCCCTGGTTTGGAAGGCCTGAAGAATCCATTGTCCCCGGAACAGAGGTAAAGCCGATGATAATGGAAAAAACCAATTAAACGTTAGGAAATATCAAAAATCCTATAATTCCCGGAAGGGGGGTTTAACTTGAAAGAAGAAGCAGCACTATGTAACGGGTTTGAAGCCCTTTATTTTGCAGCCGCTGACAGTGATGTCACGCTTATAACAGGAGTTCCCGGATATCCTGTTACCTCCCTGATGGAACTTTTTTTAAAAACATACGGTTCAACTGAAATAAAAGGTTCAGCTAAAATAAACCGTTCAACTCACAGGGCCAGCTGGCTTACAAATGAGAAAGTTGCCCTGGAAATGGCTCTTGGAGCCTCGGTTTCAGGAAAAAGGGCTCTTGTGCTTGTAAAGCACGTTGGCATGAATCTCCTTTCCGACCCGCTTATAACCTCGGTTACGCATACCATCGGGGCAGGGCTGGTAATCATTGCAGGAGACGATCCTGGTGTAAAAGGCTCTCAGAACGAGCAGGACTCCCGCTGGTACGGCAGAATAGCCGAAGTAGCGGTATTTGACCCGTGCAGTCCAGAGGCTGCATACCAAACTCTAAGAAGGGCTTATGAGCTTTCGGAAGAAAGCCGTGTTCCGGTTATAGTAAGAGTAACTGCTGGTCTGGAGAAAAGTAAAGGAACAATCAAGCGCCTTCCTCCGGTTTCAGCTCCTCATCCTGAATTTGACCGTTCTATCTGGAAGCTCCGGATGATGGAAAAGCACCAGCATTTTCACTCTAAAGTTTACCCTATGCTGGAAGAAGAAGCCGAGAATACTGACCTGAACGAAATAAGAGGAGAGGCCGAGCGG
Source organism: uncultured Methanosarcinales archaeon (assembly GCA_964434965.1). Lineage (GTDB taxonomy): Archaea > Halobacteriota > Methanosarcinia > Methanosarcinales > Methanosarcinaceae > Methanosarcina. The sequence goes on from CAYSWX010000009.1 coordinate 80,691, forward strand.
ATCAAAGAAGCCGGAAGTATCGGAATTATCTCTTCGGGTTTTGCATCCGCGCTTGTCGAAGATACCTTGAAAAAATCATGCAAACATCAGGGAATCTCTCACCTTGTCCTCAACCTTGTAAACCCCCTTCCAATGAAAAAAATAGGAGCTTTTCTGAAGGACAAACAGAGGGTACTGGTAGTTGAAGAGTCCGAACCTTTCATAGAAGAGCAGATTCTTATTTCTGGCAAGGTTTGCGGCAAAAAGACTTGCCACCTCCCATATGGACAAATAACAGCTGAGGACATCGAGTTTGCCCTTGAAAACATCGAAGAAGAAAAGGTCTCAAGACCTGCGGATTTCAAACTTATCGAATCCAGAAAGAAAAGCAGGACTTCAATCTGCGAAGACTGCCCCTATCTCCCTCTCTACAATTTCCTCCACATACCTGATGTCAGGATCGCCGGGGACATGGGCTGCTCTGTCCGGAGCGCCCCCGAACCTCTTGCTGCAGTTGATGTCAGCTTTGCCCTTGGCTCGGCAATATCTGTTGCCTGCGGCTTTGAGAAAAAAGGCATAGCTGTAATAGGGGACTTTGCCCTTGCACATTCCGGCATACTCGGGCTATTAAATGCTGCAAGCGAAGGCTATGACGTGCTTGTGCTCGTGCTCCAGAACGAAGTTGCAGCCATGACAGGCGGGCAGAAAGTTCCTGACCTCAGGAAAGTTGTGGAAGCGATAATTCCTGATGTTTCAGTTTTCGATATGGACGGCAAGGAAGGAAAAGAAGGCACAGGCAGGGAAAAAGAGGCTGAAAGTAAAACCGGAAAGGAGGCAGGAAATGAAGTAAAAAAACAGTCCCCTTGCTCAGAACTTTCGGACCTTATCACAGAGAAACTCTCTCTTCCTGGAATTTCAGTCATTTTTATAAAAGGCAAGTGCAGAAAATATTGAGATTACAGGAGAAATTGTGGAACGAGCCAATTATTTAGAATAAAAAGATGTAGGCTGCTGTCCTTTGTCGAGCGTGAAAAATAAGGGAAGAGAAATTCATAGGTTAAAAAATTATAACAAAGTTTTATCAATTATAATTTTATTTCTGAGTGAAAAAAGTAAATTCTGAGAATCGTTTGCTTTTTTAACGAATATAAACATATTTATTCACTTTTTTGTAGATTGCTCTTTTATCGAGTTTCCTAAGTTCGGAGTTATTTTCTATTTTTCAGGATCAATAGCCGCAGTTTTTTAAATGATAGCTTCAAATCTGTTCGAAGTTTAACAAAAGAATAAATGGTTTGTGGAAAAATAAATAACCAAAGAGAAACAATTCATAATGGGAATTAGGGTACATTTCAATATCCTGTACGAATAATTTGAATAACTTTAGATACCAAAAATGGGAAGTATAGGGGTGAAAAAAATTTGAACAGATTATTCAAGGTTTTGCTTATGGTGGGGGTTCTCTTGCTTATTGCGGGTGCACTTCTTTGTATAACCAGAGATCTGCTTGTCTTAAGTTCGGGAGCTGTAGCTGCGTTATTTATAATTTTGCTTTTCAGGATGGACCCTCTTAGCCCTCACGAATAACAGAGAAAGAGAGAGCCTCTAGAGAGCCTCTATTTTTAAATATTTCAAAAACTTAATTATTTTACGTTTAACTTATTTTTTGCTTAACTTATTTTTTATTTGTTTTGCCTGAGGTATGGTAATGGATCACAGAATCAGATTGGTATCAGTCTACCTGATGCTTTTGCTCTTTGTCTTTTTTGCAGGCTGCTCTGGTCAGAATTCAGAGCAGGACGCGCCCGGCTATGCCGCAAAACTCAAAACAGAAGCCTTAACTTACTCAGGGGTCCTGGGTCAGGGTGCCTCCCTGCCGATAAACTATAGCATGGAAGCTGTGGATGTCGAGTTAAAAGCACCTTCCTATGAGCTGCCATTGCAGAGGGATAAAATTTCCAACTATGGAAACTTTTCCGGCAAAATTGCTCTGAACGAGTCTGACCTTAAACTTCTGGAAAGCAATGGTTTTGTGGTAATAGAAAACCCTTACAACTCTGCAGAAGAAGATATAACCTCAATGTACGTGACCCTCAAAGAAGAGGAAATTCCTGTTTTTATTACAACGGATTCTCTTCTGCACCTCTATCATATACAGTTTGATGAGACCCTGCGCCAGATAGAGGAAAACGAGTTTTACGATAATCTCTGGGAGACTGATCTTTTCCTGCTGAATGCCTCGGTAGAAAAATATAACAGCGCTTCAGGGGAGGAAAAAGAAGCCGCAAGGAGAAATGCAGCCTATTTTGCAGTTGCACTGAGCCTGCTCCAGCCGAAGCCATCACAGGTACAGGCAGCAGAAGATTCCTACGGCTTTGTTGATGAGGCACTTTTCCCTTCGGGTTCGGCAGAAAAATATCAGTTTGATGTCCCTTCATTTGTAAAAGCAGAGGTTGAAGCCGAACTTGCTTTAATAGAAGCACACGAAGGCTTTGTTTCCTCTCCGACATTCCGGTATGAGGAGGATTATTCCCAGTATGTTCCAAGAGGCCACTACACCCGCTCAGAAAAATTGCAAAATTACTTCAAAGCTTTTATGTGGCACGGCAGGATGAGCATGCTCCTGAAGGATGAACTGATTAAGTCCGAAGACCCTGCAAAAGATGCCCGCATTCAGACCATTCAGGCAAGCCTGATCTCTTCCCAGCTCGAAAAAGAGCCTGAGCTTCTTAAAAACTGGGACCGGATCTATGGAGTAACAGCCTTTTATGTGGGCTTTTCCGACGACCTGGGTCCTTACGAATACATGGAAGCAATGGACCAGGTCTTTGGCAATGGAGAAATGGAGTTTAACGAAACAGCGGTAGGGGAGTTAAAGGAAGTACTTGCCGAAAATCAGGGCCCGAAGATCTACGGAGGCACAGGAAACTGTGTCCTTGAGCCGCCCTTCACCCCGGAACAGGCTGACCAATGCCTTGAAAATACAACCGGCTTCCGTTTCATGGGGCAGCGTTTCATTCCGGACTCTTACATGTTTTCAAACCTGGTCGGAGCCTATACAGGAGAATATCAGGGAGGGAGGGAAGAGCCCTTCACCCTGGTAATCTCAAGAGCAGGGCCTATAAGGGGTTTCCCGCGCGGGCTTGATGCAATGGCTCTCCTTGGCTCTGACAGGGCTGTTTACTGGCTTGACGAACTGAACGATTCCAGTTATGAAAACTACAATACAAGGTACGAAGAACTTGATTCGGAGTTTTCAAACTTCAGTGCAGCTGACTGGAACAGGAACCTCTACTGGTCCTGGCTCTATTCCCTCCAGCCCCTCCTTAAGGACTATGGAAACGGATACCCTACATTCATGCAGACAGATGCCTGGCAGGACAAGGAATTAAGTACTTCTCTTGCCTCCTGGACTGAATTGAGGCACGATACTATCCTCTATGCCAAGCAGAGTTATACTATGGTTACATCTATGCCCATGCCGCCTGAAGAAAAACCGGTCGTAGGCTATGTTGAGCCAGTACCCGACTTTTATGCCAGGCTGCTTGCCTTAACGAAAATGACAAATCAGGGCCTGGATGAAATGGGCGTGCTTGACCCTGTTTCAAAAGCAAGGCTCTCCGAGCTTGAGAGCATCCTTTCGAGGCTTCAGGCGATCTCGGAAAAGGAACTCGAAAATGAAGAGTTGACAGAAGAAGATTACGAGTTCATCAAGAATTTCGGAGGCCAGCTTGAAGGCGTCATAGCCGATGTCGATGAAAAAGCCAGAAAAACTACCGTCGTGGCTGATGTTCATACCGATGGGAACACAGGAGCAGTTCTCGAAGAGGGAGTCGGATATGTGGATATGCTCGTAGTTGCATACAAGCTTCCTGACGGGCGGGTTCTTGTAGGAGCCGGGCCGGTTATGAGCTATTACGAGTTCAAACAACCCATGTCAGACCGCCTGACAGATGAAAGATGGAGGGAAATGCTGGAGGCAAATCCGCCTGAGAAGCCGGAGTGGACCTCCACCTACATTTCTTAATTTTTATTTATCAGGGTCTGAAAATGTGCTAACATTTGCGTGGGTCTCCAAACTTAAAAATGTTTCCTAAAATCTTTATCCTGAATTATCACTTATGTTTATGGTTATTGACAGCTATGTTTTGGAGAGAGTTAAGGCTTAGAAGGTATGTTTCAGAGTATAAGGGATTAATTGGAAAAGCAAAACATAAACATTTCTTCCCATCTATTCACAAACATTTCTTCCTATTGATTCACAAATATTTCTTCTTATTTATTCACGACTTATTATTAATTATTATATATCTAATGCATAAGCGGCATCAACTACATAATTTATTTTGTACACTTAATCACCTAATTTATTAAATTTTTTTTCTTTATACTTACATTCATTCCAGTTTTTTGAGTATGACGTTTGCACTGGATAAATATTTATACTAAGTTAGAACTATTTGTAGTCATACAAAACTGCAAAACATTTTTAAGTGTTGACACATCGGATCTTTTGAGTCTAGATTTGTGATCCAATCTCCAATTAAAATGTGAGATCTCAGGATTTGTACAGTTGAATTGACAAACCGGTAAAATATGGATTCAGGCTGCAGATAATTATGGCGATAGAGTTGTTGAATCGGATGTTTAAAATCTTTTTTTTTACATGCTTCGTTATACTTGCATACGTTCCTGTTGCTTTGTGCATGACACCGCCAGTAGTCTACGTTGCGGGAGATGGCAGCGGTGACTTCAATTGTTCTGGAAATAACGATCAGATACAGATTAACGAGGCCCTTAAATATGTTACCGAAAACGCGGAATATACAACAGTTCGCCTCAAGGGACCTTTCACATATGTCATAGATGATACTATTCAGATTGGTAGCAATACAATTCTTGAAGGAGATTCTAATGCAATAATAAAGCTTGTGAGGAATGCTGGCTGGTCATCCGATAAACCATTGATTGGAGAAAGAAGTTCTGGCAGTCATAATATTACCATCCGCGGTTTCACCATTGATGGTAACCGGGAAGAAAATACAAATGTGATTAGCGGAGATGGCTATTACAATCTTATTAACCTGATTGATTGTCAGAACATATGTGTGTATAATATGTATCTGACCAACAACCACGGAGATGGCTTAAGAACTGCCAACTGTTCTAACATAAAATTCTATGATAATGAGGCATACCTGTTGGGACATGATGTTTTATACGCAGTTACATGTTCAGATGTGGAAGCCTACAACAACATAATTACCTGCAGAACGAACAGCGGCCTGAGATTATATAACACAAATCATGCAGATTTCTACAACAACACTATTACTTCTAAAGGTTCCGGAGGTGCAGGTATTGAAATCCAGAAAGATGGAGTAGATTCTGTAATGGATGATATTGAGATTTATAATAACATAATATACAAAACTGCGCTTTCAGGAATTCTGGTTTTCGGATCAGGAAATTATTCAACTTCTTCAGCAAATGTCCACATCCACCATAATCAGATATATGATACTGGAACTGCTTCAAACAATGAATTAACAGGTGGAATCTTATCAGAAGGGTTCAGTGCACTCATTGAAAACAACGTGGTTGATGGGGCATACGGGTATGGTATTGTGCAGGATGATGCTTATTATTTGTCTCTGAAAGGTTCAGGATATGTGGTTACAGTAAAAAATAACATAATAACAAATACTCACACAATATCAGACGGGAAAAAAGGATACGGAATATGTAATCTGCTTACAGACACACACTCTTTTGTCCTGCAGAACAACTCTTTTTATAACAATACAGGCGGTGACTATTCAGGTGTTGAGGCATCACCCTGGGATATAACCGTAGATCCTCAGTACGCAGATAGGGATAACCATGACTATCACCTGAAGTCAAAAATTGGCCGCTGGGATGGGAGCAACTGGGTAAAAGACAATATTACTTCCCCATGCATTGATGCGGGAGATCCTTTATCTGATTATTCTAATGAACCTGAGCCCAATGGAAACAGGATTGATATGGGCCCATATGGAAATACGATATATTCCTCAAAATCGGAATCTGAAGTATTAAATAGTGATGAAAATAACGACGACAACAGTGATGATAGTGACAGTGATGGAAGCAGCCACGGCAGTGGGGGAAGCAGTGGCGGTGGCGGCGGTGGATCGCCTGAATCTGCAAGAAACGTTGAAGTAAAGGAGCTCTCACAGGTCTTCATCACCAACGGAAAAACCATAAAGTTTGATTTCACAAATAACGCTACCTGCGTTGTGTATATAGGATTTGATGCAAAGAAAACCGTAGGTAAGACCACAACCATAGCCGAGCAGTTGAAAAATAAATCCACTCTGGTTTCATACCTGCCTGCAGATGAAATATATAAGTACTTTAATCTTTGGGTTGGAAATAGTGGATACGGAGATTCTAATTCTATAGAAAATCCATTTATATGTTTCAAGGTAGAAAAGAGCTGGATAAAGGATAAAGACATTGACCAGTTTTCTATCACGTTGAACAGATACAACGACACAAAATGGAACTCGCTTCCAACCAACCTTTCAGGAGAAGACGATGAGTTTACGTACTTCACAGCCAGATCCCCAGGATTCTCTCCCTTTGCAATAACAGGCCATGTCATAGAAAAAGAAAATGTAACTGAAATACTGCCCGAACATGACACTCAGGGTTTTGAACAAAACAATGGAAGTACAGGGTCCGAAGTTAAAACAGAATCCGAGCAGGCAGGAAACACAGTTCCCCATGGTGAAGAAAACAGTATGCCTGGATTTGAAATGATTTACTGTGTTATCGGGCTGCTTGGAGTGTTATATAACAGAAGAAGATAATTTCATTTGAGTCGGTTAAGACACGAAGCGTTAAGAAATTTCTCCCATTTATGTAAATAGCTTTGAATTATACCCGAAAATTGCTATAGTTAGCATCCATAGTTATAAATATATATTCACAGCCACGCATATATGTGCCTGGTTATGCACATAATTAGTTAATCGATGCCAAAAGGATATTATTTATATAACTGTGCAGAATTTTTTCCTTAAAATAATAATTTGAAACGATAAAAAAGCTTTCAAGTTTTCTTTGGCAAGGAAAATATTTTTCAGGATATGTGGATAACCTTATTAACTTTTTTATATCATCCGGTTTCTTCCAAAATTATGGCAAGAATCTCAACCGATTAGCGGGATAACCAAAAACAGGAACTAAACTTAAATCTCTCTTCTGACAATATGAACAGAAAAGCCGTACTCTTAAAGAAGTACTTAATTAAAGCATAGATCTTAACCATGGTAATTTCTTAACCATGGTAATTTCTTGATTTTTACAATTTGAGCTGATCCCTCATGCATCCGAAAACCCAACAAATCCTCAAAACTTTTGAAGAAATCAATAAAATCCCGCGATGTTCAAAACATGAAGAAAATCTTTCCCTCTGGCTGAAGGAATGGGCAGAATCCACTGGTTTAGAGGTAAAAACCGATGCTGTAAACAACGTCCTCATCAAAGTCCCGGCCACTCACGGGTATGAAGATTCTCCTGTTATTGTACTGCAGGGGCATATGGACATGGTCTGCGAGAAAATCAAGGGCTCCAACCATGATTTTACCAGAGACACTATCAGGTGTGTGTATGACGGGGACTGGCTGAAGGGAGACGGGACGTCAATCGGGGCGGACAATGGGATTGCACTTGCCATGGGGCTGGTGCTGGCAGAAGCGGGGAAAAACGGCGATATAGTGCATCCGCCTCTGGAACTGCTCTTTACGGTTGATGAGGAGACCGGATTAACAGGAGCCACGGGGCTTGAAAAGGGATTTCTTGAGGGCAAAATTCTGCTGAACCTGGACTCTGAAGATGAAGGGGAATTTATCATAGGGTGTGCCGGAGGAAAGAATTCCCGGATCACGCTGCCGCTTGAGTGGGAATCTTTTGAGTATGGAAAAGGTTGCCGGTTTGGGCTCTTCAAGCTCATGGTAGAGGGACTGGAAGGGGGGCATTCCGGAGTTGAGATCAACAAGCAGCGGGCTAATGCGATTCAGCTTTTTGTCAGGGTCTTTGCCGGACTCAGGGAACAGGTGGGAAAAGAATACATCAGGCTTGTCTTCCTGAGCGGGGGTAGCATCCATAACGCTATCCCGAATTTTACGGATGCCTTTGTGGCTCTTGACAGGGCGAAATTTGAGCAGGCTGAGAATCTTGTTTCAGAATTCGGGAAAACTTTCAGGTCCGAATACGCAAAAACCGACCCTGAAATTGTTTTGAGTTTCAGGGAAGTCGAAAAATGTTTCGTGTTCGAAAGTTCCGGAGGGAAGGTTACCAGAAAGGAAGTCCCTGCAAACCTGGTCTTTTCATCCGGAACCGAAGAGAAGCTGGTCGGGCTGCTTCTCGGGCTTCCCCATGGGGTCTACAGGATGTCGGACAGGATCCCGGGTCTTGTGGAGACCTCAAACAACCTTGCAGCTGTGCGTACCTGGGAAACAGAGATAAAAATCCTCTTAAGCCAGCGCAGTTCTGTCATGTCCAGGCTGGCAGAAATTACCGGAAAAGTGGAAGCGGTGGCAAAGCTTGCAGGAGCGGGAGTTGAGCACGATGCCGGGTACCCTGCCTGGGAGCCCGACATTGAATCAGTGCTGCTTTCAAAATGCAGGCAGGTTTACTTTCAGATCTTTGACAAAGAGCCTGAGATTGAAGTCGTGCACGCCGGGCTTGAGTGCGGGGTAATCGGCTCGAAATACGAAGGCATGGAGATGATTTCCTTTGGACCTACTATCAAAGACCCTCATTCTCCAGCTGAGAGGATTTTTATTCCCTCGATTGAAAAGGTCTGGATTTTCCTTGAAAACCTGCTGAAGAGTTACCAATGATTAAGAAGTCCATCTTTAATCTTCTTTTTCTTTTGATAACCACGTTGATTCACTGGTTACAGAGGTCAGGTCTCCAATTGTAGTCATCTGTTCTTCTTCAATTTCTCCTTTATTTATCTGTGAACGTACTTTCATAAAATACGCCAGAGCTGCAATTGGTAAGGCATACCCAATTCCATAAACAGCCAGATTTGTTTTCTGAGGTTCAAAAATTACACTCAAGAAGTTAACCCCAAGCACGACGACAGCAAGCCCCACAAGGGTCAACTCCAGATCTTCAATATCATTTGTTTTCAGCCAATCAGGTAAAGGGAGAGGCTGGATAAACAACTGATAGAGCCCAAAAGATGTCAGGAACAGTACAGTACCAACTAAGAAAAGATGGACAGTTTCTATGATTTCAACAATGATATTCTCCTCTATACCTGCTCCTCCCATTCCGGGAATCAGTTCTCCTATGAAATGAACAATATCGATGCCACCTTTAATGAACAAAGCGCAAGCGGCAATAGTCAACCCTATAACCGGGATCAGGACGAAGTAACGCATCCCGGCAATAAATCTCACGACTTTCATGAGCAGATTCCTCCTGTTTACCTGGCGGTATGTTGTCTGTCTAAACGGTTTTGCCTTAACTGACTGTCTCAGAATCCTAAATTCTGGCGTTTTCTTATCCTTCCATGCCTGTTCCTGCCAGCACCGACAGCACGATATGCTATACCTGCCAGGATCGCTCCAATGATCGGAGCCACCCAGAACAGCCAAAGCTGCTGAATTGCCCAGCCGCCGACGAACAGTGCCTGTGATGTGCTGTGGGCAGGGTTCACTGAATTGTTTGTCACCGGAATGCTGATCAGGTGGATCAGGGTCAGCCCAAGCCCTATGGCAATTGGTGCAAAATCCAGCGGGGCACGGTCGCCTGTCGACCCGAGAATGATGAAGAGAAACATGAAAGTTATTATGAACTCGCGGACCAGTGCTGCGGACAATGAGTAGCCTCCAGGCGAGTGTTTCCCATAACCTTTGGCTGCAAAACCGCTCTCTACCAGATTAAAGCCGGGCTGACCGTTGGCGATAATTGATATCACAAACGCAGCGATGATAGCTCCTGCCAGCTGTGCGATGATATACGGGACGATGTCTTTTGCGGGAAAGCGGCAGCCTGTGAACAGACCAATCGTGACAGCCGGGTTGAGGTGGCAGCCCGAGATATGTCTGATAGCAAAAGCCATTGTCAGGCGGTCAATCCGAAAGCCAGGGCGACACCGAGAAAACCAATGCCAAGCTCCGGGAAGCCAGCCGCCAGAACGGCGCTTCCGCAGCCCCCCAAAAACTGACATCTGCCCGTAGCCCACGTCGTCCAGGATAAAAAATATCACATTCGGTGCACCCTCGTCCCTTGTTGGTTTGGGCCAGGCAGGTGAGGATTCGTCAAGCGTCCTTCCGATAACACCAGGAAAGGTGTTCCGGGCTCGTATTTGATTAATTCAGGTATTATTACTCCCCCATTCTTTTGGAACCTGCAAGATCCCCCCGGACTCGCGGTTCAATGGTTAGATCTGTAGTTTATTTACTTGTATATTAATATAAATCTACATATATATGTATAATTTTATACGTATTGGATTATTTGTTTTAATGTTGAAATAAAAACAGGCAGCTTACGACTCATTCGCTTAAATCCGCTTCCTCCTGCAAACCTCCTTTGCCGTGCCAATAGCCCCGTAATAACCAGAGGCCGTAAATGAACAGTATTAGGGCAAAGGGAAAGACCAGCGCTCCTCCGAGGAAACCTGCGAGAAAGATCAGGCAGTCCCACAGCCAGTGAATAATGATAACAGGGATGATCGTGTCAAGGCGGACTCGCAAAGCCACCGTCCAGACTCCGAACATGCCTGCAAAAAAAGCCTGTACCGCTCCCGTCATGAAGTCTCCGGTGATAAAGCCGTTTAACACATGGACCAGACCGAAAAGGACTGCTGTGATCCAAACTGCACTCCAGATACCGAATGATGACGAAGCGCCATGGAGCAATATCCCCCGGTACATCAACTCCTCACTGATGCCAACCAGCAGGGTATTGATGATTACAAACATCAACACTGTGGTTGGCGGAAGGCCTGTAAACAATACAATTAGCAAGAGAAAGAAAAGCACAAGTGACGGAAGCAAAAGCAAGTGCAAATCCCGTAAATTATCCGGGCCTTTTCCCGCTACCTCGGGCCACCATTTCAAATAGGTAATAACCCCGAGCAAAAAGACCGCTGCAGTTAGCACCCCGAAGATGATCTGGTTTTTTACCAGTTCATCAAGCTGGGTTGGCTTTCCCCCAACATACAGCAATTCTCCGCCAAATACGATAACAACCCAGATTGCAAATATTATCAGTGAAGTAGGCCACGGTTTTCTTGATAAATTCATATTTTACTTCTCCAATCTAATTCGATACAGGCGTTGGGGTCAGTCCAGGAAGGCAACTGTTGGAATTCGCGGGCTGGGTGTTACCCGGGTGTAATTCGAGTGTTAACTGCCTGATTCTTGCACCCAGGTCTCAGTTATTATATATCAGTAAATGTCACCTTAAGCATGTGACCTGTTCTACTTCCACCTCCACGTTCAGGTGCTTCCGATTCCCTGCAAAAGCTTCTCCATTACCTGATCGACTGTGAAGCTGGCTGCTTTCTGGCGTGGAGGAAACTCTTTGAACGTTGCCAGAAAGTCTCCCACGACACTCTGGGAAGGCACAAGCAGGAAGGCATGCTCGAGGAGCCAGTCGTAATAGGTGTTTGAGGTCTGGTCCGCTCTTTCATAAGGGTCTGTGCGCAGGTTGAACAGCTTTGGGACACGCAGAGGGACGAAAGGTTCAGCCCAGACCTGCAATGTGCCGATGGCACGCTGCTCCATAAAAACATTTTTCCAGTTGTCGTACCTCAGAGCTACCAGGTCGCCGTCGTCGGAGAAATAGAAGAACTCAATGCGTGGGGACTTTTCCTCCTTGCCGGTCAGATAGGGAAGCAGGTTATAGCCGTCAAGGTGCACTTTGAAGGTTTTGTCCCCGGCTCTGTGGCCTTTTTTGAGCTTTTCCTTAATCTCAGGCTCTCCGGCTGCTGTAAGGAAAGTTGGCAGCCAGTCAAGGTGGCTCACGATCTCGTTAGAAACCACTCCTGCCGGGATCTTTCCAGGCCAGCGCACCACCTCAGGAACGCGGAAAGCTCCTTCCCAGCAGGAGTTTTTCTCGTTTCTGAAAGGAGTCATGGCTGCATCGGGCCAGGTGTTCATATGAGGACCGTTGTCCGTGCTGTAGACAACAATGGTATCCTCTGCAATGCCGAGTTCATCCAGCAAATTTAGTAGTACTCCAACCTGCCGGTCGTGTTCGATCATGCCGTCATGGTATTCCGACTGCCAGCGTCCCGACTGACCTCTTATATTCTCCGGGATATGGACCCGGAAGTGCATCCAGGTGGTATTGAACCAGACAAAGAACGGCTTTCCGGAAGCATGCTGGCGCTTTATAAAATCGATGGTTGCCTCCAGGAACTCCAAGTCCACGGTTTCCATGCGTTTCCTTGTCAGCGGGCCGGTGTCCTCGATGCGCCCATTGGAGTAGCTGTGGATTACACCCCTTGGCCCAAAGTTTTTCCTGAAGTTTGGAAAATCCTTCTCCGGTGGATAATCGGGGTTTTCCGGTTCTTCTTCCGCATTCAGGTGATAGAGGTTTCCAAAGAATTCGTCAAAACCGTGGTTTGTAGGCAGGAACTCGTCTAAGTCTCCGAAATGGTTCTTTCCGAACTGTCCCGTTGCATAACCCAGCGGCTTCAGCAGTTCGGCTATTGTAGGGTCCTCTGGCTGAAGTCCCACCTTTGCTCCGGGCATGCCCACTTTACTCAGTCCGGTACGGAAAGCACTCTGCCCGGTGATAAACGAAGCTCTTCCGGCAGTACAGCTCTGCTCCCCGTAAGAGTCAGTGAACCTGATACCTTCATTTGCGATGCGGTCAATGTTCGGTGTTCTGTATCCCATCAATCCGTTGCTGTAACAGCTAAGGTTAGTGATTCCTATGTCATCTCCCCAGATGACCAGAATATTCGGTTTCTTTTCTCCCATTGTTTTCCCTCTTCGTATTGATTTTGTTGAGTTAATTTTGTTGATTTCACACCCCTGCTCCTTCCTCTCCCCCTTCAACTTGAATTCATATCAGGAGCGTACAGCAGGTCCGGTTCCTGGTATATCCTGGTGCTTTCCACAGCTCCGATTCTTCCCTTTTGGTCCCGTTTCCTTGCGACCGTGACAGCGTTTGAACTTGAGCCCGCTGCCGCAGGGGCAGGGGTCGTTGCGTCCGGCTCTGGCGAAAGCATCTTCCATAGCCAGAATCTTCATCAGTTCCGGTGCGGGGTAGCCCCGCTGCATCAGCCAGGCAAGGATCTTCAGGGGGTGGTCGATGTGCCTGAAGAAGATTTTCCAGCCTTCACAGAGGTAGTTCAAACCCGGTTTCCCATTCGGTGTTGTAAGAAAGCGGTTTTTGGGACATTCCCCACGGCAGGCAAAGAACACGTCGCATTTCAGGCATTCCCGCGGCAGGGTGTCCCTTTTGTCCCGCCCGAACTTTTGCTGCTTTTCCGAAAAGGCAAGTTCTGCGATTTCCTTTTCCATGATGTTTCCCAGCCTGCAGGCAGGTTCCACAAAATGGTCGCAGGAGTAGAGGTCGCCGTTGTGCTCAAGGGCAAGCCCAAGGCCGCAGGTCTCTTCAAAAACACACATCCCCGAAGGCATGACCAGCCACCGGCGGGCTGCAGCTTCAAATGTCTGCACAAAGACATTACCCACGTCATTCCTTGCCCATTCGTCAAAAATGCGGGTCAGGAAAGTTCCTAATTGTTCAGGCCGTACCGAAAGGTCCGAGACCGTGTTCCCCTCCTGGTAGAGAGTGCCCCCGTCCTCGTTGATGCGCTCGACAATCGGGATGAACTGGATCCAGTCTGTCTTTGCCTCGTCCCTGAGGAAGCGGTAGACTTCCAGCGGATAATCGGCGTTCCTGCGGTTGACTGTGGTCAGGACGTTATATTCCACCCCGTGTTTTTGCAGCAGGCGAAGTCCCCGCATTACCCGGTTGAAGGACCCTTTACCTCCTCTGTCCATCCGGCAGGCATCGTGCAATTCGTGCGGGCCATCTATGCTGATCCCTATGAGAAAGTTGTTTTCCTTAAAGAAGCGGCACCATTCATCATCCAGCAGCGTGCCGTTGGTCTGCATCGTATTTTCAAAAGTCATCCCCGGCTTCCTGTACTTTTCCTGCAGCTCGATTGCGCGCCGGAAAAAGTCGATTCCCATAAGGGTTGGTTCCCCTCCCTGCCAGGCAACTGTCACCTGCGTGCTGCTGTGGGCTGAAATCAGCTGCTTGATGTAGTTTTCCAGCACTTCTTCTGACATGCGGAAGCTGCTGCCGGGATAAAGTGCTTCTTTAGGCAGGAAGAAACAGTAGGAACAGGCAAGGTTGCAGATTGCACCGGTTGGCTTGGCAAGCACATGGATGCGGGGAGGCAGGAAGTTTTGTGCCAATTAACAATTCCTCCTTGCAATGGGATTGCCTTTTTCTAATTTGGATCTTATGATTCGGGCCGCGATTCTGACCAGGTTTTGACCCATACTTTGGCTCATGCTTCGGATTTCGTAAGGTCTGACTGTATTTTCTGTCATTTGAAATTCCCCTTTTATCCTGTGAATCTGGCTTTTTATTCCTCCGCAAAAACCCCTTCTTCGCGCAAGCGGCGTACTGTCTGTACCACTACTGCTGTCAGCGGCACGGCCAATATCATGGCAAGGGCTCCCCCGACAATACCGGCTGTAATCGTGACCAGAAACACGACCATTGGGTGCAGTTCGAGAGTTGTCCCCAGAGCCCATGTATTTATGGCACTCTGAAGTGCGCCGTTGGATATGGTCACCGCGACTGCAATAATCAGCGCTGTTTCTGCACCACCGGAACCAAAGGCGATAATTACGGCAAAAGCGCCGCCAATGAAGGCGCCTATATAGGGAATAAATGAAGTAAAAAAGTAGAGGATTAGAATCGAGCCCACAAGGGGTACCTTGAGTATTATCAGGGGAATAGCCACCACGATTGCCGTAATAGCCGCAGTGAGCGCGGTTCCACGGAAATAAAGCCGAATTGAACGGCTTATGTCGGCAACGATAGCCGTACCAGTCTCGGGTTTTAATTTGAATTGCCGGGCCAGCCATACCTCTATATCAGGCCCGTCCCGCAGGATAAAAAAGAGGATGAACACACTGAAATATACCCCTATAAAAAACGCTACAACACTCGAAAACGTGCTGCTGAAGAGCCCGATAATGCCCTGGCTCAGTGCAGGAAGGGCATTTACAACTGCCGCGCTGATGGAATCAAGGGTCTCCTCCTCGATCTGGAACTGCAAAAGCCAGGCTTCAAGGCTTGCCCAACCGGCTTCAAGCTGTTTGATGATCTCGGCTCCCTGGTCTATAAAACCCCTTACCAGGATGGCAAACAGAGCAGCTGTACCCAGAAATATAAACAGCATTGTCAGCACCGTGCCGATATTGCGGTGGACATGCCGCTGCTCCAGCATGTCTACCAGCGGCCGAAAGACGATTCCGATTACTACAGCAACGAGCAGTGGGATGGTGATACTGCTCACGGTCGCAATGACGCTAAGAACGGTGCTGGCGGCTAGCACGATGCCGAGGAAGAGCCAGCTAACCACACCTGCGCGGCGCAGCCAGTAAGGAGCACTTCTGGAAAAGTCGCTTCGAAGTTGTTTGTCTGTAATGTTTCTCCCCCCGGGCAGGCATGGCAGTTCCCAGGCTGCCTGCCAGTCCCCTGTACTATCCGGTATTCTGTTCGATCTGCCTTGATAGAGCCATGCAGATGTTGGTTTAGTGGATGTTTAAACTGATTATTGCCTTGCCATGACCATGCGGATTTCGGCTTCCTTATCCTCGATAAGCTCTCCGCTTACATCCACGGTCACACTATAGATCTTGCCGGTAAACTTAAAAGGCGGCTGGTATTCAGGCACAACTGGCGCTCCATGAGCTGCACCACAGCTTAACCCGGTTAGCCCATACATAAGTGGAGTCGTCACAGGTACCTCCGCCTGGCCGACCAGCTTTCCATCTATGTAGAGCTGAGCCCTTCCCGGTGCGCCCTTGCCATTGGCAATGTCTGGCTTACCAGTCACTTCGAACTCAAAGCGGAGTTGATGCCGCCCTTCAGGAATATTCTCAACGGACTCTACATGATAGAAGGCCTTGTTCACGTAGTTGTGTGTCCAGTGTAACTTTCCCCCTTTTACATAGAATATATAGCCAGCCTCAATATCACCTTGAGAAAGCAAGGTCCCTTCAGCGCCTCCTGCAGGAATCTCAACATCGGCTGTGATACTGTGCGGGCGGTTGAGAACCCTGACTGCTGAGTTTGCGGGAATAGGCTGAGTTCCGGGATAATAGGTGTAGCTGGTCCTATCGGCTGCAATCTGTGGCCGTTCGTCGACAAAACGCAGGGTTCCACGACTGTCTATTGGCAGCACATGATATTTTCCTGCTTCAGCATACCAGGTTGCGATCATCTCGATCAACTTGGATCGATTATCTGTAGCCAAATTGTTGTTCTCTGCCCAATCCTTCTCAACATGATAAAGCTCCCAGCCTTTTGCATCCAGTTCGGTCAACACATCTGCCGTGATCGGTGCCCCGAAGAATTTTTCTGATTCTGCAAACGATGGACCAGGCCACGGACATATGGCACGCCAGCCGTCATGATACAGGGAGCGATGCCCCAGCATCTCGAAATACTGGGTGTGATGCCTTGTAGGTACACTGGCATTGTCCAGAGTGTGTGCAAAACTTACGCCTTCAATAGGTGATTGGGTTACACCTTTGATGACCGCCGGAGGTTCAATTCCCAGGCAGTCCAGAACCGTTGGTACCATATCGATAGCGTGGGCGTACTGATTTCTGACCTCGCCTCTGGTTTTTATTCCTTTGGGCCAGTGGACTATAAATGGGTCGCTGATACCACCGCGGTAGGTTTCACGTTTCCAGCGGCGGAAGGGTGTGTTTCCAGCCCAGGTCCAGCCCCAGGCATAGTGGTTGAAAGTTTCCGGACCCCCGAGTTTATCCAGAAATTTGAGATTCTCCTCGGCAGATTCAGATACATTATTGAAGAACCTCATCTCGCTAACTGTTCCCGTGGGACCACCTTCGCAACTCGCACCATTATCGGAAATTACCATAATCAGGGTATTTTCAAACTCACCATTATCTTTAAGGAACTGTAACAGTCGACCAATATGGTAATCGGTGTGTTCAAGGAAACCGGCGAAGACCTCCATCATACGGGTATAGAGCTTCTTCTCTTCAGGAGAGCACTGGTCCCAGGGCTTAACATCCGGATCATGGCGAGATAACTCTGCGTCTTTTGGAGAGATACCCAGTTCCTTCTGCCGGGCTAATGTTTTCTCCCTGTAAGATTCCCAACCGTCATCGAACTTGCCTTTGTATTTGTCTGCCCATTCTTTAGGGACATGATGAGGTGCATGCGTGGCTCCGGGACAGAAGTACATGAAAAAGGGCTTGCTGGGTGCTACCTGTTTGGAGTCAGCTATGAACTGGATGGCCCTGTCAACTATATCCTCATTAAGGGTGTATCCTTCTTCGGGAGTTTTTGGAGGGGCTACTGAATGATTATCATAGATCAGCTCAGGGTAATACTGGTTTGTGTCGCCTCCTAAAAAACCATAGAAACGCTCAAAACCCCGCCCCAGAGGCCAGCGGTCATAAGGTCCGGTTGACGATGCCTGTTCTGCAGGTGTCAGGTGCCATTTGCCGATTGCATAGGTGCTGTAACCATGCTGCTGTAGTATCTCTGAAAGAAAGCCGTTCTCAAAAGGTACATTACCGCTATAGCCCGGATAGCCGGTTGAGCCCTCAGTGATACAGGCCATATTATTCGAATGATGGTTTCTGCCGGTAATTATGCACGAGCGGCTGGGAGAGCACAGTGCGGTAGTATGCATATTGTTATACCTGAGTCCTCCCGCAGCCAGGCTATCCAGGTTAGGTGTCTGTATAGGGCTGCCATAGCACCCAAGTTGTCCAAATCCTGTGTCGTCCAGCACAATGAACAGCACATTGGGAGCACCTTCTTTGGCGCGCATCGGTTCCGGCCAGGCTGGTTCAGACTGGTCAAAAGTTCGCCCGATTACGCCTGGGAAAGTGGTTCCTGGTTTGTATTCTTTCAACGGCATTTTATCCTCCTATCAGTTGTTGGGATTTTCTAAAAAATGCACAAAAAAGGGGAAAGAAATGACTTTTTGTTTCCTCCTCACACTCATTTATTCAAGAATCGCTGTTCCTGCTTTAGGGTAGTTTCTGAGAATTTTTACATTTCCGAAGGGTCGGCTTCCGGTCAAAGCTTACATTGTCGGAGTTGTTTCTTCTTCGGCGAACATCTCACGCAGCTTTTCTTCCTGTTCCTCAGAAAGGTTAGAAGCAATTATTTCAAAATCCATTCCCTTCATAGCTTCAGCAACTTTATCCTTTACTGCGTCGCTGGTCATCAAGAAAAGAGCTGAGGTGCCTTCAGTCACTTTGCTGCGGACAGACCGGATAAACTCATCGTTAATGCCCATATCGGACATAGATCCGGAGATTCCCCCTATTGTAGCTCCCAAAACAATGCCAAGTACTGGAACAAAGAAGAGCAGACCAAACAGCATGCCCCAAAAAGCGCCGCTAAGTACACCCTTGCTTGTTGAACTTTTCATCTGCTCTGTTTTTGGCTTCTTTTTCCCTTCAGGCCATGTAACTATGGCTGCATCATAAAGGGTGATCAGATTCTGCTTGCTCAGATCTTCAATCACCTGATGTGCTTTTTCAGCACCATCAGCTTTTTCAAACTTCAGAACTGTTAAAGTTGCCATTCCTCAAATCTCCTTTCTTTTATACAATGCATAAAAGTAAAAATGGAGAGGTAACTTACTTTTTGCTTCTCTCCCCGAATTCATTTTTATTCAGGAATCGTTGTTCTTGCTTAAAACCGATTTCCGGGGATATTTTCGTCTCCGGAGGAAAATTTTTATTCCAAAGTTCATTATGCCGTAATTGCTTCTTCTTCGGCAAAGGCAGCACGCAGTTTGTCTTCTTCTTCCGCGGACATGTTGGAAGCAATGAGTTCAAAATTCATTCCCCTGAAGGCTTCAGCTACCTTGTCCTTTACGGCATCACTGGTCATCAGGAAGAGGGCTGATGTGCCTTCCGTAACTTTGCTGCGGACTGACCGGATAAAATCATCACTAATCCCTACATCAGCCATAGAACCGGTTAGTGCTCCTAATGCGGCTCCAACAACCATGCCAAATATCGGGACAAAGAAAATCAGGCCGAACAGCATACCCCAAAAGGCTCCGCTAAGTGCACCTACTCCAGCCATACTGGTTATCTGTTTGGTTTTTGGTTTCTTTTTTCCTTCAGGCCAGCTGACTATGGCTGCATCTTGCAGGGTAATCAACTGTTTCTTATTCAGATCTTCAACCACATGAAGTGCTTTTTCAGCACCACCAGCAGTTTCAAACTTCAGGACTGTTAAAGTTGCTATAATTCAACCCCCTTTTATGTCACGTATTTTGTTGCTTATTTTGTTTACTTCACCAAGAGGCGAAACCATCATCTCCACTATCGTTTTGTAAATCTTGAAAAAGCTGGGTTAATAATGTCTTCTTCCCAGAGATGCATACTTTTTGCTATCCTGACATCAGCAGCATAGTAGCCGGGAAAAAGGCCTGATTATAATCCCTCAAGCCATTTTGTACGGGGTCAAGGAAAGCCAGTTCGTTGCAGGAAAGCCGATAGGATTTATCATGCAGTGTGATCTTACACAATGTGATCTTACAGATCTAGCACGTACTGATATCTTTCCATAGACTGTGCTATCCAGATAGTGGAAGTTAATTTTTAGAATAATAGTGATATCAACCTGTAGCTGAGATCCATCAAATTTTATCTACGAAAACCGCTTGCCAGGTATATATCGGTTAATTTTTGTACTGTTAACCCCCAAACTAAGCCTTCGAGATCTCCCCCCAAGCCCGTTGTTCAATAATTTACTTTATATACTTATTCTTTTATATATATTATTTTATGCATATCAAGTAATTTTATCGGGTCTGTTGAAAGGGATTTTTACGATTTCAAACCCTATGGTTGTAAAGCAATAAGTGATTGGTGTTTTTACAACATTGCTTCCAATATGGTTTTTGCCTGTGTATATTTTCATGCAACAATTTGTACTTGTAGCGCCAAAAATGCGGGTAAGACAAAAATGAAAACCGCGTTTCGAATATTTCGGATTAAATATCAATCAAATAACATAGACTGCCTGCCCTATCATATTTTTTTGTTAACCTCGCATTCTTATTAGATTCTTATTCTGTCGGGAATTTGCTAACTAATTTTACATGTTAACAAAATCAAAGTTGCTCTGGTGCACCCCGCTGAAGGCAACGGGTATGTTAGCCATTTCCGGGCAGTTTTTCAGACTGCAGGTGCTGCCTGACCTTCTTTCTTTTCCGCGATTCTAACTGCTTCCGCAAGTTCCTCCCCAACTAAAATTAGCAGCTCGGGTGTGATCATACCCTGAGAGATCAGTACTCCTCCTGCATCACGGAGCGCCTGTTTTAGTTCTTTTGCCCAGAGGTGCTCAATTATAAGAACAGCAGCAGCGGTATCTTCAGGGATTGCCTCTGTTATTTCCATAATATCTTCTTTAGTGATTCCGTAGTTATCCTGGGCTGCTTCCAGAGCTCCCTCTTCCATCCCTGTTATGGCTCCCTCTTCACCTCTGGCTCCAAACCCGATGAGCCCTCCCACAACGGCTCCAAACCTCATTTTTTCTTCTTCGTTCAGCTGTGTTGCCTCCATAGAGGCGATATTTCCATCACTGTCTTTCCATATAAACAGCAGGTCAATTAACCGGATCATCCCTTTTTCCATGACTGCATTAAGTTCTCGACGGATCTGGCCGTGGAATTCCGGGTTTTCGAACGCTATAACTAACATCTGCATAGGTCCATACATTACTTCTGTCATTTGTTTTCCCCCTCTTGAAGTTCTTCTTTATTTTTCTCTTTTTTTCCTATTCTTTCCTGCTGCCCGCCTTCCGTTTACCTTCTCTAAGTTTCCTCTTTCCTCATCGGAAGGGCAAGGACTATCCGGATAAACCGCGAAATCTTTTCATATTTCCGGCGGCTATTTTTCCCTTTTCCCTCCCATAACTAAGTATCCGAAAAACAGTTTCAGCAGCATTAACAACGCTACATATATAATCCAGTTTATATAAAATCACGCACATATAAAAATACACATAAGATCAAAAATGTCAGAAATAGAAATAAAAGAAGAGAGGGTCAAATAAATATAATTTAAAGAGAAAAGGGCAAGGAAAACCCTTAACTCAAAGAATTTAGTTTTTCCTCCTGAAGAAGTAGATGACTGCAAGGAGTCCTGCAATGCCAGGGGCAACTCCGAAGCCAGGAGTACCTTCTTCGGCCGGGGTTGTTTCCCCCTCCACAGGTTCAGTTTCTCCTGCAGTTGGTTCTTCGGTTGGTTCTTCAGTAACATTCTCTTCTGGAGTTTCAGTAACATTCCCTTCTTCTGTAATGTTTTCTTCTGGAGTTTCAGTAATGTTCCCTTCTCCAGGGGTCGTTATTGTGGTCATGTTTTCTGCACCAAGAACCCTTACAACGAATGGGAAGTACCTGAGTTCATCGATAGGGGTGTCACCTATTTTGAAGAACATGCCTTTAGCAATTTCTACTTCGGAACCCATGGTCAGGGTGAAGTCATCTTCATTGCTGATGTTAATGGTGTCACCGCTGATCTTAACATTGTCGAGTTTGCCAAATTCATCATCGGACTCGATGGTCATTGCGTTTGCGTAGTCGATGAGCCAGAGACCTTCGATCTGGGCAATGCTGTCGACTGCACCCTGGAAGACCTGGTTGACATGGACTCTTAGGACAACAACATCGTCTTCGTCCTGAATATCATCAAGCTCGACTTCCCATGTGTTAGTACCGGTATCAACCGAGATGATTTCGTCATCTACATATTCTCCATCCTTAGTGAACTCAAGCCAGACTTTCTTACCGTCAACATCGACCTGCTTTGCTTCAAGAACATATCCTTCACCGAGGTCGAGCTGTTGGCCAGTTCTGATGGTGTACTTGTCATCACTATCAAGAACGAGCTTTGCAAGCTTGTCAGCTTTGTCAGGTTTGAGCGGGATGTACTTCTGTGCAAAGAATCCAATAATGGGGTACTTGTCCCAGCCATCATCCACATTCTCGTATTCAAAGGCAACGTTCTCAATGCCTGTACTGTAAACAAGGTCGCCCTCAGGGATCACGTTTCCGTCAATGTTGGAGACGCTGAGTAATTCTGTTTCAACATTGTCATCGATGTCGTAGAAGAAACCTGCGAAGTTGGATGCGTTCCAGGTGAAGTCACCCGGACCAAAAGAGGCTGTTCCCCCTATTACATGGAAACCTGGCTCTTTGATTTCCTTCATGAGGTAGAACCTGAGAACATCAGAACTGGTGTCAGCTGTCTTGAAGGATACGTTATTCAGAATTTGGTCTGTGCTATCCCTTGTAAGAGTGATTGTATCCTTGTTAGTGATCTTGAGGGTGTCTCCCATAATAGAAACGTCATCTAATTCGCCAAATTCATCATCTGACTCGATGGTCATTGCGTTTGCATAGTCTATGAGCCACATACCTTCTATCTGGGCAATACTGTCGACTGCACCCTGGAAGACCTGGTTAACATGCACTCTGAAAACAACTACATCGTCTTCGTCCTGGATATCATCGAGCTCGACATCCCAGGTACTACCGGTAGTGTTGCCGTCTGTATCAACTGAGATGATTTCGTCGTCAACGTATTCTCCGTCCCTGGTGAACTCAAGCCAGACCTTCTTACCGTCAACATCTACCTGCTTTGCTTCAAGAGCATAGCCCTGGCCAAGTTCAAGCTTTTCACCGGTTCTAAGGGTATACTTGTCATCACTGTCAAGGACCAGACTGGCAATTTTGTCAGCTTTGTTGGGTTTGAGCGGGATGTACTTCTGTGCACCAAAACCGATCATGCTGTAGTTCTCCCAGCCAGCAGCCGGGTTTTGGTATTCGTATCCTATCGGTTTAATGGTGGTTATGTAAATGAGGCCGCCCTCTCCAATGACGTTGTTTTCAGTGCCCGGAACATCGGCAATAAAAACAATCTCAGTTGACACGTTGTCGTCAATGTCATAGTAGAATATTGGAAATCTGGAACCATCGATTGGAAGAATTGTGCCGTTGCCATATGTATCAATAATATTGTCGATATCAGAGCCATTGAACACTGTACTGCGGACCTCAATTACATCTTGTGCACTTGCAGAGGATGCAAATACCGTTAGAAGCATGAGAACAGCCAGTGGCACTGCTGCAAATCTCTTCATTTTATTGTTTCCCCCACTTGTTTGTTAAGATATATCGTATGTAAGAAGAAGTTGTCAGGATCAAACGCAAAGGGTTTTACCATTTTTCTCCAGATCCGACCTGTCCATTTCATCTATTCCCAAAGAGGATTTCATTCCTTCCATGTCCCTCTAAATTGGATTACAGGGTATTATCGCTCAGGCAGCCTGAAAGCGCGATAATCAAAGCCGCAACTGAAAATCCGGCCCCCCAAAATATCCACATAGTAATATATTAGCTATAATATTATATATCATATTATAATATATAATATATTTATATTGGGGAAGGAAAAGAAAAACTAGAGTTCACGATTTCCTCTTTCCTAACCTGAATTGTAAATTTTGCGACATTTCTGGAAAAGGAAATATCGTAGGCAGCGGCACATATAAAATCAAAACAGGAATTGATATTCTCGCCTTTAAACCAGTTTCTGAAAACATTTGTATTCTTGTAAAGTGTTTTTCCTGTATAGTCCAGCAGCGGCCCCAACAACCATACCAAATATTGGAACAAAGAAGAACAGGCCAAACAGCATGTCCCAAAAGTTCGGTAACCTGTCGGAGGATACGGCTTAATTCCTTTCCTGGTTACGGCTGAGGGCGGTGTTTCAAAGCCGGAAATCTTCTACATCATGTTGTACTTGGCTTAGGCTGGATAGAAGGCCAGCCATCTTTTTCACGGAAATCAGGAGCAAAGAGGCGACCTGAACGGGATTGTTGTCCTCACAGGTCACCGGTTCTGCTTTACATAGCATGTCTTACAGCCAGCTATTTACTTTTGCTCCTCCTGCACGATGTGGCTTACGTTATCTTCCTCCAGGCTGATAGTGGATGTTTACCATGCCTTCAAGGATAGTCATGTCTCAGAAAGCGGCTGTTTCACCTCGCCGGAGCCTCTTCAACTTCCCCGGCCGCAAAGGCTTCAATCTCCCCTGAAAGTTCATCTCCCATAGTCAGCGTCACCACTCTGGCATTGAAATCGCCCATCTTGTTGATGATTTCCTCGCTGTAGATGTTTTCGAGCAAGAGCAGAAGAGCCGAACTATTGGGCTTCAGGGCGTTTCCGAGTTCTTCCAGGTTGCCTTTCTTTATTGGACGGCCGAGGTATTTCCCGGCAACACCGCCGACCACAGCTCCACCTACAACCCAGGCCAGCAAACCGACGGGACCCCCTATGAGAGATAGAATTCCGCCGCCAACAGCTCCGATTGCCGCACCGAGAACTCCCTTTCCCGGCTCATGGACATGTACCTTGCCCTTTTCATCATGTTCGACTACCGCCTGGGCGACAATTTCATATTTGTCCAGTAGTCCTCTGGACTTTACTTCCTTGAGGATTTCTTCTGCCTTATTCTGTCCGTCAAAGCAAAGCGCCACAATGTTATAGACTTTTGGTGTGTCTTCTTTTCCCATTCTGTTATTCCCCTCTCTTTTAGAAGTCTGAACATACAGTCCAGACCAGAATATTCATATAACTCGGTTTATAAAAACGGCTTTATAATACATATATGTATATGTGAATCTGCATAGACATTAAGCCCCTCAGCATATTGTTTTTGCTTTGAAGGTAATGTCTTCCTTTAAACAGAATGGAGGTTTTTAGAGGGGAGGTATACAGTGGAAACAAAAGCCTTTTTAAAAAAGATAAAATCCGGAAATCGTTAGTTTCCGGTCCATGTGTCAGGAACAGAACCAATGAATAAGGTGTAGGGCTTTGAGATCTCAGGATTCATTATTTTTCGTGTTTTCTTCAGACTGACTTCTATCCCCACTTGATTCCATCAGTTTAGCTATCAAGAATGTCCCCTCGGAACTTTCCAGAACTATCTTTACAACCATAGTAAGAGGTACGGCAATCAGCGCACCTGCAGTCCCAAGAACATAAGACCAGTAAAATAAAGAAAGAAATACAATCGTGGGAGATAATTTAAGACCTTTTCCTGCAATGGATGGAAATACTACATTTTCTATGAGCACATTGATAATACTGATTCCCAGAAGGACACCTAATGCCCCTATAGGCCCGTATTCAAACAGAGCAAGGAGCATAGGTGGAATAGCGGCCAGATAAAAACCCAGATAAGGAATATAACCAAAAATAAAGAACAAGAGGCCCCAGAGAAATGCAAAATCTATACCAATAAGAAGGAGAAGTATGGCAACTCCAATGCCCCCAACCAAATTGGTCTCAGTCCTCAGGAGCATGTAATTTACGACGGTGTTGCTATATTCGGTAAACCGCAAAAGATGGACTGGTTGATCTTCAACTTCACTTTGCACCTTTTTTGGCGCACCCGCAGCATCCAGAAGTAAAAATGTTGTCGTGATAAAAATGAGCACAACTGTTGATCCGGCATTTAAGGCTCCTGTAATAATATCCCCACTTATACGGAAAGCAGATGCAGCAATACTGCGCAGGATTGATGTCACGTTTTCTCCCGATATAGGAAAATATGTTGAAATACTGTTCAGAATACTCTGCAACTGAGTATCATAGCTTGGAATCCTGCCGCTGACCTGGAGTAAAGAGTTTACAAATAGAATTGCGGTTCCAAAAAAAACAAACATAAAAAGAAGGATCACCAGAAGAACGCTAACTTTTCCCGGAACCCTTTTCTTCATGAGCCAGCGAACAATGGGAGAAAAGATTAGAAAGGCAAAAATAGCGAAAAAAACCGGAATTAGTAGATCTGAAATTGTCTTCATACCAAGTGTAAGGAGAACTGCAGCAGTGCTGTAAATTAGAATTTTGGCTGGTGTTGAACTAGTATTATTTGTATTCATGTTTACATTCCCCAATCTTTCTCTTGTTGCTAACTTTCTTCTATAATAATTTGGAGCAAGCTTCAGATACTATACTTTTTTATATAGGAATTCAAGTGGGCAGCTATTCAAACTGCAACTCCTGCCCTGGATCCAGTTTTTTTCTTCTCTGCAAATTTAACCGCTTCGGACAGTTCTTCTCCAACTTCAATAAGCAATTCAGGTGTGAGCATACCCTGTGACACAAGTACTCCACCTGCATCCCGGACAGCCTGTTTCAGGCTCTTTGCCCATAGGTGTTCGATGATAATAATAGCAGCAGCATTACCTTTAGGGATGGCTTCGGTTATCTCAAGAATATCTTCCTCAGTGATTCCGTAGTTTTCCTGGGCTGCTGCAAGAATTCCTGCCTCTTTACCTTCCCTTGATCCTTCTTCACCACCTGCTCCATACCCGATAAGCCCTCCGATAACAGCTCCAAAATGCATTCTTTCCTCTTTGTTTAGCTGTGTAGTTTCCATAGACTTGATGTTCCCTTTTTCATCTTTCCATATAAACAGCAGGTCAATGAGCCTAATCATTCCTTTATTTATGACTGATTCAAGTTCACGCCGGATTTGAACGTGAATATCAGGATTATCAAATTCAAAGACTAAGAGCTGCACTGGTCCAAAAGCTACTTCATCCAATTTATTCCCCCCATTAACAATTCTGCCCTCTGTCCAGTCCAGTCGAGCTATTTCAGGGCAACAGGTGTCATAGAAATTATCCCCCAATCTCTTTACTCTCAGTATTTTCTCCATTTATCGAAAACTCTGCGGTCAAAAAAACAGTTGTATCACTACTGGTATAAAACATATATAGTATTTAAAATATATATAAATTGGCACATATAATATAAGAGCTTAGATTTGACGAATAATAAAACGAAATTTGCCTCCCCTTTCTTCTTTTACCTTCCATTCTGCAGGCTATTTTGATTTGGCATGGGTGCAAATTTAGCTACAATCTCATTTTCATCATCTGAAGCTGTTAAGTCTACAGTATAGCTTCGGCAAGTGCACGGTCATAAGATATAATAGAAGCAGCAACATTACTCACGGTGATACAAGGGGCAGGTTAAAAAAAGAAAAGGAGTTTTTGGAAGCCTTCTTTGGAAGCCTTCTTTGGAAGCCTTCTCTCTGGTGCAGCGCCCAAGTTCAATCCAGAAATCTTTGGCAGGGATTCTGCGGTCTCAGTCGTGTACCATCTGGTCGAGTGCTACCGTAATTGCCAGGATCAGAGCTGCATTCTGTCCGGGAGAAACCTCCACTCCATAGGTATCTCTTATCCTAAACCACTTTTTTGAGACCTCTGCAACTTTTTCCCCTCCAGCTTCAATATTGTATTCGTGACGCAGGACATTTCCCTGTACATCCATTTCAGGACCATTTGCGACTTCAACTTTAAATCGGTCTCGGAGAGGTGTAATCAGGGCTTTTTTGATTGATGCGGCCGTTTTTCCTTCCGCATCCTCGATGTCCATTGTATCCCGGACCCTGATCATCTTCTCCCTGAGTTTATACAGGTCATTCCCATTTGCATCCTTAATAATCAGGGTTTCGCGAATGCGGAGAGCCTTTCCATCGACAAAGAATTCACGTTTTCCCGCTTCATTTTCAATCCAGTAGTCATCTCCTATGGAAATGAGTCTTTCACGCATTTTGTAGATTTGCTTGCCTTCTGTTTCGTGAACCTGAGGCCCCCTCATACTTTCACGTTCACTTAACTTATCCCTTAATCTTCCCATCTTTAATCACTCCCTTTGTTTATTGAATTCTCTGTCTCTTCCCTTATGGATATTCTGTCTATCCTGATACATGGTTGGGGAGGATAATTCTGTTTTGCCTTCCAGCCCGGAAAACTGTAGTAACACTCGAACCTTCTCCCCATTATGGTCTAGACTGATGAATCCTCTAATTTATCCAGATCCACTCCCCCTTCTGAGTGCATAAACATGGAGGATATATATATTTATATCAATTTATAATTTTAGTCAATTCATGGACTTTTTTCGTTCAATATTCACTTTTCCGCTCACATGGCTTTCCTGTATATTTCAATTATATCCTCTTTTGAGAGCTCTCTTGGGTTTGTAAGCCGGCAGACGTCCTGCATGGCATTTTCCGCCAGCAGTTCGAGGTCTTCTTCCCTGGCTCCTAACTCTTTCAAACCTGAAGGAATTCCAATATCTTTTGCAAGCTTTTTGATTGCAGCTATGGCTTTGTCTGCGGCTTCTTTCGGGTTCAGTCCCTCAACTTTTTCTCCCATTGCCTTTGCGATATCGGCAAACCTTTCGGGACAGATCTCCTTGTTGTACATTTCTACATAGGGGAGGAGAATTGCATTACAGACACCGTGCGGGAGGTCATAAAATCCGCCGAGCTGGTGGGCCATGGAATGCACGTAGCCAAGGCTTGCGTTGTTGAAAGCAATTCCTGCAAGATATTCGGCGTGCGCCATCATATCCCTTGTCCGCACGTCTTCCCCGTGGTCAACGGCTTCCCGCAGGTATTTTGATATAAGCTCGATTGCCTTGATAGCAGCAGCATCGGTGGTAGGAGTGGACATTGTGGAAACATAAGCTTCAACTGCATGGGTAAGTGCGTCCATTCCGGTAGCAGCCGTAAGCGCTGGAGGCATGCTGACCATCAGTTCTGGGTCGTTGACAGCCACGTCGGGTGTGATGTGGGGATCAATGATTGCCATTTTTATGTGCCTTTTTGTGTCCGTAATAATTGTAAAGCTTGTCATCTCGCTTGCGGTGCCGGCAGTTGTATTTACCGTGATAAGCGGAGGGATACCTTTTGTCACCTTTCCTATGCCTTCGTAGTCGTTAATCGCACCTCCGTTTTTAGCCACGATGCCTACAGCTTTTGCACAGTCCATAGGGCTTCCTCCTCCTACAGCAACGATCAGGTCACAGTTCTCTTTTTTATATATTTGAGCCCCTTCCATAACCGAAATGTCTGCAGGATTTGGCTCTGCTCCTGCAAAGATTACTGCTTTTAGCCCGTCAGCTTCAAGGATCTTCCGGATATCTCCTGCAAGCTCTTCTCCATGCCTGCTCTTTCCTGAAACTACCAGGGCTTTAGTACCTCCAAGTTCTTTTGCATGCTTTCCAATTTCTTTTACACAGCCAGCTCCCATAAGGGCTACTTTTGGGTTCAGGTAGGTATATGTCATACTTTTCAACTCCAATTAACAACAGTTTTCGAATTAATTTATCAAAAACAAAATATTAATGGATTATTATGAAACAACTTTTTTCCTTCAGGTAATAAAGTTTCGCTCAGGAACAGGGGTTTAAGGTTTAGAGAGTAAAGGCTCGGAGGATAAAGGAAAAGAAAAAAAGAGAAATATAAAATTCATAACATTTACGATTCTCATGCATGTGATAACTACAGCATCTATGAAGAAGTAGCCTTAAAGAATGGCTTATAGTACAGTAATTGTCACAAAGTATAAAGATATTGTTAAAAGATGTTTGTTGTATACAGTATATTATTGCAAATATTCATATGTGTTAATTTTTTACAGTAAGCCCGGATATATTAAAGACGCTGTCTCAGTGTAAGAATTTATTTCGATAATGCTAAAAGACTATTGAGTAAAAATGGAGTTTTTCTGTGTAGATTTAAATACAACTGATATTTTATAACAGAGAAAAAAATATAAATATGATTAAAGAGCATGTAAAAACATGGAGACAGAATTCAGGAATAATTTACTCTCAACCATTGGATGGCTCATAATCTGGCTTGCTGTCAGGATGTATCTGGATATTTAAACACTTTAAATTATCTCTATAATGCAAAAGAAATACCATACGAGCTTGACTTTTCTCAACATCAACAACTAGCATGAACAACAAATAATTTTTTATATTCAAAATCTGATTAATTTCCTATGGCTGTATCCTGGTCTTTATCCCACACCCTTGGAGCAAAAGAAAAGGCCTTTTCGTGGCGTATAGACAGCCGGGGAAATATCTTCATGAAAAGAAAGTTCAGGAGAGCTCTTTTTCCCAGGGTTGATAAAATTAGCTGCAGCCACCTGGATAAGCTTTACGAGTTTATGCAGGGTGGGGAATGGAAAAACCTGGCAAATGATGCAGCAAAACTGTATAATGGGACTGAAAAGGACGGCATAGGCAAATTCCTGTACCGACTCAGGCCAGAAGTTCCATATGCTCAGCTATCAAGCCAGTTAGCAGCTATTTTTTACCACTCTGATGTATGGGAATGGAACGAGCAGAAAAGGGGCATGAAGTTTCTTCTTCTCTCCGGCAGCTGGAAGGAAAAGACAATGCAATACTACAGAATTTTGCTGGATCCGGAAAATGAAGGCAATTCTATAGCCGAGTTTTTGGAAACCAGCCTGCAAAGGGGAAATGGACAGAAACAGGAAGAACTGCAAGACGTCCAGAAAGAAAACCCTGAAGAAATCCTGCAGGAAGAAGCAGTTATGAAAATTGAACAGACAAAACTTTCGACCTTTTTTGGGTTCTAAAGGAAAAAATAGAAAAAAAATAGGAAAAAAATAATATGAAAGTATGGCACTTAAGTCATTCTTAAACCAGTATTAAATCAATTATAAATCAGCTTGAGGTCCTGGATTCAGTAGTTTCAATCTCTATTTCAATGCCACCAAACCTCTTTGCAATGAAATTATATACGACTCCAATAAGGAACCCTCCTATTCCTCCTGCAATTCCATAAAAGACAACAATAAATAAAATTACAAAGATACTCTCAGCAAAACCAATAGGCTCTTCCAAGCTTACCATGACAATAAGAAATGGTGAAACTATAACTGCAAGAATTAGATACATAAGCCCGAGGACTTTTGCCAGAGATACACTATTTAAAGACTTGATTTGTACCATTTATGACCGCCTTCTTAAATATTGGGAATTGTTTTTGATTCTATAAAAATTTAATCTGATATATGGCGGAAAAGGCGGCATTTTGGATTTTGAGATCCGGTAATTTATCAACGCTCAACAGAGGAAGCATCCTGTCCGCAAAAAAGACACAAAGATAAAAAACGGAAAAGACGGTAAAAGAAGAAGGTAAATATAAAAAATAAATTATCAGATAACCAGGTCTTCTATTCAGCGATACATTCGGCTCAGAGGTTCTATTGTAATAACTACGAGGGTTCGTTTTTCGTAATCAACTCTATAAAGCAGCTTTAAATGCCTGGACCGAAAACGGAATAATTTTTCCTGGCTTTCGATTATTCTTTTTGCGCCCGGGGGCACGGGATCAAGGGCAAGCTCTTCGAGGGTTTCCCTTATACGGGCATGTGTACTCTCATCTGCTTCAGTCAAAAAATCCTGTGCCGGGATGTCAAAAAAAACTTCGAACATTTAAGATCCTCATTTCACGTTTTTTCAGGCCCTATTATCTATAAGTTTCTTCTTTAGATCTTCATTTTTTCAAGCTTCTTTAAGGGTACAAGTTTTCCTCTTGCCTCATTTTCAAAGCTTCTGAAAACGAGCTTTTTTTCTTCTGCGGTGAGAAACATATCTATATCCACCATATGCTCTTTTATTTCTGCAAGCTGCTTCTTTATGAAGTTGAGCTCTTCAAAGATTTTATTATCTCTCTTCTCCCCGGTCATTTGAATCGCTTCCTGTGCTCTTATAGGTTATAAGTCTCAATTGCAGGTCACAGTAGATAAATAGTTTTAATTTAACCATACAAGTTATCCATAAATGTTACTGGCACATACTATTCCCATAATAAAGAGTTTCCTGGAATTAGTTATCTTCTTACTTCCTCATCAAAGTATCGTGAAATAATACTGTCTGGAAAACTTTAAATTCAAGGTATCCAGATTATATTCTTTTAACTTTTATAGTTTAATTTTATGGAATCAATATAAAAAACCGGCAAAATCAAAAAGTAAATATTATAAGAATGACAAAAATATGATAAGTCTCGAGTCTATAAAAGGGCAGGAGAAAAAAATGGTAGCCGAAAACCTCGGATTTTTTATCTATGCATTCTCATCCATCTTTGTGGTTGTAAGCCCTATCAGTGGAGTTGTAACTTTTATCTCGCTGACAAGTAAAATGACCCGCAAAGAAAAAAATGATATTGCCAAAAAAGCGGTAATGCTTGCATGTATTATTGCCCTCTTTTTTGCAGTTACCGGAAGCATGATACTAAAAATATTCAGCATCAGTGTTGATTCGCTCAGGGTTGCTGGAGGACTTCTGCTTTTCAGCATAGCGTTTGATATGATGCATGCAAAGGTCTCAAGAGAGAGCATCACAGAGGAAGAAATTACTCAGTCCCAGGAAAGAGATGATATCTGGGTTTTTCCTATTGCCCTTCCACTTCTGACAGGGCCGGGTGCGATCAGCACGGTAATTGTCATTATGGGTATGGCAGAGGGCATTCAACAAAAAGCAATTGTAGTCATTTCGATTATAGTAACGTTCATAATTTGCCTGTTTATCTTCCTCTTCTCAAGGAGTCTCCATAAAGTTATAGGATATAATGGAATGCTCGTCTTTACAAGGCTTATGGGACTTTTGCTTGCGGCTCTTGCAGTTGATCTGACTGCTGCGGGAATAATAAATATATTTGGGCCTTTAATTTAAAATTTTCAAGGTTTGAGAGTTAAAAACTCTTAAACCTTAAAACTCCAGCACATGCACTTAAGCAAAGCAAGACTATCTAACAATATTCTTCTGTCTTTCTTTGATAGTCCATAAGTACTATCTCAGATCTTTCATCCTGGATCTTCAGCAATTTTTAAAAATTAATCTCCTGAAATATATATGAATTATTATGGTTAAAATTTTTAATTGCTTCAAAATATCGCATACCCTTTGTCATAACCTTTCTATCCTGCCCAGGATAAGGACTTAAATTAGTCTCTTCTCTTTGGCCTATACAGCAGAGTGGAGGTTATATAGATATATTAATATATAACACTTATATAAGATATAAATCCTGAGACAAAGACTCCTGTTGAGTCTCCATTTATCTATTGAATTGGCATCCTACTCCATTTTTGAAAGATGTAACAAGAATTTGCATACAGTTGAGAGAAAGATTGATATGGGTGCTAGTAGTCAAATCAACAGCTTCAGCAGGGAAAAAATAGGGGAATAAATTATATTAGCTGAGGTGTAAAACGAAGGTGTAATGAATGTCAGAAGGGCGAATTCTGATTGTAGAAGATGAACATATCGTCGCTATGGGAATAAAGCGGATGCTAAAGAATATGGGTTACACACTGGCAGGCGTTGCGTCATCCGGTGAAGATGCTATTAATAAAGCGGAAAGCACCTTTCCTGACCTTGTGCTGATGGATATAATGCTCAAGGGAAACATAAATGGGATCGAAGCTGCAAAAGAGATCAAAGCACGTTTTGGTATACCTGTGGTTTACCTTACTGCCTGTTCGGAAAGCAAAATAGTGGAGCGGGCCTGGAAAACAGAGCCTCTTGGGTATATTGTGAAACCCTTTGACGAAAAAGATCTGAGAAAAAGTATTGATGTGGCTTTACAAAGGCAAAGGATGGAAAAAAAAGGGCTTGATAAAGGATATGATACTCCCAAAAGTGATTCGGAAATTACTGAAAAAGTTCCAGAAAAATGTGAGAAAAGCTCCAGAAAACTCTCTGAATCTATTGAGTGCAACAAGTAGCTTCAAAATTTAAAATAACCTTTTTATTGTTATAATATATATATCTATTTTTATGAAATATATTTTTGAGTTATAATGTAATTTTCAGGACTTTAATCAGTTTCCCAGTTCTAATTCAATGATTTCAGCTACTGTTTTCAGGACTTTTATTCTTGAATAGCGCTTGTCCCTTGATCCAACAACAATCCAGGGGGCGTCTATAGTACTCGTTTTCTGGAGCATTTCATCAACTGCGGCTTTATACTCATCCCATCTGTTCCGGTTCCGCCAGTCTTCTTCTGTGATTTTCCAGCGTTTTTTCGGGTCATTCTGCCGGCTTTCAAAACGCTCAAGCTGGGTTTCTCTGTCTATGTGCAGCCAGAATTTAAGGACAATCGCTCCTGAGCCAGCAAGGATTTTTTCAAACTCGTTTATTTCCCTGTAAGCCTTTTTCCATTCTTCTTCCGTACAGAATCCTTCCACCCTTTCAACAAGGACTCGGCCGTACCAGCTCCTGTCAAAAATGGTGATATGTCCTGCCATCGGGGATGCATCGCAGAAGCGCCAGAGGTACTGGTGAGCTTTTTCAGCGTCATTTGGGGGGCCTATAGGGACAACCCTGTAAAGCCTCGGGTTTAGCTCTTCAACAAGGCGGCGAATATTCCCTCCTTTTCCTGCTGCATCCCAGCCTTCAAA
This sequence comes from uncultured Methanosarcinales archaeon, assembly GCA_964434965.1. Lineage (GTDB taxonomy): Archaea > Halobacteriota > Methanosarcinia > Methanosarcinales > Methanosarcinaceae > Methanosarcina. Next base: position 115,269 of record CAYSWX010000009.1, read on the forward strand.
GATTATGATTGCTGAACGTTTTTTTCTAAATAATTCATACTGGAGGGTTTCGAGTCTATGCTGAAAAATCTTTTTTGATTCTCTGTACTCTTCAATGGAAAGATTTTTGGAGAGGTCTGTCTTTTCCAGGGTTGAACCAGTAAGTTCTGGCAACTTAGCTGTAGCCATGTCAAGGTACTTGATTGTCTGCTGCCCAGGAGTACGTGTTACCTTTTCTATGCAGGTCTTGATTGCCTGAGTAACTCTTGCCATTATTTTTATGACTGCAAAGTTCCTGTCATTTGCCTCGATTATTGTCCATGGGGCATAAGGTACATCGGTTTTTTCGAGTACTTTTTCGAAAACAGGCAGGTATTCTTCATAGGCCTCAATGAAATCCAGCTCTTTTCCATTTTTTACTTCATATTCTTCAAGAATAAGGGGGATCCCTCTTTGTTTTATTTCCTTAAATCGCTCTTTTTGTTCTTTTTCACTGATATGAAGGAAAAATTTGAGTATCAGATACCCGTCATCTGCTAGCTGGCGCTCAAAATAAGTTATTTCTTCCAGGGTTTTTTCAAGGTTTGTTTCGTCTTTCTCTTTTCCAAAAAGTTCTATTATTGCCCTGCTGTACCAGCTTCTGTCGAATATACCTATTCTCCCTTTGACCGGGATCCTGGACCAGAAACGCAGCAAGAATGGTTTGAGCCTCTCCTCATAGCAAGGTCTGGTCATTGTATGAAAATCAAATCCTCTTGGGTCAAGGGGAAGTATAAACCTATTTATATCCTCTCCCATTCCTGACGCATGCCAGCCTTCAAAAACAATTATAATGGGTATTTTCAGCTCCCATGCTTTCCGTTGAAGCTCACCAAGCTCTATCTGAAGCGTTTTCATACTATACTTATATTCCTCATTTGTTATTGCCTGGGAAAGATCGATGTTTTCAAGCATATTTGGGCCCACTATTGTTCTTTTCTGGCATAACCATCTATTACAGGATATACAGGATATTTAACATAATATGTCCATCAATTATTTAAATTTTTAAAATAGATTGAAAGTATAAGCACAATAAAAAATAATACGTAAGCTAAATATATTAAGGAAGAATAAATGATTGTGGAATGAAGGTTAAAAAATCAAGTTTATTGCTTATAGTCATTCTTTCTGAAAAACAATTCTCAGTCGGTCATTTTTCGTGTCCGCAATTGTATAATCACACATTTAATTATTATGGCAGAATATGAATTTAAAAGTTCTTCTGGACATAATGTACTAAAAAATGATGATTTATGGAAACTATGTGTTTTACACCTAATTTATTCCATGTAGTCTATACTGATGAGATCAAAAATCAATTTATAAATATAGTACAATATTAAATAGAAGTTATCTTCTCAAATCCTTATTTTTTTAGATATTTCAGGACATTATATATTATCTAAATCATAATTGGGCACAACTTAAAATTACAATTGTTATATCCTATTTGATATGTAATTTGAGATATATATTTATATATGCAATATCTATCCTAATTAAACCTCGTTTTAATATCCCTATTTAATATCCCTATTCTACTCTATGAAATGTTTTGCACACTTGTTGCATTAATATCTATTTAGCTATTTATTTTATACAGCATGCTAAAAAAACCTCTCTCGATATATATTATATAATATCAATAACCATAAATATTCTATTAACTGCATAGTTGAATATTATTTAAATTGTTATTACATATATAAATATATACTAACAAATATATAGAGTATAGTACACAAGGGGAATTTATTAATACATTTTAGAATCTATTCATACTCAAACATATTATTCAATATGTCTATTAATTAATATTATAGTTTAATGATATATATTCAAAGAGATTATCTATAAATATATATCAAATAGCCCATAATATTTTAATTAGTAGCTATTTAAATATGTATCATATATTATATGATACTAATAGTCCGTGCTTGAATTTGATTACTTAATGGGTGATATGTTTTATATGCTAAATATCAGTGGTATTATATATATCAGTTACTAACAATTGTCATTTTTACATGTCAATAATAAATTATATATTAAATGATATATTCATTAGTTTGCTACTCATAAATCAATTACATATATTGCCATAATCCATTACTTATACTAAATGAGTTAAATTATTACTCTTAAATTTTTAAATCTTTTAGTGACCTGATAAATTTCGTTGCAATGTCGTATATTATTAAACCATATTTATATTATAGTTTTTTAACTGTATATGGTAGGCTATTCAGTTAAAAGGTTAGTAAATACACATAGCAAGTGTGTAGACACAAACTGTATAATATAAGCAGTTTGGTTTTTCTACATTTTAACTTGGCGATATATCGAAAAACTATTCAAGCCGAGTATTAAATAATAAAATAGTAGTTATTCATATAGTTTGTGTGAATAAATGTACCGGTTTTTAGTATTATTTTTCCTTAGCATTATTTCGTATTTAATATTGCGGTAATCGGCAGAAAATAGCTTATTCTTATAGTATGTAGAACGAACGACTTAACAAAATTGGGGGTTAAGTAGGTAATTTAACTTCTAACTAAATCCATTCCTATAATATATATGAATAACTTCCTTGAGATATTTTGCCCGATGCTGTAGATCGGACTCAAATGGGAGTCATGGGATCAAAAACAAGCAATATGCATGGGAATAATTATAGGAATCAGTATATATTAAAAAATTGAGGATTTGTTCATAAAGGCAGACCCAGGACATTTGAAAAAGGATTTTTATTATATTCAAAGTTGAAAAAACAAACCCGCTTTTAAGTGTAATCCTGTTTTTTAAATATTATTTAGTGCACTTATACTTAAGCATTTAATGCCCTATTTACTAAAATATATTGGGTGAAAATTACTGAAAAATGCATTGCTTCTATCATACTATTTTTATATATTAATATTTGCACCAAATACTCTACACTAATTAATTTAAAAATATGCTAAAACATATAGGTAAAAAAAACAGTCATTTGTTTTTTTATATATAGTAATCTTTATTATATTAAATTATTGTCAATATTTAATGACCCCGTTATTTAAAAAAAGATTAATCATTGTATTCAAAGATTGAAAAAACCTGTTTTTAAATGTGGTCCTTTCTTCATTATCATATCCATGTATTAAGTTTAACATCAGTATCTTTGCGTAGTTATTATATATTTATTTAGAATGTTTTACATTTATCACACTATTTTTATATATTGATATTTGCGCCGTATACTCTACACTAATCAATTTAAAAACATGCCAATACACATAACTAAAAAATATATACGAATGTTTTTATATAGAAAAAGCTTCACATTTCATAACTATTCTAGCCAATATATTATAAATTATGTGAATATTTTCTTTTGAAATGCCGTGGTCTCCAAAGATCATCAAATAGTTACATACAAATAACCAATTATCTTAACAATGAGTTTTATTTTTTGGCCAGATTTATTTTTGAGTTTAATTATTGAGTCTGAATTATATTTGGTTTTTAATCAGATGGTTGTGACTTCTTATTGAATTCTGATATCAAAAGAGATCTTATTTCTCTATAGTTCAGATTCAACCGTAGTTTGTTTTTTCATTTGAATAAAATATAGTTACTCCCGATTTCAAAAATTAAAATACTTTGATTTTATGTCACTTAATATTAATACTCATATTTTATCGGATTTTTTAGTTAATTTTCCTCCGGGTTCTTCCTGTACATACTCAAAATAAAAATTGTTATGTAACGAAATCATAAATCTAGCTTCATGTTAAAAATTTCTTCAAAAAGTTTGTATTTTTTCCTGGCCCTGTAGAGGTACTGGCGAACTGGAGTTTTGTCTTTTGCCCGGGCAAAGAGAGCTTCAATTTCCCCTTTTGAAAATACTACTTCAAGTTTTTTTATTGGTATGGCCTCAAGTTCTTCCAAGCTATCGATTACAGGATTGCTTATTGGTATGGGGATCGGAAGAAGCATTATCTGAGCTTCATCTGCCCAGTTCCAGTCAGAATCATATATGTTAGCATAGAAGGCACCGCATGAAACGCACTTTGTTACAACCACTATATTCTCCCCAATAGAGTGGTAACTAAGGCTCATAAGAACAGAGTCACAGCTTGTGCAGTTGCCAATTTCATTTTTTTCCAGGCTATACGCAGGTATTCGATTTTCTTCGATGTAAAGAGCTTTTTCGTTGAGGTCATACTTATATTCCATGTTACTTGCTCCCGAATGAAGCCTGTGCACCCGAATTCAGGTTTTTCTTATGAGGGCGGGTGTTAGTTTCCTCTTTGATTTCTGTCTAAGGTAATAACACTATTAATATTAATCCCTTTTTTAAGTAAAAAATTGAGTTCAATAGCCATCAATATCTAGTTTTATACTCTGAAGTTCTTCTATCTCCATTTTTGTTCCCTGAAGTCCTTAACACAAAAAGGTACTTATCATTTCTCAAACGATAGATTTTTAAATATCTTTTTTATATGTAATCAGCTCACTTGAATAAAAGAAATTCCGTAACAATCGTAGAAAGGACTAAGTCTTAAATCGCTAGCCTCTTCAAGTTTTCCTGCATTTGCAGAATGCTGAACTAATTTATAAAAATATATATAATAAATTAAAAAACAGGACTGACATTATATCAATAAAATAAATTCAGCATTTTTTTGTAAATTGAACACAAACTTAATATATATGGTCATAAGAAAATAATAATGTTATTTAGTAAATATATTATGCAAGTATTCAAAATGCCTGCAAAAAATTAAAGTCTTATCCAGCTCTGAAAAGGGCAGAAAACATTATCAAATAAGTAACTTAAAAACGAAATTATAAAAAAACGTGTCTCCGGACAAGCTGATTCCAGGAGAATTCCAATAGTATAGATGATGGAAAATGGATAATAAAAAGCGATATATCAGTGAAACGATATATTATACATAAAACTGAACTTGAAGCAAAGTAAAATTGCCTGAAGAACAGGACTTTAATATCCATACCCATCAGGACTAATTAATTTACAAACATATATATAGAGCTATAACTGACATAGTTTACTACATCAGTAAAGGTGGTAATATGGTATCCATCCGAGCTAAAATTAAATCCAGATTAGAGAAATTCCTTGAAGTTGATTCCAATGGATATCGAAGGGCTATACTGTGTATCTTCATCAAGGTAAAGAAAGCAACTATTGACGAGCTGCATGAAATGCTTTCAAGTAAATATAACGTATCAAGAAATACAGTAGCATCCATGGTAGGATATATTCATTCGAAACTTGGAATTCTAAGGGCACATAAGGAGTCATATAAAACACCTATGACCTATCTTTTAAGAGAAGAGTATATAGACCTGCTTATGAAGATAGTTGCTTCACCTGCAAAGACAATTGCTGATTCTACAGCCTGAAAAGCTTACCACTTTAAAGCCCTATTGCCAGAGAAACAATGTCAATTGTAAAAAACGCACCCAGAACAGCAACTACCATTGTAGTACGGTCAGATGCCAATACCCGTGTAAGTCATTCAAGAGACCCATACTATAATCTTATGCGGCGTATATTTCAGGAAGATGCCACTGCTGTCCGGGGGCAGAAATTCCTGTCAATGGTTGAAGAACGGCAGGCTGCAGGCAATGCCATCAGAACTGATGAATGGAAGACCATCCTGGAAGAACTCCAGATAGGTCGAGCCTCTTTTTATGCAATGCGCAATAAGCTCCTTGGAGCCGGACTGATTTCTATAAAGAATAAAGAGTACCGACTCTCAGGTCAGTTTTCAAAAGACCTTATTGATATGGCCCGCTGGTGGTGGACCGCTGTCCTTGGTCAGTCTGAAGAAGGTCTCTGACCATATATGGAATACCTTTTTCTTTTATCTATTATTACTCTTTTTTTCCAGATCTAATTGCTCAGGATTAAGTTTCCATTCTACAATTTCAACTTCTTACCAAACCTCTTTGTTAAAGCCATTTTATGGTTTTAGACAAATCAGGAGGCATTCAGCCGAAAGCTATATATATAAAATCTTCCTTTAGAAGATACGCTTCAAGGCGCAAGAATCACGCCCCACAGCGAAAAATCATCGAAGCCCGGTAGTGTAGTGGTCAATCATGCGGGACTCTGGATCCTGCAACCTCGGTTCGAATCCGTGCCGGGCTACTAAACAATTTTTCTGAATAGCTTTTTTATAACTTTTTGCTCCAGTAAGGTTTTATTCTAAAAAATTTAGTATAAAACAATGCATTTTACTAATTTAGCAAAATTCTAGAGGCCTCAAGAATTTGTAATCCAGTCTCGAAACACTGGCATTTCATTAAATATTTTGTTCAATTCATATTATTGCCGTACATCTTTTTGGAGCAGCTGTAAATTTTTTCCATTTTTGCTTCCAGTACAGGAGACTAGATTTCAGATCAGGATTTAATTTTCCATAAATGAGAAGACCTGGTGTTAAAGTATAAACTTCATCATCTGGAAATTCCCTCCTCTGGAAGCCAGATAATCATCAATTTCCAAAAGGAGATGAAGGGTCCATAACTAACGGAAAAGAATAATTGAGCAGTTTTAATAAATAAATTTAGCCTTATATGTTGTAAATGAAGAAGTATTAATGTAAAAAAATACCCCTAAATATCAGTTTTTACCTTATTTTAAGGCTTTTTAATGCTTATTCTCCATTAATATATTTTGTAATAGATCCGATATACTATCTAAATAATGTTAGTTCAATGAGATAACTATTTATAATAAGTATATGTAGTATATTATGAAGTAAAAACACAAAACAAATTTCAAAGTAAAAACACAAAATAACTTTACAGTGGGGAGGAAAAACATGAGAATAAGAGTTGTTAGTTCAAGGGAAGAAATCTTTACATTAAATCCGAATGAGCGTCTTGTTCACCTGGCTTTCAGGCCTTCTAACAAAGATATATTTGGACTGGTGGAGACCTGCCCAAAGATCGAGGTTATTCAGTTACCCAAATCTTACATGCGTACGGTCTCAAAGTCCATAGAGATGTTCCTCCAGATGCAGAGGGTCCAGCTTATTGAAGGAGATGTCTGGGGACACAGGAAAGATATAAACGAATATTACGCAATTCCATCCTCAGTGATTGAAAAAATTAAGGAAATGAAAATAGAAGGCAAAGCAGCTGAGGAAATTGAGAAACAGATTTCGAGGGAAAGCAAACTGAACCCTGAAATGGTTGCTTACATCCTGAATAAGGAAATATCTGCCTGATCTGCACGGGATAAGGTATGACCCCTGAGACTCTGCTGGAGATTAGATTATAAGTCTTTAAGTCTTATAGATCCCGCACCACCAATCTAATCTTCAGTAAAATCTCCATAAATTGTTAGAAATTTAATACATTATTAAGGTCAATTTTCAAGAATGTTCTTTTACAATATTCTGTTATAATAAGAAATTAAATTCTGTTTTTAAATTTACTCGTTTTATCAGGTTTTGTGATCATCGGTTTTAAGGCTTCTATTCTTCAGTCATCATTTTGAGGTCATACAGATATAAAAAAAGTTTCTGCGCCTTGATATGCCTGCCTTATCTGTGAATTTTTTAATTATTAATAGCCCTTTCCACCAATTCCATTTGTCCTATGCTGTCTTCACCCCACTTCTGTTTTGTTTCTTCACTCCAATAGAGCTTATCATCTCCAATCATAGATTTTGGAATTGTGAAAACCTTTGCTCTCGTATTCCTTGGGGTGTTACATCTTAACCATTTATACTGGCCTATATCAACATCATATACCAGACAATAATCAAGTTTAAATGCACTTGGAATCTCTGAGGGCTTATAGTAAACCTGCTTGAGGCCTTCTTTTGGCTCCTTCCCTGGTTTTCGATTTTTACTGGCTATTTTCATTTCTTCTTTTCTTATATCTTCCAAAAATTTCAAACTTCTTTCAACTTCACTTTTAAATATAATCAGATGCCACTTTAAGGATAGGGAATAATTTTTTCGTAGAAGTTCTCTCAATTCAGCTATTAACGCAGAGTCATCTGTTGTGTCTTCAATATCTTCCATTAATTCCTTCATTCTTTTTAGATTCGCCCTCTGTCTTGCTTCACTTGTTGCCATAACTATCGCCAACATTTCAATTATAGTTTAACTGTATATAGAATATCATGTTCTTAAGTTTTTTCATTAGTATAGGCGGAATAAAATCGAATTTCCAGAAACTGGACACTGGAAGAGAAGAAAAGAAAAGAAGCTAAAAGAAGAAAGAGGATAAAATTGGCTAAGAGGAGAAAGATGCTAAATGGACTTAAGAGAAAAAGAATCTTTGCAAAAAAATACATATTAGGAACTAAAGAACACTCGCCGGAAAGCCAATTTTGCAGAATATATCAGTACTTTCGCACCATATCCTCCTACCATTTCACCTCAGGCCATCCTCTTACACCCCTGAGCCTATTTATTTTGTCCAGGTAGTTTACTACCTCATCCGCACAAAAACCAAGGTCCCGGAGCACACATCCAAGAACAGTGCCTGTCCTGCCTATTCCACCCATACAGTGGACAACAACTCATTTCCCGGCTTTTATTTCTTGCTTTATAGCTTCAGTCGCTCCCCTTACGAGTTCTTCCTGCATATAGGGGTTAACTGGTGGAAAACCATGGTGCAGGTCCTCCAGCTCTTTAGAAAACAATACTTCAAGGGGATAGGGATTATAAGGGACCTTCTAATTACAAAGGCAGACAACACCTGAAAAACCAGCATCCCTGATATTTTCCCAGGGAGTACGTATTCCGGGATAAGACATCCCGGCAAGCAATACTGGTTCCTTAAATACCACATATAGATTTAGCGGAATTTTGATGCCCTCGATTACAGGCATATCAGGAGGGTCCAATAGAAAAGGAATCATGCAGAATGTATGAATGCAAGTTGTATAAAATTAGTATTCAGTTTTGAATTAATGAAAAAAATCGAAAATGTAAAATCCAGTATTTAATGAATAAAATACCTATTTTTAAAAAAGTTGTTGAAAGGGTATAAAGAGACGAAGGTTAAGCAATCCCATGTTTATACTTTATACCTCATCCAGCGGAACCCTTTCTTAACTAAAAATTGCTGGCAACTAAAGGTTACGATTTTAAACTAAAGGTTATGATTTTAGATTCAATTTCGGGCGCTGATTTTCACTTCCTGCCTCAGTGCTATAGAAGGCAATGTAATTATTGTTTTCCGTGCGGGCTTTTATGAAGAAGCCTGTGTTTTCGTATTTTCCGCTTAAATACTCATTTACCAGATCTGTTACATCCAGCTCATAGTACCTGTTGTCTGGAAGAGTACTGCCATTAATGGTAAGTGTAGCATAAGGCATGCTGCCCTGAAGAACACCGTTTTTATCGTACCAGTCCCCTCCGGCATTTTTCCAGGCAACTCCTCTGTCCCTTTTATTCCAGCTGACATAACTGGAGTCCCATGTAGAAGCAGGCCGATAAACCTCAAGGACAGTATCTGCTGGTCTTGATTTTCCTGCGGGGTAATACCAGTAGAGAGAAAGGGTTGCATTATTAATTTCTGTAACATTATCGAATTCACTCAGGTCAAACAACATTACATCCCTGTACTTGCCAGTACTCATCCCACCAACATCGACAAACTGCTTATCCTGGAAAATCTGTTCAGGAGAAGCTTCACGCAGGCGGTTATCTTTTGCACCGATAATGGTTATATTCAGGACAGGATCCATGGATGAATTTTCATTTACAGTGAGTACGGGTTTCTGGATCTTATTTTCGACTTCGGAGCTGTAAAAGGCTATGTAGTTGTTACTTTCAGCCCTTGCCTTGATAAAGAACCCCGTATTTTCGTACTTGCCACTTGTATACTCATTTACGAGATCGGTTACATTTATTTCGTAATACCTGTTATCAGGAAGATCGCTTCCTTTAATAGTAAGTGTGGCATAAGGGACATTCCCCTGCAGGACACCATTTTTATCATACCAGTCTCCTCCTGCATTCACCCAGGCAACTCCACTATCCCTCTTGTTCCAGCTTACATAACTTGGGTTCCAGGAAGAAGCAGGCCTGTAAACCTCAATCACGGCATCTTCCTGCCTTGATTTTCCTGCAGGATAATACCAGTAAAGAGAAAGGGCTGCATTATCGATTTCTGTGGAATTTATATATTCGCTCAGGTCAAACCACATTACATCTCTGTACCTGCCTGTACTCATCCCTCCGACATCAATAAAAGGAGTATTCTGAAAAACATTTTCAGGGGAAGCTTCACGCAGGCGGTTATCATAGAGCTCTCCTGCTGCGGGGGAAGAACTTTCCTGTTTGACAACGTATATGGTTATTGTAGCCAAGGCACTTAGCTTTCCATCACTTACCTCAAAGGCTACTATGTGAGTTCCTTCCTGTTCGGCAGTCGGAGCCCAGCTAAAAAGACCTGAATTGCGGTCTAAAGTTGCACCTTCGGGAAGATCCGAAGCGGAGTAAGTAAGTGTATCTCCATTTTGGTCCGATGCGCTAACCGTAAAGGTAAGGCTTTTTCCAACCTCAACGGTGGCTTTCTGGATGGACTTTACCACAGGAGCTAGATTGCCTGATGGTCCGGATTTTGAGGCATGTTTTGTGTTCCCAAAAGCCCCTATGTTAATCCTGCCTCCATTGTTTTGAGGTTCTGCAGAATAGTCTGAAAGGCTGTATCCTGCATCAATACAGGGAGAGCTTGTATTGTCAGTTACCCAGCTGTTTCCGTTCCATCTTCCTGCTTTTGATTTTAGATGATAATCATGGTTATTCCTGTCAGCATACTGTGGGTCTACCTTTATATCCGAAGATGAAACCTGGACGTTTTTGTAGTCCCCACCAGTATTCCCATAGAAACAGTTGTTCTGCAGGACAAATGAGTGTGTACCTGTTAATTCATTGGACACTCCATAACCTTTCCCGCCGGAAGAAGATATGCAATTCGTGATTATATTGTTTCTCAATGTAAGTACATAGCCTGAACCTGAAGGTGCTGAAGAATACACATTTTTCTGTACGATTCCAGCTCCATAGACTCCATCAATCACATTATTCTCGATGAGTGCATTGAACCCATCGGACATGATTCCCCCTATTATGATGCTGCTGGACTTGGTACCTGTATCATAGATCCGGTTATGGTGGACGTGAATGTTTGCCGATGAATTCGGGTAAGAACCTGCCCCAAAAATCCACATTCCTACACGGGCAGTTTTGTATATCACATTGTTATAGATTTCAATATCATTCATTAAAGGATAATTATACTTCTGGATCTCAATTCCTGCACCTCCAGAACCGTCTGACGTTATTACATTGTCATGCAAGCTGGCTTTGTTTGAATTATACAGCCTGAGCCCGCTATTTGTCCTGCAGGTTACTGTGTTATTATAAGCTTCCACGCCTGAACAGCTGCTGGCATACAGTCCATCGTGCCCTAGACGATATATATTGTTGTTATAGAGCTTTATGTTAGAGCAACTGTCTGTTTTCAAGCCATCTCCATGGTTATTGGTCAAATACATGTTATATACGCTTATGTCCTGACAGTTTCTCAGGTGTATAAGATTGTAGTACCCTTTACCACTTACAACATTGGTATTTCCTTCCCGGTTTCCGTCAATTGTGAAGCCACGGATGGTAATATCATGACTACCTGAACTTCTTTCCTTTATCATTGGTTTTGAGACTTCCCAATTAGCATTATTGACAAGCTTTATCTTTGCACCGGAGTTCCCTTCGAGGATAGTATGGTTGCCTATCAGAAGGGTCTCATCAATAACATATGTGAACGGACCTTTGAGATGAACGGTTGTATATGCTGAATTCTCAGCCACGAACTTAAGGGCCTGATTTATCTGTATATGGTCATCTTTTCCGTCACAATTAAAGTCTCCACTGCCGTCTCCTGCCACGTACACAACAGGTGCAGAACTTGCGCATAAAGCACCAGGAACACCTGAAAAGACAAGGCAGATTGCTATAACTAATATCACTAATTTTCGATTCAACAGAGTTATCACCTGAAATATCTGTTAAATAAATTTCTGAATAAAAGAATTAAAAAAAATATACAGTTTATTCGAAATTTTTATCTTAAAATCTAAGTCTGATCGAGATTCCTATGAATTTCATTTCTGGGAACGACATCCTCTTCTAAACTCCATAAAACCAAATATCGCAGACAGTGTTCACTGCCGGAATATTTGATATTCAGAAGAAATCCTTAAAGTGGACCCCGACATGAGGTTATTATATTGTTTTTTGGTTTGGACAAATAACGCAGGACCTTTTTTACGGATTTAATCTCTTGCTTGAACTGGGCATCCCAGCTACAAACAATCCAAGTAAATTCCACTAATCCCCCTAAGTTAATTGTCTAAGTTAAACTGTACTTTGTACATTATATTATAAAAATATTTGCGGAACATTATAAATAATTTTAGACACATTGAAGAAAAGAGATAGCATAGAAGCAATAATATGAAAATCATTATCCTAAGAATCTAAAAGCTCAGGGTAATTGATAAGAATCGACCAGTTTATAACCAAAAGCCCGAAGAATCTTAATAAAAAATGGTTTTCGGTATATCATACTTCAACGATTTTGAACTTATTCCTATAACTTTGGATATACTGAATTTAATTCCATATTATGTTCTTCTTAACTTCAGCCGTTCCTCCAAAAGGCAAAATCACTGCTTATAATAAACTAGATGATTACAGACAGGTTTGTTCAGTTAGAAATTTATATTAAATAAATGTAATTCACACTAAAGATATTAAACAAAACACATGAATAGAATGTTTTTATTGTTTATAATAAACCAAAAAAACCTCAAATACAAAACATTATTGCTATGCTACCCCGTTTTTTTATAACTTTCTATTTATGAAATTTCTCCTGGCGGTCTTTCCAGTTATAATATTTAATTATAGATTTGCCAATTTTTTCGGTTAACTAATAAAATTATATTAATAAATAATATTATATAATATTGAATACAATTGTAATATCTGATCTGGATACAATTGTAATATCTAAGCAGTATTTTGCTACTTGTGTTACTAAATTTTAGCAAGGTGAGTAGTCCAGCGGGGGATCGTGAGTTTATTACTCTTCATCGATAAATGAATAGTTGTCAGCCAAAGTTCTTAGGAGCTGACCATATGTTTTAAGATTTCAACCATATATATGTTTTAAGATTTCAACCATAGATTTCTTTAGTGGTTGCGCGTTTTGCGACAAGTATATATGCACGAGAGGTAATTCGAAAACAAACTTTGTGGATATATAGTCTTTGAAGAAATACTAAGGCAGATGTTTATTTCCCAATATATAGTAGATAAATAAATGAATAAATAAACAAATAAATAAATATAGTTATTAAAAAAGGGGAGTACGGCTTAATTAAGTGTTGCTTGGGGAGCAAGCTTGATTAAGTGCTTTAAATTCTGCTACAGGCGAGTATGACCCTGATTTTTTTAAATTTGGGGGGAAATAGTTGAAGAAACAACTGAAAGTTTTGTTTATAGGAACTTATGTTCCAAAAGAATGTGGGATTGCTACATTCACTTTTGATCTTTTGAATTCAGTATTCGGAGTGCATGACGATATATATTGTGAGGTCATTGCGCTCAATGATCCGTCCGAGACCTACAATTATCCGGACGAGGTCGTTTTTCAAATAGAAAGAAATAAACTGGAAGACTACCATCGGGCTGCAGATTTTATAAATCAGTCCGATGCGGATATAGTGTGTCTTCAACATGAATTCGGGCTTTTTTGGGGAAATGCAGGCGATTACATCTTTACTCTTCTTTCAGGAATAAACAAGCCTGTAATTACAACACTGCATACCATAATCAGAGAGCCGAAACCCGAATACCGCGCATCTACAGAAAAACTGATCCAGTACTCAGAAAAGCTGGTTGTAATGAGCCAGACTGCAGTTGATATGCTAAAAGAGGTTTATGAGGTCCCGGACGAAAAAATCGAGGTAATTTTTCACGGTTTACCTGACTATCCGTTTAACAACTGCAGCAAGTATAAACGGATGCTGAACCTGAAGGGTTCTCCACTTATCCTCACCTTTGGCCTGCTGAGCCCGAACAAAGGTATAGAAAGCATGCTTGAAGCTCTTCCTGAGGTTGTAAGCCAATATCCAGACCTTATCTACCTTATCCTGGGTGCTACTCACCCGGTGGTCAAAAAGCACAGTGGTGAAGTCTATAGAGAATATCTTATGAAACGGGTCTCCGAACTCGGGCTTGAGAATAATGTGGTATTTCACGATAAATTCATCGAAAAGGAGGAACTCTGCAATTATATCCTTGCCAGCGATATTTACGCATCTCCCTATCTTTCCAGAGAACAGATAGTAAGCGGCGCTCTGACTTATGCCATAGGCATGGGAAAAGCAATAGTATCAACCCCTTACTGGTATGCCCAGGAGATGCTTTCCGATAACCGCGGGATACTTGTGGATTTCGGAGACAAGGAAGGTTTTAAAAATTCCCTTTTATACCTGATTGAAAACCCGGATGAGTGTAACAACATGCGAAAAAAGGCATACGACTTCGGAAGAAAAATGACCTGGAAAAACATAGGCAAAGAATATAATACTGTCTTCACAAAGGCTTTGAAGAATTATAATACCTATCCCAGGATACAGAATAGATTTAATTTCCTTCCAGACAAGCTTCCTGAAGTTAAACTTAATTACCTTAAACTGCTGACCGATGATGTGGGCATCATACAGCACACCAATTTGGGTATACCTGCAAGGCATTACGGGTACAGTACCGATGATGTGGGCAGGGGGCTTGTAGCACTAATCCAGCTTATCGATAGCCAGGAAAAAGCCGAAGAGTTCTGGAAGTTGATTACCACATACATGAGCTTCCTTGAGCATGCCCAGACAGGTTCGGGTCATTTCCACAATTTTATGAATTACAGAAGGGAATTTCTGGATGAGGAAGGTAGTGAGGATACTATAGGACGTGCGATTTACGGGCTTGGGCACGTGGTAAGCTGCCCTTACATATCAAAAAATATACGTACACTTGCACACACGCTTATAAGCAAATCAAAAACGCAGATGGAGAATCTGAGTTATCCTCGAGCAAAAGCCTACACGATGTGCGGGCTTTATGAGATGCTAAGAGCAGGCGTGGATGCAGATGACTTTGAAGATACGTTTGTTTCCCGCAGGGATGCTATCAAGTCCATTGACGCCCTTGTAGACAGGGACACCTTTGAATCCATATTTATCAGCTATGCGGACTCCCTGGTTGACCTTTACGAGACCAATCATAAAGAAGGCTGGAACTGGTTTGAACCCACAGTTACATACAGCAATGCAAAACTTAGCGAGTCTCTTATACTGGCATATAATTATACAAAAAACCGAACTTACAGAAGAGTCGGGCTTGCCACCCTTGACTTTCTTACAGAGATCCAGTGGAAAGGTGACTTTTTTGATATTGTTGGAAATCAGGGCTGGTACTCCTGCGGTGGCGAAAAACCGATTTTTGACCAGCAGCCCATAGAAGCAGGCTACCTGAGTCAGGCTTATGTTTTGGCTTATGAGACTGTCCGCGATAGAAAATATCTGGAGCTTGCAAGGTACTCTTTTGAATATTTCCTGGGTAGAAACCGCCTTCGAGCTCCCATGTATGACTCTTCGACAGGTGCTGTCTGTGACGGGCTAAACTGTGATGGTATGAACTGCAACCAGGGTGCAGAATCCGTAATCTGCTTTCTCATGGCTTTAAACTCCTTAAACAGGCATGCGGACAAAGCTTACGGGACAATATTTGAGCAATCAGCAAGTGAAGATGTTTTGCCAAAGAAAAAGAGCCTTCTATCAGCAAATCAGTGGAATGAGTAATATGGTAATCTGGAAAGACCATGGGGAATTGTTTGTAAGATATAGAAGAAACCCGATACTCACTGTTGAAGACTGGCCATACCAGGCCAATTCGGTTTTTAACCCTGCAGCTGCCATAGTTGATGGTAAAACTCTATTACTGGTGCGGGTTGAAGACCACAGGGGTTTTTCTCACTTTACAATAGCTAGGAGCAAAAACGGGATAGATGGGTGGGAAATTGATTCCGAACCGACCTTTGCCCCGGACCCTGTAAACTACCCTGAAGAGATATATGGCATTGAAGACCCGCGTATAACTTACATAGATGAAATAGGAAAGTGGGCTGTGGCTTATACGGCTTTTTCGGACTCCGGACCCTTAACAGCCCTGGCCTTTACAGAGGATTTTCGTACATTTGAAAGGATAGGGCCTACCCTGCCTCCTGAGAACAAAGACGCTGCCATCTTTCCTGTAAAATTTAATAACAGGTGGGCAATGCTGCACAGGCCTGTATCGAATATTGCGGGTGCAAAGGCAAATATCTGGATTTCTTTTTCTCCGGATATGAAATACTGGGGAGAACATGAGGTTCTTCTGTATGCAAGGGAAGGAGGTTGGTGGGATGCACGTAAGATAGGTTTATCCCCGCAGCCAATCCGTGTTTCTGACGGATGGTTGATTATGTATCATGGGGTACGCCAGACAACATCTAAAGCAAGTTACAGGCTTGGGATGGCTCTCCTTGACCCTGAAGACCCCAGGAAAGTGCTCCACAGGTCAGAAGGCTGGATCTTTGGGCCTCGTGAACTGTATGAACGCAGTGGGGATGTTAATGATGTTGTTTTCCCCTGTGGGTGGGTTCTTGTGGATGATGAGATCCGCATTTATTATGGAAGTGCAGATACATCCGTATCCCTGGCAAGCGCAAAAGTTAGTGATGTCCTGGAGTACATCCATGCATGCCCTGAGGAACAGTGCCCTGACGAATACTGCAGATTTTTTGAAGGGCACAAACAATTTGTTCCCAGGTAAAAATCGCGAAAGGGTCGCTTAAATAGAGGAAAGAAGGCTTAAAATATCATATCAAAGTTGCACTGGCGTACCCGCAGCAAGCCAGTGGGATATTTGACAAAAATAATGGGGGGATCTTTGTTAGAATTGCTATGTTATCTCCCATTGCCTGGAGCACGCCGCCTAAAAAATATGGCCCGTGGGAGGCAATGGTATCTTTGTTAACCGAAGGGCTAGTAAAAAGGGGTATTGATGTCACATTGTTTGCGACAGCCGACTCACACACTGCAGGCAAACTTCATTCAGTGTGTCCAAGGCCGTATGAAGAAGATAAAGACATGATTAGAAAGGTATACGAGGGCCTGCACATATCAGAGGTTTTTGAAAGGGCAAATGAATTTGATATAATCCATAACCATTTTGATTACCTGCCTCTTACCTATAGCGGGCTTGTGGACACACCTGTTGTAACAACCATACACGGCTTTTCTTCACGGGAAATTCTGCCGGTCTATAAAAAATATAACGACAGCACTTATTATGTCTCAATAAGTGATGCCTACAGGTGCAATGAACTTGATTATATAGCAACTGTCAGGCACGGGATAGATGTCGAAAGCTTTCCTTTTAATGACAGTCCGCAGGACTATCTTCTTTTTATATCGCGTATTCACAGTGATAAAGGTACAAAAGAAGCCATACAGGTTGCAAAAAAAGCCGGAATGAAACTGAAAATGGCAGGCTTTATTGCAGACTCCGAATATTTTAAAAACGAAGTCGAGCCCCACATAGACAACGAGCAGATAATTTACGAAGGGCATGTAACCCAGGAGCGCAAAAAAGAGCTTATCTCAAACGCACGTGCTCTTCTGCACATGATCAATTATGAAGAGGCTTTCGGGCTCGGTGTTGTCGAAGCCCTTACCTGCGGGACCCCAGTAATTGCTATAAACAGGGGTGCAATGCCGGAATTAATCATTCACGGAGAGACCGGGTTCCTTGTAAACAACACAGACGAAGCCGTAAAAGCCGTTCAAAAAATCAGCTCTATATCACGCAAAAGATGCAGGGAAAGCGTGGAAAAACGGTTCTCTGTTGACCGGATGGTAGATGACTATATAAGGGTATATGAAACAATTCTGGAAAAACACAAACGTGAGGCTAAAAGGCCCTGGGGCTTCTATGAGGTGCTTACGGAAAAGCCAGGATATAAAGTCAAAAGCCTTACAGTCCTGCCCCAGGAAGAAATCTCACTTCAGCGCCATGCTCATAGAAAAGAGCACTGGTACATAGTCAGCGGAGAGGGACAGGTAACTAAAAACAGTAACCAGTTCAGAGTATTTTCAGGAGATTCTGCAGACTTTCCGGTAAACGAAAAACACCGCGTAAGAAACACAGGCGACCAGAACCTTGTCTTCATTGAGATCGCACAGGGAGATTACATTGGAGAAGACGATATCGAAAGGTTTGAAGACAAATACGGGAGAGCGTAAGAAGCCATAAAGAAAATAAGAAGGCTTAAAGAGCATAAGAAAGCCTGAAGAACGTGAATCTTATCCTGATCTCAGGAAGGACATTCGGAGCTTTCATACGATTTTTTAACCTGAGCTGCAACTTCCTTTCCCAGCCTTTCTGATACATTTCCCACAAAGAGAATAATATACTCAAAAGGCACACATCCCAGGCTTTCTTCTCCCGACAGAATAAGCCTGACAAGGTATTCAAGCTCATATATGGACAGCAGCTTAATCCTTCTAATGAAATCATCTGCATCCTTTGAATAGTGGTTTGCCAGAGGGGGGAGGATAGAACGGTAAGGTACTCCCGAACCCGAGCAAAGAAGCCCTTCACATTCCGGAGCTACCGTCTTCAATATTCCAATATCTGTTTCTGAAAGTATTCTTGCCATTATGGTCACCAGCAGTCACAAGAATCAGTCACAAGAATATTCGGCGATGAAGTTCTGAATGTCAAGCAGAGCATTTAGTATGTCTTTCACATAATCTCCCGCTTCTCTGTTTTTCATATCTCGACCACCTCTGAAAGAACATGTTTGCATATTCTGGGTTTCAGGGCGGTTTTTGATACAAGGTCTACCGTGATCCCGGCTGATCGGATAATTCGTTCTCAAGCCTGGAATAGCCCAATAGCATGATGGACCCATTAAATTCTACCGGGGCGTCCATATCACTCAATGGGCTCTGCTCTCTCGGACATATGAACCAAAAGCCCCTATACATTAAATGGAGTGCTTCTTCTTCAATTCCGGAAGCATTTCCTGCAGTTTTTTGATACATATATATCAACTTCATGCCGGTTCTGCAGTTTCGTCATACTTTGAATTATGGACGTTTGTATATGTATGTATATAAATCAATGGTTTTCAGCCTTTTCTACTTGCAACCGGTTCACCATTCCCTCCTGGAAAAATAGTTCTCCTGAACACAGCTCATTATTATTAATCTATAATTAGTCTTATTAGTCTTCTTGAACACAGCTCCTCTAGAATTCGTTTAATTCGCCCCTAAATAAGTCCTCTTGAGCGCAGCGAAAAGGACACCGTCCTCCCGAGACGGGACTCGGGAATTACAGCTCAAGTTTCATCAGGTCTTCTGCAAGGATAATCTCGCCTTCAACATGATCCTTTAAGCGGTATATTGCTTCTTTCCCATGCCCTTTCATCTCGGGATAAAAATGTGTCAGGCAGATGCTTCCGATCTCACTTCTGTAGTCTTCAAGCATTTCAGCCAGGGTGCTTGGGGTTGTGTGATTTGTTACTTTTGTGCCGGCAGGAAAAGAGCACTCGTGGATCAGGAGGTCAGCTTCAATTGCCAGGTCCATTACATCAGTACAGGGCTCGGTATCCCCTGAATAAACAAATTCTCCGTCTTCTGCGGTCACACGGTATGCGAGAGTCGGGACGCTGTGGACAGCGGCTGCGCAGGTTATTTCGCAGTCAAACCCTTCAGGCGTGAATTCTTTTCCAGGAGAGAGCTCTGTAACGCTTACGTCCACCCCGTCCAGGATATATTCGTAAGCCCCAAGCACAGTTGAAAACCAGTCATCTGTCCCCTCAGGGCCATAGATCTGCATATCGGTCTTTCCTCTGAGCCAGTTTGCCTTAACAAGGGGGATCAGGTCGGCTACGTGGTCAAGGTGAAGGTGTGAAAGAAGTACGGTATCAACATTCGTATGTAAGATTCCGGCATCAGGAAAACGGCTAAGGACGCCGCTTCCACAGTCAATAAGCAGAGGTTTTTCCTCAAGATTGACCAATAATCCGGACTGTACCCGACCCTTCTGAGGGATCGCAACTCCAGTGCCAAGAAATGTAATCTCCATGATGTAGAGAATAAACTTTAAATAATTTAACTTTATTTAAAGGATGTCTGCGTAACAAACTTTTTGCGGCTCAAAATGGCCTGATTTTTCTTCAAGGCGCGAGGGTTGCCCAGCCAGGCCAAAGGCGTCGGACTTAAGATCCGATATCGAAGGATTTCGTGGGTTCGAATCCCACCCCTCGCATTAAATTTTTTCATAATCAGTTAGAAAGTTTATACTTAGATTTCTCATTGCTTCTTATCTTTTTATTCAGCTTACTTGTTTTTATAAAAAATGTATTTCTTATATATTGCCCTTCTGTGTATATTTTAATCAAAAAATTTAAAAAGTTAAAGTTAAAGATGTTTCTTCTCCAATGACCTTCGTATCTACTGATTTTTCAGTCGTGTACATGAGTTATCAATCAATTCCGAAAAAGCAAGTACATCTATCTTGAGGAAAATGTAGAAAGATTCTTGTGCACATGTTTTTCAATAACTTACACCCACTACCTGAGATTAAAACTGGGTTTTTGGTATGAGCTCTCACTCAACAGAATACACCGGCATCGATTGACATTGCCTATGTGACCGAGTTAACACTTGTTTCAGGGATCATGTAATGCTTTTGAATTTTCGACATATAAAGCCTCGAAATTTAGAAGGCTTATTTTTGCCCTTCGAGAACTCCGTCAATTGAAGCCATAACTAATATAAGCATAACAAATATAAACCATAAAAAAGATCTAGGTGACTATTTTGGGCAAGAAACACTCATTATAAATAAGGCAAAATACTAAAAAAATTTACAGACAATAATAACATGATCGAAGACAACGTAAAAGAACTTCTAAATAAGATACCATCTGATGTGACACTTGTCGCCGCAGTAAAATACGCATCAAAAATACAAATAGGCGAAGCCATAACAGCAGGTGTTACAGACATTGGCTTTAACCATTACCAGCAGATGAAAGAGTTAGCCCCATATCTTTCTCCTGAGATAAAAACCCACTTCATCGGCACACTCCAGTTAAACAAGGCAAAAAAAGTAGTAAACCTGAATCCCTATTTGATAGAAAGTGTTGATTCATACGAACTTGCAGAAAAGATAAACAATGCAGCAAAAGGAAAAAAAATAATCCAGAAAATCCTCATACAGGTGAAGACAGACGAGAAAAAACAGTCCGGATTAGAGCCCGATGATCTCTTGAAGCTTCTTGATCAGATATCAACCCTCAAATACTTGAGTCTTGAAGGCCTGATGACAATCCCGCCAAAAAGCGAAGACCCCGAAGATTCAAGAAAATATTTCAAAGAATTGAAAGACTTAAAAGACCAAGTAGAGAAGCATTTAAAAAAACATTTTCAATATCTCTCAATGGGAATGACAGACGATTATCAAATAGCAATAAAAGAAGGCGCAAACATCGTCCGCATCGGCAGAAAGATTTTCGATGCATGATGATAACGTAAACTGTTTTCAACCTGATGGAATTCTGGATCCTAATTTTGAAGTTAATAGAGTTGCTATTCCTTGTTTTCACGGGTACTGTTTTCAACTTAACCCTTGATAATAGGGGATAGCAACAGCTTACATTATACTATTAAAATCACACACAATTTTCCCTGAAAGATTACCCTTTTATTTACTTAGAAAAACTCAGAAAAAATACACTTCATAATTAAAGAATAAAATTTTAAAGCCCTTCTATTGTCTTTTGAGGGCAAAATACTCCCCATAAGACAATAGAACTTTTACGGTCTCTTAAATACGTGACCATCTTGCAAAGTATGGCATTCCTTCGTAATATACACCAGTAATATTATCTGTGGCAACATTTCTAGTATCAAAAGATGTGTGTATGAACTGATTGTTTCCTATGTATATTCCCACATGAGTAGCAAGCCAGTATGTTTTGTTGTTCTGGGTAACGTCCTTTTGCCAGAAGATAACATCTCCGGGAGCGGGGGTGCTTGTATTAACATAATCAGTATTATTTTTCATATAGGGTACTTTCTGGAAAAATATGTCTTTTGCGCCTACCTGGTTGTATACCTGATATACCAGGTGAGAACAGTCAATGGCAGTTGTGTTATTGCCTCCGTGTACGGATTTAACTCCGAGCCAGTTTTGTGCGGCTTCTACGGTTGCGTTTTCTAAAGTTCCTGCTGGAGCTGCCGTTCCGAGAGGTATGAATGTTAAAAAAATAGTGAGGAGAAGTGGGACTATTAATTTTTGTTTACCTATTTTCATTTTAACTCATCGATCTCCATGTTTTTGATAGTATAATTTGTGTTAAAATTATTTTAGTTTTATAGTTTTAACTACTTAACAGCGTTAATATAAATACATCTCGGCAGCAATCCAATTTTTTAAATCACAAATTTCGGAATTCAGCATTGCGTTTATCCATTTTAAGGAAGTGGAGGAGAAAAATAGCCCTCC
>CAYSWX010000010.1:0-2508 GCA_964434965.1 uncultured Methanosarcinales archaeon
AAAGTTTTCACACCACTCCCTTCAGAGTAAAGTAAAATTCCGTTCCAGGCTGCGAAATGAGGACCTGACAGGTACTCACAGGGCAGTTCCCATCTGGATTTTACATTTTCAAAAACTTCAAAGTGGTAAAAAACTGTTCCGTTTTTCAGGATCCGGGTAAATTTCAGGGATGCACCAGTCATACTCTCATCCGTTTTGTTGTAAAAATATTGAAAAGGAAGATAAATGAACACAGAAAAAAAATAAAATTTCCGTTTTTAAGGCTTTTTTGAAGACTCCCCATACTTCTTTTGAAATCTTCTTATGAGCCTTTCAAAGGATAATTAAAACCCAAGTTCGGTTACTTTTTGTCCTTTTGCACTGGTAACGGTTACGGAGATATCTTTGAATTTAGGGATTCCTGTACCGCCGGTTTCATCCGAGACGAGCATATTGGACCAGGGGCTGTTGGGCATATAGGCAATGCCTTTATGAGAGGGCTCGTATCCGGATTCCTCGGCTTTGACCACAATACTCCCAAAAGAGTTTTTCAGGATTACGGTATCACCTGTTTTTACGCTTAACTGCTTGAGGTCGGCAGGGTCCAGTTTTATAATGGCAGAGCGGTCCCTGTAATCTCCCCCGAAACGGTTTTCAATCATGGCTTTGTCCTGGAAGATGTCCCTGTAGGTTACAATCTTTACATTTATTTCAGGGGCTTTAAGAAATGATGTGAAATCCATCAGAGAGCCTCCATTATCTTTTTGAGAACTGCTTCATCCGAAGGGCGTTTTGTCTCAACAACTGGCTTAAATTCCACCTTCACCCCGTCCATACGCGTGGCGCTACCTCCTGACTCCACCCCGCTGATTGCAGTGTTAATATAGACTTTTGCTTTTCTGGAACTGAGGGTTTCACAGGGGTCAATTACGACCATGGGGATTTCAAGCAGGTTCTTTGAAATAGACCTGGGAAGGCTTGAAAGAGGGTCTGAACCGATTATGAGAGCTGCGTCAACAGTTTTTGCTTTAAGTGATTCAACGATTGAATATTCGGGCCCGTGCTTTACAGTTCCTTCTTCAAACTTTACGCTGTTTACGTACCCTGTTTCCACAAAGAGGTTTTCATTAAAGCCCCTCATGTTGTAGTGCCCTACCATGGGAACCAGGTGGAAATTTGCTTTTTCGTTCAGGGTATTCATAAGCCGGATAAGGGGCTCGATGTCTTCCAGTGAATAAATCAGGCCGAGACCTACAAAAATTACGCCGAACTTTGCCCCTTTAAGGATGTTTGCCAGTTCAAGAATTCTTTTAGGAGGAAAGTTGTAAGAGGTTTTTGGGAGTTTTCCGGCAAGCGCTGCAATCAGGGCATCAATGAACTCGGCATCTCCTCTTGGTGGAATCTGGAAGAAATAGTTCCCGCAGATCTTTGCGGTATGGGACTTTCGGACATCTATTGCAATTGCAGTCCTCTCTTCTTCCCAGCCACGCTGCTTTTCAGTCCCCCTGGGGAAATAGGAGTGTTTTGAAAGGTGACGCGGGTGAGAGTCCGAAGGGTCTGCTCCCCAGAAAATAGAAACATCGGCTTTGTTTCTTACATCATCAAGAGTGCATACCTTAAATTTATTGTTAAGGAGAGCTTCAATCACCTTACCAAGGCAAAATGAAGAAGTATCATCAAGAGTTGCACTTGTTTTCCTTGCAAGCTCGATTGCAAGTTTCTGGGTTTCACTGGTAGAAGTCCCAAGCCCGAAGATCAGAGGGTTTTTTGCATTCTTAAGGATTGCTGCAGCCTCGCTGATGGCAGTTGCTTCGTCTACAGGCTTATTATTGACCCGAAAGACTGCACTTTCCTTTCCGTCTTTCATATGGGCTACCCCTACTCTGCAGGCGGTGTAGACTTTATTAACTATGTTTTTTTCAGACTCGACTTCTATATCATCGCAGAGCATTCCGCAGCCTGTGCATACGTAATAGTTTTTCTCCATCCTCTCGCCTCACACAAACTCGATTGCCTCTACAGGGCAGGTTACTATACAGCCGTTGCAGAGGATCTTGTTCTTCCCGAATCTGCGGCACTCACCCAGGTTCTGGGCTTTTACAACCCCGTCTTCAATGGTCAGCACCAGCTTACCAACATTCCTGGGGGCATTTCCCGAGCCTACTCCATAAGGGTCGTTTGCTACATTTGGAGGGCAGGCAACGACACAATTTCCGCAGCCAAAACAGAGTTCTTCGTGCACTATGAGCCCTGTTTCGGTTGCTCCTTCCGACGGCTTGAAAAGGCCGCTGATTTTTTCGTAACTTTCTTTGTATTTAGGCTCCTCTTTGAGGGGGGGGCAGTCCTCAGGTGTCAGCTCGCGGGCCATAAGGGCAACTGCAAACGCCATACAGGAGGCTTTCCCACATTTTTTGCAGTTAGTCTTTGGGAGCATCTGATAGATTTCCATTGCATTTGTCATTCCAGGTCACCCTTTAGTCAAATATATCATAAAGTTACTTAAAGAGAGGGCAGGTTAATTCCTGTCAG
>CAYSWX010000010.1:2608-123773 GCA_964434965.1 uncultured Methanosarcinales archaeon
TTAGTCAAATATATCATAAAGTTACTTAAAGAGAGGGCAGGTTAATTCCTGTCAGGTAAATAGCATCTGTACAGGTCAGGTAATGCCTGTGCAGGTAAGTAGAATTAACCAAAAATTTCCTGCTGGAGAATATCCGGTTTGAAGGAAACGCTGTTTAAGAATTTAAGTGTTTAAGAGCACTGAAATACAATATTTGGAATACAATATTAATAGATTTAGTTAAAGAAATGAATGTAATCCACTTTAAACTATTGCTTTTTAATTCTCAATGTTAATTTCAATTTATAGTATTAACAGCCAACAGCCTCCAGAAATCCGGGCTTTCACTCACAGTGAGGTTCTGCCTTCTGCAGGCTGAAAGACAATACCCTGACTCAAACGAAAAGATAAGAGTGGCCGGAAGAGGGCAAAAATATTTATATATTGTCCTCTCCTGCCTTCACCAATTTTATTTAAAACCTGCTTACAGAGCAGGCCTTGCAGAACAGGTTGGATCAGGAAGGCTTAAAGAAAAGTTCACAATGGCAGTTTCCGTCTTTTTCAATTTCATCTTTGTGATAGACACAGGGACAAACGATCTTTTTATCCTCATTCTCATTCCCTGTTACTATCCTGCAGGGGCAATAACGCCTCCCAAACTTTTCTACCCTTGAAGCAAGACCATCGAGTACATAGTCAAGGGCTTCCTTGTCCGGATTAAGCCTGTAGCCTGCCTTGTTTGCATATTTTTCTGTCCATTCATACATCTTATCTTTTAATTCATCATGTCCACTCATGTAGAATTTCCTCCTGTTTTTGTGAGAGTGATACTGGTTATTTATGAGGTTTTGTACGCGGAAATATTGTTAGAGAATCAGAAAATTCATTTTTTGCACGATTGCTCCGGATAAAATCCTTTAAGGTTTCTTAAGGATCATTTCAAACTCCTGTTCACAGGAAATTCCCACGTATATAACAAATTATTGTAATAGTAATTCCACACTGATTGATAGATTACGAATTAAGTTCTCAAACTATAAATCAATTGGTGAGCATCATAATAGCTTTTAGCCCCATAATCCTGATTCCGATTGGAGGTAACAGGAAAGTTGTTTCCAATTTATGAAAAATAATTCTTTTACTGCAAAGCATTGAGAAGAACATCAGATCAGAAGCTTTAATATTGTGCGCTGAAACATAAATATCAGGCAATGAGACCTCATTCCCTTTGTCAGTTATTATCAGAAAGTTAATATAGATATAATTAAATAGTTGAGATATAAATTATATTTGTAATATATAAATTATGTGTTAAATATGACCAATAATTATCCGGGAAACCACCGGCAAAAAATTTCTACAAAACTGCTGCTTCTTAATTCTTTGTTATAAGTTCTCTGTTATAAGGCACAGTCCAGGGGTTTCGAAAGCCTTTACAAATAAAGGTTTTGGTTTTGTACAAAACGGCTACTTATTTATCCTGTTTGAGAGAAAATTTATATTGAGATTTATAAACACAAAACTCATAGTGTCTGGAAAGCCAGAAGGAAAGCCTTTCCAGGTCGTGTAAACAATTTATAGCTATGCAGTATGTTGTCTTTTCTGCACGGATGAAATATATGCAGAAAATTATTCATGAATCATAATTTTGAAAGTTAAACTTGCAAATAAGGAGTAAACAAGCATGCGAATCGGAGTCTACATTTGCCATTGCGGACTGAATATTGCGGGAGTAATTGATGTTTCAGCCCTTGAGGAAATGGCAAATGAACTGGAAGATGTGGTGCTTGCCCGGGAAGTACAGTTTCTGTGTTCCGATTCCGGACAGGAAGGCATCATCAAGGACATAAAGGATTATAAAATCGACAGGGTCGTGGTAGCTGCCTGTTCCCCAAGGCTGCACGAGAAAACCTTCAGGCATGTCATGGAAAAAGCTGACCTCAACCCTTACCTTATGGAAATGGTAAACATAAGGGAACAGTGCTCCTGGGTGCATGCAGACGACCCTCAAATGGCGACTCAAAAAGCTTTTGACCTTATAAGGATGGGGGTTGCAAAAGCCCGGTTCCTCAGGGAACTGAATGCAACAAGCTCAAAAGCCAGCAGAAATGTCCTTATCATAGGCGGAGGAGTTGCGGGAATCGAAGCCGCCTTAAATCTTGCAGAAGCCGGTTTTCCCGTAACCATGGTAGAAAGGGAATCTACAATCGGGGGCAAAATGGCCCTGATGAATGAGGTGTTTCCCACAAATGACTGCTCTATCTGCGTGCTTGCCCCAAAAATGACGGAAGTCCAGAACCACCCGAACATTACTCTATACACATATTCCGAGGTTACAGATATCTCTGGTTCTGTCGGGAAATTCCATGTAAAAGTCAAACGCAAGCCCAGGTTCGTGCTTGAAGACAAATGCAAGGGCTGCGTTGACCTCTGCGCCGGAGTCTGCCCCGTTGAAATAGAAAACCCCATGAACTACGGGATTGGAAAAAGTAAGGCTATCTATATGCCAATTCCCCAGTCCGTCCCTCAGGTTGTGCTTATAGACCCTGACCACTGTGTGGGCTGCGGGCTTTGCCAGCAGGCGTGCCCAGCAGAGGCTGTGGACTACGGACAGAAATCTGAAGAAATAGAATTCGAATCAGGAGCCGTAATCGTTTCAACAGGCTACCAGCTCTTTGATGCTTCTAGGAAAAAGGAATACGGATTTGGAAAGTATCCTGATGTCATAACCAACATGCAGCTTGAAAGGATGCTGAACTCTGCAGGTCCAACAGGAGGAAGAGTCCTTGTGCCTTCCACCAACCAGCCCCCAAAAAGCGTTGCATTTATTCAGTGTGTAGGTTCAAGGGACAAAACTGTTGGTAACGAGCACTGTTCAAGGGTCTGCTGTATGGCAGCCCTTAAAAATTCCCAGATGATAAAAGAACGTTACCCTGATACAGATATTACGATCCACTACATAGATATCCGGGCTGCAGGGGAGATGTACGAAGAATATTACGCAAGGACACAGGGGATGGGCGTTGACTTCATCCGCGGAAAAGTTGCCGAGGTCTATGCCGGTGAAGATGGAAGACCGGTTGTCCGTTACGAAAATACCCTTGAGTCCAGGGTTGAAGAAGAAGCCCACGACCTTGTTGTGCTGTCCACAGGATACGAACCGAGCAAAGCTGCAGAAGGAATAGGCAGGATGCTTAACCTTGCCCGGCGCCCTGACCGCTTCTTTGCAAGTGCGCATCCCAAAATGCGCCCTGTTGATGCACCGGTAAGCGGAGTCTTCCTTGCAGGCTGCGCCTCGGGTCCCAAAGAAATCCAGGTATCCATAGCCCAGGGCAGTGCCTGCGCCTCCAAAGTTATGCAGCTCCTCGGGACCGGAGAACTTGAAGCAGACCCCATGGGAGCCCATGTTGATACAGATAAGTGTATAGGCTGCAGGACCTGTGTGGAAGTCTGCAAGTTCGGAAAGATAAGCATTGTTGATAAAAAGGCTGTTGTTGATGAGGTCTCATGTTACGGCTGCGGGGACTGCAGTGCCGCATGCCCTGTAGGTGCAATCCAGATGCGGAACTTTGAAAACGAGCAGATCCTTGCGCAGGTCAGAGCCGCAACCGCCCATAAGTCCCAGAGCCCATTTGTTGTGGCTTTTCTCTGCAACTGGTGCAGTTATGCCTGTGCAGACCTGACAGGAATGTCAAGGATCCATTACCCGACAAACATCAGGGTCATCCGTACCATGTGTTCTGCAAGGGTTAACCCTGAATTTGTGCTTGAAGCCTTAAAAGGCGGAGCTGACGGTGTGCTTGTTGCGGGCTGCAGGATGGACGAATGCCACTATATCCACGGAAACTTTGATGCAAAAAAGCGCATGGATGTTTTAAAAGAAATAATGAAGGAAATAGGGCTTGACCCGAAAAGGCTCAGGACCCTCTGGATCTCGGCTGCAGAAGGAGAACGTTTCTCGAACACGATCACCGAGTTTGTAAAGGAACTTGAAGAAATAGGGCCAATTGGTAGC
This sequence comes from uncultured Methanosarcinales archaeon, assembly GCA_964434965.1. Lineage (GTDB taxonomy): Archaea > Halobacteriota > Methanosarcinia > Methanosarcinales > Methanosarcinaceae > Methanosarcina. Next base: position 6,603 of record CAYSWX010000010.1, read on the forward strand.
GAATTCAAGCAGGAATGCGCCGGAACAGGGGTCGAGGAGGTGGCACAGTGAGCGAGAAAAATCCCGAATTTACCGGGGAAAATTCCGATAAATGCCAGGAAACTCACGTATGTAACGGGTGCTGCGGAGCCGGAGAAAATGATTCCTGCGAACCTGAATCCGAAGACTTCGAGTTTGAAGAGCCGGCAGAAGCAGTGCCTGAAGATGAAGAAGGTGAGAGCCAGGAAAAGATCACGGTTACAACCAGCATGGACCTTCAGGGTACTCATTTCCTCTATACGCAGGCAACCGAGAAATCCCTCAAGACCCTCGATTATGATTACAAACGTTGCAATGGCTGTGGGATCTGTGCGGAAATATGCCCCACAAAAGCCCTTGAAATGGGTCCTCTGCATGAAATTGCAACCGGGCTTGATGCCCCTGCTGTAATGATGGACCTTGAGAAGTGCACCTTCTGCAGGATGTGCTCAAACCTCTGCCCTGTGCATGCTATTTCCTTTGAAGCTATTGGAGAAGTCCCTGACAAAAAACAGTATCCAAAGTACAATACTTATGTAAATATCAATGAAAAATGCCTGCCCTGCGCCCTTTGTGAAGGAGCCTGCCCTCAGGATGCAATAGAAGTTGAATTCACCTTCCCGAAAAAAGAAGAGATTGCTCCCTTTAAGGAAGGCGTGGAAGGTGAAATTGAAATCGATACCGAAAAATGCAATTTCTGCGGGATCTGTGCCAAGTTCTGTGACGCTGTTATCCTGCTTGAGCGCGAACCCACCCCTGAGAACCCGGTTCCTTTTGAGCAGATCCTTGTTGATACGGATAGATGCGACTACTGCGTACTCTGCCAGGACATCTGCCCTGAAGAAGCAATAAAGGTTAAAGGGGAACGCCCCTGCGAAGCTCCGAAGGTGGAAGGGAAAGTAAAGGTGGACGAGCTTAAATGCACGCAGTGCGCCCGCTGTAAAGCTGTCTGCCCTTACGAAGCTGTTGACCTGCAGAAACCCATGGAAGGAAAACTGAGCCTTATTGAGGTAAACCTGAAAGAATGCGATCCCCAGGGATGCCGCGGCTGCTTTAATGTCTGCCCCTCAGATCTATGGTATGTGCCGACAGACCCTGAAGACCCTCGAAAGATTGCTTTTGCTGAAGATTTCTGCATGTACTGCGGGGCCTGCGTGAAAGCCTGCCACCTTGCAGCCATAAAAGTAGAAAGAACCGATGTCCACCACACTGATATTCCTGATACCCCATGGGCTTCCCAGTGGAAAGATGCAATCGAGTCCCTGAAAACCGGTGTCAGGAGCGGAGTTGACCGTGCAGTTTTCAGAGAAACGGAAACTCTCAAAGCTCAGAAGTTTATGGGCATAGAGCCTCCATGTACTGATGAAGAGGCACTTGCATCCGTGCAGGCAAAAATAGATGCCTTAATGCCGGCTCTCAGGAGTGCAAAGGTCAGGAAGCTCTGGGAAACCGATTCTCCTGAAAATGCTGCTGCAGCGGTTAAAAAGAAAATTGAAAACTGAAACTCTGGCAAAGCCCTGGACAGGATAAGATTTGAAAAATTCCAGCTGGTCTGAGAATGCTTCCCTTTACCTCTCAGACTGCCCCCTTTTACTTCTCAGACCACCTGTTGCAATGAGCGACCTAAAAGCAAAAGCCTTACTTTTGCAGGATTTTCTGGCATTAGTGTTTTTCCTTTCTTATTCAAAATTGCCTCTGTGATCTGGAAGAATCTGATTTGACGGCATGGGAGACAGGGGTTTAGCCAGCGCTCTGAAGTATTCGAAAGTTTCCTGACCCCAGTGAACAGCTTTTTCTCCGAAACTTACCATGGTATTATTCTCACTTTCATTGTTTTTGCCATAAGAAATGCAGGTAAAAACCACAGTATCGGTTACAGCAAGTGTGGGCGGAGTAATATCCTCATTCAATACGTATATATTAAAGTTTTCAAGAAGGAGCAGGGTATCAAGTTCTTCTTTAAATTCTTCTGTAAACTTTTCAAATACAGGTTGAGTAAGTACTATAGATACTTTCAACCCTTTTTTTGCGTTTTTTGCACAGATGCCCGGATAGCGCAGATCACAATGTGAAATGATCAGGAGAATCTGTTTCGAATTGCAAAAAGCTTCAGTCATTTCCCTGTATGCTGAAGAATTATCTTCGCCCTGACAGCTGTCAGGTATCAGTTCCATAACTTCTTCCATTAACTTAAAAAAAACAAGTGGAGCTCCCCCTGGCTTAACGCCTGACCAGTAATCATAATTGTCTTCAAGAAGCCTGAAAGCTTTCACGAGAGATTCCATTCTTCTGACAAGGATTTTCCCCAGAAGAGAAAGGCTGTACACCCTATCTTCCTGAACTACAAGCCCGTTTTCTTTTAGCCTTTTGAGCTGGGGAAGGACTGCAACTGAATTGGTATCAAGTTCGGAATTGATTTCTTCGATGGTCCTTGGTCTTTCTTTTAAAAACAGAAGCAGATCTGTCCTTTTTTCGGAAGACAGAAGAACCGAAATAAGGGGAGATTTCATCAACTCTACTGTAAAAACTATAGATATATATTTTTTCATCCTCAAAATTATAGATTTGGAAATAAGTGGGTTTAACAGGCTTTTACTGTAAAAAGGGCCTTTGTGTACGCATCACGGATGATTTCAGAAGTTACGATTTATTGCTGGGCCAGTGGCGCTACGGCGGCAGAAGTTGCCGCTTTATTATGGCGGCGGGTGCGCATGAAGACCTTGATGACCTCATCGACGAGCAGCAGGGCGATGGCAGCGGCTATGCAGATCCTCCACTGGTCCCCGCTAAGTGAGGTCAGGCCCAGGAGACGCTGCAGGAAGCCAAGCTCGGTCGCAAGGATGGTTATCAACAACGCCATACCATAGAGGAACATCTGGTTTCGATCATGAATTATGTCCCGGTCAAAGGCAGTATCCGTCTCGCTGCGAACGCTGAGCCCCCTTGAGATGCTGAGTAAGGCGAAGGCCACAAAGCCCATAGTAGCCGCCGTGGACATTCCAGCCGCCTCGTATATCGCCTCAAGGTAGACCGTGATGACCGCCATAAGAATCCCCAGGAAAGCGATGCGAACCCATTGTGAAGTTGAAAGGAGGGGTTGCTTCAGCGGTCTGGGCTTTTTCTCCATCAGGCCTGAAGCCGGCTTGTCGAACCCCAGCGCCATAGCTACCGGGACTGAGATAAGGAAGTTAAGAAACAGGACTACGAGAGCCTCAAACGGAGTCCCTCCAAGTACGAAGAAGAACGCAGCCAGCAAGTAGCATGTGATGTACGCCACCAGCTGTCCCATCTGGAAGCGGACGAAGTTGAACAGGTTATTGTAGATATGCCTGCCATACTCCACTGCCTTGACGATGGTTGCGAAGTTGTCATCTGTCAGGATCATCACCGCTGCGCCCTTAGATACTTCGGTACCGGTAACACCCATTGCCACGCCGATATCGGCCTTCTTAAGCGCAGGGGCATCATTGACCCCATCACCCGTCATAGCCACGATGTTGTCCTTCTGCTGGAGCAGTGTCACCAGCCTGATCTTGTCTTCCGGTGTCACGCGGGCCACCACGCCGATCTGGTCCAGTTGTGGCTTCAACTGCTCATCAGGAATGGCGGCAAATTGCGCCCCTGTCAGGGCCTGGCCCTCGATGCCCAGCTCATGGCCTATGGCAGCGGCAGTAACAGCATGATCCCCGGTGATCATGCGCACCTGGATGCCTGCACTGTGGCACCTGGCAATCGCATCCTTTGCCTCGTCCCGCGGTGGATCAACTATACCCACCATCGCCAGGAGTGTCAGTTCATGCATGAGGTCGAGCAGATTGCTTTTCGGATCGAAAGTGGCCGGATCGAAATCACGGCGTGCCACGACCATTACTCTCTCACCGGCGGCTGCCATGCGGTCGTTTTCAACCAGTGCCAGCTTACGGTTTTCGCCGGAGACTGCCACAGGATCTCCATCCGGTATCCAGTAGTATCCACCACGGGCGATTAACACGTCAGGTGCACCCTTGACGCAGCAACGAACAACCGGCTTTCCCTGTTCATCGGTCATATTATGGAAGGTCGCCATGAACTTATACTCGGCATCGAACGGCACCTCGGCCACACGCGGGAACATCTCTCTCGCACTGTCTACATTAATGCCTCCCTTCTCAGCCAGAACGATCAAAGCGCCCTCAGTAGGGTCGCCGATCAGTGTTTCACCGTCCAGCCGAGCATCGGCGCACAGGGCCATGGGCAGCAAGACCTGATCAAGGTCGATCCTTGTCCCGCCTGCGCTTTGTATCTTCCCCTCGGTGCTGTAAGGAGCCGTGCTTTTCTGCCATGGCTGCCCGGCTGGAATACCTCGGGTAAGTTTCAACTCTCCCTTTGTGCCGTAGCCTTGTCCAGTCACTCGATATCTGTTCTGGCCGGGGACTGTGAACTCGACTGCTGTCATCTTGTTTAGAGTCAACGTGCCTGTCTTGTCGGTGCAGATGGCTGAGACCGAGCCAAGCGTCTCCACCGATGGCAGCCGTTTGACGATGGCGTTCTGGGCCGCCAGCTCCTGTGTACCCATGGAATACATGGTGATGACCACAGCCGGCAGGCCAGTGGGGATTGCTGCGATAGCCAGAGCCACGCCAGCGATGAAGATAGAGTCAAGGGGCTGCCCATTATTGAGCCCCATTATGACCATCAGGATGAAAGCAAGACCCGCCAGTGCTGCAATGATCATCGTCAGCCGGTCGAGCTGCTTCTGCAAGGGCGTCTTATCCGCCTTAGTCTTGTTGAGCAGGTCGGCGATATGTCCCATCTCGGTTCCCATGCCGGTGGTGGTGACAATCATCTCTCCGCGACCACGGGTGACTGAAGTGTTCATGTAGGCCATGTTGTGGCGGTCACCGAGAGGCACCTCTGCCCCGTCTATAACCTCGCTGTTCTTGGACGAGGCAACGCTTTCGCCAGTCAGAGCCGCTTCTTCGATTTCCAGCGTAGCCGTCACAAACAGGCGTCCGTCGGCAGGGACAACGTCACCAGCTTCCATCAACACGACATCGCCTGGCACCACCTGCGAGATATCTACCTCCTGCGCCACGCCATCCCTACGCACATGAGTAATGATCTTCATCGTCCCGGCCAGCTCCGCCAGGCTGGCTGCTGCTTTGGATTCGCCACGCAGGCCCAGCATCGCATTGAAGACTGTCAGACTCGCAAGCACCAGTGTGGTTCCCCATTTGCCTGTGAATATCTGGTTGATGATCGCCGCTACCAGAAGGACGATCTGCATCAGGTCTTTGTACTGCCGCAGGAACGCCTTCCATCCAGGCTCCTTATTCGTATCCACAAGATGGTTCGGGCCATACTGCTGCAAACGCTGCTGAGCTTCAGCCGCACTCAAGCCCCTTTCCAGATCGACCTGGAGCCGGCTGGCAACTTCTGCAGGCGTATGTGCGTACCACTTGACACCTGACGCTGTCTGGTCCAGACCCGGCGATTCTGTTTGATTGGGTGACATGTTTATTCTCCTTGAGTTAGAAAAGTGTGGATCTTGATGTTTTCCTGTCTTGAGTACTGCTTTCAGGTGTGGTCTTACCTGTCCTTCATCCCTTTTTTCCTGGGCTCGTCCCCTGTAACCGTACTGTTTGCATCCGGAACTTCTATATCGGCTGCCGTCTTCGCTTTGGCCTTTTTCGCTTTTGCCTTTGTTACTGCTTTATTCTTCAGACCACTGCCCTCGTTCTCGAGTTCTTCCTTGGCCGCAAGTAAAGCCTGTTTCTGCTCCTCGCTGACTGCAGGATAGGCCAGGTTGAGTTTCTTCATTGTGTAGTAGAGTACGGCGGCAACAGCCAGCCGCGTGAACCACTTGTGATCGGCAGGCACGATGTACCAGGGTGCCCACTTAGTACTTGTATGGTTGAACATGTCTTCGTAGGCGTCGATATAATCGTCCCAATGAGCCCGCTCTTTTATGTCAGCTGCAGAGAACTTCCAGTTCTTCTCAGGCATCATGGTCCGCTTCAGGAAACGCTCCTTCTGGGCCTCTTTGGACACATAGAGGAAGAACTTGACGACAATGATGCCGTTGTCAACCAGGTACTTCTCGAAGTTATTGATCTCCTCAAAGCGCCGGTTCCAGATACGCCTGTCCTTAAGTGCGGGCGGGAGCTGCTGGCTGGCGAGGATCTCTGGATGCACGCGCACAACAAGGACTTCTTCATAATAGGAACGGTTGAAAATCCCGATGTTACCGCGAGCAGGCAGGGACTTGAAGTTTCTCCACATGTAATCGTGGTCCGGTTCCTCTCCTGAAGGTGCCTTGAAACTGTAAACATTGACCCCCTGCGGGTTGACGCCCGACATGACGTGCTTGATTGTGCCGTCCTTACCGGCTGCATCGAGTGCCTGAAGGACCATGAGCAGAGCATACTGGTTCTGTGCCCAGAGCTTGTCCTGCATCTCGGCGAGCATCTGGATGCCTCCTGTTAGGATCTCTTTTGCCTCTGCCTTCGTCATCCATTTGCCTGTGAAACCTGGATCGTAGTCCTTCCTCAGGTTGATTTTCTTGCCGGGAGGGACCCTCATGACGTCCATCAATTCTTCAATTCTGGTTTCCATGTCTTCTGTTCTGGTTGCCATAATTTGATTCCCTGTATTATCCCTTGTATTGAATGTTCAGGAACTGTCGAAATTCCGAAGTTCGTCTGGATTTGTTTGAAGCTTCATTCTTTTTTAGAGACCAGGATTTCAGGCGGCAGGAAGAACGAGATGATTATGCCAAATACCGCAAAAATCACAAGCCCCCAGAGGGAAGTTTTTATTCCCTGAATACGGGCGATTTCATTGATCCTCAGGATTTCCTGTGAAACGTCAGGAGGGACATCTTTCAGGACAGCCTGTAATTCTTCATTGCTCAAAAACTGGGCATTTTCCTCTACTGCCGATATCACGGATGGCTTTAGATCCTCCGGAATAACAGTACTATCCTCGATGAGAGCAGTTGCTCCTACTACCAGACCCGCAATGACGATGGAACCCATAAGTGCAGTCCCAAGAGACATACCAAGATTCTGGGAGGCGCTCATAAGGGCAGCTGTCTCGCTTGTTCTTTCAGGAGCAACCTGTGAAAGCACCAGGTTCATTATCTGGGATGCTATAAGCCCCCCACCTATACCTATTAAGGCAAACCCGGTCATCAGGCCGAGCCCTCTGACCTCTATGTTTATGGTTACAATAGCCAGAAAAAGTCCTGTGATAAGTATGAATAGACCAGCCTGAATGATGCGCTTTGGGGCTATAAGAGCAGATAATCGGGATGCGACAAGAGAAGCAATTAAAAGCGGTATGGAGAGAGGGAGGTAGAGAAATCCCGTCTGCATCGCATTGAGTCCCAGGGCGATCTGAAAGAAGAGAGCCATGCTGAACAGGAAACCTCCAAAAAGAAGGGTCTGAATCATCTGAGTGAAAAATCCTGAAGTAACCCCACGGTCCCTGAGCACATCGAGCCTTATGAGCGGCATCTTCCCCAGACTAATAACGTGACGTTCCCATAGAGCAAAAATCAGCAGGATGACAATTCCTGCAAAAATAAACACTGGTGTAGGAGAAAGACCAAAAGGGGAAATTTCAATTCCTCCTATGTAAAAGGGCTGACGTGCCTTCCACCAGCCATATGTCCCTGCCAGTAACACACCAAAAACAATAAGCCCTACACCAAGTGCAGAGAGTATAGTGCCGACTATATCCAGCCTTGGTCTCTCTTCAGTTTCAAGGGGAGCATCCAGAATATTCCGGCTTAACAACAGGACAATGAGAACGATTACCACTTCCCCGGCAAAGGCAAGCCTCCATGTGTACCAGGTTGTCAGCCAGCCTCCTATAATGGGACCAAGAGCAATTGCGCCTGCAACAATTCCCCCTATTATGCCATAAGCGATGGCACGGTCCTTTCCGCTGTAGTTTGAGGTCACTAGAGTCTGGATAGCAGGCATGACAAGGGTTGCCCCAAGCCCTTCAAGAATAGACCAGCCTAAAAACAGTACAGCCATTGTCGGGCTGATTGAAGTCAGGAATGAACCTGTACCATAGACGACCAGCCCTATCCTGAATGCCTTTTTTCTGCCAATGATATCTCCTATCTTTCCTCCGGTGATCATAAATGACGCCATTACAAGGGCATAGAGTGTAATGGCAGCCTGGACTGTGGCAACATCCGTATTAAACTCCTCAATAAGTGCCGAAATTGAAACATTCATTATTGTCGTATCAATAACGAGTATAAACATTGCAAGCACGAGTGCAGCGAGTACAGTCTTTCTCTCTATGTCACCGCCCCCTATAACTGAATATAAAGCTCAAGACCTACAAAGGCTCAAGACCTGCAGCAAGAAAACCGCTCCATCCTGTTTACATCCGGACACTAAGGTTATTAAAGCAGGAGCAGAAGGGCATGAGCCCTTTTGATTATCTTATAAAACATGGTCTACTGCCGCCTACCTTTTCATTCCTTAATCTGACTCTTCACTCCTTAATCAGTCCCGAATGCCTCTCTCACCCCTGGCAGCATGATATAGATGAGGATAAGAGCGTTCACGATAACTGTAAAGTTTACATCATACCATGAACCGCCTGTAATCATCACCACAAAACTCAGGCACAGATTGAATATCGTGATAATGGCAAGAAACATCCAGGCCTGCCGGTCTACCTGCCAGAGCATCTGAGCCACCCATGCCCATATATAGGCGAGCAGGCCGTACAAAAGGGCATACCAGAAATTGAAAATACGGATATTCAAAGGACCTCCCAGAAAGGGTAAAAATCCAAGAAACCGAAGCATTGCAATAGCGTTTATAAATGCCAGAAATACAGCCAGAACTGCCAGAATAGTAACACCAATAGGTCTATCCATATTCTTGTCCCCCATATTTTTATTATCATATTTTTATTTTTATTATCGTCTCCTTATTAGTTTCAAAAACTCCGTCTTCAGGTTCGCTTTTTCAGTACTCCGGTAACTCCCAGATTCTCCTGACAATAAGGAAAAATTTGAACATCTACAGAAGAACAGGGGCTCCTGCTGGAGAGTTGATTAGCAGGAGCAGGTAGGGGATTATCGGGAAGGATTTTCTTCACACAGCCTCCCTCATGACCAGAGACGTTTAATCTGTCCCGAATGCCTCTCTCACCCCCGGCAGCATGACATAGATGAGGATAAGGGCGTTAATAATTACTGAGAAATTAACGTCAAACCATGAACCTCCGGTAACCATAATCACAAAATCCAGGCACAGGTTAAATACTGCAACGATAGCCAGAAACATCCAGCCCTGCGGATTTACCTGCCAGAGCATACGGGCCACCCACACCCATATGTAGGTCATCAGGCCGTACAATAGGGCATACCAGAAATTGAAAATACGGATATCCAGAGGCCCTATAAAGGGAAAAAATCCAAGAAAACGAAGTGTTGCAATACCATTTATGACTGCCAGCAATGCAGCCAGAATAGCCAGAATAGTAACACCAATAGGTCTGTCCATATTTCTATCTCCTTATTTTCATCTCCTCACTTTTGTCTCGAAAAACTCCTTCTTCAGGTTCTCATTTTCAGTCCTCCGATAACTGCCCCGATTCCCCCGACAATAAGGATAAATCCGAATATCCACGGGAGAAACAGAGTTCCTACCAGAATGTTGGTCAGCAGGAGCAGACCGAGGATTATGGAAAGGACACCAAGGATTCCCATCCCCCAGCCCCCTCCTTTAAATCCCCAGAAAAGTTTCATAGCACCGTTGATAATAGCCCATACCCCTATGAAAATAACAAAGAGCGTAAGAACTACGAAAGGGCTGAGAACAGGATACATCAGTATAACGATTCCTGCAATAACGCCCAAGATACCCGAAATCAGTTTAAATGCCCGGTGTTCTGGGAATAGAAACGCCCCTAAAATGGAAATAATTCCTCCTGCCAGCCAGAAAATGCCCAGTACCTGTATGAGAAAGAAAGTGGTTGACGCGGGGCTGTATAGCAGGAATAAGCCTACGATAATGGCAAAAATCCCTTCAAGAAGAACCACCCACCAGGGCGCCTCCATTTCTCCATACCCCAATTCTTCTTCAGTATCAACTGGTTGTTCCGCAACATCAACTGGTTGTTCCATTTAGTTCATCACCCCAATTTATTTAGTGCTCCGTACCGACCTTCCGATTGCGGGAATTCAGGTATGAGCACAGCTAAATGGATATCACTCCTCCTATCAATCATCCTGATCACAGGACTTCCTGCTTCAGGATAATTTCAAGTTCACTCAGAAACAGCCAGGGTCAAAGAGGAGATTACCTTACCCTCCGAAAGACAATCTCTTCTTTCCGGGTCAATCAACGATGAAATTAACAGGTCTGTGAAGATTGCCTTCAATTACCTTCACAACACTCTATTGTAAAGGTTGTTGAACGTATTTATTTCATCATTAAAATTACCGGCAAGACGCAGGCTGAGATAAATTATCAATTTCATCACTGCAGCTTTATGAAGACAGAATTTTTAAGGTATCATCAATTTTAATACAAACCCTGATTTCCTTTATCCCCATTAAGCTGAATACGAATCAGTGAATACTAATTATATACAATCCATAAGATATAAACAAACTTATATTAATTCTCTAAAAAGGTTCTTTAATTTCTGAATAGAGGTTCATCACTACACGTAGGAAATAGATAAAAGAAAAAAATGAATAAAGAAACCGGTAAAAAATAAAAGAGTTAGAGGTTCACTGTATTCTGAATCTTAAACCTCATCTCTCAAGTTCCAGATCTGAATTATTTTTTCCATGGTCTCCATGGTCATTTTTGTTCCCATAGTGGCATACCTGGAACTGCACGAGCTTTAGCCTCGAAGAAGTAGTACTCCTCGTCTTCTCCGGTCACCGCCGTTTCAAAGGAAGTCCAGGCTTCGTCATTGAACTTTTTCAGGGCTACCGTGGCGACATCCACGTTATTTTCTTCAATCCAGGCTTTTGAAACTCTGAATTCTATAACTCCCTTTTTGATATTTTCGGAGTTTTCAAGTCCTTCGCTGCCTGTCAGGAGATTCATACCCTGGGAGACCTCAAAACCCTTGAAGAAATCAGTATCCAGCTCTACATCCAGTTTCCTGTCAGAATCTGAAGAATCCTCTTTGAGTTCCTCGTCCCCGGAAGTGGCCATTGTAGAATATTTCCAGGGTTCAAAACCGACTCCGGGAGCACCAGTTCCAGGGCTGCTCAAACTGAACTCAATTTTTGATTCTGCGGAAACACCCTGTTTCGAGGCTTCAATTGACCAGGAGCTTTCAGCGAGCTTCCCCGAAATGGTCTTATAATTCCTGGTATCCTGCCTTTCAGAGACATTATCTCCAAGCAGAGCCGGACAATCGGAAAGACAGATTACTGGCAGATAATCAAGGCTGCCTGTATGAGAATTGATCACATAGGGTGTATCTCCTATTCCGTCCCCGTCAGCATCCTGCCCCTCATAATCATTCCAGTAGTTCCCTATTTCTGAACTGTTCCAGGTATTAAGGTATTCATCTTCAACGTTCTTTGTATTGTTAAGATAATTGTTGTAAATGAGGTTTCCATAACTCTCATCAATCAGGATACCTGTATCAGAGCTGTTTGAAATAATATTTGACTTAAGGATATTACCATTTGGCCTTATTTTGTTCCCGCTGCCTTTGCTGTTGTCTGCCAGGCAGACCCCAAATTGATTATCGAGGGCAGTGTTGTTTGTTAAATTGTTGTTTTCAGATGCAAAGAGTAAAATGCCTATTAAGTTTGAACTGGAATCACTGTCAATGGCCATGTTGTTTTCGGAAAACCACGTCGAAAGCCCATAATCGTTTAAGTTTGCAGTATTTTTATTAAGCACGTTATTGTTCGAAAATGTCAGATCGATGCCATTAATATTTTCCGATGCGTTGTTATTAATTAATTTATTACCATCTGAAGACTCCAGGTAGATGCCTTCAAAGTTATAATTTGCCAGGTTCTCTGCAAACTTGTTGTTTTCGGACCCGCAGGCGTAAAATCCGGCTAAATTGTCTGAGGCACTGTTATTAAGCAAGCTGTTATTCCCGGAAATGACCAAACTGATACCGTACCCGTTTTCTGAAAGAATGTTATCTACAAATGTGGTATTTTCCGAACTTAAAACAAAAATGCCTGCACCATTGTTTGAGGCACTGTTGTTGGCAAGCATACATCCATCAGTATTTTCGAGATAGACCCCAAAAAGGTTGTCCGATGCACTGATATTTTCAAGCCTTGCCCCACTTGTATTGGAGAGATAAATCCCGCATATGTTATTCTCAAGGACAAGATCCCTGACTGAAACGTTCTGACAGGAAACGAAATAAGCTACTCCTGCATTTGAGCTGGAATCAAGCACAATTCCGTCATTATTTACAAAGAAATATACCGGCTTGCCGTCCACAAGGTTATTTGTTTCTATCTTGTTTGGTTCAAGTGTTCCTTCCGCTCCAAAGTTAAGATAGTTGTCCGACATCCTGTTGTATTTGAGCGTATTTCCCCATGAACTGCTCAGGTAGAGCCCGCACATCATATTGGAATCTGCGGTGTTGTTCTCAATGACATTTCCACAGGCGTTCTCAAAAAGGAAACCGAATTCATTGTTTGAATCAGCGCTGTTGTTTGCGATTTTCCCGTACCCGGAATCCAGGAGATACATCCCAACGCTGTTATTTGCAAGTATATTGTTTTTAAGCAGGAAATTGCTTGTATTGCACAGGACAATTCCAAAATAGTTGTTTTTGAGGTCCAGGTCCCGGACAGTAACATTCTCGCAGTTAATACAGAAAACAGTCCCTGCTCTGGATGAAGCATTTATTTCCAGGTTGTTTTCCCCAACAATGTGGTAGACCGACTTGCCGTCAACGGTATTGCTCTTATCGATATCGTTTATGGAAGCAAAGTCTGTAATTATCAAATTATATTCATTGTTCTCCATATTATTACTGCGGAGTCTGTTATCCCCGGAATTTACAAGAAGGGTCCCGTAAATGTTTGAAATAGCTCTATTCCGGTAGAGGGTGTTGTTTTTGGAATCATCCAGATAGATCCCGTAAATGTTTGAAATTGCATTGTTTTCCTGCACCGTATTGTTGGATGAGCCGTACAGGCAAATCCCGAGCAGATTATCTTTGAGAATATTGTTGCTAATGGTGTTTTCATTGGCATTGTAAAGAAGAATTCCATAATTGGACAACATACCATTTGAGTAATCGCCTGCTCCGACTATGGTAAATCCGCTGATATTTACGGAATCTGCGGTAACATCAAATACGCAATCTTCAGGGTTATCTGACTGGACCACTGTGTTTTCAGGTCCACACTCGGAACAAATTGTCAGCGCTTTGTCAACATTAACAGTTTCATTATAACAGCCATCGCGGACAATAATTGTTGAACCAGCGGCTGCCCTGTCAACTGCTTCCTGAATTGAAGAATACGTGCCGGATGCAGGGCAGCATACATTGTCATCGTCAACATAAAGGGTCGAAGCCTGCTCTCCCACGTAAACACAGTCAGTCCAGGAAGTACTGTTAGCTCCAAATTCGTTTTCCACTGAAAGGGTTACCGTGTAAAACCCTGCTTCTGTGTATGTATGCACAGGGTTTTGTTCGGTTGAATTCATTCCGTCCCCAAAGTCCCAGGCCCATCTTGTGGGCGAATTCCTGCTGGCATCAAAGAAACTGATAGTAAGCGGGACAGCTCCCGAAGTAACATTCCGTACAAAAGCAGCCTCAGGAGCTGTGTCCCTGTCAGTAAATGCTTTTATGCAGGCGTTTGAGTTTTCAAAGATAGAAGAGAGGTCCACCCAGTTAATACCATCAGGGCTGACATAGCTGTCTCCTGCATTTGAAGATGCCTGGCTGCTGTATTCCTCTACCGGGCACTCCAGAGCAACAGGATACCCATATTCAGGGGCGCTGAGCCTGAGCACCACCGAGAAATTCTGCCCTTCTTCAAGGGGAACTCCCTGGTCCAGCCGGACTGTATGATACCCTGCATAAGTAAATGTCCCATTTCCGGATGCTTTCAGTCCTTCAGGATTTACAGGGCCGGAAACAGGATCGGCATAAATATAGACTTCATACTCAGCTCCTGAATCCGTGGTGTAGAAACTGACTGCATTGAGTGTTTCATTCCCCTCGGCTGTGAAGATATTGGCAGCCCAGGCAGATGTATTCCGGGCATACCCGAAACTGTTGACCCAGCCCAGGGGGTCATACTGGTATATGGAATCGCAGCCGCTGAGGTTCTCTGCGGTATAAATGGCATTATCCTTGCCTATTCTCGAATCATAATAGGAGATATAGAAATAACCCTCTTCTCCCCAGTCGGGCCCCCAGGAGTTCTTTACTATAAAGGCACCGTCTCCCGGAGCTGCCGGATTGAATTTGTATTTATCAAAGGAATCGTCCCAGCCGACGATAGCAATCATATGATCGGCAAAATCCTGGCCGGCATAATAATAGCTGTTATTTACAGGATCAAAACAGGCAAGGTCAACATATATTGTGGAGGCAACTGCTCCGTACTCCTGCAGAGCCCATTTGATATTATCGTTGTCCAGAGCCCCCTGCCTGTCCGGAATAAACAAAACTTCCTGCACGTGTTTTACTGTTGAAAGCCCTTCGGGAGAAACACTTGAATGAGGGTTATAGGGATCATCAGTTTCAATGACTGGACCACTCCAGCGGGCAAGGTAAGCTGTAGACATCAGGGTAAAGCCGCCCTCATCATAATCAAAGCTCTCGGGGTAATCGGGTAAGAGCAGGTTTTTCATATTGTTTTCCGAAAAATCCCAGGTTTCTGAGGGGAGCAGATACGACTCAAGCGAGGCATAGGTCCCAAAAGCCCAGCAGGTTCCCGAATCTATCTGGTCCTTTACTGAGCTGGTTTTCCCAAGAGCCCGGAGGTCGTATAAATGTTCAAAAGAACCCGAATTCTCCACAGATTCAACTGTTTGAAGATGAGAAAGATCTACAGGAGCAGGCTTCAGCCCTGTTGAAGAAACTTCAGCCTCTGGTTTAACTTCAGGTTCGGAAGTCATCGAGTTCAGAGAAGAAAAGAGCAGTTTATTAGAGTGTTCTTTTTTATCTATTTGTTCCTGATATTCCAGAAACTCGGGATTAACAGGAGCAAGAGAATACGCTTCTTCGGAACTTTCTTTTGCAACAGGATCTGAGATCGAAGTCAACTGAGCAACCTGTTCGCTTTCATTAACCTCATTGGAACCTGCTGCCGCAAGACCAGAAATAAGGATGAACAAAAGTAATAGTCTGATCATAATGTTCATATTTCTCATGGAAAAACTCCCTCAAGTAAGAACTCGGCGTATATGATTTCATAATCAGCCGGCGTTTTTAACAGCTACTTCTTCATATAGAACATGAAAATGATCAGGCGTTTAATAAAAAACAATAATACCCTGGTGCCGGGAACAAAACCCGAGCATAAGGCTTGAAACATGCCTGGAAACTGAATTAAACTTAAAAATTGCATAGCACAGCCTAAAATATGCAATATTTTGAAGAAGTACATAATGAGGTGTATAAATAAATTCCGAAATTTTTGCGCAGAAATTCCAGAAAAACACGGCAAGAGATTAATCAAAAATCAGGGAATATTTGAGAGAGTGTAGGGGCTATGAACTTGTATGTAACAGGTACTGAGGCAAGAATACGCAGAAAGACGTAATACATATAAGTCCCACATTCCAGAGGATAAATAATGAATCCAACAAAGAGCCATGAAGTTCCCCTTTATATCTATCATGCTGGACAGTGCGACCCCAAAAAGTGCACAGGAAGAAAAATGGCACGCTTTGATCTTGCCCGCCTTTATGACAGGATCTCAAGGCTGCCCAGATCAGCGATTTTGCTTGACCCGATGGCAGAAAAGGCACTTTCACCGGCTGATGACCCAAAAAAAGGAATTATTGTGCTTGACTGCTCCTGGGAAGAAGTGGAAAGGGTCTTTCCTGAACTGGAAAAGCTGAACCTGGCACACAGGGCGCTTCCTTATATGCTTGCAGGTAATCCTGTAAATTTCGGAAGGCCCTTCAAGCTCAATTCTGCAGAAGCGTTTGCGGCAGCCCTGTACATTTTAGGATACAAAGAGCAGGCCGAAAAAGTCATGTCCAAGTTTAACTGGGGGCACAGCTTCCTTGAGCTGAACAGGGAACCTCTTGAAGAATACTCAACCGCAAAAAACAGTACTGAAATTGTGGAAATTCAGAGCCATTATATCTAAAACGGCTGAATTTAGATAGATTGAAGTGAATTACAGAAAAGTTATCCATGTGACAATTAAAGAGTTGGCGCGCAACCTTCTCAGGTTTCAAATAAAAAGTCTCGGACAACATGGCTGAGGAGTTACATGCAGTGAAACCATCAGTACGAAAACAGATAGGCGTCATCGGAGCTGGAAACTGCAGCAGTGAAACCAGAGCCCTTGCTGAAGCCGTGGGAAGAGAAATTGCAAAAAAGGGAGCTGTACTTCTCTGCGGAGGCCTGGGAGGAGTAATGGAAGCAGCAGCCTGTGGAGCAAAACTGGAAGGGGGAACGACAATAGGGATTTTACCCGGAACCTGCAGGAAAGACGCAAATCCCTGGATAGATATGGCTATTCTCAGCGGAATGGGACATGCCAGAAACGCTCTCATAGCCCAGTCTTCAGATGCTCTCATTGCTGTTTCCGGGGAATATGGAACCCTTTCGGAAATAGCTCTTGGGTTGAAAATGGGAAAGCCTGTGTTTGTCCTTGACTGTAAATGGGAAATAGAAGGCATACAAAGGGTAAAAAGCCCGTAGGAAGCTGTAGAACGTGCTCTGGAGCTTATTAAAATCGATAAAGAACCGGGAGAAAAATCATAAGCTAAGAAATTCTGAGGGCCTTAGCAGTAGACCCGGAAAAAACACTTATATGGGCGAAAAGAGGATAAATCAGGAGTATATGACCCTAATTCTAGTTATGGGTGGCAGAAATTTCTATATTTGATCCAAAAATTTATATTACAAAAGGAAACTTCAAGAATTAGGAGGCAGGCTTCGACTCAGACTGGCAGAAGTTTTGGGGTACGCCAGTATTCCTCCATAAAATATAAAAAAAGTTAAACCGGAGTTTTAAATGCATCTTATTGTAACGGAAAAAAATATAGCAGCAAGGAGGATAGCTGCGATTCTGGCTCCAAAAAGTCCCAAAAAGGAAAGAGTCAGCGGAGTAGACGTATACCGGTACGAGATCGGGGCCGGTGAAAGCAAAAAGGAAACTGCAGTAGTAGGGCTTTCCGGCCATATTGTCGGGATAGATTTTCCAAGTGAGTACAATAACTGGCAGAAAGTTGATGCCAGAGCCCTGATAGACGCCGAGATTACGACAACCCCAATCAACCGGAAAATAGTGACTGCTTTAAAGAGCCTTGGAAAAGAAGCAGAAAAAGTCACTATTGCAACTGACTATGACCGGGAAGGAGAACTGATAGGAGTCGAAGCTCTGAACATCATAAAACAGGTTAACCCAAAAGCTCCTTTCGACAGGGTCCGTTACAGCGCAATAACTCCAAAAGCAATTGAAAACGCATTTTTAAATCCTACAAATGTTGATTTTAACCTCGCAGACGCAGGCCACTCAAGGCAGGTAATTGACCTGGTCTGGGGAGCCGCCCTTACAAGATACATCTCTCTTGCCGCAGGCAGACTCGGGAAAATGTTCCTTTCCGTGGGAAGGGTGCAGTCTCCAACTCTATCTCTTATAGTTGACAGGGAGAAAGAGAGAAACATTTTTGTCCCAACTCCTTACTGGGAAATCCACGTTGAACTTGAAGATGCAGCAGGAGATACTTTTTCAGCCCAGCACTCCACCCGCCGTTTCCTTGACAAAGAGGAAGCTTCGAAGGTATTCAATAAGCTGGTGAAAAAAGCGGAACTGAGAGAGATAGAAAAAGGGACAAAGACCGACCAGCCGCCTACTCCATTTAACACTACAGGTTTTATCAGCGCGGCAAACTCAATAGGGCTCAGCCCTGCAAATGCCATGCGCATAGCCGAATCCCTTTACACAAATGGGTACATCTCATATCCGAGGACAGACAACACGGTTTATCCCGATACTCTGGATCTGAGGGCGCAAATTGAGATTTTCAAAGAAGGGCCTTTTAAGGAATATGCAAATGCCCTGCTTGAGAAACCCGAACTTGTCCCCACGCGCGGGAAAAAAGAAACCACAGATCATCCACCTATTTACCCGGCGTCCCTGGCAAAGGAAGCCGACTTAAAAGAAGAGGAATGGAAGGTCTACGAGCTTGTTGTAAGGCGCTTTTTTGCAACCTTTGCAGGACCGAGCACATGGGAAACCATGCGCCTTAAAATTGATATAAACGAGGAAGAATTCAGGGCAAACGGAGCAAGGCTGCTTGACCCCGGATGGCGCTGGTATTATCCGTATAATGTCCCTGAAGACAGGCTGCTTCCTGAACTCAGGGAAGGAGATTCCTTAAAAGTGATAAAGAAAGAGATGCTGGACAAAGAAACCCAGCCTCCAGGCCGCTACGGACAGGGCAGGCTTATCAATATAATGGAGGAGCTCGGGCTCGGCACAAAAGCCACCAGGCACGAGATTATCAGCAAGCTTTATTCCAGGGCTTATATCCACGGAAACCCGGTTCAGCCCACAAACACGTCTTTTGCCGTAATGGACACACTTGAGAAATACTCGCCTACGATTACGAAGCCTGATATGACAAAGCTGCTTGAAGAAAACATGGACAAAATTGCAGAAGGCAAAATCAAAGAGGATTTTGTCCTTGAAGAGTCCAGGGAAATGCTCAAACAGGTCTTTTTGGAACTTGACAAAAACAGGGATAAGATCATAGAGTCCCTTCAGGCAGGCCTCAGGGAAGATAAAATCATAGGCACCTGCTCCTTATGCGGGAATGAGCTGATGATCCGCCGTTCTAAAAGGGGAAGCCGTTTCATAGGCTGCAACAATTATCCCAACTGTACTTTTTCCCTGCCCCTTCCAAGGAGCGGACAGATCATAGTAACTGATAAATCCTGCGAAGCTCACGGTCTGCACCACATCCGCATAATCAATCAGGGAAAACGGGCATGGGACCTCGGCTGCCCCCAGTGCAATTTCATAGAATGGCAAAAGACCCAGCAGGAAGAACAGGCACAGCAGCCGAAAAAAGAGAGGCCGAAATCCATTAAAGACCTTAAAGGCGTGGGAAAAGCAACCGCAGGAAAGCTGGAAGAAGCCGGGATAACAAGTGTGAAAGCCCTGGCAGAAGCAGACCCCGTAGAACTTGCAAAAACAATAAAGATCAGCGTAAAGAAGGTCAAAAGCTGGCAGACATCATGCAACGGCACGGTTGAGGACTTATAAGAATAGTCCTCACTCAGACTTTTTTAGTATTTTTTTTAGAACCAATACTGAAGATTAAAACATATCATGGGCTTTGAAATATTTTTTTAGAGAGAACAAAGACTGGAAAACTCCCGGATAAAATATTTAAGTTTTAACCTTCAGGAATAGTATGCCCGCTGCTACAAGCCCTGTTGTTACAATGGCTACTCAAACAATACCTTGAGAACTACTCATTGTAATTTTCTTTATTTTGGTTGCCTGCTTCTTCTATCTATTTTACAGAAAAAAGAGAAAGTGATATTTCTGAAACTTCTTTTCGACAGAACAATTCGGGCAAAGGTTGCTATCCCGGCACCTGGGTCATATAATTGATTCCTGAGTAAAAAGAAGGCTGTTTAGAAATCTAAATCTAAAATTCTGATCCGTACAACCTTATTTACCATACCAAACCATTTTTGTCGCGCTCGACGAAGGAGAGCGGCCTTTCCCGCGAAAAAAGAGAAAGATAAGAGGATAACCAGAATTTATTGCCTTTTACCGTTTTTTAAACCTATTCTCTTTTTTATTTCCCTCTTCTTTTCCTTCTTTTTTCCGTTTCAATTCTTTCTGCTTTTTGTGAAGAGCCGCCAGACAAGCTGGCGGAAGCAATTATATCGACCTGTGAATTCAAAAGCGGTTTTCTGGGTAAAGAGAGTATATTTAGGGCCAGTATAAAAAGGATGTAGAGAAGTCTTAGTACGGATTAAAGAAAAGATAAACATATTTATAGTGCAAGACTCCTCTATAATTGTTAATTTGTAAAAATGTTCTCCAGAGGTTTTATAACTTGGCGACCAAGAAACAGAAGGCAGCAAAACGAGATAAGATCGATAAGGAAACGAACGACAAAGCTAAGAAGCCAGTTGAGGAAGTAAAGCAGCCGGACAACAAAATGAAAGCGGACAACAAAATGAAAGGACAGGATAAGAAAGGACAGGATAAGAAAGGAAAAGGAAAATAAAAAGAGGATGTTTAAATCAGGCATTAAGTTCTAATCTTATCTATAAATTATTTTTTGCGTTCTCGAATATTCTAAAATTAAAAAATCCTGTGGTATTATATTAAAGGATCGCCAGACAAGCTGGCGGGAGCACTTATATAAACCTGTAAATTTTGACTCGGTTTCCGCGATCAAGAGAATTATTTCTCTTACAGGCTGGCTGCTTTTCTAATTATTCAGTTTCTATTAACTGCTTTTTATGTTCAGATATTGTTTTCCAAGAATGCGAGGTCGGCTAAAGCCCTGTACGTCGCGGTAAGGAGATAAAGAAGGTTTTAGTTTTCGGATATGCTGGACAATATCAATGATCGAGGGCACCATTTGTCCAGGAATCAAAGCACCAGAAACTGTGAGTAACCTATTCCGAAATTGCTGACTTTCTTGTTGACTTTCTTATTGTCTCACACACTCATATTTAAAAAGAGATAAGTGCATTATTGTAAGGCAGCTAGAGTTTACAAATTTGAGCCTGCATTTATAAAGAACCAGTAAAGAAGTTTTAGACTACAGCTGGTGTTTAGTCCTTTATTCTTATATTACATTTTAATCTCTCAAGAAATTTGAATACAAGTTAAAATTTGTAATGGAGATAATATATGTCAGGTGACTTATTCCAAAATATAGTGATTGCAACAGACGGGTCAGAGAATTCCCTTAAAGCTATTTCTTGTGGTATTGAGATTGCAAAACTTAGCGGAGCCACTGTTCATGTCATTCACGTAGTGGATACACCCTCTGCAATTTCTGATGTCTGGACTGCTGGCAAAGATATGATTCATGAAATGATGATAAGTGATGGGAAGAAAATAATTTCCAAAGCTAAAAAAATTGTAGAAGACTCTGGAGTGGAGGTAAGAGATGTTCTTTTGTATGGTCACCCGAGTGAAGAAATTATCAAGTTTGCAGAAAACAATAACATGGACCTCATAGTAATGGGCACACTTGGAAAAACAGGACTCGACAGATTTTTGATGGGAAGTGTAGCAGAAAAAGTAGTAAGATATTCAAAAGTCAATGTCATGGTCGTCAGAAGTAGGAGTTCAGAGAATTTAATGGTATAAATTGCATACCAAAAAACTGTAGCGTTGTGAATTTGCTATAAGCTAAGTTCCTGTATACTACAGGAAAAAATAATTTTATGAAATTGAATTTTCAACCCAATAACTTTCGCAGGGTTATGGTTTTACAAAAAGATTAACACACTGCTTATTTTTATAACACACTGCTTATTTTCATAATACTCTATTTTATTACCTATAATAAGATGCTGCCTGATTTTTATAATCTGGTCTAATATTTTCTCGGTTCTGAATGTTACCGTATTTTGAGCCTTTAAGTGCATATCATAACTTTTAAGACCTGAAAAACCAGATTTATATTAAAGGCTCCTTGAAAAAGTTTGTTCGGGGAATCTGTGAATAAACGATCAGGTTCTCGGATCAGAATGGAAAAGAGACAATAAATACAGTACAGGCAGCATATATATAGATAATATAATTTTAAAAAATAACCTAAGGGGTGTTTGTTCTGGAGCTCAGTTTTAAAGGCGGATGCAGGGAAGTAGGGCGCTCGGGCCTGCTTGTTAATGGAGAAATTCTGCTCGATTACGGGATAAAAGCTGGAGAGATCCCCGAATATGCCGGAAACAGCATGGAACCAAAAGCTGTGCTGGTGTCCCACGGGCACCTGGACCACTGCGGGGCTGTCCCTAACTTGATGTACCTGAACCCTGAGGTCTTCATGACACCTCCAACAGCAGAGTTTACCAGCCTTCTCGGAAAAGATACCCTCAAGCTTGCAGAAACCACTCTTTCGGGCGTATCTCCGTTTGATACCGATGATCTTCAGAGGCTTACCCAGAGGACCCGGAGAAAGGATTACGGGGAAACTTTCAAAACCAATAAGTACAGCGTTTGCTTTTACAACGCAGGCCATATACCCGGAGCGTCAGGAATTCACATTGAATCAGAATCAGGAGAAAGCCTGTTTTATACAGGTGACCTGAGCCTGAAGGATACAAGACTTGTCCCGGGCGCAGAAGAGTTTCCCGAAGCTGATACCCTTGTGCTTGAAAGCACTTATTTCGGGGAAGACCACGTCCCGCGCAAGGAAACCGAAGAGCGGTTCATAGAATCGGTTTATGAGACACTTGACAGAGGCGGGACCGCCATTATTCCTGCTTTTGCCATAGGAAGGACCCAGGAAATCCTTATGCTTCTTGATGCATACGGGATTCGGGCTTATGTTGACGGTATGGGCAGAGACGTGTATAAAATCCTCAGAAAATACCCTGAATACCTGAGAAAACCTGACCTTCTTGACAGGGCTTTTGAACGCGCTACACAGGTAAAAGACCATCAGCGGGAATCGGTCCTCAAAGAGCCGTCAGTAATTGTAACCACTGCCGGGATGCTGAACGGAGGACCTGTGCTTTATTACCTGAGCAGGCTTTATAAAGACCCTAAATCCAAAATCCTGCTGACCGGCTATCAGGTTGAAGGCACAAACGGAAGGCTGGCTCTGGAACACAGGATGATAGAAACCAGGGATGATATCCTTAACCTCAAACCCGCGATCGAACAGTACGATTTTTCTGCCCACTGCGGGGACATGGAACTAAAACAGCTCGTAAAGGACTTCTGTAATAAGGGCACTGAAAGGGTTTTTGTAATGCATGGAGAGAAAACAGAAGCCTTTGCAGAATGGATTTCTGAAGAAATCGGAGTAGAGGCTTATGCGCCTGCAAATGGGGAGTCTTTCAGCTTTTAAAGAGGAATAGGAATTTTGAAAAGGAATTCTTGTTTTTCAAAATAAGGTGAAGGATAAATATTCTTCTCATCTTTGTAAAAATTGAAGCTTTTTTATATTAAGGCAAATGAAAAACAACTTTTTTAGAATCATCAAAATAATTAATTCTGGCTTTATATGGCAAGTGAAATTTTCACCTGAAATCTGATAAGACCTGTTTCAAACAATATTCTGTCAAATTGAAGTCGCCTGAGAATAGGAAATAAAATAAGCAATAACAGATGATCAGTGCTTCAGTATTTATATTCAAATGCACATATCTAATTGGGAGGGAATTAAAATGTTGGGAGATTTGATATACGAAGCTATGGGAAAAACGGTAGGCATGAGAGTGCTTGACGACAATGGTACGATGGAAATTACGCTTGAGGAACGAGGTAAGATTTTTGGAATTGAATGTACCCTTACGCTAACTGCTGTAGGTAAGCCCAAACCTGATGGTATGCAATACTCAGAAGGACGTGGATTCCTGCTAACAAAAGATGGTGATCTGGCCACTCTTATAATGTCAGGAGTATCCATTCCGAAAGGGCTCCCACCAAAGAGTAGTGTTCGAGGGGCAACAATCTTTACTACGCAATCCCCGAAGCTGGCGCGTCTCAACAGCGTCGTCTGTGTTTACGAAAGCGAAGTGAACGAAGACTCGAGTTATACTGTTAAAGACTGGGAATGGAAGTAAGCTCCACAGTCGAATTGAAGCTCGACAATATCTTTTACAGAAAACAAGTTTTTATTCTTTATTTAAGTTTTAATTATTTCTTTTAATTTTTCCTGCAATTTTTAGATGGAATTAAATAACTGCCATGTCATCATCCAGCATCTATTAACTGTACCAGTTTTACCACACTACATTTAAGTATTAAATTTCTTGTAAAGGTAGTTTGCCGTTATCTGAAAGAGAAGAATAAAAAACACAAGCATTAAGATATCGAACAGTGGTGGAAAAAGCGATTTTCCGGTATATGCAAACTCGATCATGTCATTCCCGTAGGTAAGAGGAGATATCAGTGCGATCTTCTGGCCTATCTGAGGCATGGTAGATATTGGGATGAAAACCCCTGAGATAAAGATAAGCGGTAGCCGGACAGTGTTGAGAATAGACATGACTTCTCCCACATTCTCTGTTGGGTATGCAGCAAATAGCGTTCCAAGCGTTGCGAAGCAGAACGCTGTGAGGATCATGGAAATCACAAGAATCGGTGCATTTACTATGGGAGTACCGAACACGATAATACCAACGGCAAGTGGAAAACACGAAATTCCAAGGCTATAGAGAAAACCACTCAGGCTTTCACCTGATACGAGTGAATGAAGCGAGATAGGAGCCGAGAGCAAGCGCTCAAAGGTTTTTACTCGTCTTTCAATAGGTATGGAGACAGGTTCTATTGATGAAGCTGAAAAAAGAAGGGTTATAGAAATCAACCCCGGAATAAGGGTCCCTGGAGGGGCGTGCTTCCCGGTTGCAAAGGCCAGAAACATAAAGAGAGGAAAAAATATACCGGAAACTATGATATTTGGCTTGAGATAATAGATCCGCATGTCCTTTCTGGCGATAGCCCACGCAGCAGACACCTCGCGAGAAAGACGTTCTGTCCAACCTTGATGGTCAGTCGATGGCATGGATTCCGTCACCTGTTCTTTTAAGACCTGTTAATTTTATGAATACGTCTTCGAGACTGGGGCCAAGAGTTGTGATACTGATTACTTTAAGGTCATGCGAATGAGCATAAGCCATTAAGGCTTCAATGACTTCAGACGGGTCTTCAGTATAGAGCTTAAATTTGTCGCCTATCTTTTGCACATTGTTGACCATTGGCAAGCTTCCAAGTTCGTCCAGTTGACCTGTAGAGTTATTGTCAAACGAAACCTCGATCGATTGCACACTCTGAATGGTCTTTTTCAATGCTTCAGGCGCATCGATTGCAACAATGTTTCCTTTATTGATAATCGCTACCCTGTCATACATGACATTCGCTTCTTCGATGTTGTGAGTTGTCAAAAAAACCGTTACCTTCTCGCGGACAAGATCAGTGACTACATCCCGGATAATGAGATTGCTCTGTACATCAAGTCCTGAGGTAGGTTCATCAAGAAACAGCAGGCGTGGGCTATTTACCAGTCCCATCGCAAGAGTCAGACGCCGTTTCATCCCTTTCGAAAAACCGTGCGCTTTGTCATTGCGCCGATCATATAACCCCAGCACTGTAAGCAGCTCAGTTGCCTTTTTTTCTCTTTCCTTTCGCCCCACATGGTAGAGTTCGGCAGAAAACATCATGTTCTGCCACGCAGTCAAATCATCGTATACATTTGAATTCTCGGACACAATGCCCATGGACTGCCTTGCAGCAATGGTTTCTCGTTCAATATCATGGCCAAAAATGCTTGCCTTCCCAGAGGTTGGTCTCGATATCCCTGTCAAAATACGAATGGTGGTTGTTTTGCCAGCACCATTGGGACCCAAAAACCCAAAGGTCTCCCCTTCACCAACCGAAAAATCAATACCATTGAGTGCGGTAAGAGTACCGAACTTTTTGACAAGATGAGACACTTCAATTGCTTGCATATATTTTGACTTTAGTGCATTAATACTTAATAATTACTGAAAAAGGAAAGGGAAATATTCTTCCAAAATAATATTATTGAGATCAATCTTATTGAAGAATACTAAATGGCTTTAATAGCATTAGTAAATTCTCAGAATTAATAATAGTTAATAATTTGAAAGTTGACGCTTATATCCTCTGAGCTAAAGACTCAGGGGTTTTACGCTTCTTCCTATAAAGAGCGGGTATTTGGGAAAAGGCGGAAAGGCTGTTGGACTGGAGGATATAAAGGCTCTTTTAACCAGTTCTGCTGAGAAAACGGAGTAAATTAAAGAACTTTTTAGGAAAAAAACATTTAGAAGATCCTTAAATCAGGCCCCTTCTCCTTTCACTCCTGTATTCTTCAAAAAGGCTCTCAAGCTTATCCTCTTTGGCTTTGTGGCGCTTTACTTCAGCTTCTTTTTCCCAGTCAGAAATTGCAGCTTTCAAGACTTCCGGCTCTGCCATTGCAAAGTCTTCAGCTCTCTCAAGCTGGACATCCCTTAAAACCGGCACATCACCTTTAAAGAAAGTCTCCTCTGCTGCATGAGAGATATCCTCAGGGATAATTACAGCCCGGACTCTGGCTTCCACAAGGATCTGGGCAGTTGCAGCCCCGCCTCCGCTAGGGTTTTCAAGGAAGACGACATCTCCTGCTTTGAGCCCGTATTTT
This sequence comes from uncultured Methanosarcinales archaeon, assembly GCA_964434965.1. Lineage (GTDB taxonomy): Archaea > Halobacteriota > Methanosarcinia > Methanosarcinales > Methanosarcinaceae > Methanosarcina. The sequence continues at coordinate 33,137 of CAYSWX010000010.1, forward strand.
TCTTCAGTTTCGGCAATTGATTCTTTCGTAAATGCCGCAATAACCTTTACAGGAGTTCCTTCACCGCGGATTTCCATTTTCTGGATTTTGCGCAGCTTGTTGCCCCTGCGCCTAAGTTCTTTTACGGTCCTGTTTTTATTGCTGAGCTCTTTTTTCAGGCTCTCTATAGTGCTGTCCCTGATCTGGACCTCTTTTGATTTCCGGACTTCACCGTAAGCTTCCTTTTTAAAGCCTTTCAACCTTGACTCAAGTTTTGAGATCTTTTTGTCTTTTGCTACCAGTGCCTGTTTAAGTTCCTCAACATACTCCTGCAAGTTCAGGATCTGCTCTCCCTGCCTCTGGACAACCTCTCTCAGTTTAAGGAGGGATTCGTCAACCGCCCTTTCTTCGGGTTTTTCCTGTGCTCTTGCTCTTGGGGCTTTTTCGCGAGCCTCTGAGGCAGCCCGTACTTTTTCAATCGCAGATTCTATCGAGTCTCCCCGGATAACGTGAAGCTTTATTAGCTCAAGGTCTGAACCTTCGGGAGATTTCTTTTCTATCCGCGTAAAGATATTCTTGTAATTCCTGTATGTAAGAAGAGCTGCAGTTAATGCATCCCTTTCGTGGTCATTTGAGTAGCCAAAAGTCTTTCCGAGCGCAATTTTTTCCTCAGCCGAAACCTCAATTCCGGGGCTTGCAGGGACGGCATTAAAGCTCCTTCTTATTTTTTCTACCGAGCCTGGCATTGGAGTAACATCGCTTGCAATTACTGCAGGTTTTCCATATTCTGCAATAAGCTTGACAACCTCGTCAGGAGCTATTCCCCTGAAGCTTTTCAAGTACAGGAGGTCACCATCCAGTGAAAGAATGGCTATTCCAACCGTTGTTCCCGGATCAATCCCTACTATTGTGAATCTGCGCCTTGGATTCTTCGGCTTCAGGGGGACATAACGGATTTTGTCGCGTTCAACACTTCTCACAATTACCTGCGCATCATTGCTTGCCATTGGATGTATTGGAATCTCTCCGCGTTTTGCATATACGGTAAATTCGGATCTTACGTAGCCTCCGAACCCCTTTACGTTTACGGCTTCAAACCGGATGCCTTTTTCCCGTGAAAGGTCCCTGAGGGCATTTTCAATTTCCCTGCTCCTCTGAAGCACAGCTCCATGTACCTTTCTTCTGTATCGATTCTGGCTCCACCCTCCCCTTCCAAGGGAACGGGCTCTGCTGACCTTAATTTTAGTAATGTCTTCAAAAAGAGATACCTCATGCCCGATTCCAAGGTCTGCAAGCCTGGCACAGGTTTCAGCTTCATCATTTGGATTCTCGGGGTCAAAGGAAAGCCCGTGCTTACGTGCAATCCTTACCAGAGGTTCAGGATGTAGCCCGCCTGTTACCTGGACAAGTTTGACTCCGTCAGGCAGGCGTTCCATAAGAGAAAGAAGCTCACTTCTGTCAGCCGCAAGCTCGAAAATGTTGTCAACAGCTATTATCTCAGGCCTGTCCCTCTGGATCATATTTAAGATCTTCTGGCGGCGGAGCATAGTATAATGGGAAACCTCCCCATCACTAAAAATGGCAAGGGCATACCTGGGAAGTTCCCTTGCCCTGGGAGAACCCCGGGCAATATCTATTCCATAGATAATCCTTTTTTGCATGAATACCTATATTTTATTTTTCGTAGAATATATATTTAACTGATTTCTACATTTATTTTAATGAATTTACTGCTATCTATAAAGCCAGTTTTTTTGTAAGTTAACTTCAGGAAGCTTTTGATTTCCTTATTAAGCCTTTCAGAAAATACATTTTAGAATATCCTTTTTCTGCAATTAACTTTTTTATTGAGGCGAGAATACAAATAAAAACGAAAAGGTATTTTCTTAAAGAAAGAAAAAAACTCTTGAAAAATATGCCCCCCGTTTAATGATGAACGCTATTACTGAATCAGTAATTCCAAAAAATAAAAAATATGTTTTGGAAATTTAAAATAAGCTGAAAACTTAAATATAAAACTTAATATAATAGAAATTATAAAGCAGCTACTATATATTTACATGTGCCCCTTATAGTTCATATTCAAATTCTGTTATATTTTAACGATATGCGGTTATCACTTTGAATACTTTGTAAAAAATAGTTCAATTTTTGTCTGATATATCTTTTTTATAAGTAGCTTTTTCGAGACCTTGTGATTTGATGTCTTTTGCTTCAAATTCTTCAGCCTCAAACTCTTCAGCTTCAAATTCTTCAGCTTCAAATTCTTCAGCTTCAAATTCTTCAGCTTCAAACTCTTCAGCTTCAAACTCTTCAGCTTCAAATTCTTCAGCTTCAAATTCTTCAGCTTCAAATTCTTCAGCTTCAGAGCTCCCTTCTTCAAGCCCTTCAAAATCATTGTCCACATTATCAGAGCCACTCTTTGCTCCGCTTTTAATCTCTTTCAGGACTTTTTCAAGCTCCATTTTTATGTCATATTTTCGGGAGAAATGGGTCAGTATGTTCGAAACATCTCTTTCAAGAATTTCGTCGGCATGAGGATGGTCCGGAGTCACATACTGAGGCCAGTCAATAAGCTGGACTCCATCTTCGGATACAAAGATGTTATACTCGCTTAAATCGGCGTGGATGACTCCGAGGGAATAGGTTATCTTTACCTGCTTCAGGATCTCATCAAGGTACCACTCAGGGTCAATAAGCTTTGTTTTTGAGAGCAGGCTGCCCTTTGCAAGTTCCATAACTATGGCGTGTCTGTTCTGGTCAAGGGGTTTTGGGATAGACACCTGCGGGTAAAGCTTGCTCATGATCTCATATTCCCTCTGGGCTGCAAGCCTGGCAGCGTAAATCCAGGAAAAATGCTCTCTTTCGCCGAGGTGCTCACGTGACCTCTTTATTTGCTTAAAACTGGTCCTGCCTTCCCTGTGGAATTTTATTATGACCGGAAAAGGTTCTCCTATTGCAAGCTCAGGCTGCCGGATTGCTTCAAAGATGACGGACTCTTTGCCTACCCCGATTTCATCCCCTATGGCGCTGATGCTTTTCCTTTTCACAAAGGCATTGAGAGCGAGTGCATCATACCCTTCAAAGTAAATTTGAAAACCCTCGTAAGGCTGGGTGGTTCTAACAACAAGCTTATCCCTCACAAGCTTCTTCAGCCTGTATTCAAGCTTGTCAAAGGGCAATTTAGTATACTTATTAAGCTCTTCTATTGGCACCCACTCGAAATGTTTCATCCCTATCTCGATGCCTGTAAGTATCCTGAAATCCTTTGCATCGAGCTTATTGAAAACCTTTAGCACTTCGTCGATCATCCTATCCTGTTATACATATCACCCTCAATATTTAAATGATAGCACGAGTTGAGTTCCCCAAGTTGCGAGTCAGGAAAAAATCTATTCTTTTTCTTGTAGTTGCACTGCAAGTTCAACAGCACAAGATCCTTTTCGCCCCGAAATGTGCTTCAGCCCTGGACTCCTGCTTAAATAGAAGTTAAAACAGAAGCCCGCATTAATAATTCCTTTAAATTGAAGTGTTCATAACCGCCGTACTGTGCAGGGAAGTCATTGATTGCGAGCCAGAAGTCTCCTGTTTCCGGATATGCAACCATGCTCCACATATTTGCTATATGCGCTTTAAATGGACCCACCGGTTCTTTTGCTTTATATGAAAAATCAGGATACAATGCACAAATAGTACAGAGGATATTATTTGTCCAGGATGGGAAGAATTTGTCACGGGTCAGGCGGGTATAAGGGTCATAGCAGTCGCTCAGGATTTTAATGGCATTTTCAACCGTAATATTGCCATAATACTTGTGAATCAACTGCTGATAGCGTTCAAAACGGCTGGGAGCCTGGACATAGAAATTATAAGGTTCTTTCAGACTGTTCTGCCAGTTTTCTATAGTTGAGATGTCCTTAAGCTGGTTTACCAGGACCTGATCGGCTACCATGTTGTAACCGGAATAGCCCATCCAGCCCGGATAGCAGTTGGAATGGTTTGTCTGCCACAGGGCTTTAACATCCGGAATCGGGTAACGGCAGCAAACATTACTCGAAGAGGTTTCTACCACTACTGCCTTTTTAGCCTTTGCATCAGCTACATGGTAGGCAATCCCGGCACAGCGAGGATGTTCCTGGAAAATCCTGATTGCGTCCTCCACCTTCCGCGCATGGGTCAGAAGCAAACGAGTAAATATTGCGATCCCGCAGCCTTTCATGCTCTCATGTTGCATAGAGTTTAACTGAGTCATCATCGCAAGGCCGTCTGCATTTATACCCCCGTCCAGCCCGATCATTCCCGGATAGGTTAAAAAAGCGTGCCCAATCCCGTTATCCGGACTGGCTACGACCAGTATCCGGTTTGGCAACTGCTCCGGCATATTGAAATTGTCTTCATTTTTACCGAAGATCAGTTTTCCATCGCCTCCAGCCCACTCTCCCCAGGCACTGAAACTGCTGCATCCTCCTCCAGCTGGTTTGATTGAGTTTTGCTGGGAGCCTCTCTTATCCTCAACTTTATTAGCAAGCTGGTTATCCACCTGATTTTCACCCTGCCAGTAATCAGGATGGCAGTAAATGCACCACTGGTCATAATTGGTATTCCAGAGCAGGATCTGATCGAGGGTTACATTTACTCCGGCATCTTTTGCCCCATCAGCAATTCCTTTCATTTCTTCTTTGAATTCCTGCGGTAAAAAAGGTTCAGCCGCCTTTTGCCCCATCCACAGGATTTCCTCTGCTTTATTCAGGTCCGACCCGGTCTGTGCAGCAACATAAGCAGCGGTTGCTAAAAGAGTCCTGTTGACCATCAGGTCTATTTTTTCTGCCAGCAAATAACCATGCTGATAACCCATTTCATATGGCTTACCCTTTAGATGCAGGACCTTGACTTTGTTTATCTCCTCAAAACATGCTTTTTTAAGAATGTCGGTTTTGTTCATAAGTAAATATATTTTCTTAAATTATTTAAGACTGTTTATGTCCGGAACCTCTTAATTAAATGGAAGACTCTTCAATCTATTGTCCTTACTGTCACGCTTGACGACGGAGATCGGCCTTTCTCAAAAAGACAAAAAAAGCCTCCAGACAAACTTTCGGAGACGTTTATATTTATTCAAATTAAAAAATAATTTCAATGGTTTAAGAAAGTATAACACAAGACATGAACACAAACTAGGGAACGTTACTTTATTAATTTTTTCTTAATTAAGGTACTGAATTCCAGGTTTTTATCTTGCTGACATGTCAGTCACAACACAGTGCTTCTCAGAAAGAAGAAAACTGCAAGATTTTCTCTGGAACACGGAAATGAATAATGGAATTAAATGAATAATGGAATTAAATGAATAATGGAATTAAATCTTACAGGAGCTCTGGGTCACTCTCGTATGTAATACTTAACCCCCAGCTATCCAGGCTGCCTTCATTGCCTTCTGCCTGGTCCGTAACCTTCAAAATCCAGACCCCTTTCATTTCTTTGCTTAAAACAGGCAGCAGGAGTTCCTCAGATTCGGTACTGAATGTTTTTTTGAGATCCCGTATTCCGTATCCACTCCTGTCATGCAGTACCAGTTCTTCCCCGGAAGGCATTGTAAGTGTTACTTTCAGGTCACCTGTTGAAGGGTGTGAAATTTCCAGAGATAAGCTGAGATCTACGATTTTTCCGCTTCTTTCGATTTCTATACTGCTTGTTATTTCTATACTGCTTGTTATGCCTGAAGGATTATTATCAGGTATTACAAGCCAGGGGAAAACTTCCCTTTTAATTTCTTCTTTTTCGACCGCCTGCACAAGAAACTTAACTCCCCAGCTTAAAAGAGAACCCACATTCCCCTTTGAAAAATCGGCAACTGCGATAGCCCATTTTCCCCATACCCTCTCTCCTATGCAGGCTTAGAGGTCCGGAACCGAACCAGTGTTATAAGTCCTGACAAGGCTCCTATCTTTTCGAGCAAGCCGGTCATGCAAAACTATACGTTTTCCAGCAGGTGTAAACAGGATGACCCTGAGGTCCCTGAGATAGGAGTGCTCAATATTTACACTTACCCGGATGTCTTTTACAAGCCCGTCTTCCTCAACATAAATGAAACTCAGTACTCCCCCAGGATACATGTCCGGGATAAGGATTCCGGGAAAAACCTCCTTTTTAACCAGAAACATGCCTTCCATGCCTGCTGTTTTTCCAAGACCAACTGCAGACCAGGAATTTTTGATTGCAGTGTACTCGGGACCTTTTTCTCCATACAGCTGGCGGCAGGCGTTCAGGAGGGCATACATGGCTTCCCGGAAAGTCCACCTGCAAAGGGTCGCACTGCACAGATATGCGGTAAGGGCAAGGTAATAGATCTTTTCAGCTTTTGCTCTGGAAATCCCCTTAACCTTTATCCCATAATGGGTCCCGCCCTCAATGGTCAGGTAGGCAGCCTTGTTGGGGATTCCACTGTTCAGGTGAATATACCCTGCCTGATTCTTTTGCAGGTCAGGGAGCTCTCCTGGAGCGAGCCGAATAAAGTTGTCAATATGGTCAGGTTGCCCGAACCTGGAAGGATCGGAAAGGTCTCGCAGTGCATCTCCTGGATGAAAAGGGGTGTAAACTCCTTCCCCTATTTCCCAGTTCGTTATCTTTTCTTCGTTTGAGATAAAAATTGCAAAAACGTCCGCAAAGGACTCATCAAGAGCTCCTGCCTCTTCACTGTACACAAATCGGGCTGCTTGGGCGGCAACGGCATGTGTCAGCTCGTGAGCCACTATATCGAGCGCAAACGCCATTGGTTTCCAGCGAAAACCATCTCCGTCCCCAAAAACAAGCTGTTTGTGGTAGTCGCTCCAGAATGAATTGTTGTAGTTCAGCTGAAAGTGGACCGTAGAAACAAGAGGAGATCCTCTGTTATCATAGCTATCCCTCCCGAAATTGTTTTTGTAGTAATCGTACACTATGCCCATATTTTCATGAGCTGCAAGGGCTACCTTATCCGAAAACACCTGATCTATGTGAAGAAGTTCCCCGGGCAGCAATGACTCATTTTTTGCAGTGTAAGTCTTTCTAAGAAGAGCGGACCTGATCTGGGAGAATTTGTACAGCTGCTTACCGGTATAGGCATCAATGAAATGAATCGTTCCTGCAAACCCTTCAGCAAAAATAGACTCAATCTGCCAGGCCAGATGAAGTCTTTTCAGGGAGAGTTGTTTAGAAGGAAGCTGTTTTTCACGTCCCCGAAAAAGCATAAGATTTGAACGTGGAATAGTAACAGCATGCTCCGGACCAATATCCGTAAGGACAATTTCAACAGCTTCTTCCCTTTTAATTTTCGGCTCAAGAGCAAAATGCACCTCTGTCACACTAAAGTCCCTGTATGCGATAACCTCGCCGGCAGGGTTTATGTGGACCTGGATAGACCCTTCAAAAACAGGGATGCCTTTTATGTGCTGGAGAAAAATAACGTGGTGAAACCCGCTGAAGTCAGTCTCGACAGCGAAAAGTTCCAGGCTCTCATCAAGCCCTGGCTGCATGTCCAGAAGCTCCCTGTATTCTTCCAGAAATTTTATTGCTATAGTCTCAGGGCTTTCAGTTGAGGGCCTGGAAAGAGTGCCTTTGATGAATTCAGGAATTTTCAGCCTGGAATCCCAGAATATTTCAGATTCAGGGTCGATTTCCTTTAATTTCTCGGCAGCTTTTACCTGTTTCTCACTCAGATCCGGCATATATCCCTCAGCTTTCCAATACCCTTTATATACTGTCCCTGGCTCTATTCAAGCCCTATCTATCCCTTTCTATTCGGCCCTTACCTGATTCATCCCCTTTTACAGCCATTACTTAATTTGATCCTATTAAATTTAAAGCTAATTTGAGCTTTATTCAATTCCTGATTTTAATTCATGTCTTTACCCGCAGCCAACTGAAACTTAAAGCAGGAACCTTGCCCGGTCAGCCCGAAGAAGAGAGTCTGGAAAAAAAGACTCAGCCGGGAGGCATGATCTCTGTAAGAATATTCCAGCAAAGCAGAAAAAAGACCAGGATGTAAAAAATTACGACCGCAAACCGGTCTATGCTTTCCACCCACTGCAAAGTCCTTGTCCATAACAGGGAAAAGAAAACAGCCAAGAGGTAAGCTAAAGGAGAAGTCCACCCGAAGAAGGAAAAAACAAGATAAAGCTGAGCAAACGCAAAAAAGCCCATCCCCGCAGGAAAACAGGGATATACGGAATACATGCCTGCAAAGTCGGCACCTGCGGTATAAAGGAGGTGCGGGATAAGAGATACGGATGCAAAAACCAGGAACTGCCAGCTTTTTAGAGTCTTCTTCAAGGGTTTTATCTTTCGCCTGCGCCTCATATACTCCCCTTGAATTCTAGGGGTTGATCGTATATTTCGCTTGCTATCTACGGATGAATACCTCGTCTACGCTTTCGTATTTTCCCTTATCCATTGTTTCGTATTTGCTGCAATACAGAAGACTTCAACACAAAACATTAATCCCATGTACACTATCCATCACTCCAATGTATAGAGCAATCCGGATTCCGCCTGAAAAAGGAGAAGAAATAAGGGAAAAAGCAATTGCCGGGAAATATCTGGACATTACAAGAAAAATCCGAAAAATCCAGACTGAAAAAGGCACTTTTCTCGAAATACCTGTAACTGAGGCTGCAGGAGAAACAGTTGAAAGATTCCCTGTGATTGAACAGACAGATGCCGAATTCTCGAAATCCCCAAAGTATCTCAGAGAATACCTGAAAGGCACCCTCTCCGAAGAAGAACTGGAACACATCCCCTCCGGCTGGCATATTTTAGGAGACATCGTTATTGTCAGCATCCCAGAAACTCTCGAAAGCAAAAAAATTCAGATTGCAGAAGCCCTGCTCTCCATGTACCCAAAATGCCGGAGCGTTATCAGAGACTTCGGGATTGAAGGTCAGTTCCGCCAGCCAAAAAGAGAGCTACTTCTGGGAAGCGGTACCGAAACCATCCATAAAGAACACGGCTGCCTTTTCAAGCAGGACGTAACTAAAGTGATGTATTCCAAAGGTAACCTTGAAGAAAGAAAAAGAATGAGCAAGCTCGGGAAAGGGGAAGTCGTGGTGGACATGTTTGCAGGAATAGGATATTTTTCAATCCCCATGGCTGTCCATGCAAGGCCGAAAAAAATCATCTCGATAGAAATAAACCCTGAATCCTTTGCCTACCTGAAGGAAAATATCAGGTTGAACCATGTGGAGGATATTATTACCCCGATCCTTGGAGACTGTTCACAGGCCGCTCCCGATGGAGAGGCAGAAAGAGTTATGATGGGTTATGTGGGGATCACGCACCACTATCTGGAACCGGCTATAAAAGCCCTGAAAAAAAGTGGAGGAATCCTTCATTACCATGAAACGGTGCCTGAAAATCTCGCAAGGACAAGACCTGAAGAAAGGATAAAAAAAGCTGCCGAATCCCTGGGAAAAAAGGTTGAGGTTCTGGAAACCCGAAGGATAAAGAAGTATTCTCCCGGGGTACTGCATGTGGTAGTGGATGCTCGGATTTTTGAATGAAGTTTTTAACTCTGATTGCTAATTACAGGGATACCTGATATTTTTACCTCATGCGGAGATCCTGATAAGACACTTACATCCGTTTCAAGAATCTTTCTGTAAATATTTCTTTTTTGCACAATAGGCCACCACCCATAAAGAAAAACATTAATAGGCTCCCACATGGCAACCCAGCCGATGATCGTCAGGCCTTCAGAAAGCATGGTCTTTAGCAGCCCACCTTCAAAGGTTGAAAGAAGCCTGATCATAAGCAAGCAGAGAAAAAGGAAGATAACCGCAATTGTTATGTTTCTTCTCCCACGCTGGAGAAGCCTCCTCAGGTCAATTTCCGTTAAAGCCTCCTTATAAAGGAAGTGATTCCTGATCGCATGCTTAAGGTTATGTTCCGCATCTCGATTAAATTCAGAGGGAGGAACATATATTACAATTTCTAGAGGTTTTTTAAGAGGAAATTCCCCAACTATATTATAGATATATACTTCTGCTTCTTCGTCAAGCTCTTTTTCGTGAAATGGGGCAGGATCAAGTGAATTAAACAGCTGCATCATACTGTGAAGTTCAAGTTCAATTAAGAGCTTTCCTTCACGCTCTCTGTAAAGGGCTTCCGTCCCACTCGGGGATAAATCCACCCTTCTGACCATTTTATATCTACCTTCTAAAGAATATTTGTTTCAGAATCGTTTAAACATAATTTAAACTGTTGCTATATTCTATATAAGGCTTTACTTTTCGGGGTTAGAGTATCGAGATACTCAGGAGCCTTTGGGCATAAAACGATACCCTGGGGCTCTCTCCCCTGCTGGAGACCTGATCCTTATGTACACATCCATATGTATGATTTTTTCGTAAATGTTGCGTTTGTGGACAATCGGCCACCAGCCATAGAGGAAAATATGTACCGGCTCCCACATCGCAACCCAGCCGATGATAAGGAGACCCTCAGAAAAAAGAGTTTTTGCAAGGCTTTCTTCAAAAGTCGCAAGCAGCCGGATCACAAGCAGACACAAAAAAAGGAATGTAAGGGCTATAATGAGGTTTCTTCTGCCCTGATAAAGCAACCTTTTCAGTTCTATATCGGACAGGAGCTTTTTGTAAGAAAAATGGTTTTTTATAGCTTCTTTAAGGTCGGTTTCGATTTCTGTAGTGACCTCGGAAGGAGGAAGGTATATCATGATTTCAAGGGGCTTTTTCAGAGGGAATTCGTCTACAGCGTTATAGAGGTATTCTTCTGCATCCAGATTAAGATCTTTTTCTCGAAATGGAGCAGGGTCAAAAGAATCAAAGAGCTGTAACAGGCTTTTGAGTTCGAGTTCGATCACAGGTTTTCCTGCATGTTCCCTGTAAAGAGCTTCCGTCCCTTCACCCGAAATCTTTCTTTTCATGTCTGCTCCAGTGCTTTCTCTGATGCATTTCCCTCCTTGAGATATATAAAGCATGTATCTGCATTGAAAAAAGATAGCTTCTCCCTTCCCACATATTATCTGCCCAGAACCCTAGATTAATATTGAGCTGGCAAGATATAAACCCTGAGATAATCCAAAAAAGATGCTTGGAAAAACTATTTTGATTCAAAAATCAGAAGTTAGCTACAGCAGACATAATTGCCTGATGCAGTTCTTTTGGGTTCTTAGAGCTGATTACCACTCTTTTCCCTGTTATGAGTTTCAGGATTACAAAGAAATTCGCCCTACTGGAGTTGGTTTTATCCATGCAATCCTTCCCGGTAAAAGGCTCATACGCCTGAATTTTGCATTCTTCAATAACATAAATAGGTATTTTCTTAAATGAGGGATTCAGAGGTGCTAAACGTATGTAGATTCCATCTTTTCGGACCTCTGTGATATGTTTTGTACAGTAAAACAGAAGAGGAAACAATACCCCGAAAACAAACCATAGAGCCAATAAACAAAAATCAGGAACATTCTGAACCCCGGCTGGTTTTCCTAAAACAAGGCTGTGGATCTCTACGTACCATAGTAAAAGGGCAGGATAAAGGACAGATACCAGAAAAACATTATTGTGCAGGTTCTGTACTTCTCGAAAGATTAAACCTTTTTCCGGGTGTTCCGTTATAACCTCTCCCATATTAGTGAAACCTACCAGATAAATACCATGATAAACACATTTCTTACAGTACTTATTAGAAGCACCCATATCTACGAACAGTGACTCATAGATTACATTAGCAAGTTCAAAGTAAATGCCAAAGTAAATGCATGTCCTACTTTTTTTATAGACGTACCATAAATGAATTAACTTAATAAATGAGTACCTGCTACTGGAAACATTTTTACTGGATAGGTCTTTTAATTGAAAATATCTCTATTTTTCTTTATTAAAACTGAGTAGATAAATCTTCCGAAAAAAATGAAAGTTATATATTATATTTAATTTAAAAATCTATGTTATGATCTGAAAGTTATGATCTGAAAGTGAACGTATTCAAAACTGTCTCAAAAATTGACTTATTTCTACAATTGAGTTATGGACACTGGTGAATTTAAATACATACAGGTAATTATTCCGAAATTCAGGCATAAATTAGTTTTATAATAATAGATTACCCCAATTGTAGAACAAAATGTAGTTTTGAGACAGCCTTAATTAATTAAACCTTAGGAAGAAAGAATGGGAAAAGTTGAAAAATGGGAAAACACTGTAGAAAAATTAATTAATAATAAAATTTTTTAAGTTGAGCCACAGGAAGTATTTGAGAGTGAACTCTCCCTTCCTGCCAGCGGCTGGCTGTCGAGGAAGGAGATTCTTTTGAGTAGTTCAGGCACGTTTAAACCCAAAAATCAGTTCTGGCTTGCAACATCAAACCAGACCGGGGTTTTGTCTTCCGGATCGCAATTATAGTTTATGGTAATTTCCTCATCTTTCTTGATATCTTTTATACAGACGTATTTTAAATGGCTGTTGTTGAAGTCTTTCTGGTATTTTGCGTTTGGGGTATATGAATGGTTATAAAGGGACCCATAGCCCAAAGCAATCGCTCCTGCCTTTGAATCTTCTCCCCATGCGAAGTAGTAATTATAGAGCTGGGTAAGCTCAAGATTATCTATTTCTTCAGGAGGAAGGACAATAACCGGACAGGTTTCTATTACTTCACCTTTTTTAAAATTTCTCTGTGCAAATACGCCTCTACCTTTTCCTGGTGCGTCTTTAACACATATCACTGACATATGATCAGGCTCCTGTATATGTTCTAAATTGCCTGGGAATTATTGCATTATTTTGAGAAGTCAACTCATTTATAATTTTCTGTCAGAAGATTTATATGGAAGAGTCTTTGCAAATTTTTGCGAGTGTTCCAAAAATATTAAGTCTTCCAGAATGCCCATAGAAACCACTTTGAAAGAAAGAATTCTCACTGCTGGTCTTAATGCCGTGTAAGGCAGGAAATTTCCTGAGCTTCTTCCCTAACCAGAGGTTCCTTTCTGGACGGAGTACCTGTTTCTGAAATCTTTCTTCCAGGAAACCTGTAATATCCAAACCCGATCAGAAAGACCGGGTAAAGGATTTCCCACGTAAAGCCTGAAACCAGAAAACTCAGAGATATAAGTGAGAGAGCCGAAAAGACCCATTTCTGCCAGCCAGTTTCTGTTTTCCAGTAGGCTAAAATGATAAAGGCATAGAGAAACACATAGTTCTGGTTTACGAGCAGAATCATGGCTGAGACAGGGATTTTGAAGACGTGGGTTCCCAGAATTAGAAGAATTGACAGGACATACAGCCCCACAAGGCTCGATACAGGGATATTTCTCTTTGAAAGCTTACTAAACACATCCGGAAAGGCACCTGTCCTGCTACCGGCGTAAAGCAGGCGGCTTGCTGTAAAGTTCCACGAACAGGCATTTGCTGCAATGACTATTACCATGAGCCATATGAGAAGGCTTCCTCCGGGAGTAAAAAGGACGAGGCTGGAAAGCCCTGAAGCTCCCTGGAGAGGGACACCTGCAGCGTTCGCTCCTGTACTGATAAGGGCAAGGACGATATATATAGAGGTTACAAGGGCAAAACTCAGCCAGTAAAGCAGAGGCACATTTTTTTGGGGTTCTTTTATCTCCCCAAGGGAAAAAGAAAGGTTCTCCCAGCCAAGGAACGCCCAGAAAAGAAGGGCTGAAACCTTCCATACATTTCCCAGGTCTATGTTTTCACCGCCCCTGAGAGCTTCACCGGCAACCTCGAGCCCAGAACCGAAGAAATCGAGGTTGAAAGCAATAAGCAGCCCTGTAAGCAGGAAGAGCACAGCCAGAGCTGCGTAGTTAATCATGGAAATTGCTTTCATTCCTGCCAGGTTTGAGATAAACATCAATGTAACAAGAAGGACTGCAAATAGAGCTGCACCTGAGTCGGACAGGCTGAAAAGCTGCTTCATATATTCGCTGCCAATGAGAGCAACGGCAGGAAGCCCGAAAAAGAAAGAACCGCCTACAAGGTATGAGACTGCATAACCTCCCCAGGGACCTGCGGCTTCTTCAGCATACCCTGTAAGCCCTGCAGTTGAAGGGAACTTCAGGCCGAGGCGGGCGCAGATATGGATAAGAGGGACTGCAATAAGGGCGATAAGGAACCAGCCAAGAACTGCTTCATGGGCACTTCCGGCATCGAGCGCGAGACCTGGCAGTGCCAGAATTCCTGTACCAACAAGCATGCAGATTGCAAGCCCCAGTCCCCTCCTGAGGGTAATTGTTTTTTCTAATTTACTCATTTTTCCTCTTAGGTGTTTCGACTAAATTCATCCGCAAATATATTTTGAGCTATTTATATATTTGCAAGTAAAGAGTAAGGCTGAGATAAGCTAAAGTATAAGGCAAGGGTAGATAACTTCACCAAAATTTTTTAGCAAGTCTATATTTACGGGTTATGATTTAAAGATTGGGTTTACAGTTCAGAATAAGAAAAAATAGGGGTTTACAGTTCTGAATAAGTCGTGTAAGCCGCTTTTTCTTCCCTGTCTTTCTGCTTTCCAGTCTTTCTGACAAATTCATAATACCCTATTCCCGTAAGGGCAACAGAATAGATAATTTTCCATGTGAACCCCGAAACCAGGAAGGAAAGCGAAAGTAGGGAAAGCCCTGAGTAGATCCAGCGCCTCCAGCCGGTTTCGGTCTTCCAGTAGGAGAGCAGGACAAAGCCGTAGAGGAAGAGGAAGTTCTGGTTTGTGAGCATGAGGAGAGAAGAAATCGGGATCCTGAACACATAAGTCCCCAAGAGCACCAGCACAAAAACAATATACATGCTCAAAATGCTTACCATGGGCTGTCCGCGCTTCGAAAGTTTTCCCAGGTAAGCCGGAAGCACATTTTCTTTTCCTGATGCATAGACAAGGCGGCTTGAGGCAAAATTCCAGCTGGTTACGTTGGCAACGATGACTATCGCCATCAGCCAGATAAGTAAATTTCCCGGAGGCGTAAACTTAACCAGTTCCACCAGTCCAGATGCCCCGCTGAGGGGAATTCCGTTCGCGTCCGCACCTATACTTGTGATCGCAAGCATAAGGTAAATAAAGATTGTAATCCCGAAACTAAGCCAGAAAACCCGTTTGACGTTTTTTTCAGGATTCTGGAGTTCTCCCAGACCAAAGGACATATTTTCCCAGCCAAGAAAAGCCCAGAAGAGCAGGGCAGATATTTTCCAGACATTATAGGGGTCAGGATAAGGATTGGAATTCCCTAAATCAGAAATACCCGGATTCAGGCCTGCAATCCCGGATGCACCAGAGAGAGCCTTTATAGAAAAAATGAGCCCTGAGGAAAAGAAATCGAAGTTATAGAAAGTTAGCGCAGCAATCAGGAACAGCAGTATAGCTACGGCTACGTAGTTGAAAAAGGAAACAAGCCTGACCCCGGCAATTGTAATAAGAGTCATAGCTGTGATAATGAGAAAAGCCAGCAAATGAACCCCGAAATCAGGCAGGTCAAAGAGATGCTGCAGGTATTCTCCGCCAATAAGGGCAACTGCGGGCTCTCCGAGGATAAAGGAACCGCAGACTAGAGCAGTTACTGCGTACCCTCCCCACTCTCCTACAGCCTCGCGGGCATAATGGAAAAGTCCACCTGAGCAGGGAAATTTCCTTCCGAGCTCTGCACAGATCTGAATTAGAGGCATTACAGCAAGGATGATCAGAAGCCAGCCAAAGACCACTTCCTGCACTGTTCCTGCATCCGCTATCAGTCCGGGCAAGCCAAGCAGTCCTGAGCCTATAACCATAAGAATTGCAAGGACTACACCTCGCCCGAGAGTAACTGTTTTTTCAAGTTCGGTCATAATTTTTATCCATTTACTTCACAGATCGAAGACCATCAACAGATTATAATTATACAAGAATAAAGGTGAAGAGATAGAAAAAACTTTTAGCCCTATAACCTTTACGTTTTTCATACTGCAAATATTCAATTTGAAGCCTTCAAAAAGGTGAAAAGTTGAATAAATCTGGAAATCTCAATTCTAAAATGGGAATTTCAATTAAAAATTATAAAAATATTCTCGCTCGTTTGTCTGGCGCCCATTTCCAAAAAAATAAGTAAGGATATAGATCAGAAAATATCCTTTTATCCCGAAAGGTGGGAATTGGAAAGGTGGAAATTGAATTCAAAAGGTATGGGAAACCACACCAGCTTGTCTGGCGGCTCTTTCCAAAAAAAATGAAAGCAGGGCCTTAAAACCCCTGCAAATCGACTGCTTTTTAACTGTTAGCTTTTAGTTTTTGTTTTCGTCTTTTTCCACGCAGATAAGCTCTTCAGCATATGGAAGCTTTTCTTTCATCCAGCCGCAGAAGTCCTTCCACTCGTCAAGCTTGTGGTGGCGGCGCTGGAAATAAATGTTCCTTAGCTCGGCGTAGTTCGTTATTACTGTCCTTTTCTGCATGTAAGCGCTTGGAAGGTCCTGGACAAGTTCCCTGAAAATTGCTTTCCGGTATGCATTGTCCTCTTCACTGTCCCCCTCACGGGATTTGTAGGCTTTGATAAGGTCATTGATGTGCCGGATCTGGGCATTCCTGTATTCATTCATGGTATCAAAGGAAAAATCGTGTGGAGCCAGGTCCTTGCTGGTCAGCTTATGCATTGTGGATGTTGAATTTTTTTCTGTGAACTTGTAGGTGTCAAACTCTTTCCACCAGTAGAGGGGAGCTGTAAGGTCAAAACAGACTGTAATGAACCTGAGAAACTTGCCGTGCTCGTTTCCTGCGAGGGTCAGGCGCTGGGCAAGGTTAAGGTCTTTTTCCCCGAGTGTGCAGTTCCCTGCCTGATCAGGTTCACTGCTGTCCATAAGGTGCCAGGAATTCATGGGGTTCCGCATTCCGAGAATCGCATAATAAAGGTTGTATGTGCCGTGTAACTCGATTTTGATCATAAAAGCGCCTCTTTAACCCGGTTATGATAATTAGTTTTAAGTCCGGTCTGGTAAATACTTTGTAACGGTAGAATGCTTATAAAATACTTTGTAATGGTAAACAGTTTATATATCTGCTTCTGGATAATAACTTATAGCTTATTTTAAATATTTGTTGCGCAGGAAAAATGATTGGAAGGTAAAGAGAGGTCCAGATCATAAAAAATAGTAGAACTTCTAAGTGTTTAAGATACTTTAGGTAAAGAGATAAATATTCAGATATCTGGAGAAATCCAGATTTTTCAGGGGTAAATTATTTAAGAAAAATAGTTACCCTCTTAACCCATGATTTATCCATTCAAGTACGACCTTTCTGCAAGTTTCGGATTTTTCCATATTACCATAAGTGGCAGCCCTGCATATTTTCTGTATGATACTGTTAACTTAAATAATCCCCAAATCCTATGTAAAAATAAGTCCGAAACCTGTTCTTAATCCGAGACTTATTCTTAGACGGATAAAATAGAAGACTGAAAATTGGGAACTTGAATGACTCTTGCAGAACTCCGTCCTGATCTAGCTATAAGAGTAGCTCTCGGGACAGCTTTTTGTAGTTATTGTTCAAAGAAAAACTCTTCTTTATGATTCTATGAAATGTTAAAAGTATGTTTGGAGCGGTTGGCTTATGAGTGATTTAATGATCTATTTAATGATTGGTATTGTAGCAGGCATTTTGAGTGGACTATTTGGGATTGGTGGCGGAGTTATAATTATTCCTGCACTGGTGTTTTTAGCGGGATTTTCCCAGCTGAAAGCCCAGGGAACTTCTCTGGTTGCGCTGCTTCCGCCGGTTGGGATACTTGCATTTCTTGAATACTATAAAAGAGGAAATACTGATTTGTATGCTGGTATCATTATCTGTCTTGCAATGGTTATCGGTGCAAAATTTGGAGCACAATTCGCAAACGAGCTTCCAATTGATTTCATGAGAAAAGCTTTTGGAATATTTGTTATTTTGATAGGAATAAAAACGTTTTTTGGAAAATAAACAGTTATTAACCTTCCCTTAATTAGTTTGCTGATCCGGGTTTGACTACGCACATACGATAAATACTGAGTACCTGAAATACCTTAATCGTTGAGGGTTATAATCTCTCTGCTCAGGCTTTTTCAATGGCTTTTACAGGGTCAAGTTTTGCAGCTTTCCTTGCAGGGTAGATGCCTGAGATTAAATTGACTATCAAAGCAAAAAATGAAGCATATAAAAAATTAAGGGGCTTTACCTCAAGAGGGAGAGTCTGAAGCCCAAAATACATTTCCTGAGGGACTTCAATTTTATAGCTCTGCAAGGCAATGGTCACAATGTAACCGAGAATGATGCCAAGAACCAGACCCATAGTTCCGAGGACCAGGGACTGGAAAAGAAATACAACCATTATGCTCTTTTGAGAAGCACCCATCGCTTTTAAAATACCTATTTCCCTTGTCCTCTGGGCAACGATGGTAATCAGGGTGTTTGCAATCCCGAAACCTGCAATCCCGTAAATAAGGAGATAAAAAATGTTTACAAAGACCATCTGGGTTTCCAGAAGGTTGAGAATTTCAGCGTTTGCTTCTATCCAGCTTACGGCATCAAGCCCTGTTTCTCTCTCAATTGAAGCTGCAATTGCGTCTGCCTGATAAGGGTCTGCAACCCTGACTCCTATAGTGCTTACAACTCCTGGCTCGTTAAAAAATTCCTGCACCGAATCGAGCCTTGCATAAGCTGTAACCTCATCTGCAGCAGTGCCGGTATGGATCAGCCCTATGACCTTAAAAGAAGTTGTTTTCGAACCCGGAAAAACGACATCTACTCGATCTCCTACATGGACTTCAAGGTTTTCTGCAAGCTTATCTCCCAGCAGGATCCCGTATTTTGTATGGACAAGGGCCATGATGTCCCCTTCTACAACATCCTCACTTACCCTCATAACATTCTCTTCAGCCTGAGGGTCAATTCCCTGAAGAGAAACCCCTTCGGCATTATCCCGATATTCAAGCGCAGCCTGACCCAGATATTTGGGGGATACTGCTGTAACTCCTTCCTTTTCAGCAACAAGGGTTGATGTATGCCTGTAAAGATGAATGAACTCTTCTTCCTCATCCTGAGGACTGATTACAATATGGGGATTATTTTCTATGCTTGAAGTCACAAGCTCGTCCTGAAAACCTGAAAGCATTGCCATCATTACCGTGATCACGGCAACTGCCAGAGCAACAGCGAGTATAGCAAAAAGGGTCTGCTTTTTTCTGGACAATACCTGCCTTAAAGCGATTTTCAGTTCATACATCTGGATAAACTCCTTGGCCCGACCAGACAGCCAGAATTTTCAGTTGACCTTATACCTTCAAACCTTCAGGGAATTCCAACTTGCTCAGCGTTCCAGGTCTTAAAGTTATTAAACTTCAAGGCGTTAAATTGCTAAGGATCTTTAGACTTCTGGAGTATTCAATTAATAAAACAGATCTGGATTTTTTGAGCATTCCTGATATTTACACTTCTGTATTCATTTTTATGGGGCTGATATAAAGCTGTTTCTGATGCAGGGAAGAGAGCACAATACTTCTGCCCCGATAACAGCACTCTTTATACCAAACCATTCTTGTACGCTCGACGAAGGAGAGCGTCCTTTCTCGAAAATAAAAGAAGGAAAGAATAGGCAAAAAGGAAGCTCCTGAAAAGCCAACTATGAAATTACAAGAAACCTGTACTAACATAAATAAAACCGAATTAGGTAAGTTAAAATACTCATTTTCAACTTATTTTTTACTTTTTTCAGCTGCACTTTTTTGTGCTTTATTTACTTTTTGGGCAGAGCCGCCAGACAGGCTGGCAGAAGCGCTGATACTTATTGGTAATATCAAAAGTGGTTGCGGGAAGTAAATTAAAGTAATTTTCTGGCAAGCGAGGACAACTTTGCTTTTTGATTCCTCTCAAAGCGGGCTACAGCCGGGTTTCGACGCTGGATAGGAATTGCAGATGCTGGATAGGAATTGCAGATAATACTTTTCAGGCCGTCCAGGAATAGAACCAGCTGACTTAATACGAATCAGCCGAAGTCAGAAGATATGCCAAGAATCAGGTGTAGGAGTCAATGGAAATCAGAAGTTAAAGGAGAAATGAAACTAAGAACCGATGAAATTAAAGAATCAGGACTAATAGTTAAGGAGCTCATCCCAAAACCAATTTTATTCTCAAGTCATTAAATTATTTGAATTGTTTTTCGTGATATAAAACTCAATTGATTATTCCGAATACAGGATTCAGAGAAGCAATTTTAAGTTTTGGGATCAGCTCAAGATCAAAAACAATGGATCACGATCAAAAAAGCACACGAAATTTTCCAAATATCAGGCACAAAAAATGAAAGTACTTGAAAGCACTTTTATGCCAAAGTAAATAAATGAATTAAAAAAAAGGTTAGAGCTGCACGTAATGTGCAACTTCACCCAGGTCTTCTTCTATTCTGAGGAGCTGGTTGTATTTTGCAGTCCTCTCGCCACGTGCCGGAGCTCCGGTCTTAATCATTTCAGCTCCTATCGCAACTGCGAGGTCTGAGATGGTGGTGTCTTCGGTTTCGGCCGAGCGGTGGCTTACAATTACTGTGTAGCCGTTTCTTGAAGCCATGCTTGCGGCATCAAAGGCTTCAGAAATTGAGCCGATCTGGTTAACTTTGAGAAGAAGAGCATTTGCTGCTCCCATGTCCACGCCTTTTGAGAGCCTTTCAATGTTCGTGACAAACAGGTCATCACCTACGATGATCGTGTCCCAGAGTTCACTGGTAAGGGCTTCAAAGTCTTCGAAGGCTTCCTCATAGAAGGGGTCTTCGATAGAAAGGATGGGGTAGGAATTTACAAGTTCAACATA
Organism: uncultured Methanosarcinales archaeon; assembly: GCA_964434965.1. GTDB lineage: Archaea > Halobacteriota > Methanosarcinia > Methanosarcinales > Methanosarcinaceae > Methanosarcina. The sequence continues at coordinate 53,894 of CAYSWX010000010.1, forward strand.
GTAGTCAAGCAGTTCCGGAGCAGCCAGTTTCTTCCCGTCAATGTTATAGAATTCCTCTTCATAGAATTCGCTTGCTGCGGCATCAAGACCTATTGTGACCTCGGACTCGGTGTAGCCTGCCTCTTCAATTGCGTGAACAAGAGCGTCAAGGGCTTCTGTGGACTCGCTCATTTTGGGGGCATATCCGCCTTCATAGCCCACATTCGTAGAAGAGCGTCCGTACTTTTTCTCAAGGTGCTTCCCTAAGGTATGATAGATCTCAGCCCCGATCTGAAGGGCTTCGTAGAAGGATTCTGCGCCCTTGGGCTGAATCATGAATTCCTGAATTGCAAGCTCGTTTCCTGCGTGCTTGCCTCCGTTCAGCACATTCATTGTGGGTACTGGAAGGGTAAAAGCGTTAGAACCACCGAAATAGCGATAAAGGGGCATATTAAGAGAGTCAGCTGCGGCTTTTGCAACTGCCATGGATACACCAAGAATAGAGTTTGCTCCAAGGTTCGATTTGTTTTCGGACTCATCGAGCTCGATCATAAGCTCATCGATTTCCCGCTGGCTTCGCACATCAAGCCCGAGCAGTTCCTTCTGGATAATGGTATTTACATTCTTGACTGCGGTCAGGACTCCTTTTCCTCCATACCTGTTGGGGTCTGCATCACGCAGTTCAAGGGCTTCGTTTGTACCCGTGGAAGCTCCTGAAGGTACACTTGCCCTGCCAAATCCCTTAGGTGTAAACACATCAACTTCAATTGTGGGATTTCCCCTTGAGTCCAGGATCTCCCGAGCATGTATCTTTTGGATCTTATATTCTCCAGAATCCTGCTGTAAACCGATATACGACATCATTTCACCCTTTCTAATCTCTGACTATCTATACATATATTCTGTTATTTGAACTTGACTTTTAGTTTAATCTAAGCGTCAGTTAATCTAAGCGTTACATGTCCGAATGGTATTTAATTCTTTATCCGGTTCGAACGAATAATTTACCTGAGTTATGCCTGTACTTCTTAAGGAGAAACTCCTTTTTTACTATTCCAGCAACCTGTATATCTCAGGGCAATAATAATGTAAGGAGTCTTATTTTTAAGAATTGACTCTTTTCTATTTAGAGCAAATCCAATTTAAAGGATTTAATACGCTCAAAGCTGGTTATTTATTTAGTGGAAACACTGATCTCCGGATTTCAGGGACTTTAATCCCCTTTAGCGGCAGAATTTATCTTCTGATTTCCGGGAAGTCTATTTTCTTCTTAAGAGATGTTTATTCCTGCAAACACCAGTTTTAAAGGTTTTGGTTAGAATTAATTTTGTGATTTGCAATTCCTATTAGTTTCAGTCCGCTTGGATGTTACTTTTATTCTCGGTTTACTTGGAGGTACTGTATGGGAATATATGACAAGGATATTTATGTTCGTTTGCCACGAACTGAAGAAAAAATCAGGAATGCAACTTATCTGGAAGAGAACAAGGAAGCAATATTAGACTTTGAGAATTACATGTATGCGGAAGGCATCGGTTCTTTGAGAATCCTTGACTGCATTACCATATTGCATCGGTATGCTCCTGAAGCAAAGAAGGGTTTCAAGGATATGAATAAAATTGATGTGCAGGCAATTGTAGCAGGAATAGAGAGATCCAATCTCGCAGATTCCACGAAGCAGCACATTAAGATGATATTAAAAAAGTTTTTCAGATATCTTCAGGGAGAACAGAACGCAGCTACATGGGTCAATACTCGTATCAAGAAGTGTTCTCAAAAACTCCCAGAAGATTTGTTCACAGAAGAAGAAGTGAAGCTACTGATAGATGCAGCAAATAATCCTCGTGATAAGGCCTTAATTTCTGTACTTTTTGACAGTGGTTGCCGAATCGGAGAAATCGGTGAATTAAAAATAAAAAACATTAGTTTTGATGAGTACGGAGCAACACTGAACGTGAAGGGAAAAACTGGAGCAAGGAGAGTAAGGCTGATGTTTTCTATGTCAGCAATTGCTGACTGGCTGGATTATCACCCAAATAAGAACGATAGGGATGATTATGTTTTCGTAAATTTAGAGGGAGCACGAAAAGGGAAACCTATGTGGCATAGTGCGTTGAGTATGGTCCTGAAGAATGCTGCCAAAAAAGTCGGAATGGAAAAGAGAGTACATTTACATCTTTTCAGGCACTCAAGAGCAACTATGTATGCACAACATCTCACTGAAGCTCAGATGGATATTAATTTTGGATGGACACCCGGGTCGAAAATGTCCGGAACTTATGTCCACCTTTCCGGAAAACAGATCGATGAAACTATCCTGGGCATCTACGGGAAAAAGAAAAAGGAAGATTCTCTCCCGGAACTCATGAGTATAACGTGCCCTCGCTGCAAGAAAGAGAATGGTCCAGCGTCTTCGTACTGTACTCAATGTGGCCTGCCTTTGAATTTGGGTGCAATGCAGGAGGCTCAAACATCTCAGGAAAAACTGATGCACGTAATTGAGATGATCATGAGAAATGATAAAGTCCGTAGTATGTTAGATGAGGTTTAAAAAACAGAATTAATAAATATTGTCGTGATGATCATAATCTACCAGGGTCACGGTCTTTGATTTCTCATCGACAGAAAAAACTAGAACAAAATGTTTATCAACATGAACTCTTTTTAAATGATTCATCGGAGCCTTTAGGTTTTTGTACCGATGAGGATCCCTTTGGATCTCTTCTACTTTTTTGAATATTGCAGTGAACTGTACAATATTCTTTTTCTGGAGCTTTTTTAACTTGTTAGAAAGCTCGTCCTTGATTTCCACTCTGTACAAAGGTTAATCCTCATCGGGTAAACTGCAAATATATGCTTTCAACTCATCAACAGTATCAAAAGGTCCTATTGTTTTTTGCTTTTCTATTCTTTTCAGTTTTTCAATATATTCAGGTTTTAACTCCGGCTCTAAAATCTCTTCTTCGTACTCTTCGGCCATTTTATTAATAGCGGCACTTTTGTCTTTTAAACCATATTTAGCCTTGACAAGATTCAAAACTCGATTAGTGCGTTCATCAATGTTTATAATCGCTTGGACCATATATATCATATTAATAGAGTGTTAATGCCATATTAATATATATCGTTCAGTAATTGACAGAAAAAAAAGGAAAACAGATGAGCCCATGCAGGCTCACCGGATGACATTGTTTCTCAATATCGCACCAGGTGCATTAATTCCAGGACTCTTACACTTTTCTATTGTGTTGTCCTCTATGACTACATTTGACATTGTAGCTCCGAGAGACACGATTCCAGGATAGGGCAATCCTCTGATATAATTCCCTTTAGCAGTTACGTTTTTGAGGTTGCCCTGCAATTCAAGACCACAGAACCCTCCTCCAGAAGTTGAACAGTTGCAATCAAGCATATTTCCATTTGAAACTGTATCGAACCTGACGGACGAATTTGTTCTGTTAATAAATTTAGAGTTCTTAACTGTAATGCCGTTTACATGATAGGCATATACGCCGTCGTGTCCACATTTGTTTACAGTTGCTGCATCTATCACTATGTTGCCGGAGCTCGAAATAAGCATGGCATCATTACATCCGTTTTGGAATGTAACATTCTGGATTGTTAATCCATTGCAGTTTACTATGGTTGCCATGTTATAACAGGAAGTTCCAAGCCTGACGTCAGGGTAATAGTCGCTCTGACTGCCATCAACAATTAGATTTCTTATTGTAACGCCGGTTGCAGAACGGCCTCCAATCATAAGCATCGCTTTCTTTTCTGAAATGCTGCTGTCACGCCCGCCCCAGACTGGCAACCCAGGAGCCAGTTTTATTACGGCTCCCTTAACTCCCTCCAATATTGCTCCACTATAAAACAACAGACTGTCTGCTATCTCATATACCTTGGGCTCGGAGAGCAGGACTACAGTTCCAGGTTTGGATGAGGCAAGTTTCAGGGCAGCGTTAATTTGTATGTGGTTGCCCTTGGCCAGAGCTGGGAGTACCAAAACATTCTCAAGACAAGTCTATACCTTATCCTTAGTCCATATACTGATTTCCTTTTCCCCTATTATTTTCTTGACTTCAGGGATTAAGTCTTCTGCTTCTTTTCGAGAGTCGCATGAAACCATTACACAGGTCTCGTTTACTGAAGACGTTTTGTTTGTCATGTTAAGTTTTGGTACCTTACTTTCGTTTCCGCATTCGTTACTGTAGAAAGCAATATAATTATTGTTTTCATTTCTTGCTTTTATGAAGAAGCCAGTATTTGCGTACTTTCCGCTAACATACTCTTTTACCAGATCTGTTACATCCAGTTCGTAATACCTGTTGTCTGGAAGGGTACTGCCCTTGATAGTCAGCGTAGCATATGGGGTATTTCCCTGCAAAATACCATTTTTATCATACCAGTCCCCTCCTGCATTCACCCAGGCAACTCCACTATCCCTCTTGTTCCAGCTTACATAACTTGGGTTCCAGGAAGAAGCAGGCCTGTAAACTTCAATTACAGTATCTTCAGATCTTGAGCTTCCTGCAGGGTAATACCAATACAAAGAGAGAGTTGCATTATTGACTTCTGTGTATTCACTCAGGTCAAACAACATTACATTCCTGTATCTGGCATCGTTCATTCCACCTACATCAATAAAATCTGCATCTCGATACACTGTATCAGGAGAAGCTTCACGCAGGCGGTTATCAATTGTTACTATATTAATCCCTCCTTAAAATCGTGTTATTTGGAATCGATCTTTTTAATACTTCGAGTTCTTCTTCAGAGCATTTGAATTTCAAGAAAGCAGGTTGTTTTGATGGGTTTGTGATAGTATCAGGAACTCCAGTCCCGTTATATCTACCAAGCTGATAGCCTGCTGTGAATCTACACGGGCTGTTAGCCCGCAAGTGATAATCGGAAGTAGATACATATTGAGGATTCTTAGTCATTGAATTTACAGGTTTCACACCATATGGGTCCATGGCATTATCGTAAAAACAGTTTTCAGAAACGACTACACCTGTATATTTAGAGTCTAGTTTTGCGACAGGAGACCCAGAAGCCGTCCCAACTGTATTAGCCTTCCTCGTCCCGGTAAAAATGTTTCTATATATAGTTGCCTTATAACCTGACCCGTGTGCTGAACCGTAATACGATCCAAACAGGACCCCATAACCCTTACATTTGTCAAATGTGTTGTATGAAACATCAAGATTATTCCAGCCTGTAGCTACAATCCCCCCCACCCCTGGAAGATGATGATAATCCCCGTCCATGTTCCCACAATCGAAAAACAAATTGTTTTTCACGGTGAGGTTGGATGCGGCACTCAACGAAGTGTTATCAGTACCTATAATCCATATTCCTGGCCCCCATACGTTCCGGATTTCGTTGTTTTCTATTAAGATGTTCTTTGACGTTCTCCCAGATATGGAATTCTCAATCTGAATGCCTGGGCAGGAAGCACCACCACCGATTTTATTAATTATATAATTATTATAGAGATGCCCATTACTTACATGTCTAAGCCGCAAGGCACTATTTGTCCTGAGTTCAGTATGATTGTCCCAGGCTTTGATATTTGATCCACCATCAACATAGAGCCCATCATGCCCACATCTGATCACGTTATTTTTATAATATTTCACAAATTTTACATTCGTTAAGCGGGCCATGTCCCCTGTACTATCATGCAGGTGAATATCATGTATCGCGATGTCTGAGGCTCCATTGAGTCCTATAAAATTATGAAACCCTTTTCCTAATGGGACTGTTTGGCTGTCTGAATTCCCATCAAAGACCAATCCTGAAAATTCAAACCCAGTCCCGCCGTAAGACTTTGCTCCGATTACAGGAGTCATGGAGGGAAAAATCGACTTAGAAGCCCGGTCCTTCATGTGGAAGATCACACCGTTTCCAGATACTTTCACAGCTGGATAAAAACGAATAGGGGAAGAGACTTCGATGTTGTTGTCTTCTGAAAAAACAAATTCAGTGGGTGTATTGCCTGCATTGTTGATGAGTGCCTGGAGTTTTACTGAGGAATCTGTGGAGGTCGGGATGGTAATTGATTGAGGCATTAATATATAATTATGGATGTCCAGATATATTAATTGTTAACAGTGTTAACAATTTGCATTTTTAAATGTAATACGTACATGTTAATATGAAAGAATAAAATAATAAGAAGGTGAAAAGTAATTGAGTTACGAAAAATCAATCGGGGTACTGAAAGAAACGTACGAAGATGAATATGAAAAATGGGAGCGCTGCAGGCAATACAGAGAGACATCTTCTGACTGGATTTATAATCAAGAACGGATTCTAAAAGATCTGGAGGGCGCTATTGATTTCTTAGAAAGCGGAAGTGAAGAAATTGATAAATTACGAGAAAAAAAAGAAGACGCAGAGATTAGTGAATCTGGACATCGTAGAGCAATTGGATTACTGGAAAAGGAACTTAGAAAAGCAGAGGAGCGTATTGAGAAACTTGAAAAGATAATAGGTGATAAACAATGACTTATCAAGGCTTCATCCATAATACAAAATCATTCATGAACTACGAAAATCTGCCTGTAAATAGAAAAATAAGATTTTGGTTAAGGCTACCATTTATGTATATAAACAAGTTAGCGATCCAAAGAAGATATAAGAAACACCTGTGAGACAAAACATGGTATGGGAATAATATAAATTCAGTAAGTTTTTCATTATTCATTTCACCTGGTTCTTTTTGCATTTGTTTGCTGTTTTTGAAATCTGACCAATATAATCATAGAAGTCTTTTCTGAGTTCTCCGAGGTCCAAAGTCGTCTCGAATTCAGTTTCGGTAAGATCATGCTGGACGCGGTAAACTGGGAAATTGCCGTTTACCTGCTCGCCGTTCAAGTCTTCGGAAGGGATTTTACAGTAAACAAGATCACATGTTTGTGCCTCGGGAGTACCCATCAAAACAACCTGCCCGGATATTTCTGGAGTTTTCAATTCGGAAAGTACACCCGATGCCAGTGACGCACACAACGAATTTGACTTTATCCAGGTTTGTGTATCTGTGCCGGTCCTCTTCCCGTATCTTGAAATCAATGCTGCGTCTTCAGCATAGCCAGTGTATTGAGCACCTCCGGAGGGGGTATCTCCGAACATCCGGTAAGCTGTCCTTACTTTCTTTCCGGAAGATGAAAAGTCCGCATCAAGAAGCCTGGCAGTGCCTTCAATCACTTTATACTGTTGGGTAGGTACTGTTGGAAACGGTTTCCATTGCAAATAGACATTACTCAGGTTTCCATTGCTGCTGTACGTTGGTATTGTTTTGATAGCCCAGTCAGATCCGGATACCTTTTCAATGTCACTGAATAGGTCACTCATGTATGTCTGGTTAGCAACACTGTCATAGGTAGGAAGACTAACTCCGGCATTTGCATACGAATCTGAATATGTCAGCCGGCTTAGGTATTTAGAGAAGTAAGATAACAAGGTTTTTGCATCAGTGGGACTCGTATATGCCTTTGTTTCTTCTATGAGTGCAGTTTCTGCATCAGCTTCGTGTCCCCAGCAATACAACTTCACATTGTTGTTTGTACCGAATTGTGCGTTTATGTCTACAATCCTTCCATGAAATATGTCCTGCCAGACAGTTTTCTGATTTGGATTATACTTCACCGAAACCTGTAGTCTGACAATATCATCAAAACGGACCTGACTGATATAGCTTGACGTACTCCCGAGCGCATTGCTGGCAATTTCGATATTTGCATAGCTGATCGAAAAAGGATAAGATGATTGAGTAGACGCTGAAAGAACCTTTGGATAATATTTTTCATGTGTAGCTGGTTTTTCTATCACCAGCCTGGTAGTCACCCATCTTATCATGATCACACCAGCATGTTTGCATCCCTATATTTCAGAGTCACTATCGCGCTTGAGGTGCCATCAACGACTGCCCCAAATGTATTCACCATGCCCTTGTAAATTTTCGGGCGCTCCACATCAATCGTAACGATATCAGCATGCATGAAGATTGAATTGATACGGAGCAGATTAGTGCCGTCTGAAGCTATCTTTAAATGGAACTTCGTTAGACTGTTCAGTACTAAATTTCCATCAGAATTCAAGAGCCTGTAAGCCTGTGCATTTTCCAGCTGTGTTGAAGCATTCCCGTCAATTGCCTTCCATGGTCCAGGGCTTCCGTTGCTGTCAGCAGCAATGTAGATCTGCGGAGATCCGGACACTACATTGAGGACAATATAAGGCACTCCTGAGATCGGGTCTTTCGTATCAAATTTAAAAACGAGGTACCCTGTTGCACCGATCAAGAGCATTTTCTGATCATCATAATAGGTAGTTCCTGCTGAATCGGTTACCGTGAATTCATAGGTCTGATCGGCAAAGTTCTCAGAATATTGATAGTTTCCTGTACCATCCGCATTGATAGCGATCCTGCATCCCGGGCGAAGTTCATTACAGCACTCCATCACTGTGAGGGTATCTGCGGTGTTGTATATACGGATAGCTGAAGAAGTAACACTTGGAATAATTTCTGTGTATACATATGAAATATTGTCAGCATAAGCCCTACCAGCTTTTCCGGAGGTTTTCATATAAAATTTAAGTGTTACAGCCTCATTCGCCCCAGAGTACATCTCAGTGTTGAAGATTTTTTTCGCATAGTTTGATAACCTTGTAGTAGAAGTCCAGGCTACAAGCTGAGTTTCGGCTCCTCTGTTGATACTGGCTGCCTGTATAGTGACTTTCATGTAAGCAGTCAACCCGGAAACATTAGCTGTTGCAAGACCGCAAGAAACCTGATCTATCCGATACTTCTTTCCGTCAGTCAGGGCTGGCAGCGTAACTGAGAATTCGACGCTGTAAGATGTGCTGTATTCAGAGTTCGTGTTTGGAGAAACATAGGTCTTTGTTTGCCCTGCTGTTTCTCCAGTCCCCGTTGATGATGAGATTGCCGCTACCTCTACATCAGGAACAACGTCCATTTTCCCATATGTGATTATATCAGATCCAGTAGTTCCCAACTCGAAATCCGAAGCCCTGCATAGCAGGACATCGTCACAGAATACTTTTGCTCCAGAATTAAGAGTCCCTATCCCATGAACCCGAATATATGCATCTGTGGGTGCAGTATCGAACCTGACTGTATTTTGTTTTTGATTGTATTCACCGTCAGCGTCCCAAAGAAGTTGAGTAATTATAGAATTCCCACTGAAGATGTCAACAGAAAGTTTTCCCGAAGTAAGGCCGGAAGCCCCTCCCCAGGCAGATAAAACATAGGAAACACCAGGATCAAATTTCACAAACTGGACTGTGCGTCCTCTATCCTCGGTCACTCCGTCACCGGTGATTTCGAGAGCATAAAAACCATCATGAGCGGTTGTATCGGTTCTCGCCTGGCCTTCTGTTTCAAGAGTCCATCCTGTAGGAGCCCGGATTCGTCCGTAATCGTTTGAAGACATTACCCCGTTGCCATTACCGGAAGTTGCAACTGCCATAAACTCGTTAAGGTAAGGAGCGTTACAGATGGACACCCATGCATTATCGGCAGGAACACTCCCTAAAACCCAATTTGCTATATCTGTGGACCTCATGACCCCATTGCCATCTCCCGTCTGAGAGATTGCAACTAACATCATGTGCTCCGGACTCCAGTTAAGTTCACGCCATTGGTGATAGGTATATTCAATCGTGGATCCTCCGGATCCGTCGAACTCAGTAACAGTATAACCTATCAGGGTTGTATAAGCTTTGTATGAAGAATTATAGGTTTTTATGTAACATTTTATCGTTACTGCCTCGTTTGCTGCTGATTCAAAAATTACATCGAGCGTTTTTTGCTCGTATGACGTTGATGTGCTCGGCCATTCCGCAAGAGTAGTTTCGGGTTTTGTCGCTGTTTGTGCCGTGATTTTCAGCCAAGCAGTCTGTCCTGCTTGAGCTGTCCTCAGCTGACAAAATACCCGGTCAATTCTCCATATGTGGCCATTTGAGAGGGCATTTATTGTAAGGGTTGGACCACCGGGGTACTGACTACTGTAAGCAGTGACTCCTGAACTATAGACATGTCCTTCTGGTGTAGTGGAGGTCGCCGTGGAGACATCTGTCCCTGTTCCGGGATGCACTATACTCCCGCGAACCGGAGTATTCTGCAGGGTCCAGGAACCGCCCAATCCTGTTGGAGACGACATTACCTGCTGAGGTCCGCCGTCCTCACTGGCCGCTACAAAACTGGATAGTGCTCCAGCCCATACAATAGAAGTCCATTTTTTTGCAGGGGAGTCTTGGGCGGTCCAGGTTGCTCCGAAATTGTCAGAGGTCATTACTCTTTGAGTAGATGAACCACCATATGCAACTACTACAATTCTCTGTAGTTCAGGTGAATATGCAGCACTCAGCCAGTTGTTTGATTCAAGGGGGGAAGCGATCTGAGCCCAGGTAGCACACTGGTCATCAGAATACATTATTCTGTTCGTCCCAGAGTAGGCAAACAGAATCACTCTTCCTGTGGTCAAAGTTTCATTCGGAGGAATCCAAAGTGCATAACCCCAAGCATTTCCATCTGCACCTGCGGGGGTTGCTACGGCTGTCCAGCTGTCGCCGTCTGAGGATTTTGCACACATATAGCCTGTGGTTCCTGAGGCTGCTGATGCAACCCAGATACCCCATTCAGCACACCATACAAGCCCACGCCAATTATTGTTTCTGTTTGAGAGGGAAAGAAGTCCAGTAGGGAGTCTCCAGTTTTCCCCTGGGTTCTTTATCATTATTTTTTTATCTGCTGTGCCCGTCGCTGCGATGGCACAATACTGTCGGAGTTCAGGAGTCCACCTTACACAGCGCCATTCATTGTCAGCCACACTTGCTTCGGTCTGCCAAGTCATTTCATTATTCTGAGCCCAGGACTCGAAAGAGGCATTTTTCAGGAGGTTTCCTGCATACGTATCATCAGATGACCATTTCGTCGAGCCGTATACATGCCTGCCTCTTACCCTTTTTGTGGTGGATTCGAGGAACGGTTTGTCCATTAAGAAGTGAATCGAATAGGGATGAGCATCCTCTGGGATATCTTCAGTTATCCTGAGTTTTGAGCTATGGTCAACTGTAAGACCAGTGACCTGTTTGTTTTTATAGGGACCTCCAAGCTCAAGGACAGCTCTGCCCCGGGACGTGTCATAAAATGCAGCTATGGCTGCGTACAGATCCTCCATATCAAATGCGTAGCAGTCTAAGACAAGTTCGCCTCCCTTGAAACTGAAGTCTGTAAGGTTTTCTCCGACAAATCCAGGAGGCTTTCGCTGTCCTACAGATTTTCCCCCGTCAGCATCTTTTTCCTGCCAGAAAAACGGAATTCCATTAATGTACCCATACTTCGGTTCTCCCGGAATGTAATAGTCCGTAAGTTCTTCTTGAATAATTCTGATGGGAGGAATATACCGAGAGGGAGTTGATCCACTTGTGTAATCACCGTTGATGACAGAAGAAATAGAAATCGGTGTAACTTGGTAACAATTTCCTGTTACATTACCAGTTATATAATTTTTTTCTGCTGTAACTGTTATTTGTGACGGTACGACGTTAAGAATGCCATAACCGGAAACTGATAACATCCTTGTAGGATCGGTTGCCAATGTGTTTTTGGTGTTCAGGATATTGTTGTTATTGACCTGCATTGTACAGCCTGACGCTATCGCCCCATGAACTACTATACCGGCATTATAACAACCATCTATTGTATTATTCTCGATGGTAAGCCCGTTGCCCCACTTCCAGACTGAGACCCCACCATTATACTTGATGTTCCGCATCCAGCCGCAGCCGGTCAGAGTATTGTTGTAGATGTGGACTGTCTGAGCAGTAGTGCCTGCAGTCCCCATTGCATCCATCAAGAGAATACCGGCTCCTGCACCATCATAAATTTTGTTTTCAAAAATATCGATGTTCTGAGTTAAGCGGGCATGCCCGTAGCTGGCAGGTTCGTTTCCGATCTGAATAGCACCGTTTCCATTTGCCAGACTGCTGTTATATTTATGAATAGTATTATGATGGATCTTAATGTTCTGAGAGTTGTCAGTACGGAAGGCACTATTACACTTCTGCACCACATCGTTTCCGTATACTTCACCGCCGACAACTTCAATGAAGAATGAACCTTCGTGACCCATGACATCTACGTCGTTGTTGAAAAACGAGATGTTTTCTCCGTAGGTCGTCCTGAAACCGTCACCGAGACTGTCATGCAGTTTCATATTGTGAACTGAGATGTTACGGGCAAAATTAGAGGCAGATGCAGTAATCCCTATACAATTGTGAAATGCATCTCCCTCGTCCTCCGGTTGGTTCCACCTGTTTGCATCTATCTCGAAACCAAAAATTTCAACATCGTGAGTGGCTGTTCCGGATCCTCCGATCTGTCCGATGATTGGAAGCATGGAAGCCCACCCTACATTATTATGGAGTTTCAGGCAGGCTGTAGAATCTCCTGTCAGTTTTGTATTGGAACCTATCTTCACATTGGTTGAATAGATATCATATGTGTGAGGACCTTCCAGATAGACTGTACTTCCAGGGTTAGCGGCTGCATCCTGAAGGGCTGCGTTGATTTCTCCCTGATCGTTCACCCCATCAACTGTTCTGGCCGCCCCTGAGCCAGAAGGACCTACAGTGTATGTATTTGCCAATTAGGACACCACCGATTTCACTTTGGAAGTTTGAACAGAGCTCCCGTTGTTGTTTATAGTGTTAATTTTCACATTGTTGTTGTAGACCCGATTATTTGCTTGTCGGGCAGTTTTTTCGTGATCTGTATACCCATATGACGAGCTTTTGTTTCCGCCACCAGACGATCCATCACCGACTTCTCCGAGTTTTGAAATTGTGGTCTTAGCCTGATTGTAGATGTCTACAAGTTTATTGTATACCGAACCCAGACTCGTAATAGTACTCGAAAACGAAAAACTACCTAATGTGCCCATTGATGTGTTCGCGTCGTCTGTTTTGGTTTTTACTTCGTCCACCCGTATACCACCAGTGATAAGATTCCCGAAAAGCAAACCAAACGGTGACATGTTTGTGGATCCTAGAGTAGAGTTCCAGTCCCCGGTTTTCCCAGAATTGGTATCGATCATCACACCACCGGTACCCAAATTTCCGAATAAACTACCAAACGGGGACATATTGGTATTCCCGAGAGTAGTGTTCCAGTCCCCGGTTTTTCCGGAGTTTGTGTCAATCATCCCTCCAGAAGCACCAAGATTTCCCTGAAGACCGAAGAACGGAACTGTGTTTATACCATTCAGTGAAGTGTTCCAGCCACCCGTTTTGCCGGTGTTTGTGTCAATCATCCCTCCAGAAGCTCCAAGATTTCCCTGGAGACCAAAGAATGGAACTGAATTAATGTTTCCAAGTGACGAGTTCCAGGTATTAGCTTTGTTGGTGGCATCGTTTTCTGCAATGCTCATCCCCACTACTTGACCGTTCACGACGTCGAATTTCACTGAACTCGAATTTTTCAACGCTTCTTCCCAAGTAATCACGTTTCCAGAAGCGTTAATTACATTGCCACTAGTGGTATCGATTTGACCATTTAGATTATCAAGCTTGGTATTGTCCAGGATAACAACATCATTGCCCATATCTTTTATGAGTTTGTCGAGGTATCCAGATTCGACCTGCGCATCTGTGATGCCGTCCGTCATAACCGTGATTGCGCCATTGGCAGTCTCGAATGTGACTGCTCCCATCCCTTCGAGGTTGGTCACTACTCCATCAGATGAAACTTTTACCAACCTGTTATTATTATCGAGGATGATTAGTTCGTCGTTTATTGTCCGGATACCCCTGCTAAGATCGTCAACATCAACGCCAGACATGAAGGAAATGCCAGCGGCATCAGTCGTATTTGAGTCAGTAATTAGGTCTTCGACGGCTTTATCATACGCTGTCTTAGTTTTCTGTGCCGCCTCCTCGACTCCTCCATATGCCTCCGTAGTCCCAGTTAGTAAATCATATGCAGATTGGATCCATGAATCATGAGCTATATCCGCAGACGTCTCAGCGTCTTCAACGCCTTTCGCAGCATCTCCAGAAGCTGTTTTGATCTCCTCGCCACTGTTTCTGTATCCCTCTGCAATCTCATGAACGGTTTCAGTGAATCCACCGAAGCCTTCTCCGATAGAACTAAACATTCCAGATATTGACTCTGCCAGCCCATCCAGACCTAATAGATCCGCAATCCCACTTACAAGATCTATAAAGCCCTGAATTTTCTTTTCCACACTGTCAATGTATATCGATACGACTTCAGAAAGCCCGTGCCATACTATTGTCGCAGCGTCATAGAGTAAACCGAACCCTGCTGATACGAGTCCTGTTTTTTCCTCAAGCACGTAAAGTCCGGCTGCGACCAGCGCAAGAGTTCCCACTATTAGAGTAGCAGGCCACAAAACAGTATGGACGGCAACTCCGAGAGCTACCGTAACCGCCTTTAATGTTATTCCTGCTAAACTAGCCGCAAAAAATCCACCTGCTAAAGCGAGGGCAATAGCACCACCAACAGCACCCACTGTTATGAATGTCTGTATAGGTTCTGGGATCTCAGAAAGCCCATCAGTAAGGTCGACAGCTACGCCCAGAAGGCTTTTAAATACACCCATCAAAGAACCTGTCTGGACTTCCATTTCTTGCAGATCGAAACCGACCATATCGGCGAGACCAAGGGAGAGATTGTCTTTCAGAGTAGACATCAAGCCGGTGAGCGTTTTGGACCGGGTTTCCATCGCACCTTCATATTTACTGAAAATCCCATCCACGCCAACTAAAGCAGTAGTTACCATTTCACGGCTGTTTCGATCTACGACCTTAATCAGTTCTTTACCGTTTTGATCTGTATATGTGAGAGCTGTTTTCCCAATGTCATTAATACTCGCGCCTAACCGTCCAGCGTTGTCTTTTGTAATTTCAACCGCTTTGACTCCAAACTCTTTAAGTCTTTCAAATTCCCCTGTTTGTGCGTCGGCTAAAGCTTCCACAACATCATTAAGATCCTTCCCCATCGCAGAGGCAGTATCACCGAGGATTCCAAGATAGTCTTGGGCTTCAATCCCGTATGATTTCAGCTTGACTGTAGCATCAAGCAACTCCGGAAATTCAAAAGGTGTAGAGGCTGCAAAATCAGAAAGCCATGTGAACTTTTCCTTAGCAACGTCCAGATCGCCATAAACGGTTGTTAGGGTTGTAGAGGCATCTTCAAATGTAGATGATATCGCTGTACCATATGCAAGTACGCCTGTAATTGCTACTGAAGCGGCTGTGAACCCTGTAGCCATTGCAGCTTTACTGGTATCATCTAAAACACTTACCTGATCTTCTGCATCTTTCAACCTCGATGCATATTCGGTAAAACTGGCTTTATTGATGTGCAGTCCGGCATCTGCAAATACTTCTCCAATCAGCCCCATGTTATACCCTCACTCCTGTTTCTCGCTCATGTTCTCTAACAACCTTCATCATGGCAGCACCGGCAGCAGCCCAACGTTTTGATCTTTCAGCTTCTGTTGTCTCTCGTTTCTTCGGTTTTGGAGGCAGCATTTCTTTTGGCAGGAAATCTCCCCAAGTCCAGAGCCGTTTATCTTTTCTGTGGGTCCATTGTGCGTTGAGTATTGCACATTTCAAATCTGTGTGCAGCTGCATTTCAGTTTTAAATTTCTCATACCCGCCATCAAGACAAAGGGCGATTTCTCCAAGTGACATTTTTAGAGTGCTTGCAGGTTTTTCCTCACAAAACTTATGCATCGCCTTTTGAAGTCTGTCAATCCAGACGTAAACGTTTAAGCTCGCCTCTTCCTCGGCTGCGACTTGATCTTCAGCTTTGTTTTCTCTTCCCCCGTATCATCCCCCTCAGTTGGTTCAGGTGGAAGTTCTGGGATAGTCTCAGCTTTTTTGCCTTCCAGGAAAGCCTTTCTTCTAAGAATATCAATTCTTAGCCTTTCGAGATCGAGTTCCTTAAGCTCAAGGACGTAAGCTTTCCTCTTTTCTACAATCACCTTATCAGAAAGCCCGCTGTCGGCAAAGACATCAATAATGACAGACTCAAGAGCCTCATACCCATTTGTCTCATAGAATTTCTTTACCAAGGATGTAGCTGTCTCGGTAGTGATTGCAGGTTGTTCCCATTGCAGCCCAATCCTGACCATTTCTGTATAAGTCTCGATAGGAATGCCTTCTCCGCCTACACCGTCTAGCTGTGCGATTTTTTCAAAGAAGCCCTTTTTAGAAACTGCACCCACCGTCTTGAAGAGTGCCGGAAGGCTTTCCAGTGGATAAAAAAGACGAGTTCCGTCAAGGAACTCAGTTTTCATACCTGCCATACAAGATCACCTCAGGCTCTCGCAATGAACAGGTTGACAAATCTAGTGGCCTTGTTAGCTTCCTGAACCATCAGGAGAGCCTTCGCAAGTCCCCCAGCTGCAGGCCAAATCGCAGATGATATAGAAGCAGCTGTTCCGGAGGTCAGTTTGGTCCAGTTTTTCCCACCATCATAGGAAATTCCTATATAACTCGCAACTGCGGCTGTGACTTTTAAGGTATCAGTAGCAATCCCCGTGGCTTCTTTAAAGATTACATCATTGGATGCTGCAGGGAGAGCAGTGTTAGCTGATGCGGGGGAATACGCTATACCGGCTGCTGCACCTTCAATTGATGTGATGCCTGCGAAGGTAGTTGAATCATTGAATCCACCTGTTACTTCCAGATCACAGTTGGCGTACAATGTGTTTTCATCCTCTTCAGAAGGGAAAAATGTACTGACATATGCCTGGTATTCAAATACCTGTCCTGATTCCGCAATAGTAATCTGGATAGTGTGTTCCTTCATATCGTTTGACGCTGCTTTCAGAGCAATCTGTCCAGCGTCTCCAGGAATGGCAATCATAGAGAAGGAAGCAGAACCGGGGTCGAGTATCTTTAAGCCTTTCTTCCTGACAGTGTCCTTCATTGTAGTGACATCTTTGGTGTCCCTTGAAGGTTTTGAGAAAGGCAGACTTCCAGGAGTAACCCCGTCTATCACAGTGCCATCTATCTTGATTGTAGAGTCTGTCGTGTCGATGTGTTCTTTTGCCATGTTGCATCAGTCCGTTTTTTAACCGATTTCAAGCGAATTTCAATCCACACACCCGCGAAGAGTGTGACGTTTTTAGCCAATTTCAAGCGAGAAATTAATTGAATACAGAAAATTTTCGTTTTTGTCTTGCCCAACGTAAAAATGTGGAGCAATCGCCTTGATACTCTTGAAACGTGTGGATCCAAGAGTAGTGTTGAATGTCAAATTAAGAATGTCATAAATCGCCTTTGCTTTCACATCGGCAGCCACATCATCCTGATTTCTGACTCTGATTCCCAACTCAGGCCTTTCAAGAGTCAGGGTCTTTCTGAGAGTAGTTTTCGTGCTCTGCCCAGCTTGACCTATGAGGATAATACAGTTGTACGGTTGTGCAGGGAATTTTGTGTAGAAGATGTCAGTTGCAAGGGTTCCGATTCCCTGGGCCTGTAAGTAAGCTCCGATGTCGTCTACCCAGGTCATACTGCACCTGCCATCTCGGATTCAAGCTTTTTCATCAGTCTGAAAGACATCAAATTGAAAGGAGTGGAAAGAAACTTCATTGACCCCACATCATGCTGCATGGGAACCTCATGAACGTATATTGCATAATTAGCAGTGTAGGAAAGCCGCACGTGAAATTCAGTGAGACTGATCTTCATTACCTGAACTCGTCCGGATCTGCGGAGGGTCCCGGTATCAACAGGACAGTACTTCTTCTGGCTTTCTCTCATGACCTCATTGCACCAGTCCAAGAGTCCTTTCCTGCCAAGCTTCTCGAACCTTTTCTGCGTGAGAGCCAGATTAGCCAGACATTTCGCGAGACCAGGCATTAGATAGATCCCTCTCCGTAATAGACATCAGTGCAAATGTCCCTGCCCATGTGATCGTGTATTTTCCGAATGAGGACGATTTTAGAGAAAGAACCGTCCGGAAGGACTACCTTATCATTGTCATTGATCGAAGTTCCTGCCGGGAAAGAAGTCCATGCAACGGATAACACTTCATTCCCGTTTTGATCTTCAACTTTCTTTGAAAATTTTGCATATCTGCATGATAGAGTTTCAGGAGTCCCCCAGGTAATTTTGTGATGAGCGTCCTTTGAAACGTATGGATACCTTGTCACCAAAGAAGGAAACATTATATCTTCCCCATGAGATACCCAAGAATTAGCAGGCACATTTCAAGAGCAACAGCGAAGAGAACCTGGTTGATCCTTGCGTTGAGGGAATCCATTTTCCCGTCAACCTTCTCAATGCTCTTACTCATTTCCACTTCGCCTTCTCTCCTATCGTTTCGTTCTTGGGCTATCAGTTCCTTTAGATCATTCTTAAGACAGTTGCGGTGTTGTTCACACTCCGAACGATACAACAGCATCTGCGGAGTGTCTTGAGCCATGATACCAAGTTCCTGATGTTGAATTTTGAAATGAAAAATCTCCGGACATTGATGTATTATTATATTGTTCGATCAGAGGTGTCTGTCCGGAGAATGTAACGGCGGGATGCAATTCGCCTTCATCATGAGTTGAGTTCTGCATTCACGGTCCCGATCCCGACTCTTGCGTAGGGAATGGCAAAATTCTTGTACCGTATCGAGTCTCGATACTTTTGAATGTAGTCAGCCATTTCCTTTTCATGCGAGTTGATCTCGTCGATGAGTCCCGTGTTCTGTTGTTTATATTCTGGAGTTTCAACAGAAGCTGCGAGCTCGCCGTTGCTTCGAGCCTTTTTCAGGGTTACTGCTACAGATCCGTGGATCCCTGCCTGAATCAGGAAAGCATTGGATTCGTCCGTAGCTTCCGCTTTGGTCATCACGTCGGTAGAAACTCTCTGGATAATAGCGGTAATGTCCACATCGCTTACAGATGCAGGATTCGCATAAGCACGGACATCTTCAACAGAACACAGAACCATTTTCCCACTTCCTCAGAGTTACCTGCGTTTCCTTCCTAGAGATTGCTCAGGTCCAGGCTGTTCAGAATCCGCAAGGACAGTAACAGCATTCCCAAGACTGGAGGCCGTTTCCTCAGAACATTCAAATTCTTCGCCTGTCCTGTAGACTCTGCGTTCACCCATCATAGCAACCTGATCGATTCTTACTCTGACTCTGACCACGACATCACCGCTTAGCTGGCTCCGAGTCCTGTGATAGAACAGATACATGGATCTGTCATCGTGGCAGTGTTCAGGTGCTTGAACCGTGGCACGAGTGCGCCTACCTGCTGCATCTTGATGTCACCGGTCTTTTCGTTACCGTCAGCATACCAGAGGTTGTTCATGATCGGCTGGGTTTCAATGATATCAAAGAATCTTCTGTTTTCCTGAGTAGCAACTGGAGAAAGCATACCCGTTCCAGCTGCGAGGTCTGGGACTTCAAAGATTCTACCAACAGGACTTGGAAGGTTTGTGTTTAGAGCTCTTATGATAGAATCAAACTCTTCTTTCCCTGTGGAGTTTTCAGAATCCATCAGTTCAGCGTAGTTGAATGGAGCGAGGGAAAGGTTGTACCCGTTTGAATAAACCCCCTTTTGCTTGAGAAGAGAGATACCGGAAACGACGGCTGCTTTGAGGTTTCCATATGTTCCGCCATCCGATGCTGAAACAGTGCTTCCAGCTACCTGGAACATGCCTTTGATTTCGTAGTTTGCACTTGGTTTCCATCCGTCGACAACAAGCTTGTCCTGTTCGGCTACGATGTTTGCAGTCATGTCGGTGCTGACATCGTTTTCGATTGGGATTCCTTTCAGTTCATAGGCTTTCCAGTCACGGAATTTTATGGTGACATCATCCTGCTGAACTGGAACATTGGTAGGGAACCTCTTGATATCTATGGTGTCGCCGTTGTCCTGCTGGATGTCGTAATTGGTGATCGCGCCTGCACGAGCTACATACTGCAGGGTTTCCACGGTAAGAACCCCGAGTCCTTTTCCTGAAAGTTCTGTGTTGATAGGCATCAGCTGCCTGCCTACAGAATTTGCCCTGAGAACAGGTACAATAGTTGGATCAAACTGATCTCTAAGTGCATCTAGAAGTGCGTTTGCAGTCATTTTTCTTCACTTCCTGGTTCTTCCCCAGATTTTTGCGGTTGCAGAGGTAGTTGTGACTGACTCTTCAGCGTCGGCTATAACATCATCTGTTCCGACTGTCGCTGCTGCCAGGTATCCGTCAACAACAACTTTCAGAGGCTGACCTTTCGCGATAGTCTGACTGGCTGCGAGCCGGGCAAGCTGCCTCCTGTTTGCCCCAATTTCTACTCCCACGAAATCCCCGATTTCATAATGGGTGTCCATGTCAGCAGGTTTATCTGTAGAATTTTCGTAGGAAAGGAACCCAATGACGTTTCCACCTGTGGTCCACTCCTTAACGGTATAGTCATCAATGTCTTTCATTACTGCAATGCCAGGAAGCATCTTTGCAGCTGTCGCGTTAGGCCCGACCTGGAGTTGTTCTGTGTCAAGCCCACCTCCATTCTGACAGACCTTGTTTGCAGGTTTTCTCCATCCTATCTGAACCATCAGACCACCTTCTCGATGTAGGAGTTTGTCGTGGGGTCATAGACTTGGATCTTGGATCCAGAAGTAGGGTTGTTTGCTGAGTACCTGGGAGGCTGATTTGCACTTGCTGAAAGCTTCACAGACAGCGTTTCAGTCATTGCCTCGAAATCTGAAGCTGAGAGGCTTGTGAATTCATCCTGCTTAGTTTCCAGTCCGAGTTCTTTCCTGGCTGCTACAAACTTTTCACGGGCAGCTGCGAGAGTACGCTTCACTTCCATCTCTGCGTCGTGTTTTTCGATGGCCGCGACAATCTTTTCTTCAACCGTTTTCATTGGTACTGATCCTGCCTTCTCAAGTTCGAGAGAGGCTACAAGTGCTGTCTTTTCCCCAAGTTCTTTTTCAAGAGTGGTTTTTGAGGCTGTCAGTTCGGAGACCTGTGTTTCCAGTGTATCAGCTTTCGGCTGAAGCTCTGAAATGAGCTTATCCTTTTCTGCAAGCTGTGTTTCAAGCTCTCCTATTCGTTTTTCTAGATCTGGTGTGATCGGATCACCTTCTTGAGATGCAGTTATTTGAAATTGTGAGAAAGTGTGCAGCTTAACTTTACCATCCGAAGCTGCAGAAACATTGTATTGTGCCTGAGTCCATGCCGGTTTTTTTACAAGGGTGAGGGCCTTTGCAGTGAATCCTTTCGCCCATCCACTGTTTAGCTTCGGATCTACATTGGAGTCAGCATATACGCTCCAGGTATGTTCGTCCCAGGTCCCTTCTTTGATCTTCCTCGAGGCAACCGAGTCAGTGACCGAAGCCTTCACGTAGATTCCATTGCCCTGCCGCCACGCGTCAACGATTCTCCCAATTCGTCCGTAAGGATCTTCAGAGTAATCACATGCATGTGCTTCTCCAGGACAGATTTTGAGAACAGATGCTTTTAGTGTGGATATGGCGTTCTCTGCTTCGGATTCAGGGATTCCCCATCCATTAACGTTTTTTTCGCCCAGAGGGAAGGCTAAACCTTCCAGGAAAATAGTCATTTTATATTGTTAACACTGTTAACAATTATAAATATATCTATTAAATTTTACTGAAAATAAAAGCAGATTAATAAAAGGAAAAGAAAATATTCTGGTCCTGCAAGTTGAGAATATAAAAAATATGAATGAAGGTAATTACCGGAAAAAGTCCTTTCCCCAAGTCTCATCGAGGTATCTGTCAATTGGTCTGTCGTAAAACTCAGGAGGTAACATCCTACCAAACCGGTTCATCCTCACTGGAACATATTTCTTTGAGCTGTTGAGTACTTGATCAGACCACTCTTTTAATTGTTCTTTATTCATTTCGTTTAGTTTTTCCTCAGTCGAAGACATAAGTTCTTCGTTCAAGGATGAGAGTTTATCAGAGAGATCTTTTAATATGTCGGTAATAGTAGTCATATTATCTCTCGATAGGTTCAAATTGGATCCCGTGATCTCTAGGGTAAGGCTTCTTATGATCATTATTGCCTTTCCAGATTACAGATGGGATGCCGTCAGGGAAAGCCTTGCATGTCTTTTTACCCGTTTCAGAATATGTTTCTCTATGAAAATGTTTGCATGGGAGACAGATCCGACTATAAATAACTTCGTCTAGTTCCCTGTCATCTATACCTATCATGATTTTTCCTCAATAAATGAATAATCCAGCTCTGATATATCCTTTGCTGTTCTTGTCCACACTTCATGAAAATGGAGAAGTTCCATATCTTGAATACTCATATCACCTTTGCCAATTTTGCTCACAAATTCGCGTCTAACTTCTGCATTGTGGACTACATAAACATCTCGGATCTTGTCTTTCCAGAGATCCGGATACATGTTGCTGCCATCTTTCATTTTCATTGCGTATGTTCTGAATGTCCCTGTTACCCTGATTTCCTTCAAGGAGTTCGCACACGCTGTCCGGACATCTTGTACAGAGAATGAACTTGCTC
The DNA here is from genome assembly GCA_964434965.1 of uncultured Methanosarcinales archaeon. GTDB lineage: Archaea > Halobacteriota > Methanosarcinia > Methanosarcinales > Methanosarcinaceae > Methanosarcina. Next base: position 76,427 of record CAYSWX010000010.1, read on the forward strand.
CAGGATGATTGTGAGTTAGGATAGATCCTTTGAAAAGTTTCAATTCCTCTTGTGTAAACACTACCTGGTTCCTAGTACCACCCTTCTCGAGTAAGATGTTCCCTTTTGAATCGAAGAGGTATGCCTTTTCAGTTTTCCTTGTCTTGATCTTTGCCTCTATGCCTTTTATTATTTTTTCTGGATCCTCTTTCTTCTTTTGTGTTTTGACCTTTGGTACTTTGGCTTTGACTTCAACTCCAAGTTTTGCTACTCTCTTTTCCACGTCTTCATCAAAAACCCATGACGGAACTGCCCACTTTTCATTGAATGTATCAATGTCCTTGAAGATTTTCTTCATCGCCTTCTCATCTATGCCTTCGTCAAGAACCTTGAAGTCCTGATCCACCTGCTTTGTGAAGTTCCGGTTCTCATAACGCAAGGAATCATCAATTTCTGAGAATGAAGTAATCGGGAGCAGCAGAGACCTACAATTGTGATGAAGTGGACAACGGTACCGCCTTGCTTCTGGAGAATCAACTTGAAATACTGTCCCATGCATAAGCCGGCACTGCGGAGAAGTCTTGCTATCAATCCGAGCATAGAACTGGCACTCTTCAATTCCCTGCTGTTTGAATCTGTATAGAGAAGTATTCGTGGCGACATCTGCTGAGAAAGTACGGGCCCACCTAACAGCTCTGTATCGTTCCCCACCCCACAAGTCGAGGATCCTACGAGCAAGGACTCTGGGATGCTCTTGATAGATCGCTTCATCCTTCAGAACTCTGATAATTGATTCAACCACTTCATCTGCGAGTCCGGAAGCTTCTAAGACAGCCTCTCTAGTAAGGATTGGAGGTTCTGTAGGAGTATCTTCTTCAGCTGCATTGAGATGTCGTTTTGTAGGGGATCTCTGTAAGCCGGCTTTCAATGACTTCTGGATCAGTTTGTCGGTGAAGTCTATAGTATAGAGATAGATGTCGTCAATTAGAGAGTCAATCTGCTTCTCAAAAGTCTTTGATGAGAATGCAGTTTTCACTGACTTTTTGAGACTTGGCCCGGACTGTCCCTTAATTCCTTTTTTAAAAGTTCTTTCAAAAAGAGAGATATAATTAGATTCAATAGAGAAGATCTTAGGGGAAGTTAAAAGCGTTTTATCCATTTTTGATGATCCCGCTTATCCAGAGTATTCCTTGAAAATGTATAGACCTGTAGGAATGAGAAATGAACACGCCCTGCCGATCTCTGTATATAACCTGATTATTCTATTGTAATTGAGGAAATATCCACTACCCCCTCAAACTCGACAGGGTTGACCGCTGCAATTTTATCCACAAAAGGCTTGAGCACTTTCTTCTTTTCCTCAGCGTTTGCCCTCATCTGTGCTTTGATTTTCACAGTTTCAAGCTCTGCTGCAATCAGGGAGGTTATTAATTCAGTTGAGGGTTCTGCCGCCTCGGGGACATCTATATCTAATGTATACTCTGGATAAGCCGGAACAGGGCTCCCGTCCTCTCCTTTTACATTTGTGTACTGGATATTTCCGCTTTCGTCTGTAAGGGGATTCGCAATATCCAGATATTTTACATGGATTTTCAGGTTTCCGTTTCCATTTGTGGGCGCATCTGGGATTTCTATGTCAGTTCTCTGTAATTTAATTTCCTTTGTCATCGTTTTTTACCTCTTTGTGCTTTTTATTGTTTTTGCCATTGAATCATAAACCCAGGAGTCTCCCGTGAGTCTTCAAACACTGGAATATTGAGCCAGTTATCTTATAATCCAATACATCCGGAATACCGTCAGAATCAGTATCCCTGGAAAGGTTTGGATGGTCAGCCCTTCCATGATAAATATCACCATTGCCAGAAGATAATTCCAATTTGTATATCATCCCTGCTTCATTCTTTTTGAATTTCAGGGAATTAATGCCTCCTGGAGCCAGGAAAAAATCAACCCGTTTTGCTGTAGTATTCATAAGGGCAATCCATGGAACATTCTGGTTTCTCAACCCATTAGAACAGTTATCATCAGGTGCGAATTCGTAGGTTGAAGAGTAGTTCCCATCCGTGCCCTTATCGTAATAAGTGACGAGCTTCAGCCTGCACTGATTGATTCCTGTTCGTCCGTTATCAGAAGGAGGCATTAGGATAGCGAAACCTATTCTTTTTGATGTGCCGTAGTTGGAGGAATATGTAAATGTAGATGGAGTAGTGCACGTAACACCATCTGTTGCGATGTTTCTCACAGACTCTCGTACGCCAATATGATATTGCGATGCAATCAAATCATATGGGTCAGTATAACCCATTGTGTCCTTGAACTTAGTACCGTCTAAAAACTTTGATGTATCGCTATTCCAGTATACCGCAGTGGATGTTGTCCGTAAACCTGGTTGATATTGTGTACCATCCCACACAAATATTCTGAATCCGAGATCGTTTGATAACGATGTCAACGGCTTCATGACATCTGGTACAGCAACCTCTACTTTCGTCCATGTGCCTTTGCAGGTTGTAATATCATCTATATGTATTTCAATTGGCTGCGACACACCAACATTAAACACACCAATAAAGAGTCTAGTAGTATCATTAATAGTCCAATTGCCAGATATATCAGTTGGATTGCCCCCAGCATTAGATATTGGTGCTAAAAGGGGTAATGTGAAAGTAGTCCAAACATTTGCCCTAATAAAAAATTTTGCATTGGTAACCCACCATTTAATTCTGGATGATGACGTATCGGATATACCAAAACACAAATTACCAGCTTTAGTTGATTTGATAGAAAATCGTATAAAAGTATATCCATTTAGATTAGATCCAAACTGTTTTAAAACTGCGAATTGGCCGTTATTAACATTAGATGATGTTCCAATCACCTTTATTGATCCGGTGCCGGTTGCTTTATCATTTGTATCTACAGATATAGCATGACCACTGCCCAGATATGTTCCCCATCCATTAGCACTATCGCAAGAATCAATCACTCGGACATCCGACCCTGCCCCATCATTCCGAATTACAAATTCTTCAGTGATCGTATGATTAGTTTTATCAACAGTTAAATGTCCCAATTCAGAAAGTTTGCCCGCCGTTAACGTTTTTGAGGAATTGTTGCCGTTGATGTCGGTAAGGTAAATCCCGTCACTGTTTATAAGGTTTAGAGTGCCCGGACAGTAATCCGGTGCCCCTGATCCTTTCATGCCTCCGAATGGAGTTTCCACTACTGAGCATCTATTTGATTTGTTTGTATATTCGTTATAGAGGGGTAGGAGATCGCCGTTTCCTGTAGGAGCTACCAGGACATCCCCTTCGATATCAAGAGAGAGCTCACCCCCTTGAGCTTCCAGCCTCTCAAAAGGTGCTGAGGGACATTTAAGCTGCATTTAGTTCAAGCCCTCTTAGAAACATCTACTGTGTAGGATGTGGGAATAGTATTGTCGTTGTTGATAGCTGTAAAGACCAAATACTTGGGAACTACTGATACGGGGATATGGGAAGTTCTGAACGTGGTATCAAGGTTGAAAGAGTGAAGAGGTGCTTTCCGTATTCCATTTGGGGAGGATTCAACGTTCACTACTAGATTGGTGCTGCCTCCGTTGTTAGTAACATAAATAAGAATCTCGTCCAGAGAATCATCCAGCTCAATAACTACAGGGGGATTAGAGGCCCCTGCTGCAACTGGTACCTCCGAAATTGGAGTTATGTTTTGAAAGCTCATTCGTTTTCATCTCCTGTATTCATCTTTGTATGCTCCTGGTTTTTTGGAGTCGATTGAGTCGTATTGTTTGTGCCTACAGACATCATCGGTTGGAAACCTGCCCGTTGTCTCAATTCGTCGTCAGTGATCTTTCCAGTATTGCACATCTCCAGAAGTGTGTTGAAATCGAGAACCGGTTTGCTGAGTTCGTCAAACTTCACCCAGACAGAATCCTCGGGTTTTCCAATTGCTCTGAGCCTGGCATTGATCGCCTGATTCGTGATTGATTCTACAATTTTCTGAAGGCCTTCGAGGACAAGCATGCGGTCCTCTTCGACCATGTAAGAAGATGCATATGTCGTTCCTGCTGCCTTACCCATCGTGAGAGGTGACTGGAACAACCCGAGCATAATTTCAGTTTCTAAAGATTCTTTGAACTTAGAAGTATCAAGGCTGCCTTTTGCATCTGGGGTGAGTACTTCCAAACCGGCACCTATGATGTCTTCGTTTTCTGACAACTTCTTGTGTTCTTCCGCAAACGCGGTTACTGCATCTGAGGCTTGTGCAGGAGTGATTATGCCCTGCTTGACTGCTTCTTCAAGGGCCCGGAGGTTGATTACATACCTGCCTTGTCCGTACCTTTTGACATACGAAACAAAACCCTGGTCAAGATCGAGAAGGTTCTGAATAGAAGGAATGATTGGAACGAGAAGAGAGGACCCGTACAGCCCGTAGGTCTTGCGTTTTTTCCTGTCTTCCTGCACGGAATCCCATTCGTTATAGGCCCCATAGATGACTTTTGAAAACTCGTAAACTTCCTGAAACTTTTCCCCTTCGTTTATGCAGAACCTCATCTTTTCAATGTTCTGTCCTGGACTCATGACCTCGTCAACTTTTGCTCCGGGTTCAGCTCCTTCGGGAAGAATAGTAAGAGCAGGCATTAACAGAGGAGTAAGCCGGAAGTTTCCTCCTTTTGTCCCACTCACTGGGAGAGCTGCATAAGTCCCATCCCTGCAGAGCATTCTGGCAAGACTCTGGATCTGATTCAGAAAGTTTGTTTTCTTTGAGAAGTCCTCAAACTCTTTCGCGTTCCGCTTGCTTGTGCCATCAAAGGTCATACCCTTGACCAGAGACAGCCCAAGCTTATTGAGAGATGTAGAAACATAAGGGTTGCAGGTAGACAACTGCTGATACAGCGCGAACCTATTTTTTTCATCGAAATTAATGTACGGCCCTTTGACAGAGGATTGGTTTTTCCTCTTGAGAGGTTCGGCAGCTGCAAACAATTTGAATGGCTGTGAAGATGTAGGGGCCGCTGCTGTAATTGCCGGCATTAATCGGAGCCCCGTTCCGCTATTACCCATTCTTCAGAGAACAGTTCAATCATGGTTTCTTTCCAAGGGACCTTCCCCAAACGCGAATCCACATAAAGATAAGGAGCAGTCATTTTTGAGTTTTCGTCTGGATATTGAGCTTTTATTACTACCTCAGGAGACCAATGTGGGAGTCTCATTCCAGCTCCTGTTTTGACTGCTTCAAATGCGATGCCAAAACTAACCACGTTATCACTCACTGTTTCATTGCATTCATGAACATCATACCCAGAGTAATGGCCTTCTGTTCACGAGAGATTCCTGGAGTTGCATCAAGTTCCTTTTTCTTAGCAATCATATCAGAGACTTCCGCAAGGGATACACCGTCAATGATTTCAGTTACACTCTCAATGAGTTCGTTTGATTTTGTGAGTGTCTGGATCTTCTCCCTGCCAGCTTCAATCTTCTTGACTGGATAGAGAGTTCTACCGCTTGCTTTCATGCCCCCGTATGCGCTGACTATGGCCGCTGTGATGCCTGATACAAAATAGACAGTTTCCTGGATTGCTGCAAAGTCCGTAAAAATCATCTCCGTTTTTTAAAGTTAACAGTGTTAACAATGTAAAAACGGCTTAAAAGAATAAAAATGTATGTATTTTTGAGAAAAAATTGAATTATTTTAAAGAAAAATCCAGTTGTTGAGTGAAAAAGAGCATGTAGAGATAACTCCCGATGTTCCCGCATCGGGAAGCCGGCAGCCAACAACTAGATTACAGAGTTACAACCAAATGAATTATGTTGACAAGATATATATAAATTATTTTGGTTTTGTTTGGTAAAGTCCCAGGTAATCTTCAACTTTTGAGGAACTTTTTCCGGATAGATAATTGAACGCGGCTGCGGCGGAGTCTACCTGGTCGTCGTGGTATTTAGGATCCGGGAAGTTCACAAGTTCGGATACAAATTCATGATTCCAGGGGCCCCTTATAAGGTAGACTAATCCGTTTTCACAAGCCGAGGAGAATAGCTTTGCCCGGACAACCTTGCTCCCTGAACTTGTCTCTCCCCGGAAGGAGTATCCTTCAAACATGGTCTTTTTGAGAGTGTCAATCTCCCTCTTTGCTGCACTTCCTGGTTCCTGCTCCATGCCTATGTCTACTTTCTTCCCGTCAAGGTCCCGGATAAATTCTATTCTCTTATAGACACCTGCAGGATTCTCCCTGAAGTGCTGCACATCCATGATGAAGTATTCTCCTTTGTAAGTTCCCATGAGGACCCCTGAACACCAGTCAGGATTGGAAGAGTCCTTTGATTGAGCAGTTGCAGCTGCATCCCACCATCTGACAAGTCTGAGGTCTTGTGGGTTGCAGGGAATTTCCCGGGCTTCAATCACTTTGAAGTATTCGTACTTGAACATCGTTCCGGCCTGATAGCGGATCTTCCAGTTTCCTCCCAGGAGTCTCTCACGATCCACTAAGGGCAAAGACAACAGCCTGCCCCTGTATCCAGGATCTTTCTCCGTGAGTGCCGGGTTGTCCTCAAGGCTGGCAGCTATGAACGTGAAGGAGGTAGGGTGAAAGTCCGCCTCTGGAATTATATTTTGGACCTGGTCCCAGAGGTCCTCTGGAGTATTTCCCCAGAATATGGTATCTCCATGCCTTACGAAGTACCTGATCACTCCGGATCTTTCAGGGATAGGATAGCCTGTTTCTTGATTGATCCACCAGGCAATGAACTCTGCTACCCAGGAGTCCGGATCCGGATTGCATGTGGCCCGAACATAAGGTTTGACACCGCAGGTTGAACGGTTCCTGGAGAGGAGATAGAAGAACGAACTTTCAGAAAAGTGTGTGAGCTCGTCAAAACCGATATAGCAGATCTGAGATCCTTGATACTCCAGCTTTGATTTCTCATGCTCAAGGTGAGCGAACTTGATAGAGTTTCCAGAAGGGAATTTCCAGCGGACATCTGCCTCTCGGGGCTTCCCTCCAACGTAAGGATAGATTTCCTGAGATGTGGACCACAGGCCACCCTCGTTCATGATCTGAGGGTAGGTTCTCCGGAAGATAGTAGCGGTGAATCCCTTGACATGAATATGCCTGAGAGGTTCAACAAGAAGGCTCCAGCTCTTGCCACCCCCAGCGCTTCCCCCGTATATGATTATATCAGCTGGGGAGGATAAGAAAAGCTCTTGAGGTCCTGGCTGAGGACGGATTACTTTCTTTTCTTCAGGACTGCTCTGGTTCGTCATCTTGTTTTTTGTCCCGTCCGTTATCCGGAAGATAAATCACTACTTCCCCTGTGTGATTCATATTCCCTTCGAACTCGACCTTCTGCTTTGTAAGGCCCTGCAGATCAGCTATTGCCTGCACATAATGCAAGTGAGTGTTCTTGTCAGTCTCGATGTGATCTCGTTTTAGATCCAGACCTTTAAGGCATTCCCTTAGCAAACCTGATCTGGTTGCAAGCTCATTCTTGAGAGTAAGTCTATCAATTTCTTCTAAAAAAGCAGGGGACTTCTTCCACTCACACATCGTTTTTTCAGTGATGTTAAGTTCTTTACAAACTTCCCTTTGAGTTTTCAAGCCAGTTGATAGTGCTAAAGCTGCTGCTTTACGTGGTGGAGTCCATGTGAAAACTTTACTTTTTTTTACTGGTTTTTTTGGCTTCGTTTTTTTCTGGACCGCCATAAGATCTTCCTTTTAATATATATTGGGTTTAAGTATAATATTATTAATGCTGTTGACGAACGTAAATAAACGTACTACGATATTGAAAACAATTCCTAATAGAAACATTTCCAGTTCTTGAATTATAATCAATTTTCAAAGAATCCGAAACTGAATAACCATCATCATCTTTTTCAATTGCTGAACAAAAACTGATTGTACGTCTGTACTTTCTCATATACCTGTTATGCCTTTCCATGATATCACTTTCTGTTTTCGCGCAAATCAACGATTGAACCCACATAATATATTTTTAAGAGTTCTTTGTCGCTGATCTCGGTCAGCAGGAACTCAGGTCTTCTAATATTATACGGGCACCATTCAGGAGCCCTCTCGTCAAAGCAGGGTAATGGACATGACCAGGATCGGCATAAGGAACAGAGCCAGACTTGAATAGTATCACCGCCCTTTTTCAAGGTTGTCAAGGATTGCTTGACAACTCAATCTTCCTCATCGGATTTCAGTTCGAAATCGTATTTTTCCCTGGCTTTTCCCTGTCTGATTGGCTGGGATCGCCAGTATGGATCCATGCATGGAGAGGTATGAACAGGAGATCTCCCAGGATTGTAGGCTTTGAATTCTGGATACTTCATCTTGAAATCAGGGATGGAATGGAGGTTGCATTCATACTCTGTGTAGCAACGTCGTTTTTGAGATATGTTTTTCACTTTGCCTCCCGTTACATGTATCCGTCTGTTTTCAGTCTGCCTGTAATATAGTCTTCAGTCTCGAATCTGTTCTTAAACCTGAACAATGTTTGGAGAGTGTCCCACTGGAACCTATTGTTCTTGGCTTGTCTTTTTAAAGCCTCGACATTAGACTGATACTTCTCTTCTCTGTACTGTTCGATCTTGTTAATCTCTTCATCCTGCTTCTTGATTTCAGGTTTCTTCACTTTTTTGATCAACTTATAATTAGCAAGAGCCTGCCTTTCTTCTGCGAGCATCTGCTCCATTTTTTGAATACGTAATTCTGAAGCTTTCTCGGGATCGACATCTGAAATAATAGAGAGTGCTCCGAGCTCCAAAGCATCCTTATAACTTTTATGATGTAGATCCATGGTGAGCTCAAATGCCAGTTTAGTTTCTAGATCCATGTTCGTTGTGACTTTGGCTGTAACCAAGAGCACTCACCTTCAATTACCTATGTTTTCTGGATTTCCAAATTGTCTATAGAGGGATATTTTTCTGTTCAGCTTATACGTACTGTACGTACGTACAATACGTAGGATAATAGAGCCTAGGCTCATACAAGAAAGCTGACCGTTCAGCCGATACGTATTTTTTTAGGGGTTTGGGGATTTGAGTTGTACGTATAATACGTACGAGATTTTAGCTCACAGAATTTTTACCCCCTTAGACCTGCAGAGATCTCAGCCTTTTCAGAACACGAGATTCCAACTTTAGAAATAATAGGATCAGAAGTAACAGGTTTTGCAGCAAAACACTGCATCACAGCAGCTTCAGTTGTAAGGCCTTCATCATCCTGTCCAAACGAAGAATAAGTGTTTCTAGGTTTAGCTGGCTTCTTTTGGGTTTCAGCGTTATGAAGGATCTTCTTAAGCTGGTTTGCCTTCTTCGGGAAGCTTCTGATCAGGAACTTCACAATCGTTTCCTGGTTATCCTCAAGCTCAGAAACTCTCCTCTTGGTGAAGGCGAGATCCTCCAGGAGGAGGTCCAGATCAATACCTTCGACAATTGCACTCATCAGGCTACCTCCTCAGTATATATTAAAGAGTTCAAAGAATCATTCACATAACTCAACTCAGCCTCAAGCATGGCCTTCTTCGTCTTCAGGTGCTCAAGATCACCGTATGGCTGCTCATCGAGCTTCAGAATGGTAACATAATTCTCAACAACCCACTGCTTCAGATCAACCCGATAAGCAAGTGTGGCCTCTTTCCTTGAGCCCATCCAACATACATGAACGCCTTTAGCTTCCAACCTGGCAAGAATAGTTCTCTTCTTCTTCAGCAGCTTCCTTACGTCAGCATCTGTCCTGGTGCGCTTCGTATACATACGGCAGGAATCCATAGGTTGAACCTGTGCATCGGGCTCTCCTGCGTTTGAGACACAACACCAGTAAGTCTGGTTTCTTGGCATCTTCTGACAGTGAGCACAGTACTTGCAGGTCCTTGGCCACGGGGGAAAGTACGCCATGAATTCCGGCCTGCTGCATTCTGCATACAGCCTGAATTCAGTGAACCTCTTATCCTCATAGAACCTGCTAACTTCACGGTAGAACCTGAGCCTGCGTTCCTCATCCACGAGAGTTCCGTATAAGTCGTTCATCGTTTTTCTTTCGACCAGGACAGGATACCATGTCTTGAGGCTGTCAATGAATGCTTGATAGTCTCCAACCTGGTCCTGGCCTGTGGATGCCTTCAGAAGCATTGGCCTTGTAGGCAGGCCAAGCTCTTCAGGTGTGTAAGGAAGTTGTTCATTCTGCGCTACAAGGACAGTGACTTCCAGGTGATCCGCAAAAGCCTCAAGCTTGTCATGGCGCCTTTTTCTGAGAGTTTCAGAATCAGGGTAGAGCAGTAGGGAGTTGTGAACGTCCCGGATTTCTTCAATATACTTCTCAACAGATTTCCGGGGCATTCAGAGCATCCTCCTTGCGATTGTATTCCATGAAACCGTCATGGCCGCCGCCGAAAAGTCCTTCAGGAGAAGGCGAGCTTCAGCCAGGAAGAAAAAACAAAGGTTGCCCTGATCATGAACAATCAAAGCGTAGTATCCATCTTCTTCCTTCAGTGCTCGGTCCTGGTCAGCTCTGAACCAGAACCTTCCTGATCGTTCCCCTTTGTTCTGGTCAGATCTATGACAGGTCCTCTGACAGCTCTTGATCTCAAGTGGCCTTCCATGATACTCAGCATCGAGGTTTTTTCCAACGAACTGCAGTTCAGGGAGGAGTGCTTGGACAGTTTCCTCAATCATCATACCGTTGGTTTTTGCGAGCGAACTTGACTCTGAGCTCACTGTGCTGCCTCCATCATCTTCACAGGCTTCAACTTCTCCAGGTCCGACAGGTCAATCCTGAGTTTCCAGACGGACAGCTGATGTCCACACTTCGAACACTCATGATAGACCCACTGAGGCTGACCAAATCCTTTCAGATCCAGCCCACCGTCCTGGTCATAGCTTCGGATCTCGCCGGTTTCAAGAGGTTCGCCGCAGCTGCACTCTGTGATATTACCCTGCAGTACTCTCCTCTGGATCTCTCGCATCGTGTGATTTACAAGGCCCGGATAGGCAATTGTGCAGGGTTCGTAGATCTTCTTCTGTTTCTCATCCTCCAGCTGCACCTTCTTCCAGCATACAGGACCATACCCACGCTTCATGGATGCAGAGTCTTTGAGCCCACGGTTACAGCGTTTGCAGATCACAGAATCCCCTCCGGGCAAATTGCCTTTTCTTCTCCTGGATAAAGTTCCAGGCATCCACACCACATCGAACGCTGATCATGGTATCTGATTCCTTGAGAAACGTGAGTGAGGAAATGCTTGATTTCTGCTTCAGATATCATACACTCACCCCTGTACTTTCATCAGATTGGAACTGAGAAATTGTGACTCTGGAAACCTCTCCCTTCTCTACAAGTTTGAGAAACAGGCTGGCAGCTGCCTTCCGGTTTGTTGTAGGCCGGTTACCTACAATCTTTTCTATCTCATATTTCCAGAGTTTTGGATCCAGACGCGCAGCTCTCTCAACTGCCTCCCATGTTGTCGTCAAGATAGATCCGGAATAGTTCAGGACAAGATATACACCATCCTCCCGGTATCTAAGCTGGGGATGCTTGGGGATATCCATCCAATGAACTTTCGGGCCCTTCTTTGGCACATGTTTGACAGGAGTTTTATCAGCTTGGATGTTTTCCTTCTGAGAAGAATCAGGTCCGGTCATGGCAAAATTGACAACTCCCTTCTCAATGAGCTCAGAAGTTTGTTCAACGTTCAACCCATGGAAGACCGGTTCACCAAGTTTCAGAGCTTCAACAATCTTCTCCAGAGCTACCTGCAGGGCAGGAGTAGCTGTAATATGGATATGAAGAGAAAAATTCAAATCAGGGGAAGACATACATTCTTTCTGAGTAGAAGCCTGGCTCTTGGTGGAACTTGTGGCTAGATCTTCACTCATTAAAAATCCCTCCTTTCAAGGGTCGCACCTTTCGCGGGCGTGTGGATTGAAATGGCAGGGGTCATGCTGCGACCTCCTCCCACTGAGCATCTATTACTTCTGTATTAATTCCAAGTTCTGCTCCATCATACATTCCTGAAAATTCACCCGGGAACGCTTCTCTATGACACTGCGAGAAAGCCACCTTCCGGATCATCGTTGCGGGCTTTCCGGTTTTTTCATTCCAAAACTTGTTCAGCGTGCCGTCGCTTTTTCTCTGCTGGTATTCATGGAGGGCAACTTCTATGACATTCGGTCTTTCCCTATCCTTTCTGTAGACTTTGCACCACCCACCAACGAGTTTCTCGTCCGGCAGCATGAATGTGCCTTCACGTCGTTCAAGTTTCCCGTCTTCGTTCTTGATGATGATCCCGGCTTCATAGCCGTCATACATAGGGTGCTGTTCAGCTTTCCTTGCGAAGGCATCCTTCCCGACTACCATGGAAGCAGGGTCCCGTTCTCCGTACTTGATGAGATAAGCTTCCTTGAGGAATGGGTTCAAGTTCCTTGCCTGGCATAGCTTTAGGAAAATAGTGGCTTCTTTTTCTGATGCATTAGGGCAGAGATAAGAAACAATTTCCTGCGTTGTCAGCTCTGAGATCTGCAAGGCTCTCATCCTATCAGGAATAGCCAATGCCTTTGTTCTTGGCTGCTCTTTTCTCACAGACGATCTTGGCTTGCTTACTGGCTTCTCAATCTCTCCGTTCTCCAGAGCTTCCAGCCTGCGTTCATTCTCTTCTCTTTCACGCCTGGCCTTTTCTTCATATGATTCTTCAGGGGTTTTATTTGGAGTTGAATCATTCACAACTGGGGGCACTTCTTCAGGAGCTTCAGGGGTTTCAGCTTCCTTGTCAAATTTAAATCCACCTGCTTTCAGGTTGCCAAGAGGATCTTTGTTTGCGTCTTCCTGACCCTCACAGATGTCCTTATAATCAAGAATGAACTGCCCGATTGTCATCTTTGAAGCGCCTTTAATGTCTTTTACCGGAATGAATCCACCTGTGGTAGAATCAAACACAGTCCACAGATCAGGGGATTTCTCTGCATCCACCCTCAGAGAGTACTGTTCAGACAGTCGAAGTTCTCCAGAGAGTTTTGAAGGGTTAATTTTGAAGTTTGAGTGGAGTGCTGCCATATCAACAAGGACTTTTTCAGAGGTCATGCCTGTGCCTCCTCTCTCCTCTTCTGTATCCGCTCAACCATCCTTTCAACTCTCACACAGTCTACACAAAGCGGTCTGATCTCATCCTTCAGAGTGACTACTTCACAGCCGCACCTCACACACACATCTTTTTTGTAAGTCATTTCTTATCACCAATTTTCAAAACAATAGACGGTTTTCCTTCACTTTCACTTCTGAACTGCTCAATCTCAGGATGCTCAATCGCATACCCAAGAAGCGCATCATCATTCCATTTGACAGACCTGGCACCTTTCCTGTAGATTGCCTGTCCGAAGACACACTGGAACGTTTTCCCACGTCCCATGATCTCTTTTCTGATGTTCTCTTCATGCGCCTTGATGGCTGCCAGATACGGCTCAGCAAGGTTATCATGAATCTCCTGGAGATTAGCAATCTCCTCAGCGAGTTCACCCACTTCCCCTGCCAGATCCTGCCTGAGCTGGATAATAGCCTTGAACTCTGCACTGAGATCCACAGTGAGAGCATCTTCAGCCATGAGCCTGTCAACCATTTGAGTGTTGAATCCGCTCATGCCTCCACCCTCATGTCATAGATACACTCGACCAATCCACCTGGGCGGCAGATTGAAAAAGAAGTAACGCCATTTTGAAGGCAGTGGAATGCCAAGCGTGCTGGCATCACACATGGCATGAAACCCACTACAAGCAGGTCCACATCCTCTATTCCTTGAATCTTTTCGAGGATGCAGGACCATACCTTTTCTATTTCGACGTCGTTGTAGAACCGCTTCGGTGTTCGACCTGTACGGTCCACTAAAATAAAGCCGATGTCGGCAGGGAGTTCTTTTAAATCTACTCTAACTTCAGTCACATTTTTCACCTATCAAGAATCAATGTTTTTTAGATAGTGCCGTCGTCCAGATTTGAACTGGGTGCGCGGAGGTATAAGGGTAGGTCTGACCACAGGAAAAAACAGAGTCCGCGTCTGTCCAACGGCATGGTGATATGTTTTTTGTCTCTGTTTCCTGCATAACAATCATCAGCGATGCAAAGGGTTTCTTTTGACAAACAGCTTACAAACATCCATGTTTTTCCTGAAAAGCTCCCCCATATTTGCGAGGCGGGTGTAGGTCTCTTCGGAAAACGCTGCAACTTCCCTCATACCGGTTTCGAGTTCGGGTTCAACATACATTTGCTTCTGCCTCCTTTTTGAGAAGCTTGTCAATGTATCTTTCATGTTCTGCATGCTGCATCTTTGGAGTCATTACTCCGTACTCAGTTCCGAACTTTGCAATGAGAGTTCCATCCGGTCTCTCTTCAACTGGAATGTTTTCCTTCGCGAGATGGAAAAGAAGACCAGCTCTCCACTTCCAGAAGTCTGGCAGGACATTGACTTTGTGAACCCGTGGCTTTCCCCAGCTGGAGTTTCCGGAAGAGCCAGATTCAAAGCCTGCACGTTTTGGAGACCAGCTACTCACTGCCCTACCCCCTGGATCTTTCTTGCTTTGTAAGCACCCGCGGCTTTGTCGTATGGACAGTCCGAAAGATCTTGAAGAACCTTGTCACCAATAAGGCAGACAGTTCTCATTTTATCTCCAGCCATATAGTGACAGCCACGATTAAGACAGGCTTCTAGTGATGGTTGGAACGTCATACACTCCCTCCAACAGGAAGAGGTCTGATTCCCATCTGTTCAGCTGCGGGAAGAATCGTGTTTGCATTCAGGATGAAATACATGAGATTCACAGATGTCTCAACAGCATTCGATTCAGATGAGAATACGCCAATCTCTGCAAGCTCCTTCACCTGTCTGTGAGCCAGAGGTGAAACAGTTGTGTTTAGTTGGGATTTACGCCGTCTGACCATAGCCACTTGCTCCTTTCTCAACAGTTATGCTGTCACCGTGATCCACAAACACTACCTTATCACCTGGCTTGAGTCCAAGTTTTTCTACGATTTCGTATGGGAATGCCATGTTCATATTTCTCCAAAGGGTTGCGTTGTATCGTTCCATTTTTCTTACCCTCGCGTTAAGTCGTAATTACGACGTCTTAATTGTATCGTAAATACGGTGAATTGTTATATATACTTTGTTATTGTAACGTTGTAATTGTATGAGTCCAGTCACCCGACGAAAAGTCCAGATAAACTCTACAGTTTCACCATACCTAGCGAAAGAACTAGACGAAGGCATGGAGTCTGAAGATTACTCGAGTCAGAGTGACGCCGTTTCAATTGCGTTGGCTGAACACTTCGTTCGCAAAGAACAGAGACATATAGAGAAAAAAATGGCAGAACTCTATTCAGTCCTGATCCAGCACAAGGAAGGCAGGAAACTCCTTGATGAGGTTCCACGTACACCAAAAGAAAAAGCAGAAGCTCTTACAAAGGCAGGTATAGCCCTGGTTGAAGCTGGGCGTTACGAAGAAGCAAAAGAGTGTTTTGCAAAGGCCAAGGAACTCGAATCACAGGACATTCCTAAAAAACCTGAAGATCAACCAGGCAATAAAACCAATGTACTTTTTGGTGGGGATCCGAAGGATTACTCACCGAAGCAGATTTTGGATTAATCTTTTTTCAAAAAAGAAAAAAAAGAAATGTTGGAAATATCTTACAATCCGAGCAATTTCCGTTTTTGCATTGTAAATTCTTCCTCTGTAAGTATTCCTTTGTCTCTTAGTGCAGCAAGTTTGCTAATTTGATCAGCTACATCTAAGTTATTATTGGAAATCTGCGTATTCTCTCTTTTATATATTTCAATCTGTTGGTTTGTAGCTTTCACAAAGCCTTCAATATCTTCGCTTGGTGGAATATTAATAACATTTATGACATTGTTATTTGAGTGAATTTTGACAGATCCCGCGAATTCATGCATATTGAAATTTATACTGCTTATTTCATCGAGACTGTAGTCTTCTACCCCATAGTTCTCATTCTTCTTTCCAAACGTATAGTAAAATAAAACTCTTTTGGGGGTCAATACTAAAATACCCTTAGCCAAACGTATTCCAGCTAACTTCCCTTGGCCTGTACCGCCTACGGTGGTTATAATTTCCTCATCCGCACCGAGTATTCTTTCTATACCTTCCAATCGTTCATCTTTTTTAACAGGTTTGAGGGTGAATTTAACAGGTTTGAAGGCGAATATATCTTTAATACCCATTTTTACCATCTCTTCTCACATTTATTTATTAATGATAAATATTAAAGAAACAATACAAGTTATAGTTTACCAATTGGATTCTTTAAAATGATCTTGTTTTCAATAAGTTTACGAAAGATTTATACACTATAATGATTTAATTTTTAGTACCACACTAAAATTCTAAGGGTTTCAAACGTTAAGGGTTCGTTGCTTGGGTATGTTTTCAAGGACTTGACGAAATATGTTTAAACTCCTTGACATTCTTCGACGCACTCGATTTCGAGGTTTCATCCGATGGTAGAACTAATTCTGACCCGAAAACGTTTGAGGTCCACCTTCTTCTAATTTTCAAAAAGAAGACTCGTCACAAATCACATTTTATGTATATCGTGATTTGGGTCAAGCCACACAAGTTTAAATCTATCTTCAATTAAAAACCCATGCACTCTAAACCTTTGCGTGACCCTTAAATGAAACATTTCTATTTGATCTGGATCAAAACCCAATGATCTCATTTTCCTTATCGAGTCGTCGTCGTCGCTTGAGGCTCGTTGAAATTCTCTGAAAACGTCTTCCCAATTTGAAGTTTTATTTAACTTGTTTAAAAAAGAGTCAAAATGCTTTAAATTATGATTTTCCCGAAGGTCGTTAAAAGAGCAGTAGTTCAAATCAATGTACTTTAAGCTCACACTTGGCTTCCTTTTTGGATAGTCAACCTCAATTATTTTTTTATGGTGGGTAGAAGTTACTGGGCTTAAAAGTGCCGATGGTTTCCCATTTGGTTTAGGAATATGCAACCGTTTTGACATTATTTAGAAACCACCGTACGAAAAAACAACTATTTCTTAATCATTTTGAGATTTTTCATACAGAGAATAATAATATGTTCTCATCGTTTCTGGATTGATAACTTTATTAGAGGGTTGATATTCTTCTAACCCTTTCCTTGCTTCCATCCATGGAGATTCGTTATGTGTTATATTCTCCAACTGGTGCCCACTGAATTCTCCATAAGTAGCATAGACGATTTCCAAAAATTCTTCTGTTTCTGGATCGAGTTCTATCTTATCTTCCATTTTTTTAATCTCTGCCCATCCATAGTCTTTGTATTTATCATATAACTCAGGACAAACAGGTCCATGAACCCACGCTTCAAAACGGCAGTCCTGGATCAAACTAGAGTTGTAAAGTGCTTGATGCCAAGCTTCTGCATAATAACAAAGTTTCTGCAACTTTTTGTGAGTCATGGAGGACTGGGTTAGGAACCAATGTGCAATTACATCAATATTGTACTGTTCCTTCATTTTCACCATTCCTTTCTCTTATTCTATGTTACAACAATGCAATAATAATATTGGCAGATATTTAATGTTTTGCAGCAAAATGAAAGTAATACGTGAAAACAGGAACAAACGCATTGAATAAAAATATAGTAAGAGATGGAAATCTCTTACGCATATACCTTTACTGTGTATGGCTGAGCGGTATTAATCATGAGATAATAATCCCCTGCTCCTCTCATCATTGTATAGTCTCTATTTGCACCTATAACATTCGCAGCTACACCCTCCAATGAGCCATCTGAATTATAAACGAATATTTGGAAATTCATATCTCCATATTGACCTGGTTGTGTGTCCCATGTGATCTTCCATTCTCCGGGTGGTACATGAAAGGTTTCGGTATTTTTGGTTGAGCTCCCAGACCAACTAGCAATAATATCAGAAGGAGGTATATCATTTTCATTTGCACCCAATTTTTCAATCGGAGTATCTTGGGGAATGGTGAGAGCAAATCCTGATAAGAAACAAATTACTATAGCAAATCTCAATGCACCAGACATTGTAAAATTAAATTTTTGTTCTATTGTCTGTGAAATTGGCGGGATTAATATCAGAACACTTAAAAATAGAAATATAGACCCAAGATAATTTCGTTCAATGAGTGAACCAAAGTAAGCAATAAAAAACAAAATTCCAAATATCCAACGAGACGTGCCTATCAAAGTTAATTTTTTTGGTTCCGTTTTTTCACAAGATTCAATATTTTCTTGATAATCCACCCACATCACCTTTCAATTTTCTTTTTTGTTCCCAACAATAGTAATAATCACGCGTGTGAAATCATCCTGTAGTATAGTGTTGTATTCTTTCAAAAACCGGATACTGATAGTCGTAATAATCGATACTTGCCTCGACGGGATTGCCTTTTACAAGATACACAATCGTTGTTTCTATTTCTCCGCCTTTCCCCACTTCTATAGTTTGATGGTTAATCACCTCGGAATATGTAGCAGCGTCAGAATCATACTGTAATCCATCTGCAATAAATTTCCAGTTATAGGCATTTGTAGTCACAGGGATATTGGCATTGTTTTTCAGATAAATTTGCACAACTACATAACTGTATCCAGCTGGTGCGGTATGGTATTGCCCTATAGAGGATGTCGTTGCATACTGCCAATCCCAATAACACACTGCTGTATCTGTGGAAACTTCTTTAGTTGTCCCTTGCTCATTAGATGCAGTTTCCGTGGTAATACCATGATTCTTACTATACTCATTTATGACTATAGATGCATTAACAAAATGACTTCCACTCGATTTCGCGTTATCATTGGCTATTATGATAGCTTTATTTGCACTCACTGTGTCCCCATCATTTATGTAAACTGCAGCTAGTTTGTAAAACGTCGCTGCATTATTAGCATCAACGAGTCCGGCACGATATTCATCTTTACCATGTTGCATTTCTGGTGAAACCACATATGAGTCACTATCTTCGATTGCTACCTTTGTATGCCCTTCTAAGAAAGTTGAAGACGTTGACAACGAATATATGTCCAAATCTCTGGCAGCCGTAGAAATGTTCTTCAAATCTTTTGAAATGACTGGAGTATGTGTCCCAGCATTGTGAGCCCATTCCAAATCTTGATATTCAGTCTGCTCTAAATTTTCTTGCCCATCTAAAGAAGCTCCGTCGGATGAAACGTTCGTATCCTCATTTTCAGAATCTACACACCCAGCTGCAAACATAACAGCTAGCACTATGAAAATAATCACTTGTTTTTTCATTCAAACGATCTCCCTACATATTGTTACAAAAATTGACTGAATATGTATAAATGTGTTTTTATTATATCAACAGAATTTCTTAGTATCTCACATACTTTATTTTTCAAATGAAATATATGTTAATAGAATGACAAGGTTGATTTTCCATCGCAAAGATTATAATCCTGTTGGGTGTTATTTATAAAGGTCGGGGGATATATGTCAGAAATATAATTTTGCAGTTATATAACCCGATTGAATAAAAACGGTTACAGAAATTGGTTGTGTCGAAAAATGTATGAAAAATCATTTTGTCCGAACTGTCATAATACATACTACAGAAATATCCAGGTCAGTAGTCAAGAAATCAGAACTGGGTCTATTTTAAGAAGTGTAGAAACTACAGAAACAATGAGTGAAGACGATTTGGTAAGAGATATCGTGCGGTCCCTTTCAGGATGCATTTCCGATGGGATTGCAATATTTGAGTTGTGCAAGATCCTGAATACTGCTTTTGGGGTATCTTCCCAAAACATCTGTGAAATCGTTGAGAGAATCAAACTAGAATTAGACATGTACTGCCCTGACCGAAAACATCTGTATTTTATTCAAACATAAGTTTGAACCAAAAAATATTAAAGCCTAAAAAATAGTATCTATTTTGTTGTTTGGAATTGCAAATCACACTTATACTTTTTGGTTAGAATTACAAATCATATTTTTTTCGGGAGATTTATTACATAGGTCTTTTATACAAAAATCCCTGAAAAAAAGCCTTAATAGGGTTAGATACCTTTTTTACTTGCTTACAATACCCAGTTTATTTAAAACAACTAATTTTATCTACATAAAATATATAAACCTGAAAGTATTATTCATTCTCGATGACCGAAGATTCTCCAGTTAATTTAACCGAAAAAGAGTATTCAATTATTGATATGCTCCAGAGCCTGGGACTCCCAAGGACAGAGGCTACAGCAATCGTATGTTTAAAAGACTGCAAGGAACTCAGATCCCTTCACATTGAACTTGTTTCCGGGCTCAGACAGCCGGAAGTGAGTGTAGCTATGCACCCTCTCAGAGATCGGGGCTGGGTGGATGAAAGGTCCGAGAAGAAAAATAAAGGAAAAGGCAGACCTGTAAAATACTACAAGTTAACGGTACCGTTCCCTCAAATAGTACAGATTCTTGAAGAGGAATTTTTGAGAGATAACACCGAGAAAATTGTCGCACTTAAAAGGCTACGGGAACTGGAAATTATAATGCAAAACTAGCTTCACTGCGGATCAAATCCACAACAATTAACTTTAAAATAAGTTTGTGAAAGTAAGATTCTTAAAAATGGTATAAGGGAATCAGCCAGATCTGATTTTTCCATAAATCAGTTCAGCTTTAATTGTCCCTGATTTCCGAACTATAATATAATTCATACTCTATTGGAAATTTTATTCCTGACCAGATATCTGCGTGAAGCTCACGGGAGAAAAGCCCTGCTCCGTATCCATAATTCTTCTGGCAGAAATACCTTCCAGCTCGAAGATGAATACCTCGACAACCATGAAAACTTCACTTTCCCCTCGCAGGCACCCCAGTTTGACGCTATCGCCTCTGGCTGTCCCTGCATGAAGGTGAATTTTAGGCCCTCCATCCTCCTGGAAAATGTCTCCTATCCCGAGAATCTCACGGGCATCATTAAAGCAGGTCCAGACAGGTTCCGGAGGCCTTCTGTTTTCTTTCGGACCTGCAACAAGTTTTCCTTCCTTGAGTGCACCAAGTAGAATAAACACAGCCGACTCAATCTTCTCCATTTCTGCAAGTTTGATCAGTTCCAGAATAAGGTCATCCCCGTGGTCAATCCTGACGGTAAAAACCCTGCCTATCCTTCCTTTTGCGTACTCCATTATTTTCCCCTCACTGATCCGTTATTTTCCCATCCACAATTTTAACAATCCTATCGGCTTTTCCAGCCAGCTCCTCATTATGAGTTACAACAATAAATGTCTGATGATATTCCTTGTTCAGCCTGCGGAGCAGTTCATAGATCAAATCTCCTGTTTTCGTATCAAGGTTGCCTGTAGGCTCATCTCCTAGCACAATTGCCGGAGAACAGCTAAGAGCCCGGGCTACCGAGACCCTCTGGTTCTGTCCTCCTGAAAGTTCCCCTGGCCTGTGATCCATTCTATCTTCAAGCCCCACCTCTTTTAGCAGCTTTTCGGCAGTAGATTTTGCTTCTGCCATGCTCTTTCCCGCAATAAGGAGCGGTATCATTACGTTTTCCAGAGCTGTGAAATCCGGGAGCAGATGATGATACTGGAAAACAAAACCCAGCATCCTGTTTCTCATTCCGGAACGTTCCTTATCAGACATCTTTGTTACGTCCTTGCCATCTATAAGAAGGGTCCCTGAACTGGGTGTGTCCAACAGACCTATGAGGTGCATAAGCGTACTTTTGCCTGAACCAGAAGGACCTACAATTGCAACAAATTCCCCTTTTTTAATTGTCAGGTTTGCATTGTCGAGCGCGCGAAACTCCACACCGTTTTTATAAACTTTGGTCAGGTTCTTAAGTTCTATAATTGGGCTTCCGTCTGTCATGCTTTTCCTGCGTATTCAAAAATTTGTTATTAAAAATAGAAGGGTTCCTGGTAAAGAGCTTTTGGGCAAAATCAGACAACATATTTAAAATTAACTGTATGTGCCCCAAAAACTTTCATTCCATGCCCAAATTTTCATTCCATACCTGAAATAACCCATTATATTCCTGGTAATGGTACTTTACGAAATAATATAGGCATAAATTCAGAGTACTGACTGAAAATCATTTGACAAACTAAGGTCCCCGGTTTCTTCTCTGCTCACAAGATAAGCTGCTATAAGAATGAGCGCACAACCCAGGAAAGTCGAGATATAAAAATGACTTTTCAGAACTGCCGTGTCAAAGAAGATTCCCGACACAGGTTCGAGCAGGGCAAGAATGCTGCCTGTCTGCGCCTTTATGCCTGAGATTCCTTTGAGGTATAGAATGGCAGCGAAGGTGATTGTCAGACCGAAGAGAAAGAGAGTATTGAAGTTCCTGAAGAAGATTGAAGCTGGAGTTAAAAGTGCGGATGGAAGCATAAACAGCAGGCTTACTCCTGTTAGCCAGAAAGTCTGGGAGATCCCTGTGTAGTCGTGCCTCAAGTAGCGGATCATGATGATAGTTGTACCGAAAGAAATACCTGAAAGTAAGCCGAAGAACAGGCCTTTGATAAAATCGGAGCCCGTGCTCAAACTCACAAGAATTTCTCCGGGGCGGGAAATGAGCAATACTCCTGAGACCGAAAGGAGAAGAGGCAGAAGGCTTTTACTGCTGCTTCTTTCCCCAAGGACTGCAGGGGCAAGCAGATTGACATATACAGGAGCCGTATAAAGGAGAAGTACGGCAATTGAAATCCCACTGTATATTATAGCCGAGAAATAGCAAATTCCTGTTACTGCATTAAGGAAACCAAGCAGGAATAGATATTTTCTGTTCCTGCCGAGCTTAAGCTGCCCCAGGCTTCCACTCAACAGCAGATAAAAGAAAATCATGCATAAGCCAAAAAAAAGCCTGCAGAATAAAACGGATCCCACAGACATATCCTGAACCCGGTCCAGAAAAACTCCTATGGTACCGTAAATGATGCTGCCTGTTATGACCTCTGAATGAGGCTTGAAAGAGTTTTCCTGATCTTGCACATCCGAGAAATAAAATACTGAAGATATATATTTTTTGGAGGAGGACCGGGTTTATCAAGACTGGATTTTGTTGGAAATAAAAACTCAAAAAAGAGGGAATTTATTTTCCCTGCGGTTTTAAGAGTTCTCTTTTCCAGAAGGGTACCTTTTTGCTTGAGGACACTTTTTCCCCAAAGATCAGCTTTCTCAGGATAACAGAGTTATCAAGGCTTACTACGACTGCTGCTGCAAGGATAAAGAAGCAACCTGTAAGCATTCCACTGTGCACCTGGCTTCCCAGGACGGTGTAATCGAAAAAGATACAGGAAACAGGCTCAAGCAGGGTAAGAATGCTGCCTGTAATGGCACTTACACCTGCAACTCCTCTTATGTAGAACACTGCACCCAAACCGGTGATCAGGACACCGAAAAGCATGAGAGTGTAAAGGTTTTCAGCAAGCACATTCCCAGGCACGGAGACTGCGAAAGGAGACAGGAAGACCAGACTGATTACACTCTGCCAGACAAGCTGCGTAAGCCCATTGTACTCGTTTCTGAGATAGCGGACAGATATTATTACACCGCTGCTGAAAAGACCTCCTACGAGCCCGAAAATTACACCTTTCAGATAACTGCTTCCAAATTCAAGCTGTTCAAAGCCTCCTTCAGGTCTTGTTACGTAGAAGACACCTATCAGACCCAGGAAAAGGGCAAGAATAGTTTTTTCGGTATTTTTCTCTCCAAGGAGAACAGGTGCAAGGAAAGTAAGGTATATAGGATCAGTATACAGAAGAAGGACAGCAGAAGAAGCCCCTAGATATCGGATTGCAGTATAATAGGAAAACATCTGCGAAACATATAGAATTCCAAGAAGAAGCAGATACCTTTTCTTCTCTTTTAAGGCAAGCTGACTGAGATTTCCGGTAATTGCAAGATAACATAGTATCGCTGAGAGCCCGAAAAGTACTCTATAGAAAATAATAGAGCCTACAGACATATCACTAAGCGATTCCATAAAAATTCCGACGGTACCATATATAACACATGCGATGAGCAATTCAAGGTGGTGTTTGGAGGCAGCAATCATGTAATATTCAGGGGGGACGAATGTATATATATTTTTAGTAAGATAACAACAATTCTAATGATATAACACTTTATAAAGAAATAGTAACACTTAGTAAGAATATAAAAACTTTCTAAAAATATTTATACACTTTGGCAGAGTTATTTGTGTACATAAGTGGCAAACGAATACTCCAAAATTGCCCTTTCAGGCAAAATTTCAGTTTCCGGACTTTTTTAAGTTAAGGACCACATACTGTCTGCTTCCTGTCCTGTAGATCGTAAGGCCCTTCAATCCCTGCTTCCAGGCATAAATCAGGGCTTGCTCAATATCTTCCTTTCCAGCATTTGCAGGCATGTTGATAGTTTTTGAGATTCCTGCATGGCAGTGGTGCTGGAATGCTGCCTGTATATCAATATGAGTTTTCCACCCAATATCAAGGGCTGACCTGAAGAGTTTTTTTTCATTTTCGGATACTATTTCAGAACCTCTTATGTCCTTCAGGGTGCCATTTGTGTAGACATGCTCAAGCAGCCCGTGGTAATCAGGTTCCGAAAGCCTGGGCTTAAAATGTGCCTCAAAGAGAGGGTGGACAAGCAGGAATTCTTTTCCTACTGTCCGGGTCCGCCTGTAGACCCAGCTGAAAACAGGCTCAATCCCTGCAGAACAACCGGCAAGAATGCTGATGGTGCCTGTAGGGGCGATTGCTGTCAATGCAGCATTTCTTACAGGCAGTTCCCAGGTGGAGTTTTCATATTCCGGAAAGGGCCCTTTTTCTGCCGCAAGTTTTCTTGATTCGCGGACAGCAGCCCAGCTAATCTGCTCCATAAGCTTTTCTGCAATCTCGATAGCTTCCGTTGAGTCATAGGACAGCCCCAGTTTCAAGAGCATATCGTGAAATCCCATAACTCCAAGCCCGATTTTTCGTGTCTTTTTTGTTGCTTCCTCAATCTCGGAGACAGGGTACACATTTATATCAATTTCATTATCAAGGAAACGGACGGCTTTTCCTGCTGTTTCTCTCAGGGAATCCCAGTTTACTTTTCCGTCCTTAACAAAAAGGGAAAAGTTAATGCTTCCCAGATTGCAGGATTCAAAGGGCAGGAGGGGCTCTTCTCCGCATGGGTTTGTGGCAGTGATATCTCCCAGCTCCGGAGTGAAATTATCCCTGTTTATGCGGTCATAGAAGAGAACGCCAGGTTCCCCATTTTTCCATATCCCGTCAACTATTTCGGAGAAGATTTCCCCAACCGTTGCTCCTGTCCGAGGGTTCCAGACCTCTCCTGTGCTGCCTGATTCAACAAGTTTGAAAAAAGCATCATGGACCATTACCGAGAGGTTGAAATTCCTGAAGCTACCTTCGATGTGCTTGGCCCTGATGAAAGGGATCAGGTCGTCATGCGAAACATCCAGAACTCCTATATTTGCACCTCTGCGCCTGCCAAACTGCTTGATGACTTCAGTTGCCTCGTTGAAGAGCTTCATGAAAGAAAGCGGACCGCTTGCAACCCCGTCAACGCAAAGGGCCTGAGACCCTTTTGGCCGCACCTTTGAAAAGTCAAAACCGGTTCCTCCTCCTGTCTTCTGGATGAGAGCCGCAGTTTTGAGGGCTTCAAAAATTTCCTCGACGCTGTCCTCCACAGGGACTACAAAACAGGCGGAAAGCTGGCCAAGGTCCGTACCTGCATTCATAAGCGTGGGGGAACTGGGGAGAAAGATTTTACGGACCATCATGTCCTTGAATTCCAGATATTCTTCTTCGGTTGATGCAATTGCCCTTGCCACCCTCTCACATATGTCTTCCCAGCTTTTTTCCCCTTCACGCAGGTACCTGGCTTTAAGGGCTTCTGCAATCAGGACATCCCATCCATCTTCAGTTTCCCACACAAAAATCGCTTCCCCTGAATATTCAGCAGGCTTCCATAATCTAAGGTTTCCATAATCTCGACTTCCGTAACTTCAGGCTTCTATAATGAAGGCTTCAGTTATCCTCACCAAAAAGAAACTATATTCCATATTAGGCGGGATTTTTTATCATTCTATCCTAACTTTTGGTTAGAAAGAATGATTAGAAAAAATACTCGATGCAGGAAAGCGGCTTTTCAGAGATAAAAAGAGAAAAGTCCATGGGCTGTCTTTCTGGATATGTGGGAATGATAACAGCCGATTTATAAAGAACCTACATGGACTGCAAAAAACTCAGAAATTAATAAAAAATAGAATGGGGTTTGTCCCAGTAACTAATGAATGGGGCTGACCCCCTGATGCAGAACTTTAGACAAGTTCAGCCTTGATGATTTTTACTTCGGTTTTCGGGCGGTCCTGGCGGTCGGTTTTTACCTTCCCCATGGCATCGACAACGGCCATACCTTCTATGACCTTTCCAAAGACAGGGTGCATTTTATCAAGGTAATTATTGTTTACAAGGTTGATGAAGAACTGACTCCCACCTGTGTTAGGACCTGCATTTGCCATTGAAATCGTGCCCTTGTCGTTTCTGTTGTGCTTTGTGAACTCATCAGGGATCTCATAACCAGGCCCTCCCATGCCTGTTCCTGTTGGGTCTCCGCCCTGGATCATGAAGTTGTCAATTATTCTGTGGAAAATCACGCCGTCATAAAAGCCTTTGTCTACAAGTTTTGCAAAGTTTCCTGCCGTGATCGGCATGTCCTCAAACAGCTCAATAGTAATGTCGCCCATAGTGGTATGCAGGACCACTTTCTTTCCCTTCCATACAGCCATTTCTGTTCCTCTTCAGTTATTTTTATCAGATTTCTATTTGTGCCTGTCTTTTTGTCGGCTTTTTGTGCATTGTATGCTCACCTTACATGTAAATGCTGCGCTTCCCGAGTTGCGCCTCGGGAGTACGCAGTCCTTTTCGCTTCGCTCAAGAGGACTAATTTAGGGGTTTTAGGTAGTGAACTTCGGCCCAGGATGACTATATTATAGCAGTGAGAGTCGTTCGGGAAGGCTAATTTGAGAAGCCACGGATTTTCATTTTTTCGGAGTTACGCTATTCGTCCATAGCTATCAGTCCTTTGCGGGGGCTTCAGGTAGGAGATAGTTGTGGACTTAGGGCATTTCAGGAGGCAAAAGTCAGTGAGACAAAGTGTCTTAGGTCCTAAATAATGTTCATGATTTAACATACCCGAGTGCTCTATTGATTGCGTATTTGAGGAAAGTAATTGGGGAGAATATATAAAAGACCAACAAAATATACTAATGCTCAATAAAATAACTTTATAATTATAATAGTGAGTTTTGTAAACATATATAGTTTTTGTGTGATATTTGGAGCTTTTCTTTTTTGAGGGTGTAACTTGAGAGATTATTTTCTAAACTTTCACTATACAGTAGTTTAAATTTTAGAAAATAGGAAAAATGTGTACAAACTTTACGTAATAGCACCCTTTTTCACATACGTTACTCTCTTGATTATTTTACATAAATGCTCGCTTTTTTATAGTCTCGTTAGATTATTTTTTAATAGGGAAGAAAATAGGCAAAGTTAGTTAATTTCTGCTAAATTCTGTTAAGTTCTGTTAGATTCAGTTAATTTCTGTTAAACCCAGTTAATTTTTCCCGTCAAATTCAGTTGATTTACGTAAAATTCTGTTGGGTTACGTTAAGTGCGGTCAAATTACATCAAGTCAGATTAGATTCCATCAATTTCTTTAAGTTCGGTTAGCTTCCTTTAAGTTTTGGGAAGTTCCGATAAACGACAGAGGGGGTTAGTTGCTATGGACAGATACCAGGTTTTGGGCCTGTGGATAGCCGCAGGACTCGTAATAATTCTATTCGCGCTTCCGGCTTCAGCCGAACCGGTTGCTGGAGATAGTACAATTCTTGAAAATGAAAACGGAGAAATAAATTTAACAGAAAATTCAATGGCTTCATATAATGAAACAGAAGTTGTTGAGAATGAGCTGAATCTGGGATTCCAATTTCTTGAATCCATGCTCTGCCTGCTTGACCTGAACCTGAACCTTATAAACGAAACTCTCAATGAACATGTTAAAGAATATCCTTTCCTGCAGCCTACAATAGAAGGAACAACTACAGGTATAGGTGCTGTGGACTCAGCGATTGTTTATGTGAAAGATCCCACAAACATGAGTAAAGCAAATAACACCATGCATTCCTTTGATAGCTCTATTGCAGACCTGAACGCAAGTCTTGTATACCCTCAGGATATGCTCGATGCTGCAAATGCGACCCTCGGGCAGCCCGAAGCCACAACACCGATACTTGAAGACATGTATAAGATAACAAAGGCAATGGTCACTATTTACGACAATGATTGAGACTGAAAATTAAATAGAGGGCCTTTGAGGTTATGCGGGCTTTTGTGGTCTGATCCCAGATTATTCTTTTTCATTTTGAAATATTGACCAGACATTTCCATATACTCCATTCTAACCCCTTCATTTCACATGGAAAAATTTAACAGATAGTTTTAACCAACCTCCAGAGCAGAAACCACTTTTGGTTCAACTAGAGATAGTTATGGGTAGAATGTCAATTATCGCATGTGGGTCCATGAACTATACGATACAAAATATAAAGGCCACTCAAAGGCTTTCTGAAAAGAGGTGCAGAAAATCTTGCATGATTATAAAGATAGGAAAAAATAAAGTCACAGTATAAAAGTGATATCAAAACTATTAAAAGGTAGAAAGCCGAAATAATGCCTACTAAAGATACTTTTTCCGTGTTTATTTCATTTATTCCTGCTTTCAAGTCTTTTTCTTCATTCTACCACTGCCACTTCCTACTGTTTTTTGTGCAGAGCCACCAGACAAGCTGACGGAGGCGCTTACATTTATCTGCTAATTAAAAAACGGCTTTCGGGATAGAAGAGGCATTTCTCAGATTAACCCAAACCTCGGGCATAGTAATACCTTTTTTTCCAAAATTGCAGGCCAGGTCAGCCGCTCTGCACGAAAACGAGTTGTCAGGAAATTTTTCATCCCGGCCCCCGGCAGAACTGACAGATTGACTCTTGAAATGGTAGAACACATCATCTGGAACTTCTAATTGAATACTTTTTAAACTCTCATCTTCATCCGGCTTTGCACCTAAAGTACTAAAAATGATAGACTTTAGGTGCAAGATGAAAAATTATGGGAAGTTTTTGATATCTGAAATCAGGAGTAAGTGTGTAAAATATTGTTATTAGTTTGAATCTCTAAGAACGTCTCACTGTTCAAACTGTATTAATTATTTATTAATCATTTATATCGGTGAATTCACATGAAATTAAATGAATACTTGTTTAAAGAATTAGATTCTATACGTCGAATGATCTGGAATATATTGACTAAAATTAATGATTATTTGGCGGATTGGATGGCAAATAAAAGAGACGATTTTACATTAAGGACTAAGAGAGTAATTGCTAGTAAAGTCGGTTATAAATGTTCTATGCCTAATTGTAGAAAGTCTACACTTATTCCAAACTCTGCGCATGATGATTTTCTAACTTTGGGTGATGCAGCGCATATTTCCGCAGCTAGCGAAGGTGGACCAAGATATAATCCAAAAATAACTCCAGAACAAAGAAAACATGAAAGTAATGGAATATGGTTATGTAAAGAATGTGCTTATATCGTAGATCATGATAAAGAAGAACTATATAATACTCAAACTTTATTGAATTTTAAACGATATGCAGAAAAGAAAGCGAAACTAGAATCTAGAAATAAAGAAGATGACATCGAGCAGATCATAGAAGACATAACGGTAGCAATGGAAAAATTAGGTCAATTTATTGAAGAAGAATCTAATCTAGATGATTCGTTCATATTTGATTCAACTTCTGATTTTCATACTAGAGTCAAAGAAGAACATGTACTCAGAAAAAAAACTCGTGTAAAGTATATTCGTGAGGTCTCACCGTTTATACAAGATGTAATAAGCAAATGTAGGAATATTTTAGGAGAAACTGATGAGGTTATTAAGGAAATTGATAATTTTCATATGCTAGAATCTTCATCAGTAAATAATTTGTGCAGAGAAAAGATGTATTATACTTTACAAAAATTGAAAACAAAATTAAGTATATGGTGAGATCGACTAAAAATTAATCAATTTTTTCCTTCAAACTCACATGCTAAATCAACGTAATTCATTTATTTTCTACTTTCAACGACATCACGGGCCTCTGTTTTCAAAAACTCAGGATTAATTCCATTCTCATACATTTCATGAATTACTACAGTCAAGTTATAAGCTACGATCTTTGCTAATAGTTCATTTTCTTGAGCAACTCTATTTTTATTAAAGTCTCTCCAAACTTCCTCTTTATTGCTGCATTTGTGATTCGATATTGCTTCTTTTATGATAATGCTTTAGGAATTCATCTCTGTTAAGCTGGAAGTAATGATACATCTTTTTCCACATAGGATACATCTTTTCCACATAGATGATTCTCTTGCACTTCCAACCGCGTTCTTCTTGAAGGGTATGTACGGCATTCCTCCTACCTCATTAACCATTTCGAGATTATTTCTTGATTAATAAGCTAAATCAGCTGTTACTTCATTGATTGTGAATCCTTCAGATGTTTGTTTAATTAGTGGGCAAAACTACGGAGAATCATTACAACTTCCATCAGTAATTATAACAGCCGTTACTATGTTTGTCTTCGCTCCCACACACATATGAGCTTTCAACCAATTATGTTCCTTCGTCTTACCGTATTTAGTCTCATTGTATACGTTAAAAGTGGTAGTTCTAAACCCTATCGAATCAATAGCAAAATCGGTTTCTAAACCTGCTACTGGTAATGCAGATAGGAATACCAATTGATGCAAAATTGGTGTAATCTCTGGTTTGTTTAATAGTTTGGAGGGAGCATTAAAATGTGGAGCATGTTCTATTTGTCCTCTTTCAGTTGCATTCTGAAAAAGGCTATAAGCGCGGCGACTTGATAACTGAGAATAGACTTTTTGAATTGCACAGAAGAGTTATTCTCGGGGTGCTTGATATTAGTTTTACTGTTTTTCAACGCCGCAAGTTTTCAGCAATTTTTTACATTAAGTGTAATTCCGAACTTGGAAGTGCAAAAGTGAGTTTAGGTGCAAAGCCCCCAAATCCAAAACCCTTTTATAGTAAGTGCGTTATTAGACATTGTTGTACACAACTATACATCAGTGATATATAATGCACGATTCAATCCTCCATATCCTGAACACAACAAAGACCCGGATACAGGCTCTTGTACCCGATGCCCATAAAGATGGACCGCAGCCGCAGTTCCAGAAAAGGGACTTTATTACCGCTGTGGCAGCTGCACGGGCAGAAGGAAGAGCACCAGTAATCGCAGAGGTCAAGCCCGCATCCCCGGGAAAGAGTTTTAGGGAAATTCCACCGTCTGCGGCTGCTGAGCTTGCGTGGGAGATGGAGGAAGCCGGAGCCATTGCAATTTCTGTCCTTACCGAGCCAGGAGTGTTTCGGGGTTCGCTTGAAAACTTAAAAGAGGTGAGGAAAACTGTATGCCTGCCTGTCCTCAGGAAGGACTTTATTATTGACAGGGTGCAGCTTGAAGAAGAGGGGAGCGATCTCGTTCTCCTGATTGCAGGCATCCTGGGGAAAGAACTCGGAGCATTTGTAGAACTTGCCATTGAAAAAGGGTTTGAGCCGCTGGTCGAAATCCACAACAGGGAAGAACTTGAGCTTGCCCTGGAAACCAGTACAAGGGTAATAGGGATCAACAACCGGAATTTCGAAACCATTAAAATCGACCTGGCTACCACGGAAGAGCTTGTGCCCATTATCAGGGAATACGACCTTGACCACGGGACAGGCCATATCATCGTAAGCGAGAGCGGAATGAATAGTTCCAGTGATGTCAGGCGAGTAATGCAGGCAGGAGCAGACGCTGTGCTTATAGGGTCTGCACTTATGGAAAGTGACTCAGTTTTTGATAAAACTAAAGAATTCGTCCAGAGCTTTTGCTGGCGTTAATAACTGCTTTTTTGACTTTCAGGAATTTTCAGCCTGCGGAAATCGGGTTGAAAAATCCGCTTTCATTTCACAGCTAAATTCTGTTTCATAACATCTCTAATTACGAAATCGGGAAATTCAGAATCACAAAATCAGAAATCAAGAAATCACGAAATAAGGGAGTAATCAAATTGACAGGAATTACAATTTCAGAATTACAGGTAAAAGGGAAGTATGGGAAATATGGTGGGCAGTACGTGCCAGAAGTCCTCATGCCGGCTTTAGAAGAGCTCGAGGAAGGCTATGAGAGATACAAAAATGACCCGGAATTCCTTGCGGAACTTGACCACTACCTCAAGGACTTTGCAGGCAGAGAAACTCCTCTTTACCTTGCCCGGAACCTGAGCAAGAAATATGGGACAAAAATCTACCTCAAACGGGAAGACCTTGTTCACGGAGGAGCCCACAAATTAAACAACGCCATAGGGCAAGCCCTTCTTGCAAAATATATGGGAAAAACCAGGCTGATTGCCGAAACAGGGGCAGGACAGCACGGGACTGCAACAGCCATGGCAGGGGCAAACCTGGGATTTGAAACTGTTGTCTACATGGGGGCAAAAGACGTCAAACGCCAGCAGATGAACGCGTACAGGATGGAACTCATGGGTACAGAGGTAAAAGCCGTACATACCGGCTCAAAAACCCTCAAGGACGCAATCAATGAGGCTTTCAGGGACTGGGTTACGAACATAGGAAACACCCATTACCTGATAGGCTCGGTTGTAGGTCCCCACCCCTATCCCATGATTGTAAGGGACTTCCAGAGCGTCATAGGGCATGAAGTAAAGGAGCAGGCCATGGAAAAAGAAGGAAGGCTTCCGGATACAATCATTGCCTGTGCAGGCGGAGGGAGCAATGCAATGGGGATTTTCCATCCTTTTGTCGGAGATTGTGATGTCAAGTTGATTGCCGTAGAAGCCGGGGGAAAAGCCCTGAAGTGTACGGAAAAAGCAGCTCTTCACTCAGCTTCACTATGCGCCGGAGAAGAAGGAATCCTGCACGGGGCCCGGACAAAGGTCCTGCAGGACAAAAACGGGCAGATCCTTGAATCAGAATCCATCTCAGCAGGGCTTGACTACTCGGGAGTTGGCCCGGAACTGGCTTATCTTTCGGAGAGCCGCAGGGTTACAGCCCGCTATGTCACAGACGACGAGGCACTTGAAGCTTTTAACGAACTGAGCCGGCTTGAAGGTATAATTCCTGCCCTTGAGTCGTCTCATGCCCTTGCATACCTGAAAAAAGCTGCTGAATCCGGAGAACTTGGGGAGTTTGTGGTTGTAAACCTCTCAGGAAGAGGGGACAAAGACCTGGAAACCGTAATGAGCCTGAAGAGAGGGATCTGAAATGAGAACTGAACTTAAAATGCAAAATAAAGGGCAAAAGATCTCTGAAAAATTCGGCGAACTGAAACAGAAAAACGAGGGAGCCCTTATAAGCTATGTGATGGCAGGAGACCCCTCTGTTGAGGCAAGCTCCGGAATTGTAAAAGCCCTTGCAAAAGGGGGAGCAGATATAATTGAGCTCGGTTTTCCGTTCTCTGACCCCGTGGCTGACGGTCCTACTATTCAGGTAGCAGGGCAGAGGGCACTGGCAGCAGGCATGGATATTGAACGCTATTTCGAGCTTGTCAGAACCCTTGAGGTTGAAGTCCCTCTTGTATGCATGACCTATTACAACCCTGTTTTCAGGTACGGAGTGGAAAAATTTGTAGAAAATGCCGCAGAAGCCGGAATAAGCGGACTTATCATACCCGATATCCCGGTAGAAGAAGCAGCTGACCTGAAGACCAGCTGTGATACTTATGGGCTTGACCTTATCTTTCTTGTCGCACCTACAACAACCGATTCCAGGATCCTGAAGATACTGCAGAGAGGTTCGGGCTTCATCTACCTTGTATCAAGGCTTGGAGTTACGGGAGAGAGAGATGATGTTGCAGTTTCAACAAAAGAACTGCTTGCCAGGGTAAAGACTGATATTCCTAAAGCCGTGGGTTTTGGAATTTCAACAGGAAAGCAGGCTACTGAAGTCAGGAAATCCGGAGCGGATGCTGCAATTGTCGGCTCAACTTTTGTCAGGATCATTGAAGAAGGAAAAGACGTGAACGAAAGACTGGAATCCCTTGCAAGGGAACTCAAATCCGGCATACTTGAAGCAAATAACACAGGGACCTAAAGGAGAAAGGGGAATGCAGGAAATAAGGACATATATCAAAAAACTTGAAGAAGGCTGTGATCTGAGTTCGGAAGAAGCCGAAGCTGCACTTGGAGAGATTCTTGAAACTGCAGAAGACGAAGAGATAGGGACATTTCTGCTCGCACTAAAGGCAAAAGGGGAAAAGCCGCAGGAAATTGTCGGTTTTGTGAAGGGCATGAAAAAAGCTGGCAATATTATCAGGCCAAATACGCCTTTCAGGATCGTAGACACCTGCGGGACAGGAGGAGACGGGCTTAACACCATCAACGTCTCAACAGCAGCTGCAATTGTGACTGCGGCAGCCGGAGTCCCTGTAGCCAAACACGGGAACAGGGCAGCTACTTCAATGACAGGGAGTTCTGACGTGCTTGAAGCCCTCGGGATTAAAGTGGACCTATCTCCGGAACAGGTCAGGAAGACAATAGAAATGATAGGCATAGGCTTCATGTTTGCCCCGGTCTTCCACCCTGCAATGAAGAGGGTTGCAGGGGTCAGGAAAAAGCTCGGTGTAAGGACGGTTTTCAATATCCTTGGTCCCCTGACAAATCCGGCTGGAGCAAAAGGGCAGGTCGTGGGAGTTTTTGATAAAAGCCTCTGCGAACCTATAGCGTATGCCCTTTCGGAACTTGGGACAGAGCATGCACTTGTTGTAAATGGGGAAGGGATGGATGAGATCACAAACACCGGGGAAACCTTTGTTGCTGAACTGAAAAACGGGAAGGTTACAACCTGTACACTGACCCCGGAATCCCTTGGCATGTTGCGGGCAAATCCCGAAGACATAAAGGGAGGTACCCCAAAAGAAAATGCAAGAGACCTGCTCTGTATTTTTAAGGGCCAGAAAGGGCCTAAAAGAGACCTCATAATTCTGAACGCAGCTGCGGCTCTTTACGTAAGTGGGATTGTGGGATCTATCAGGCAGGCAATTCCTATTGCAGAAGATGCCATAGACAGCGGGAAGGTTATGGTCAAGTTTAACCAGTTCCGGACTTTTACCGGCGGATTTTGCGAAAAAGATAAAGTAAAGGGTTCTGTTTCGGGAAAAATAGCTCTATCTCCTTCCCGGATCTCCATTTTAAGCCCGGCTTCCGGGGAACATGCATGAAAACAGGATTAAAAACAAAGATAAAGATCTGCGGGATGCGCAACCCTGAGGATATAGAACTGGCAGCTCTCTATGGAGCTGATGCAGTTGGATTTATAACCGAAGTCCCTGTGGAGAGCCCGAGAAAACTTGATTCGGGTACTGCTGCTGCCCTTATCTCAAAAGTCCCTAAATGCCTTGATTCGGTAATGGTCATAATGCCTGAAAACTCTTCGAGAGCGCTGGAACTCATCGAGAAAGTAAAACCCGACATTGTGCAGATCCATTCCGGTCTGTCTCCTGTCGAACTTGAAATAATAAGGGAAAGAGCAGACATCCCCATAATAAAAACCCTATCTGTCCCTGCCGGATCTGCCCCTGCCGGGCTGGGAGCCTCCAGGGTCCAGAGCATTGTAAAGCGCCTTCTTGACGAGGTCTGCGAGCTTGAAGAAAGCGGAGCTGTAGACAGTGTGCTTCTTGACTCGGGGATTGCCGGAAAAACAGGCGGTACAGGCTGTATACACGACTGGGACCTGAGCAGGATAATTGCGGAAGAAACGGAACTTCCCCTGATCCTTGCAGGAGGGCTCAGACCCGAAAACGTTCAGGAAGCAATAAGGGTTGTTTCCCCTTATGCTGTGGATACGGCTTCAGGGGTAGAGACCCTCGGAAAAAAAGATGCTGTGAAAATTAGAAGTTTTATTGAAGAAGTGAGGTGTGCCAATGCTTTCCTTTGACATTGGAGAAGAAGAATTTAAGGAACTTGTCTCAGGGCTCGAAAAACCATGCCTTGTCCAGCTCCTTGCAAAAATTGACTCCGCGTACTCTCCTGCCTGTTCCCCTCTAGAGCTTTACTATACATTAAAAAATTCAGGAATTTCAGGTTACTCTTACCTTCTTGAATCTGTGGAAAAACAGGCAAGCAAAGCGAGGTATTCTTTTGTTGGAAGCAACCCAGATGCCCTGCTGACGATAAATGACCGAAAGCTATCCCTTGAGCTCCTGAACCAGAAAGCTTCTGCTTTTTTCGAAGATATCATCTCAAAAGCAAGGGAAGTCTGTGCAGCCGGGACAGGAGTAAAAGAGGATAAAGAGAAGGAAAACAGGGAAAAAGGAGAAAATAAAACTGAAATGCAGACACCCGGGAAATTCACGGCTTCAATTCCAAAAGGAAAAGACTCTTTTGATGCCCTCCGCCTGGCTTTCCCTCCGGCAAATGGAATTGAGTTCCTTAATGCAAAGCGCTTTGACAGACAGACCTTCCTTGGAGGGGCTATCGGTTATACAGCTTATGATGCAATTTATGACAGCTGGCTTGGGGTTGAGAAGGGCTTTGAATCTGAAATCCCCGAACTTCAGTACCTTCTGGTATCGAAAAGTTATGTTTTCGATCACCTGACTGAAGAGATCTACATTGTGGTCACTCCATTCGTGAGCCCTGGATCGGATGCAGGAAGAATATATGAAGAAGCCATCTCAGAGGCAGAAAAACTTCATTCAGTTATCATGGAAGCTTCTTTGATTGAAGATTTAAAAGCAGCAGCTTCGAGCCAGTCAACAGGATCAAAACCAGCAGTATCACAATCAACAGGATCACAGGTACAGGCCTGCAGTGCTGACCAGTCAGAATTTGAAACGTCTGTACTCCAGGCGAAAGAATACATTCTTGCAGGGGATATTTTCCAGGCTGTCCTTTCCAGAAAATGCGAATTCAAGCTTGAACAGTCTCCATTCGAACTTTATATGCAGCTCAGAGCGATCAACCCGAGCCCTTACATGTATATTTTCGAGTTTGGAGACCTGGCAATAGTAGGAGCAAGCCCTGAAACCCTGCTGACTGTACACAAACGTACCGTTATGATAAACCCCATTGCAGGCACCTGCCCTAGAGGAAAGTCAGAAGCTGAAGACGAAGCCCTGGCTTCTCACATGCTAAACGACGAAAAAGAAAGGGCAGAGCATGTAATGCTTGTTGACCTCGGGCGAAACGATGTCCGCATGGTCTGCGAAAGCGGCTCTGTAAAAGTTTCAGGGTTTATGAAAGTCCTGAAGTATTCTCATGTCCAGCACATAGAAAGCACGGTTTCGGGAACCCTTAGACCCGAGCGCGACCAGTTTGATGCCTTCAGAGCAATCTTTCCTGCAGGAACCCTTTCCGGGGCTCCGAAAATCCGTGCAATGGAGATTATTTCCGAACTTGAAACAGCCCCAAGGGGGATCTACGGCGGCGGAGTCGGGTATTACAGCTGGAACGGGGATGCTGATTTTGCAATCGTTATAAGAACCCTGCTTATTCAGGGAAAAAAGGCTTCGGTACAGGCAGGGGCAGGGATTGTTGCGGATTCCGATCCTGCGTATGAGTTCAGGGAAACAGAGAGAAAAATGGCAGCAATGCTTGCGGCTATAGGTAGACAAACTGATATGAAATAAAGGCTTCAGGAGGGATCTTCAGGTGAAAATAGTTTTCATAAATAACAGGGATTCTTTTGTATGGAATCTCGTGGATTATATTTCATATTTCGAAAAAGATACACTGGTTCTTCCCAATACGGTTACCCTGGAAGAGTTAAGGGAAATAAAACCTGATGCGCTGGTAATTTCCCCTGGCCCCGGAAATCCTTCTGACCCAAAGGATATAGGGAACTGTCTGGAGATAATCAGAGAAATGGGCAGGGAAACTCCTCTTCTTGGAGTCTGTCTTGGGCACCAGGCCATCAATGTAGCATTTGGCGGACCTGTCAGGAGAAGCAAAGCTGGACCTGTGCACGGGAAAAGTTCAATGGTCCAGCATACGGAATCGGCTCTATTTACAAAACTTGAAGAGCAGTTTGAAGCCGGACGTTATCATTCTCTTGAGATTGGAGAGCCAGCTCCCGGAATAAAGGTTACCGCCTTTGCAGAAGACGGGACCATTATGGCAGTTGAACACGCAGAATATCCTATCTACGGCTTGCAGTTCCATCCCGAATCAGTGCTTACTCCAGAAGGGTTAAAAATAATTGAAAGATTTCTGGAAATATCGAGGAACTTTAAGAAAAGACGAACGGCTGTTTAAAACAGCCAGGAACTTTTTACTACGTAACTCTTATTGGTTTAGCTTAACTCTTATTGGTTTAGCTTAACTCATTATATGTTAGCTTAACTCGTATCCGTTTAGATTAACTTGTATCAGTTTAGCTTTATATTCTGCTAACCACGGGATTACTTTTCCTTTCCAGAAGCTCCGGCTTCAGGTTTTTTTCCCTTGCTTTCTTCTTCCCCGGCTTCTTCTTCGAAGAATTGTTCTTCCGTAAATTCTTCGTTGGGTCTGGCTTCATAACCTGCAGGCTGAAAACTCTGAAGTTCTGAGAATTCACCTACCGTCTGGGCAATAAGCTGAGGATATTTTTCAATCTGTTCTCTTGTAACGAACTTCTCTTTTTCAGAGGCCTTTATGATCCCTTCTCTTGCAGTTTTTGCCATGTTGCTGAGGTCTTCGAGCTGCTGCTTGTCTGCAAGGTAGCTCATTTCTTCCAGTGCCATGGTAGTCCAGAGAGTTACTACCTCCATTCTCTTTGCAACAGCTCCTGAGCCTATTACCTCAAGAGCGTTCACTGTATTTTTAGAAGGCTCAAGCATCTTAAATTGCACTGCACCTTTTCCTATTTCCTGTACAGCTTTTGAAAAGGACCACATGGTGTTTGAGAAATTTTTTTCAAGCGAAGGTTCTGCAAGGCTTTTAAGGACCTGTACTGAATTAGCTGCAACGGTGTCGATTTTTTTCTGGACAGCTTTATTGCCTATGTTCCGGAGTGAGATTATAACCCTTTTCAGGTCTTTCTCCATGTTTGCTCCAATAAGCTCTTCGCCGAATTCCCTGAGATATTCAATATACTGGAGTGCATCATATTCGTTTTGTTCTCTTACTGCTCTTTCTCCAGATTCTCCGAGTTCAATAGCTTTTTGTTCGTTTAATGAGAACATATTTAAACCCCTTTCCAGTTAAATACTTTTAAAAATGCCTGTTTTAAGAATTGAGTTAAATAATTTGGTAATTTATATTGGAATACTCTGATATTAGTCTTCCTATATTTTTGGAAATTTATAAAGAATTTTAAGCTTTTATTTTGGGATAGAGAAGAATGCAAAAAGGGAAAGTTTCAGAAAAAACTTAATAATTCTGAAAGAGTGAAATAAATTAGAAAAAGGTAAGTTAAATGAAAAAAGACGGAAAAATAAAGAATATAAAAAGAATAAAAACCTTATAAAATATTTTTAAATTCTTTTTTGAACGTACTCTTTTTATTTTTGAACTTACTCTATTTTATAAATCTGTGTTTCTTCCAGATAAATTTTAATTCTTAATGTTCGATCTTTTCTTTTTTAAACCAGAAGTCAGACAGGCTTGAGAATGTATTTTAGAAAACCGGAATTTACTCTATTCCGGCTTTTTCCAGTTCTTGCTTTACGTTTTCTATTGTCTGCCAGGACTGCCTGACGATACAGGGAAATTCTCCACAGTGCTCTTTTCCCCATTTTAAGAGAAATGCTTTTGTCTTCGGGTCCGAGGGATAGCCGCTTCCGAAGTCCACACACCATTCTTTTTTGAGCTCTTCTATGAGCTCATCCCTGCGCACCTTTGCAATAATCGAAGCTGCCGAGACCACAGGATATGTGGCATCCGCCTTATGCATGGAGACTATCTCTATTTTTTTTGCATGTTCTGGGCTGGTTTTTGCATACTGCCTGCGAATGTTTTCTGCAAAACGTTCGGCTTTTACATCAGCAGCATCGGCATACACAATATCCGGCTTTAGCTGTTCAAGCACTTTTGCAAAACAGACAACCATGATTTCGTTCATGCTCATTAGTTTTCGGAGTTCATCAATCTGAGAGGGACTGACCTCAAGAACAAAAAAGCCGTCTGCATGTTTTTTTATCTGGGCTGCAAGCTGTTCCCTTTTTTTTGGAGTAAGTTTCTTGGAATCCGCAACCCCAAGCACCTTGAGTATATGGGCTTTGGACTCATCAATTTTTACGCCTCCTATGCACATGGGCCCGATTACCGGACCTTTTCCGGCTTCATCAATTCCTGCAATTATCATTTTGCGGTTGTCTCCTGATTTGAAGGAAGAGAGCTTTTTTACTTTATAAAAGTAGGGGAAGGTGGTATTTTTATCCCCAATAATAAACCTCCAAACTTACTATTGGCAGTAATTTTATCAGATTCATTCAATTTTAACATTTTTAATTTGTCCATGAATTTGAAAGTGCTTCAGCTTGCTTCAGTACTAATTCAATGGCCTCTGGTGCCTTGTCCGGCGGATACTTGTAGCGTTGCAATGTACGGCGAACAAGAATACGCAATCTAGCTCTTACACTCTCGCGCACCTGCCAATCTACCGTAGTGGATTTACGTAGTTTCTCTGTAATTTCTACAGCGATTTTTTTAAGAGTTTCATCACCTAACTCACGAACGGCGCTTTCGTTATTCGCTAAGGCATCATAAAAAGCCACTTCGTCCGGTTGCAGACCAAGTTCATCATTGCGTTTGAGTGCTTCTTGAAACTCTTTAGCCATTTGAATCAGTTCTTCAATCACCTGGGCGGTTTCAATAGCACGGTTGTTATACTTACGCAGGGTTTCCTCCAAACGATCGCCGTACTTCTTCTCCTGCACTACGTTGTTGCTGGTTTTTGATTTTATGTTGTCTTTCAGTAATTTTTCTAGCAGCTCTACTGCCAGATTACGGTAGGGCATCTGTCGAACATCTTCTAAAAACTCATCCGACAGCAGACCGATATTAGGTTTATCTAACCCGGCCAGATCGAAGACATCGACAACACCTTCGGCGATTATGGCATTATCCAGAATCTGCTTTAGAGCTGAGTTAATCTCTTCCTGAGTGCGTTTTTTATCGACGTATGTGAACTTACTAATCGCAGCTTTAATGGCCGAAAAAAAAGCAATCTCAGCACGCAGTTCTTTTGCTTCATCCAGGGTGCCGCACAATGAATATGCTTTGTTAATCGCCAGCACAGCATCAAAAAAACGGTTTTTACCGTCATCAAGACCCAATATATGGTTCGATGCTGGAACTATTAATTCGTGAGATTGATTTCTAAAATCACTGTAATCAAAACCATGGAAAAGCCCATGCACTACATCCATTTTTTCCAATAATACTGAAAAAGCTTCTTCAGCGCGTAACGTGGGTTCTCCTCTTCCCTTGGCATCAGTATAGGTTTTCAGCGCTAGCTTTAATTCATTGGCAATGCCGATATAATCAACTACCAGGCCACCTTGTTTGTCTTTAAATACCCGGTTTACCCGTGCAATG
Source organism: uncultured Methanosarcinales archaeon (assembly GCA_964434965.1). GTDB lineage: Archaea > Halobacteriota > Methanosarcinia > Methanosarcinales > Methanosarcinaceae > Methanosarcina. The sequence goes on from CAYSWX010000010.1 coordinate 118,028, forward strand.
GCCTGCATCAGGTTGTGTCCTTTCATCGGTTTGTCGATATACATGGTATGACAACAGGGTACATCAAAACCAGTGAGCCACATATCGCGCACAATCACCAGCTTGAGCGGATCGTTATTATCTTTAAAGCGTTTTTCCAATCTTTTCTTGGTTTGCTTATTGTAAATATGTGGTTGTAACAATGCACGATCAGATGCTGAACCTGTCATCACAATTTTAATTACGCCTTTGTTTGGATCAGTATCGTGCCAATCAGGGCGTAATTCCACAATAGCATCATATAAATGCACGCAAATCTCGCGGCTCATAGCTACAATCATTGCTTTGCCATCTATCATCTCTGTGCGTGCTTCAAAATGTTCCACAAGATCAGCAGCCACTTGTTTAATACGCGGTTCAGCCCCCACTAATTTTTCTAAGCGGCTCCATTCCCCTTTAGTTTTCTCGCGGCTACACACATCTTCTTCGTCTTCCACGACTTCTTCAACTTGAGCAGACAAAGCTTCGATTTCGGCATGATTTAAATCGAGCTTTGCCAGGCGAGATTCATAAAAAATAGGTACAGTTGCACCGTCATCGACGGCATCTTGAATATCATAAATAGAAACATAATCTCCAAACACTGCACGAGTGTCTTTATCTTCAAGAGAAATCGGTGTACCTGTGAAACCAATAAACGAGGCATTGGGCAAGGCATCACGCATGTATTGGGAAAAGCCGAATACAAGCTTGTTACCTGTAACATTACCGTCTTTATCTTTCACTTTTACAAAGCGACCTTTATGACCATACTGACTACGATGTGCCTCATCGGAAATAACCACAATATTGTGGCGGTCATTTAAGATTGGGTGAGCATCTTCACCGTCTAATGGTGAGAACTTTTGTACTGTAGTAAAAATAATGCCGCCTGATTCTCTTTCAGAAAGCAATTTACGCAATTCTTCTCGATCATTAACCTGCACCGGTGTTTGCTTAAACAGCTCCTGAGCATTGGAGAATGTTTGGAACAGTTGACCGTCTAAGTCATTACGATCTGTCACCACTAACAGCGTAGGGTTATTCATTTCCGGTTGCTGCAATAACTTTCCGGCATAACAACACATTGAGATACTCTTGCCCGAGCCCTGGGTATGCCATACCACACCAGCCTTTTTGCTGCCGGGCACCACCTCATCCCCATATTTTGCGCGCTTTTCTGCTACACCTTGCGGCTCCTGTGCAGCAATAATCGTGGCTTTTACTGCTTCTCGCACAGCATGGAACTGATGATAGCCGGCAATTTTTTTGGTGATTGCTCCACCATCGTTTTCAAAAAGCACAAAATAACGGATGTAATCAAGCAACAACTCACAATCGAAAAAACCCCGCACCAGGGTTTCCAGTTGCCATTCTAACAATGGCTTATCATCTTCATTCTTCACAGCACGCCAGGGAGAAAAACGTTCTTGATTCGCTGTCAGTGAACCAATCCGGGCGTTATAACCATCACTTATTACCAATGCTTCATTAAACACAAAAAGGTCGCTGATTTCATCTTTGTAGGTTTGTAGCTGATTAAAAGCATCCCATATATCGACTTTCTCATCATCAGGACTTTTAAGTTCTAACACTATAATTGGCAAACCGTTAATAAAAAAGACTATATCTGGACGACGCGGTCTTTTTGTTCCTTGAATTGTGAATTGATTCACTGCTAAAAAACAGTTATTACTAATATATTCAAAGTCAATTAAAAAAGCACGGTCCTGAATCGTCTTGTCATCTTTACGATATTCGACCGGTACACCTTCTAATAACAAACGGTGGAAGGCGCGATTATTAGTTGTCAGATCCAGACTTTCAGGTTTTAAAACAACGGCGATGGCTTGCTCAATAGCACTAAAAGGAAGGTGGGGATTAATTAGCTTTAAAGACTCTTGTAAATAACGCTTTAAAACTACCTCGCGGTAATCTTTGCGTTCGGGATTATCTGAATCGGGGGCAATATCAGGACCATACTTAATTGCCCACTTGTTATTGTGAAACTCACGAAACCATTCAAGGCAGAGCTGTTCTAGTTGGTCTTCGTCCATATTTTAACCCTGTTCATTATGAAATTGTTCGACCTTCCCTACTGATTTTTTTGTAGCCAGTACAGGTTCTATTACTCTTGATAGGGAGTTATCCTAGTAATCTATTCGTCTTCTTCCTTTTGGGTAAGAAACTGAATGAGATATTCTTTGTACGCTTCACGGTCTAAATCAAATAAGACTTTACTGTATTGAATTGGTTTCGAATTGGCGATTTTTAAATCAATAGGGGCATTTGATTCATCTAAATACTCATTGAACTCCTCGTAGTCCTCGTAGTAAATTCGTTGCGAATTTTCAGGATTCGCAAGCTCTAAGCTCTTCCTGAGAAGAAATCCCGATACTCCATCAACCAAATGTACAACCATCTCAGCTTCGGGCATCTCGATTGGATTAAAATAATAACCGTCTTTTCCGTGTGAAGAAGCACCAAATTTATTTCTTAGTTTTGGAACACTATGTGCAACTGTACCTACTAGACGTTCCAATATCCTATTTGCTTCATCATCCCGATTAAACGGCAAAAGCTGTTTTACCATCTCGTAAAGCGCATACATATCATCGAAGTCGTCAAAGGACTTGCCTCTATCCTTCAATATTGTTTTATAAGTCGTTTCCAAAAGTGCTTTGGTTGTATCTAGCGTTAATGCAGAATCTTTTTTTGTGACAGAAAATGCAACTCGCTGTATTTGTTCAATCAGGTGTAGAGCCTCTTCACTACCTGCAATAGACTTTGATGTGCTCGGTAAAAGGAACTCAAATTCACTCATTAAAACACACTCTTAAAATTTAAATTCTCCAGAGATCAATTTAGGCAACAAAGAATCACGAATATCCATTAAACTTTCACGTTCAATAGACATGCAAACCATTTCGTCATATAAGCTCGATACTAATGTAGAATAAAATTGCTGAATCTCTTCACATGGAACAATTAAAGGAATAACTCTAAAATTTTTTTTGCTTATTTCAGCAAATGTTGTACCACCAGATCTCTGCTTTATTATATCCATTACAGAATTGCACCACTGAATAACAAACTCTGGTGAAAGTCTTTTGTCACAAACCATTGCTATATAACCTTGATTAACAGCAACAGGTATCTTAGCTAGTGCTAAGTATCCAACTGGTGCACGAGAGGACATTAGAACGGTATTTATTGGCAATAAACCTGAACTTATGTTTTTAAGTCCAGCAACAGTGATTTTCCGATCTGTTGTTAGTAATATTTTGTCACTTAAATTCGAAAGATCTTTAGGTGTTGTCCAGTGTATTTCACCGCCTTCCCAAAACTCAGGATTCTTAGTTGAAGGCGTGCCACCACCCACAACACCTACTTCATCACCAATGGTGCTAATCTCCCATCCATCTGGCACTTCCCCCAATTCCGACTCCTGCATTGCGGAGGGAAAAAGTTCTGCGGTAGTTTCGAGTTGCGTGTAGTTTTCTGGCTGCTCGGCCTGTAATTGGTCTAACTCTTCATTGGTCTTGCCGGAGATGACGCCCATGGCGGCGCGGGTTATGCCCTCAGCATCTTCACCTGCTTCAATGGCGGCGATTTTGGCTTTTACCGGCTCAAAATCTACAAACCAGCTTTTGAAAATGGCTTGCGCCATGTCTTCGAGGGTTTTGTTGATTTGGCAGTTAAGTTCAATTTTAGTATGTAACGTCCACAAATTATCAACAATCCATTCCAAATCTTGTCGATTCTGTGGGAAAGGAACAGGAAATTTTCTGATATCTCCAAGAGGTAAATATTGTTGTGTTGTGCCTCTAAGTCGCTCTCTTATAAGTTGTTGAGCTTGAGGTGAGTGAAGATAGAAATAAAGCCACTTAGCTTTATATTCATCATCATTCCTTAGCAAACCAACATTTTTTATGGCAAAATCCGGTTCTTCTTCAATTATACACGCTTCACCGACTGTCCCTATCATTGACAGCAAAACATCATTCTTATGTACCGCACTTCGTTTGTTTATAGTAATGAAATCGTCAACTGAAATATTATATGTATTTGATAAGTCAAGACGTCCATTTTTTATATTTTTTGATGTAACGAGGGGTTTACCAGTATCAACTCGTTGAGGAGAGTCATGAGTACCGTCAGCTACTCCAATACAAAAATCCTCTGCTGTTTTCACAGCCCAGCCACGTTTTACTTCCAAATTAGAGCTCATAACCCAATCCCGCCAAATTCTGTTTAATCTGCGCTTCTAGTTTGTCGTTTTCTTCAAATTGTGCTTTCAATTGTCTGGTGAGTGTAGCCATTTTGTCGGCAAATGAGATGCCGTCATCTTCCTCGACTTCTGCGCCTACATAGCGTCCGGGAGTGAGAACGAACTCCTGTTTTTGGATCGTAGCGAGGTCAGCTGAGAAACAGAAACCTGCCTGGTTATTTTCCTCTGACCATTCCTGCTGCCAATTATGAAAAGTATTTGCGATTTGCTGGATATCTTCATCTTTAAAATCTCGCAGAACACGGTCTTTCATGTAACCCAGTTTACGAGCGTCGATAAACAAAACTTGGCCATGTCGATCACGCATACCATTTTTAGCGCTCTTATCCTTTGTTAAAAACCATATACATGCAGGGATTTGGGTGTTAGTGAAGAGTTGTCCTGGTAGTGTCACCATACACTCCACTAAATCTATTTCGACAAGAGCTCTGCGGATTTCGCCCTCATTATTGGTGTTGCTGCTCATGGAGCCATTGGCCAATAAAAGCGCCATGCTACCTGTGGGAGCTAGGTGATGTAGCATATGCAGCATCCATGCAAAGTTGGCGTTACCCGTTGGTGGAGTAAGGACAAGCTTTTCACCATTGTGATTAACTGTCCAGCGTGGGTCGTCGGCCAGCTTTTCGTGCCACCAATCCTTCATATTGAAGGGCGGGTTGGTCATGACAAAGTCTGCGCGCAGGTCGGGATGCTGATCATCTAAAAAGGAGTCTGCGTTCTTTTTTCCAAAGTTAAAGTCAATCCCACGAATGACCATGTTCATGGCAGCGAGCTTCCAGGTGGTAGGATTGGATTCTTGTCCGTATACAGAGATCTGTTTTTTCTGTTCGGAAGCATTATAGTGTTTTACTCCGGCGTGTTCTTCAATAAATTTGTCACTGGATACAAAAAAACCACCGCTGCCCATGGCTGGGTCATATACACGGCCTTTGTAGGGTTCTAGCATTTCCACTATCAAAGTAACGATAGACTTGGGTGTGTAATACTGGCCGCCCTGTTTGCCCTCTGCAAGGGCGAATTGACCCAAAAAATATTCGTAAACGTGCCCAAGGATGTCTTTGGATTTAAGGTTCAGTTTTTCACCGTTGTACTCGGGGTTACTAAAACTGGTCCGGCTAAATTCATTGATCAAGCCAATAAGCTTGTCTGCATCCAGTTGGTACTGGCTGATGCGGTTGAGAATACCTTTGAGTTTTGGGTTGGCTTTTTCGATGTCATCGAACGCGTTATCAATCAACCATGATACAGATCTCAGTTTGACATCTTCACCCTGTTCATTTTGCCAAATAACACTACCAGTAGGAAGAGTGATTACATCTCTCAATTTGTTCCAGCGAGCAGTTTTGGGTACCCAAAAGACGTTTTTTTCAGTGTAGTAGTCGCCTATTTCCAGCTCCTCTTCAATAGCTTGCTGGTAGGCTTCATCGCTATCGTAAT
>CAYSWX010000011.1:0-88386 GCA_964434965.1 uncultured Methanosarcinales archaeon
GAGTTCCAATAGCATCTGAATTTGCCGTATATTCCGGCGTTTCAAAAGAAACCTGTACATGGCTCTGAGCAGCCAGGTTGTAGATCTCATCAGGCTTAACTTCCTGGATGATACGAATAAGGTTAGTAGAATCTGTCAGGTCTCCATAATGCATGAAAAAATTTACATTTCTCTCGTGAGGATCTTTGTAAAGATGGTCTATTCTTGCAGTGTTGAAAGAAGAGGATCTCCGCTTAATTCCATGCACAATATATCCTTTATTCAAAAGAAACTCAGCAAGGTATGCACCGTCCTGACCTGTAATCCCTGTAATTAAGGCGACTTTTTCCATATTATTACCCTGGATTTACTTATTAACAATTAATAGGAGGATTGAAGCTTTATAAATATTTTGCTAAATAACTGTCCGAAGATTAATCACTCATCACATATATGATTAAACCTTATAATATCCCTTATTCCACAAGCGCTCCTAACGATACCTTTATAATCTTCATTGGAACTTTTTCTGGCAGAGAGGCAAAAACTTGCCCATTTACAGACTGCAATAATTATAGACTTAATATGTCTTAGTTCATGAGAAGATTTAATAAAAACGTATTCAATAAGAGTGCATAATAACATTTAAAATAAAGGGTTTATATACAGATCATATATTGTTTTTGCATTATGTAGATATATAATAAGTTATTAAATAAGTTTTGCCTGAACATTTAGATGAGCATTACCCGAGTTATTTTACCGGAATTATTAAAATCGTAAAAAATAAGGATTCTTGACCACAATAATTTAAAAATACGTACAAAAATTAATTCAGTTTGGGCCATTTACATGAAATATATTTGCCAAGTATAGGATGCATAAAAAATAAAATTTTTAAATAGATACCAAGAACCATGCCTATTTTTACCATTTTATTCGTGAGGCGGTTCCGGTTATTTTGTACCATTTACTTATTCGAAAATCTTAACATAATCCGTATCCAGCCTGGGAATATTACCTTCTAAATGCAAATTATATTCCTAAAAGAAAACTAGATATTTGTTTATAAATGGCTCCCGGTGTATGGTGTAATGTCTCCTGGACCAGTCAGTCATCGCATAGAACTTGCCTGTGTCCAAATTGTATCCAGGGAAATACCATCGCTTGCAGCAGTTTTTCCGTGGGTGGATTGATTCAAGAAATTAGGTAGCTTCTTTTTTGGACTGAACTATATCCAATTGAAACGTTGGAGATAAGTCCTTACTTTTCCTAAATTCCAAAAACCCATTAATGAGATAAATGACATGTCACCCCATAACATTTCAAGCTTATTTATTCTCATTTAATATGTTTAAATAATACATAATCAATTACCTTTCACTTCTTTATGCGGCAACCCAACTAAGGAACCATTAATGCGCCAGCAAGACGTGAAGTTAAACCGGTCTGATAAAAAGTGATCAGAGAAATGGAGCCAGAAGCTTCAATGCCTTAGCTTCAGGTGGTTCACTACAATAAGAGATCTCTGTATAAATATTTAAAAACGAATATTATAAATTGGAAAGAATAATATATATGAGATCCCAAAACAAATTCTTATATTGAAAAATGTAGAAAATCGAAAGGAAAATCCCATGAAAATTCTTGTGATACCAACCACTGATTGGATCAGACATCCTGTGCCCAATAGGCTAAATTTCATATTTGACATACTTGCAAAAAAACATGAAGTGTATGTTCTTCATTTCAACCTCAAGAAGTTCAAAAATAATAAGTTGAGAAAAACAACTTGCAAACTTGTAGATACAGAATTTATAGATGTGGGAGACCCCTCACTATATTACTTATTGAACTGGCCAAAACACTTCATGAAAATGAGAGAGATAATTAAAGAAAAAGATATAGATGTAGTGCTCTCCACAAATATCCTCCCTTCTTTTTTGATAAATATGTTAAGTGTTCCTGTTGTTTTTGATTACCTTGATCACCTCGAAGAATCCGCTTCGATATATTATCCAGAGTCTTTTTTTGGGAAAATCGTCAAAACCGGGGTAAGGCAAATTACAAGGTACAATCTGAAACATGCAACTTCTGTAATAACTGTCACCCAGGAACTCAAGGATTTTCTTGATGAAATTGGGGTCAAAGACGCAGAAGTGATCCCAAATGGAGTTAATTGCAGTCTTTTAAAACCTATCCCGAAAGAAGAAGCAAAAAAAGGACTTGGACTTAAAGGAAATGTTATTGGATTTGTAGGTTCCCTTGAACACTGGGTAGATCTTGAAATGGTTGTAGAATCCCTCCCTGATCTGGATGTAAGCCTTCTGGTTGTAGGCCCGGGGCTTTTTACAGATTACGGCGATAAGATCAAAGAGATGGCAAACAGGCTGGGAGTTTCAGAAAAAATTATATTTACAGGAGCAGTGCCTTACGAGGAGTTAGGGACTTATATATCAGCTATGGATATAGGGCTCAATACACTGAAAAAAATGGATAAAAACGAATACGCAGCTGGAGGAAAGGTGTTTAATTACCTATCTTGCGGAAGACCCGTGTTATCCAGCAGAACAATTTCCCTTGTAAGAATGCTTGGAGATAACTTATATTACTATGATGATAAAGATGGATTCATCCGTGAGGTAAAAAAGATTCTTAATACTCCAAACAACGAGGAAAAATATAGAGAAATCGCAAAGACTTTTGACTGGGAAGTCCTTGCCAGAAAATACGAAGAAGTTTTAAGGAGAGCCACATGAGAATTTTATTGCTTGCAAACCAGCCTGAACACACCACAAGGCTCAAGATGTTCCAGACCACCCTTGAAGAACTGGGATATGAAACGGTAGTCCCCAAATTTAACACCAGAAACTGGATACAGATCTCAGGCCTTGCCAAACAATTCATAAAAAAAGAAAAACCTGATGTAGTCCACCTCTTCAATGTGCCGGATATAATATATCATAATTTGCATAAATTAAAAGGAACTTACTACAAAAAGATGATCTATGACTACAGGTCTCCCTGGGGAATTGAACTTGAGATGAGTTTTGGGGCCCCAGGCAGGATGATGGCTGAATATTTTGAACAAAAATTGGCAGCAAGTGCAGACCTTATAACCACTGTAAACGGGCCCCTGGGAGAAAAAGTAAGAGAATACACAAAAGACAGAAAACAGGAGATCTACGAGATTCCTAATTACCCCAAAAATAGTTTTTTGACAGGGGAAAATTTGGCAGAAGACGGAGCCATAACATTTCTGGGAAGGGTTTGCGAGCAGGAAGGGATAGGAAATTTCCTGAACCTTGCAAGGAAATATCCTGATGAAAAATTCAGGATTGTAGGGGATGGGCCATTTTCCAGATTATATCTAGCAAAAAAGCTCCCAAATGTGGAGTTTATGGGCTGGCAGCCTCACGAAAAGGTAGCAGGGATAGTCAAAAAAGCCAAGATATGTATGATTCCCCGGAAAGAAAATACTTTGACTCCCTATTCGACGGATAAGAGTATATGGAAACTTAATGAATACCTTAATCTCGGAAAACTTGTGATAGCCTCAGGGATCACAAAAGAAGAAGACAGGAAAAACCTGCTGATTGTAAAGAGTTCTGAACTCGAAAATGCTGTCCTTGAGTATCTTGACAAGAAACCAGATAAATTGAGCTCTGGAGATTACCGCTTCTGGGAGTCAAACTCTAGAAAAATAAAAGAAGTCTATGAAAAAATCCAATGAATCTCGAGAACCAAAATAATAAAGAGAGATTATAAGATCAGAAACTAAAATAAAAAGAGAGATTGTAATATAGGAAACTGAAATAACAGGAGAGATTGTTTTCACCCTCTGTTTATCTTTCTGTTTATCTCTATGCTTATCTTTCTGTTCGTCTCTCTAATTATTATACTTCGCTGGCGGTAGGAAATTAACATGAAGATTGTATCAGTAGTCGGTGCTCGCCCTCAATTTATAAAATGTGCTCCTGTTTCCCGTGCTCTCCGAAAGCACCATGAAGAAATACTTGTCCATACAGGTCAGCACTATGACCCTGAAATGTCCGATGTCTTTTTTGAAGAACTCGATATCCCAAAGCCGGACTATAACCTTGGTACTGGATCGGGTACCCAGGGAGAACAAACCGGCAAAATGGTCATAGAAATAGAAAAACTACTTTTAAAAGAGAAACCAGACATCGTGCTCGTCTATGGAGATACAAATTCTACACTTGCAGGTGCACTTGCAGCTTCCAAACTGCACATCAAGGTGGCACATGTGGAAGCTGGGCTGCGGTCTTTTGATCGGGCAATGCCTGAAGAGATTAACAGAGTTATAACCGATCACATATCGAATATACTATTCTGTCCGACTGATACTGCAGTTATGAACCTGAAAAATGAAGGCATTACTGAGGGTGTATACAATGTTGGGGATGTGATGGTGGATGCTCTTAAGTATAACCAGAAAATTGCAGAAGAAAAATCAACGATTTTACAGGATCTTAATCTCAATCCAGAAGAGTTCCTTTTAGCAACCGTACACCGCGCTTCAAATACGGACAATAAGAAAAATCTCTCAGCAATTGTCGAAGCCTTTTCTGATGTAAAAGAGACAATAGTATTTCCAATTCATCCAAGAACCAGAAAATGCCTGAAAGAATACAATTTGTGGGAAAAAGTCCTTAAGAACACAAAAGTAATTCCTCCAGTAGGCTATATTGATATGTTAAAACTTGAGTCAAATGCCAGAAAAATACTCACTGACTCTGGAGGGGTACAGAAAGAAGCCTATATGCTGGGAGTGCCCTGCATAACCTTAAGGGATAATACGGAATGGATAGAAACAGTTGAAGAAGGCTGGAATATACTTACAGGAGCAGATTACAAAAAAATCAAACATGCTATTGAAAATTTTGAGGGTACTAATATAAGAAATGACGTATTTGGAGACGGAAACGCAAGTGATAAAATATCTCAAAAAATGAACTCCGGGGAAACATGAAGATACTGCACATAAGGAATATTGCAAATGTAGCATATAATCTGTCTCTGCAACAAAAAGAAATGGGTCATGGGGTACTTTTATTTGAGATTACTGAAAATTATACCAGCGAAAATACCGATATATCTCTAAATCTACCGTTAACCTATTCTAAAAAAGATATTCTCAACCGTTTCCAAATAATATCGAAAAACCTTGTAGAAATCACATTAAAAGAGAAATTTGATATATTCCATCTTCACGATGCAGGAATATTTCCCCTGGATATAGACATACCACTTTTTTTTAAGCGTTTTGGCAAAGTTGTTGTCCACTGGCATGGAAGTAAATTAAGAAATAATGGCAGAACTTTTGGAGCAAAATTTGCAGACGCCGAAATCGTTTCAACCCCTGATTTGCTTGAATATTCACCAGATGCTATATGGATTCCAAACTGTATCCCCAAACATGGCCTAGAAAAAATCGATAGAAATGACGGCAAAATAATAATAGGGCATGCTCCTACAAATCGCTTCTATAAAGGTACAAAATATTTTCTGGAAGCTATGGACCAGCTCAAGAAAAAGTATCCAAATGTAGAGTGTCTGTTAATTGAAAATAAACCCCATAAAGAAGTAATGCAATTGCTTCAGACATGTGATATCGTTGTTGATTCAGTTGGTTTTTATGATAAAAAACAGGTCGGATGGTATGGAGTTCTTACAAACGAAGCCCAGCAGATGGGAATTCCATGCTGTACGTGGATTAAACCTGGATTAGAACCTTATCTGGAAGAGCCCTGTGGAATAGTAAATGTTACAAAAGACAACCTTAGACCAGAATTAGAAAGATTAATCCTGAATGAAACTTTAAGGAAAAGTTTTGGTAAAAGTGGGAGACAATATGTTGAGAAGGTTCATGATAATCGAGAGATCTGTAATAAAATTCTCATGTTATATGCCCAGATAAAATGAGGTTCATCGATATGATATAAAATTTATCTTAATGCGTGAGAGTTATACTGCATGTTATTGGATGAAGGTAGTTCTGTAGTCTAAAAGTAGGAGAGTATGATGGGTAATTTAAAAAATAGTCGACTTAAAGTGCTATTTCTTACAAGCTGGTACCCAAACGAAGATCATCCTATATCCGGGATATTCATTAAACGACATGCTCAGGCCGTATCAAAATATTGCGATGTTTGTGTACTTTATATACATGGAAGTCAACATAGGAAAAAAGTAAGTGTTGAATTCTCTATTGAAGACAACATAAAAACAATTAGAGTTTATTATAAAAAATCATCTTTTACAAAACGAACTTTAAAAGACATTAGCAGTCATTCTTTAAGCTTCATCCGAGGATTGAAAGCTGTAAAAACAGAATTCGGAAAACCTGATATAATCCATGCAAATGTTATTCTTCCAGCTGGTATTTTAGCTCTGGTTCTTAATCTATTTGCAGGTATTCCTTATGTTTTAATGGAACACTCAAGTCCTTTTAGTGCTTATTACCCCAATTTATTTTATAAAACTTTATGCCAGACAATTCTTCATAGGGCTAAAATAATAATGCCCGTCTCAAAGTCGTTAGAAGTTCAGATAAGACAAATCTATCAACAAAATAAGTATACAATTGTCCCAAACGTAATTGATACAAAAGGCTTTACTCCGAACTTAGATAGGAAAGATCCCAGTTCAACTAAAAAAATACTGCACGTTTCTTTGCTTAATGATGAAGCAAAGAATGTGACTGGAATAATTAATGCGGTTAAGGAGTTATCAAATAGAAGAAAAGACTTTGAAATACATATAGTAGGAGACGGATTGGATAAAGAAAAATTAGAAACTTTAGCAACCGATCTGGAGTTACTGAACAAATACATCTTTTTCCATGGGAAAATGAAGGAAGCAGAAGTCCAGAAGTTTATGAAAAATTCAGATTTTTTTGTATTAAATAGTACACATGAGACATTTGCAATTGTGTGCGCAGAAGCACTTTCTTCGGGAATTCCGGTTATTTCTACGATATGTGGGGGACCGGAAGAGTATATTAATAATGATATGGGAATTTTAATCGAGCCTGGAAATCACAAAGATTTAGTTAGTGCAATGTCCTATATGCTTGATAACGCTACAAAATACGACCCTGGAAAAATGCATAAATATATTGAAGATAGGTTTAGTTACGATCAGGTAGGTCTTAAACTTTATAATATATACTGTTCAGTTATATGAAGATCAATAGTAAACTGCTGTTATCACTATCTATAGTGATCAGGCCGTGCCCGTTAGTCACTGAAAACCATGAGCATAAGAATATCTATACATTTTATTCATATGAAAGGGATGTACTCGTTTTTTCAGAGTTGATTCACTACTCTTGGGAGCTTCCAATCTTTCGAACATACTTAAAATAAGCATAACAACTCTCATATAAAGTTGAAATATTACCTGTGCTCTTGATAGATAACTTTGACTTTAAGTCCAGAATTTTGTATTAAATAACTTCAAAATAAAAACCAAGAAAGTGCTATAAATGATTCACATTTTCATAATTGATAATGGAGAGATCCTGGGAGATCTACAAAACAACATATCTGCAACCTTAACTCGAGAACATTATTTATTGACTAATTTAAAAGCAAATGATGATGTGGATCTTATTTCAATACCTTATAAACAGCTTCCAAGAACTAACGTCGGGTATGTAATATACAATAATATAATAAAATCGAGTGTTGCCCTGAAGTCGATGTTTATATTATTGAAAAAAAAACCACCTGTATTTTTTACCTATCCTTCCTCGTTGACAACAATTCAAAATAGAATTCTCTTCAAATTCTGCAAATATTTAAATTTGAAAATAATCCTGGATGTTCAGGATACGATTGAACAAACAAAAGCAATCGGAAATGGGAGATCAAAATTAAACAATAAGATCGAAAAATACTGCTTTGAACACGCGAAATTACTATTAATGCTAAACAAAGAAATGTGGCACTATATTAAAAATCAATATAATCTTCCATCAAAAAATATTGTGATCATCCCCAATGGTTTCGAAAAAAGTTTTATTGAGGAATATCCAGATCCATACAAAAACGTCCAGAATCGATTCAACATTTGTTATATAGGCGGGATAACAAAAAATAGAGGCATCGACATACTTGTTCAGGCATGTACAGAGCTTCAAGAAAAATACCCTTGTTTGAAATTATATATTATCGGTTTTTATGGAGAGGGCATTTCAAAAGAGCTGAAAAACACCATTGAAACAAGTGATTTTATAGTCAGGAAAGAAGTTCCAAGAAAAGAAATCAGAAAGATATTTCAGGATATTGACATCTGTATTATGCCTTATAATCCAAACGAAGGATATTTAAATAGAAGTTCACCCACAAAATTGTATGAATATATAGGATGTGGGAAACCTATTATATGTACAAAGTGTGAATCATTAATTGATATCGGAAAAGATGGTTCTATATTATATGTTGATTATGATGTTGAAGATTTTAAAAGAAAAATGGAATTTTTGATTAATAATCCACAAATCAGAGAGGAGATGTCTAAAAAATTGATTGAGATTAGATCTGAATATTTATGGGACAAAAGATCTTTAGACCTCTATGAGGCGATTAAATCATTAGAATAATAAAAGACTTTTTAGTTCTCCTTATTATTAAATAATCTTCAATATTATTGACTTCTCAGTTCAACTGCGTAAGTCCTGAATTCCGGCTATATTTTGAGTTCATCCCAAAACCAATTTTATTCTCAAAAATCATTAAAGTTTTAGAACTATTTTTCATGATCTGAAACTTGATTATACGGAATATGAGATTCATTGAAGAATTTTGAGTTTTGGGTCAGCTCTTCAATATTATATAAAATATTATGGTAGAATAAAACTTCATAACGCATGAGTAAGTATCCGGGAACAAATGAGTAAGTATCCGGGAACAATTATGATCATTCAGTACAGGGAGAAAATAACATCTTTTTATAAAAACAGGCGAAATCATGACTAATCATAAGACTCTAGTTTCTCGAATAATGCAAATAGAACAATTGCGCCGCCAGAGCCTTGTAACCCTTTCCACAACAATATCACTCACTCTAATAGGATTTTTAAGTACAATGTATTTTGCCCACGCTGTTGGAGAATCGGTCTTAGGAGTATACTTTCTTTTTTTAGCTTACTTCAATACTTTGAGTATGATTCTTGACGGTGGTCTGGGAGGCGCAGCAGTTAAGAGAATCAGCGAAGGAAAAGAAAAAGATGAATACTTATCAGCTGTTTTTGTATTGAGAGTTTTTTTATCAGGGGTCGCCATAATTTTCCTGTTCTTCGCACGTCCACTTATTGAAAATATTGACCACTCAGGGATGTATCCATGGCTTATAATAGCTCTGATTATAGGAATTTTTTCGAATAGCGTGTCAAATGGAAACTATGGCTCCGGGAAAGTGGGAATAAGCCAGACCTGCGGGTTTATAAACAGTGCAGGATGCACAATTTTCCAGATAATTGCAGTCTATCTGGGTTTTGGTGCAATGGGACTTGTGGGAGGATTTCTTTTTGGAATGATTGCATCCACATTAGTGGGATTTCGTTATTTGACTCTTAAGCTAAAAAAATTTAATAAGGATCATCTGAGGAGCATATTTTCATATTCTTTCTGGACTTTTTTAGCCTCAAGTGGAAGTCTTGTATTCAGCTATGCAGATGTAATAATAATTGGACACTTTATGGAAAATGCCGATGTAGGGATATATAGAGTTGTATTCCTATTTACAACGGCAGCAACATTTACGACTACAGCAATGAGAATTGTCCTGTTCCCAAAAGTGAGTGACTGGCATTCTAATGGAAAATTAGGGATGGCAGAAGATGCATTTGCAAAAGGCGTCACTTATTCGCTACTTCTTGCAGTGCCTGTCTTTGTAGGTGGGCTAATTCTTGGGGATAAAATGCTTTATTTCTTTTATGGGGAAGGTTTTGTGCGGGGTACACAGACGTTCTACGTGCTTCTGGCAGTTCAAATTGTGAATGTCTTCATGTTCCTGCAAACAATGTACCTTGGAGCCCTGAACCGCCCAAAAGATTCATTTAAGGTAACTGCAGTCGCAGCGGCCGCAAACATCGTTCTAGATATTATATTGATCCAGGTAATGGGTATACTCGGAGCAGCTGTTGCAACCCTTATTAGCATGATTCTTAACTCTTTACTTGCACATATGACTTTGAAAAGCATTATTCACATTAAAATTAATTACCAGGAGATAAAAAATATCGTTTTAGCATCACTGTCAATGGGGCTTTTTGTTGGTTTTTACAGGCTGATAGTGCCTATAACAAGTATATGGCTCACACTAAGCCCGATAATAATGGGAGCCATTTTGTATGTTATCCTCCTGATAAAACTTGACAGCAATATCCGCGGTGAAGTGATTAAGATAGGTAGGCAGATAGGGATATCATGGCCCCATAGTACATAAGTAATTAAAGTGAATCCAATTGAGTTATCACAGATTCTCTTCAGAGAAATGATTCTCTTTAGAGAAATAACATATTACATGCTATCGTTTTTGCATTATTTCTCAAAAAAATGCAAGAATTGTTTCAACTGAAATGAAATATGAGAAAAGAGGGGAAGATTACTTCCCCATTAAATTCATGTAAAAATGACCATCCTGATCCTGAAATCAAAGATGTTTATTTCCCTTGCCCTGATAGATTCACTTTCTCCCATACACATCATCAAATCTGACAATGTCATCTTCATCCACAAGCTCCCCTAACTGTACCTCAATAATCTCAAGAGGAATCTTCCCCGGATTAGACAACCTGTGCCTTTCACCTGCCCTGATAAAAGTACTTTCTCCAGGCCTCAGGAAAAACTGCTGCCCATTAACTTCTACGTAGGCCATGCCTTTTACGACTACCCAGTGTTCACTCCTGTGGTAGTGCAGCTGAAGACTTAACTTGTGATCAGGGAGTACGGTGATATTTTTAATTTTATGCTCCGAAGAAGCTTCAAGTAAGGTATATGAACCCCAGGGCCTGTATACAGTCTGCCCGATATATGCCCTTTCATCTTTCCTATCTTTAAGCTCAGAGACAATGTCCTTCACTTTCTGACTGCTGGATTTGGGGCAGATTAACAGAGCATCACTGGTATCGACGATGACCATATCTTTAACATCGATAAGTGAGACAATTTTACCGCATTTTGAATATACGAGGTTTCCACCAGAGTCGAGTAACAGAGGGTCGCATTCATTGACAGCGTTTCCTTCAGAGTCCTTTTCAAACTCGTCATAAATTGCCGCAAAATTTCCAAGATCGCTCCATTTATGTTCAAGCATCACAACTGCTACTCTATTTGATTTTTCCATTATGCCATAATCAATGGAAACCTTCTCCACATTTGCATAAATCTCATTAATATCCCCTCCGTTCTCAAAAGATGCAAAAACAGAAGGCGCTTGTTTCTTAACTTCTTCAAAGAAAAGTCCGGTCTCAAAGAGGAACATTCCACTGTTCCAGAGGCAACCTTCTTTAATGTATTTTTCCGCAGTTTTGAAATCCGGCTTTTCTCTAAACTCTGAAACCCTATATCCGGTTCCACAGGGTTCAGAGGTTTTGATATAGCCATACCCCGTATGAGGAAAAGCAGGGACAACCCCGAAGATAACAAGGTACTCCGAAGCCAGGATTTCAGCCGAAGAAATTGTCTGCATTGCAGCCCTGTCAAGAACATGATCGGAAGAGAACACTCCTACTATAGAATTCCCGAATTTTTTTTCGATCTCTCTCATTCCAAAGACAATTGCAGGAAGTGTATTCTTGCCTTCAGGCTCGATTAAAACGTTCTCATGAGGAATGGAGTACCCTATCTCTTTGATCTGTCCAATCACAAAAAACTTCTGGGATTCATTGGTTACAACAAAAATTTCAGAAATATCTGAAACCTCAAGACATCGGAGTACAGTCTCCTGAAAAAGTGAAGTTTCCCCGAATTTTAAAAATTGTTTGGGATACATTTCCCGGCTGAGAGGCCAAAGTCTTGTCCCTGAGCCGCCGGCAAGAATTATCGACTTAATCCTGTCATCTCCTTTAGGTATTGATAAAGCACATCTAAATATAGTATTATAGTATTGCCCACTTTATATAAATACATGGAGTGTTTTGAAGTCGCAAAGCTTTTGAAACAATATTTAGAAATAACCAGGCCAGATCAGATCATACATATTTAAAAATGAAAATTGTCTGAGTAATATATTAAGAAAGCTATTAAATAAGCTTTGCCCACAGAAAATGATAGAATAATAAAAAAGACGGACTCACATATCAGATAGATTTTCTCGGTCATAAATAACCCACTATATGTCCCAAAAATTCATTAATCATAAAAAAATGAAAAGATGTTGAATGTTATTTGCATGTATCCAGAAGCGATCTTTTCTTTCCGCCCCTTGCTTCGGTAGGATGAATAGGATCAACATCTGCAGTCTCTTCCCCTTCTTTTTTCTCCAATTTTTCTCCCTTTTCTCCTTCTCTTCGTTCTTCCGGCATATACCCAACTCCTCCTATAATTATAGTAATCTAAGCTAGAATGTTCCTTTCTGAATCACATTTCGAAACTTCATACTATCATTTAATTTGTCTTCAAGAAAAGAAATTATCTCATTCTACGGTACACCATCAGAATGGATTTCCTTTTCACCAGGATGCAAAATCTGTAGCTTCAGCTGTCATTTGCAGCACTCTTGTCTTACCCCCTCCTTCATAACAGTCCAGCCCATAGACCAGCCGGATTTTGCCCTTAAATTTATTATACCTTACAGATTTATTAAATTTTTGTGAAAAAAATAAAATCGCTAGATAAGTGGCACACTTTTTTAAAAAAAGATGTCAAAGAACCGGGCATTTATAATTTGCTAAAAAGGGAGAGTACAAACCGGGTAAAATAATTAAAATTAGTTGGGAGAATATATATCCCATTAATCAGTATAAGGAGGACGTCACGCCGAAAGGCAAATAGACAGTACTCCGCACAAAGGTTGGTTACATTTAAATTTATCCTATCATTTGTTCAGAAGATATGCTTTTACTCAGGAAAATGTGATCTTATGGCATATAAAATACTGGAAAAGGAAGAAATTGCTCCATCAGTACACAGAATGATAATAGATGCCCCTGATGTAGCAAAGGCTGCAAAAGCCGGACAGTTCATAATCCTCAGGATTGATGAAAGGGGGGAAAGAGTTCCTCTTACAATTGCTGATTTTGAGAGAGAAACAGGCAAGGTTGCCATAATATTTCAGGAAATGGGCAAGACCACAAAACAACTTGCAAAGCTCTCTGCAGGCGATTCCCTTGAAGATTTCGTCGGACCACTCGGAACCCCTGCGGATGTCAGAAAGCTTGGCACTGTAATCCTTGTAGGAGGAGGAGTAGGAGTTGCCCCAATCTATCCTCAGGCCAAAGCTTATAGAAGCGCAGGAAACAAGGTAATTTCCATAATCGGAGCCAGAAATAAGGACCTCCTCCTCCTTGAAGAAGAAATGAGGAAGGCCAGTTCTGAGCTGTATATAGCAACCGATGATGGATCAAAAGGGCACCATGGTTTTGTGACCGATATCATGAAAAAGATCCTGGACAGCGGCGAAAAGGTTGCAAGGGTTGTAATTGTGGGCCCTCCAATCATGATGAAAGTGGGTGCAGGAGTAGCTTCTCCCTATGACGTGGAAATCATTGTCAGCCTTAACTCCATAATGGTAGACGGGACAGGAATGTGCGGTGGCTGCAGGGTTACGGTTGATGGAGAAACAAAGTTTACTTGCGTTGACGGGCCTGAGTTTGACGCCAGGAAGGTTGATTTCGTCCAGCTCATGAACAGGCTTGCAATGTACCGCGGCGAAGAGGCGAATGCTGTGGAAAAGTATGAAGAGAAATGCAGGTGCGGACTGCACTGAAAAGGAAGGGATGAAAAATGCAAGAATTACACGGAGAAAAACAGGGAAAAGCAAAGAAAGGAAGGACCCCTATGCAAGAGCAGCCTGCAGAGGAGCGCAGAAAGAACTTTGACGAAGTAGCTCTCGGTTACTTAAAAGAAGATGCACTTGCAGAAGCTTCCAGATGCCTTTCCTGCAAGGACCCAAAGTGCGTTGAAGGCTGCCCTGTGAATGTGGATATTCCAGGATTTATTAAACTGGTCTGTGAGGAGAATTTTGAAGGGGCAATCGATAAAATCAAAGCCACAAACGCCCTCCCTGCAATCTGCGGCCGCGTCTGCCCCCAGGAATCCCAGTGCGAAGCCCGCTGCGTACTCGAAAAGAAGGGCCAGCCTGTTGCGATCGGAAGGCTTGAGCGTTTCTGCGCGGACTACGAGCGCGAAAAAGGTGTGAAAACTCCTGAGGTTACATCCCCTACCGGCAAGAAGATTGCAGTTGTGGGTTCCGGTCCTGCAGGGCTTACTGCCGCAGCAGACCTTGCAAAACTCG
Organism: uncultured Methanosarcinales archaeon; assembly: GCA_964434965.1. GTDB lineage: Archaea > Halobacteriota > Methanosarcinia > Methanosarcinales > Methanosarcinaceae > Methanosarcina. The sequence goes on from CAYSWX010000011.1 coordinate 14,467, forward strand.
GCCACAAAGTAACAATCTTTGAGTCCCTTCACAAAGCAGGAGGAGTCCTGAGTTACGGCATCCCAGAGTTCAGGCTGCCAAAAGAAATCGTGCGGCAGGAAGTAGAGTACATCAAAAAGCTCGGTGTTGAGGTCAAGCCAAATTATATCATCGGCAGGATCAAGACTCTGGACGAATTATGTGACGATTTCGATGCCGTTTTCCTTGGCACTGGCGCAGGGCTTCCTAACTTCATGGGAATAGAAGGCGAAAACTTAAACGGCGTATATTCAGCAAACGAATTCCTGACCCGCGTGAACCTCATGAAAGCCTATGACCCCGAATATGACACAATGGTCAGGCACGGGAAGCATGTGGTGGTCGTAGGAGGCGGAAATGTGGCAATGGACGCAGCCCGCTCTGCTCTCCGCCTGGGTGCAGAAGAAGTGAGCATAGTCTACCGCCGTGGAGAAGACGAGATGCCCGCCCGCCGTGAAGAGATCGAGCACGCCAAAGAAGAAGGCATCACCTTCAGGCTCCTTACAAATCCTATCCGCATCCTTGGCGATGAGAAGTTCAATGTTACAGGCGTTGAATGTATAAAAATGGAACTTGGCGAACCAGATAAGTCAGGCAGGAGAAGCCCTGTCCCTGTAGAAGGGTCGGAATTCCTTGTCCCTGCAGACGTTGTGGTAATTGCTATAGGCACATCTCCAAACCCCATAATTTTCAAAGGCTCAGAAGGCCTTGAGCAGAACAAAAGAGGGACTGTCGTTGCCGATGATGAGACCGGGGCAACATCCAAGTGTGGGGTCTTTGCCGGCGGAGATGTTGTTACAGGCGCAGCAACCGTGATCAGTGCAATGGGTGCAGGCAAAAAAGCGGCAAAAGCAATTGATGAGTATTTGAAAGAAAAGTAAAACCAGAGAAATCTGGTTTTTTTACATTTTCCAAACTAAATTTTATAATGCTCAACTTTTTCGAGACATTACTGTATTTTTTAGTATGTTCTGTATATCCCATTCTTAAAAATAGAAATACAATTTTTGCATTGTTGACAAATTAGTGAATCATTTTTCTTCCATGAAAAATTCTTTGCCGCTCTGTTTCATTCAAAACTAGCAAACCACCTTCTTGTTAACACAAAATCACCTACATCACGAGAAAAGAGAATGTAGAAAATATTAAAAACTTTATCAGTGAGAATATGAAGAAAAAATAATACGTGGGCGAGAATAAAAAAATTAAATGAGCTCAAGAACCACTTTCAAAAGTACAACTAAAGCAACTATCAAAAACAGGGTCCAGACAAGAGGCAGAAGAATCCCAAGTAAGAAATAAAGTATTTTAAATAAGAAATACAGTATTATCGCTATCAGAATTAACTGAACTAAAGAAAGTTTCCTTCTTCCTACACGCATGAAGCGGCGATTTAATCCGTGAGCCATGTTATAAACCTTCAGATTCCTCTTTTGTATATGTTTACTTCAGCTCTCTTATTATATTTTTTGTCCGTTTGAGAACATTTCAAGGAAAATTTATTGATATCAACCCGAAAATAAGTTGAAATCACTGATTCAAGAACAAAATAGAGGCAAGAAGGTAAAATAAATTAAAGCCGTGTTCTTTTCAAAAAATATAGAGAAATTCATAGAATTCTGCAGGAAAATTAAGTAACAGGTCTGCTGGGAATCGAACCCAGGTTCGGAGCTCCGGAGGCTCCAGTGATATCCTCTACACCACAGACCTAAGTTGTAAAAAGATCTGATCAGTTAACTGCTTCATAAAGATCTGATCAGTTAACTGGCTGTTTATAGTGCTAAATAGCTTATAAATTTAATCCTCAATTAGAGATAGATTTGCGGCATTAAAAGATTTTTTGATGATTGGAATTAACAGAATAGTCATTTGTCAAGCGTAATTTTCCCATCCTGTAGGGGAAGAATACGATTTGTATTTGGAGTCGGGATGTAAATTATAAAGAAAACCGGGTTTATTAAAAAGGGCTATTAAAAATAACAAATAAAGATCCTTTTAATGTAAATGCTTCAGGTATGCCCACAACCCATCTTAATTATTTTTGTAGTTACAGTTTCCGTTCGTAACATCGGCCTAACTTTATTATATTAACAACCAAGTGAAATAAGCATATATAGTAAGATTTACAATAACTAAAGTAACATCAGTTCAATGAATCTGAAATTACCTGGTGGGTGGTATAATGGAAACAGAACTTATGAGAATAGGGATTTCCCTACCAGATGCCCTTCTGGATAAATTTGATAAGATTATTGAAAAAAGAGGCTATTCTTCCCGCTCGGAAGGCATAAGGGACTCTATCAGGAGCTATATTTCTTACTACGAGTGGATGAGTAGCATTGAAGGCCATCATGTAGGAACAATTGCGGTTATTTACGACCACACACAACGCGGCCTTTCAAATACTCTGACAGAGATTCAGCACCAATATTCTCACCTGATAAAGTCTTCTGTACATATTTACCTTGATAATGAAGACTGTTTTGAGATCGTTATTCTGGACGGAGACGGAAAAGAGATTATAGAACTTGCTGAAGCTATAATGACACTCAAAGGGGTAAAACTCTCAAAGCTCATAACCGCAGAATCAAACGAAACGATCTGACTTTCCAGAGAAGTTCTCAACCTTTTTGTTCCAGTAAGAATAGTCAAAAAAATATTTGAAAATATATTTTTACTGAGCAGAGAGCAGAATTATTCTTGCATTTTCCTTGCACCTGAAACTCCACACCTGCCTGCACTACAGGTGAGGAATTCCAGCATTGCAAGTTCATGCAACAGATTTAGGAGGCGTTTCCCATTTTTACGTCTGTTCGTTAGACATATGTATGTATGAGGAGCTTATATTTAATACTTTTCTTTGGTTTCATAATATTTGATGTTATTATATTAAAAATTTGTATGTGGGATCGAAAGAAAATAAATTCTCCGGGGAACGTGTTATATAATACTGATTTGCTTAAAATTCAGGGCATTACTCTTCCCATTTTTGTCCATATCTTTCATCAAACACAAGTTCAGAAAGGGATTTCCTTGTAGAAATGCGCTTTCCGGGAGCAGGTTCTCCTATAGCAAGCACTGCCATAAGCTCGAGTATTGACGGGCAGTTAAGGATTGAGTTAACCTTTTCATGCTGTTTCAGGATCTCTCCTAGCCAGACCGCGCCCAGGCCAAGATCACAGCAGGCGAGAAGCATATTCTGGATAGAAGCCCCTATCGCCTGGGCGTCTTTTGTCCTGTCATAAGAATGTTCGGCATCAAGAAAAACTGCGATAAGCAGAGGAGCACCTGCCACGATGTTAGAATAATGAGTACATTCCGAGAGCTGATTGATGGTTGCCGGATCCCTGACAACAATAAAGCGCCAGGGCTGGTTGTTCAAACCTGAAGGAGCCCAGCGGCCTGCATTGAGGATTGTGTTAATTTCTTCCTTGCTGATCGACCTGTCGTTAAACTCACGGACACTTCGTCGAGTAAGAATAGTGTCGATAACTTTGCTTTCTCCTGATACTGGCATGTTTATTCTCCAAACAGAGTTCTAAGTTCTGGTTTTGTGAATCTTCGGTTAAAGTATTGACATTAAATTATGAAACTTTACCGCAGACAGTTAAGCAATTCTTACAAAAAGGCAGTGTATTGAAAGTTATGTAAATCGAATATATGATCATAGGTTTTATTGTAATTTATGTATAATCTGGAAGTTACAGATTTTCTATGGATTTCAGAAAAATTCCGTTTTGCTCTCAGCATGTGAAACTAATATACTTTTATTGGAAAACGTAACACTTAAAGCATGATTCATTTTGTATCTTTCAATTATTATAATGAAAATTGCCCTTTCCAGGCAAAATTTTCCATAAATGCTTATGTTTCTATTTTCTCGATTGTTCTATAGAGCCTATCCCAAAACCTATTTTATTTCAAATTCGTAAGAGTCTTATAACTATTTTTTATGATCAGATATAGATTGATTGTCCCAAATACGAGATTCAAAAATCAAATTTTGAGTTTTGGGATAGGCTCATAGTATATAGAGATATGTTTATTTCCGTCGATAATCCGCATCAAATGCAAAAAAGCTATAAGAAAAAGATAGGCACTTTTTCGGTGCCTATAGATACCGATTTAAATAAATGTTACTAAACGGAAATTACACTTAGTTGGCTGTAATTATATCCTTAAAGTCCCTGTTTTCCCACCGTTTTTCAAAATCTTTATTACTTCTTTCCATTTATTTATACATAGGATTAAGTTTAACTGCTCGTTTTAATCTATAAGAGCCTCATTTTTTTGTTTATCAAAGAATAAGCACATGCGTAAAAACATAGCAAAAACCATTAAGGCAGAAAAAGCCAAAGGTATAATAGAAGATAAGGAGTATGACAATGGAAGAAATAACAATCCAAGAATTTGATTTTACCCTCATCAATGAATTTTTCACAGAGCTTGAACGGCAGGGACCCGGCAGCCCCGAAGAAACCATCAGGGCATTAGGTTTTATCGGAAATCTTTCAAACAAAACAAAAATTGCCGATTTAGGCTGCGGCACAGGCTTTCAAACAATGGTTCTGGCACAAAATACAGAAGCAACCATCACCGCCCTCGACCTTTACGCCGGCTCGATTGATAAACTTAATGCAACAGCCAGAAAACTTGGTTTGCAGAACAGGGTAAAAGGTATTGTCGGTTCAATGGATAATTTGCCGTTTCAGAATGACGAATTTGATCTTATATGGTCTGAGGGGGCTATTGCCAATATAGGTTTTGAAAAAGGCTTGAATTACTGGAAGGGCTTCCTCAAAAAAGATGGTTATATTGCCGTAACATATGAGTCATGGTTTACCGATGAACGCCCCGCTGAAATTGAGAAGTGGTGGTTGGACGCAGTTCCTGAAATTGGCACAATAGGGCATAATATTTCCATCATGCAAAAAACAGGTTATATTCCTGTTGCCGCATTTACGCTGCCTGAAAATTGTTGGATAGACAATTATTTTATTCCGCAAAAAGCAAGGCAAGAGGAATTCTTGAAAAAACATGCGGGAAATAAAACCGTTGAGGATATGATTGCATTTATGAGGCGTGAGGCAGACTTGTATTCAAAATACAAACAGTATTATGGATACGTATTTTATATTGGGAAAAAGATGTAAAATAATAATAATAGTTTACGCCGCTACTTCGTATCTTGCCAAAAAGCGTAGAGTAAGAAGAAGCCGGTGGACAGATAAGACAGTAGTTAGAAAAAGAGTTATAAGAAAAAATGAGCCTGCCAGGTCCATTTAACTGACCTGGCTGAAAACAAAAAAAGAGTAATTTCACGTTCAGTCGTCGTCAATCTTTTTGTTGAGCCAGGGGATGTTTGCGCGGATCTGTTTTCCGACAACCTCAAGCGGGTGTTCCTTTTCCTGGCGCTCCATGGCTTTGAGTACAGGGTGGTTGACCATGCCTTCGAGGACAAATTCTTTTGCAAATTCGCCGTTCTGGATTCTCTCAAGAGCTTCGTACATGGCTTCGCGGGATTCTTCGTTGATGATCCTCGGACCAACAGTCATGCCGCCGTATTCGGCAGTGTTGGAAACTGAGTGCCACATTCTCTCAAGTCCGCCTTCGTAGATAAGGTCCACAATGAGTTTAACTTCGTGGCAGGTTTCGAAATAAGCCATTTCTGGCTGGTACCCTGCTTCCACAAGAACCTCAAAAGCTGTCTTGATAAGTGAGGAAAGCCCTCCGCAGAGGTCAACCTGTTCTCCGAAAAGGTCGGTTTCGGTTTCTTCACGGAAAGTGGTCTCGTAAACCCCTGCCCTGGTTGCGCCTATACCCTTGGCGTAAGAGAGAGCAAGATCCCTGGCTGTTCCGGTTGCGTCCTGGTAGACTGCGATCAGGCCTGGAACCCCGATACCCTCAGTGTAGGTTCTCCTGACAATGTGTCCCGGACCCTTGGGGGCAACCATGAAGACGTCCACATCTTTTGGAGGCACTATCTGGTTATAGTGGATATTGAAACCGTGAGCAAAAACAAGGGCATCTCCGGCTTTAAGGTTGGGCTCGATCTGGGAATAGTAAACAGATGCCTGCTTTTCGTCGGGGAGGAGGACCATGATAACATCTGCGGCTTTTGCAGCATCTTCAACAGTCATGACATTCAGGCCATCAGACTCGGCTTTTGCCCAGCTGGAACTTCCTTTTCTGAGCCCGACAATAACATTAAGCCCGGATTCGTGAAGGTTTCTGGCGTGAGCATGCCCCTGACTACCATAGCCCATTATTGCGATGGTCCTATCCTTAAGTGCATCAAAAGTAGTTTCATCGTCATAAATTATCGTTGCCATGCTTGATTCTCCTTATTAAATATCTAATAAATTCTCCTTTAATTCCTTGAGTTTATAATTTAAATTTGTAATTAGTTGCCCTGTATCATATGAAAGGGTATTCAGATTTACAAACAATAAATTTCCCGATAATTAAACTGATTTTCAAAGAAATCACTGTCTCTGGACCCGGACGGTCTTAAAGTGAGAGAGGCCGAAAACCCGGAGCGTTTTTAAGAAGACCTTTAGAATTTGAAAAGGCTTTCGCCTGCTCAATCTATAAAAAATAATTGAGCAGTTACCTCTCTTTACCTATCCTTAATATTTAAACCTTCTTTGGTCCGCGCACCAGTGCAATCTTTCCTGTCCTCACCATTTCCTTAATCCCGAACTGGCGGAGAAGTTTTTCAATTGCCTGAATCTTGCCTTCGTCACCTGTTACCTCAATGGTCATGGACTTGGGGGCAACATCCACTATCCTTGCCCTGAAGATATTTGCAATCTGGATAATCTCGGCCCTTGTCTCCACGTCAGCTGCAACCTTAATAAGGGCAAGTTCCCGCTCAACTGCATCTTCAGCCCCGATGTCCGAGACCTTGATAACATCTATAAGCTTGTTGAGCTGCTTTGTTACCTGTTCCAGCACATGGTCGTCCCCATGCACAACAATAGTTATTCTCGAAATGTCAGGGTCTTCGGTAACTCCCACAGCAAGGCTGTCGATATTATATCCGCGCCTTGAGAAAAGAGAAGCAACTCTGGTGAGCACACCTGACTTATTTTCCACAAGGACTGCAAGTGTATGCTTCATCAGTGTTCCTCCATGTCGATGATTTCGTTAATTGCAGCTCCTGCCGGAACCATTGGATAGACATTTGCTTCGCACTCGACGATAACTTCAACAACTGCCGGCCGTCCTGACCTGACTGCCTCTTCGATTGCAGGCCTGACTTCAGAAGGCTTTTCTGCACGCAGCCCGAGAGCTCCGTAGGCTTCGGCAAGCTTTACGAAGTCAACACTGCCTTTGATAAAGGTGTGAGAATACCTCCGGTCATAGAAAAGTTCCTGCCACTGCCTGACCATACCCAGATAACCGTTGTTCAATATCACGTTAACAACCGGGATATCATTCTGGACCACAGTTGCGAGTTCCTGGGAGTTCATCTGGAAAGAGCCATCCCCTGCGACGTTGATAACAGTTTTATCCGGCCTGCCCACTTTGGCTCCCATAGCTGCGGGGAACCCGTACCCCATAGTACCAAGTCCGCCTGAGGTAAGGAAAGTCCTTGGCTCACTATATTTAAAGAACTGAGCAGCCCACATCTGGTGCTGTCCAACTTCGGTAACTATGATCGCGTCATTGCAGGCTTCGGAGATCTGCTCTATAACAAACTGAGGCATTATAGTATCCCTAGACTGTCTGTAGGCGAGAGGGTACTCTTTTTTCCACTGGTTTACCTTTTCGATCCATTCAGCGGATTTGCAGCGCCGGACATATTTAATCAGGGTCCTTAGCACCTGCTTTGCGTCCCCGACAATGGGGATATGTACCATTACATTCTTGGAAATCTCGGCAGGGTCGACGTCAATGTGGATGATCCTGGCATTGGGGGCAAAAGACTCGATTTTACCGGTTACGCGGTCGTCAAACCTGGCTCCCACAGCAATGATAAGATCGGATTCCTGAATTGCATAGTTTGCGTATTTGCTCCCGTGCATTCCCAGCATTCCGACGTAAAGGGGATGCTCAGTCGGGATGGAGCTTATGCCCATAAGTGTGGTTGTAACCGGAGCCATGATAGCTTCGGCAAGCTCAACGAGTTCCGCACTCGCGTTAGAGCTTATTACTCCCCCTCCTGCGTAAATAATAGGCCTGCAAGAGTTTGCAATCTCTTCGGCGGCTCGTTTAATCTGCTGGGTATTTCCCTTATAAGTCGGTTTATAACTTCTAAGCTCTACCTTTTCAGGATACTGCAAATCAATCTCGAGATTCTGTACATCCTTTGGAAGGTCAATTAATACCGGGCCTGGCCTTCCTGTGGATGCTATGTGGAAGGCTTCTTTTACAATCCTCGGGATTGCTTGTGCATCCTGTACAAGATAGTTGTGCTTGGTAATTGGCATAGTAATGCCCGTAATGTCTGCTTCCTGGAATGCATCGTTTCCGATAAGGGACCTTGGTACCTGGCCGGTTAAGGCTACAATTGGCACTGAGTCCATATATGCGGTAGCAATGCCTGTTACAAGGTTCGTTGCTCCGGGACCTGAAGTAGAAACGCAGACCCCGGTCTTTCCAGTAGCACGGGCGTACCCGTCCGCAGCATGAGCCGCTGCCTGTTCGTGGCGTACAAGTATGTGGCGCAGATCTGAATCATAGAGTTCATTGTAGAAAGGAATGATCTGCCCTCCGGGGTATCCGAAGAGAGTGTCAACACCCTCCTTTTCGAGGCACTTTATAAGAGCCTTTGCGCCATTGACTTTTTCTGTTGACCCGGTTGTCATTATTTATCTCCTTACATATCTCTTGAGATTTGGTTAACTGGACACTCATATTTCAGGTGAGTGCCTTTCCAGTTAAGTGTGCGTTTATAAGAAATACTTTTTTGTCAGTCATATATCTCACACTCACACTTTTTTGATTGCGAATTTCGCAAATACATCATAATCAATCATGTTATATATGGATGAGGGTATCTCCGGGTTTTTAGAGTGTAAGAGATCCCTATTTCAAAAATTTCTTCAAACAGAAAAAGAAGAGAGGACAGAAGAGTCCTCCTGAGAAACCTTTGAAGTTCCGCATCCTTTTGTGACTTACTCTTCCCGGATAAGGCGGTTCATCCCATTCATTACGGCTTCTACAGAAGCCATGATAATGTCCGTTCTGGCTCCGCTTGCGGTAATTACCTTCCCGTTCTTGGAAAGTTTTACCCTTACCTCTACAAGGGCATCAGTCCCGCCGGTAATCGAGTCTACGTGGTACTCTTCAAGGATGATGTCTTCAGCACAGGAACTTACGGCTCTCCGGATAGCATTAATTACAGCATCCACAGGTCCGTTTCCAATCCCTGCCTGTACGATTTCTTTGTCTTTTACATTGAGCTTTATGGAAGCGGTTGGTGTCACCCGGTTTCCTGATACGATGGTAAATTCTTCTAATTTTACCAGAGGTTCTTTGTAGATATCAAGCACGGTTTCTGCAATGGTCTGCAGGTCAGCATCTGTAATATGTTTTCCCTGATCGCCCATCTGCTTGACCCTGTTGAAAATCTCTTCAGTTTGAGCCTCATCAGCTTCAAGCCCCATTTCCTTTAAAGCAAGGGAAATAGAGCTTCTTCCAGCATGTTTTCCAAGTACAATCTGGCGCTGCCGCCCGATATATTCAGGGCTCATCGGCTCATAGGTAGCCTTGTCAGCCAGAAGCCCGTGAACATGAATCCCTGCTTCATGAGTGAAAGCATTTCCTCCTACAAGGGCTTTATTTGGAGAAACTGGAATTCCGGTAAGCCTGCTTACAAGCCTCGAAGTCCGGTATATCTGCTCGTGCTTGATGCCGGTATCATATTTATACAGCCACTCAAGGCTCATTACGACTTCTTCAAGAGAAGCATTTCCGGCTCTTTCACCTAAACCATTAATTGTCACATGTGCCTGCTTTGCCCCTGCCGCAAGCGCAGCGACTGTGTTTGCAGTTGCCAGGCCAAAGTCATTGTGGCAGTGAATGCTAATAGGAGCTTTCAGGGAGGAAGACAGGTCCCGGAAGATTTCGGTGGTCTTTTCAGGCACCAGAAGTCCTACAGTATCGCAGAAGCATAGCCTGTCGGCTCCGGCATCAATTCCATCTGAGTAAATGGCTTTTAAAAACTCAATGTCTGCCCGAGAAGCATCTTCTCCACTCAACTCCACAATAAGGCCGTGGTCTTTAGCATACTCGGTTACCTCGGCTGCAATCTGCCTTACTGCATCCCGGTCCTTTTTGATTTTCGTCCTGATATGCAGGTCAGAAACCGGAGCTACAAGATGGATTGAATCGACATCACATTCAAGAGCACGGTCAACGTCCATTTTAACAATCCTGCAGTAGCTGCAGATTTCGGCATCGAGACCTGCGTTTGCTACAGCCTTGATTGATTCCCTTTCACCTGCAGAAGTAATTGCAGAGCCTGCCTCGATTACAGAGACTCTCATCTCATCAAGGGCCCGGGCAATTAAGAGTTTCTTCTCTCTGGTCAGGGCTACACCAGGTGTTTGTTCACCATCTCTCAAAGTAGTATCCAAAAAGCGGATGTTTTCGAATAATATAATCCCTCAGTTTTTCTTTATTTATGTATACTCATTCTGCAAAATAGTGAAATAATATAAAAAGTAATTATATTATTTACCCCATTTACAGCATGCTGTTTTGTTATACATACTAATATACTTTTTCTCAGAGCCCGGTTCCGTCCAAAGCTTTAGAAGATACGCCGGGACCTTTGTATATTATTATAGTATATTATTATAGTATACCATGGCATTTTATTATAGTATACCATGGTATTTTTAGTTTCCAGTTAACAAAAACCACAAAAAAGTGAGTTATATTGAGTTTTATCTTATCATGAAAGTTCAAGATCCAGATCCATCCTACTTTTCGCAGATGTCCTTTCAATTTCCACAATTTTTCTTGCTATCGTTTTTTCTGAAAATCACCCTAGTTCTTCAAACAAGTGTTTTTGATATATCCCACAATTTCCTACATTTTGCCTTCATTGAAAACTTCCAGCAGCCATTTCCCGAAGCTTCAGTTGAGATAATAACTGCGAGTTTTCGAATAATTATCCAAAAACGATAGCTAGAAAAATGTTATTTTTTAGAAGACATCTGCGGAAAGTCAGATCCATATTTAAAATTGAATTTGATGGCGGCATTATTATTACCGCCACTCAAACTCCGAGAATTAAGTGGTCACGGCTGAATCCTGAACCATAGACGCAATTGTTTTCAGGCGTCCTAAAGATAGTGTCGCATCAGTTCTCAAAGATAAAATGATTCTGAATATTTGTGGTCGACTCTATATGATGTCGCGATTTACAATTAAGACTTAATCTTTCCCCATTCATTGATGATTTGTTTTGCATGTTTAATTTCGTCATATCTGTAAGATTTATTATATACTCCGATCTCCTTGACCTGACCATTAAATCCCATTTTAAACCGGAATTGACCGTGTGATTCATTTGGGTGAAGACCCGTTAAATCCAGATTTTGAAAATTATTTTCCTTTCCATCCACTATGCTGTGCCAGATTAAGAGCTTATAAGCGTTAAGATCGTTGTATTCACCCCTCAATATCGAAGTATGACCCAGATAGATTGTGTCTTTATAGTAAAAGTTTATTAATGCTCCAATTTTTACCCCATTATACTCTGCGAAGAATAATCTTGCCATTTTTTCCGGAAAAAGGACGTCACGGAGTTTTTCAAAATAAGAATATGGAACTACGGCGTATGATACTTTCTTATAATTATTGCCGGAGACTTCAATGATCCTGTCAATTAATAGTTTTTGGAATTGATTATAATACAGGTCTATATCTTCCTTATAGTTTTGACTTTCGTATATAATTACCCCATTTCTTAAAGATCGCCTTATGTCTTTACTGAATTGTTTTTTGAATCCTTTGCATATTTCATTGAGGTCTTTGTCTATATTAATTATAGCAGTTTTTTTGATTTTTGTCTTAGTATATCCGTTTTGAATGAGTGCCGAGTCCAGACAATCATGATAAGGAGATATTAAATTATCAGTAATACTTTTTTTATGTTTACAATACGAGTCAATAAAATCAAACATTAACTTATAAACTTCCTCACTATTATTAACACTGGAAAGGACACAAGGACCCCCAAAACTGTATAATTTATTATGAGGCGAGCATCCAATTTGGAAGCTCTTTGAAATACCTGGTAAATATTTGTCAATTTTGAAATCTTCAAAAAAATTTTTTAGAAAAAACGGAAAGATTCCTATTAATTTATTTTCTTTCTCGTCTTCAACTACTACTGGCAAAGCCTCGGAATTTAACCCTTTTTCTATAACCTCGTTCCATTCCCAGGTATGATAAAAGGTTCCGTTAAGACTTTCTTTAACAACATTATTCCATTGTTTTTTATCTTCTACCCTTGCCTTCCTGCAAATGATATTAATACCTCCTTCATACTCAATTGTTATCTCCGCACACTTTGCAGTCTCTTAAATCTCTTACCCAATTGTATGTTTATATATAATTTTTTCTTTTTTGATTTCGTTAACTAAGTTGAAGAAAAGAAAAAGATTTCACCCCTTTAAGAGACATTCAGGTTTTCATATCAGAATATAATTATATATATTAACGCTTTTCTGCAGATGTCCAGAATCCAGTGATTTTTGCATATCTTGATTGAAATTCTGAACTCGCAAGAAGAATCAGGTATTTAAAAAAATTAATATTAACAAAATAAATATTCGAGATCTAAAGACTTAGATCACAAAGTCTCACCATAAGAATCGTAACCAATTACAAAAACTTAAAAAAGAACCTGAAAATGGAAAAAATTAAACTTCAACAAAAAAAATAGTCTCGAAAATCAATATATAAACCCCTAACAATTCAGGACATATTTTCAAAGTTAGAAACAATCATGTCAAATTTTACGCCCCCCTAAATTCAAGAGAATAGCTTCCCGAGATTAGTCATTATTAATTAGTCATCTTGAGCAAAGCGAAAAGGACCGCGGGATGTTACGATTTCATCGCAACTCCCAGGAAATATCAGATTTCCTGTGATCCCGAAGCGAAACTCGGGAAGCGAAACTCGGAACCTTAGAAGTACTCATTTACATTTTCTATTGCCTTCACAATGAGAGAAACACAAGCCTCTATATCTGCCATATCCAGAACTTCTACAGGAGAGTGAATATAACGTGTAGCTATGCTAACCGTACCTGTAGGAATGCCTTCCTTTGTGAGATGTATTGATGTAGCATCCGTGGTGCCGCCAGAACCTACACCCAGTTGATAAGGAACCTCATTACTATCAGCCGTTTCCCTGAGCCATTTGAGAACCTGGGGATGGGCTATGAGACCTCTTCCGGATGCATCTACGACGGTTATTACGGGTCCTTTTCCCAGTTCCAGGGCTGAATCGGTCTTGTTGATGCCTGGATGATCTCCAGGGATAGTGGTATCAAGAGCCAGGGCGACATCCGGACAGAGCCCGAAAGCACAGGTTTTTGCTCCTTTAAGCCCTACTTCTTCCTGAACCGTACCCACGGCATAGACATTTGCTTCGACTTTACGCTCATGGAGCCGTTTCATGACCTCAAGGAGAATTACAACTCCTGCGCGGTTATCAAAAGCCTTGGAGGTAACCTTACCATTTGCCAGGGGCATGAATTCCTGGTCAATTGAAACCGGGGTTCCAATCTCGATTCCAAGATTTCCGGCATCTTCCCTGTCCTTTGCTCCTATATCGATAAACATATCCTCAAGTTTCACGGGCTTTTTTCTGTCCTCATCTTTCATCACATGAGGAGGCTTGGAACCTATAACTCCGTAAATAGGGCCCTTTTTTCCGTGTACTATAACTCTCTGGTTCAGAAGAGTCTGGTCAAACCATCCCCCAATTCCGACAAAACGCAGGAACCCATTTTCATCAATATACCTGACCATCAGCCCTATTTCGTCCATATGGGCAGCCAGCATTACAGAAGGCCCTTTTCCCTCCTTGACAGCAATAAGGTTCCTCATGGTGTCTTTCCTCATACTGTCAACATAGGGCTCAAGCTCTTTTTCAAGCAGCTTCCGGACCTCACCTTCAAAACCGGAAATTCCATGTGCATTTGTGAATTTTTCGAGAAGAGATTTTATTTCTTCAAGCTTTCCGCCTTTTTCAGTATTTTTTCCCATTTAAGAAATCTCCCGAATATTGTTTTAATCTGTAATGTCAGTCTGAAGATCACAGGCTCAATCCTGTGGATGCCATTTTAGTTTGGATTTCACTGAACCTATTCGCTAATTAATCTGTTTAAGATAACATATTATAAATGCCCATTTATGATTATCCTTTGCTAAAATATTTTTGAGATTATATAGACACAATAGGTTTAACATGAATCTTCCATTTATATACAATGTTATGAATGCATTTTCTGCACCATCATTTATAAATTAATTTTATTGTTTGAATGTTAGTATTTAAGTTGAACTCATTGTTTAAGTTTTTGGCAGACGCTATTAATCTCTTTCTGTGGCCAATGGAATTTTCGAAAGCTGTAAGGACAGAAACATTAAAATCCCTTCAGGTTTATTGAGGACTCAGGTGAAAATTACATGACTGCAGAATTACCTCCTCAAATCCAGAACCAGATAGCACAGCTTCAGCAGGTACAGCAGCAGGTCCAGGCTCTGGCCATGCAAAAATCTCAGATTGAAGCTATGCAGAAAGAGTCCAAAATGGCTCTTGATGAATTGGAAAGACTGGCTGATGACGCGGTTATTTACCGTAATGTCGGAGAACTGGTAATAAAAACAAGTAAAGAGGAGTCTGTTTCGAAACTTAAAGATAGAGAAGAAACTCTCTCTCTCAGGCTTCAGTCTATTTCCAGGCAGGAAGAAAGGCTCACTACTCGCTTCAAACAGCTTCAGGAGCAGATCCAGCAGGCACTTGGACCAAAAGCACAATAACTTTTTATTTTCTGTTACATAAATCGGATACAGCAAAAAACTAAAGCTGTAATTGAGATTGTGCCGAAATCCCGGAACTCCGGGATTTTCGAAATTTGTAAAAAGCGGTAGCCTGAGTGGACAATGCAAGTTGATGAAGCGGAGTTTTTTAACCGGCTCCTTGACTATCGAAACATTTTATATTTGTGTCATAGGAATGCAGATCCAGATGCCGTTAGCAGTGCTTTTGCTCTTTCTGAAGCTCTCGGGGGAACCATCGGACTCGTAGATGGATGTAACCGTGTAGCATCCGTTCTGATCGACAGGCTTGGAATTGAGGTAGTGGATAAGCCAGATCCCGCAAATTATGGTTTTGTCGTCGTGGTTGATACCTCTACAAAAGCACAGCTAAACGAAATAGAGCTGACCAGTTACTGTGTAATTGACCACCATACCACTACTGCCCTTACAGAAGATGCAGAATTTTACCTGCACAGGAACACGACTTCGACTGTAGAGATAGTTTACGATATCCTGAAAGTCATGGAAGCACCGATTAACCGCAGGATGGGAATTGGCATGCTCACAGGGATTGTGACGGATACAGGGCACTTCAAACACGCATCGGTCGATACCTTCAGGACTGTGGCAAAAATTATTGAGGCTAGCGGAGTTGAGTATGGAGAAGTCCTTGATCTGATGGCAGCTACCCCTCAGGATATCTCAATGCGCATAGCTATCCTGAAAGCAGCGAGCAGGGTTGAACTCGACAGGGTAGGAGATATGCTTATAGCTTCTTCTCATGTGAGTTCTTTTGGAGGCTCTGCCTCTTCTATGCTTATCAACATAGGAGCTGATGTGGCTTTCGTTGGCACTACCAAAGGAGAAAGTGTAAGAGTAAGTGCAAGGGCAAAACGTGACGCTGTAAACGCAGGAGTCAACCTTGGTCAACTGATGGAAGATATAAGTAACGAATATAATGGCACCGGAGGCGGGCATTCAGGGGCTGCAGGAATAGATATAGTCGCCAATATGGGAGATGTGCTCCATAAATGCAGGGAGATGACAAAGAAAATCCTTGAGAACTCCCTCGGAACAACCGCAAAAGAGATTTCCGAGGATGAAATTGAAGTCAATGAGGATGAATGATTGATAATCAATCACATGAACAAATAAGAGTTGAAGATGGTAAAAATAACTCTACTTTTCATCAGATCTAAAAGTATTATTTTTTATCAGGACTTTTCTATCATCTTTCTCAACTTAATCTAAAAAAGATCTTTTTTCTATCCGGCGGCAACAACTATTATTTATATGAGAATTCAACTTAATCTCCCATAATTATATCTGCCGGAAGTTTGTATCCGCTTGGAACTGTCCCAACTTTCCGGAACGAAAAAAGATACCATCATAAGCATGACCTTAAGGGGCATGAAATGAAAAATATACATAAAAAAAGGCCGAGAGAGACGCGGCCTGAAGCAAAACGGTCTCAAAATAAAGAACAAAGAGCGTGAAAAAAATGCCAGAATACTGGGATCCTGAAATCGAGACAATGCCTGTAGAGGACTTGAGAAAGCTGCAGGAAGAAAAATTGAAAAAACTTGTACATTATGTGTATGAGAACTCTCCCTTTTACAGAAAAAGATTTGACGAACATGGGGTTCGCCCGGAAGATATCCAGACTCTCGAAGATATCAGGAAATTACCTTTTACATATAAGCAGGATCTCAGAGATACCTATCCTACAGGAATGTTTTGTGTCCCTAACTCAAAGCTCGCCCGCTTCCACGCTTCCTCGGGTACTACAGGAAAACCGACAGTAGTTGGGTACACTCACAAAGACATTGAGAATTGGGCAGAGTCCCTTGCCCGAGCTTTCACATCCGTAGGTATGGGAAAAGACGATATACTTCAGGTAAGTTACGGTTACGGACTTTTCACAGGCGGACTCGGTGCCCATTATGGAAGTGAAAAACTTGGAGCAACCGTACTCCCTACGAGTTCGGGAAACACAGAGCGCCAGCTTGAACTTATGAAAGACCTCGGCTCTACAGCCATAGCATGCACCCCTTCTTACTTCTTACATATAATTGAAACTGCCAGAAAAGAAGGCATCAGCATCCAGAAGGACACAAAATTAAAGAAGGGATTTTTCGGGGCTGAACCCTGGTCTGAGGAACTCAAAAAAAGGATAGAAGAGGAGTCAGGCATTAAAGCCTACGATATCTACGGGACCTCGGAACTCAGCGGCCCTCTCTTTACGGAATGTAATGAACAGTGCGGCATCCATATATGGGCAGACCTGTTCCTGGTGGAGATCCTGAACCCCGAAACAGGAGAGCCTGTGCCTGATGGAGAGACAGGGGAACTTGTAATCACCACCCTTGCAAAAGAAGCAAATCCTCTTATCCGCTACAAAATAAGGGATCTAACCAGAAAACTTTCAGAGCCTTGCAAATGCGGCAGAACGCACCCAAGGATCACACGAATCAGCGGACGCTCAGATGATATGATAATAGTGCGCGGCATAAATGTCTTCCCAGGTCAGATCGAGTCGGTTTTGATGAATATCCCAGAAGTTGGGAACCATTTCATGATTATTGTGGACAGGATAGGACCACTTGACTCAATGAAGGTCCAGATCGAGATGCATGAATCTGCCTTCAGTGATAAGATGTCGGACATGATGGCACTTAAAAAGAAGATTGCAGGCGCTTTAAAGAGCGTGCTGAACCTTGCAGTCGAGGTGGAACTTGTTGAACACGGCTCTCTGCCACGTTCGGAAGGCAAATCAAAGAAAGTCATAGATAAGCGGAAGATCTAAAAGCTTTATTTGAAGATCTAAAAAAGTCAGGAAATTTTTCCCGGAAAGAAAAAAGGAATACTGTAAAAAGATGTAAAATACTGCGTCTTTCCGGCATTTCTTTTTTTCAGTCCCTTTTTTAAGCTCTTATTAAAAATTCGGTAGAGATTTAATATCGTAAAAATAATACATCTGTAAGCTTAAATAATACACCTGTAAGCTTAAAATACAGATAGAAACTTATATTTATTCTGAGAAAAATATTGAGAAAAGAAGTCAGAGGAAAAAGAAGGAACTGATAAAGCAAGAAAAGAAAGAGAATTAAAGTTTTAATTAATTCGGTAGAAAAAAGAATAAAATCTAAAGAAAACAAGGGATAAAAGGACATGGGTGCTGGAATGGAAGACAAAGTAATAAAACAGATTTCCCTTTTTGCGGAAAACAAACCTGGCAGACTTGCAAGCGTGGCAAATAAATTGAAGAATGCCGGCATAAATATAAGGGCATTTACCATTGCCGAATCAGGAGATTTCGGAATCATTCGCATGGTTGTAGACAGGTCGGATTATGCCCACCGCATACTTCATGATGCCGGGTTCACAGTTTCGGAAACCAGCGTTCTGGGAATCGAAATGAAAGACGTCCCTGGCAGTATGTCCCGGATTGCAGAAGTTTTTGGAGAAGCAAATATTAACCTTGACTATGCATATGCTTTTGTTACCAGGGACCAGAAAGCCCTTCTTATTGTCAGGGTAAACGATACCCAGAAAGCCATAAAAACGCTGGAAGAGAACAATATAAAGCTAATCAGCATGAAAGAACTTGAAAAAATCTGATTTTGATTGAACTCCGGATTTTACGGAAAAGCAGCTTAAGAAAAGCCGGGAATTGACCCAGAACCCAACACATTATAGTTATGTGCTCGAGTATCTGGAGTTCTCTTTTTTAACAATCAGGAGATGTATATAACCTGAAGCATTTTACTAGAAATTTTTTACGTTTATCAGGAATTTTTCACGCCTCCACTGCGGAAAAAGATATACATTATAAATATAAAAAGAATAAACAGAAAAGAACTTTTCTGAGGATAAGGAAAAGGCAGTCCATACAAATCAAAAAGGGATTACACCGACAAAATAGTCAGCCGGTTTGACTAAATGACCGAGAATAAAGACAGCTTACAGGAAAACGCTCAAACCCCTTCAAAGAATAAACTTGGAGGAACTCATACTACAATTATTGGAGGGAGAGCTGGAAAAAAACTAATAAAGCTTGTAAGCCAGCATCCTGAGATTAAAAAAATAATTCCATCCGTAATTTCCGTAAAAGGTGTTGCAGGGGGGAAGCTTTCTGGAAAAGTACTGCGAGCTGATGCCAGGGGTAACCTGAGGCTATTACTTTCAGCAGGCAGAAGTTTCCAGGAAGTTAGGCTGGTAACAACGGTTGGTACCGCTGAGGAGGGGGACAGAATCATGAATGAATTAAATGAAATCTTAAAAAATGCCCTCTGAGGCGTAATAGGAGAGATTACTTGGCATTCATAGGAGTTGACCACGGAACAACAGCAATGCGTTTTGCACTTATCGAAGGTGAAAAGGTTCTGACCTTTGAACTTGGAAGAGCCGAAGCTGCTGCAATGTCAGAAAAAGAAATTCTGGAGTCTATTGAAAAAGAATTTAGAATCAAAATTGAAGATATTGATTTGATCGCCCTGACTTACTCTATGGGAGATGGATTTTCCGAAATTAAAGACTTAAGGAAACTTGAAGGAAGAGGGCTTCAGAGTACAGAAGGGGCAGGAAAAAAGACAGGAGGAGGCACAAGAGTCTTTGATGCCATCAGAAACTCCAGAATTCCAGCAATAGTAATTCCTGGTCTTCACGCGAAAAGTAAAGTAGATCCTAGAATGAAAGTATTTTCCCATCTCACAAGCCCTGAAAAACTTGGGATTGCATACCATATCCGGTGCCTGGGCTGCGAAGACTTTGTTGTTTCCGATATCAGCTCCAATACTGTGACCCTTGCAGTTGCTTCGGGAAAAGTAATTGGTGCAATCGACGCCTGCATTTTTGCTCCGGGAGTTCACCACGGACCTCTTGACCTGCAGGCTATCAGGAATGTTGATGGTGGGCTCCAGACAGCGAATCAGGCATTCATAGAAGCAGGCGTCCTGAAGATGACCCCCTATAAAGACAGGGAAGAACTGCTTAATGCAGCCGAAAATGGGGAAGAACCTGCCCTGCTAGCCCTTGATACCATAGCCCTTTTTGCAGCTATGGAGATCGTTTCAATGCAACTGCTCCTAAAAGAGTACGGGGTTACAGGAGATGTATTTCTTGCAGGCTCGGTAGGGGAAGTGGAATATATGCAGAAAAAGATCAGCAAGCATCTGGGCCAGGACTGCCGTAGCCTCGGGAAATGGCATGCTGCAATCGGCTGTGCCGAGATAGCAAGGGACGTTTATGCCGGAGAGAAACATATTCTTGGGGTAGACGTAGATTATCCTTAAAAAACACACATGAAATTTTCCAAATATCAGGCACAAAAAATGAAAGTACATGAAAGGACTTTCATGCTAAATGATAGAGTATCCTTAAAAAGAAGTATCAGATAAAGAATCAGGTCTTTTCTATAGATTCTTCATACTCATCTTCCGGATATTCTTCACGTTCCGAGGCATCAGGTTTCCCTTCTTCATCTTCATCATAACCACTCATGTGGTTTTTGTCCATGAGGATGACGTAATCCGCAGAGTTTTTGAGTGCCGTGGAAAATCCGGGCTCAACCCCGAAGATGATGGTCTCTTTCCCATGTTCATTTGCTTTGTTTAGCAGTGGTTTGAAATCCGCATCGCGAGTTACGATTGCAAGGGTGTCAATATTGGGATTGTAGACCAGTTCCATGCCCTCTACTGCGAGGCGCACATCTACATCACTTGAACAGATGATGGGTTCAAGTCCGTGGTTTTCAATAGCCTCGACTAGTTTGTCCGAGGCATACTGGTTCAGGAAAACGCGTCCGATCTTGATATTCCCGTAGTCCTTCAGAACGTCCCTTATTTCCTCAAGGTTTACATCAAACTCTTTTCTGAGGATATTCGGGCCGTCTACCAGAAGTCCTATTTTCCTCCTGCCGACTTCTTTCTTAGTACGGAGGTATTTAGAAATGGAATCAAGTCCGCTTTTTACAGGCTTCATTATCAATGTCCTCTGTGATCCTTACAGTTTTACTCAACCTGCATATTTTTTCTTTTAATCCCAGCGATTAAGGGAGAATTAACCTGTGAGGGCAGTAGAGTTCACAGCAGCCTACTCACACCGCTGGAATGGGTTTTCTATTTTAAACCTCAGAAAGTCACAGCCTCATTATCCACATATGAATTTACAGCTGCGGTTTTTCAGGTTTAAACCTTTATACACGGCAATTCGGGTAATAATTTGATTATATCTAAATATTTGCTTTTCTGTAGTAAAACATTTGCATACTTTGACAATAAAATGTCTTAACTTTACCTTATCTGAGAGCTTTGACTGAAAATTCTGACCTTCTGCAGAAAAGGTAAGTTTTGCGATGTAAGTAAGCCCCTCCAGATTAAACATTTTTATTATTGAACTCTGAATGTAGAGTTCTGTAGAGAAGTTCTACAGGTAAAACCTGGAACGGTCCGAGCCAGACACGAATAAATAGTTGCTATAGGGCAGTATAGAATTGGTTGAAATACCATAGATGCCTGAGAATTTATTCGCGGGACCTATCACCTGTAAGACATAAGATATATTTTATAGAATTATAATTTATCGGAGAAAGGCCCTTTTTTGACTTCCCGAATAATAAAATGAGACTCACGGAGTTCAAAAATATTTTCAGTTTTTCTTCCTTTCTTCTGCCTGCTATACTGAATTTCTCCTAATTTCTGAAGAAAAGTTTCATAAACCTCCATAAACTGTCCGAATTCCGTATTCGTGAGTTCTATTATTCCTTCCCTTCCCGCAAGCCAGTCATAGACCTGAAGGAGGACAACTTCTCTTACCCTTTTAAGTCCCTCTTCTTCAGGCTCTTCAGGTGCTTTTTCAAAAAAGAGAGTGGCTTTCAGCTTTGGGGACCAGGCTGCAAAAATCCTCCTGAAGTTTAAAATCTGGATTGGAACTTTTTCCCCGGGACCGGGTCTCGGATGATAGTACCTGTCCTGAGTAAAAGCCTCATCCTCCAGTCTCACCACCTGCCGAAGTACCTCGTTTTCATATATTGTTCTTCTATTTTCTTCATACGGAAGCCCATATAAAGTCCGACAAAGAGCCCGCTCAGGTGTGCAGTATGGGCAATCATGTCTGATGAATTGACCATAAGAAAATCAAAAATGGCAAAGAGCAATAGAGCATGCTTTAAACGCATAGGGATAAAATAAACATATACCCTGGCATTCGGTTCAAGTACGGCAAGGGCTGCAAAAACCCCATAAATAGCTCCACTGGCGCCAATCATAGGAAGAAGAGAATCAATGTTAAAAATGGGCCTGCTTAAGAAAGCGTAACCTATTGCGGATAGAATTCCTGCAGTAAAGAAGATTATAAGGAGCTGATTATTCCCAATCCTTCTTTCGAGTGCAGTCCCGAAAAAGAACAGGACAACCATATTAAAAAGAAGATGCATCAATCCAGAATGCAGGAAAATGTATGTTACAAGCGTCCAGGGTCTTGTAAGAAAATAATTGGGGTTAAATTGAAAAGCGTCTATATAGAGAGGCCCTATGCCCGGAACAATTTCCAGAAGAAAAGAAATTACACACAGGAAAATGATTGCCATCGACGGACTTGCAGAGATAGAAGTTTTGATTCTATCAGTCATTCCGCTTCGGGACCCATATGGTGTATCGCGATTAAACATGTTCAAATTACTCTCTTTTTAATCCAGTATAAAATTATTGATGAAATCACCTGAATAATAAAGCGGATATAAGAAGCTACTCTGAAGAGGCTACTTTGAATATCTCAAGATGAATCAGGGAATATTATTCAACCGCAAGATGTTGTCCAAACACAAGAATATTGTCCAAACATAGCTCAGGAACAAATATAGGCAATTCTGAATCTCCAATCTGTTCAATTTAATGGTATAATTTCATTATTATTCTATGATAGATCATGTATATGATATTAACATCACATAGAGTCCAGAAACAAAACCAGAGTTCATTTTAAATTGAAGTAACTAATATTTAAATCAAAAGAATTATCAATTAATATATAAATAAGATAATTATGGAAAATTCGTTCCGATAAAAAATCATGAAAACGGTTTACAGCGTTTACTTTGTAAATTGCTTTTGAAAAAGTTCTGATATAAATAGGTTTTGATATATTCATAAGAAAGAGAAGTATAATAGATTCAAAGATAATTGCAAATAATATATTAAAAGATAGAAAAGAATAAATTGATTTTTATTCATTCAAAATTCATAGCTCAAGTAAGAATAATCTTTAAAATTATTTGCAATTAGTATGGGAAAATAAAATAATAAATAACAAATATTAAAATCAAAGAAAAAAAGTATTGGGACTTGGGAATACTTCTTTTGAAAAACAGCATGCTCCGGTATCGAACATTTTTTTGGAACAAAGAGTCTTTGAGGGTTTTTTTAAGAAGAATGCGTCTCCACATTCCATTTTACCATGCTCGAATAGGGTGTTACAAATTAGAAAATGTTATATAGATTTGGTACATTTAGTCACTAATTAGTGTTTATTATCCATCGGTAGCGACCTCTGCTCAAGATTAAGGTCTCAATCGTTGGCAAAAACGGTTTTTTTGAGAAATAGGGCGTAAAAATAGACATTGAAGAGAGATAAGGCCCTAAAAACGACTTTTTCGAGAGAAATATTCCCTGCAAAAACGCTTTTATTTAAAAAACGTTAGTAAGGCATTAAAAGTTCAATTAGAGAGCTTAAAATACTTTGCTAGAAAACGTCATTTAAACGGTTGTAACTTTAAAGCAGACGGCAAAATATATAATGTATAATCATGAAGAATATGCCGAATATCAGATTGCAATCGTCTTGGCGAAGTTGACTTTAAACAAATTTAGGAGGTAAAGCTCAAATGAGCAAACTAACTACCGGGAGTTTTTCTATAGAAGATCTGGAATCCGTTCAGATCACTATTAACAACATTGTAGGGGCAGCAAAGGAGGCTGCTGAAGAAAAAGCAAAAGAACTCGGTCCGATGGGTCCGACTCCCTTCCCGGGAATCGCAACACTTCGTGACTGGAGCTTTACGCTATTTGACCGCTATGAGCCGGTTTATACCCCTATGTGTGACCAGTGCTGCTACTGTACCTTCGGACCATGTAACCTGGAAGGGAACAAGAGAGGAGCCTGCGGTATTGACATGAAAGGCCAGGCTGCAAGGGAGTTCTTCCTCCGCTGCATCACGGGTTGTGCATGCCACAGTGCCCACGGCCGCCACCTGCTCAACCACCTGATCGATGTCTTTGGGGAAGACATGCCCATCAACATGGGAGCTTCAAACGTCGTAACCCCTAACATCCAGCTTGTCACCGGGCTCCAGCCAAAGACCCTCGGCGAACTCAAGCCAGTAATGGAATATGTTGAAGAAGAGCTGGGACAGATGCTTGCAACCATCCATGCAGGCCAGGAAGGAGCAGCAATCGATTATGATAACAAGGCAATGTTTGCAGGAGTTCTGGACCACGTTGGTATGGAAGTTTCGGACGTTGCACAGGTTACTGCACTCGGCTTCCCGAAGTCCGACCCCGAAGCCCCCCTTGTTGAAGTAGGCATGGGAACAATTGACCCAAAGAAACCTGTAATCGTCGCAATCGGGCACAACGTTGCCGGTGTCACCTACATCATGGACTACATGGAAGACAACGGCCTGACAGACAAGGTGGAAATCGGAGGTATGTGCTGTACTGCGTTCGACATGACCAGGTACAAGAGAGAAGACCGCAAGGCCCCATATGCAAAGATTGTCGGTACCCTTGCAAAGGAACTTAAGATCGTCCGTTCAGGAATTCCTGATGTCATCGTTCTTGACGAACAGTGTGTAAGAGCTGACCTCGTCCAGGAAGGCCAGAAACTTAAGATCCCGATCATCGCATCCAACGACAAGATCATGTACGGCCTGCCAGACAGGACTAACGATAATGTAGATGCAATCATCGAGGACATCAAGTCCGGAGCAATCCCAGGTTGTGTGATGCTGGACTACGATAAGCTCGGAGAGCTCGTGCCCAGGATTGCCATGGAAATGGCCCCGATCCGTGATGCTGAAGGCATAACCGCTATCCCGACCGACGATGAAATGAAGGCACTTGTCGGCAAGTGTGTGGAATGCGGCGAATGTAAGCTCGCATGCCCAGAAGAACTGGACATCCCTGCAGCAATGGCAGCAGCCAAGGAAGGGGACATTAACGCACTTGAAGCCCTGCACGACTTCTGTGTAGGCTGCCGCAGGTGTGAACAGGTCTGTAACAAGGATATCCCAATCCTGAATCTTATTGAGAAAGCTTCCCAGAAGGCAATTGCCGAAGAGAAGGGGCTTGTAAGGGCCGGAAGAGGACAGGTAAGTGACGCCGAAATCCGTGCAGAAGGTCTAAACCTTGTCATGGGTACAACACCAGGTGTCATAGCAATCATAGGCTGCGCCAACTACCCGGCAGGCTCCAAAGACGTCTACAACATTGCAGAAGAATTCCTCAAGAGGAACTACCTGATTATAGTTTCCGGATGTTCCGCAATGGACATAGGCATGTACAAGGATGAGGACGGAAAAACCCTCTACGAAAGGTACCCCGGCAGGTTCGAGAAAGGAAACATCCTCAACACCGGGTCCTGTGTTTCTAACTCCCACATATCTGGTACAGTCCACAAGGTCGCTGCAATATTCGCAGGCAGGAACCTCTCAGGCAACCTGGCAGAAATCGCAGACTACGCCCTTACCCGTGTCGGTGCAGTCGGGCTTGCATGGGGTGCATATTCCCAGAAAGCAGCCGCTATCGGTACAGGCTGCAACATGTTCGGTATCCCGGCAATTCTCGGCCCGCACAGCAGCAAGTACAGGAGAGCCCTGATTGCCAAGAACTACGACGACTCAAGGTGGAAGGCCTACGACGCCAGAAACGGCCAGGAAATGGCAATCCCGCCAGCACCAGAGTTCCTCATAACCACAGCAGAGACCTGGCAGGAAGCCTGTGTAATGCTGGCAAAGAACTGCATCCGTCCGTCTGACAACAACATGGGCAGGTCCATCAAGTTGACCCACTGGATGGAGCTCAGTGAGAAGTACCTCGGTGTCATGCCAGAAGACTGGTGGAAGTATGTCAGGCACGAAGCAGACCTCCCGCTCTCCAAGCGTGAAGAACTCATGAAGAAGCTCGAATCTGAGCACGGCTGGGAAATTGACTGGAAGAAGAAGAAGATCATTTCCGGTCCAGCAATCAAGTTCGATGTCTCTGCACAGCCAACTAACCTCAAGAGACTTTGCAAGGAGGCCTGAAAATGGTAGACACTACCAAGAACACAAAACTGTTCACCACCTACGGCGTAAAGACCTCAAAAGCTGTCACCCCTGAAATTGCCGCAAAGCTGATTTCAAAGGCAAAGAGGCCGCTGTTTGTGGTAGGGACTGCAGGTCTCTCCCCCGAAGTTCTGGAACGTACAGTAAAGATTGCAAAAGCAGCCAACCTTCCCATAGCTGCAACCGGCAGCTCAATGCTTGGCTTTGTGGACAAGGATGTGGATGCCAAGTACATAAACGTTCACCAGCTTGGTTTCTACTTGACGGACCCCAACTGGCCAGGACTTGACGGCAATGGGAACTATGACACAATCGTCCTCATAGGCCACTACAAGTACTACATCAACCAGGTACTGACTGCAACCAAGAACTTCACAAGCATAAAATCAATATCAATCGACAAGAACTACATCCAGAACGCAACAATGTCCTTTGGAAACCTTAGCAGGGAAGACCACATTGCCGCACTGGACGAGGTAATTGACCTTTTATAAGTTAGATTTAGGAGGCGAAACGTAATGGCAGAATTCCCATTTGAGATTTCCCCAATGTTTGAAGGAGAAAGAGTAAGAAAAGAAGGCATGTTCGTCGAACTCGGTGGTCCGAAATCCCTCGGTCTAGAACTTGTACGTGCAAAATCCATGGATGAGATTGAAGACGACAAAGTAACAATTATCGGTCCAGATCTCAAAGATATGGAAGAAGGCAAGACATACCCCTGGGCAATGATCTACAACATTGGTGGAGAACTTGTCGAGCCTGACCTCGAATCTGTAGTAGAAAGGCGTGTCCACGACTTCATCAACTACTGCCAGGGCATAATGCACCTGAACCAGAGGTATGATGTCTGGATGAGGATTTCAAAGGACACAGCTGCAAAGATGGACTCACTTGAGCCCTTCGGAAAAGCTGTTATGATGCTCTTCAAGAGCGAACTGCCCTTCATAGAGAAGATGCAGGTAATATTCTACACCGACAAGGCTGAAGTAGAAAAGCAGATGGTAGAAGCTAAGGAGATTTTCAAGGCAAGAGATGCAAGGACAAAAGACCTGCACGACGAAGACGTTGATGTCTTCTACGGATGCACACTCTGCCAGTCATTTGCTCCGACCAACGTCTGTGTAGTTTCACCTGACAGAGTCTCACTCTGTGGTGCAATCAACTGGTTCGATGGCCGCGCAGCAGCAAAGGTCGACCCTGAAGGCCCACAGTTCTCAATTGACAAGGGCGAGTGCCTTGATTCAAAGACCGGTGAATACTCTGGAGTCAACGATATTGCAAAGAAACTTTCCAGCGGCGAATTCGACAAGATCAAACTCCACTCCTTCTTCGATTCCCCGCACACATCCTGCGGCTGCTTCGAAGTGGTCGGATTCTACATCCCTGAAGTCGATGGTATTGGCTGGGTAGACAGAGAATACCAGGGAATGGCACCAAACGGTATCGGATTCTCCACAATGGCAGGCCAGACCGGCGGTGGAAAACAGATAGTAGGGTTCCTTGGTGTAGGTGTCAACTACTTCTACTCACCCAAGTTCATCCAGGCAGATGGCGGCTGGAACAGAGTAGTTTGGCTGCCTGCCAAGTTCAAAGCAAAGATCGACGAAGCAATCCCTGCTGACCTGAAGGACAAGATCGCAACTGAAAACGATGCAAGCGACATCCAGTCCCTGAAAGCATTCCTGCAGGACAAGAACCACCCGGTTGTTGCTACCTGGGCAGCTGCTGAAGAGGAAGAAGAGGAAGAAGAAGAGGAAGAAGAGGAAGTAGCTGTTGCAGCCGCTCCAATGATGATGCCCGCAGCTGGATTCCAGATGCCTGCAATGCCAATGATGGCTGGCATGGTTGGTGGAAAGTCAGGAAGCGGAATAAAGGTGACCTTCAAGAACGCAAAGATCACCATTGACAGGATGATCCTCAGCGAGAAGAAGGAAAAATAAATAACTGAGTGACGACAGGCGATTGCCTAAAACCGAAAAACAAACAAAGGGGTATTCTGTGACGAAAGTAATTGCAATAACGGGAAAAGGCGGGACTGGAAAAACAGCGGTAGCGGCTCTTCTGATCCGCTCCCTTTCCAAAAAAGGGCAGTTTATACTGGCAGTTGATGCAGATGCGGATACTAACCTGCCTGAGACCCTTGGCTGTGAGGACGTAAAAACAATCGGGGACGCAAAGGAGTTTTTGCAGGCTGAGATCACAAAACCGAGGCCTGACAACCCTGATATGAACAAGGAATCAGTTCTTAAGAGCAAAGTCTATGAGATTATCGAAGAAATGCAGGGCTATGATTTACTGGTCATGGGAAGACCCGAAGGATCAGGGTGCTATTGTTACGTAAATAACCTCCTCCGGGGAATCATGGATAAACTGATCATGAATTATGATCTGGTTATCATTGACGCAGAAGCAGGGCTTGAGCATTTCAGCCGGAAAATTATCCGTGACATAGATGACCTTATAGTTGTGACTGATGCCTCACGAAGAGGATTCAGGACTGCAGAACGGATTCGTGAACTTGTAACTGAACTGGACTCAAAAATTGGCAAAATCCACGTTATTGCAAACAAAGTTACAGATGCTAACCGTGAAGAGCTCACTGAACTGGCAGGGAACCTGAAGCTCAACCTCATAGGTATGATCCCTCTCGACCCGAAAATTGAGGAAATGGACATAAAAGGAATCCCACTCTTTGAAATCACGGATGATTCGGTTGCTGCAATAGAAATCGAAAAAATAGTACAGAAACTGGGGTTCTGATCCCGGTTTCCTTTTAAATTAGGATGATGTAGAAAACCGTACCGAAACAGGGTGGATAGTAGCCCGCAGCCGGTTTAAGAGCTTGAAAATGGTATTTAAACCATCAGAATAACGGAGCAGGATTCTTCCTGCCCCGATCCCTGTTACTATACCGGGGAAAAAATCTGGAAACACATCCTGTATTACATCTTTATTTATACAGTCACTCATCAAAACGGTAAACTATGGAAAAGGTGAGGTTTACATGGCAAAGAAAGTTAAGTTATCAGAAATAACAGACATGTTCAAGGACATGGAAGTAATGTCCCTTGAAGGTGTGACCATAGAAGGGGACATTGAGATCGACCTGAGTGGACTTGGAGGCGGCTTTGACCCGATGCTTGCTGCTCTCCTCGGGCAGGAGAGTGCAGTACTTGCCCAGCACTTCGGAAGACTTGCAGGCATGTTTGGATACCCTGTTGGCATTGGTGCCCCCGCAGCTGCTCCAGCAGTTTCACCTGCTATGGCAGCCCCGAAACTCAAGGATCTCATACCTGCCAAGTTTGATGTTGCTAACATCGCTGAATGGGCAACTCAGATCCAGGAAGTACCCATAGGTAACACCTCTGCAGACGGTGGAAGCCGCGGCAAGAGGGTTATGCTCGGCGGCGAAAAAGCCCTTCCATTCTTCCCTGACGCTGTTATGCCGAACAGGAACCAGGTCACAATTGACGTGTTCGACATGAGAATAGGGCTTGCAAAAGCTGTCAAGGAGAACTATGACGAGGTCATGGACAGCCCCGGAGAATGGGCAAAGAAGAACGTTGAGAAGTTCAACGCCGACATGATCACAATCCACCTGATTTCAACCGACCCGCTAGTTAAGGACACACCTGCAAAGGAAGCAGCAAAGACTGTAGAAGAAGTTCTGCAGGCTGTTGATGTGCCAATTGCAATCGGTGGTTCCGGTAACCCACAGAAAGACCCCGAAGTACTCGCAAGAGCAGCAGAAGTTGCAGAAGGCGAGCGCTGCCTGCTTGCATCTGCCAGCCTGAACCTGGACTATGCAGCAATCGCAGAAGCAGCACTCAAATACGACCATGACGTGCTCTCCTGGACCCAGCTGGACATGAATGCCCAGAAGGAACTTAACAGGAAACTCATGAAGCAGTGCAACGTGCCAAGAGACAGGATCATCATGGACCCGACCACTGCAGCCCTCGGTTATGGTCTCGACTACGCCTACACCAACATGGAGCGTATCAGACTTGCAGCCCTTATGGGTGACGATGAACTGACTTTCCCGATGTCCTCAGGTACCACAAATGCATGGGGTGCCCGTGAGTCCTGGATGGTTAGCTCACCACTTAAAGAAGACTCTGACTGGGGTCCGAGAGAATACAGAGGTCCAATCTGGGAAATTGTTACTGGTCTGTCCCTTGCTATTGCAGGTAACGACCTCTTCATGATGATGCACCCAACCTCGGTTGCTGTCCTCAAGCAGATCACCCAGACACTCTTTGGTACAATCGAGACAGATCAGGTTGATATTGCCAAATGGATCGGAGCGGAGGTGTAAAACATGAAAATAAACAGCCCATTAGAAGCTTACAAGTACCTGCCTCAGACCAACTGTGGGGAATGTGGTCAGCCTACATGTATGGCATTTGCCTCCACGCTGATCGACAGATCCGGCAAGACGTCAGACTGCCCTCCCCTGATTAAGGAAAAGAAGTTTGCAAAGAAACTTGCAGAACTCGACAAGCTCCTTGCCCCTGAAATTCGCCAGGTTACCATTGGAGTAGGCGACAGAGCTGCTAACATCGGTGGGGACGATGTCCTGTACCGCCACAAGCTGACCTTCTTCAACAAGACAAAGATGTTCTTTGATGTGGCAGACAACATGGACGAAGCTGCCATTGTTGAGAGAGTTAAGAAGATTGCTGACTACAAGAAGTTCTACGTCGGACGCAACCTGCTCCTCGACGGTGTGGCAATCAGAGCCGTTTCCAATGACCCTGCAAAGTTTGCAGCAGCTGTCAAGAAAGTTGCAGAAGTTGGCCTGCCCATGATCTTCTGTTCCTTCAACCCTGCAGTACTTAAAGCAGGTCTCGAAGTAGCAAAGGACAAGAACCCTCTGCTCTATGCCGCAAACAAGGACAACTGGAAAGAGGTAGGAGAACTCGCACTCGAGTATAACGTGCCTGTAGTCGTTTCAGCCTTCAATGACCTTGATGCCCTTAAGACCCTTGCAAAGACATTTGCAGAGGCAGGAATTAAGGATATCGTCCTTGACCCCGGAACCTACCCGACAGGCAAGGGCCTGAAGGACACCTTCACCAACTTCCTGAAAATCAGGAGAGCAGGCATTATGGGCGACACCGAGATCGCATACCCGATCATGGCGCTCCCGTTCACTGCCTGGATGGCTGGAATTGCCGACCCTGTCAGCGCCTCCTACTGGGAAACCGTGATGGCTTCAGTCTTTACCATCAGGTACGGCGACATAATGATTCTCCACAGCATGGAGCCATTTGCCACCATGCCCGAAGTGCACCTGGCTGAGACAATATACACTGACCCGAGGTCCCCTGTTGCTGTGGACTCAAAGATGTATAAGGTAGGAAGCCCAACTGCGGACTCCCCGGTACTCTTTACCACAAACTTCGCACTGACATACTACACAGTAGAGAGCGACCTTTCCTCAAACGGCATCGACTGCTGGCTGCTTGCAGTTAACACCGATGGTATTGGTGTGGAAGCAGCAGCTGCCGGTGGCCAGCTGAGCGCTGACAAAGTAAAGGACTCCTTTGAGAAGTCAGGCTTTGACCTCAAGAATGATGTAACACACAACACAGTGGTTATTCCAGGTCTTGCTGCACGTCTCCAGGGTGACCTTGAAGACAAGCTCGGCGCAAAGGTCCTTGTGGGTCCAATGGACTCAGGAAGGCTGCCTGGCTGGATGGAAAAGAACTGGCCGCCAAAGAAATAAATTGGAACATAGTTTTAGATCAAAAGCATCCGTGCTATCCTGCACGGGTACTTTATTCTCTTTTTTAAAAAAATACTTACTTAAAAACCAAAAATTTTTGTAAATTATTTTTTGTGTTCTATTCTAATTCCAATTTTAGACCCGTTTAACTTTGTAAAAAATATTAAGGATTTAAACTGACCTTAAAGAATAATAACCAGATATATAACAAGATAAATATAAAAAAAATAGATTAGTTCATAAAAAGTAAATTATTGACACCAGTAGCAAAATAATATAAATGAGAAGAAGAGATCATTATTGGAAGAAATTTTAGCAAATATTATCGCATAGAATTACTATTTTGAATTGATGATTAATATATAAGCAGAAATAAGGTGTTAATATTACAAAGGTTTCGTTGGTATTACCGGCTTACAACGAGGTATCAAGAATAGAAAAAACGGTAAACCAAACTGCAGAGACTCTTAAAGATATTACGTCTTCGTTTGAGATAATCATAGCAGAAGATGGTAGCAGTGACGGAACAGATAGAGTAGCTGATAAGCTTGCCATGGGGCACAGCTATGTGAGCCACCTTCACTCGGATTCACGTCAGGGACGTGGCAGAGCCTTAAACAGGGCTTTTAAGTTTGCATCTGGAGATGTCCTGTGTTATATTGATACGGATCTTGCAACTGATATGAACCATTTGAAGGAACTTATAGAATCAATCTCAGTAGAAGGGTATGATTTTGCAACAGGTTCTCGGATGATGCCCCAGAGCAATGTTAAAAGACCCTTAAAAAGAGATATAGCTAGTAAGGGATTTAATTTTCTGGTACGCACTTTTTTACAATCAAAGTTGTATGATCACCAATGCGGATTTAAGGCTTTTAAAAAAGCCCCTTTGTTTGAACTGATTGATATGGTTCAGGACGAACACTGGTTCTGGGATACTGAACTTATGGTTCTCGCACAGTCGCGGGGATTTAAAGTTAAAGAATTCCCCGTAGTCTGGAGGCATGGGGGAGCAACTAAAGTAAACCTGAAAAAAGATATTTTTGGGATGGGATCCCAAATTTTCCGTTTACGGAGAAATTTGAAAAAGCAGTCAAAGAAAAAAGCAGTTAAGTCCTGAGAGGGATATTTTGAGCAGAATAGAGTCTAAAACAAAGCAGATCTTTTATTTTAGCCTGATAGTTATTTCCATACTCTTTCAGGCAGGTAGTGGAATCTGCGGAAAATATGCTGCGATGACAATAAAAGAAACTACACCTATTATTACCATTACAAATGTTTTTTACCTGCTTTCTCTGATATTCCTTGTACTGCAGGCAGTTATCTGGCAACAGGCACTGATACATTATCCACTTTCATACGCGTATCCATTTATGAGCTTGGTTAACTTCGTGATATTACTCTTTTCCGCAATTTTATTTGACGAGCAGATCACGAAGTACAATATTTTAGGATTAATTGTCATTTCATTTGGAATTTTAATACTATCACGCAGTTTGGGAGAAGAAACATGATAAACTCTTCCTTATTTTATTTGTTCTTAGTGACTTCATTTACAGGCATCAGTCAAACACTTTTGAAAATGGGAGCAAACAAATCTTCCGAAAAAAAGCTTGCCTCAGCTTACATTAACCCCTGCACATTTACCGCGTATGTTTTGTATATAGTAGTAACTATTTTAACGGTATATGCTCTTAAAGAAATCCCATTAAAGTTTTTTTATACTGCCACCTCTTTAAAATTTGTTTTCGTACTTATTCTTTCCAGACTTGTACTCTACGAAAAAATAGATGACAAGAAAACAATTGCTATAGTGCTGATTGTTTCTGGAGTTGTAATATTTAATATATAAGAGAAATAAAACAGAATAAAGTAGGAATAATTTCATTCTAAACATTCAATATAAAGGTTCTTGAGAAATAATTACTTCGAAATTATTAATTTAGTGTATTATTTTGAAGTTGCCGACTAAAAATTCTGATGGATTTTTCAATTAATAATGTTCACTTTTTAAATTTTATATAACGTTGTTTTGTGAAAAAGCAGCTATGTCAATTATATTCATTCTTTAATTTTGCTCAGCAGCTCGTCCTGACTAATAGTCTCATAGTCTCCTATAGCTTGCCCATCATCAGTTAATGTGTATTTACCTAGTGCACACGCTGTAACTTTGAAGTGTTCTGGCTTAATGTCCTTAGTACTTATAACAGCATCTTCCATCAAAAAAAGTAGAACCTTTTCACCTGGTTTGAACGTTGGTGCATAATCAGCTTCTAAAGTATCATTTCCTACTGTCCCTCCATCTACTCTCACTATGACCTCTTTAAATGACGATGGATTTTTGATATATTTGTCTACACTTATGGTGATATCTGTGTAGATAGAGTTCTCCAGGCTAAATGAATCAATACCATCAGGTCTTTTACCGTCGGCAGAAGTCCATTTGCTTGGAAGTATTTCTTTCACTGTACCAATTACAATTATTTCAGAGCGGTTACTCAATTCTTCAGTATCTAGTAGTGGAAGTGATGCGCTAGATTTACTATATAAAGGCATATCATTATTTGCAAGT
Organism: uncultured Methanosarcinales archaeon; assembly: GCA_964434965.1. GTDB lineage: Archaea > Halobacteriota > Methanosarcinia > Methanosarcinales > Methanosarcinaceae > Methanosarcina. The sequence continues at coordinate 49,122 of CAYSWX010000011.1, forward strand.
TTGGTGTTATCTTGTGAGGGACTATTTGTAAGTTTAATACCATCCTGTGAGCCTGACAACGCTAGAGCACTTAACATTATCAATGAAACTGCTCCAACAAAAATGATCATATATATTATATTCTTATTCATTGTCATCACCTTTTAAGGATAAATATACGTGATACTTATGGAGTTAAGGTTGTCTGGAAAATACTTTTTAACTTCATAAATTCCTCTTACCTGCCGCCTTAAAATCTTTCTGTCAATTCCATCAAACAATCTTTTTTGGCATTTGTTTTGAATCTGAAATTATTACCTGACCGTTGATTGTTTGATGGTCTAGAGAGAGACTATATATGCAATCAGTTGCCGTAATTCATATTTGAGTATTTGTATAAAAGAGAAAGTATTTCAGTTTAGAATAATATAAGCATATAATTAGATTAATTAGTAATAAGTTTAGACTTACCCAGTCTCATTTTGGGCTTTTTGAAGCAATTTACAGCCTTTGATAAGGCCATCAGCACAAGACTGAGCAGCGAACCTGGCAAAATTATACAAATGCTTATATAAGGAAAAAGCCTATTTAATCAGGCTTTCAAACTATATATTTTTCAATGATTATTTAGAAATACGATGGTGCAGCGGCTGGGCTGAAAATTATATTTCAGTCTAACTGTAAAGAGCATGAATAAAGAAAGGATTGCAGATCCAGCTATTCTTAAATAACATGAGTGTGCTTAACAGATTAACTGCCTGGTATTACTCAAAAAATTTGATTTCTGAATACTTTGAGAACTATTACTCCAAGAAGACTATCAATAAGGATTATAGATGAATTCCATTACATGCCCAAAATGCGGCAAAGAATGCGACAAACTTTTTGATTCCGTTTGCAGGGACTGTTTCTTTGAAACTTTCAAACTAATCGAGCTGCCCCTTGTACTCCATGTAAGGATCTGTTCCAGCTGCGGAGCATATTTCCACAGGAGCCGATGGGAAAATATCGGCAATCTGGAAGAAGTGGTGCTGAAAGCCGTAGAAAACGCCCTTTTTATCCACAACGAAGCAGGAGACGTGGAACTCTACCTGGAGCCGAAGGAGATTACGCCTTATATATACATGGTGAGAGCCGAAGTAGATGCAGTAGTAAGAGGGGAGCCGGCTCATGCCGAAGCTGAGACCGAAGTAAGGGTTCAGCGGACAGCCTGCGATATGTGTAGCCGTGAATCCGGAGGATATTTTGAAGCAATCATTCAGGTAAGAGCAGCAGGCAGGTTCCCAACAGAAGAGGAAAAAAGGCGCTGCGGTGCCATAGCTAGAGAAGCCATGGAAAGCATGAAGAAAAAAGGAGACCGCCTGGCATTTATAAGTGAATACCAGGAACAAAAAGAAGGCATTGACCTTTATATGGGTTCCATGAATGCAAGTCGGCAGGTCTGCCGCATGATTATCTCTGAGCTGGGAGGCAGTTTTGCCGAATCTCCGACTCTTGTTGGCATGAAAGACGGAAAAAACCTCTACAGGATTACTTTTGCCATGCGCCTTCCGGAGTTCAGACCAGGGGACGTGATAAGGTTCAGAGGAAGAATTATTCAGATAAGAAGTTCAGGAAAGAAAGTAAACGGAATAAGCCTTGAAGACGGTTCCAGGTTTATTTCAACCCCTGAAGAGCTCAAAGGTGCAGAGAAGATCGCAAACATTGGAGATGCGGTACTTACGGTTCTGGTCTCAATAGAAGAAAACGCAATTCTTGTGCTTGACCCTGAGACTTACGAAACCGTTGCAATAAAAAAGCCGATGTCCTTTAGCGCAGAGGCGGGCAGCGAGATCCCTGTTCTGAAAACAGAATATGGGATCTTTGCACTCTCACACTCCGATGTTCAGCAGGAAAAATGAAAGATCCAAAAAGAGGGAACATGCAGAATATCCTTGCAATTGGGTTTGACACGCGAAACATCGTCTGCTCTGCAAAAAAGGCAGGTTACACCGTCTGTTCTATAGACGCTTTCCGTGACCTTGACCTCCAGGAATGTGCATATGCATCATCTGTTCTCGAATGCAGGACTTCAGGCGAACTCCGTCAGATTGACCCTAACTGGATAATAGCTAAAATGAATGACTTCGGACTTGACTTTGATGCAATCGTACCCGGCTCGGGAATGGAGATGCTGGACCCATACAGTTTCCCCTGCCCCGTACTTGCCAGCAGTCCTGAAGCTGTGCAGAAAGCTTCAAACAAATTACACCTTGCAAAAAGGCTTGAAGCTCTGGGGATACCACACCCACGCTGTTATTCTCCCGATGAGCTGGACACAATAGAATATCCTGTAATTCTCAAACCAGCTACAGGAGGAGGAGGAATATTCAACAGGGTTGCAAATAACAGGCAGGAAATGCTGACAGTGTTAGAAGAATTGGTCGGGCTGGACCAGGGATTCACGGAAAAAGAAATCGTTGTTCAGCAGTTTCTGGAAGGAATACCTGCAAGTGTCTCTTTGCTTTCCACAAAAAACGAATCCCTTGCAGTTGCTGTGAACGAACAATTAATAGGGATGCCCTGGCTTTCAAGGCTGCCATTTGCCTACTGCGGAAACATAACCCCTTTCAGGACAGAGTACGCAGAAGAGATGGAAAAAATGGCAGAAGAACTGGTTCTTGAACTGGGACTCCTGGGCTCAAATGGAGTTGACTTTCTGGTAACTGAAAGAGGGCCTGTGGTGCTTGAAGTAAACCCGAGGTTTCAGGGCAGTCTGGACACTGTTGAAAAGGCTATGGGAATAAATCTGTTTGAAGCTCATGCTGGCTGCTTTAGAGGAGAACTTCCGGAAAAACCAGAAGCAAAACTATTTGCTGCGAGGGGAGTTCTTTACTCGGATCGAGAACTTTTTATAGACAGAAAACTCATGGAAGTCATTCTCAGGGAAAAAAGCGCGGATATTCCACCACAGGAAACTGTTATCGAGCCTGATTGGCCTCTGACGTCGCTGTTTGCATCCGCCCCAACAAGAGATGAGGCAATCAAATCTCTCGAAGGAGGGGCAGAGAGGCTAAAGACTTTTATTGTAGATCGAATAACAGGAGAAATAGAGTCCCTGAACCCAGTTAGAGAAGCGTGAGAGGTTCAGCTGCTAAAAGTGCAGTTTTTTCCAGATATGAAATTTCTCAATAGAATTTATAATGTAAACTTTAATACTGGTATGTTCAATTCATATAAGGGATTTGTGAGGTGAACACTTTGGTCGATTTGAATGACAAGGTAATTAGAGGATACTTCATAAGCCTTGTAGGGGAAGATGGGCTTAAAATGATAGAAGAAATGCCCGAAGGCGAAATCACGGATGAAGAAATTGCTACAAAGACCGGAGTTCTGCTAAATACCGTGAGAAGAACCCTATTTATACTCTATGAAAACAAATTTGCAATCTGCCGCAGAGAAAGAGATTCTAATAGCGGATGGCTGACTTATCTCTGGCATCTGGACTTTGCCGATGTAGAGCATCAGCTTATGAGAGAAAAGAAAAAACTGTTAAGGAATCTGAAGACCCGACTTGAATTTGAAGAAAATAATGTGTTTTACGTTTGCCCGCAGGGTTGTGTTCGCCTCCTTTTTGACGAAGCAACTGAAACAGAATTTCTCTGTCCCATGTGTGGGGAAGACCTGATCTTCTATGATAATTCCCGCTTTGTGGGAGTCTTAAAAAAGCGTGTGGATGCTTTGAGTTCATAAGGGATTATCTTGACCACACGAGCCGAAGCAATAAGATTTCTTGAAGAATCAGGCTGTGCCCCGAATGTGATCGAGCACTGTAAAGAGGTTGCCTCACTGGCAGTTGAGATTGCAGAAAAAGCAAACGCAGCCGGAAGGGATGTGGACCTTGAGCTTGTAGAATCAGGGGCTCTTTTGCACGACTCTGGGAGGTGCAGGACACATGGGATTGCACATGCAGTTGAAGGATTCAAGCTAGCTACAAGCAAAGGTATAGAACCTGAAATTGCCGAAATAATAAAAAGGCACATTGGAGCCGGAATCTCAAAAGAAGAAGCAAAAGAGTTAGGACTTCCTGAAGACGACTATTTTCCAAGGAGTCTGGAGGAAAAAATCGTTTCGCATGCAGACAACCTTGTGAAAGGAACAAACAGGATAACGATACAGGAAAGATTAGAGTTCATGCATAAGAAAAATATATCTGAAGATATAATTCAGAGGGTAAAGAAGCTAGCTGAAGAAGTAGAAGAACTTTCAAGATAAATGCATAACATATACAGCTACAATTACTGACGTTTGAGTATAAAAAACAGAGAAATTATTTATTCAAGTAATCTTCCGGTTTAAAATGCAAATGCATTTAGAAAAAAGGAGGAAAACTTATATATAGCGATATTAATAATGAGATAATGGATTGCTAAATCCTGCGATTTAAGCTAAAAATGCTCACCTTAACTAAAACATTTTTTTTAGCACCATTTTCTCATTTTCAGCTTATTATGAGGGTATGTTTATGGATAATGACAAATATTTAAAGGGCACAACTACCGTAGGAGTAGTTTGTACCGACGGAATTGTGCTCGCAAGTGAACAGCGAGCCACTATGGGGCATTTCATCGCAAGCAAAACTGCAAAGAAGGTTTACCAGATAGATGACCTGGTAGGAATGACCACTGCCGGTTCGGTAGGAGATGCCCAGCAGCTTGTTCGATTGGTAAGTGTGGAGTCACAGCTCTATAAGATGCGCAGGAACGAATCCATGACAATCAAAGGGATTGCCACTTTGATGTCGAACTTTTTAAATGCTAACCGCTATTATCCCATGATGGTCCAGCTCCTTATTGGAGGGGTTGACAAAAACGGACCTGCAGTCTACTCACTTGACGCAATGGGAGGAAGCATTGAAGAGACAAGGATCTCGGCAACAGGATCAGGTTCTCCCATGGCTTACGGAGTACTGGAAGACCAGTACAGGGAAGATATGGCTGTAAAAGAAGGTCTTGACCTTGCGATTCGGGCTATCCACAATGCAACGAAAAGAGACTCAGCTTCCGGAGAAAATATCGATGTAGTCGTAATTACAAAGGAGGCATTCAAAAGGTTGGATCCTGAAGAAGTAAAATCCAGAAGAGCTTCATTAAACTAATAATTTAATTGTTGGTTTTTTATTTTCTACATATAAACTAACACCTTTTTCAAATATTATTTTTTCAATATCCAGATCTTTTTGATTTTTTGACAAAAAGGAAGATTCTTAATGCCTATTGAAGACGTGCTATTAGACCTCAAACACAAAATTGAGAAAAATCTACCCGCAGGAGTTACAATTACTGACGTCGAATTTGAAGGCCCTCAGCTTGTTCTGTACACCGAAGAGCCCAGAAAATTCGCAGACGACGGGAATATAATCCGCAACCTGGCAAAAGATCTAAGGACACGAATTGCCATGCGGCCTGACCCCAGGGTACTTGCAACTCCTGAAGACTCTATTTCTATAATTGAAGAAGTTGTTCCAAAAGAATCTGTAATCTCGAGCTACTATTTTGACCCCGATTCTGGGGAAGTGATCATCGAAGCCGAAAAGCCCGGGCTTGTAATAGGAAAACATGGTGCAACTCTCAGGGAGATTACAAAGCAGATCGGCTGGATTCCCAAAGTTGTGCGGACTCCTCCTATTAAGTCCCGCACGGTGAAAAATATAAGGGAGTTCATGAGGAACAACCTCAAAGAAAGAAAGGAAATACTTAAAACCGTGGGGAGGAAAATTCACAGGGAGTGTACTTCAAAAGACCAGTGGGTAAGGGTTACAGCTCTTGGGGGATGTAAAGAAGTAGGTCGAAGTTGTTTTTTGCTTTCTACACCAGAATCCAGAATCCTGATTGACTGCGGAGTCAATGTGGGTTCGGACGAAAATATGACGCCTTTCCTTTATGTTCCTGAAGTTTTTCCATTAAACCAGATAGATGCCGTGGTAGTTACCCATGCGCACCTTGACCATCAGGGACTTGTTCCACTCCTTTTCAAGTATGGGTATGAAGGACCTGTCTACTGTACGCCACCCACAAGAGACCTCATGGTACTGCTACAGCTTGACTATATCGATGTGGCAGCAAAAGAAGGAAAGAAGATTCCATACGAATCAGGGATGGTAGCAAAGACCCTCAAACACACCATACCGCTGGACTATGAGGAAGTAACAGATATTGCTCCAGATATAAAATTGACTTTCCACAATGCAGGCCATATCCTTGGATCAGCAATTTCTCACTTTCATATAGGGGACGGACTCCATAATGTAGTATTTACCGGAGACTACAAATTTGAGAAAACCAGACTTTTTGACCCTGCTGTCAATAGATTCCCAAGGGTTGAAACAGTTATCAGTGAAGCTACTTATGGAAATTCCAATGCTTTCCAGCCTGCACTTAAGGACGCCGAAAAGCACCTGCAGATGGTCGTAAAGAACACTATTGAGCGCGGAGGAATTGCAGTTATCCCTGCTTTTGCTGTGGGCAGAAGCCAGGAAGTTATGATAGTGCTCGAAGAGTCCATAAGGAAAGGGCTTATCCCTGAAGTTCCGGTCTACCTTGATGGAATGATCTGGGAGGCAACTGCAATCCATGCAACTCATCCCGAATACCTTAACAATGACTTGAGGAAACTGATCTTCCAGAAAGGCCAGAACCCCTTCCTGTCCGAATGTTTCAAGCCCGTGGACTCTCATGAGGCACGCCAGAAGATTATCCAGAACCCTCACCCCTGTGTAATCCTTGCAACTTCGGGCATGATGAACGGAGGACCTGTTATGGACTATTTCAAGGCCTTTGCGGAAGACCAGCGCAACATGCTCGTGTTTGTAGGGTACCAGGCTGACGGGACAATAGGGCGCAGGCTCCAGAAGGGATGGAAAGAAATCCCCATGACAGGGAAGAACGGAAGCACCGAAATGCTGAAAATGAACATGGAAGTGCAGGTTGTAGACGGTTTCTCAGGCCACTCGGATAGGAGGCAACTTATGGAATATGTTAAAAAAATGCAGCCCCGTCCGGAAAGAGTGTTCACCGAGCACGGAGATGAAAAAGCCTGTGTTGACCTCGCAAGTTCCGTATATAAGAAACTGAAGATAGAGACTCGCGCTCTCACAAACCTCGAAACTGTAAGATTGCTGTGACCCCCAGGGCCACACTTTCTTACTTAAAAAGTTTTAACAAAAAATAATTATACCCATGATGGATAAAAATTAATAGTGAGTGAATAAGAGATAAAAATCAATAATGAGTTAAAGCTTTTGCAGAATTTTTTATTCTCTGCGCCCGGGAACAAATTCAGGGCTGAAAAATAGGCTCAAGGCGGAGGAGATGTTCCATCAGCTTTTTATGATCTCCCACCACAAGATCCGCCCTATCGAGCTCTGAAGGTTTTACATATGTGGGGACTCCTATACAGTAGATATCGGCTTTTTTTGCGGCTTCCACACCCAGAACGGCATTTTCGATCACAACACATTCTTTTTTTCCGACATTAAGAAGCTCAACTGCCTTAAGAAAAGGGTCTGGATGCGGCTTTGAGTTCAGAACATCGTCTCCTGTGACAACAGTATCGAAGATACCAGGAAAAAGCTGGTCAATAATCCTGTTAACGATTAAACGGTCCGAACCTGAGACTACTGAGAGCAGAAAACGTGATTTAAGAAGTTCAAGGCACTCTTTCATACCATCAAAAGCCTTCAATTCGAAAATTCGTTTAAACTCCTGCCTGTAGATTGCAGTAATAGTTTCAAAATCAAAAGCTTCTGGCTCTTTTCGGGCTTTTCTGATCAGCAGGGGAAGGCCGTTTCTGGGATTTGAACCCTCGATTGCATAAATATCCTCGTCCTGGATCACCATGCCCATATCAAGAAATGCTTTCTTCCAGGCTGCTGCATGAAAAGGCATGGAATCTACGAGAACACCATCCATATCAAAAATTAATGCTTTTAACACGTTTCTGGCTCCTGAACCGAAAGAAGTGGGAACTTTTGAGGAATGTATAGGGAAATTAATAAATAACTTAGAACTTTTCCTGAGTTCGGTTTCGTTAAGAGTTAAGGTAAAGTGACTCAAGATAAAAATGGTTTTGCAGTCTTAAAGCTTTCCTGAGATTTCACGTATTACATAAAGAGATTTAATATAGAGTAAGAGGGGGCTGAAGCTTTTCTACTACCATTTTAAAAGAACCTGAGCCATCTGATCTTCCCTTTAGAAGAGATAAAAAGATATTATTTAGAGAGAATATACTGAATAAATAAATGCACATTTATCTGAGCAAATAAAATTTAAAGGATTCAAAAAAAATCAAAAATATTAGACTAAAATTTATATAAACACTTATGTGCATTTGTTCCTCAGCACTTAAAAAAATAAGCAAGAGACTCAAAATCTTCGAAAGATACCGAAAAAGTTTTTAAGATGAGAATTCTACTTAAATAGTAATAATATAAACAGTTTCATTAAATTGCAAGTATTCCAGTTTAGAGGTCTCAAAGAAAACGTAGTTCAGATACTACAGATTCAATAATTTGAGGGAAACCATGGCAGAGGCAAGAAAGAAAATAAAAATTGCCCCGACATGTGCTATCAGGGCGGCTTTCCTGAAAAACGAGACTTTCTAGAAAAAATTAAAACTTCTATATATAAACATTACGTAAGTCTTCTGCTTTTTGCCCTGAGAGTTCAGGGAATAAAAAGCAGAAAAAAGTAAAATATATGAAATTTATGGATGGCATATTTAAACTTCATATACAATTTAAAAGCACTGTTTAAATATGTCAGAAATGTTTAATATTAGTAGAGTGACAACTTATTAAAGATAACGGATGAAAATCTTTCATTAGGTTTTTACAGGTTATCCCCAGTTTAACTTGATATTAGCAAAATTTACCCCCCGACATAGAGGGTGGGGAGTGAAAGAAAAAACTAGATAAAATATAAAGGAAATCCAACCGAGGGGATAAATTGCAATCTATAGTACAGGAAGCAATGAAATTTAGCGAAAAAGAGAAGGAATTTCGAAAAAATTCCACCGATGAAGAATTTGAAGAATTTGGACAGCCAAGAATTATGATTGTAGGGTGCGGAGGTGCAGGTAACAACACTGTAAACCGCCTCTATAATATAGGGATTGAAGGAGCAGAAACAGTCTGCATCAATACAGACAAGCAGCACCTTGATAATGTAAGGGCTGACAAGAAGATCCTTGTAGGAAAAACCCTTACAAGAGGACTGGGGGCAGGAGGATATCCTGAAACCGGAAAGAAAGCCGCAGAACTTGCAAGAGGCACCCTTGAAGAAGTTTTAAAGGATGTTGACCTTGTTTTCGTTACAGCAGGCCTTGGAGGAGGGACAGGAACAGGAGTTGCTCCAGTCGTTGCCGAAGTTGCAAAAGAACAGGGAGCAATAGTTGTCGGAATGGTTTCAAGCCCCTTCAGAGTCGAAAGAGCACGCATATTCAAAGCCGAAGAAGGACTCGAAGACCTGCGCAGAGCAGCCGACACAGTAATTGTCCTTGATAACAACAGGCTGCTTAATTACGTGCCCAACCTCCCGATTGACCAGGCATTCTCAGTAATGGACCAGTTGATTGCAGAAACTGTAAAAGGAATAACTGAAACTATTACAGTGCCTTCTCTGATCAACCTTGACTATGCAGATATCAGGACAATCATGAGCTGCGGCGGAGTTGCCGTAATGCTTGTAGGAGAATCCAAGAGCCAGGACAAGAGCACTGAAGTAGTGCGGACCGCCCTGAACCACCCCCTGCTTGATGTTGATTATAAAGGTGCAACTGGTAGCCTTGTCCATGTAACAGGCGGCCCTGACCTGAGCCTGAAGGAAGCCGAGGAGATCGCCTCCATGCTTACCTATGAGCTTTCCTCTAACGCCAATGTAATATGGGGCGCAAGAATAAGGGAAGATTATGAAGGCAAGGTCCGGGTAATGGCAATAATGACTGGTGTCCAGTCTGCCCAGATATTGGGTCCTCAGGCGGGAGCTGGAATCCTGGAGTCCAGAGCCGAGGCTGAACAGATCCAGGAAAAGAAATTTGGAAGGCTGTCACTTGAAGCCAGAAAAGCAGGGACTGCAGGGCCTCTGAGAAAAAAGCACGAAGAATCAATTATTGATTTCATAAATTAAATAAGTTCAGTCGAAAACCCGGACCCGCAGGTTTCCGAGCTCCCCTCAGTTATTCTTCTAACTATTTAGGGGAGCAATCAGAAATCAAAGGAAAGAAAGCTTTCTCAAAACGGAAAGTTCGGGTTTACTGACCAGAACTCAATTTTTTGAAGCGATTTTCCAGATAGATACTCTTTTTTATTAGCGATTCTATCTAAAAAACATGAAAATTTTGATTGCAACAGGGCGGCTTGCTGAAAATACCGTTAGGAAAGCAGTCGGCGAAAAAGCAGACGTCCTCGTAGCAGATATTGATATTGCTGCATTTATCACCCCTAAAAAGCTTATTAAAGCCTATCAGGAAGCAGGGTTCTCAAAAAAATATGACCTCATTTTGCTTCCAGGACTTGTAGCGGGGGACTTTTCAAAGGTATCGGATGAGATGGGATGTAAAATTCGGCTGGGCCCAAAACATGCTTATGACCTGGGCTTTGTACTCCATTTTGCAGGGGAAGTTGAGTTTTCGGAAACGGTTCCGGCCTGTGAACTCCTTGCAGATGTGCGAAAGGAAATGGCTCTGGAGCTGATAAGGGAAGCCGAAGAAGACGCCATTTCCCCCCTGACCCTCGGAGAAGTAAAACTGGGAGGAAACTCCTGCATGAAAGTCATGGGAGAGATTGTAGGTGCAGTGGAGTTAAAACCTGAGGACCTGAAGATAAAAATCGAAGCTTTTATCGCCCGTGGGGCAGATATTATCGACCTTGGAGCCACACTTAACACCCTTCCAGGGCAGGTCCGAAGCACAGTATCCCTTGCAAAAACCCTCACATGCATTCCGATAAGTGTAGATACACTTGACCCTGAGCTGATAAAGGAAGGAATAGAAGCAGGAGCAGACCTTGTTCTGAGCCTTAACAGCACGAACATGGAAACAGCAGGTCCGGCGGTTGCAAAATCAGGCGTTGCAGCAGTTATAATTCCTGATGAAGGAAACAGCCTGGAAAGCCTGGTGAGAAATATAGAAGCTGCCCGAAGGCTCGGAATTGAAAAAATAATAGCCGACCCTGTACTTGATCCTATAGGCCATAATATAACCGAATCTATCGTACGCTATTATGAGTTTCACAGGATATACCCTGAAATTCCGTTATTTTTCGGAGCTGGTAATGTAACGGAACTCATGGATGTGGATACTATAGGAGTAAATGCCACACTCTGCGGAATAGGGGCAGAAACCGGAGCAAGTATCCTTTTCACCCCCGAATACAGCGATAAAGCTCAGGGATCAATAGGGGAACTGAAAAAAGCCTCTGAGATGATGCAGCTTTGCAGGATAAGGGAAAGCTCCCCAAAGGACCTTGGTATCGACCTTCTTTATATAAAGGAAAAACGGAGGCGCCCTGACAGCCCCCTACCAGAAAAAGTGATCACTGCCAGAGCTTCGAAAAACTGGCGTACAGACCCTGCAGGCCCAATTCGCATCCGGATTGTGCCGGACAGAATTGACGGAAACGGTGGACTGATTGTAGCAGAACACGAAAAAGCCACAATTGCAGGAGAAAGTGCCAGGGAGGTTATGGATACGTTGCTTGAACTCGAGCTGGTCTCGCGCCTAGATCATGCTGCATATCTTGGAAGAGAACTGGAAAAAGCCGAACTCGCCCTGCGCTTCAACCGGAGTTATGCACAGGATGATATATTCTGAATACCGGAAACAGGCAAAAAGAGAGATGTGAGAAAATGAAACTCGAAAATGAAGATAAACAGTCAATCTTTGAGATAGTGGCAAGCCGCTATTTCACAACACAGAACTGGAAATGGGTAAACCTCAAAAAAGACCTTAACAAAATCCTCAAGGCATATGAAGAGCTGAACGAACAGTATGCATCCTACTCCTATGTCAGCCGGGACTGGTATGTGGAAAATATGGGGTCCAGGAATCTCCATATGTGCAATAGCTGGGATGAGCTTAAGAACCTAGTCACATTCCTCAATACCTATGGGACAGTCTTTAACTTCCTTGTGAACACCGGAAACAGGAAGTCTTTCTGCATAGTAAGTAACTCAAGAGACCTGAATGAGATTCAGGCGAATGCAATCAAAGAAGTCCAGAAACTGGGATACAATACCTTTGTGTTCCTTGCTACAATTCCTGATGACATAGACTTCCAGCTGCTTCAGGTAAGGGGAGTTAACTGAACTCTCCTTCCGAAAGAAAGCTACTTTACAGGTGGATTAGTTCTTCCTCCACATGGATCTTTTTTTGTTTATTTAGAGTATATTCCCGGTTTTTTAGAGAGTGAGAGCCAGATCTAAAAAGCTGAATTTTTCCTGAAAGATTATTTTTAATTAAAGGGAATTTCTCAATAATATCGCATAGAACAGAAATATATATATACAACAATTGTCAAATAGGAAACTGTATTCCTTTTTGGCTATTCAATACATAAATAACCATCGTGTATGAACAGCCTATTGTGTGTGAAAAAATTGTGTGTGAAGAGATTACCATAGTGTGAACAAGAGGCTTGCCTATGGGACAGGAAGGAACGAAGAGCTAATACTATGCTATTTTTGTTCCGGTATTTTCCCATACGTAAAGGAGCTTGGGCTGTGGAGAATTAGTATACAAACCATCAAACCAGAAAAACTGAAGTACTGAAGAAAGGGCACGTTCTTCAGGCACTCAAAAAAACAATAAGAAACACAGAAATCAGAAGCACACAGAAAAAGCTGGTTCTCCATAGTTTAAGCAAAAGAAACACTGGAAAGTAAAACAGGTCAAAAAATACAGGCCAAAAATAAAAAAGAAAAAAGGGAAAAGTTAAGAAAATCACATAAACAAAGGTGCAAACACAACAGCCACAATACTCATGAGCTTAATGAGGATGTTGATTGCAGGACCTGCTGTATCCTTGAAAGGATCACCTACAGTATCGCCGGTTACACCTGCTTTGTGAGCATCAGAACCCTTTCCTCCGAAGTTTCCAAGTTCAATGTATTTCTTTGCATTGTCCCAGGAACCTCCTGCATTAGACATTGTGATTGCAAGCATGAAACCTGAAACTACCGAACCTGCAAGGAGTCCACCGAGAGCCCCGGCACCAAGTACAAGTCCGACTAAAATTGGTGCAACGACGGCAAGAATCCCTGGAGGAATCATCTCTTTAAGAGCAGAATGTGTTGAGATTGCAATACATTTGCTGTAGTCAGGATCAGCTTTGCCTTCCATTAGACCTTTAATTTCTCTAAACTGCCTCCTCACTTCAACCACCACTTCGCCTGCCGCATTTCCGACAGCCAGAATGGTCATTGATGAGAAAAGGAAAGGAAGCATTGCACCTATTGTAAGCCCGATGAAGACGTTAGGGTTCATAACATCGATGGCACTGAGGCCCACTGCAATACCATATGAGGCAAAGAGGGCAAGTGCGGTAAGAGCTGCCGAACCGATTGCGAAACCCTTACCCATAGCTGCGGTAGTGTTTCCTACTGCGTCAAGAGTATCGGTAATCTGGCGCACCTCTTTCTTCTGGTGTGACATCTCTGCAATGCCTCCAGCATTGTCAGCTACAGGGCCGTAGGCATCGACCGAGAGAGAAATACCGAGCGTTGCAAGCATCCCGACAGCTGCAATGGCTATGCCGTAAAGCCCCGCAAGATTGAATGAAATATAGATTGCGATGCAGATAATAACAGCAGGCCAGAGGGTTGACTCCATCCCTTTTGCAAAACCTGTAATGACATTTGTAGCAGAACCAGTCTGACAGGAATGGGCAACACTGAGAGTCGGCTTTTTGTCATATGATGTATAGTGCTCCGTGATCTGCCCTATGAGGAAACCTGCAACAAGTCCTGCAACCGTTGCAAAGAAGACCTTCAGCCCGTATTCTCCAAGAAGCTGTCCTGTAACGAAGTAGGAAGCAATGACAGTAAGAACAATTGCAGCAATTAGCCCCGTATTAAATGCCATGTGAATTGCTGAAGCCTCTGTCTTGTTCGTGCGGACAAAAAAAGTCCCGACAACAGATGCAAGGATACCAACAGCCGAAATAATCAGCGGGACCAGAACAACGTTCATAACAGGGATTCCAGGGAAAGTACTTGCTGCGGTTGATGCTGCAAGAAGCATTGTTGCAACGATTGAACCCACATAGGACTCATAGAGGTCGGCACCCATTCCTGCAATATCTCCGACATTGTCTCCGACATTGTCAGCAATTACAGCAGGGTTTCTTGGATCATCTTCCGGGATACCGGCTTCTACCTTGCCTACAAGGTCTGCGCCGACATCAGCAGCTTTGGTGAATATTCCGCCGCCGACACGGGCAAAAAGAGCGATAGAAGAAGCTCCGAATGAAAAGCCCGCAACAATGTTCACAGCGGTAAGCAAATCCATATCTGTAAAGATGCTACCAAGAACGATAAATGAAAGAGATAATCCGAAGAGACCAAGGCCTACGACACTCATTCCCATAACGGTACCTGATGCAAATGAAACTCTGAAAGCCGGGCCAATGCCCCTCATAGCAGCATTAGTGGTCCTTCCATTTGCAATAGTAGCCGTAAGCATCCCTGCATATCCAGCTGCTGCGGAAAGCACTGCACCAAAAACAAAACATGCTGCAGTAAGAACTCCGTTTGGCAGAATTAATGCAAGTACAATTGCGGTAAAAACGACAAAAACAGCGATCGCACGGTATTGCCTATTAAGATAGACCATAGCTCCACCGTGAATTAACGCAGTAATTTTCTTAATAAGATCATTACCTTCGCCTTCATTTTGGACGTTTTTGTAGGACATACCTGCAAAAATCAGACCAATAAGGGCACATATTGGTGCAAGGTAGATTAACATATCCATATTTAAACCATCCTACCAGAAACACATAAAAAGTACTTTTAAGTAGTTAATTTCCAAGTACTTTTTGCGATAATAAATGGGTCTTTGTATATAAATTGATACTCGGCCCTCCATCGGAATAAGGAGGGATTTAGAATTTCATCCCATACACGGGAAAAAATTTTATTTTAGATTGGGCACGATTTCTAGTATTAAATAGGCACGTTATTACAATCCTATATAATAGTTCCTGTACTTCAACTCATTATCTTTATTAGACAATTTTCATTGATACAGGGATTTCTGCGATTAAACAGTTATAGTTATATTTCTATCCATTGCTCCAGAGCAAAAGACCAGAATTTTTCCAGAGACTTACAGGAATACGGCAACTTATTACCGTAACAATAGAATAAATAGATATCCATATAAAATGGGTAAAAGGAAAAAATAATCTCTTATTTTGAATAGAGGGTACTGCCCAGTATATGCTTACAGACTTGTAACAAGAAATAAAAGGCTTGAAAAAATATCGAGAAGGAAAAACTAAAGACAATAACAGCCTCTTCTGGAACAGGAGCTGCAACCAACATTATTTAAGGATTATCCATAGGCTTTGAAAGCGCGCTCATGCCTACTTTAGTAATCATCAGAGGCATCCTGATTTCTTACTTTATCGTTGGAGGGGCTGCGTACTCCGGAACAGGCTCTATGGAATTGCTATTGCAGCTTTATAGAACGATTTAATTCCGAGAAGCAAATCAAAAATAATTTATTATGTAGCTTTCCTTTAAAAATTATCCAGTTGATATAGCATTATGCCGCTATTATGCCCGTATTTTAGAGTTAATAAAGATATTCAAAAGTAATTACAACACAGTGATAATTTATTTAAGGTAAAGTATGAGTAAAAAGGAAAATTAAAAGCCAAATAGAAAATAAAGGAATTATTATATCTACAAGAGAAGAATAACAGATAGATAAAAATAGAAAAGATAATAAACAAGCAATTTCATAATTCTTAAATAGAGAAAACCAATCACAGAAAAAATATGCTAAGAGTTCAGAGCAAATAGGCATTACCTGGACGAAAATAATTTATGAAGGTGAAATTACCACGTAAAAAGCTTATTATATATTCAAATTGCAGGGCAAAAAGCAACCAGTAGAACCAAAAGATGATCAGTTGACCATACAAAAGACACACTGAAGGATAGAAAAACTAAAAATCTAGCAGCAAAAATGCTGGATAATTAGAAGTAGTGTGAGCGGGTTGGGGAGTGGGGGGTCATATGGGGAGTGGGGGGTATGGTATGTGAAAAAAGTTTCCCGCTCACATTACTCACATAACTCCTATTCAAATTAATTATATAAATAGCTATGCATTTCATACCAGTCTAATATAATAGAAGAAATATCATGCAGAAACATTATTCATAAGTTTATATAATACATATAAATTTTTATAGATATAGAGAAAATCCCTCAGATCTTCAAAAAGAAAGAAAAAGAAAGAAATAATAATTGGAAGAGAGCTACGATAAGAAACTTATACGAGATTAAGGGTTTTTAGTTTTATGCACCCTGACAGGCGTTTGATTTATATTGCAGTTTTTGCAATCATGGGGCTTTCCAATGCCATAATTCCCATCCTTCCAGAACTTGCAGCCCATAATCACAGTACTTATGGGGAGTTTGCATCAAGCCTGCTATTTTCAGGGTATTTTATAGGAGCCCTTGCGACAATGCTCCCTTTTGGGATTCTCTCTGACAGGTTCGGAAACCTCAAATTCATAGGGCTTGGCATTGTCCTTACGGTTATTTCAGGACTGATTATCTTTTTATCCGAAAACCTGTGGGTTCTTTTTATTTCAAGGCTTATGGAAGGCGCTGCATGTGGAGCTTTTTTTCCTGCCGCATATTCCACACTCTCAAGGTGCAAAGACCCCGGACGCTGCCTTGGGGAATTCACCTTTCTTTTTAATGCAGGGCTGGCTGCAGGGGCTTTATTCTCAGGGCTGCTCGCAGACATTTTTCTGAAAGGCGCTGTCCTCATATTCACTCTCATATCTCTGCTTTCTGGAATCCCACTACTATTCAGGCGCAGAGAACTCATTAATCTTATAAAAACAGGAGAAAAATCGGACTTAATTCAATATTCAGATACTCTAAAATCCCATTTCAAACACTCATATGGAGAAGTTTCAGGACTCCTTTCCCTCAGCAACTCAAGGATATGGATAAGCTCTTTTCTGCTCAATGGAGCCATAGGAGTCCTCATAGCCTATTACCCGGACTACAGCCTTGGAATTATATCAAAAGCCCAGCTTGGAGGTGCTATTGCAAGCCTATATATATGTGCAATGATCACATCCATTCTGGTAGGCCGATTTAGAGTAACAGAAAAAACCATAATCAGGATAGGATTAACTTTTTCTGTCCTTGGAGCTTTTTTTGCGATTAAAAATCCTTTCCTCGGATTCTCAAGCCTTGGAGGGGGATCAGGAATAGCAATGGTGGGTTTTGCCCTGGCTGTCGCAAGAATGGATGCCGACAGAGGGCTTGCCATGGGACTTTTTAACACAACTATATATGCAGGGCTTTCCTTACTTCCAATTGCTGCAGGGCTCCTTACAGAATTCCTGAGTTTTGAGGAGATATTTGTCATAAACGGCTGTATCCTCACCGGGACGCTTCTGTTGAAAGACTGAAAAGAGCTCCTGTTTATAATTTAATATTCTGTATCCACATATATGTTAGAATACTTACCCGCAGCCCTTGTCCGGCCAATGACCCCCCTACTGGCTAATCACAAAAATTGATTACTGATCAAACACGAAGAACAGAAAAAACATGAACTCGAAAAAACTCATACTTTACTCTTCAGTCTTTGCAATTCAGGGCCTTTCCAATGCCGCAATACCTGTCCTTCCCGAACTTGCAGGAGAGGGAAACGCGAGCCCTGCCGTTTCAAGCTTACTTTATTCAGGGTATTTTATAGGAGCTCTGCTCACCCTTCTCCCGTTTGGAATCCTTGCAGACAGGATAGGAAATCTGAAGATAGCAGGACTGGGGATTACACTTACAGTTATTTCCGGGCTTTTTATTTCATATTCTGACAACCTGTGGGTTCTTGGTATTTCACGCTTCGTAGAAGGCCTGGGATGCGGTGCCTTTTTTCCTGCGGCTTTTTCCATGATTGCCAAATGGAAAGATAGCCAGCAAAGTCTGGGAGAGTTCAATTTCCTGTTAAATGCCGGACTGGCTTCAGGAGTTTTTCTTTCAGGAATGCTTGCAGAACTGGGGATTAAGACTGCAATAAGCATCTTTACTCTTCTTTCAGGTTTTTCTTTCGCCCTCCTTCTGCAGGAAGCCCGGGGACTGACATCTATCAACTCTGGCAGAAAAAGGAAAAAATCCGGGTCCTCAAACAGTAGAGAGGTCCCAGGAGAAAAGCCTGAATCCTCAATGATTTTCAAACCCGGCAGATACCTAGAAAAAACAGGAGAAACCTTTTTTGAAAACGGCTTCTGGAAACTCTGGGGGATTTCAGTTGTCCTTTACGGAGCCACAGGCCTGCTGACTTCAAACTATCCTGACTACAGTGCCGGCTTCCTTACAAAACCAGAACTTGGGATTGCAATTTCAGTCTCATACCTGGCTGCAATGTTAAGTTCTCTTGCCGCAGGAAGAACAAGGGCAAAGAATAGAAATATAGTAAGAGCAGGGATAATCCTTACAGCGTCAGGGATTCTGTTCTCTCTAAAAGCACCTTTGCTGGCATTCTTCCTAATTGGTGCCGGAGGAGGGGCGGCAGTCATAGGGCTCGTTGCTGCGGCCTCCAGAATAAACTCGAGTGGAATTGCAATGGGGCTCTTCAATACTGGAATTTATGCAGGTCTCGGGCTGATCCCTATTTTTGGAAGTTTGTTTATAGGGCCTTTAGGCTATGAAACTGTGTTTTTTGGAAGTGCTCTGGTGCTTCTCACGATACTTTGTATAGAATTCTAATAAAATATTAAAAGATAAGTGCCTGAAAAAATTTACATTTGAGGCTCCACATAAGCTTTAAAAGGCTCAGAGCCCTATCCTATGAATAATCTCAACCTTTTTGAAATCAGGTGATTAATTGAAAGTAAAGTCAAGAGTTCAGCTGAGGAAAAATGCAAAGAATAAGATGCTAAAAGATCTTGAGTCTGCCTTCGGCGAAGAGATGGCAGATCTGGAAAACAAAACTCTCGAAAAGGTTACCCTGGATGAATATTCCCTGATCCTTGTTGAAGGCAGACCTCTTCTGTTTGAAATAGAAGGGCGTCTTTTTCCCACAGTCCGCGGAGCTCTTGAGATGGGGCTGCAAAAACGCCTTGTTGTTGTGGATAAAGGAGCTATTCGTTTTGTAGCAAACGGAGCGGACATTATGGCACCAGGAATCGTAGAAGCAGATCCTGAAATAAAAGAAGGGGATTTTGTAATTATAGCAGAAGAAACCCACAGAAAACCTCTTGCCATAGGAAAAGCCCTTATGGAAGGGCAGCAGATGGTTGATGCAGATTCGGGAAAAGCCATAAAGTCAATAAGCCATGTAGGAGATAAGCTCTGGACTTTAGAGTTATGAGAGTACCAGAAAACAGTATTTTACCAGAGAAAAAAAATCCTCCTTTAGCACACGTAAAAATTCCTGAATACAGGTCGGAAACCAGTGTAGCTTTATAATAGCAAAATTAATTAATATAGATCCCAATATAGGACAATACTATCAAAATTTAAAAAAGATACAAAAGGCGTGCATAGATGGCAAAACTTATAGATAAAATCCTTGGCGGCAATGTAAAGAGTACGACCAGTGCCGAAGACTACACTGAAATTGACCTCAGCAAATATGAAGAAGTTCTGGAAGACGAGCCTGCAGAAACTTACGTAAAAATCGCAGAAATCTCAAGCATTAACCAGATAGCCACACTCAAGCAGGAAATTTATAATGGGAACGTCCTCATGGTCGATATATCTAATATCAGGGGCGACGACCTGCTAAGGGACAGGGTTTTAAAAGAGCTGAAAGATGTTGTTGTCGATGTCCATGGAGATATTGCAGGTGTCAAAGGAAACACTGTGATTGTGACCCCGACAGGCATTAGAATTGACAGATCAAAAATTATTGGTGGAAAATATTGAATCAGAAGTATTTTAAGGATGAAAGCTTTGAGACGAGGATCTCCTGCCCTCTGTGTCAGAAAGAACTCGTGATGACATGGCAGAGAGATAATATTCCCTATTTCGGGGAGATTATGTATGTAGCTGCAAAATGCCCTTGCAGTTTCCGTTTTGCAGACACTATGATCCTCTCCAGCAGAGATCCTATGCGCTATGAACTGTCAGTTGAGACTCCGGAAGACCTTGATGCAAGAGTCATCCGCTCAACCTCAGGAACGATCCGCATTCCGGAGATGGGGATTGTTGTTGAACCCGGCACGGTTTCTGATTCATATATAACGAATATTGAGGGTGTGCTTCAAAGAGTTCAAAATGTCCTTATGACCGCGAGCAGATGGGTACTGGAAGATGAAGAGAAATTTGCCCGCAGCCAGGAACTCCTGTGCATGCTTAACGAAGTAATCGAAGGTAAGAGGACGATCACAGTCATCATCGAAGATCCACTTGGGAACAGCGCAATAATTTCTAAAAAGGCTATAGCTACCAAACTCTCAAAAGAAGAAGCTGAGAAGCTGAACACCGGAATGATAGTTTTCGATGTTGACAAATCTGAACTTTCACATGATGTTTCGGACAATGTCAAGCCCCTCGGAGGAGATTAATTCTTTTTTCCGAATTTTTAATAGCCCGACCAGGATTCATGGGGGAAATCCCCCATTATAGTTATTTACTTTTATCTCATTAAATGCAGGCACGTTAAGGGCTGTACGGGCTTCCTGTAGAAATAAAGGAACACGGATACTGCATCAGATTAAACTCCGAAAAATCTCTCTGCAGGGTGTTCAGTACAGGCAATCGGGTTGAAAGAAGGTGTCAATTTGCCTGAGAATAAGATCGTGACGCCACCTGGAAGCCACAGTCCCAAGCTTCTTTACAGAGAAAAGAAACTTCAATTATATGCACAAATGCCTCATTATAAGGAAAAAATAAATGAGGAAAATGTAAATGAGGCAATATACTGGATTGAAGCACTTCATAATACGATTTATCACAAGAATTAACTGAAATTACAATAATATGGTGAAGGTATGGCAGAAAGCGAAAAAGAAGCAGCACTCCCTCCAAAAGAGGCATTCAGCGACTGGTATAACGAACTCCTGTGGATGGCAGAAATAATGGACGTCCGCTACCCTGTAAAAGGGTTATATGTCTGGTATCCCTTCGGCTTTGCCATCAGGAGGAACACCTATGATATCATAAGAGAAATCCTTGATAACAGCGGACATCAGGAAACTCTCTTTCCCCTGCTCATCCCTGAAAACGAGTTCATGAAAGAAGCCGAGCACATTAAAGGCTTTGAGAATGAGGTGTACTGGGTCACGCATGGAGGAAAAGACCCGCTTGATATACCTCTGGCCCTCCGCCCCACAAGTGAGACTGCCATCTATCCAATGTATAAAATATGGGTCAGGTCTCATGCTGACCTCCCTCTAAAGCTTTATCAGATAGTTAACACCTTCCGCTATGAGACAAAGCACACCCGGCCTCTTATCAGGCTCAGAGAGATAACCTCCTTTAAAGAAGCACATACCGTACATGCTACATGGGAAGATGCAGAAGCCCAGGTAAAGGAAGCCATTGGGCTTTATACAGAGATATACAGCAGGCTGGCAGTCCCTGTGCTCCGTTCGAGGAGGCCTGACTGGGACAAATTCCCAGGCGCGGACTATACCGATGCTCTTGATGCAGTGATGCCTGACGGAAAGACTCTTCAGATAGGGACTGTTCACCATCTTGGAAACAATTTTGCAAAGACGTTTGATATAAAGTACGAGGCTCCAGACGGTGAACAGCGCTATGCCTACCAGACCTGCTATGGGATTTCTGAGAGGTCTATTGCAGCTACAATCTCCATTCACGGAGACGACAAGGGGCTTATCCTTCCTCCTGAGATTGCACCTGTTCAGGCAGTCATTATCCCGATTATCTTCAAGAAAGGGGCAGAAGAGGTGCTTGCAGCCTGCAGAGATGTCCAGGACAGACTGAGGAAAGCAGGAATCAGGGTAGAGATCGATGCAAGTGACCTGCGCCCCGGAGCAAAGTACTACAAATGGGAAATGAAAGGCGTTCCTCTCAGGCTCGAGATAGGCCCACGTGACCTGGAAAACAATGTTGCGGTTGCTGTAAGGAGAGATACGGGAGAAAAGGACCAGATTCCCCTTTCTGAAATAGAGGCAGGAGTTCGACTGAAGTTTGAGGCAATCCAGAAAAGCCTTTACGAAAAAGCTGAATCAGAACTTGAAAAGCGCATCTTTGACTGCACTGAACTTGAGGAAGTAAAGGAAAAGATCCAGAAAGGGGTTGCAACAATACCCTGGTGCGGCAAGAGAGAATGCGGACTTGCAATGGAAGACAGGATTGGGGCAGGCATCCTCGGAGTTCCACTGACACCCAGAGGTAAAGGAAAAGAGAAATGCCCTGTCTGCGGAGAAGAAACAGAAACTCGCGTTTACGTTGCAAGAACTTATTGAGCCCGGTAAAAGCTCTATTCAGGCCCAGGACAACTTCTGAGCAGAGGTGTCCAGGAATTCAGAAAACACCCGAAAAGGGTGTTTCATAATTTTTTAGAGATTCTTTTTTCAACATGCATGCACCCCTGATCCTTCAAGTGCACAGCAAATTAAAAAATAAAAGCAAGATTTTTTGTTTTAACCCCCTTTTTTACTGCCACATATATGAGCCAAAAGTTCTCACATGTTCATTCACTCAACTGATCTTTATTATAGTTCATATGCAAGCAAATCTACTGATGACGTAAATAGAATAAAATAAAGTAAAATTAATTTGAGCATAATTAAATTATAATTGATCACCGATAAATATTAAATACTAAGTAGAAGAATTCTTCACTAAACTCCGAGGAGATTAAATAATTGATCTCAATACTATAAACCCACTAATCTTTATGAGATCTCCCGGAAAAAATAGTTTGAGAATTTCCTACAGATTTATCTGTGTTACTTATAGAGGAGATATGAATGGCCTGGATAGAACCGGAAGTAACAAAAAAACCTAAAAAACCAATGTTTTTGTGCGTACTTTCCAACACAAAAACAGCACATATCCCAAAACTCTCAGCAGCAGGAAAAACAGCTGAACTTACAGACTATACGCCTGCAGGGGATGCGGAACTTATGGAAACAGGAAACATTATCAGTGTACCGGTGCTTCCCATGACTCCTCCTTATGATACTCCCACACCTGCAATTATGACCCGTTCGGCGCTGAAGCTTACGGATGCTCCGTATCATTTCGTAAACTCCGGTTTAATAGTAACTCCGGAGGTCCCGTGCATTGACCTGAAAGCAAAGCCCGGAGAAGATATCCGGGAGGCAATTGCGGTAAGGGATGTGCAGGGCATCTACGAAAGAGCGAAATTCCTTGCCAAAAGGCTCAGGAATCAGGTAGACCACGTTGTCATCGGAGAAAGCATTCCCGGAGGCACAACAACGGCAATGGGAGTTCTAACAGCTCTCGGGTATGATGGAAATGTCAGCAGCAGTGCAGATGAAAATCCTCTTGAGCTTAAAAAACAGGTTGTTGAAGAGGGGATGAAAGCCTCAGGTCTGACATTTGGCTGCCTGAAAAACGATCCTATGAAAGCTATTGCCTGCATGGGAGACCCAATGATGCCTGCAGTTGTAGGGCTTGTTGCAGGATTTCAGGGCACTGAAATCAGTGTTGTCCTTGCCGGCGGAACTCAGATGGCAGCAGTTTACGCACTGATTAAACATATGGGTTTCAATACTGAGAAACTCGCAATCGCAACTACCCGCTATGTAGTGGAAGATAAATCCGCAAATTTCATTCAGCTGACCAGAGATCTTGGAATACCTGTAGTTTATGTTGCAGACCCTGGCTTTGGTAAGTCCAGTCTGAAAGGACTTCACAGATATGAGACCGGCACCATTAAAGAAGGCGCAGGTGCGGGAGGAGCCATGTATCTTGCAGGTCTTTTCGGTATAACTCAGGATCAGTTCAGAACCGAAGTGGAAAATGTCTGTAAACTGCTCAAGGCAGGCCACTGAAGAAAAAAAGCTGTTTTTAAACCGATTTTACAGAGATTTATATTTATTTGAGAATAAGTTAAATCTCCCTTTCCTTTTAAATTATTCTTTTTTTAACAACAGTAGAAAAAATAACAGGTAAAATTAGAAACGAAAAAATTAAAACTAAAGTTAAAACTAAAGTTAAAATTAAAGTTAAAACAGAAAATAGGAGCCTTTTCAGGCTCGTTTTCAAAAAAGTAATATTCTCTTAATTCTTCCAAAGGCTTTGAATTTAAACTCCTTTTTTCAAGATTAAGTTCCTACTGTAGCTTTTCCATTATTGCCAGGAATTCTCAGACCAGCGGTGGAAGATACCCTGCAGGAAGATAATGGTTCCTGGACCTGAGCACGTCAACTCTCCCCGAGAAACATGCTTCCGAACTCACACGCCCACAACTCTGGCAATAGTAGAAGACATTCGAACCAATTACCTGGCGTTTTAGCCTGGTCTCACATGTACTGCAAAACTGAGGAATACCAAAGTTTTCCATTGAGATTCCTCATTCATAAATCATAATTGAATCGAGTCTTGCAGTACCTATTTTTGTCCAGTATCTGCAAATACTACAGTACTGGGTCTTGCCGTCCGAACTCACTTTCAGTTTGGCATGGCATTTTGGACATATTGTTAGATAGTTCGTCAATAAACCCCCTCGAATTTCCATATTTAGAGTTACAGAATTTGTGTGGTCAAAAGTCCCCAGAACCGATAGGATACCCTGCTGGACAGAGAAAACTGATGACCTCAAACCCCTTAACAATTTAAAAACCATTTTTGGCCTTTATAATTAAACTAATTAAATTCCCCCGGACAAAGCCTTAGATAAGACATTTTAAGCTGATTGATATATTGCTTAAAAATTAGACCTGCCCGATCTCGTTGAATGAATATACAACAAGTATCAAATATATTATTCCTGAAAGGATATAAGTTTTGCTTGAAAATAAGTATTATTATAAGTAACCAGAAGTGAAAGGGCACTACCAATGGAAGCACAACAAAAAAAAGCATAAACAAATAGGAAAAATTACAGGAATTTGACTGGAGATATTAGTCGATTGGACGTTAAACTTGAAATCAATCAAATAAAATAATAGTTAAATAAATATCAAAACAGATAAAATTATTGTGGGATAAAAAGTAACTATGCAAACGTAACAAATATTTGTACCATTGAACTCCTTATCAATTAATATAAAGCTGCCTGTGGAAAGAGTTTCAAGCGAAATATATAAATACAATTATCGCTTTAGGAATGTTCGCGATAGGGTAAGTAAATTAATATACCCGATTATGTAAGCCGCTTTAACTCAGTTGGTAGAGTGTCTGGCTGTTAACCAGAATGTCGTAGGTTCGAGCCCTGCAAGCGGCGTAAAACTTTTGCATGTGTTATAACATTTTTTTCAGAAAAAAAGAATACACTTGCAAAAAGTTTATTATTAAAGCAGTACTAAAAACTATCGAACATTACAGAAACAAAGAGGGCCTGTAGCTCAGTCAGGTTAGAGCGCTCGGCTCATAACCGCGTGGTCACCGGTTCAAATCCGGTCAGGCCCATAACCACACCCATAAAATTTATATCCAAAGAATCTCCTGTATAAGAAGGTTCAAAGGTAAAAAAATAGAAATAGAAATCATTTCAATCATTAAGCCGCTTTAACTCAGTTGGTAGAGTGTCTGGCTGTTAACCAGAATGTCGTAGGTTCGAGCCCTGCAAGCGGCGTAAAATAATTGCTGTTTTACTTTGAATGTTACTCTTTTGATTAAAATTATTTATATCTCTGTTAGTTTTCTATTAGGCATGCTGTTTGCTATTTTTTAGCTTTGGATTATTTTTCAATTTGTTCTTCATTCTTCATAATTGATGGCATTAAATTTCCGAAACGCTTAATAATCGAAAATTGAATAGCTTTTTCTACCAGTAAAAGTTTGGGAGATCTAAGGAAGTTTTAGACAGGGGAGAATTCCTGAATTTATGTGCAAGTAATCCAACTGGGAGAATTATTAAATATAGTAGAGAGAATAAAGTAAATAAATTACTTCTAATATTACTACCTACCTTCTAACTTAACTATTCTGTACTACTTTACCATCCTATTGACTACTATTCAATCAGACTGAGGTTTATACACATGGTTTCAATTAAAAAAGAAGATGTAATCGTACCTTTAGATGTCCCGAAAGCAATGCGTGAGACTTATGTAAAAAACTACATGGAAATCACGAAGGGAAGCGGCAAGCTTATGCTTTTTGCCGGGGACCAGAAAGTAGAGCACCTGAATGACGACTTTTTTGGAGAAGGGGTTCCTGAAGACGACGCCGACCCTGAACACCTTTTCAGGATTGCAGCTAAGTCAAAAATAGGGGTTTTTGCAACCCAGCTCGGGCTTATTGCCCGCTACGGCATGGACTATAGAGATATCCCCTATCTTGTAAAGGTAAACTCCAAGACCCACCTTGTTGAAACAGCACAGGCTGATCCATTCAGCAACCTCTGGTATGATGTTGACCAGGTAGCAGAATTTAAGGAAAACAGCGGGCTCAATATCCTTGGTGTTGGCTATACGATTTATCTTGGCAGCGAGTTTGAAGCCGAAATGCTTGTGCAGGCTGCCCAGGTAGTTTATGATGCCCACCAGCATGGAATGATGTCCGTACTCTGGATCTATCCACGCGGAACTGCTGTAAAAGACGAAAAGGACCCCCACCTGATTGCAGGTGCAACAGGAGTCGGGGCCTGCCTCGGGTCGGACTTTGTAAAGGTAAACTATCCGAAGAAGGAAGGGGCAAAATCTGCAGAGATTTTCAAGGAAGCTGTCAAAGCAGCCGGAAGGACAAAAGTAGTTTGCGCTGGCGGCTCAAGCGATGAAGCCGAAGCTTTCCTCAAAAAGCTCCACGACCAGATCCACATCTCCGGAGCCCAGGGGAATGCAACAGGAAGAAATATCCACCAGAAATCGCTGGACGAAGCTGTCCGCATGTGCAATGCTGTATACGCCATAACTGTTGAAGACTCAAGTGTCGAAGATGCCCTGAAGAATTATAAAGGAGAATAAAAAGAGAGTTGACAAAAAAGTTGAGACAGAAATACTCTGAAAGGGCATAAAAGAAATTTGAAATATATAAGTAATTAAAAGTAATTGAACCCAGAGATATTTCAACGCTGTGCAAATATATCAAGGCTGTGCAAATATATCAAGGCTGTGCAAATATGGAAATTTCGGACCATAAAACTAAGATAGTCTGCACAATAGGGCCTGCCTCATCCTCTGAAGAGAAGCTCAGGCAGCTTATGCTTGCGGGCATGAACGTAGCAAGAATTAACTTTTCCCACGGAGACTTTGAAAGTCACAGAGAAGTGATCAGAAGAGTCCGCAAAGTTGCAGACGAACTGGGCAGGACAGTTGCAATACTTGCAGACCTTCCAGGCCCGAAAATCCGCATAGGCAAGCTTGAAAAAGAACCTGTTATGCTCCATAAAGGGAACCTTATAACCCTTACAATTGAGGACTCACAGGGAAATGAGAAGCGGATTCCTGTCAGTTACAAACAGCTCCCTGAAAGCGTATCTCCCGGGAGCCTTATATACCTCAGCGACGGGTTCATCCAGCTCCGCTGTAAGGAGGTCTCAGGAAAAGATGTGCTCTGTGAGGTTCTTATTGGAGGGCAGCTCTATTCCCATAAGGGATTAAACCTGCCAGGGGCAAAAATTTTCCTTGATCCCGTAACTGAAAAGGATTTCAAAATCCTTGAGTTTGCCCTTGATGAAGAAATTGATACTTTCAGCATATCTTTTATCGAAAAGGCCGAAGATATCCGAAAGGTCCGGAATTTTGCTGCAGCCAGAGGAAAGCAGGTATATGTTGTCTCAAAAATTGAACGCAGACAGGCTGTAGAGAATATTGATGAAATTCTTGAAGAAACCGATGCCCTCATGGTCGCAAGAGGAGACCTGGGAGTTGAAATTCCTATCCAGGAGGTTCCCTCAGTCCAGAAGGAACTGATCCAGAAGTCAAAGCTCCTGGGAATTCCTGTAATTACAGCAACCCATATGCTGGCTTCCATGACTGATAATATAAGGCCCACACGAGCCGAAGCCACAGATGTCGCAAACGCAATTCTTGATGGTACAGATGCCATAATGCTCTCAGAAGAGACCGCAGTTGGGAACTACCCTGTAGAAGCCGTTGAGATGATGGCAAAGATTGCAAAGACTACTGAAAACTGGCGCTCCCTGACTAAGTGGGGGCTTGATACAATGATCAAGGCCATAACCGCCAGAGAAATGTCAGTGGACGAAGTGATCACCCTTCAGGTTCATGAAGCCCTGCAGAAACTGCCTGTTACAGCCATACTGACTCCAACAAGAAGCGGAGCGACTCCTCGCAGGATCTCACGTTTTAAGCCTGACCCCTGGATACTGGCATTCAGCCGCATCCCCGAAACCTGCAGGTTCCTTTCCCTGTCTTATGGAGTTTATCCTGTTGTTGTAAAGGAGCCTATTGAAAGCTGGGAAAAGGAAACAACAAAAAAAGCAAAAGAACTGGGATTTGCAAAGAGTGATGATATAGTAGTCCTTACCCAGGGCCCTGCTTCCGGAAAACCCGGAGGTACAAATATGCTCAAGATCCTGACCCTTGAGTGAGATAAATCAGAAAGAAACCTTAAAAATAGAAATTAAAACCTGAAATTCAAAATTCACCCCATAAACTTTTTTCTATTTTTAGAAAACAAATGTGGAAACTGTTTTTTATAGTAGAACAGTAATACAAATAGAAAGCCAATACATTTAGATACAATGTGAGTTTTACATTCTGAATAATTTATATTATGTTATGAGGTTTCATTTATGAAACGAAAGGATCCAGCAACAAAGAACCAGAAATATCTGGCTATCTTCCTGGCAGTAACAATGCTCCTCTCTGCCTGTATGATATATTTCGCGGGTGGTACAAGAACAGATAATGATGACAAAGCCTCAACTCCAGAAACTGATGGAGACCCTGTTCTGGTTTCATTCTCCCAGGTTCAGGGCAAACAGGTCAATCACGAATTTAAATCCATTGCCGACGGATTGAATATGTCCCCTGAAGGGGTGACAAATGCTGTTTACATTGACCTTCAAAGAACCGAAGGAACGCCAATGGAAGCCATCTTTGGAAACAAACAGACTACGAATGAGTCCTTCTCTTATGGTGCTGATGTCACGAAGAGATATAGTGCAAATTATGGTAATGAGAGCGGCTTTGAGCTGCACCAGATTCCTGAACAGAAAATGAACATGCCTCTGAATACACAGGCAATGCCGTATGAAGGATATACCATCCTCGACCGTACAAATGGTACTTACAATATATGGAACGTTGTTGGAACCCCTTCAATTATAGGCCCTATCCAGACTGTAGCAGGCGTTGTCAATGTCCTCGAAGGAAATGAAACTGCTACTACTGAATATAATCAGATTTTGAGCCAGGCAGATCCTGAAAAAAACATATACCAGGCAGTGGGCAAAAAGACAAATACTTCAGATATTCCCGCCGAACAATACTACAGAAGCCTCAAAAAGCTGGGTGACGGAAGATACATGCAGACATTCATCTACCTTAACCCGGAGCCTGAATTGAATGAAAAGATCAAAGCTTACCAGACAAACTCGAGCGAACGGGGAGTAACCTATAACGTAACTACCCTTGATAATATTACTAAACTGGTAATAAGTTCAGACTTTGACAGCGTGTATAACGAAAGTACCCTGCTTTCATTATAATCAGGGAAACTTTCTTTTTTAAATTTTTTAGTTTAGTTTTATTTTTATTCTGCTTTTGACTATCTTAATTTTCTCGGGATTTCTCCACTGTGCATCACAATCGGGAAAAGACAAACTGAAATTTTCAGTCAATTGCACCTGTTTTTTCAATAAAGAAGGAAATAGGCATCATTACATATTTCTATCGACCCCGCATATATTGAATGGGAAGTGATGCAATTGGCGTTTCTGGACAAATTGTTCAAAAAGAAGATAGAGGGAAAGACCGTAGAGGAATGGTACGGGCTTGCAGTGGCAGAAACTGATCCGGAAAAGAAAATTGAGTATTTTGATAAGGTTCTGGCGTTAAAACCTGACTTTGCAGGTGCCTGGAACCTCAGAGGGCTCGAATTTGTAATTCTGAAACGGTATGAAGAAGCCATTGCTTCTTTTGACAAAGCGCTTGAAATAAAGCCCGGCTATCTGGAAGCAAAATACAATAAAGAGGACGCTGAAACCGAATTAAGGAAGACCCGGACAGCAGAAAAATCGGCTGAAGAGAAGTCCATTTGAAGAGAATAGATAACGATCAGCAAAGCTACGGGGAAAGAGAAGGGGAAAATAAAAGAAGAGGGGACAGAAGGTTAAGAACCAAAAAACGCACATGAAATGGATAAAAAATAGTATCCGGGCAGGTAGATTTTGACTGACTGCCAGAACTGAAGATTTAGAACTGAAGATTTATTTCTTTCCGCGGTTCAGAGCCTGAAGGCCGAGTTTTACAGGGCCCGGAAGTTTTCCGCACTGCATGACTTTCATCTGCTCAGGGGAAATAAACTTAAAAGCCGCATTCATAAGGGCGTCAGATTTCATAATCCCATCCATTATCTGCCTTGCCTGAACCGAAGTTTCCAGCGCTGAACCGAACTGAGCCCTCCAGCGCCTGTCATATTCTTCAAGCCTGCATTTTCCGGCTGCAAATTCAGCTGCAGTTTCCCCGGCAATTTTTCCGGCAATCATTGCAGGGGGGATTCCACCTCCGTTTGTTGCGATAATGTGGCCTGCAGCATCACCAACGATAAGTGAATCTTCGGTTGCAGTGTTTGCAGGGGCCCCGTTTACAGGAATAATGCCTGCGATGACATTCATTATAATGGCGTTTTTCAGTTTTGGGGCGGCAAGAGGGTGTTCCTGCATGAAACGGTGCAGGTACTCTTTTGCAGAGACCCCTTTTTCAGTCATTCCGCTCCGGATTCCTATTCCTATATTTGCCCGTCCCTCGCCTTCAGGGAAAATCCACGCATAACCGCCGGGGACATAGTTTTTTCCGAAATACATCTCAAGGGCGTCCGGGTCAATGTCAACGTTCCTGACCTGGTATTCAATAGCAACAGAGGTTTCCTTTGATTCGGGTTTCATGGCAAGGCCCTTTGATTTCGCAACCAGGGAATTCGGACCATCAGCTCCAATAACCGCTTTTGCTTTGAGCGTTTGTTTCCCAAAGATCCCTGAAGTTTCAACAGTTGTGCCCTGTATTTTTGTAACACGCGTTTTTACCATAAGTTCAGCCCCAGCCTCTGCCGCCTGCTCGGCAAGGAACTGGTCATAGCGGCGGCGGTCGAGGACAGCTCCTTTTACAGCAAATTCTTTTGCATTGCAGTTTGGAGGAATGATGCGCTGGGTTTTGATACGCCGGAGCACGCAGGAATCAGGATAATTATTCAGTGTCTCCGGCAGTTTTGCATCAGGCATCAGAGCCTGGACTTCCGAGGCATCTGGAAGAAAACCGGCACACTGAATTGGGTTTCCAATTTCTCTTTTTTTATCAAGAAGAAGGACAGAGGCCCCGTCCCTTGCGGCATAAAGGGCGGCAGTAGAACCCGCAGGGCCTGCACCCACAACGATGACATCGTAAGAGGCTTTTGGAATCATTAAAAGGTCTTCCTGTTGTTTATTTTAACCTCTGCAGGTTATGGAAGAATTGTTTATTAATCCTTTCCTGATGCCAAAAATGAGATTCAATCATTAAAAAACGTTATCAGAGATAAAAAAATATTTTTGCGACGCTTGAGGGAGCGCCGCTAATTAGAACTTAAACAGTTACCTTATTTACTCCTGTTTTTATTTTCTTTTGTATAGAAATACAATAAGCAGACAGGCTATCCCGTAGATCATTTCAAATCCAGGGGTGTTTTTACCTGTAGTTTCTTCATTTGTAGCCGTGGTTTTATGGTATTATTTCAAGTATTTTCTTCAACATATTCAGTCTCTACTTCAAACTGAATCTTAGTCTCATTTTCTTTCGTCGAAGTTTCGTTCACGTCAACATTTTCAGAAGTAGCAGAAACAATACGTGAGCTGCCAGTTCCACCTCCGTGACCGCTTCTACCTCCAGAGATCCCGGAAAGCAGGGAGAACCAAAACGTACCCAATCTTCCGTGTAGGTGTACTCGCCGGCATTGGACGTCTGCAATGTCACTGCGTAAGTACCAGTGGACTCATAGGAGGTGGGCTTGGGGATCGGATCGTTTGATCCTGCGAACTGGAGCCGTCAGTGGGGGTATTCCCCCTGTAGATTCTTATAATAGATTCACGATCCCGATGAGCAGCACGCCGGCAACTCCAAAGATAAATGGTGAGTCCCAGGTATGTGGCGAAAAAGCCTCAGCAAGTGTCGTGGCAAGTGGAATTGTCACAAGTGCAGCAATGAATTGCGGGGGAGTAAACTCGTGACTCAATACGACGATACTCAGGATCCCTGCGACAAAAACACACAGACTCCCCTCAATCGAACGCTGATAAATTTTATCGGAGAAGAGGGCGCAAGCATTATATTTTATCCGGCCAAACCTCACACCGACGGGTTCGGCAAGCCCGTCCCCCAGCCCGTTGATCAGGATAGGAATAAGCACTAGCGCCTCTAAGTTCACCGAAGCGAGATACATCGTCAGGGGGATGATAACAATGGCAGCCGCGATATATTGTGTTATCAGCCAGCGCAGGGTGTGGGGGCGATCCTCGGGCCGGTCAAAGGACAGGAACATGGTTTGGAGAATTCCGCTCCGTTCCCGTAACGGCTGGATAAAGATAAATAACGCACAGATGGCAAAGACCAGTCCGAGCACCCGCGTTACTGAGGATTTATCGTAGACAAACACCAGGCTCAGGATAGTCGGCAGGAAGAATAGCGCGAAATGATTGATCTTTCGTGTATAATTCACCTTTATTCCATTATTGCTGACCAGTTTGCCAGTTACATAGTAGAGGCAAAAAAGGATTGATAAGAGAACGAATTGATTGATGAAAAATAAAGTATATATTCCCGTGGTGTGCACCTTCCAAGTGTCGTTCAGGCAGATGGTACCATCATGACCGCCCTCTTGAGTATATTTTTAAGACTTTATTCAATCCATAAATTTCCAGCAAATGAGTGAAATTTATTTTCCCCCGATAAGTTGAAAAAATACGAACATTTGAAGTATAAAACATTTGGAATTAAATTATAGATAACTAACTCATTATTTAAAAGGAGACATAAATATATATAAATGTTTCTTTTTGAAAAATTCAGGAAATATAAATAAGTTATTAGGTATCCTCTTCAAATATGATGGGGTTTCATGATGGGGTTTCAATCACAGGAAAAATAGAATAGTTATTCCATTTCCCCTTATCATATTTTGGAGTAAAAAAATGGAACTCGAAGCTTTAACCGGAGTTTATTCTTTATAGCATGAAGCCACATCAAGCGACATGATCGGCATAGGATCTAACAAAAAATTAATTATGTTGGAAATAAATCCAACAATTTTAATATAAAACAGATAAATATAGAACCAATTAAACAAATTGGCATGGCACAAAAATAGTTAATTTCCCACTATATAGGATCTAACACAAAACCTCTATAATAAGACGCCCTATTACGGTTTCTTTAGTATAGAGATGGTGAAAATCACATAAGTATCAATCGGTGGGCGAATTCAAGATTTGGAGACGTCAAAATTGAACTAAACATGTATAGAACTTAATTACTTTTTTGAGGGACTCCCAATTATCACAAGCGTTAGCCATTCTTTTTTGAGATATTATAAACTCCGGACAAAGGAATTTTTGTTTTAAATTTTTCCTGAAGCCAAAAATGAGATTCAATCATTAAAAAACGTTATCAGCAATAAAAAATATTTTCGCGGCGCTCGATAGAACGCCGCTAATCCGTACATTAAACAGTTGCCTTATTTATTTCTGTTCTTCCTGTCTTCTTTTGTACAAAAATACGACAGCAAGACCGGCCATCAGTAAGAAAACTACCAGGGAAATCAATCCAAATTTAGAGGCGTTTTTACCCGAAGTTTCTTCATTTGCCTGTGGTTTTGATGTTTCATCTCCAGTTTTTTCAACGTCGTCAGTATCGTATTTGGGATGAACTTCAATACCAGATCCCTCTGCTGCTGTCTTAGCAGTTATTGCAAATACAGAGAATCCTGGAGATTTGGCTGTGAAATAAAGGTACTTGCCATCTTCTCCTGAAAGGCTGGTAGGCAGTTCATTCCATTTTTCGTCGCTGTACCTGTTAAGGAAGATTGAAGAGCTTTCAATTCCTTTTTCCTTCATCCAGGCTTTTTCAACCCTGAAATAAATTACAGCATTTTCAATATTCATTGGGTTTGCAAATCCGCTGTTTCCAACCCAGATATTGAGATACTTATAGACTTCTCCGGAAGGAGCTGTTGAGGCAAGATTGGATTTTTCCTTAAGCATTTCAACAATAGTTGTTGTCTTGCCAGCTGTTTTCTTTGCATCAAAAGTGATGTGTGTAACAGAAGTGGCATTCTTGGGGAAATTAAATTTAATAGAATTTCCACTGGTGACAAATGCCTGGGAAATCTCCTTTACCTCAATGTTTTTGGAAGATTCTGGAGAAACACTGGCTCCACCACTACCGCTACTGCTGCGACTGCTACCTCCGGAACTACCAGGATCATTATCTGTATTGGTTCCAGGATTTACCGAATTACCATTATCTGTGGATGTATTATTAGACTCTGAACCCGTATCTTTTCCATCAGTTCTGGTAATGACAAGAGGAACTCCTATGCTGCTGGTAGCATTTGGAAGTTCGGAACAGATAACAGTTGCCGTGTTGTCAATATCCCCATCACCGCCACCGTTGCTGTCTATGTCTGCCTGAGTGACAGTATAATTTCCAGTATAAGCCCAGAGTTCGCCAACTCTAAGAACTCCATCAGCAGATTTGGACTCTACAGGGCCTTTAAGGGAAATCAGGGGATCGATTACAGAAACGCCGGTAAGATCGATTTTTCCGTCATTCTTTACAGCAATCTGGTATTCGATTATGTCTCCTGCTTTATTAGCTATACAGTCTCCGGCATTATCAACTCCAATAGCGGATTTGTAAATGCGCAAATAAGCATTTTGAGATATGGGCTGGCTTATACTGGCAGTTTTATCTGGAAGCTCACTGCAACTTACACTTGCAGTGTTATCAATATCTCCATCCCCTCCACCATTATTGTTAAGGTCTTCCTGAGTAACGGTATAGTTACCATAGAATTTCCAGACCTCACCAACATTTAAAACTCCAGAGTCGACTTCGTCTCCACCTGGACCTGTAAGGGTAGTCAGAGTATCGTTTACTGAAACATTGGTAAGGTCAACATTGCCTTCATTCTTTACCACAATTCTGTACCGGATAATGTCTCCGGCATCGTCGACAATACAATCTCCACCATTATCGACTTCGATTACGGATTTGTAGATACAAGAAGCAGGATTCCTGTCGATATGGATTCCTATACTTTCATTACCAGTTTCATTTCCGCTTTCATTGCCATATATAACAGTACTGTCATTAATCGGCTCCGTCTGATCAGAGTCAAAGGTTACCGTACTATTAAGGAAACCGTCTCCTTCTCCATTATTGTTAAGGTCTTCCTGAGTAATAGTGTAGTTTCCAAGGTAGATCCAGGTTTCCCCAACTACAAGAACACTATCAGCATTCTGTAAAGCCTGGAATGTTTGCATAGATTGGGAAAGACCATACAGATTCCTTTCTTCATAAGGACCTGTAAGGTTAATCAGAGAATCATGAACACTTATGTTGGTAAGGTCAACATTTCCTGTATTTGTTACATTTACCTGGAACTGAACAACTTCACCTGCAGAGCTAATATTTCCTTCAGGACCTTTGCC
Source organism: uncultured Methanosarcinales archaeon (assembly GCA_964434965.1). Lineage (GTDB taxonomy): Archaea > Halobacteriota > Methanosarcinia > Methanosarcinales > Methanosarcinaceae > Methanosarcina. The sequence goes on from CAYSWX010000011.1 coordinate 85,306, forward strand.
AGCAACATCAATTACCATTTTATTAATATCGCAAGCAGAGATCTGTTTTATTGGAACTGTAATAGTGTCAGATTGTGGATCAAGTTCAGCACAGTCAACAGTTGCTGTGTTGTTGATGAAACCGTCTCCTCCACCATTACTGTTCAGGTCAGCCTGAGTAACAGTGTAAGTTCCAGTAAAGGTCCAGCTCTCTCCCGCATTCAAAACCCCTGTTTGAGAATCATCACCAGAGGGACCTGTAAGATTTCCAACAAGAGGATCAGTAACGGTTACGTTTGTCAGGTCAATGTTTCCTGTATTATTAACATTAATCTGGTAGCTGATAATATCTCCTGCTCTTGTGACATTAGCTGAAGAACCGTTTCCGGAAACATCAGTAACGATTTTGTCAATCCTGTAAGCAGGGTTATATTCTAAAACAGTTATCGTGGCAAAAGTAGAATTAGTACCATTTCCATTGGTTGCTGTAAGATTGACGGTGTAGTTTCCTCCTATGGAGTAAGTATGCACTGGATTCTGTTCTGTTGAATTAAAACCGTCTCCAAAGTCCCAGTTCCATCCAGTTGCGTTTAAGGAACTGTCAGTAAACTGAACCGAGAGAGGAGCAGAACCGCTGGTCACGTTGCTGCTGAAATTGGCAACAGGAAGTACTGGTACTGGGAGAACCAAAACGTACCCTGTCCTAGAGAGTGCATTGTACCCTGCCGCGTTGCTCACTTTCAGGATGACGGTGTAGTTACCGGCAGAGGTGTAGGTGTGCGTGGGGTTAGGACTGGTTGATCCTGCAGGCTGTAGACGCCAGGTGTCGTTAAGGAAAGTGGTATTGTCAAGACCGCCCATAAGAACGATGCTACTGTCAGGAAGCGCAACGACGTTGTGATAGTACCTTCCTGACCATCCGGCATCCGCTACTTTCGTCCAAGTCCTCCCCTTATCTGTCGACCGCCAAATATCATGCAAGGGAGTGTTGTCAATGCCCAGACCACCCATAAGGAGGACACTACCATCAGGCATAGCGACACTGCTGTGAGAAGTTCTTCCCATCCACCCCGAACTCCTGTTCATTAGAGTCCAGGTAGCGCCGTTGTCTTCCGACATCCAGGTGTCATTCAGGCGGGCGGTGCCGTCAAGACCTCCTGTGAGGATGATGCTACCGTCAGGCAGTGCGACACTGCTGTGGAATATCCTTCCAGTCCACCCGGCACTTTCGTTCATCCGTTCCCAGGTAGCGCCTTTATCAGCGGACCGCCATGTGTCGTTCCTCCAGGCGGCGTAGTCAGAACCACCCATAAGGACAATACTACCGTCAGGAAGCGCAACGCTGCTGTGAGAATACCTTCCAGTCCACCCAGAACTCGCGTTCACCAGCGTCCACGTTATGCCTTTATCAGCGGACCGCCATGTGTCGTTCCTCCAGGTGGCGTCGTCAGAACCACCCATGAGGACGATACTACCATCAGGCAGCACGACGCTTGAATGATGGGCACGTGCTGACCACCCGGCATTCGATACTTTCGTCCAGGTTGCACCTTTATCTGTTGACCGCCAAACGTCATTCAAATTGTTATTTTCGTCCCAGCCGCCCATGAGGACGATGCTGCCGTCGGGAAGCGCAACGCTGCTGTAACAGGCTCTTGCTGGCCACCCGGAACTCGCGTTCATCTGTGTCCACGTTTGCGTGTATGCCTCATCGCCAAAGAACCACGCCCACCCGGTCGGACTACCGGTGGAGAGGTCGGTGAAGGTGACGTTCATCGGAACTGTGCCCGATGTTGGGGTGCCGTTGAACGCAGCAGTCAGGACAGGGGCTGAGACAAGAATGTACCCAGTCCTTGAGGACGTGTTGGTTCCTGCTGTGTTCGTAACAGTCAGGTTGACCGTGTAGCTCCCTGAGGACACGTAGACGTGTGACGGGTTCTGTTCTGTTGAGTTAAAACCGTCTCCAAAGTCCCAGTTCCATCCAGTTGCGTTTAAGGAACTGTCAGTAAACTGAACCGAGAGAGGAGCAGAACCGTTACTCACGTTGCTGCTGAAGTTAGCAACAGGAAGAACGGGCTCTTGTACAGGAACAGAACCTATAAACTGTCCGAAGGCAGAAGGCCCGGATCCCACAGGCACAGTGGCTGTAACAGCATTTGTGGAGGTGTCAATGACAGAGACAGTGTCATCACCAGAGTTCGCCACATATGCTCTTGTTCCAGCCGGATTCACTGAAACTCCTATAGGATTGTTTCTTACAGGCACAGTGGCTATAACAGTGTTTGTGGAAGTGTCAATGACAGAGACACTGTTGCTGAAGTAGTTCGCCACATATGCCTTTGTTCCCGCCGGGTTGACTGCAACTCCATAAGGAACAGATCCTACAGGCACAGTGGCTGTAACAGTGTTTGTGGAAGTGTCAATGACAGAGACACTGTTACTTTCCTGGTTCGCCACATATACCTTTGTTCCCGTCGGGTTGACTGCAACTCCCTGAGGAGCAGATCCCACAGTCACATAGGCTGTAACAGTGTTTGTGGAGGTGTCAATGACAGAGACATTGTCGCTAAACATATCTGTCACATATGCCCTTGTTCCCGTTGGGTTGACTGCAACTCCCTGAGGAGCAGATCCTACAGGCACAGTGGCTGTAACAGTGTTTGTGGAGGTGTCAATGACAGAGACATTGTTGCCGTTTGCCACATATGCCTTTGTTCCCGTTGGGTTGACTGCAACTCCCTGAGGAGCAGATCCTACAGGTACAGTGGCTGTAACAGTGTTTGTGGCTGTATCAATCACAAAGACACTGTTGCTGTTGCCGTTTGCCACATATACCTTTGTTCCAGCTGGATTCACTGCAACTCCATAAGGATTGGATCCGGATCCTACAGACACAGTGGCTGTAACAGTGTTTGTGGAGGTGTCAATGATAGAGACACTATTGTTATCATAGTTAGTAATATACGCAAATTGCTTATTCGGACCTGAAGGCGGGGAAGAAACAGTAATCGTGGCAAAAGTCGAATTTGTACCGTTTCCGTTGCTTGCTGTAAGATTGACGGTATAGTTTCCTGCTACAGAGTAAGTGTGTGATGGATTCTG
>CAYSWX010000012.1:0-88162 GCA_964434965.1 uncultured Methanosarcinales archaeon
CCGAGTTCTTTTTCTGCAGTGTAAAGCAGTTCTTCATAAATGGGTAAAAGCATTTCCCAGGCCGCTGACCTGTAGAAGGGCTCGGCCAGGGAAGTAAACCACTCCACAAGCTCTTCAGGCCCCATTATCTCTTTTGCATATTTGAAGGCCTCCTGCAATGCGACCTCATCGTCGGAGGTGACCAGTTCAGAATCCAGGTCCTTCAGCTGCCGCTCATAACGCTCAAGCAGAGCCTGTTTATTATCTTTCTGTTTTTTGTTTTTTTCACCAGCATTACCTTTGGCTAAAATTTTCTCATTATCAGATCTCTTTGTCGAATTAGCCGTCATTTAGCCCTCCTGAACGAAAAAGTAGAATAATAAAGATCCTAATTTTTAATATTTCAAAGTCTTCCTATATTACACTATCACAAAAGCAGCATCCATTATAATTTTTAAAGTTTCCTCCTCATGACTTCAAATTGAGTTAAAGTTAAAGCAAAAATTATATCTAATGTGGAATATTAGGAATTTACAAAAGAAGGAGTGAGGAAAACGAAAACTTTGAAAAAATTACTGAGTTTATCTTTGATTTTGATGACACTGTTGTTAAGCGGTTGCATTGACAGCAGTGGGAAGAATTCAACTTCTTTGGAAAATGAATCTCTGGTCGGAGGTGGGAATGTGCAGGAGCAGGTACATGTTCCCGAAGGCTCATATGTAGCTGGAAAGGCATCTGTCGAAAAAGTGATGATAATTATGACCCGTTCGATTCCACCTCAGGTAAGGGCTGTGGCTTCCGGGATGCTTGGGGGAAGCTGCGAGAATATCGACAGTGAAAACATTACCGTTACAAGGGAAGGGAATGTATTCTTTGTGGATCTGCCCACGCTTATCCAGAACGGCGTCCCCTGTACTCGTAACCTGGTCCCCTTTGAAGAATATATCCCAATAGACCTCGAAGGGCTTGAGCCAGGGGAGTACACGGTCTCGGTCAACGGGATAAACGCAAGCTTCGTGCTGGGGGATTACTCTATTCCCTCCAAAACCTACGGGACTATTCAGGGAAATATCCTTTTTGATAGTCAGAAAGCCCCTGTTGAGAATGCAACTGTCTACATCCGGCTTGAAGACGTCAGCCTTGTAGATGCTCCTTCAACCGTAATTGCTGAAACCTCAATAAAGGACGTGTCTCTGACTCCTGGCAGTGCCAACTCCATTCCGTTTACCCTGGTTTTCCCAGAACTTGCCGATAACAGGAGTTATTCACTTCGTGTTCACGTGGACGTAGATGGCGACGGAAGGGTCTCAAAAGGGGATTATGTGACAACCTGGCACAATGGAGTGTCCGCAGGTCAGGAAAAGGTCCAGATGGACGTTAAGGTAAGCCCAGTGTGATCCTGAAAAGGTGGCAAGTTTCAATAAGTTAAAAAAAATCTGAATTTTAACTTCTCTCATCATCTTTTTTTACTTTTTGCTATTTCTTTGCTTCTATTTTTTTAATTTTTTTAAAGTTTTTCTGGACAATTTTCAGATCTTCTAATAAACTTAGTTTTTCAGTTGCTTTTCATCCTGATCCCTGAAGTTTGTTCTGATATATTTCCTGTTTAACCCTTGTTATTCCCTGGATATTCTTGAGTTACTCTCTGGTTACCAGTCATTTTTTCTGAAAAACATATTTTTGCATTTTAAGAAATGAATTTCTACTTACCTTCCAATCTGGCTTTTCTTTGGCGGTAAACATAGTTTTTATATGTATGGAGTACAATTACTCTTTAACTTTTAAACATCAAAAAATTCTGCCATATTTGGGGTAAATAAATTTGATATTTTACTTACCAGATGGTAAGTCTTTCAATTTGGGGAAAACGATAGGGTACTTGATTTACTTGTCTAATTGGGTCTGCCAAAAATACTTTTTGCTTTAGCTCTGGCGCCTATAGGAATTTATGATCTTTATATGGACTGATAGAATTATCATCAGGATATAATAGTCCAGGCTTTGGAAAAGCAGTCCGTTTACCAGAGATATCCGTATTTTGTCAGATCTGACTATATATTGGTTGAGGGGACATTCAAATGAAACGGATACTCGTGGTTGAGGACAATACTGTAATTATGGAACTTATAAGATTCCTTCTTACTACTTTTGGATATGAGAGTAAAGAGGCAAAGGACGGGTTTGAAGCTCTCAAAATTGCTAAAGAAAACAGGTTTGATTTAATACTTCTTGACATACAGCTGCCGGGATTTGACGGGCTTGAAGTCCTTAAAGAAATCAAAAAACTCCCAGAAGTCCATAAAACACCTGTAATAGCTCTTACAGCTCATGCTATGGAAGGCGATGAGGAAAGGTTTTTAAAAGCAGGATGCAGCGGATATATTTCAAAGCCAATTGACATTGTCAGGTTCAAATCAATGTTAGATTCATGCATGGACGGGCGCCAGGTGTTGTTAGGGTCTTAATAAATTCTGGTTCTTTAAGGAGATGACTGGATGGAAAATATTCAAAGATCACCGTTCACAAAAAAATCTAATGAACTGATAGTTATTCTGGTTCTGGGATTTCTATTTACACTGATAGCTTCTAACTATAATCTTTTTGAATCAATTATATTATTTGTTGAAACTTACAGCATTGAGGGTATGGGGCTCCTGCTCATTCTTTCGATATATGCCTCTTTTGGAATGGGAATCTTTTCTTTCAGGAGATGGATAGATCTCGAAAATACCCTGGTACTTTATAGAGAAGCAGAAGACGATCTCAAGGAAAAAGACAGGATGTACAGGGCTCTCTTTGAACAGTCCAGCGATGCCGTTATTATTTCAGACGGAAAAAAAGTCCTGAATATCAATAGAAAAGGCTGCGAAATTTTCGGGTTCGGACAGAAACGCCCGTTCAATCTCTCTCTAATGTCTTTTATTCCAGGCGAGTATCTTCCTGAGCTTCAGCAGGCACTTAAGGAAACTTTCAAACAGGATTCTTCTCGTTTTGAAATGAAATATCAGAAACCCGGTGGGGAAGTTGTTGATATTGAAGTTAGCCTGTCGCTTATTGACAGAAAAGATAATGTTGTTCAGATAGTAGCCCAGGATATTACCTATCGTAAAAACATAGAAAGATGTAAGCAGGAGGACCGAGAAAGGCTCAAAACCATTCTTGACAATACACTTTGCGGCATCCTGTTGATCGAAGCTTCTTCCAGGGAAATTGTTGACGCAAATCCGGTAGCATTGAAAACTACGGGCTATTCCGATAAGGAACTTATGGGGATGACCTGCAACCAGTTAATCTGCCAGCCAGGGGAAGAGAAATGTAATAACCTTCCTCTGGACCAGGCTGGAGATCTCTCTGAAAGTATACTTTTTAAAGCCACAGGAGAGTCTATACCCATCCTTAGAAGTGTTGTGCCCGTCTCAATAGGAGGAACAGGTTATTTTGTTGAAAGCTTCATAGATCTCTCGGACCGCAAACGAGCTGAAGAAGAACTCCTGCAGGCAAAGCTTGCAGCCGAAGGGGCAAACCGCGCAATGAGCGAATTTCTTGCGACCATGAGCCATGAACTGCGTACCCCCCTTACTGCCATAATCGGCTTTTCTGATCTCATGCTTGGAGGAACTACAGGAGAGTTTGATGAACTCAATAAAAAGTTTCTTGGAAATATTTCAAGTAGTGGAAAACATCTCCTTTCACTCATAAACAGTATTCTGGATCTTTCCAAGATAGAAGCAGGGGAAATGGCTCTTCAACTTGATTATTTCTCTCTGCACGATGTTTTTACTGATACAAAAAATATAATCTCTCCTCTTGCCATGAGAAAAAACATTTCAATGAACTTTAATGCAGAATCGGGTTTCTTTATTTACGCTGACAGGATGCGTTTCAAGCAGATTATGTACAATCTTGTGAGCAATGCTATAAAGTTTACTCCCGCAGGCGGCTCTGTTGAAGTGCTGGGGTCAATATCCAAAGAAGGGGTCAGAGTTACTGTATCCGACACTGGCATAGGAATTTCTAAAGATGGGATAAGACAACTTTTCAAACCTTTTAAACAGATCGATTCTGCCCTTGGCCGCAAATACGAAGGTACCGGCCTTGGTCTTGTTCTTTCCAGGAAATTTATTGAGATGCATGGAGGTAAAATATGGGTTGAGAGCGAACCCGGAATAGGTTCATCTTTCATGTTTGAACTGCCCATCAAGACCCTGAAAACCGGGGAAAAAATGGAAATACCTGAAACATGCGAGAAAAATGAGGTAAATGTTCTTGAAACGTTTTATATTACAGGTGAAACAACTGAACCCGATACAGAAGTTCTGGCAGAAAAACCTGAGGATGTAAATATCCCTGTCATTTTTGAGCCTGAAGGCTCGGACGGCTCCGAACCTCTTGTGATGGTTGTTGAGGATGATAAACTATCAAGGGAACTTCTGATCTTCACATTAACCGAAGCTGGCTACAGAGTAGCTCAGGCAGCTACCGGGAAAGAAGCCCTTTTTTTTGCCCAGAAGTTAAAGCCTTTTGTAATTACTCTGGATCTTATGCTGCCTGAAATGAACGGATGGGACGTGCTTAATAACCTGAAAAAAGACAGTGTGACTTCCGGGATTCCAGTACTTATCCTCTCAATAAATGATCTGGGCGGCTGCAACATGCTCTGTGGCGCATTTGACTATCTTGTAAAACCGGTTGAAAGGTCAGTCCTGCTGTTAACTCTGGACCGTTTGAAAGAGAAAACAAAAAAGGAGTCTCCAAAAATTCTGATAGCCGATGACCAGGAATCTGTGATCGAACTAATATCTTCTCTGATTAAAGATGAAGGTTACGTTATCAGCAGGGCACATGGAGGAAAGGAGGCAATTTACAGGGCATCAACAGAACTTCCTGATGCTATAATTCTGGATCTGATAATGCCTGATACTTCAGGTTTTGAGGTTATAAGGTCTCTTAAGAAAAACCCTGAAACCGTGGATATCCCTATAATTGTATGCACTTCAAAAGACCTGAGTATGCAGGAGATAAAAATGTTAAACAGCAACGTTTCATTTGTCATGAAAAAAGAGGATTTGAATAAACAAACGCTTGTTGGGCTAATCAAGAGCCTCGAACCAAAGGATTGCAGGACGTGTATTTTCTCGGCTTCTCAGGGAGGCTACCCATCGGATTCATGCAGGACTGAATGATTGTCTGGAGATAATTAGCTACAATAAACCGGGAAATCAATCAGAGACTCCATTAACAGAGACTCCATTAACAGAGAATACATTAACAGAGACTCCATTAACAGAGAATACATTAACAGAGAATACATTAACAGAGAATACATTAACAGAGAATACATTAACAGAGAATACATTAACCAGGAAAAATTGACCTGAAAAACCGGCTGGAAAAAGATCGACTGAAAATGAAAAGGAATAAGAAAACTAAAAATCCCTAAAACCAAATTCCTTATTTCTTTTTATCCTGATTTATTTTACCAGGCGCCGTTATTTTTCAGGGTAGCCAGAATATTGGTGAATTCACTGTTGAACCTGCATTTCCGGAAATTAGTAGAGTCCAGTATGTTTTTCTTTATTGCCTGCAACCCTATCAGAAGATTGATTTCATCGTTGTATTCGAATTCTTCTTCGGGAGCTGTGATATTTTCTGAGAGAATTTCAAGAAGCTTCGGATCAAGATCATCTGTGATGTAAGTGTCCAGGATCAGAAGGTCTGCAATTCTTTTGTAGAAATCAATCAGGTTCTGGTAATCGGGTATAGAGTAGTCCTTTGCAGTCTGTTTTTGCACGTTGAGGTAAATAAGGTATCTGCAGATATTGCTTATAAGTGTCTCAGTGATCTGTTTTTTAGGGAACTCTATTGGGAACCTTTTCAGCATTTTTGAGCTCAAATGGTTGTTGTTCTGCATTTTTTCCCGGTTCCAGATCTCAGGAAGAGCCCTTGCAATTGAAGAATTAAGTACAGCTGTAACATAGTGGTAGAGAGTGGGATCTCCAAGGACAACTCCTATTCCGTCTGCAAACACATGTTTTCCACTCACGTCATATGAAGCATTAAGACGGTAGTGGTTGGTAACGATTATTTTAGGCGTTTTTATGTACTGCAGAAAGTTTTCGTTTTCCAGGCGGTAGCAGTCGGCAGAATCAAGTTCCGGTTTATCTGTGTCGGGATTTTGTTTTGTTTCCATTAGCTGTTTATATGCTACAGGAAACTTTGTTTTTAATTCCCCTGGCTGAATGATTCTATATTCTTTTCTGATATTATTGCCAAGGATCTCATAAGGCAGCATAAACTGGTACGGCGCCGGCTGAACGGTAAATTCGTTTGAAACAGAGCTATCTATGTAAGGATACATAAGTTCCTGTTCTATGCTTACCTGTTCTACACTTATGTTTGTTTGAGGGTTTCTGTAACCGCTGGATGCATCTGTACAATGTTCTTTAGAAAGGTTTGCTTTGTATACCAGATCATTTGCCGGGGGTACGCCTTCAAAGATCTCTATTGAGATATCTTCAAGCGTTCTGGGTATTTTGCTCAGCCTCTCTACAATATTATCTTTACTCCAGAACATATATTTCACTTCTTTTTTATATATAGGGAGTCCCGGACGAGTCTTTTGTCATCAGTAACAATGCCAGAAAAATTGAACTTTTATTTTGAGACATTTAACTTTTGACCATGGGGGATATCCGGATCAAATTTAAAATATACTTCTTTATATAATAATTTATTCATAATTCTAGTTAACGATTAAACTTTGCCTGCTAATTGACCCGGAAAGAAATCAGAATAAGAGACCTCAAACCGAATATTTTTCTGTCCTTATAAGTGGGATTTAAGAAAATAAAGGTAAAATTTCCGGGTTTACATATCCGAAAAAACTTTTAATGCTTTCCTTGCGTTTTCAAGCATATTGTGGTTGTTATTGAAGTAAATATAGATCTTTTCACGCCCTAATTCATATATTTTCCTGGCGGTTTCTTCTATCTCTTCCGGAGAATAATTATAGCTGTACCAGCTTTCCCTCCCGTGCATTCTCATATAAACAATTTTTCCGGGAAATATGCGGTTAATATAATCAGGGGAGTCTACTGATACCAGGGTAACCTCCTTCAGGAGCCCGGCACAAAGTTCATCATTCCCTAGCAGCTCTTTATTCCTTATTTCCAGAGCAAACCTTTCTCCAAGCCCTGTTTTTTCTGCAAAATCAAGGGCTCTTTCAATATCATTGAACTTCGGCGTCGCCTGAAAAAGATAGAAATCAATAAGGTGGTCAAGGGGTCTGAATAGTTCCCGAAATCTTTCCCAGATCTCAAGAGCACTCTCACTGAACTGGCGCCAGTGGGTTATAGACCTGTGGACTTTTACACTCCACCTGATGCCGGCACCTTTTGTGCTCCAGCCTTTTATGTTGTTGGGAAAAGGAAACCCATAAAAGCTTGCATTGAGCTCCACAGAATTCAGGCCTGAGTTTTCTACAAACCATTCAAGGTTTTTCTTTTTATTCCACTCATAATACCAGCCGCTTGTGCCCACAAAAGCATCCATATAATCCCCTTACAGGTATCGGGCTGCTAACAGATGTATTTTTGGTTTGATTACCTCCGCTTCTTGAAGCATGTGCATGTTCGTCCCTATCAATAACAAGCACAAAAGGAAAACCATTTTTTCGGGCGTACTGGAGAAAATCAGTGCCAATTTTTCCACCTCTCATAATCAGGTAATAGTCTTTGATTACTGATAGTTTCTGGAATGTTTCAATTTTTTCACCGATTGGAGATTTCTTGCCGCTGGAATTGCCGTAGGAATACACAAAATAATTTCAGGTTTGAATTCAGATTCAGGTCATTTATTGGTTATCCCCTTCCACATAGTTGCTACTTTGGTATTGGATTCATAGCACGGTTATTGAGTTCGCTTTATCTTCTGTAAATCGGCTGGATCAAACCTTGCGCGGCGGATGAAAGAACAAGAAATGCCACACTCATTCAGGAATAATACCAACTAAGCAATAAGGGAACACCCATTTATTTAACACAGAGCAATTGTCACTAAATATAATTACGCATTTTCTTTGACTTATCTTGTTCTGGACTTTTTCCCTGGTTATTTTCTCCTGTCATGCCTGCTGCCAGTTATAAATTGGCCTTCGGCGCTTGCTCCATCCTTCAAATCCATTTTCCCGGATCTCTTTGAGGTTATGAATTACCGAAGCTCCACAGCGGGGTTTTAAGGACTCGAACTTTTCACATGCTTCAAAAGTCCCGCATTCCCAGCACCCCTCGTAGCTTTTTTCCCTGCAGCACTGAATTATCTGACAGGGCGCTGAACTGCACCCTCCTGAGGTCCTGCAGCCTTCAGAACAGGAGTAATTTATAAGGGCTTCAATCACGGTAAGAAACGCATCATACTGCTGAAACTCCGCACCAAAATGACTTTTTATGCTGGCGTAGCTTTGAAAATCTACATCCTCAAGTGCTTCTTTCAGCTGCCCCGCAAGTTTACTATGCTTATTACGAAAGTGAATGCAGTCAGCGCAGTAAAGCCCACAATAAGCTGTTAGTTCTTTTTCCTCTCCTTCCTGCATACGAAAAAGTCTGATTTTATTTTATATAAAGGAGTTAGTAATGAATTCGTGCAAAATAAATAATTTTTTGTTACAGTATACTTAATTGCAGTTAATTTTTTGTCAATACATACATACATACATACATACATACATATATACATACATACATATATACATACATGTATATATATATATATATATATATATATATATATATATTGGCCATGAGTATAATTTAGTAAATCACATAAAATATATTCTTTACTTTATGTATCTTTTTATTATGCACATATGTTTATTTATTGATTTTCATTCTAATTTTGATAGACTTTTTATATTGAAACACGCATGAAACACATATCATAACTGTGTAAAAATATTACTCAAACTTTCTAAATAACGTCCAAAATGCTCATATATACTAATGTTGATTTACTTTCTTTTGGGAAATTATCATCATATAAGTTCAAACGGTTTCAGTTTAATTGGTCTATATTATTCCTGATCTCCGAAAATATAATTTTTTTCCCTTCGCACATTGCAGGATGAAACCGCTCCAATCAAGCAAGAAAATAACAAAAGGCGAACCACTGATGCTTTCGGTGAAAGAAAACGAATTCCATCAACAAAGGTTTCCAGCTTGACTGCTGTCCGTCGAAAAAGAATAAGTAGAAAGAAGAAGCAGAAAGAAGAGACTCAAAATATTATTATAAGCCCTCTCTCCTGCGTCGAACGTGACAGATCTTCCACTTAATCCTTTATTGATGCAAGATATTCCGTAGGGTCTACAAGGTTTTCTGGCTTTTCTTCAGAAAACCAGTTTCCTCCGAGATAGTCTCTATGAGAGGTAACTGGTTTATCCTTCCAGAGTTCAAAATGAAGCATGCTGGGGTTTTTATTCTTTAATTTCCGGATATAGGAAGGAGAGGATTCATTTATTTTCACACAGTTAAGGACCATTTCCACACGCCCTATAAACTGTCCGGAGCCTGCCTTATCTCCTTTTTTCACTGTGCACTCTGCAAGTTCTCCATACTTGCAAAACATCCCGGAAGTGTTTTTGATTATCACGTAATATGTCGGGTTCCAGTAAGGCAGAATCTCGGGGGAAGTCATAAGGCCGGTTTCCGAAACGATTCCTTCTTCAATTGAAAGGACCTCAGTATTTTCGGGGGCATAAAGGTCGACCCCGCAGTGGTATCGGTCTCCCCGGTCCTCCCAGAAAGAGCCGGCTTCCCCTTTCTGCGGGATTCTTCCGATAGTTGTATTTTCCAGAAATGTCTCTTCCAAAGCCGTTTCGTCTGGGATTATTGGATTTAGAGGCCATCGTCTCATGAGATTTCAGTATACATGAAAGGTAAAAAAGCTTTCTTCATTCGTTATGCAGCATCACGGACAGAGAGCAAGACGAAAAGGGAAACAAAAAAAAGAAATGTAGTCCTTCGGAGTCCATCGCTTACGAAAGCTTTTGCTTACAGGTTCTCATCCAGTCTTTTGATCACATCCAGCATCAGGGAAGGAGAAAGTTCAAAGTTAAATTCCGGTGGAGCTACTATTGGCCCTAAATCGAGGCTTACATCGCTTCCTTTTTTAAGCACAATTTTGACAGTTTCTGCTATCCTGACACTGGGGGAGATCAGAATCAAGATAAGAATCAACAGTAAGATTGCATCAAAGTAATTGTCTGGTATGTCCGGATAAATGTTCATACTGGCAGGAACTAAAATATTCCAGGTTACATTGTTGTTAATGTTATTGTTGCCATTGTCATTTTCATCTTTAGCATTGTTATCTTTACTCGAGGAAACTGTGAGATCTGAAGTTGTGTTATTTGATGGATAGTACAGATAAATGTCATCACTGGCAGGAGTTAAATTATTCCAGAATACATTGTTGTTTCCGTTATTATTCCAGGTTACATTGTTGTTAATGTTATTGTTGTCATTTTCATTTTCATCGTTAGCGTTGTTGTCATTACTCGAAGAACCTGTGAGATCTGAAGTTGTATTATTTGAGTACGAAATTATGTAGGGATAAAAGTTTATCTCGCTGGGAATATAGTCTTTGGATGTAGAATTATTCCAGTCTACAGGGTGTGGATTTTCCACATGTACAAATAATATCGATAAAATCCCGAGTATGACGAATGTGCTAAAAATTCTTCTTCTCCAGGTATTAACAGGCGAATTAAACCAGTAAGTCCAGAAGGGTGGTTTTATTTTGTGCTTCCAGATATTGTCAAGTAATTCTTTGGCAGCTTTATCAGTCCTGACATCTGGCCTCAGGTTTATGCATTCTTGAAGTTTTTCTTTAGCAGTTGTATAGTCCTGAAGTTTAAAGTAGAAATAACCCAGAAGGTACAGGGTGTATGCTTTGATTTCTTTATATTTGTCGAATTTAGCAAGATACTGTTTAACATTTATTGTTGATAAGTCAAAACCATCTTTTTTATTTGAGCGTTTTTGTATATCGGCTTCTAGATCAAGAGGTTGATAGTTTAATGCTATAAACCTTATGTATGACCTAAATCTTTGAAGCAACCGTTCAGGTTTAAAGATTTCAAATCTGATTAGTAGGTCTATCCAGTGAAGTGATCCTTCCCATATTTTTTTAAGTATATCTTTTTCAGCTGGGTCTAATAATAAATAATATAATAAAGAGGATGATAAAAGTCTCAGCACTAAAATTAAAAAGGTGATTAATAGCAAATGAAATATTGGACCTTCTCTCAGGAATTCAACAATTTGTTTTAATGGATCCCAAGTTAATGAGATTACGTTTAATAGAAGGGCTATAATAAATATGAACATAGAGAAAGTAAGAAGCGTCAAGATAGATTGTAGCAGTAAATTATTAGAAATTCGAGTACTACTTCTTTTTTTTGAAAGTAAACTATCATTGATAACAGATAGGTTACAAAAGTTTAATACCTTTCCCAAGTCACATACAATTGAATTAGAAAGTTCATTCGAGCATATATCTTCAGTTTTTGATTCCTCAGAAGAGTTTGCTTTCACACCAGTTTCATATTTTTGGCAAAGGTATTTGGCATATACCGACCAGAGAAGAAATGTCGGCTCATCTACATTGAAAGAAGCTGCTTTTTCAAATGATTTAGCTGCGGCACTGTATTTCTTTTCCTTTCTTTCCATATCTTCAATTTTTATTCGGCCATCCAGAAAATGAATATAACCCATATTAGGATCAGGACTTTTGTCATCAATTAAAATACTTTTCATCTTTTTAGAAGCTTCTTCAATTCCTCCACTGTTTAAAAGAAGTTCTGCTAAGTTAGCATTTACTAAAATAGCGTCGGGATTTTCCTGTATAGTATTCTCAAAAAGCTTTTTTGCCCGATCCAATTCTCCTTCTCTGGCAAGAACAACTCCCAGATTGTTGGAGGCGCGTGCATTGCCGGGCTCGATTTTTAGAGCTTCTTCAAAAGCTGTTCTTGCATCAGAAAGCATTTCAAGTTTGTAAAAAACGAGTCCCTTATTTATCCAGCCATCGGCAAAGGTTGGATTAATATTAAGTGCGTCATCAAAAGCTTTTATAGCTTCGTCGTATTCTTCAAGTTTATAATGGGCAAGACCTTTGTCGTTCCATGATTTGTGCAGGGTTGTACCAGACTGTTTTTCGTCTTTAGTTATGACCTCTTTATCTTTAGTTATGATCTCTTTATATACACCAATAGCTTCCTCATATTTTCCAAGAGAATATAGAGCATCACCCTTATTATGCAACGCAAGATAGTAATTTGGGTTTATCTCAAATGCTTTTTCAAAAGCTTCAATAGCTTTATTGTATTTTTTGAGTTTCATATATGCGTTGCCTTTGTTATTCCATGCAAGGGCAAAATTTGGATTTAGAGTTGTAGCGTTATCAAAAGCTGTTACTGCTTCTTCATATTGATTAAGAGAATCCTGGTATTTTTTTGCTTTAATGAGAACTTCAGCAAGACTTGAATGGGCAGTACCCCTGTTGTACCAGTGGTCCGGATTCCCTGGATTCTCATCTATTAAAATTTTAAAATACCATATGGATTTATCCAGAGCATTTTTAGCTGCATCAATTTTTGTTATTTCTTTTTCACAAGAAATTTTTTCGTTTTCTGTTTTCGTTTCTTCAAAATCGGTTTTAATCTCTTCATCTTTTGCAATTTTGAAAAGAATAGTTCCTTTTTTGAGCTAGGCTTTCGCATCCCGTGGCTTGTTTTTGAGGAATTCGTCGAGGGATTCAATAGCTTCTTTGTATCTTTTGAGCTCATCTAAAACAAGGGACTTATAGTAATATAATTCAAAAGTTTGGGAAGATTCTATTATTTTATTATCTTCTTCAAGGATTTTATTATCTTCTTCAAGGATTTTATTATATTTTTCAAGAGCTTCTTCAAAAGCGTTCTGGGATTTTATCTCAAAAATTTTTTGAAGAATTTCTCCTGCTTTTGGTTCGTTATTTGATGGGTCATTCAAATACTTCACAAACTTTGTTGTCTTGTCCTCATCTATATATTCATTTAAGTTTTTACCATCTTTATGATTGACAAATTCTTGACACTTTTCTTTAAATCCACTTATCTCATTTTTTCCAATTGATGCTGTATCATATCCATCAAAAACAGCTTTTAATAGCTCTTGATCTTTAAAATTATTTCTAAGTTCATAAAGTATAAGACCTTTATAGTACCAGGAATTTGGGATTAGTTTATCTGTAAAAATTGGGCAAGTTTTTATTCCTTCATTCTTTTTACAGAATTCTTCAATATTATCGATTAGTTTTGAGAGTTCATGGTAAGAATATTGCCACTTTTTATTTAACTCTGGAATCAATTCTTCGGAAGATTTTTTAATTTCATTAAATTTTGGGATACAATCAGATTTTTCTTCATTTGTGTCCTTAATAAAGCTATCAATATTCTTGTAAATTTTATCTAATTTTTCATTTACATTTTTTGGAAGTTCTTTATTTTTACTTCTATACTTATCAATTTCATTTTTAAAAGACTCACAGTTTTTTATAACCTCACTAAGACTTATGAGTTTATTTAATATTTCGAATGACCTTTTAAAGTCTTTAAATTCATAATGAGAAAGAGCACAATAATAAGTTCCTTCAAATCCATAATCATTTATCAGATTATCCAAACATTTTTTATGTGATAAGTCATTTGAATAATATTTAATAACATCTGAATATCTTTTAAGATAATATAAAAGTAAGATATGCATTGAATTGTTTTTCTGTGAATCTCCGGGAATTAGATCTTCATGCAGTAATTCTCTAAAGATTTCGATATCATAATAATCGTAAGTTACTGCTTTTTTAAGACTCTCAAAATACTCCGAAGAGTTCTTATTTTTATATTCTGCGACACCTATATATATCCATAATTTGCCATTTTCCTTATACGGAGCGTATTTTGAGATAATTTTTAAATAAGTTGAAGCACTTTTAAAGTTTTCATGAGCCTTACAATTTATTCGTTTTTTCTCATATAACAGTCCAAGTTTATACTAAGTGCACCCTGCATAATAATAAAAAGAAAATAATTCATTGATTTTTTTAGAGATTTCCTCAATGCCTTTTAAAGCGTTATCAATCACTTTTTTAATTTCTACATACTCCTCAACTTGTATATAAATTTCATTAATTTGTATATAAACTTCATTTGAGTTTTCTAAAACAACGTCAAACTTTCCCTTAGTTTCTTTTAGTTGATTGGGAAATAATTTATTATTATTATTTTTAAATTTCGTAAAGATATTATAAGCATTATTAAAACTGGATATAATATCAGCAGTAATGTTGTTACTACGATTGATTTTCTCAGGAACTTCTTCAAATTCTTTTGAAACAGCCTTAAATTTTTTATTAATTTCTTCTATTTTATTGGGATATAATCCATTGATTATCTCAGAAACTTCTTCAAAGTCCTCTAAAGCTTTCTCAAAATTTTCGTCACTTTCTTCAAACATCTGGTTTCTTTCGCACTGAATTCCAAGCCTATAAAAGGCGCATCCTCTATAGTAGTGCGCTTTAATCTTTTTTTCATCCTCTTGGCTTATTGAATAATAATCAATAGCTTTGGTAAATAACTTGATAGATTCCTCTAATTCTCCTCGTTCGTAGTGACTGCAGGCTTCTTTATAGTTCTGATCTCCCGAGCTCATTAGCCCTTTCCAGCCCTTTACGTCATTTATTATACTATATATTTTATATATCAATTACCATATAATTTAGCGAATATCTTTTTCTAATCTGAGATACTTATAATTCATGAGAAATCATAAATTCAAAGAAAGTTTTGAACGTTCATTTTTTAATTTGATATTTTTATATAATATTGTGCAAATACACTTCTCATTCCTTTATGCAAAAATCATGCCCGAAGGAAAGATTATTCGCTGAACTAATTTTTGTGCATGGAAGCGTAGAAAGCCTGTGGATTTTTAAAAGGAAATTCAATAAATGAAGCAGGAAGCCCATAACTTTTTAGATTTAGCGAACAGTTCATCGGTATATACTTAAATTAATTGGGGGGAAAATACATGAACGGAAAAGAGTGTAACCTATCTTTAGATGAACTTCTGAAGTTTGACGGCGTAGCAGCAGCCGGGATTTTCAGCCCGGATGGAAAACTTGTGGAGTACAAATCCAAAACCGAAATGCCAAAGGAGATGGCAGAAATGACTGCCAAGTTCTGCGGAACCGTGAATATGATGTTTGATGCTCTGGCAAGTGCTTACACACTGCTTTACAAGATGAACTGGGTGCCTCAGAATAACTGGCTGTACAGCGGCGGCGATTGGACAGTTATGATCTCGGGCACAAGGGGAGTTTTTGTAGAGAGCTCAAAGGCAGACTTAAAGAAGCTCCTTAAAGCCCTGGGAATGTGTTAATACTCGTTTAATAAGCCCGGCTAACCTATGGTTAGCCAATCATTTTAATCGTGGTTTGTACTCCGGGAATTATTACTTACTAACGAAAAAAGTATTATATGATTGTTTTTTATACCTTTAATGACATAAGTATAAATGATCCATAAGGTCAGTCCCAGATCTATGAAGAAGACGTACGAAGAAAGTATGTAACTTAAATAGGTAATGACTTGACTAAGTAGTAACTTAACTGAGTAATGACTTAATAAGCATAACTTAAATAAGCATAACTTAACTGAGTAAAGAACTACATTAAATTGTGGATCAGACCTTATGGGTCACTAGCACCCATTTTAACACTTCATTTTGTTTCCTTCCATTTTATCTCTTTTTATCTCACTTTATTTCATTTTGTTTTTGATCATGTATGCAATCTTCGTGTTTTCTGTTTGTCTTATTCCAGTGAACTGCCCCCTATTACCCAGGTTTTTGCCTTCAAAAACTCCAGGCTTTTTACCAGCCATCTGTAAATGATTTTAAAAAAATTTTGAGTAATAGGTCTTTCAGAAATAAAGGACTGGGACTGCCCTTCGTAGTATTCCAATCAATCGGCAATCTCTTCAATGAATGCAACAATATCCTATGCAACGCGAGCAGGTTCTTCCCAATAAAAAGCGTGCCCGCCACCTGGATACACAATGAATTGTGAGCATGAGATCGCTTCTGTGAGAGCTTTCTGGTCGCTCAGGGGAAGAAATGCATCCCTGTCCCCCCAGATAATCAGGGTGGGTGCCCTGATCTTATCGAGCTCTTCGGAAGAATCATCTTCCATGAGGCCTTTAAATGTCTCTTTCCATACGCGCGCAGGGACTTTCAGGTTCTCCTGCACCAGCATTTCTAAAAAATCCTTAGGCACTGGCTGAGCAAGCGTATCTTCTGCAAATTCGCGTACCATTCGCGGGTCAACGGGGTCTGTCATTTTTGATATTACTGAGTTCCACAGTTCCTGAGGGCCCGGTTTATCTTTAAGGGTGAAGGGAGAGCCAAGGAGTACAAGCCCGAGAGTGCGTTCGGGGTGGTCAATTGTAAAGCGCCGGGCGATAATGCCGCCACTGGAACCTCCTATGATTACGGCTGCTTCAAGCTGAAGTATGTCCATAAAGACCATAAGGTCAGCCGCAAAATCACACGGTTTATAACCCGCCTCAGGGCGGCTCGCATCTCCATGGCCTCTTTGTGTCAGAGCTATGGCATGTATGTATCCTGGCAGATGAGGCAGTAAGCGCTCGAAGGCATGCCAGGAGTCTGCAATAGCGTGCAAAAACAGCACTGGGACACCCGAGGCATTCCCCTGCTCAACATATTGGAGTACTACATTACTGGGAAGTTCAACAGATTTAATAACAGGTTCCATGTTTAATGCCATCAGCTAAACCTCAATTTCTAAACCTTAATTCTGCAGGCTGGTTTTCTGCTTTTTCTGCATAGTTATATTCAATTACTAAAATACTAAAATAAAAATCAACTGTTAAAGAAAAACTGTTATGTGTGAAGAAACGTATCTATAATCTATGGGACAACTTGCAGATGCTATTGTCTATATTTTCTTCCTTATTTTTGCAGTATGGCTGGTCAAAACGGTTTTCAGCATGATACCTGAGATGTTAATGCTCCCATGAATCTTCATGTCATGTTATTGTTTAGGCATCAACAGGCGAATATAACAATGAAAATCAGGCTTAATTTAGCAAAATATTTTCTTTTTGCCGGGCTTTCATGCCATTTTCCCTTATATGCCGGTTTCTCTGAACCTGATCCTGAATTCTGTTCCTGCCCCTCTCACAAGATCAATGCTGCCTTCTATCTGTTCCACAAGTATATTTACAAGTTGAAGTCCGAGAGAGGAGGTGTTCCTAAAATTAATATTTTTCGGAAGTCCTATGCCATTATCAGAAACAATCAGCAAAAATTCTGAGGCATCGCAACTGCCTGGTCTTTTATCGTTCCCTCTGGTTCTGTCGTTACTTATCCTGTGGAGCTTGATCTGGATTTCTCCACTCCTGCCCCTGGGAAATGCGTGTTTTAAAGAGTTTGATACAAGTTCATTGACTATGATGCCCAGCGGAATTCCGGTGTCCATCCCGAGAAGCACACTTTCTGTATCAAGCTTTAAGTGAATGTCTTCTCTGCCTACAATATATGACCTGAAAAGTTCATTTGCCAGTTTCTGGATGTATGCTTCAAAATCAAAGGTTTCCGCATTCCGCATTTCTCTGGTTTTGTAAAGTTCTTCATGTATCAGGGACATTGATACTACGCGTGCCTGGCTATCCTGGAAGGCTTCCTTTACTTTTATGTCACTGAAATGGTCTGCCTGAAGGCTTAACAGGGAAGATATTACCTGCAGATTATTCTTGATGCGGTGGTGTATCTCTTTTTTGCGGATTTGTTCGGATTTTAATAGAGCCTGCTCTGCTTTTTTTCGTTCTGTGATATCAAGCGCTACTCCCACAATCCCTATCACATTTCCTCCCACATCACTGTAAGTAGCCTTGTGGATAAGGAAATTTCTTATCTCACCGTCGGTGCACTTTATCTGTACTTCATGAGGCAGGCTTATGCCTTTATTCAGCAGCAGGTTATCATAATCTTCGGAAATCTTGATCATTTCTTCCGAAAATTGGTCCTTAAACTCATACAGGGAATGCCCTATGACTTTTTCTTTGGGGAGGCCGAGGAGGCGGCGGGCAAACATCTCATTGCATCCCTGGTAAATATAGTCAAGGTTTCTGTAAAAAACAGGAGAAGGTATAGCGTCAATAAATGTTTCCAGAAAGTTGATGTTGTTTTGAAGAGCTTTTTCTACCTGTTTACGCCCGATAATTTCCTGGGAAAGTTTTTCGTTTATGTTTGTAAGTTCGGCAGTCCTTTCTCCTACGAGTTCTTCAAGACGTTCCTTATACTGGCTCAGTTCTTTTTCCGCACGTCTGCGCTCGATTGCTTCTGCAATCAAAAGGGAAACTGACTTGAGAAAATAAGTGTCATCTAAGATAAACTTCCTTTTTTTCGTTGAATGGACACCAAGTATTCCAAAGGGTTTTTCCATGCTCCCTATTACAACACTTGCTCCGCTAACTACTCCGTGAGCCCTCAGAAGTTCCGGTTTCTTAAAGCGTTTTTCTTCTGCGAAATCCTCTACAATCACAGGTGTCCCTGAAATAAGAGTATACCCTGCCTGTGATTCCTTTTCCCCCCCCACTATGGCTTTTCCCACAAGTCCGGGTTTCCATCCGGTCCCGGCTCTCAGCAGGAAGTTTCCGTCGGGCATGAGTTCAAGAATTTTGCAATACTCCAGTTCCATGGTATTTGCGATCAGCTTTACGCCTTCATCCATGAAGGTCTGAAGGTTTTTGCATACAAGGCTCATTCTTCCTATTTTATAGAGGGCATTATGCTGTTTTTCCTTGCTTCTGAGTTTTTCTTCAAGCTCCTTCTGGCCACTTATATCAAAACCGTAAATATTTACACCCTCATCTTCAGGTTGTGGATGAAATGAAACCAGGTAGGTGCTTTTTCCAGCCTTGACTTCCAGTTTTTCCGGGTTGTTCCTTGAAATCGCCTTTTGCACAATATCTGCTATATAGGAAGGCAGTTTTTCCCCTATTTTCGCATCCCACTCGTGCAATAGGGGTTCACTTGCCCTATTTGAATATAGAACCGTCCCATCCTTTTCCACACGGAGCACAGGATTAGGGTTCATTGCCGGAAAATGCCCCATTTTTGTTTTCATTTTTCCCTCTCTGGACCTCTCCCTTTGATGAGATCACATACTGATTATTTAATGAGTGGCAAGAATAATTTCTATTTTTATTATTACTTGCTTCTTTATCTTTGTTCTGTTATTCTTTTTTCCGTTATATCTATTTTAGCTTCAATATTTTATACTCTGTGGATCATGGTCCTGATTTTTTTCTCCAATCTTTTAAAAATCGGATAATTTTTGGCTTTGTAGCTAATTTTTAAACCAGTATATAGAATATTTATATCTACTCTATCTATTTGGGAAATCTATATATATGTGTCTGCATACTATTGTATGTCGAAGAGAACAAATACTCAGAAACTAAACTAAGTAGAATACTGAATAAAACCAGAATTGAATAAAACCAGAATTGAAATGAAAACAAAAACAAAAGAGGTGATAAATATGGAACAACTCAGGAATTTGATTATCGAAAATGTAGCAACTTTCAATGAAGCCTTTCCGAACAGGTTCTGCCATAGTCCGGATGTCATTTTCGCAATCTCACATGACTATCAGTTCACTTATGGACAGATAGAAAACGAGATCGAAAAGATGGTCCACGAAGGAGTTCTTGACGCAGAACTTTCCGATTGGGACGGTATAAAGCTCTTATAAGTACGGAATAAGGCGTTAAGAGGAATATTGCTTCTTTCGATAAAAGAGGGTAATAATGCAGGAAATTACAAAGCACTGCATGACGACAACTGGATTAAGTAAGAAGCATTTAACTGCAAGACAAACAATTTAAAATAAATACTTGTTAAGGATAAAGAAAATCATACAGATGAAATTTCAACCGGAATTTCGCCCGTAATACTTCTTTTCCCCCAAATTCTTTTAAAAATTCTTTTAGTTCCTGGCAAACTCCAGAAGCGGACATTCAGCAAAGTTTCCATTCTTTTTATAATATCTCTTGGCGTGTTCCACGAGCAGAGCATGGTATTCCTGGTACAGTGTCAGGTCTTTTGGCAGATTTTCTTCAAAAAGTGCTTTAATCTCATCATACTTTGCCTTTTCCCCTGTTAATCCCAGGTTTGTTACTATCCTCATGGTATAAGCATCGACCACAAAAGAAGGCTGTTTGAAGGCGTAAAGCAGGATTGAATCGGCAGTTTCGGGGCCCACACCTTTTAACGAGAGGAGTTCTTCACGGGTCAGATTCCTGCCGTTCAGGTTAGAAAACCATACGGCAAGGGTTTTGAGGCGTTCAGCTTTCTGGTTGTAGTAACCTGCTGGTTTGATGGCTTCTTTTAATGTTTCAGAGTCCATGGAGAATATTTTCTCCGGAGAAAGGGCGTTTAGCTGTTTGAGGTTTAGTAGCGCTTTTTCGACCTGTGCCCAGCCTGTGTTCTGGGTAAGAAGGGCTCCGCAGATTATCTCAAACTGCTGGATTTCTGTCTGTGGGTATGTATAGTCTCCCGGATGGTATCCCTGAATGGAGCCGGTTTTTGTAGGGTTTGTTCCCCCTGTTTCATGAAGTTCGGTTAGAGGCCACCAGCCCTGAGGTCCGTAGGAAGCAAGGAGGAAATCATAGATATTCAGGATAACCGGATTATTGATACTCATATACCTGGCATTATTTTTCTGGGTTTTGTTCTCCATATCCAACACACCGGAAGTTAAGATAGGGCTTAAATAATTGTCCTTGATGTATCAGTTTTCATTTTTGTGTTATAGGGATGGTAAATGTAAAAACACTACCATTGCCAACTTCTGATTCAACCCAGACTTCTCCGCCGTGCATCTCCACAAGGAGCTTGACAAGCGAAAGGCCAAGACCTGCTCCACCCTGCTCTCTGGACTCGAATTTTTCAATCTGCACGAAGGGAAGGAAAATGGTTTGCTGTTCTTCTTTCGGAATTCCCCGTCCACAGTCTGCAACACTGATAAGTACTCTGTCTCCTGAAACCATGGAGGATATATTAATAGCGCTCTTTGCAGGTGAAAATTTTAAAGCATTGTCTACCAGATTATACAATATCTGCTTAAACCTGGTCTTATCCGCTTTCAGGGGAGGCGTATTTGGGCTTATCTGGCACGTTATTTTGATGTTTTTCTGAACTCGGCGCGGCATCATCATTGTCTTTAGTTCTTCGACTATTTCCTGCAGGGATAAGTCTTCAAGGTTAAGCTCTGCCATTCCGGCTTCAACCTTTGAGAGGTCGAGGATATCATTAATTAACATTAAAAGGTGCTTTCCACTCACCGAAATATTACTCACTTGCCTTAGCTGCTTTTCATTTAATGAGCCAAAGGTCTGGCTGAGCAGCAGGTCTGAAAAACCGATTACGGCATTTAACGGAGTTCTCAGTTCGTGGCTCACGGTGGCTAAAAACTCACTCTTTACACGGTTTGCAGCTTCTGCGTGCAGTTTTGCCTCCTTCAAAGCTTCTTCTGTTTTTTTCCTTTGAGTGATATCCACAAATGACTCCATTAGCCCGATTTTACGGCCATTTTTATCCCGGAGAAGGTTTGCCGAAAGGTAGACATCAAAGAGGGAGTTGTCTTTCCTCCTCGCAACCATATCCCCTTCCCACCCCTCTTCAGAAAAAGTCTTCCCGAGAATTTCTGTATTTTTTTCCTGTTTTTCCCAGAGGCATTTGCTGTTTTTTCCCAGCAACTCTTTCTGATCTTCATAGCCCCATAATTTCAGGAAAGAAGGGTTCACATAAGTCAGGTTTTCGTTAAGGTCAGCAAAAGCGATGGCGCTTATTGACGATTCTATAGCAGTATTTTTGATTTGCAGGTTTTCTTCTGCCTGCTTAAGATCTTCTATATCCAGCATCACCCCGATAACTCCCACTACCTCTCCCGATACATCTCTGTATGCTGCCTTGCTGAAAAGAAAATCTCGCTCCTTTCCATTTTTACATATTATCTTGTTTTCATAAAACTGTGTTCCGCCATCTCTAAGCAGCTTTAAGTCGCTTTTCTTGTGAAAAGAAACTACTTTTTTTGAATAAGTGGCCTGAAGTTCCCCCATGGTACGCCCGACAATGCTTTCTTCCGGAAGGCCTACAATCTTATTGGAATAGAGTTCATTGCAGCCCAGGTACCTTAAATCCCTGTCCTTGTAAAATACCGGGGCAGGTATTGTATCAAGTAAAGTTTTTAGAAACTGTACCTTCTCCTTGAGGGCTTTTTCAGCCTGCTTGCGCTCGGTAATGTCAAGGATAATGCCCTGAAGGTAGATTTCTCCTTTTCCGTCTCTCTGAATAAAAGTCCTTTCATCCACCCAGCGGACATCTCCGGATCTGGTTAATATCCGGTATTCAGAGGTAAATACATCACAGCCGGCTTCCACATATCTGGCAATGTCATTCTCCACTTTCTCACAATCTTCAGGACAGACAATGTCTGAGTAGAAAGTCTTTTTTGAAGTTGAAATCAAATCCTCTACTTTATACCCAAACCTTGTAATGTTTTCCGAGACAAACTCTATTGGCCAGCCTTCCTCATACTTCCACAAAAAGACAATAACAGGGCTGTTGTTAATTATGCGCTCAAGATCTTCTTTTAACTTATTGGAATGCTCAAGCTTCTTGGCATACTCGACAAGGGTTTTTTCAGCCTCCTTGCGTTCAGTCATATCTCGAGATACGCTCAGTAATGACGGTTTTCCTTCGTATTCGATAATTCGGCTGTTTATTTCGAGAGGAATAACAGTTCCATCCTTACGCATGTAATTTACTTCAAAAATAGCACTCCCTTTCAGGTATATCTCCTCAAGCCGCTCAAAAAAAATCTTTTTTGACTTTATCAGGTCATGCAGGGCAATCTGCAGCATTTCTTTCTGGCTGTAACCACTCTGCTCACATGCTACCCGATTGACCTCAAAGAAACGTCCGTCTATATCTTGAAGAGCAATTCCATCATTTACATTTTCGAAAATAATTCTAAATTTGTTTTCAGATTTTCTCAGGGATTCTTCTGCTTTTTTGCGTTTGGTTATGTCCAGCATCACCCCAACAATTCCTGCAGCTTTACCCGATATGTCCCTGTATACTGCCTTATTTAAGAGAAAATTCCGGAGCTCTCCGTTTGCGCACAGCACCTCTCCTTCATAATACTGTGTCCTTTCACTTTCGAGCAGCTTAAGGTCCTTTTCCATGTAAATGGAAGCAAGGTTTTTAGGGATTTCATTAGTAAACTCATCAACTGTGCGGCCGATAATCTTCTCTGACGGAAGACCTATAATATTGCTGGCAAAAAGCTCATTGCACCCCATGTACTTTCCTTCCCTGTCTTTGTAAAATACAGGGGCGGGAATAGTATCAAGCAGAGTTTTCAAAAATTGTACCTGGTTTAGGAGGTCATCTTCAGCTTTCTTGCACTTGGTCATGTCCAGGGCAACTGTAAGTATGGCCTTCTTTTTTCCACAATCGACAAGTTCCATTTTCAGTTCAACTTGAATGGGTGTTCCGTCCTTGCGGGTAGCGGTAAGGTCAAAATTTGCACGATTTGTTTCCATCAGTTCCTTGAGGCCTGCTGATAACCTGCCTGCATGTTTGGGGGCAACAATATCATAAGGCCCCATTTTCAGCAGTTCGTCCCTGGAATAACCCAGAATCTCGCATGTCATTTTATTCATATCAAGAAAACAGCCATCTGGCTCCATGATAGTGATGCATTCACTGGCATTTTCGAATATCGCTTTCAACCGTTCCTGGGATTCTTTCAGGGCAAATGCTGCTTTTTTTTCCGCATCTATATTTTCAATCTGCGCTATGCAATACAGGGACATGTTCTCGTGATTTCTGATCATGAAGGTTGAAACCCTTGCCCAGATTTGGTTTCCTTCTTTTCTTATGTAGCGTTTTTCAACCTGACATGACCTTATTGAATCATTAATAAGTTCATTGAACTGACGCAGGTCTCTGTCGAGGTCTTCAGGGTGAGTGAGGGATTGAAAATCCAGTTTTTGAAGTTCTGTTTCGGAGTATCCAAGAATCTCACATAGTGCGGAATTTACCTTGATCCATCTGCCATCTATTCCTACAAGAGATATGCCTATAGGGAACTGCTCGAATACCAGGCAATTGCATATTTCTTCTATTATCAGCGCTTCATTGTTACTTTTTTGCGGTTCTTGCTCTCTTACAAAAACACAGTATTTCAGCTGTTCCCCAACCTTCAACATTTTGCAGCTGAAAATAACCTTCTTAATCGTGTTTCTGTTTGTTGCGATGTTTGCTTTGAAGCCTTCATCAATTCCCTGTTTTATCCGGTTAAACAGGTTAACCGTAATTCCATTACTGTCATGGACAGGAAGCTCATTGATCGTTTTTTCCATCAGGCCTGCTCGGTTCCAGCCTATAGTATTAAAAAAAAGATCATTACTAAACTCAATTTTCCCTTCAGCATTGACTATGCAAGCCCCTTCAAGAAAACAATCCAGGAACGAAAAAATGAACTCCTGCGTTTCTTTAATGCACATCACATCCGTTTTTACAAAAATAGCCTTATATTCTTCTGAATAACCTTAATATAGTAAAAATATACATTTATCTTATATATATATTTACAAAGATTTTTCCAGTAGAATTTCTCGGTGTATTGCAGTAAAGTGCGCCAGTACAACTTTTGTTTTGATTTTTTTCTTAACCGACTGAATCAAAAAAAATAATATTTTTCTCATCTGCCTTATAGAAGGCAGAAGGAAATTGCTTAATCGTCTTCAGAGATTAATTGCTTTTAGAGGAAGGCTTACATCGGTCAAGAACGGCACTTATGCACTGTTTTGAAGTTTTCTCTTCATTCTGCACAGCAGTATAAGACCCCTGGGGTTTTGCCGGGGAATATGTGACAGCAAGCACTCTTATTATGCCCAGCACAAGCAGCAGCACAGCAAGGCTCAAAACAAATTCATACCCGAACTTTTGGGAATAAAGGCCCACGGCAATTTCACGCAGGACTATTAAAATTGTGGCATCCGTTATATCTGTAAGCTTGATCCTGTCGTTTTCGTGGTAATCAGCAAAAGCTTTGAACAGGTCAATAACAATAAAAACTGTCAGCACACTTGTTACCATGTGATTGAATCCGCTTTCAAGGGACTCAAAAATAATGAAGCGAATATCCAGTAAGGTTTTTGCCATCCCTACAACTAAAGCCAGCAGCAATACGTAAAGGATAATTGTGGTAATGGCATCCGTAACCTATTTAAATAATTTCAAACTGTTCATTTTTTGCTCTCCATATAAAACATTATGCTCATACTTTTTTAATTATATAGAGTTATTGCTACTATTGTCCATAGTTCAAATAAAAATATATACCTCAATTTCTCTGTATCCGTCCTGTATTTCGCTGGTTTAATCCCAAAATAGTTTTGTGTTGCCTGGTTCACCGATTCCGTTATCATGAATAAAACACGGATTAATACAGATAAACACAGCTGACATCAATTAACGTTTAGCCGTGTCCATCTGTGGTTTTTATGGAAAGCTCATTGCCTGCAATTTGGAATCGGTGCACCAGGTTATTTCATACATGCCTTAAGCCCTTCACTCATATCTCAGCGCATCCACAGGTTTCAGTTCGGATGCATTCTTTGCCGGCACAAGACCTGCAATAAGCCCCACGATTATTGATACAAGAACTGCAATAAAGGTCCCTTTTATACTGAGAGCAAATTCAAAGGGGGTCTTCATTGTCATTGAGATCAGGAACAATATCACCTGTACGACAGCTGTGCCGAGTAGAATTCCTATTATTCCGCCTACAAGGCTGATCATTGCGGAGTTGCAGAGAAAGATAAGCATGATATCTTTGTTCTGTGCTCCAATAGCTTTCATTATCCCTATTTCTTTGGTTTTTTCGAGGACGGATGTAAACATCGTATTTGCAATCCCTGTAGAGCCTACAAGCAAAGAAATGCCTGCAATAAACGCCAGAAAAGCAGTAAGTCCGCTAATAATCTTTCCGACGCTTTCCATTGCCTCTTTTCCTGAGTACACATAGAAGTCCTGATTCTTTTCATTAACCCTTCGTGAAAGCCTCAGCAGTTCCTCCATTTCTTTTAGTGTGGCGTCGTAATCGGCATTTTTATAGAGTTTTACCTCAATAGAGTCATAGACATCCTTCTCTTTTTCACCATAATAACTATCTTCATCGGTTGGAAGGGAATAAACCTCCTCATAAGGCATGAAGATGCTGCTCCCAAATCCCATGCCTCCTAATAGCCCTCCTTCATCTGCCAGAATCCCAACTACCCTGTAGGACTTGCCGTTGAGGAGGATCATCTGATTGACACTGATTTTCCGTTCCAACTCTTCATTGTTAGCAAGATCACCGGATATAACAACCGCATTCCGGTCTCCGGGCTGCAGCATCCGTCCTTCTCCTACCTTTTTCTTGGTGATGTCAGGCCAGACCCGCGGGTCCACACCTCTGACATAGGTGGTTGTCTTCTTGCCTCCGAATTCCAGTGTGGCGCTGCTATCCACGTTGACGTTGACGTACTGGACTCCTGAAATGCGGCGGATTGAGAACACATCCATCTTTGTGAGTTTCGGGATTTTTGGTTCTTCATAAATCACAGGATTTCCTGAACCGCCTCCACTTCCATTTTCACTTTCATTTTCACTTACACTTTCCTGGGAGTAGTCTTGCTCTTCAAAATTAAATGGGACAGAGGCGACGATGGTGATCGTATCGCCTCCCAGTTCTTCTAAGGATTTGGTTACCTGTTCTTGGAAGTATTCCCCGGTTGTGACAATTGCCATTACCGAGGCAATGCCTATAATCACCCCTATAATGGTCAGCCAGCTACGCAGTTTGTTGGCTTTGACCATGTTAAAGGCGATTCTGAGTATCTTTGCAGGTTTCATTGCACCACATTCGGGCATTAAGCTTTAATCAGTCTCTTTCCGGAGAGGTCATTAAATAGCTCATTTTATCCGGGTGTTTAAATTTCGCGGGATTCACTCATTCATTTTTCTCTTTTTGGAAACTTTCCTGTACACAACGACCCCTGCAATTCCCAGGACAACTAGGAGCACCAATTTATATGAGAATGAAGCAGTTGAGTTTTCTTCAGACTCTGAATTTCCTTTTGTAGAGGACTCAGTGGCGTAAACTGTTAGCTCCTGTTTATCGACCTGTCTCTGCCCATCGCTTGAGGTGTAGCTGATCTCGAATTTTAGAGGTAGCTCTTTGTCATATTTACTTGGCTTGAGATTGAAATCTGCAATTGTATAGTCACCTTTTTGTAGGTTGCCGAGGACTACAGAATTGCTGCCGTCTGTTACGGTCCAGTTTGCCTGCTGGGGAATGGAAACTTTTACGGAATTTGCGGCATTATTACCTATATTTGATACTGAAAAGGTGTAAGCTCCTTCGGGGTTTTTTTCCATGTAGGCAATATCAAAATCTGTAGTGCCTCCGATGTATATCCCGGCTTTGCTTTTTATCTGCTTGCGTTTCTCATTGTCAAGTGTACCAGCTTCCGTAATGGTCTTAAGTGCTTCGATATCGTCATAGGTAAGAGTCATATCAAGCTTGTAGAGGCCCGGAACCGTATTTACGTTTGTAAGGACGTCAAAGGTGACATTTGCAGTTTCTCCCACATCAATAAGGTTGATATGCTTTACATTGCTCGAACCAACAGGAAGGATGACGTCGTTTGCACAGTCCCATGAAAAAATCGCATTTTTCAGGGGGGAATTACCTGCATTTTTGACCATAAAAGTAAGTTCTGTCTTTTCCCCAGGAACCAGCTTATCCAGACTGATAGACTCAATCTCGGCATTTGATTCGCTGTCAACTTCAATCATGAGGTCGCTGGTAATGGTAACTTTGTCTTTTCCGTCTTTTGAATAAAACAGCACCTTTAAGGGGTATTTTCCTTTATTGACATCGTTTTCCACTCCCACTTTGAACTTTACTACCTTTTCGCGTTCGTCTGTAGTTCTTTTTCCCAGAGTGCCAATGTTCTGTGACAGCTCTTCTCCAGGCAGGGGCTTGAATGGGTAGCTGGGTTCTATTTTTACAACACAGTCATCTTTTGCTTCAGACCCAGAATTCTGAATAGAAATCCTTACTTCCAGAATATCTCCGGGTTTTACAGGGTCAGGGTCCTGGTTAAGCATGTCAACGATTACCCCTGTCTGCTTTACCATCGAAATTCCTGAACTTTTCGGAGTATCTGTTGATGAATCATTCTCTTCGGTACTCAGAGCAAAGGCAGAAGAACTGAAAGTAGCTGTACTTATCAGCAGTATAAGGAATAATCCAAAAAACTGTCTGCAAATCAGGTTTTTATTAACAGGTACTCTATGAGTTGGGGTTTTACCCATAATCTTTTTACTGTCACTCGATTCAGGTCTTATTTTTTCAAGAAACATTTTTAATTCCTCTGTAATTCACTTCAGTACTCCGGACAGAACTGATTCTGGTTTGGTTCGTCTCGAACAACTTTTCCGTCTTTTAGTTCAATGTGCCTCTGGGCGTATTGTGCAAGGTGCATGTCATGGGTAACCATAATCACGGTTTTTCCTTTTTCCTTCCACAGCCTGTAAAGCATAGCCATTACTTCTTTTCCGGTAACACTGTCCAGGGCGCCGGTTGGTTCGTCGGCAAGGATAATATCAGGATTGCTGGCAAGAGCCCTTGCAATCGAAACTCTTTGCTGCTGCCCACCCGAGAGCTGAGAGGGTCTGTTCTGCATTTTATCAGAAAGCCCTACAAGGGTAAGCAGTTCCTTTGCCCTTTTTTCCGCGATATCATCATCAATTTCCTGTATCTCCAGTGGCAGAAGCACATTTTCAAGGGCTGTCATTCCCGGGATCAGGTTGTATTGCTGAAAGATAAATCCGATAGTTTTTCCCCTCAATGCGGCAAGATCTGATTCTTCTAATCTGGCAATGTTTTCAGATTTAAGAAAGATTTCTCCCTTTGAAGGGACGTCAAGGCAGCCCACAAGGTTCATCATAGTGGACTTTCCACTGCCTGATGGGCCAATAATTGCGGTAAACTCGCCTTTTCCGAACTCTGCGTTCACGTCTTTCAGGGCATTGACCTGGATTTCTCCCATCTGGTAAGTTTTCCAGACATTCCTGAAGGCAATCAGCGTTTTATCCATATGCTCACCTTAAGATTCACTTATATAAAAACATGCTGTAGTTGAAAAATGTATTTTACCTCTATTTTTCTTTCCATATGCGGAAGCCCCTGGGTTACCAGAACTCGCTAATAAATGATAGCATAAATAAAGGTTTTGTAACAAAGTATAATGTCTTTGTGAAAAAAACCCAAAAAATTAAACTATAAAATTAAAAAAATTGGCCGGAAATTCCGGCACAAAACTGGAGATCTTCACAGAACCTGCTCTGCCTGCTCCTCAACAAACCGGCCATAAAAGTTTGCAGCAAATATCAGGCTTGTGAAATACAGGGCAGGTATGCCTACAAGAACAATGAAGAGTACTAAGAATATAATGTAAGTTGCATACTGTTTTAGCATCGTAACAATATAGTCGCCGATGTTATCCATGACATAACCGAGTTTCCCGAAATCAAAGTACGATCCGACTGTCTGTTTCCTGTAGAAGTTTACATTAAGGATAGGAAGCACAAAGAACCCGAGAAGAATGTTCAGGATATCGGCTATATCTTCATCAATCATCATTATGCCAGCCAGCAGAGCGATATATACAATATAGAAAGGCAGTGATTTCAGGAACATTGAAAACCCGAGTGTCAAATCATCTGTGAAGTGAAGCTGTGGCAGCTCCTCGTACTTACCTTCAATAAACTCGTTGACGATTCTGACAACGTAACCGAAAAGTGCAAGCCATCCAATTATAGGCACAAGCATCCATAGAGCATATAGAAGCCGTTTAGGTCTGTTGAATGGATATTTTAGAGCAGTAATAAAATCAATTTTTTCCATATGATCACCTGAAATGTTACTTTTAAAAATGTTACTTTTAAATTTGAAATTCTTATCTTTGAACAGACTCACTTAACACAGCCTTCTATAATCTCTACATATATAAAAATCAACTGTAGTTGAAAAGTATAGTTAACCTCCATTTTTCAAAAAATATATATATATCAGGGCTGTTGAATGGGGTGGATGACTGCTGGCTTGTTCAATGCAACCTTAAGTGAAGAACTCCTTAATCAGGTTTCAGAAGCTGTAGCTGTTACCAGTATATCCAATATCATATTCGACCTTTTCTTATATGCCCTGATGATAGGCTTAGCTCTCCAGATCTTTCGGGAAACTTCTAAGATCTATTCTTTCATGGAATACGAAGGGCTTAGATACTTCAAAAATACCTTCTTTTTTTACGGGCTTGCTAATTTTTTTCTGTTTGTCCTGACCCTTGTGTTTCTGCTTGCCAAATCTTCAACTGCAGCGTCTTTATACCTGTTAGTAATTAGCATGATTCCGCTTTTTCTTTTAGCAGGGTTATGCTTCTGGATTGCCAAGATAAACCTGCTCTCTTCGATTAGCTGGAAAATGGTAGAGGGAACCCTGGGAAAAAGGTTCCATAAGTTTCTTTATTTCATTTTCCTCATGTTTCTCACGCTGATGGATACTTTAGTCTACATACTTATCTCATTACTTTTGGGAGAATACTATGCCTTCGGCTACAAAGCCTTTATTTTTGTGTTTATACTGCTATTGATCAGGTCAAACATGCGTTCGGGCGGAGAAACAAAAATTACCAACCCATATTATCTGGGCTTGATTCTGCTCTTTACCCTGAGTTTTCTCGGTAATATTCCGATGCCCCTTGAAGATAAGTCCGCAGAAATGATAAGCTATGCTCTTGATTTATTGACCCTTATCGCTTATGTAATAATTCTCAAAGGAATAAGAAAATGGAGCCGTATTCTTCTGACATGAAGCCTTTTCAAAAAAGAAGCAGGCTTGAAATTATACAGGATATTCTTAAGGTTATCCGCGACTCCAATAGTACAATCAGTCCTACAAAACTTCAAAGGTTCTCCAATCTTTCCTACCAGATGTTTGAAGAATATCTTGGAGAACTTGAATCTAAAGGTATGGTCGAACTAAAGCAGTATAAAGGAAAAAGGAATGTGTATGCTTTGACTCCGAAAGGCAAACAGTTCCTGGATAAATATGAGGATTTCGTGTCTTTTTTAAGGGAATTCGGGTTATAAGCGCATTCTCATTCTAAGTCCGATTCCTCAAAAATAAATAATTCATCAATCGTTGTACCCAGGCAGCTGGCTATTTTGTATGCAAGCTTAAGTGAGGGGTTATATTTTCCTTTCTCAAGAAAAACTATTGTTTCTCTTCTGACCCCAACTATTTTTGCAAGAGCTTCCTGGGTCAGGTCATGCCTTGCCCGAAGCTCCTTGATCCTTGTTTTCATTTTGTATCCTCCAGAAGCCCTTATCCAGAAGCCCTTATTCAATATCACCTTTCTGCATGAAGTACCACCTGAAAACATTTGCTGAGATGAGCATAAAGAAGAGCAGTAATCCCAGAGTTGCTTCAGCCGTAAGCTCGGCCAGCTCTAAGAATTCAATCCAGTACAGCACTATAATCAATACAAGAGTCAGAAGCCAGGAATAGGAAATTCCATATGATGCAAGCTTCTTTGTCCTTTCATCCCTATCGGGCAGGTCTCCTTGCCGGAAAAGTCTGAAAGCTGTCATAGCAAATATGACCAGACCCATGGTTATCAGAAAAATTGGAATCGAAGAATTACCTTCAAAAAAAGCTGCCGACAATATCCCGGCAAGGGTAAGAAGTACTCCTGAAGTAAGCCTGTTCTTATATTCTCTATTTATCTTTTCCATTTCTATCCCATTCAATAATTTTATTTCCTTTGCATGTCACTCGACTTCATATTCCTTATTGAAAATTAATGATTGTATGTTCTTTATTTATAACCTATTATTGGATATTATTAACATTAAGTTAGATTTACATAACATATATTATCTATATCTAACATTTTGACATTTAAGGCTTTTGCTAAAAAGGAAACGTTGGTCAGAATTCAATAATTTTGTTAGTAAAATCCAAAAAGAGGTCTCGTACTGGTAAGATTGGTAGGAAAAAGTTTTCACTTACTTTACAGGTTGACTTCTGATGGTTCCAGTATCATGTGAGATATTTCTTATTTTGCAGTGGAGACGATGCATTTATAAAAAAGAATAACGAATTTAATTTTTCCTTCCCTTATATTTTGTAAATGACCCCTGTCTGTATTCTTCAAAAGCTATTTTTAATTCTTCCTGCGTGTTCATGACTATTGGCCCATACCAGGCAACAGGCTCACCTATAGGTTTTCCCGACATAAGAAGAAACCTTAAACCTCTATCTCCTGCAGTCACCTCAATCGAATCCCCATCTCCGTAGAGGACCAGGGTCTCCTGACCTATTATAAAGTCCTCTGCCGGATCAAGATATCTTTCCCCTTCAACCTCAAAGGCACCCGGATCTTTTTCCCTGTCAAAATGCCCACTGCCTTCTATCACGTATGCAAAGACGGTATGTCCCGGGGTTGTGATGTGAAAAAACTTTTCTCTTGCCGGGACTGTAATATCCAGGTATTCGGGATCTGTAACTATTTTCCGCACAGGTCCTTCAACTCCGTTAACTTCTCCGCAGATAATCCTTACCTTCAGCCCTTTTTCCATTAAAAGCTCAGGAACGCGATTGTTTTTGATTTCCTGGTAGCGTGGTCCCATCATCTTATGCGAAGCCGGAAGATTTGCCCAGAGTTGAAAACCCCATAGAGCTCCATTCTCATCCCCCTGTGGCATTTCCTGATGGATAATCCCGCTTCCAGCAGTCATCCACTGTACTTCTCCAGGTCGGATTATACCTCTGTTTCCTAGGCTGTCCTCGTGCCTCATCTCGCCCTGCAGGACATAAGTAATAGTCTCAATCCCCCTGTGCGGGTGCCAGGGAAATCCCATACTGTACTCCTCTTTTTTTTCCGAATGAAATTCATCAAGAAGCAAAAAAGGGTCGAACTCAGGCACATGCCGGAATCCAAATGCTCTTTTTAGGTGCACCCCTGCTCCTTCGATAGTTGGCATACTCTTCCTTATTTTTCGAATTCTTCTGGGATTAGCCATTATAATTATCCACCCCTCTAAAATAATCCACTGAATTCTTTATAAATATAATAAAGAGGTCCAATTGAGTGCAGTGAAAAGGATGCAGGCTGATGTGATTATATAGAAATTTTGCCTGATCACAATTTCGTTGTCTTGAGTAATGCTCAGATCCATGAGAATTTCTTGACTCTTGTGATTGCGCCCATAATGATCCCCCTATGTAAGTATGCAGTCGATATATTTGGGTTTGTTGGAAAAATTCAGTTTTCAATATGTGATTTTTAATACAGATATCTGCAGGAGATATTTCTATGTTTCAACTGTTTAACAATAAGATATTAGCAGGGCTCCCAAAATTAAATATCCATCAAAGTGTATAAAAAAAAAGCTTAAGTATGATAAGGTCTGAAACTATACTATAGATTGACTACGAAGCCTATGTATGTTCACACTATTGTAGCTACATAAAAGAAGTGTGCCGGCTATGCCTGGATTGAATTAATTTTTACCGAGTTAGAGCTTAAAAATTAGGGAGATATGGTACATGGGTATTTTTTCTACAGGAATGAGTCCGGAGCTGAAAGCTTTTCTTGAGGCAGAAGATCTGGATGACTTGCTGGAAGCAAGATCGAATCTAAGGCAATTAGATGAGAAAGATATAAAGAAGATTCGTTACACACTACAGAAGTGGAACAACCCTCAGGCAGTATCCAACCTGCTTTTTCATCCTTTTCTTATACCTGCAGGTATAAGGGCAAGCTGCCTCCTTAGAGGGCTAAGAGAAAAGAAAAACCAGTACTATGTCCTGGCCTCTGTAGTCGGGCTTCAGGGAGTTGACCCCACAGGATTTTCAGAAATAGATAGAAAAGCAATAAAAGAATGTTTGATTTTTACTCTCAAAACTTCAGAAGGGATAATTTCAGCGAGAGCTTCGGTTAGTGTCCGTGACTATTTATCCCCTGAAGACACCTCCACTATGTTTGAGCTCCTCAGCCATCCTGACGAAGCTACAAGGCATAACATCTTATGCTGGTTAATCAGAGTCATGGAGGAAAAGGGTTCCGATGCATTTGTTTCAATGGCAAGGAGCAGCAATGTACCTGAAGATGTAAAGACGGAAGCAATCGATAAATTTCAGGAACATCTCAAGCAAAAAGAAACTGGAGAGTCCAGCTCATTTGCAATGCCTCTTTATGCATACATTCCAAATCTCAGGGATGCAATGAAAAGCATCTGAAGAACAGCATCTGAAGTTTGTTCCACCCGAGTTTCGTCTCACCCGAGTTTCGTCTCACCCGAGTTGCGTTTCGGGAGCACGAGGTCCTTTTCGCTGCGCTCAAGAGGACTTATTTAAAGGTGAATTAATAGAGTCTAACAATGAGCTACGCCTGAAAGAATTAAGTTTTGATAACTATGATTCGTCCAACAGTACTCGTTTACCAAACCGTTCTTGTCCCACTTGACGAAGGAGAGCGGTCTTTTCAAAAAGACAAAAAAGATGAAAAGAAGAGAACAGACAAATAACAAACCTATTTTGTTTTTATCACTCTTTGCTTCTTTCTCAAATTTCTTCTTTCTGCCTACTCTTTTTTATTTTTTTCCTTAAACTTTCTTCCCTGGCATGAAAGTTCTTTCAAGTACTTTCATTTTTTGTGCTTTCGATTTGAAAAATTTCATGTGTGTTTTTTGTGCCTGCTATTTGGAAAATTTTATGTGTGTTTTTGGGTGGGTCCGCCAGACAAGTTGATGGACTGTTCCAGAAACGTTCCAGAAACTATAGTAAAATTAGACCTCGGAGTCAGGAGATTTATTTCCTGGTCCAGTAGGGTATTTCTTTGCGAAAAATTCTTAAGTAATATAAATACCTAAAGCAAAGTGACTCTTTAAGATAGGTTCTGGAGCAGATTTAAATGACCCTTGTTATTGCTTTTATCGGAAAGAACGGCGCAGTCATGGCAGGAGATATGCGGGAAATAACTTTTGAAGGGGAGAGGTTCGATAGGGAGAATCTCGAAAAAGAGCTTTACAGCGGCGCAATAGTTACGGATGAGGAACTAACAAAAAAAGCAGAGGAGTTTGGAGTCAAGATAACGGTTACGGACTGCAAGGAGAAAGTCTCGGAAAGGAACGGCATTCTGGTAGGAGAGGTATCTTCATTTGAAGGTGGAGTCGTCAAAAAAAGAAGGATATACGCTTCGGCAGGGAATTTTGCAATAGCAGAACTGATTAATACTGAGATGACATTGACTTCGCAGGGGAAGGGGAGCAATTTCATAGCTTTTGGAAACGAGTTTACGAAGCAGGTCGCTAACAAGTGCTTTAAGGACCACTGGACGAAAAAAAGCAATCTGCAGGATGCAGTGAAAATACTCATCCTGTGCATGGAAATCGCAGCTAAGAAAACAGCTTCCGTAAGCAGGCAGTTTGTTTTTGTGCAGACCTCATCGAATGCTGATGTTTTGAAAGTTGTGGAAAAAGACAGAAAAGGCTGAAGCAGAGAAATTCTCTGCCTTCTCTGTTCTGCTTCTCTTTATTTCTATTATTCGTCTGCAAAAAGCTCTACAAATTCGAATTTTGTCACATCAAAGAGGCCTTTATCTCCCAGCTTAAGTTCGGGAATTACCAGAAGCGACATGAATGCAAGAGTCATAAAAGGCGACTTTAGGGAAGTTCCGAGCTTCCCGGCTTCCTCGTTCAGCATTTGATAACGGGAAGCTACTTCTTCTCCGCTCAGGGTGCTCATAAGACCTGCAACCTCAAGAGGAAGGTCAAGAATATTTTCTGCAGTCCCAACAACGATTCCTCCTTTGTTTTCTATCAGCCTGTTGACAGCCCCAACTATGTCCTTATCGGTGGCTCCAACTGCAATAATATTGTGGCTGTCGTGGGCAATGCTGCTTGCAATAGCTCCTTTTTTAAGGCCTATATTCTTGATGAAACCTACTTGAACAGGATCATCTGCATACCTGCTCAGGACAACCATTTTCAAAATATCCCGCGATGGGTCCGAAATAAGATTTCCATTTTCTACTTTTGGCAGGGCAAGTTCCTGTCCTGTGATCAGTTCTCCGTCCTTTGCAACTATTACCCTTATTTTTTTCATCTGCTGCTCAGCTGGTTGTTCCTGAGCCGCCTCTGCAAGGGGTTCAGCCAGTTTTACATCGTCAATTGAAATTTTGCGCCTTTTAAATACATTTCTTGCAGGGGCTTTTTCCTCAGGGAAAAGAACCTTTCCGTTATCATAAACACAGTTTCCTTCAATGAAGGTGCTCAGGACATTGAATGATTTAAGGTCGTCTACGATGATGAAATCTGCAGAGTCTCCCTCGCGAAGTAGCCCTACATTGAGCCCGTAATGCTCCACCGGATTGATCACTGCTGCCCTGATAAGATTATAAATGTCAAGCCCCTTTTCCTGCCCGCGCCGGATCAGCTTGTCTATATGCCCTTCATATATCAGGGTGTCAGGATGGGAATCGTCAGTGCAGAGCATAACTGCTTCGGGGTATTCATCTATCAGAGGATACAGGGCTTCGAAGTTTCGGGCTGAGCTTCCTTCCCTGATCAGGATTTTCATGCCGAGATTTATTTTCTCAACAGCCTCTTCGTAAGTAAAACACTCGTGGTCTGTTTCAATTCCCGCACCCACGTATTTCTGAAGGTCGGCTCCCCTCAATCCAGGCGCGTGCCCATCGACTACTTTTCCGTATTTTCTGGAGGATTCCAGTTTTGCCATTACATCAGG
The DNA here is from genome assembly GCA_964434965.1 of uncultured Methanosarcinales archaeon. GTDB lineage: Archaea > Halobacteriota > Methanosarcinia > Methanosarcinales > Methanosarcinaceae > Methanosarcina. Next base: position 37,034 of record CAYSWX010000012.1, read on the forward strand.
AAATCCCAGAACCACACCCGGAAAATTCATCATCTCGGAAAGGTAATGCAGTTCATCTTTTGCTAGCAGGCGGTCAACAGCACCTGCATCCAGGACAGCTCCTGCTGATTCGAAAGGCGTAGCTGGCACACACGAAGGAACCCCAAAAAATACCTTCAGAGGGGATCTTTTCGCATCCTCAAGCATGTAATCAATGCCCTCTTCCCCCATAACGTTTGCAATCTCATGGGGATCACTGACAACCGCAACCGTGCCTTTTGCAACAGCCATCCTGGCAAAAACCGAAGGCACTGTCATGGAACTTTCTATATGCACGTGGGCGTCCACAAGCCCTGGCAGGATGTACTGATCGTTTTTGTGTTCCTTTTCTTTTATGCTGGTGATTTTTCCGTTTTCAACGGTAATCTCGCCTTTGAACTGCCGTCTGGAAATAGCGTCAACAATAATACCCATGTACTTTTTCATGAGGGTTTATTTCGCCCCAACAATGTATAAATTTTTTCCAAAAAACCAGTATTAGGAACTTGGAGAAAAAGAATAAAAAAGGAAGATACAGGTTAGTTGGTCGATTACCTTTCATCAAATGCAAAAAAACTATAGAAATATATAGACACTTTTTTTATATAGACACTTTTTTTGTTGGCTACGAACTTCGGTTTTGACCATGTAAAAGTAGCACGAAAAGATAAATAAAAGGTACACTGTTAAGTCTTCGGGGATGGCTATAATTATATATTCGCCTGTAACTGGAAAATTTCTTATCCCCCTAAGACATAACAGTACCAAAAAGGAAATGACAAAATGAAACCAACATGTGTTCCTAAAAATCCTTGTTTTTCTTCTGGGCCTTGTGCCAAACATCCAGGGTATTCTGTTGAAGATCTGAAGGATACACCTTTTGGCCGGTCACATCGGAGCAAACCGGGCAAGGAAAAATTAGCTGAAACAATTAAAAGAACAAGAGATATGCTTGGACTTCCTGATGATTATCTGGTAGGTATTGTACCGGCTTCCGACACAGGCGCTTTTGAAATGTGCTTGTGGTCCATGCTGGGGTGCCGCGGGGTTGATGTTCTGGTTTGGGAATCTTTCAGTAAAGAATGGGCAAGCGACATCACTAAACAGTTAAAATTAAAAGATATCCGAGTTTTTGAGGCAGAATACGGGAAATTACCAGATTTAAAGAAGGTCGATTTCAAGAATGATGTAGTCTTTGTCTGGAATGGGACTACCAGCGGAGTCAAAGTACCCAATGGCGACTGGATTCCTGATAACCGGGAAGGGCTCACGCTTTGCGATGCCACCTCTGCTGTATTTGCTATGGATATACCCTACCACAAATTGGATGTCATTACCTTCTCATGGCAGAAGGTCTTAGGTGGGGAAGGTGGACACGGGATGCTGATTTTATCTCCGCGGGCTGTTCAGCGCTTAGAAAGCTATACTCCTGCCTGGCCATTGCCCAAGATTTTCCGGCTGACCAAAGGTGGCAAGCTGAATAAGGATATTTTTGAAGGCTCTACTATTAACACCCCATCCATGCTGGCTAATGAAGATTGGCTGGCAACATTAAAATGGGCAGAGTCTGTCGGAGGGCTTAAAAAACTTATCCAGCGGACAAATGAAAATCTGGCGGTCTTTGAGGCATTTGTTGCTAAAAACAACTGGATCCATTTCTTAGCGGAAACAAAAGAGATAAGGTCCAGTACCAGTGTCTGCTTTAAAGTTGATTTATCCGACGAAAAGCTTAAAGAACTGATTAAAACGCTTGAGAAAGAAAAAGTTGCTTATGACATCGGTTCTTACCGTGATGCCCCTTCGGGCCTGCGCATCTGGTGTGGTGCTACCATCGAGAAAGAGGATTTAGAATGCCTCTGTGAATGGATCGAATGGGCTTACAATCTGGTTAAATAATTAAATCCTTTTTGTTGTCAGCAAAGAAGGGGGTCGTGAGAGACCGTTAATATCTTTTTTGCTGATAGCAAAAGAATGTTTTATCCCAAAATTTGTCTCACGCGGACAGATTTTTAACATCCCTTCAAAATCTTTTTTGTAAACCTGATTTATAAGAAAAATTTTCAATTCTCTTACTTTTTCATCACACTTCAACTCCAAAAGCTTTTTCTTTTTATTCTAATCCTCCTATAAAGACACAATTTTCTCGTAATCTCTTTGAAATAAGTTATGCCTTCAATGGAAATCGAGCTACACTCAAAATTCCCGATTAATAATTAATACCACCTCTACAATTATTCCCTACATGTCCCCCAAAGCCCGCTGGCAGTTCTGGATAGACCGCGGAGGCACGTTTACTGATATCGTAGCCCGCAGCCCTGATGGAAAACTGATCACACACAAGCTCCTTTCCGAAGACCCTTCTCATTATGAAGATGCAGCCATGCACGGGATCCGACAGATCCTGGGGCTTTCTGAAAACGCCCCTTTTCCTTCGGAAGATGTGGAAGCCATAAAAATGGGCACAACCGTGGGCACGAATGCTCTTCTTGAAAAAAAGGGAGAGCGCACTGTTCTTGTTATTACCAGGGGTTTTGGAGATGCTCTAAGGATAGGGTATCAGAACCGCCCTGATATTTTTGCACAGAAAATAGAACTTCCGGACCAGCTTTACGAAAGGGTTATCGAAGTTACCGGCAGGTACGGGGTAGATGGGGAAGAGCTTGTACCTCTGGACCTCGACAGCGCTAAAAAAGAGCTTGAAGAAGCTTTCAAAGATGGTATCCACTCGGCTGCAATCGTCCTCATGCATGCCTACCGTTATCCCGAACATGAGCTAAAACTCGGCAGGCTTGCCAGAGAAATCGGTTTTACACAGGTGTCTCTGTCCCATCAGGCAAGCCCTCTCATAAAATTCGTGAGCAGAGGGGAAACAGCGGTTGTGGATGCTTATTTATCTCCGGTACTGCGCAGGTATGTTGATATGGTCGAAAAAAGCCTGCGGGAAAAAGGAAGGGACGCGGGAAGAAGAGAAAAAGGACGAGAAATAGAAGAAGATCCCGGAGATGAGAGAAAAGTGAAATACAGCCCGGAAAACAGTCCCAAACTCATGTTCATGCAGTCCAGCGGCGGACTTATAGATTCGGGGGTTTTTCAGGGCAAAGACTGCATCCTTTCGGGACCTGCCGGTGGGATAGTCGGGGCGGTTGCAACCTCGGAAATGGCAGGTGCAAAAAAAATAATCACTTTTGATATGGGAGGCACGTCTACCGATGTAGCCCAGTACAGCGGGGAGTACGAACGCAGCCTCGAAACAGAGGTTGCAGGTGTGCGCCTGCGTTCCCCCATGATGCGAATACATACGGTTGCAGCAGGAGGGGGTTCAATTCTTCATTATGAAGGCGGCAGGTTCAGAGTTGGACCTGATTCGGCAGGCTCGGACCCCGGACCGGCATGTTACAGGAAAGGCGGTCCTCTTACGGTTACGGACTGCAACCTTATGCTCGGAAAACTGCAGCCCGGTTTTTTTCCAAAGATCTTCGGGACAGAGGCAGACCAGCCACTTGATTTCGAAATTGTGCGGCGGAAATTTGAAGAGCTTGCTGAAACGGCTTCTGCAAACGGTAGTATTCTAAACCCTGTCCTAACTCCTGAGCAGACAGCAGAAGGTTTTCTTTCTGTTGCAGTTGAGAACATGGCAAATGCTATCAAAAAAATCTCGGTCCAGCGGGGATATAATGTAAAAGAATATACACTCTGCTGCTTTGGGGGAGCAGGAGCCCAGCATGCTTGCAGGGTGGCAGATGCCCTCGGGATAAAAAGCATTTTCATTCATCCCTATGCAGGTGTCCTTTCTGCATACGGCATGGGGCTTGCGGACCAGAGGCTGATAAAAGAACAGTATATCGGAGCAGAACTGTCAGAAGAGAGGGTAAATGAATTAAAATCTGTTTTTTCAGGGCTTAAAGCCGAGGGGAGGCTTTCCATGCTTGAGCAGGGAGTCCGGGAAGACTGCATAAATGTGCTTTACAGGGCACATATGCGGTATGCTGGTTCGGATACGCAGCTGGCTGTGGATTTTTCGGATAATGATGCATCCCTCAGGGCTGGCTTTGAGGAAGCCCACAAAAAACGTTTCGGATTCGTAATGGAAGGCAAGTCCGTTGTAATAGAAGCCGTCTCTGTAGAAATAGTAGGGGTTACTGAGAGAGTCTCTGACCCTCTGCTTGAGCTTGACAAAAACCCGGCAATTTCTCCTGTTTCCAGTGTCCAGATGTACAGTTACGGAGAGTTCCACGAAACCCCAGTCTTCAATACAGAAACACTCAGACCCGGAGCCTGCATAAACGGGCCTGCAATTCTTATTGAAAAGAACACTACCATTATAATCGAACCGGGCTGGAAGGGCGAAATTACTGCTCGAAATCACCTTTTGCTCACCCGGAGAGTCTCGCTTCCTTCCAGGACAGCTATAGGGACAGAAGCAGACCCTGTAATGCTTGAGATTTTCAATAACAGGTTCATGTCCGTTGCCGAACAGATGGGCTACACATTGCAGAACACCGCTCATTCTGTAAACATAAAGGAAAGGCTTGATTTTTCCTGTGCGGTATTTGATGGGAAAGGAAACCTGGTAGCAAACGCCCCCCATATCCCTGTGCACCTGGGTTCTATGGGAGAATGCGTAAAATCCCTTATAAAAACGCAGTCCGGGGATATGCGTGCAGGAGACGTTTACCTTATTAATTCCCCATATCATGGAGGGACACACCTTCCTGATATCACTGTTGTTACTCCCATGTCCGGCAGTTCGGGAGAGGTTCTTTTTTACCTTGCTTCCAGAGGCCACCATGCTGATGTCGGGGGTGTTACTCCTGGTTCCATGCCTCCGGAAAGCAGGAGCATAGGAGAAGAAGGAGTGCTCAGCGAGGGCATGAAAATAGTTGAACAGGGCAGGTTCCTCGAAGAAAGACTGAGAGCATGGCTCGGTTCGGGAAAATACCCTGCAAGAAATCCTGGCCAGAACGTGGCCGATATCAGAGCACAGGTAGCTGCAAACGAAAAGGGGCTTCAGGAACTGCACATGATGGTTGAGGAGTTTTCACTTGAAACTGTTGAAGCTTATATGGGACATGTGCAGGACAATGCTGAAGAAGCAGTCAGGAGGGTCATTGACAGGCTTGAGGACGGGGAATTTACATATCATCTTGATGACGGGAATGCAATTAAAGTAAAGGTTACAATCGACCGGGAAAGACGGAGTGCAGGGATTGATTTTACGGGTACTTCTCCTCAGCTTTCAAGCAATTTCAATGCTCCGGCGTCTGTCTGCCTGGCTGCCGTCCTCTATGCTTTCAGGACACTTGTGAAAAGTGATATCCCGCTGAATGCAGGCTGTCTAAGGCCTCTTGAAATTATAATTCCGGAAGGCTCCATGCTCAGGCCTGAGTCTCCAGCAGCCGTTGTTGCCGGAAATGTTGAGACTTCTCAGTACATTGTTGATGCACTTTTCGGAGCTCTCGGAAGCCTTGCAGCTTCCCAGGGTACAATGAACAACTTTACTTTTGGGAATTCTGATTTCCAGTACTATGAGACCATCTGCGGAGGAGCAGGCGCAGGCCCGGATTTTTCAGGAACGGACGCAGTCCATACCCATATGACCAACTCCAGGATCACAGACCCTGAGGTCCTTGAAGCGAGGTTTCCGGTTTTGCTTGAGGAATTTTCTATCCGACAGGGAAGCGGAGGAGAAGGTAAATTCAGGGGTGGAAACGGAGCTTTAAGAAAGTTCAGGTTCCTGAAAGACATGGATGCTGCTATCCTTTCAAGCCACAGGAAATTTCCGCCTTTCGGGCTCAAAGGCGGCATGCCCGGAAAATGCGGAAGGAATATGCTTATCTGCAGGGACGGCAGGGTTATCGAAGTTTCAGGAAAAGCTGAATTAAAGTTGAAAAGAGGGGACTCATTTATGATAAAAACGCCTGGAGGGGGAGGATATGGCAGGTTCTCACCCCGCAGGTATGAAAAAGAATAAAAATTTCTGTATTTGGATATATCAAACAGGTTAGATTAATTTAGCATGAAAGTGTTTTCAAGTACTTTCATCTTTTTGTGCCTGCTATTTGGAAAATTTCATGTGCGTTTTTATGACAATATCTTATCCAGCTGGTTTGTCCTGGCTGCTTCTTTGATTTCCAGGGCTATTCGCCGCCCGGTAGAAAGGTCTTTCTGCATCAGGTCCGAATAAGGTGAGCCTGAAATGTAAAGGTTTGTCCCTGCTACAATCCTGGTTGAAAGTTCAAAGACCTTGATTTCAAGTGTGTCCATGACGACCGCTTCTATACAGAAAGCCCCTATTACTCCCCCAAAAAGGGACAGGGACTCTTCAACTACTTTTTCTCCGAGAGAAAATATGCGGGGCAGGAGAGACTCTCTTGCTACGAGGGGCATGTTTCCTGTAATTACATATGTCGGGCTGATGCCTGCTTCTATGAGTTCTCTTGGGGAACCTAGCCTGAAGATCTCATCTGCATTGGATTCTACCCTGCGGTCCATGCTCAGCAGTTCAAGGCTGCCTTTGCTCAGGGCATATCCTTCTTTCTGGATCGGGGAGTAAAAGTAGTGAAGGTAGTAGCGGGTCCCTGTGATATATTCCTGAATTGTGAACTTCCGGGTGCGGTCTACGATCTCGTTGAATTCTTCGTAATTCGTTGCAACGAAGAAACCTTTTCCTCCATGTGCCCCTTCGTACTCAACCATCACAGGTCCTTTGATATCACGTGGGTCATCGATTTTTTTGGGCATTTGAATGCCTGCCCCGAGCAGCCACTTACATTCTTTAGCCCTGTCCGACTCCCATTCGATTGCAGCCCGGTTTCCAAAAACGGGAACTGGAATCTCCAGGAAATTTTCCTTGCCAAGGTAAGCAATAAATGAACTGTGCGGGATTATGATAGTGTTCCTCTTTCTTAGTTCCTCGGCTCTGTCAATCAGGTCTTCATAGCTCTCGAGAATAAGGTACTCATCAGGTTTTGCTCTGGGAAATGCATCATAGTATTTTGGGGGCGCGCCAGCGCAGATCCCCAGAGTCTTGAAGCCCTCTTTTCGCGCTCCGTCAAAGATCTGGAGGCTTGAGTGAGAACAGACTGTTGCAATAGTGATATTTTCAGGATCGTAATTTTTTAGCAATTCAAGAACCTGCTGTTTTGTGATCATAAATGCTCCTCCGGAAAATCTAGATTGGAATATAGTAGTTTTTAAGGTTGAGATTTGGGACCTTTGTATAACTACTATAATAATGTATCTATGTTTACTAATTATGCATCTAATTATGCATCTATGTTAGATCAATAAAAAGGTTCTCTATACCGGGAGTATTGATGAAAAGAATAGGTAAAAATGAGGATAAAAAAGTAAATTCGGAAAAAATTGAATAAAAAAATAGTTGAGAAGATTGCACCGTTTTTCAGAAAACGGAGATAATTTAACTGGTGCTCTGTCTTACCTTCTATTTTTATCTTACAATCCTGTAAGTATATACAAAGTCTCCTCCGGCTTTTCCATCGTTATCGCCATCCAGAGCAATTCCCCTTTCATCTATTATGACTCCGGATCCGGTTTCGTTTCCAAGTAAGGTAATTGTGATTTCAGCCCCTGACTCATCCATAGGATAATCGCCATATGGGCGGAACATCATTATTCTTGATCCCGAATCCAGCAATCCTTCAACAGGTTCTTCTGATGCTGAACTCCTTACAATTACGGTCTCTTTCGTGATGCTTGCACTATTCATGGGCATATCGAATTCGATCCAGATCGGGGAATCATGCTTGAAAGCAAATGTCTGCCTGTCAGGATAAATCGACTTTACCTTTGGAGAAACCTGCCCCTCTTTGAAGTGAAAGGGCAGTTTAAAAGCCTCCGGGAGGGGCCTGTTACACACATATTTTTTTATGGTATATACAATTGCAGCCCCCGCAACTGCCCCCAGCAGAAATTTGCTCCATCCATTCATTTTATGCAAAATCGTTCCCCTCCATTCTCCTCATTGGACTTTAATTTTATATCCACTCTTTTTAGCAGAGTATTTTTTAAGAGCGTAAACAGCTGTAACTCCGACAAGTACACCAATCATTACTTTACTAATTTTCATAGTTGTAGATCCCCCACCTGTTTCTTTTGATTTTACTTCTTTCATTTCTATTTTTGGCACCACTTCTTTTTCAGATTTTTCTGACTTGAGTTTCTCAAGCAGATATGCTCCAAGAACTAATTTTCCATATTTATTTATTAGTCCTCCACTCTTTTGAGATTTCCCTGGCTTAATTTTCTTCATGATATATGCGCTAAGCAATAGCTCACCACATCTTTTCAGATTAATTAATCTTGCACCCCCTTGATTTATTTCCTTACCGGAAAGCCCCTTGTAATGATATCTTCCGGATAGGAGACGAACTGAGTTTAATACTCCTTTATTTATCCTATATCACACCTTGTATATAACGTCAACTGTGGACAATCTTAATATTTTTATACTATCTGTGGGTATGTATTGATTTATTTTTACCAGAGGTTCTATAAAAAACAATGATGGATAAACAGAAAAACTAACTATTTAACTAAATAGAAGAACTAAAACAGGACTTTTAAGACTAAAAAAATATAATATGTTTTTCTGAGAGAGTTTCATTACTTCATTATGCTGAACTTATACTCGAAATCTCCACCAGCTTTTCCATCCTTATCTCCGTCAAGAGGAACACCTTTTGCATCCAGGATAGCTCCCGACCCTGCATCGGTTCCTATCAAAGTAATCGAAATTTTAGCTCTGCCATTTTCTGCAGGATATTTTCCATGAGGCCGGAACATCAGAATCCTCCCGCCTGCATCAAGAAAACCATCCAGAGGTTCATCCGATACTGAACTTTTGACTATGACTGTATCTTTCGTGACAGTAGAACTGTCTATAGGGGCGTCGAATTCGATCCAGATCGGGGATTTCATGTTGTGGGAAAAAGTCTGGCGATCCGGATAAACTGCCCTCACTGCAGCGGGAGCCGGGCCGCGTCTAAACACCCTTCTGGGAATTGATTTGAGCTTCTTGTGCATTTGATGTTCCTGAATATATTTATCATAAGTGTACTTCAGAGCAACTCCTGCAGCTAAACCTCCTGCAATTCCGACGGCTGTCCCCGCTGCTGTCCCCATTAACAGTCCACCAAGTATATGTTTCCTTGTCAGTTCTATACCCCCTGATATTTTCAGATTTACCTCACTGATTAACTTAATTTTATACTATTTAGAGAACTATTTGTAACTGTATTTCCTGGATGAAAAATCAATGTTTATTAAAGAATCAGTTTTACCAGCTCTCAGCAGGACCGGAAACTCCCAGTTTATTTTGAATTTAAACAGCATGGTTTCTGTTAGCGTGTTCTTTTCAGGCGCACGTCTTGGGTCATATTATGAGGCATTTACGTCTTTTTAAATTCTTCATGGAAATTGATTTCATGGAGATTGACTTGAGTTTTTTGTGCATTTGCTTCTCATGAATCAGTTTATCATAAGTATACTTCAGCGCAATTCCGGCAATCAGGCCTGCAAGAATTCCACTGGCTGACCCAACTAAAAGACCGCCAAATATATGCTTTTTTGTCAGTTCTATACCCCCTCAAATTATTTTAATTAACAAATAGCTTTTTTCTTTCAGCTATGTACTCCTGTTTATATTATCACTCTTATATATAATAATCGCAAAATAAACAATTTAAATAAACTGGCTTTCATTTTTAGCCGCTGTATGAATCAAAAAAGATAGATAAGTTCTCTGGAATAAAAGTAAATAGAAAACCTTCCAGTCCGGCTCGAAAAACTTTTTTGTATTATCGAAAAGAAGATTAATAGACCGAGTCAATCGATCCAAAGTAAAAAGAAAATACAGGGTAAAGAGATAACTGGAAAGTTATCTGAGTTTACTCTTTCCCGAAGTGCTTTTTTGCGACAACCTTCCATCCCTTGAAGTCTTTTCCCTCAAATTCTTCTGCAATGGCTTTAAGGAAAGAAGGTATATCCATGTGCTGGGGGCATTTTTCAATGCACTGCCCGCATTGCACACACTGCGAAGCATAACCCGGGACGTCCCCTCTTATTATCCCTCCAGGCTTTGCTGCATACATGAGTTTTGCTTCTTTGTCATTCTCTGAGAGGTAGAAGTTATCGTATATCTCAAAACAGCCCGGAATCTCGACTCCTGAAGGGCAGGGCATACAGTACCTGCAGCCTGTGCATCCTGTTTTCATCAGTTCCCTGTATTTTTGTTCCACTCTTTTTACGAGCTGAAGTTCGTCCTTTGCAAGGGAATTCGGGTATGCTTCATTTGCTATTTTCAGGTTTTCTTCGATATGGGACTCTTCATTCATGCCTGAGAGCACAACCGTAACTTCAGGATGGTTCCAGATCCAGCGGAAAGCCCATTCGGCTGGAGTGCGTTTTACCCCGGCTTCGTCCCATATCTCCTGGACTGCAGGCGGGATAGGATGTGTCAGCTTCCCTCCGCGCAGGGGTTCCATTATAATTATGCCCAGCCCTTTTGAAGCGGCATATTCAAGCCCTTCCGTTCCTGCCTGGTTCCTTTCGTCCAGGAAATTGTACTGGATCTGGCAGAAAGTCCAGGGGTAAGAGTCCACAATGCGCTTAAAATCATCAAATGAGCCGTGGAAAGAAAAGCCAGCGTTGACAATACGTCCATCAGCTTTAGCCTGGTCGAGAAAACTAAGGACATCAAGCTTTTCCATTTTATCCCATAGAGCCTTCACGAGTCCGTGAACAAGATAATAATCTATATGGTCTGTTTTGAGCCTTTCAAGCTGAGCATTGAGTATCCTGTCCATATCTTCCCTGCTTTTCACAGTCCAGGAAGGCAGTTTTGTTGCGAGTTTGACCTTTTCGCGGTATCCGCCAGCAAGAGTTCTACCAACAAAAGGTTCACTTTCTCCCATATGGTAAGGCCATGCTGTGTCTATGTAGTTTACCCCGTGATCGATTGCATAGCGCACCTGCTGTCTGGCTCTTTCTTCATCTATTTTTCCTTCTTTAAGAGGAAGACGCATACATCCGAATCCAAGTATTGAAAGTTCATCTCCGTTCCCTTGCATTTTTTTGTACAGCATTTCCAGCACCTTACCGTTTTAAGTTGTTTCCCTGCTTTTTAAGTGTTTCTACTTTTTAAATGGATTTAAATTTTAACCTTTCCTTAACCTTTAATCTATTCTTAAGGTCCGTCTTGCAGTGGATTTTAGGAGAACGAAGGAGAATCCCTGTGAATTTATTTGTGGGATGAATGCGTCATATCTCCCATAATATGTTTATTGATTACGTTTTTCTACTTACAAATCTAGACTTTATTGTCAAGCTCTGCTTTGGAAGCTGCAAATGCTACAAAGGTCACTTGACTTTGCTTTGAACTCCAGGTATGAGGTTGTATGGAGAAGTTCCATACGTAAAACTTGAAACGATGGAAGCGAGACACGAATAAACAGTTGCTCTAGGGCAGTATAGCATTGGTTGAAATACCATAGATGCCTGCGAATTTATTCGTGGGAGCTGTCACAGAGGCTCCAGCATCTTTGTAGGTACGAACTCCTGCTTAAGAATATGGTTCTTAAGGATCGTACAGAGCCTTTCCGCCCTTGTCTTATCTAATTGCCTCAGTGATATAGGGACAGTTCCAAAATTGTGATAATCTATTTCAAAATTGATTTTGACCCCCCAAACAATAATAGAATTAAGTGATATATAAAAAATAAGTCAATAATTCACGGACACGACTGAAATATTCTATAAAATCAGATTAATCGTTTGTGATACTTAGAATACATGAACGGCGGATGCCTTAAAATATAACCAGATGCTGGTTCCTATAGAAATATTGAGCTCATCAAGAGATTCGCGAGTTATAAAAACAGTGAATGATTCACCGGCATCTACTAATAGTTTTATAAGTGATCCGGTATCGATTATTCCATTAACTTTTCCCTGAATTGTATTTCTAGCACTGGTTTGCACCTTTTCCCTGGATACTGTTATTTCATCAGGCCTTATAGAAAAATGAACTTTACCTTCTTTTTCCGTTACAGCAAATACTTTTATGGAATCTGTTTTAATTTTTACTAACCCATCTGAACTATCCTCAATTTCACCACTCATTACATTTTCAATACCAACAAAATCAGCCACAAATCTATTTTTAGGTTTTTTAAATATCTCATCAGGCGTTCCGGATTGTAAAATCTGGCCATTACAAAGTATAATCATCCTGTCTGCAAGCTTTTGACCCTGTAAAAGGTCGTGAGTAGTCATTATAATGGTTGTTTCAGATTCACGGTTAATTTTTATGATTAATTCTTCCATTTTCTTTTTAGATATAGGGTCAAGATTTGCAGTCGGTTCATCCAGTAATAGTAGCTTTGGGTCTGTAATCATTGCCCTTGCAAGTGCAAGCCTTTGAGTTTCTCCACCTGATAATTTAAGCGCGTTTCTATTCTCGTAACCTGGAAGACCGATCAACTCAAGGAGATCTTTGATCCTCTCGTCCATATTCTCTTTTTTTCCCCTGATTCTCAAACCGTAAGCAATATTATCATAAACGCTGGCCTTAAAAGCAAGCGGCTTTTGAAAAACCATTCCAATTTGTCTTCTTATATCCAGCTTGGTATTATTGGATTCATTAGCATCGGTACCTTCAAAATATATGGTTCCGGAGGATGGCTTTTCCAGTAAGTCAATTAATCTAAGCAGAACAGTTTTTCCAGATCCGGTTGGTCCAACAAGAGCGGTACTGGTTCCCTTTTTTATTCGCGCGTTGATATCCTTGAGAACCTGGAGATCTCCGTAATTTTTGTAAACTTCTTCCAATTCTACTATATACATCTTGCACCTGACTGACTGTCTATTTTATTAATCTTTACCCTGCAGATAATTCAATACTAAATTGATTATTAGAGCCAGGGAGAGAAGTATAAATCCTAAAGCTATTGAGAGTACCAAATTACCTCTGGATGTTTCAAGAGATATGGCAGTGGTAAATGTTCTTGTAAAACCTCTGATATTACCCCCAATAAGTATGGCAACTCCTACTTCTGATATAGCCCTTCCAAAACCAAGTATTAAAGCGCCCATTATAGCGTAACGAGCTTCCTTTATTATGGTAACTATTGTTTGATATGTGCTGGCCCCGAGAGATATTGCTAATTCTCTTATCTGGGTACTAACCCCGACAAGAGCAGTGATAGTAAGTCCAATGAGAATAGGTAATATCAGTAGTGTCTGCCCTATTATCATTCCAGTGGGAGTAAAAAGAAGGTTTAAAAATCCGAAGGGACCTTGTTTAGATATCAACAGGAAAAGAAAAAGCCCAACTATAACTGTAGGAACGCTGTAAAGGGTTTGAATTAGATTTACTATTGTTCGTTTTCCTCGAAATTCATAGTAGTAGATCATTCCACCTATGGGAACAGCTATTAAGGAAGCTGTGAGTGTTGCAGTTAATGAAATATAAAGACTTAGTTTCGTTATTCCAATCAATTCGGGATCAAGTTCTACTATTAATTCTATTGCCTGTAAAATTGCCTGGATAATTTCATTCAAACGACCACCCGAATTTGATACATCTCGAAATTTAGGAATCTCATAGTTTATGGCTATGTCAGTTTATTTAAACTATTTTGATTTAAACTATTTTGACTAAACATTTTGACTAAAAAATAATTTAAGGTTTAATCCATCTTCAGGATGGTAAACCCTCAGATATTGGAGTAAAAAGTGATTGTCCATATTGATCTATACCATAGTTTCCGATTATTTCCTGTCCTTCAGAGGAAACAAGGAAGTTTACAAAGTTTTGAGCACCTTCATAGTTAACATCTGGATGTTTTTTAGGATTTACCGGCATAGCTGCATAAACATTAAGCAGTTCATTCCCTGTTGTCACTATTGGTATAAGCTGGATTTTTCCTTCCTTTGTATATGCAAGAAATGTTCCGGAATCAGTTAAAGTATAAGCATTCTGTTCACTGGCAAGTAAAAGGGTTTCTCCCATACCTCTACCACTTTCAATGTACCACGGGCCCGAAACTCTAACTTCCTCATAGCTTACTCCAGTACTTTCCCAGATCTGTTTCTCCCTTGCATGTGTGCCTGAATCATCTCCACGAGATGCAAACTTAACCTGATCAGGATTATTTAGACCTTCATCCATTATCTTGCTAAATGCTTCTGTAGCATTAAGGCCACTTATTCCTGCGGGATCATTTTCAGGTCCCACAATCCAGAAATAATTATATGCTATTTCCGTACGACTTGTACCGAATCCATTATTTACAAATTCTTCTTCTCGATTTTTGTCATGAGTAAGAAGAACATCGGCATCTCCTCTTTCACCATATTGTATGGCTATACCTGTACCTCCGGATATAACCAATACGTCTACTCCAGGGTATTTATCCTCAAATGCTGCCTCTATCTCTTCTAAAAGCCCTGTATCTTCTAAACTGGTTGTAGTAGAAACTATTAGTTTTGACGTATCTGGTTGTGCGGTTGTTGTAATATTCGGTTCCGTAGTTGTTGTAGCATTCGTTTGTGTGGTTGTAGTATCTTGCTGCTGTTCGGTACCAGTGCATCCTATTGCAAGGAATACGCTAAATAAAACTATCAAAATAAACAATACCTTTCTCATACTTTTCCCCATGTAAAATAGTGTTTTAGTTGAAATGTATATTTAACCATAATGAATATGATCTTCAAGTTATTTATTAACAAATATTACAAAAAAGTTAAATAAGAGACATTGCGGAAATAAGTGCAAGAACTGTTCTTAAGGAAAATTGAGAATCTTGCAAAGATCCAGTAGAATTGTCAAAAAAGTAAAAGCTTCGTTTGAATATTTTTCAACCAGGTTTTTTGTTATTAGTTTCTTTTGGTTTTTTTGTAGTCTTTTATTGATTTTATCTGTTGTTTTCACGTTATGGTAATTATTTCAGCTTTTCCTTTTTTCTTATTGCTTCTTTTTTTTAGAAGGCTTCTCTCCGCCGTCGAGCGGGACAGGAAAGACTCTGTAAGGCGAGAAGACTCGGTAAGCCAAGGTTTTAATTCAATTTTGCCGTTGCAGATTCTACTGCGCCTCTACTAGCCTCTACTAGCCTCTACTAACTACTTCTGCGGCAAAAGCTTCAGCAAGAAGCTCAAGTTCATCTTCTGAACTGTTTTATGAAAATCATGAGAGACAGTTTATCCATGCTTCGTGGGCAATTACAGCTTTTAATTCCTCTTCGTCCATCAGCTCAAGCATTCCGATTGATAAAAAAATACATTTTCCCAAAGCAAACGCTGCAGGCAATGCAGAGTCATAATAATACACTTTTGCTCCTTCTATTAAATTGTTTACAAATACCTCAGGCCAGTCCATTATGTCAGATACCATTACCCAGGAAGTTTTTCGAAAAGGTATTTGACCTGATTCGGAAAAAAGACATTGGTTAGTAAAACAATTGGTTATAGTGTAAAAAAGTCTTTGTGGGAAATAGGGCATCTGGCTCTTGGGATTGAGTTTAGATGGATATGAGTATGGGATATATTGAGAAAAAGAGTTATCTAGATGCCCTGTCCCCTATGATAATTAGTCTCCCATCACATATAAAAATATTGAAATTATTGTTGTTTACTTTTTATTACAGGATTAAAGACCGGATGAGTAAATCGCAGGTAAAATTTGACAATAAAAGTTGATGGTAAAGTCTGGCAATAACATCTGATTTATTGATCAAAAGAAACAAGCTGATAATTAAGTCGAATAATCAAATTAATCAAAAGTATAAGCTCAGGCAGTATCGCTGCCTTAGATACGCCTGAAAACTGAGTTTTATACTGAGTTTTATAATATGCCATCCAGGGCTCTTGCAGCCGTGTAAACGCTTCCAACCCCAAAAATATACTGGGTTATTCTTATCGCTTCCAGAACTTCTTCTTTTGTAGCCCCTGCCTGCATTGCCTGTATCGCAAGGTTCTTCACGCCGTCCACTGCACCGTTAGCCGCATCAAGCGCCATTGCAATAAGAAGCTTGTATTTCATGGGCATTCCGCCTTCAGAAAATGCAAGTCCTCGTGTGCTTTCCAGAAGTTTGAAGAATTCGGGGTCTTTATCCATTATAGCCTGCAACGGGTTTTCTGACAATTTATCGTCTCCTTATCGGTTATTTTTCAAAATTCCAATAATTTTTATTAAGTATGTTTTTTTCATTTCTATATTTAGACCCCTCAAAAAACGGTCAGTTTTTTAAGGGCTATTAAGCCTTATTTACTCAATTAAGTATAGTTTCAGTCCTTCCCCAATTAAAGTACATTCATTAAACAGTTTATTTGATATTTAAAGTACCTAGGTAATTCTATTAATAAAATTAAATGTTGCTTTTTCCTTGCTTTTAGCATTGAATTCCATATGGATTGAAACGGCATCGAATGGCTTATTTTCAAATAAACATAAATTATTAACAAATAAAGTTTTTATCACGTTCATTTATCTATTTTAAAGATTCTTATGTATTATTTCTCAAAAAAATTGATTATTTGAGTGTACCTTTATTGGGGAAACGTTAATTGCACATCTATTGTCGAAAATAAGCATTCTATATCCTTAGTTTTAACACTGATTTGAAAGGACCCTATTCTATATTATTATCCTATTTGCGTATTATCCTGTTTACTTATTGCTCTATTTCCTTTTATTATAATTTTCGTTTATTATATTCTCTAGCTTCTAATAACATTCTCTGGTAACATTCTAGCTTTTTGATAACATTTTCTAGCTTGCTAAGTACTCTCCTGCCTGTTATATTCGTATCTAAATTCTGCCAATAGCATGGATATCTGGCAACAGTTTTTCACATTAATGGACGGTATTTTGTTCTCTACTTTTTGAGACTGTTTGATCCCAGTTGAAGAATGTGCTTATTTAATCAAAGGGTGGCCAGCTTCATCCATGTCAGGAGACAAGAGATATTAAAAATACGCCAATAAAATAAACAGTAGTGGTGTAAAAAAATACTGAAAATAGATGGTGCATAAAAACAGTTAAGTTAATGTAAAACGAACATGAAACTCTTCGAATTACAGGCACAAAAATATGAAAGTACTTGAAAGGACTTTCATGATAAATATGACAAAAACTGCATAAAAGGAAGTTTAAAAGAGAAATTTAGCTTTGAGGGGGTAGGGCATCTGTATTTTGGGGAGGTGGGGATTGGGGGGATAGGAAATTGTGGTGTTTTAAAAGAGGTTTTCAGATGCCCAATATATAATTAATGCTTATAAATATATAAAATTAAGTTTATGCTGCGGTTTTACAGCCATTTCTGGAAGTACTCTAATTATTTTGATAACTTAGCAGCGTCCTGCTATAACTTACCTCTAATCTCATGCATCAAGCAGAATAACATGATGCTAAGACGAAGTCATAAAAAGATTTGGAATCCAGGTCAAAAAATAGGATTTTTCCGTTGAAGTTGATAGGTTATTATTCCTTCTTCAGGTCCCTTTCCTTTAAAAACAAAACCATTCTTTTCCAGTACACGGATCGAAGACTTAAGATTTGGATATGTATTGGCTATAATGCAGTCTTTTTTAAGGCTTGAACGAGCCCACTGTATCATTGACTGAACAGCTTCTGTTGCATACCCTTTGTTCTGGTAATCTGAAAGGATAGAATACCCTATCTCAAGGGTTCCGTTTTCGTGAACAAGAAATCCCCCACTTCCTATCAGGACAGGCAATTCTGGAGCCTTCTGACGCAGAAGCCAGTAGAAACTCCATATTTTTCGGTCTCTTACCTGCATCCGTCCTATGAACTCTTCAATTACTTCAGGGGTTATTTGATCAGGTGGCCATTCTTGAGGGACATGGGCATTGAGGGCTGAAGCAAAAGCAGGGTGGTCATGCAGCTCCAGAAGATAAAGTTTCATAGTTGCAGGAACTAGAGACATTCTTTCGGTGATGATAGGGGAAAAAATAAAATGCATGAAACAGATAAATGTTTTTTTCAGAGATAATCTTTTTGGTAAGTTGCCTACAGGTATAAATGCAAAAAAATAGTGGGAATGGGCATCTGGTAGTTTGGAGCGGTTGGGAGTGGGGGGTATAAAAGCTGTGGTTGTATGAAAAGAGTTTTTCAGATGCCCTAATGTATAATAATATCCTATATTATATAAATCCATGGATATAAATATTTTAATCAAAAGTTATTCAAAATCTAGACCTCTTTTTACTTCGATACTCAGAGAAGGTCTGTAATTCCTTTATTTGTTTGTAATTCCTTTATTTAATGCTGTAATTTACAGTTATCCTCATTAAAAGTACAGCTAAAGAACAGTATTTTTGTACAGAAATCCTTGTAGATCTCTGCAAAGTTACAAACTTCTTCTTTATGTTCTTCTTTTGATCAGTGTTTCCAGATAAGCTGGCAAGGTGCTTATATTATTTATAAATCAAAAAGGGTTTCAAGACGAAAGGCAATTAATCTGACTGAAGGCCGGCACAGTTCCTGTGAAATGCAGGAAGAGAAAAAATGAAAGACTCTCTCCGCGTCCAGGAATAGGTCTAATAATTAATCAGGCGAACTATATTTTTGTGAGACAGTTGCTCAATTTGTTTATTTACTGTGGTTTTTGATTCCATTCGAATATTTCACTAGCTTGCTATGGGGTCGCCAGACCAACTTTGATTATATCTTATTTTCGAATTTCCAAACGTTATTCCATTTTCTTGCTGTTGGTCAGGATCAATGTTTCATATTTTGTTAAAAACTTTCCCTGACAACTTATACTATTTAGTTTATGCGGAGGATAAATATGGGACTCCTGAGTGAATTCAAGGAATTCCTTTACGAATACAAGGTAATTCCACTTGCAATTGCATTTATAATGGGTATTGCATCTACGGCTCTTATAAAGTCGCTCGTGGATAACATTATCATGCCTATTATTACGCCTTTTATTCCCGGCGGAGCCTGGAAGACAGCAACCCTTTCAATCGGATCAATAGTCCTGAGTTGGGGGGCTTTTCTGGGAGAATTGGTAAATTTCTTTATTATTGCGTTTGTGGTCTTTATCATCGCAAAAAAAGTACTGAAGGAAGAAAAAGTTGAAAAAAAATAACTTCTGGAAAGTATGTGTAAGATAATTGGGTAAGGAAGACAGTGATACAATTCTATAGTGCTCAGTTACTGCCCAGCCTCCATGAATGCAGAGCTTCAACGTTTTCCATAAAAGTAATTCCGGTAATTCAATAATATTTTAGAATACAACTACTTTACTCATATCCATTTTAACCATGCATAAATTCCCGAGATTCAGGTTCAGGGCATCGGCAAATTGTGAAGGCACTTCCGCGATAAGGGGTTTTTCATGCCTTGTTAGCTTAAGTACAATTCTTTTCTTTGGTCCTTTGATGGTGATGCTGCTGACATATGCCGGATAGATGTTTTCTTCCTGACCCTCAGAGCCGGAGCCTGCAGGAAGAAGTGTTATGTTTTCAGGGTGGATTCCCCATGAAACTTTGTCTCCTATATTCAGGTTAAGGAGATTTACAGAGATCTGCATCTTGCCGCTCTTTAAAACTGTGCGTTCTGGGCCTGTTTTATGCCCCTCAACCCACGAATCATCAAAAATATTTAACAGTCCTGTGAGTTCTGCGACATACAGGTTTCTGGGGTGATAGAAAATCTCTTCAGGGGTCCCGAACTGCTGTATTTTTCCGCCATACAGGATGAGTATTCTGTCGGCTAAAAGGAAGGCTTCTTCAAGGTTGTGAGTGATAAACAGTAGCGGCAGATCGATTTCTCTTTGCAGGTTTTTGATTTTCTCTGTAAGGTCGGTCCTTATTGCCCTGTCAAGTGCAGAAAAAGGCTCATCAAGAAGCAGCAGGCAGGGTTCTGGAGCAAGAGCCCTTGCAAGAGCTACTCTCTGCTTCTGCCCGCCTGAAAGCTGGAAAGGATAGCGTGTCTCGAGTTCTTCGATATGCAGGAGGTCAAGCATTTCACGGACTTTATTTTCCTTTTTTTCTTTTTCCCACCCTTTAAGGCCGCATTCTATGTTTTTCCTGACATTCATATGTGGAAAGAGGGTATAAGTCTGAAAGACATATCCCAGGCTGCGTTTCTGGATTGGCAGATTTATTTTCCGGTCACTGTCAAAGTAGATTTTATCGTTCACAGCTATTTTTCCGAGATCTGGAGGCGTGATTCCTGAAATACATTTCATAAGTGTGGTCTTCCCGGACCCCGAAGGCCCAAAAAGCACCACAAGTTCGTTTTTCATCTCAAAATCGACATCCAGAGAAAAAACGTCCTTTTTTTCTTTGTTTTCACCGCTTCCATCGGCACAAAAACATTTTTTGAGCTTTATTTTAACACTCAAGCCTTATACCTCAAACTTTCTCCGGTTAGCAAATTTTCCTGTCAGTGCAATAGCCAGCAGGGACATAAGAATCAGGATCAAAACAAGCACCTGGGCAAGTTCATTGTCGCCTGCCTGAAAAGCGCTGTATATTGAAATCGACATCGTGTTCGTTTTACCCGGAATATTTCCTGCCAGCATAAGAGTTGCTCCGAATTCTCCAACAGCCCTTGCAAAACTCAGCACCAGGCCTGCCAGTATCCCCCTTTTTGCAAGGGGAAATGTTATTAACAGGGCAGTCTCAAGCTCGGTTCTTCCAAGAATGTAAGCGGCATATTCTATTTCCCTGTCTACTGATTCTATAGCTGCCTGTGCGGTTTTCACCATGAGGGGAAGGGAAACCGTATAGGCTGCAATGACTGCTGCCTGCCAGGTAAACATGATTCCTGTCCCAATCATTTTGAAAATCAATTGTCCTAAAAACCCGTTTTTTCCCATAAGGACAACAAGGATATAGCCAGTTACAGTAGGGGGAAGGACAAGGGGAAGAGTTACGAATAACTCCGCAAGTCTTTTTCCCCGGAAATTGCGCCTTGCAAACACATAAGCTATTGTTACGCCGCTTAACAGTACGAGAAGAGACGATATGGCTGCTATCCAGAGCGTGAGAGATACAGGAAACCATATTCTGTCAAGCATAGGGACCATTTCTTATGCATTTATTCGGGAGTAAAACCATAATCCTGCAGTATTTCCTGGCCCTCTTCTCCGGTTATGAAATCTACGAATTGCTGTGCGCCTTCTTTATTCTCAGAGGAAGAAACTACAGCTATTGGATATGTAACAGGAGTACTAACAGACACATTTGTAACTACTTTAATGGTTCCGGGCTCTGCAGTCTTTGCATCGGTCATATAGACAAAACCTGCATCTACTTCTCCCCTTTCAACGTATGTAAGAACCTGTTTGACGTCTTCGGCAAGTATAAACTTATTTTCTGTCTTGTTCAACAGTCCTGCTTCAGTCAATGCAGTACGTGTGTATTTCCCGACTGGAACAGTTTCAGGGTTTCCAATCGCGATTTTCTCTATCTTAGAGTCTGTCAGGTCTTCCAGGCTTGTTATATTAAGGGTGCTGGTTGATGGGACTATGAGCACAAGTGAGTTCTGGGCAAAGTCCTCTCTTGTAGAGTTATCAATAAGGCTTTTATTGGCAAGCGTGTCCATCTGGACCTCATCAGCTGAGGCAAAAACATCTACAGGAGCTCCTCCTTCTATTTGTGTACGCAGGTTCCCCGAACCTCCAAAGTTCAGGCTTACGTCAGTTCCAGGGTTTTCGGCTTCAAACCTGGATTCCATATCCGTAAAAGCTTCGGTAAGGCTGGCAGCTGCAGAAACCATAATAGTTTCAGACTCCTGCACAGAAGTATTTTGCTCAGAAACTCCGGTTTCTGCTGAGACTGGAGTATCCGTTTCATTTGCAGTTTCACTTCCATTATCAGCACATCCTATCGCAAGGAATACACCTAATAACACTAACAGAACTATCAGTTCTTTTTTCATAATCTCCACCTAATCAAAATATTTTTGTAACTTAAGCACTTATGCGGTTGGGCTAAGAATTGATAGCAATGAACCTTTGGCAGCACAAATCATGCCTTTGACATCAATGCCCACAGGGATTGATTTTGTACCTCAAGTGCGTAAGTCCTTCCATATTTATTTCCTCTTAACCATCAAATACAATTTATGAACAAATCGTTATGTTTACTTAAGCATAACGGTTCTTTCAGTATTTTTATAGTATAAGAAGATTCCCGGTGCTGGTCAAAGAAATGGTTTCAAGTATGAAAAAAGATTTAAATTCAGGAAGAAGTCCGTGATTCCGAATAGACATTTGTGAATTCAGCACCAACTGTTATCATAACTGAGGAATAATAGATCAGCAGAAATAACCCTATAATCGACCCTATAGCTCCATAAATACTTGCAGGATTGATGTATGCGAGGTAAAAACCCATGGCATACTTGCCTATGGTTATGAGAACCACTGTTATCAGCGACCCTACAAAAACAGGTTTCAGAGGAAGCTTTGAATCTGGCAATACCCTATACACAAGCATGAAAAACAGTACAAGGATCAGAAAACTTGTTATTGAGCCAGCGTAATGGGCAACAGGCGAAATTGGGAAAAATCCCTGAAACAGCCTTGAAGCTGCATAAAGGACTCCTTCGACAATTATGCTGAATACCAGGAGCCCTCCAAGACCTATAACTATAACAAAGGAGACAATTGCATTTCTTATAAAGCCTTTAATATTACTTGACTCAATGGGTTCAATCTCCCATGCTTTCTCAAGAAAATTCTTCAATTGTCTGAAAATATTACTTGCACTCCAGAGAAGGAACGAAAAGCCGATTAATGCGCCTATTGAGAGGGAACTATATTCAGGAATATTATCAAAAAGTGCAGTTATCATGTCAATAACGCTCTGATCAACATATCCCTCTAGATATTCTATTATATTATCCTGAATCTGTTTTGATATTAAAAAAATACTTCCTACATATAATAAAAATAACAGGAGGGCAGGAAGACTTAACACAAAATAATATGCCAGTGCAGCACTATACGCCTGTGCATCGTCTTTTATCCATTCCTTTATCGTTTCGGTGATGAGATATCGTATATACCCAAAACTCATGTTTTCCCCTTATTCATAATATCATCTATTTTATTAAATATCTCTTATCTAAATTCTGCAAAATCTTTTATCTGAAAGAAATTAAAGAAAAGTTTCAAGCAGGAAAATCGGTAAATGGAAAATTGGTAAATGGAAAATCGGTAAAAGGAAAATCGGTAAAAGGAAAATCGGTAAAACGTGAACTTTTCCTGGATAAGATCGATCTCTTGCATTGAGCGTGGCAGAATGACCCATTAATTCAAAAATATCAATAATGTAAAAAGAGATATCTCAACTAGCCAAAATCTCATAAAAACCGGCAAATGAATAAATCCATGAAGGTTTTTCGTCCATGAAGGTTTTAATTTTGCCTTTTTGACCTCCACGGTACTTTAGACACTTATAAATTTAGTATGTAACTTCAATAGTATTTCCGTCCCTATCAGTAGCTCTTATTCGTATCAGAGTAGGTAAAGAAATTATTGGAGTTTTGAGCATTACATTACCATGATTTTTTCTTTGATGGGTTTCTGCTTCAAAAGTTTTATTTTCAGGGAAGTCCGGCTTTATTCCTTTTGATATCGGCTTTTTCTGTATCAGTTTTGAAAAAGAGGATATTCTTGATACAGACATTAACCATACATAGGGTGCGAATTTAATGTCCTTTTTTCTGGTTCTGGAAAACCTGGTTCTGGAATATTTATTTCTTTTCATGTTCCCCACTCTTTTCTACGTCCGTCTTTTTATATTTACAGACTGTATAAATTATATGTTAATGAGCTATACGCTTTCACTGCATATAACGCTTCCCATATTTTATCGGCGAAGACTATAAAAAGAAACATCGGATTTTATTTATTTAAATTTTACTTTTACTAATTTTACTTTTACTATATTGATTAAATTTTTAGTAGATCTTATGGTCAAAGCAGAGTGCAGACTGATTCGAAAAGGATTCCCTGACTAAGAGCCTGCAATGCTTCAGTTCATGAGATTAAGTAGTTTTGTCTGTTAAATTAAGTAGTTTTGTCTGTTAAATCTGCTTGAATCAGTAATACTGCATCAATAGTCTTTCAATTTCTGTAAATATGCCTGCATAATAGGCTTCAAGATGTCTTTTATTTTCATTAAAAGATGCTCCTGATTAATTGGTTGCTATTATTCAGAAGTAACTGCAAATTGATCTCGTGTTCTTTCTTTTCATCTGCCACGCAAGGCTTGGGGCCACCGGCGGACAGGATTAATGAACTCAATATCCATATTGGGAGATATAATTCCGAAATATCAACTCTGTAGCTGAGAACAGCCTCATGAAAACAAAACAGTAAAAATAGAGTTCGGCATCTCTCAAAGAGAGATATTGCCGATCGTTTTTATGTCCAGGCAAATTATGATACAAGTGTCTTGATTGACTGAGGGATACGGACACTAACATTTTGCCTGATTGTTTTTCTTATTTCGCCTATCATGCTTACTTCAGTTTTGTCCAGTATGTTTGCATAATAAACGACTGCAAAGTAAGCAATAATAAAGACTGCGTATTCCCAGGCGGCTCCTGAAAGCGGAATTACCTCCTTTGCGACAAGCATTGATGCAGTCATGCCGGCACAAACAAGGGTCAGCTTTCTGTACATTGAGGTGAATGGGTGCATTTTCTGCTTCTTCCATGCCCTTAAGGTCATTGAGACCTCTATCGATGCATAAGATACGGCAGTCCCTATAGCTGCACCTATCATGCCGTACTCAGGTATGAGGATGAAGTTAATTACAGCATTAATTCCTGCACTTGCAACCGAACACTTCATCAGGAAGTCAGAATCTCCTGATGCCAGTAAAGTGTGGTAGTTGAATCCGAAATATGAGTTTGCTATGAACCCCATGGCAAGGATACGCAGAGCCGTTGTACCGCCTACATATTCCGCCCCGTAGAGTTTCGTGATAAGAAATTCAGGATACACGAATATCAGTGCAAAGATAGGGAATGTGAGTAGGAAACACCATTTGGTCATTACCGCATATATCGAGCCAACCGGTTTGGTTTTGTTCAGGCCCCACAGCTTTGATGCTACAGGGACATACACATAGCCCATGGAAGCTATTACCAGGGACAGGAACCCAACAATAGGGTACACTGCATTGTAAACCCCTACAACTTCAGGTGACTTGAAATAACCGAGCATTATGGTGTCTATCCAGCTCATGAGGTTTAGCAGAGTTGCAGTTATTAGGAGTGGAAATGAGTACCTTATCAGCTGTCTTGTGGGTTCACTGAATTTAAGTTTCCATTCCGGTTTAACTGGTGGTTTTTTTATAAAGTACACCGACATTATACCGAAAGTAAAGATCATTGAAAGAAGGTCTGCAAATACTACTCCTTTCAGGGAAGCACCGAAGAATACGGCGGCTGAAGCAAATCCAAGCAGGGATACCGGCCTTATGATGTTATAGAAGTACATGTTAACATTCGTGCGGTCGAATCCTCTGTAGATCGCCACTGTCAGATTCAGGAGTATGGTGAACGGAATTGCAAAGATGAGGATCTTGACCACGGATAGGATTTTGCCCTGTGCATCAAATCCATCTCCTGCCAGGCTTTCAAACAGCGAGGGTGAAACAAGGATGGCAAGCAAGCCTGTAATCAGACCCATAATTATGGCTGATATTATTAATTCGTGTACCTTTTGTTCCTCCTGCCTGCCTCTGAAGAACGCAATATATCTTGGTACTCCTTCGTTGAGTCCAAGGGTTGCGACCGCACCTGTGAGTGATATTACCGTAAGTGCGAGGGAATATGTGCCGAAGTCGGCTGGCGAGAGGTGTGATGTCATTACTTTTTTAATAAGGATGTCAAGAAGCATCCCTATGAAGGTTCCTGCAAGTATCACACCGGAACCTCCCACTATCCGGTTAACCGATTCTTTAACTGACATAAGATACCCCGCCTTATTTCCTGTTTTCCGGGGCTTTTGGGCAAGAACTGAGTTCTGATACCCTGCCAGTTACGACTGAATAACTCTCGGTTAGCTGGTTAAAGTTCAGGTAGCCTGTTTCTGCAGTTTGCAGGAGGTTTAAGCCTGATTCTTTAATATCACATATCTTACCAGATAGGGTGCTGGCATTTGATGAAATAGAATAAACATTGGGCTGGATAGAGAATTTCATTTTAGGGTTCAGGGTTTCAAAGTCTGCTGCTTCAAATTCCTCGAAACAGCTGTAAATCTTAAGTGAATCGTTGTTTCTTTCTTTTTGCTCGATTTCTTGTCCAGTTGCTCCAGGGAGAGCCAGGACAAGGTCTAATTGGGGTTTCTTATAAACAATCGACATGGTTTGCTTACGACCTTTTGGGTTGGATTGAAGGTAGGTCTTCGATTGTGTGGGGCTTGAGTCCAGGTAGGGTGTGATTGAATCCAGGGCTTTGTTTTCCGATGGATTCTATTCTGGACTGAGCGTCTGAGCACTCAATGGCAGGTGGACTTTATGGTGTACCTGAGAAATTATGTTTTGGGTGGATCTTCTCAGGTAGGGCCCCATGGGTTGGGTTGGATCCTGGTAGGGTCCCGATTTGTTGGGATAAATCGGGATTAAGCTCGAATAGATACCGTATTCGAAGCTGGACTCTGGCAGCGCCCTGTCAGGTTTTCTGCCAAATCTTTAATTGGGTTCATGGTGGGTTTTTGCCGGCAGCTTTGGGCCTGGCTCACCGGTATCTTAAACGGGCAGATTTTTTCCATATTAGGTGGATTTCAGCAGACCCGTTTTTTAAAAGCTGCTGCCCTTTTTGCACAACGGCTGCGTAGGGATTTGAGCCATTGCCTCAATGCATCAGCAGTAGGTTCAGACACCTGATAACTACTGAAAAGCAGCAGGGTACGTTTTGTAAGCTTGATGTTGTTTTTCTTAAAATCAGAGAAATTCCAACTTATTAAATTTCATTGAAAGTTTTCCCCAATTTTACAAGAAGTACCTGCACGACTAAATATATAAACGTTTCGGAGTGAAATTTTTATTATCATAATCGGGTTAAACTGGTACCTGAGCGAAAAGTCATTTACAATGTCCTTTTCCGAAGGTCCGGTTGAAGGCTGGTTCCAGGGAGCTTGAGCTGGTATTCAGGTATAGATTTTAGAGCCCTATTCCGGCTCGGTTTCTGTAAATAAACCCTAAAAACGCGCCCTCAAAACCGGAATAACTGATTTGCCTTTTCCGGACATTTCTAAACTTATCCATCATGTTTGAACGTTTCGAGTGCAGAAGACATCTTTTTCTTACATATTTTGGTTGGAGGCAGGATAAAAAAGAGACTTTTCTCCTGAAAAGCAAATTAACGCGATAAAACTGTAAAAACATCATAATTTATCATTACAATTATTCTTTTAATCTTAAACTAAAATTTGCCATACAGTATTTCATTTCTCATCTGTGGAATAACGAGCAAAAAAAGAATAAATTCAGGTATTTTCGTACCTGAAATGTAAAAAGCTGAAGGAAGGTTTCAGCCATTTTTCAAGGCTAATACAGACTTAATCCATTCTCCAAGCAGGCTGGCCATTTTAGAGAGCATTGAAGAGACATTACTACCTGTACTTTTTCCTTGCCCTGAAATCTGTTCAGCTGCCTGACCTGTGCCTTCCGAATCCTCCAGGTTCGCTGAACGGGTTTCCGGCCCGCTCAGTTCAGTTACATTTTCGGCATTTGAAGCATTCACATTGCCGGTTATTGCAAAGAAGGAGAAACCCGGGGTTTCGGCTGTGAAATACGTAAACTCATCGTCTTCTCCTGTAAGGTTGATTGGTAGCTGTTCCCATGCTCCATCACTGTACCTGTTCAGGGTTATGGAGGAACTGTCTATCCCGTTTTCCTTCATCCAGGCATTTTCAACCTTGAAACCTATTACAGGGGTTCCAATGTTCTTTTCAGTTGCATACCCGTTGTTTCCAACCCAAATGTTAATGAACTTATAAACCTCTCCGAAAGGAAGCCCGGAAACAAGTGTGGATTTATTTTTTAATTCCTCAACAATGGTTGTGGTCTTGCCTGCGGTTTTCTTGGAATCAAAGCCCACATACATGATACAGGTTGCATTCTTTGCAAAATCAAATTGTACAGCTTTGTCGTTTGTAATGAAAACCTGAGAGAGCTCTTTTACTTCAACGTTTTTTGCAGGTTCAGGGGAACCACCAACACTGCCTCCTGAGCTTCCGTGGCTTTTTCCTCCGTGGCCATCTTCATCGTCGTCGGACCCGTCATTTGCAATGTCATTGTCCCCAGTTCCGGTATCTATTGAACCATTTCCTCCCATTTCCGTAACTGTAATTGTAGCAGTTTTTGAATTCTTACCATTTGCATTACTTACTGTGAGAGTGGCGGTGTAAGTCCCAGGGCCTGTGTATTCATAAACCGGGCTCTGGTCAAAAGAGTCAATTTGGCCGTCACTGTTAAAATCCCATTCCCACCCTTCAGCATTCTCCGAGAGGTCAGTAAAGAAGACAGAAAGGGGAGCTGGGCCACCTGCTGTACTTGTCTCAAAGTTCGCTACTGGAAGTAAGGCTGTAGTTCCGTCAGTGGTTTTTCCATTAATGGATATGAGAGGAAGGGAGTCTGAATAGATACTGTTTTTGAAACTGTATGCAGCATCTGCAATGCCGTCTCCGTCCGCATCGGTTGCAGTATCGGAAAAGCCTGTTCCGTCAGGTTTTCCCCAGAAGTTCCCGCCGATAAAGGGACCGCCTGCAATGTTCGTGCCCGCAGTTTTTGCAGTACTGTACGCATTTCCTGTTCCGTTTTTAATTTCTCCATTTACGGTATTAACAAAGTAGTTATTATAAATGATATTGTTATCACTCCTTGGGCACATATAAAGCCCGCTAACGCCGTTTGAAGTAACGGTATTGCCTGAGATTGTGTTACCATCAGAAGTACCCAGATGAATGCCACGTCCTTTATTGTCAGCAGCCGTGTTTCCAGAGATTGTATTATCGTTTGAGGCCCCAAGCACAATCCCGTAATCTCCATTGTTTGTAATCTTATTGTTTGAGATAGTGTTGCCTTTGGAACTCAGAAGATAAATTCCATATCCATTGTTTGAAAGTACATTGCTCTCAATGACACAGTTACTGCATCCGGATAACTGGATACCTGCATAGCTGGATTTGGCCCCTGTTATCTTAAGCCCGCTAATTTTTACGGAATTCGCCTTTATGGAAAGTGCAGGGGCACTTGAGCTCATGGCTTTGATGATTGTGTCCTCAGGATTTCCGGATTCGGACCTGATTACCAGGCTTTCTGTACTGATCACAATATTTTCAGTATAGGTTCCAGGTTGGATTACAATTTCATCGCCTGAAGTTGCGTTGTTCACTGCTGTCTGTATCGAATCTCCGGGCTGAACTATAATTTCAGTTGCAGTCACGAGACCCGAACCTGAAATCAGGATAAAAATAGCTGCTAATAAAGTTATTAACCTGTTTATTCGGATTCCTCCGTAAATTCAGGGAAGTATGGATCGATACTTCTGTAATTAAACGGGGAATTATAAGATTCAATATAAGCATATTGGTATAAATTAATATTAATAAAAAGAGATTTTATCGTGTAACCCTATTACTAAAAAAATTATCATGATTTATATATTGAATTGCCCAGAAAAAGAGTACAGTTTTTATGTAGATTAATCATTATAAATTTTTTGTTTAGAGATCATGTCCATGATTTTTTTGCTGTACTGGTAATTAATTTATTCAGAAAGTGTTTTGCTGAATGTAAAAGCTCGTCGTCTTCAATTTTTTTATAACTGGCAATAACTGATAATTACTCCCTCTAGATATTATGAGACTCAATGGACTTCTGAATATTTTTATAGGCAATATTAAATCTTCAAGTAGATTTTTTTACAAAGTAAAACATGCGGTTTAGTTTCTTCATTTTTTTATTCTGAAGATAAAAAACATGGGTACAAAACTGTTTTATGCCCATCTTTAATCTTTTAATCCTCTACAATATGGGATACCGTCACAAAAATAGCGAAATTATCGCAAGTACAATAAAGATTATAACAAGCCACTTTGCGATATCCATGGATAAACCGGCAATTCCCCTTGCACCAAAAATATATGCAATCAGTGCCAGGATTAAAAATACTATTGCAAGTCCAATCAAATCTGGTATATTTTATTCCCCCTCTGGTTGTTTAAACACTAAGTTCATATTTAAATTAGAGATATTTATAATTTGACTGTCAAATTATATGCCTATTAAATAAACTGGAATATTCTTTTATTCAAATTCCCTGGCATGAAAGTGCTTTCAAGTACTTTCATTTTTTTTTCCTGCTATTTGGAAAATTTCCTGTTGTTTTTTTGGAATAAATTTGCGGTATTGACAGAGAAAAAATAATCAATCTCGGTTCAATATAAGCGAAAAAAGCTCTTTATTCCTGATTAAATCTGAATCTGATATTCACCAATACTAATAATTTTGAAGATGTCTATGGACTTTACTATGAAATAATTTGAGTAACTGCGTGTCCTTTTAAAACAATTTTTGAGAAAATTTAATAAATAAAGAGAAAAAATAAGAAAATGAGTCAAACATACATAGACCCATTTTTTATATAACAATTTCCTTCAAATTGGAGGAATCAGTTTAACTTTGTTCCGCATTCTCCGCAGAACCTTGTGCCAATGGATACTTTGTTCCCGCAGCTCGGGCATTTTGTGAGGGAAAGGGATGCTCCGCAGTTATTACAGAACTTTCCTTCGCCTGACGGCTTGCCGCATTCCGGGCATAAAGCCTGCCTTCTCTCTATATTGCCTTTAAATACGTTTGTGTTCTCGGCTTTTTCCCTCATTTCATCTACCATACGTTCTGCTCTTATTGCAGTCAACTCAACGTTTTCTCTTGGCGCACATTCCACGCAGAGGTTGTCCTGCTCGTTCCAGTCAGCTTCACAGACATAGTGCTTGCATCTCGGGCACCTGCAAAAGTGTTCCTTTGCTTCATTCTGGGCTGTTTCAAAGGCATCTTCCCACTCTTTACGCCATTCGGGAGACATTCCTTCCTTGCGGTCATTGAGTATATCCACGCCCCTTTCTATCGCATTTCCAACACGGTACTGGCCTACAAGCTCAGAGCCTGCAGAAAGTGCTCTTCCAACCATGCCAAATATGCCTGTCTTCTTATATGTCTTGGATTCTATGAACCTTGTTTTGTAGCCGTCCTGACAGATATCGCAGTAGAAAGTAAACTGGAATCCTGATTCAGAACTGTTGTCTTCGTAGTTTCTTGTAAAAGGCTGGAGCTGTGATTTCTGGAATCCCATTTTGTCACCTCAACGGTTTGCCACATTTGATACACTTCTTGCTTGTAGGGGGCTGTTCTGTCCTGCATTTGGGGTTTGGGCAGGCAACGACCATCGGAGCGCCGCAATTGCTGCATTTGTCCCCAAGGAACGTCTCTTTTCCGCAGCTTTTACATGTGTTCCACAGCAAAACGCCGCAGTGGCCACAGACTTTTGCCCCGTCCTCAAGAGGGTATCTGCATATCGGGCATCTCATGGGCCCGAGGGGGTTCTCCTGTGTACAGAACGGGCAGAAGTTAGAATCACGTGAGATCAATTTACCGCAGTATTTACACGGATGTTTATAGCTGGCCATCTTTCTACACCCCTTTTTAATTATAGATTTGTCTGGAAGAAGCCCGGACAAATATACTATTAGTAATTATTGTATCGTAGTTTTTGAAATTTCCGGTATTGAACTGTAAAGCCAGGGATATCAAAAAAATCAGTACTTAATTTTGTTAAAGCCTGAATACCCAGGAAAATTTGTGCCTTAAAAGCTGCCAGAAAAGTGGGAATACTGCAATTAGGAATTCCAGGAAGCTCAAAGTGCCCTCAAAGTGCCTGATGAACCAGATTTAGCCTATTTCAGGAACAAAATGTGCTTCATAATCTTATTGTGAGAACTGATGTTCTCAAAGGGCCTGTTTTATCTTTAGTATTTATTTTCATACACTCAACCGTGTAGATTTAAATGCAGCACGGTTAAAGTCCAAAATATTTTGTTAAAATCTTCTATAATTAAATGTGGTAGCATGTGCAAATGCAGTAACCCTTACATGGAGGTTATTTTGAGAAGAGCAGCCAGATAAGCTGGTGGGGGAATTTACATGTAACTGCGAATTTAAAACCGTTTTTTGGGATTCAGGAAAATTATTACATCGGACTGGAGGATATTTCTTCAAATTATTGTTTCTCTTATGAGATGGCGGTTTGCTGGATGTTTCTTCTTCCCTGGCAGGCTGCCTCACTACTTTTGCGGAAGGAAAAAATCACTGAATAATTCCTTCCGTGGCCCCAAAATAAGTTAGTGAGCTAGTAAGGGATCATTAAATGGATTAATAGGAGAAATAATTAAAATAGGCTAAATTACTAAAAGGTACTGAAATTCAGTATTTCACTAAAAATATATCCTCCACTTTTCTCATTGCCCGTTCCACTCCTGGACCACTTGTCCATTCCACACCTGGACCACTTCCCGTGTGTCCATGTCAACCAGTGCGGATACCGAATGATCCAGCCATGTCACACTGATCAGGGTCTTTCCGGAATAGAACTTTTCCGAGGTCTCAGATAGAATCCTTTTTACGGATGAAACGCCGTATGAATTCATATCAGTACTCAGAGCGTTCGCGACACCTTCACTTTGCATAGCCACTCCAATAGCTTCGGATCGGACAGATTCAGGAATGGCTTCAAGGAGATATCCAATCTGTATAAGGTCACCGTCACGGTATGTAAAATCATACAGGTCAGGATACCTGGAACCTGAAGGCTTAGCGATCGCATGTATGCGGAGTTTTTCATTTTCTCTCGATGCGCTAAGCGTAACATTATCATATTCCATGCCAGGGTAGGGACTTATTTGCTGTTTGATCTTTGTCTCAATCATGGCACTCTCTGCAGGTGGTGTGCTCACCCATGTAACCTCATAGCTGGAGGATGATTTTTCAGGGTCGTTGATACATACAACACCAGCTATAAGGAACATTACGATCAATGCAACCATGAACAATTTTGATAGACGGTCCATACATATCACCTGAAAAAAGAAAGACCGGGCGTTACTACGCCCGTCTCCGCCTGTTCATTCAACGGCCCCTATCGAAATCAAATAGTTGAACTGTTCAGTATTTGTAGGAAATATGCCGAGCGTCCATTTTCCTATGGCGCCTGGTGCCTCATAGGTCTCCGTGTAGACTTCAATAGTATCGTGATAAATCCCTGCACCATCCATTTCCCAGGGAGGGAAGTTGGATGCTCCAAGACTGACAGTACCGCTGTAGGTTGTTTTAACCTGATTCAGTTCGACCTCACCTGATTCGCCTTCCAGTGTCAGGTTAAAGGATGCCACATCTTTCTCGTTCTGACTGCCTGCACCCATCCACATATCATAATTGTTGTCATTGGATGACACTTCAATGGTAATGGAACCGTTGGTCCTGGTGGTGAACGTCTTTGTGTATGGTTCACTTGGCTGGGTCCACACCTCGAAATTCATTTGGACCTGACCTTCCCATTCACGTATAGATGGATCGTCAATGTTCATATCAATGGCTCCGTTGTATCTGCCTTTTGCATCATCAGGAACTTCAAGATGCACCTTGACAACAGCCGTTTCGCCTGCTTTTACGATGGAAGGAGCGGTAATGGTGATCGCATCATCATCAAATGCAGGACCCTCCATGCCGTATGGACCATAATGATTCCATTGGTTTTCATCACTTATTTTCGGGTCGATAGCGATATCCCTGTCAGCCACGTTCTTGAGCTTGATTTCATAGTCATGTTCATCCCCTGCCTTGACACGGTCACCGAGATATGGCGGCTGGATCTGGATCTTCGGAGGAGTCCAGACATCGACATAAAGATGCATGGTATTGATATACTGGGGATAGGGTGTTGGATAGGGTGTTTGTATCACATCATCAGTGAATGCGATATCGGTGCCATAGTTCCCGATATCAGCATCTTCCGGGATATTCACCTCAATAGTAAATTCCTGCTTTGCATCCGGTTCGAGGTCTTTGCTGGCAGGTGTTATGGTGACCCAACTTTCTTCAAAGATATTCTCCATGTACGGGGATGGCACAACCCTGGGTTCCAATGTAATGGTTTTATTGTCCTTGTTTGTAACAGTCACAGTAATTTTGTCACTGCTGCCAGGTTTTAATTGGGTGTTTGAATGACGCGGGTTGATCTTGAGTTTTGCAAAATCCACATCTTGATTGATACTGGAGTTCGAGGTCGCTGTTACCATCTCACCAGCCATGGCCATACCCGAGTCTGAAACTGGATTCGCTTCGGATTCCATTGCACTAACTGCGGGCATGAATGCTATGCTCACAAGAAGCATTGCAACAATTAGTTTGCCTATTCTTCTTTTGCTTTCCATCATTCTTAATTTTCTCCTTTTCTTCATCTTTTTTCCTGTATGTTTCCTGAAAGCAAAGCCGGCAAACTTTAAGTACAGTTAAAGTTAAAATCAATGTGGTTTTGCCTCAGGAGTCATCACAGAACAACCTGTGCACCGTTTAGATTGAATGCCTTGATTTTCAAGATCATTGTCAACAATTGAAAATCAACACACTAAAATATGTGCCCAGGTCGTTTTGTGACAGCTACTTAGGGTAATTATTCAGGGGATTCGGCTCGTCCTGGTAGATTGTGCCGGACCCTGATCATTTTTTTCTAATGTTGGCACTCAATGTATTTATGAACCTCTTATAATTGCTTTATGTCCATTTCACCAAACTGAATATTACCCAAAGTAATTAGATTTCAGACATAAAAAAATCAAAAGGTCTTCATACAGCATTGACCTTCGCACCTATATATGATTTCTGTCCAATGTATCAAACAGTTTGCCATATAAAGAAATAATATTAAAAATGAAATTATAAACCAATTATCTTTTATCATAGTTTGATGATCTGAATAGAAAACTTATATATGACGTATTAAAACTAGTCCATGGAGTTAAAACGAACCCTTCAGAGTAGATTTGAAACCCATTAAGCCCATAAATAATGGTTACGTTAGCCTTGAGATATTTAAGGCTTGTCTGACCCTGCCTTTGGAGTAAAGAAAAAAGCAAAAGAAGAAATAATTACAAACTGGATATTTGGATTCTTTGCATCTTGAGCCATTATGGGTGCATAAACATTAAAACTCACCAAAAAATTGTTATTATCCTGGGAATTCTAACATTAATTTTGTTGGGATATTTCGTTGTTTTCCCTTTCTTGTTGGTTGGATCTCCAACACCTCTATATCATATATAACAATGATCTCCAGGGTCATGAGTAATTGTTGAAGTATTTGATTCGCATAACGAATCTATAATTCAAAGAAAAGTATGAACTGGCTCCCGAAGAACAAATATCGCAGCCCAAATCATTACGGTTGCTGTTTCGATGGTTGATGCCATGTTCTAAAGGAAGAGCAAAGGGAGAGGAGTATGAATTTAAGGTTATTTTAGATGGTGAAATTACGGACACCTGCAGAACACTGCCAC
Organism: uncultured Methanosarcinales archaeon; assembly: GCA_964434965.1. Classification (GTDB taxonomy): domain Archaea; phylum Halobacteriota; class Methanosarcinia; order Methanosarcinales; family Methanosarcinaceae; genus Methanosarcina. Next base: position 72,682 of record CAYSWX010000012.1, read on the forward strand.
ATCCCTGGAGTTCTATTGAACCCGCGGGAAAGCTAACTGTTGATTTATTAGGTAATTAAGGGAAGCATAAACTAGGGGGCTAGTAAAAGTGAAAAAAGGGATTTTTAGCGAAGTACTGAAATTAGTAATAAATTACCGGAAGAATTATTGAATAATTCTTCTGGCTTCAATATAATACCTTTTTTCGTTTTCTTTTCCAAGAGAAAATGACTTTCTCGGGAGAATTCCTTTCTTTTTGATAAGAGCAAAAAACTCATTTCTTTTTAATGATGGAAGGAAGAAACCAATACTTTGAGGCTCTTTTCCAAGTTTTTCAACGACATCCGGGTCGTGTTCGTATTCTACCACATAATCATCAATAATCTCATCAAGGGTTTCAACCTCAAGGTCATGCACCGGATCATCAAAGACGAGGACACCACACCTGTCTTTTGTAATGAATCCGATTGAGTGGTCGCCTGGGTTCTCGGCAAATTGGGCAGATGAATTGCAGGATGGAGATTCTACGATTCTCGCATCAAACCTTTTAAGTAGTTCCTCAGGATCTATTCCTCTTACAAGCCTGTGAATCGGCTCAAAGGTAAGCCCGGGGTCATGGAGGTTTACAAGCTCAACGAGTGCATATCTGGCAGGGTGGTTGCCGGGGACTGTCCCTTTAATTTTGTCCCAGAAACTCTTTGCTGCAGCAAGGCTGTGGTTTCCGTCACCAACAAGGAGGGTTCCAAGGGATTCAATCTTTTTTGAAATTTCGCCAAGAGTATTTTTATCACTGATCTTAAAACCCTTAATATGCCCGCCATCTTCCATCAGATCAAAGTCGTATAACTTATTCTCTTCATAAGCCGATCCTTCCGTATTTCGAGGAATAACAGAAAAGTTCGGGTCATCATATAAAACAAGAACATGAGTAAGCTCCAGTTCTGCATTCTCTCTTATCTTAACTCTTGCAGGAAGCCTTTCTTTGATTGTTTTTTCAGTTGGCCTGATAAAAGAGTCGGTTCCGTTGTACTCATATCCTTCCAGATCAACTGCTACAACAAGACCTGTCCTTTCCTTTCCTGAAACAGTACGCTTTACAAGAATAAAGCAGGGACCATGGTCAATAAGGACATCTCTGTAATTGCACATCGATTTATGAATATCATTCACTCTATTTTCATCTAAAGGAAGATAGATTTCAGGATAAATAAGATTCAGAGTAGAAGGAGTGTCTCCAACAAAATCTTCAACCCTTTTCCAGTAATCTATGTCCTGAGTATGCTGGTCACAGGCAATTACTGCCCATTCTTTCCAGTTAGCTTCTGGAAGAAGAATGTGAGAAACGTGCAATATCATGGTTATTAAAAAATAAAGAGTAGATATAAAGATTTCTAAACTCCTTACCTGGAAGCCTTTTCTGGAAACCTTATCTGAAAGCTTTTTCTGGAAACTATATCTGAAAGCTTTTTTTGAAATACACTATGTTTAAAGAATAGAGACTCTTTTTTGCCCACTATAAAATTTTCCTTTATAATTTTACCCATATCTCCCTACATATCATCAATAAGGAGTTTTTATACTCAAGTAATCCTAATTAATTAACTCGGTGGCCTTGAACTTGAAAATATTAAAATCATGTCAGAGCCTGGGTACAGCTGATGTTTTCTTTTTTATCTACTGTACGCAGGCGGGCTCAAGCGGCGTTCGGGGCTGGCAAAGAATAACCTGGAATTTCATTCAAATCGCCTTGCAATAATACTAAAGATCTCATTAGCCGCAAGAAATCAAAAATGAAAATCGGACTAAAAATCATACCATCTTACTTTACGACCTCATACCCGGCTTTCTTCCATGCGGTCATGCTTCCAAGGACATTGTATACTTTGTTATAACCATTCTTTTTCAAAATTGAAGCTGCTATATTGGAACGACGGGCAGTACTGCAATAGACAACTATCGGGCACTCTTTTGGGATTTCTTCCAGATTTTCTTCTACATGAGCCACATATATGTGCCTTGCTCCTTTAATATGTCCTTTATCCCATTCACCGTTGCTCCGCACGTCCAGAATCACCATTTTTTCTTCTTTTTCCAGCCTGTCTTTCAGGTCATGTACGGATATGAGATTAAAACCGTCAACAGGCAAAGCTTCCATATACCAGGCTTCAATTCCGCCATTTAGAAAACCTGCTATATTGTCATAACCCAGTCTGACAAGATACCTGACAGCAGTTTCCATCTGCTCCTTTTCTTCGAGTACCAGAAGTATGGGCTTATCATATGGAAGCAGCCAGCCGGCAAAGGAAGGAAGGCCTCCCAACCAGATGCTGTATGAACCCTTAATATGCGCCCCTCCATACGAGTGAGGCATGCGTGTGTCTACTACCACAGCCCCTTTTTCTATCTCTGCTTTGAACTCTTCAGGAGATAGCAGCTTTGGAACTTGAAGTCCCTTAAGCAGAAGGGGACCCTGAAGGTTATACTGCTCCATTTTCTTAAAATAAGGCGGAAATTCGAGCTTCTCTTCAAGCTTGAACTTTATAAACTCTTCTCTTTCAGTCTTCTGTAGAGCAGGGTTCTGAATACGTTCCAAACCCAGGGTACTGTATTCCCTTTCAGATATAGCCCCTCCGCAAAGCGAACCCGCACCATGGGCAGGGCAGAGTATTACCCCGTCTCCCAATGGGAGGATTTTATTGAAAATGCTGTCATAAAGGTTTGCTGCCATCCCTGGGGCTTTTTCTGGCCCATAGAGATCTGTTCTTCCTACTTCGCCTACGAAAAGGGAATCTCCTGTGAAAACCATTAAAGGCTCTTTGCCAGTGTCAGGATCTGCAAGTGTATAGGACATGCTTTCGTCAGTGTGCCCTGGAGTGTGCAGGGCAGCCAGCTTCATTGACCCAAAATTAAACTCCTGACCGTCGCGAACAAAATTTCCATATTTGAAATCCAACCCCTGCCCATGATAGATCTCTGCATCCGTAAGCTCCTTCAGTTCCAGAGAGCCAATTACATAGTCTTCATTTCTGTGCGTTTCAAAAATATATTTTATTTTCATGCCTTTCCTTCTGGCAAGGTCTAAGTAGATCTGACAATCTCTCCGAGGATCGATTACAATGGCTTCATCTCCGGAACCAACGAAATAAGAAAGATGAGCCAGCCCTTCAGACTTAATTCGCTCAAATATCATACTGAACCCCCTCAGCAGCTTCTAATTTATGCAATAAATTAATGCAATAACTCTATAAATTTACTCTCGGGCCAGATTGTACCCTCTATAAAATTGTACCCTTTAACTGTTAAGATTTCCCTTAAATAGCTGTTTTAATTTCCCCTTAATCCAGTATACAACTGCATGCCTCATATTTTTTTTGAAACATTTCTCGAGGAAAACTTTCTGGATGCAAATTTTTGTCTTTTTCTATTCTGTGCTTCAAGCGAAAATTCTGTCTGAATGCCTGTTTTTCTAAATACCTGCATCAGTCTTTCTATTCGGTCAAGCTCAAAAGTAAGCAGTCTTCTACGTAAATAAAAACGTTTGATGGCTTTAAAATATTTTGTGTGAAAATATATTTTGCTCGCGGGTAATTTTTGATATAATTAATTTAAAATAATTAAGAACCAATTGTATATTTGTAACAGGAGTGAATGGATAGAACGAGTGAGTAATGGGTATGAATAAAGTAAGTAAAAGAATTGCCTGGAAGCTCTTTTTCCTGTTTTGGGTTAGTACTCTTGGGGGAGAGTATTTCTGGAACAACTGTATCGGGGGCTACAGTAGGAATATAGTGCTTTCGGGCTTTTTCTGACTAAGGTTTTGCTGTCCTTTCTTTCTTTCCTTTATTCTTACTTTTCATGTTCTTACGTTCCTGCTTTCTCTCCCTTTCCGGTCCTTTTACACGGTCTTCTCTTCTTTTTCTATTCTCACTTATCTTTATTTGTGGACTTTTCAATCCTTTCTCTCTTAATTCTTACTTACCTATTTGTCCTGTTTTACCGAATTCATTATCTACTTAGATAAAGATGAAAGAAATCTTATATCAAATCAGAGGAAATTTGAAGAACTGAAGATGGTTTTATAAGGCTAACAGAATGGGTGAGATGATTTGAAAGGTGCAATAACTCAGGATGGACAGGAAAGAAAGTCTTTTTATAAAGGTTTGAAGCGGATTCTGCTATTCCTTACTGTCTGGATAGGCAGAATAATGGCAAAAATCTTTGATATATGCTTTTTTCCTGAGTTTATGGACTTTTTATGGCAAAGCGTAAAACCCAATACTCGAAGGTTAACTCCGGTAGAGGAGCAGGAAGCCAGAAAGGTGTTTGGTGACAGCATCAATTATCAGAAGGTGCATATTGACGATAAGTCACTGATTGCCTGGCTGGGGGCCAAGAAACATAAGTGCTCGGGTATGGGTATTACCTCCTTTCGTACAATCAACTTCAATAGAAAGATTAAAACTGCCCCCGGTAACTCGGACATGAAGTGGCTTATTCATGAATTAGCACATGTATCACAGATGGAACATGTTGGCTCAAGATATATGATTGAAGCATCTTATGCACGAGTGACTGAAGGATATGGATACATTCCTGGTGCAAAACCCCATTTTCGTGACTATAACCGTGAACAGCAGGCTTCAATTGCTGCAGATTATTACATTGCATTGATATTGGGTCGCTCAACGGCTGCTTATGATCCGTATATTGTGGAGTTGCTGGAAGGAAAAATATAACAATAGTCCTCTATTAAATGGAGCAAAAAATAAAAAATATGAGTAACAGGACTCTGGTAAAGAAGAAAATTAAGTCCTGTTAGCTTTTTGAAAGCTTCCTTTAACCTCAATTGCGTTTTTTACTCTGAATCTCCGATAGTTATCGAATAACCAAAATATCCTGTGTTTTTCGGGAGAATTTCAAGTTCCCAATTTCCAATTGCTCCGGGTACAGTATACGTTTCAGTATAACAATTACCGGAATTTTGATAGATTCCGCCCTCTTCAATTGAACATGCAGAGAAACAATCCCATCCAAGATTTACATTGCCATTTTGTTTTGTTTTTATAAGGATTATATCAACAGGGTTGGAATTGTATTTCATTTTCAGTTCAAAAGATGGGACATCGTCTTTAGGTGGGGAACGCAGCCATTCATTTGAGCCGTATCCGCAGGTGGAAACTTCAATTGTTATAAGATCTGCAGTCTTGGTACTGAAGGTTTTTACATAAGGGACTGTGGGCTGCTGTAGAACAGTTAAGTGTAGATCCAGTTGCGGTTCAAATCCTGCGTTCTCGTTTCCATTTACGTTCATCTGGATATTCCCATTGTAAGTTCCTGTTGCATTTTCTGGAACCGGAACCCGGATGACCATGTCAGCAATTTGACCCGGTTCTAATGTTGATGGCACAGTTATCTCTATTTCGTCGTCATCAAGACCAAATTTATCAAATGAATTATAATATCTGTTTACTTCCGGGTCAATAGTTATGGTTTCAGCTGCCACATTTTTGATTTTTACCGTATACTCGTATTCCTTTCCAGCTTCAACGGTATCATCTATTAAACCTGTCTGAAGCTCAAGCTTCGGAAAAATCGGAACCGAAATAGAAAGATACATTGCATTGACATACTGCGGATAGGAATCTTCTTCAGAATATACATCATCTGTGAAGGCTATGTAGGCTTGATAGTCTCCACCATCCACATCCTCGGGAATGCTAACTTCAATAGTAAATTTCTGTTCTTCACCTGGGTCTACAGTTACATTTGCCGGGGATATGGTTATCCAGCTTTCGTCAAAATCATAATTGCTGTAAGGTACAGCTACAACTTTTGGTTCTATGTTAAGGGATTTCTTGCCATTATTTTTGAAACTTACAATGAAGCTGTCGCTATCTCTCTGCTGCAGGTACAGGAAATTCTCATGGGGATTTATCTCATGTACTATGATTTCATCCTGAACCGAGTCATTAGATCTTCCTGAGACTGATTTTTCAACATCGTCTATTTGAGCAAATGAAGCTGGTACCGATGCCAGGCAAAGCAGTATCCCCAAAAATAGGGACATTGCCCTCAAGAGTGCATTTTTACTCATAGTTTAACTCCTCTTATATTTTTGACCCTTTATTAGAAAATTACATCAGAATCCAGAATATGTGTATATTCTTTTTTGATCTGTTCTGTTTTCATATTCAAGTGGCTGAATTCTAAAATCTCATATTTTTTGAAATTCAGCAGGAATAAAGCATAAACTAGAGCACTCAGATTCTCTAATGCCTGCATAGTCATATCACAGAAAGACATACGGTTAGCTGTGAAAATCGGTGGTGTAAAGCAGTTTACTTCGTGACATTGACTTCCCATAACCAGCTATCAGGCACCTGCCATTTTACAGAGTGCAGAAGTTCCTTAATAGACACATGTCCTTATATAAAATACTTATCACTTTAATAAATCTTTCTATCAGATACATGAAAAAATCAAATGAAAAAGTGATATTATCAAAGTTGTGCTGGTGCACCCCGCAGCAAGCTGGCGGGGTATTCGACTGAACTAAATTTTTTAATGGATAATATTACATAAACGGTTTTTTAATACTACTTTTTTAATGGGATTTTCGGGGAGAATTTCTCTTTTTTTCTAAAAGTGTCCACAATTTCTCGCATTCTTCAGCTGTCAGCCCTATCTGTTTGATCAGATAATCTTCTGTTTTTTCATTTTTTACAGTATCTTTCAGCAGGTTGCTTACTGTATCTCTGTGATGTCTTGTTATCCGTTCAATGCTTCTTATCCCATTTTTTTCTATGAAAAGCCGATATATTAATTTTATTTCTTCTTTAGACAGATGTTTGCGATAAACAGCCGTGCCTATTGTATCCATAAAAAATTTTTCGCAGTGTTTGCAGTAGTACCTCTGATGCCCGGTTTTGTATTTTCCACGTTTTATTATGGATTTTCCTTCAGCCTTAAGATAATATGCACATTCTGGATTTGGACACACGACTTCATCTGTTTTTCTTGTCATATAATTTCCCTCCCTGAGTCCCGATTCATTTAACGGACATATATTATTATAAATTCAATTATATTTTTTCCAAAATTATCCAAAACTACTGTATTAAATACACTATAGAGCTTTTCTTTCCGGCTATGGAGTAAAGAGTAATCCCCAGATCCAGACTCAATTTTGTATGTTTTGTGTAATTTAGTAACTGAAATAATTTAATTAGTAAGTTATGGTTTTATTGATATATTTATTTTACTAATCATCATGTCTGCCAGAAACAGATTTTCCCTCAATCAATCAAAGAATATTTTATAAAAAAACATGGATTCTTCGAAAATATTTATACTGATCTGCCATAATTATCCAAAAACCATTATATTTTTAAACACATATCGTATTTTTTAATCAAAAATTATTATATAAGATCGAGTTTGTAACTAAAAAGTGAAATAAATATATATATAATATTCAATATTGGTGAAATAATGGATAGATGCGTGAAAAAAAACACATCCCTTCCTCAGGCTGATGTTTATTTGCTCTTTCTTTCGGGGGCTGAAAGAATATATTAATCTGCCCTGCTAATATCGTTTCATGCCTGTAGAAACAAGAGATATTTTAGTTACTGCAAAAGAAGACTGTGGGATTGTGGACATTACCAAAATGGTGTCAGAAGAAGTTGGGAATTCAAGAATAATGAACGGGACAGTTACAGTCTTCTGCATAGGGTCAACCGGAGCAATAACCACAATGGAATTTGAACCAAACCTTTCAAAAGATGTTGCAGAAACCCTTAATGAGCTGGTCCCTCTGAATAAGGACTATTACCACCACAAGACATGGGGCGATTTCAACGGAGGCTCTCATTTAAGGGCACTGTTCATCGGCCCGAGCCTTATGGTCCCTTTTGTTGAAAAGAGGTTGACACTCGGGACCTGGCAGCAGATCGTCTACATAAACTTTGACAGGATCGAAAAGGTAAGAAAAATCGTGCTTCAGATTATGGGGGAATTTTAAAAGAGCTTTGTATCTTCTTTAATCTTTATCGTTCATCATTAATCTTTATCGTTCATCATCCTCAAGGCTGCGGATAATGCTGGATGAAATTGCAATTCCCATGCAGGTGTCCAGCGTCACCGAAGACATAAGCCCTATTACCTTGCCTGACTGAACGATGGGAGAACCACTGTCTCCCGGTTCCGGCATATTATAGCACTGGAAGCCAAGAAAAAGCAGTGAAGCTCCGGCATTAACCACCCTGCAGTTGATGGCACGGACATCATTAACAAGCACAGCCTGCTCAAGTTCAGCCGCGCTGCCAAGCTCGGTAATTTCAAATTCGCAGGCAGGAGGAAGTTCTATTAAAGCCAGATCAAATTCTTTCAAAATCCTCGTAACAGTGAGTTTTGTTCCATCAACTGTTAAATGCTCTCCTTTCCCACGACTAAATATATGAGAAACTGTGACCATGTAAGGCAGTTCTTTTAGTGAGATTACAGCACCGACAATACAGTTTTTTCCTTTATAGAAAAAAGGACTACCTGCTTTGATCATAATATTTCATCAACCTGCTGATCAGCTTTATACCTTGTTTGTGGTGTTTCCGGCGTTTTCAGTAAATTGCGCTTTAATTATATTTAGTGTTATATCTCAGGAATGGGTTTCTTGCTACTTGACCTGAGAAGCAAAAACCGTGCTTTTTTAGTTGTGGGTTAGTAGTTTTGAGGGCTTAAATCAATAAAGTAAAATGCTTTAGAAAGCAGAGGGCTGAAAATGATTGTCTTTGGGTTTCAGGTCCAAGTTCAATTGAACGGCTGGTTGGGAGCTAATTAAAAGTTTCTTATCCATGAAATATCTAAAGTAATATATAAGTAAAGTTATACGTCGTAAAGCATTCTTTTTTATTGGATCACTTTTAATTATAACGAAAATATTTATCTATTTATATTCCAATATATATTTTCGCTTGTGTATTTCACTTCATATAGGGGGTTTAAAGTGAAAGAACTGATATGCAATAAAATTCTCAAAGTGCGTTCACTCTTAAAGTTTTCAGGAGCAACGGCACTTGCGATAATGATGTTGATTAGTTTAACAGGCGCAGTGCCATTTGCGTATGTTGCAAACTACGGAGACAACACTACTTCTGTAATTGATACTGCAAATGATACTGTTGTAGCCGCAATACCCGCAGGATCTGGTCCTTATGGAGTTGCAGTTGCTCCTGACGAATCAGAGGTATATGTAACTAACTTTTACAGTAATACTGTCTCCGTAATTAACACATCTACCAACACCGTCACAGGTACTGTGCCTGCAGGAACATATCCCACAGGAATTGCAGTCACCCCTGATGGATCAAAAGCATATGTAGCAAGCGTCGATAATATTTCTGTTATTAACACCACAAACAATGCTGTTACAGCCACGGTGAATGTAGATGCTTCTCATGGGATTGCAATCAGCCCTGATGGAACAAAAGTATATGCAACTGACTGGATAAACAACAATGTCTATGTTATCAACATATCCACAGATACTGTTATATCCATAGTCCCTGCAGGAGTCCAGCCCTGGGGAATTGCAGTTATCCCGGATGGATCAAAAGTATATGTTGCTAATAAAGATAGTAACACTACATCTGTGATTAGTACATCCACAAATACTGTCATAGCTACGGTACCTGTAGGAACGGATCCCAGAGGAGTTGCAGTCAGCCCTGACGGATCAAAGGTATATGTGACTAACTTTAAAAGCAATACCGTTTCAGTTATTGATACTGAAAAAAATACTGTTACAGATACAATAAACGTAGGACCCGCCCCATATGGAATTTCAGTTACTCCTGATGGAAAGAAAATATATGTGGTAGATAGTGATGTCTCTGTAATTGACACATCCACAAATAATGTTACAGCCAGTGTGCCTGTAGGAAATACTTCCTTTTCTCTGGGGCAGTTTATAGTGGGAAACATAAACACTACGGAAACTGAAGAGGAGAATACAAGCACTACGAACATTGAAGAAGAGAATACAAACACTGAGGAAACTGAAGAAGCGGAGAATACAGACACTACGGAAATTGAAGAATATCTTCCAAAGTATCTCGATGGTATTGTTCTTAATATAAAAAATGGATTTGAAAGTGATATTTTCGTAGCATGGACAAAGGTAGATTCCAAAAATCCTGTTTTCCGGGTGAATGTCCCTGCCGGGGAAATTCGCACAGTTACAGTTCCTCCAGGTAATTTTAGAGAATATATCCATAATGGCGGTTCATGGTATAGTGTACTACCGGATTCTGATGCTGGATACACTCAACTTAAATCAGGTTATAAATACACTATTACCTATTATAAGGGATCTTATGGAGATGCTCTTACAAAAATACCTGATAGTGAAGCCCCGAAAATATAACACCAGCCGCAATCCTTAACTATCGATAAGTAAGTGTTGTCTTACTCAAGGGGTGCACACTTTTTTAAAAGTAGGTTGCAGATTTTGGTTTTATTTTCCTAAAATCTGCATTTTTTATCTGTGTCTTTAGTAAACTTTTACTAATCCTGGGATAATACTGTGAACCTGTTTCTTTGAGGCGTATGTGTAAAAACAATTTTCCATTCTTTTTCTGTTACGTTGCTGATAATGATTCTCCACTACCAAACTCACTTCATCAAGTGGCTTAAACGTGAGTTTACATTCACAATTATATCGTTTTTTTGGTGTAATCATATTTGAATACTCTTAGCCACAGCTAACTAAAGGATAAATATTAATATGTTGCGACATAATCTGTTAAATAAATTTAATACTGTAATAAGATCGAATTATCCACCAAAAACCCACAAACTGTGCCCATATTATTGGACTTAATATTTTGTTTAAGGAACATTTTTGAACATTTAAAAATCCAAAATAAGTTTTATACCCTGCACATATTTTCCGGACACTGAAGTAGTTTACCAATACAGTTCTGGTAAACTGTAAACGGATAATTAGTATCTTTTTAATCAAAATAAATCAAAATTATGCCTTAATCATTAAAAGGAGGTATAAAATCACTTAATAATTGAAAAACGGTCAAATCTATCTCATTAGAGAGGCCTGATCTGGATGAAATATAAGAATTTTAAACGATATGTAAAATATGGATTACTTCTAATATTTATGTTAAGTATGGTTAGTACCGCGTATGCAGATGCAAATCAACTTGTATATTATAACTGGTGTGAAGACACTGAAAATACTGTAGTTGACAACTCGGGAAATGGAAATGACGGTATGAATTATGGCAGTACAACTTTTACTCTGCCGACGGGACAAACAGCAAGACATTTTGATGGACAAAATAGAATAGTTATACCTCAGAATGAGCAACTGGCATTCACGGATCCAAATATCACATTTGGGGTATTTTTTAGTTATGATTACAGCAATCCGACCAATTGTACATATTTAGTTTCTAAAGGCAATGACGCATGCAGGATCATCATCGACCATACAGATTCAACCATAAAGTATGATATTTACGTAGATGGCCATATTATTTCTGGCCACAGTGATTGTAAGATAGAGCCCAATGAAGAATATGAAGTTATTGTGACATACGATGGTTCTCATGCTCAACTGTACATCAACGGGATTGCCTTTGGAAAAGGAGTGGATTATACAGCAACTACTTCAGGTCTCAGCAATAATGCAGATAGCTGGACGATAGGATCATCTCCTGATGCTAAGTACGGGCTAAATGGGAATATATACGCTTTTTATGCATATAACAGAACATTGAACTCATCAGAGGTCCTGGATTTATATGTAAATGATCTTCACATAATAAGGGCTCCAGGTGGACCAGGTGGCATTGCCCTATCCTGGGACGACACAGGACACATCGATACGTGTTATAAACATTTGTCAATATTCCAGCAGTATAATGCTATGTGTACTGTGAATGTAAATAAAATAAGTAACAGTAATATCCCAACACAGACTTTAGTAAACGAACTGGATGCACTTCATTCGGCTGGATGGGAAATAGCTGCACATGGCTATAATCATACAAATTCAAGACTATTTCTAAGTAATCATACTTCTACAGAGTGGCTGGAACAGGAAATATACCCTAACATCGTAGAAATCACACGTTATGGTTATCCGGTTTATACTTTGGCATACCCCTACTCAGACAGAAATCTAACTACTGATGCAATAGTGGCACCATATTTCCGGACACTTAGAACGGGAGTCCCAAATTATGATCGTAGTGTAAATCAAACACTTGAAGCTTATTACGATTGGGATGATGCTCAACTTCTGTATGGGATCGAAATAGACGAAGGCAGGGGAGTTAGCTTAGAGTCTATAAAATATGGAATTGACCATGCAATAGCAACACATCAAGTACTGGTGTTATATGGACATACAATTACTCCAACAGTTACCGGACAATATGAAACCTCAACGTCAAGACTGGAATCAATTCTAAATTATACCAGGGAGAAAGGCGGAGTATTTTATAAAATGGGAGACCTGGGTAATTCGGCCTGGGTGAGGCCTGCCAGGTTTTCCGATGTGACTGCTAAGTTCACAGTTTCTCCAAATCCTGTATATGCCGGGGAAAGTGTGATTTTTGTGGATCACAGCGTCAACCAGACTGTCGAAATACTTGATTTCGGGGACAATTCACCTGCTAGCAGTAGTGCAAATATCGCTCATACATATACAACACCAGGAGATTATACAGCTAATCTAACGGTAACAAATGATGTTTCAAGTCATTCGACGCTTCAAACAATTAAGGTAATTCTACCATTAGCTCCAGTTGCGAATTTCACCTGTGATTGTACAACTGGAAATGTCCCATTAACTGTTCAGTTTACCGACACAAGTACTGGATATCCAACTGCGTGGGATTGGAACTTTGGAGACATTGGAGACGGAAATACTTCAAAAGAAAATAATCCAAAACACACTTATTCTGTAGCAGGAAACTATACGGTTACCCTGAAAGTAAGTAACGAAAATGGTATGGATTCAAAAACTGCTGTTATATGTGTTTTGCAAGTTCCTGAAGCAGACTTCAGTGCCAGTGTCACAGGTGGTTATGCCCCCCTTTCAGTGACCTTTACTGACCTTTCAAAAAATGCAACGTCAAGGAGCTGGGACTTTAACTGTGATGGGATACAGGATTCAAGCGAACCAAGTTTTACTTATGTGTATCCTGTCGAAGGAACTTACACTGCTAAATTGACTGCTATCAACGCAAACGGTACGGCTGAAAAAACTATCCAGATTGTCGTAGACAGAGAGCTCGATGGTGAAAGCGGTGGAAGCGGCGGAAGCGGTGGTGGTGGAGGTGGCGGTGGCTCGCCTGAACCTGCAAGGAATGTTGAAGTAAAGGAGCTCTCACAGGTCTTTATTACAAATGGAAATCCTACGAAATTTGATTTTCCAAAGAATGTAACCGCTATTGTTCATTTAAGTTTTGATCCAAAAAAGACTATAGGCAAGACAACGACCATTGTTGAAATGCTGAAAAATAAATCTACTCTTACCCCGGATGAACCCCAGGGTGAGGTTTATAGTTATCTGAATATCTGGGTTGGAAACAGCGGGTATGCGACATCAAAGAATATTGAAAATGCGATTGTGTGTTTCAGGGTTAAAAAATCCTGGGTAGAGGATAAAGACATTGATCAGTCTTCAATTATCCTGAACAGGTACAGTGATAAGAAATGGAATGAACTTCCAGCCACTCTGCTCAGTGAAGATGATAGATATCTTTATTTCACATCGGAAACTCCGGAATTTTCGCCTTTTGCAATTACGGCAAAAAAGATTCTAATTGAAAATCCGTCTGACAATGAGAATCCTGAACAACATGGGAGTATTGAATCAGGTATTGAAAAGGATTCAGAGCAGGCAGGAAACACAAGTAGTCCTAAGAAAGAAAACTTAAGCACACCCGGATTTGAAATTATTTACTGTATTCTCGGGCTGTTTGGGGTGTTATGGTATAGAAAAAGATGATATTGAATAAATTGCAGTTAGATGGCAGGGATAACTGCCCTGCTATCTAATTATTATCTCTTTTTTAGTTCGCATTATTCTTAAATGCCTGAAAGCTTGAGAACCATTAGTTCTGCAGGATTGTATATTTGCACAGGCCTTTAAAAGAGCATGAGATTCTTTACAGATTTTTGACAGAATGCGTATATTTAGAAATCAGAAAGAATGAATAGTTTTGTTTTATAGGGTATTCTATCAGCGCTCAAGGGAGCGCCGTTAACCTATACCCTGAATAGTTACGGTTTTCCAAAATTAATCATGCAATTGATCTTTCACCATGCTATCCGATATCCGAAAACCGAGTCCTGACATCCCTGACACAATCCAGAACTCTCGAATTCCTTTATAAATGCTTTGTGTCTAAATTCATCTTCATCTACTATCTCCTCACATAACGGACATCTGCACGCATCAACTTTAGAAACTTCTCGCTTAAATCCTAATACCTTTAAAAAGCTATTTTTTCCTATGTTAATCACCTCTACAATTCCATGATGCAATATGTCGCTTACGTATACTACCCAATAAACAAGAATAAATATGGCTTAAAAGCCTATAGTTGATGTTTCAATCCTTGTTTCAGGGATTTTGCTTGCGAATTTTAGAATATAAAAGTAGTAGAAATCCTCAGAAGATTTCCAATGGATCTTATTCGCATATATACCATGTACGATTTCCAATATAAATTTTTTGATACATCTAAATCTTAGTTATATTATTATCAAAGTTCTAATTTTATATAAGTTTAAATTAGCTATTAATATGGAATTAAAGGCTTTTAAAAATTATTTCTTCTTGATTAAATATATATTTATTAATGCAGATGTCTGCCCAGCATCCTGTGAAGGTCAGGGGATTCATGACTCTCCGCACTTCCTTTAAAATAAATTCAAAAAATGTAAAGTTCAAAGAAACGTAAGTACAAAGAAACATAAAGTTCAAAGAAACGTAAAGTTCAAAGAAACGTAAAGTTCAAAGAGAAACTGCAAATTAAAAGTAACAGGAAACCCTTAGGAATAGAGCTGTTAACCATGCGCTATGAACTCTTTATTGCCCTGAGGCAGGTCCGGGCAAGAAAATTCCAGACTATACTTTTGGTAGGCGCAATAGCTCTTGCTGTGATGGTACTTACTGTTTCCCAGGCGCTTATTGTTGGTTTTACAGGTGAGCTCTATAACACTACCGTAGATAAGTTTCCTCACGTTTCAGTTTCGCCGCAGGAAGGTGAAGACTATATTTACCTTTACAGGACCCTTATTGACAGGATCTACAAATTCGAGGGCGTTTCTGCAGTTTCTCCTTTTTTTATGGGAAAAGCTTCTTTCAGGTTTAAGGCAAATTCCCGCAACGCCGAGCTGAAAGGCATTCTCCCTTTGCAGGAAAATAATATCAGCGCTATTGAAGCCGATATGGTGGAAGGAGATTTCA
>CAYSWX010000013.1:0-7236 GCA_964434965.1 uncultured Methanosarcinales archaeon
GGATTAGTATGTATTGCCGCAGGAAAAACTGTAGAACATGGGGAGATTATTTCTGCAGATGACCTTGTAGAAGAAATCACTTTTTTCACTGATGGTCCGGAATCAGAACTTTCTCCTGTATGGACCGCAGATGGAGAGTATATTCTATACACTGTTGAGAGAAACGAATCAGATAATTTCGAATCATACAGAATGAGAGCAAACGGCAGCGAAATAGAACGAATTGGTACCGGGGAAGGAAATCTTATCGTATTTAGTGATTTAAGTCTCGATGGAAAAAATCTGGTCCTGGTAAAATCAATTGATTCTCAACTTGATCTTTATCTGGCAAACCTGGAAAACGGTACAGTAACTCCTGTTACAAGTGACCCAAAGGTCTCTGAAAGCTGGGGTGCATGGTGCCGCCTTGGGAAAAAAATAACCTATACTCAGGAATCTGCAGGTATGCCGTCTCAGTTATGGATAATTGACAGGGACGGAAATAACAAAACAAGGCTGGGGACATCAGAAAACGTGGGGGCTGGAAAAGACTGGTGTCCTCTTGGATTGAGAGTGATATACAGCGCGAAGGATTTGCAGGGCAAAGATGACCTGTGGGTGATAGACTACAAAGGCACAAACCAGACTCAGTTAACAAATACATCATACAGCGAATGGAATCCTTCTTTCAGTCCCGACGGAAAGTGGATAGCATATGTCTCAGATGAAGGAGGAAGCCCTGACATATGGCTCAGAGATATAGAAGGAAACTATAGAGTAAGGCTTACAAACAATATTGGGAGATTTGATTCTATCCCCAGGTGGAGTCCTGATGGGTCAAAAATAGTGTTTGAGGGATACAATCATGGGAACAATTCCAGCACTGATTTGATTAATTTCCCTGAAATTGATTCGGTAAATAGTTCGGGCACTGGTCCTTTAAATAGCCAGGTTAATGGTCCGACAGAGGGGTCAGACAGTAATTCAATAAATGTTTCGGATGCAGCTTCAGCCAATAATTCGGAAATTGTTGTAATAAAGCTCCTGTCTGCACCTCATATTTCCCCTTACCCAAAAATTACCGGATTTAACGTCAGTCCTCCAGAAGGGCTCTCCCAGGAAGGAAACGTCACAATTTCCATAACAGTAGTGAACGAAGGAGGAAACGCAAGTGAAGGGAATATTTCAGTTTCCTTCCCCGGCAAAGAAAAAATTGAAAGGGTAGAAGGAACAGGCAGCAGTGCTGGCGTCTATCCCGAAGGAAGTCCTGTTCAGGGAAAAAGCGGAGAAATAACTGCACAATATCCATTTGTTGAACTCACGCAATATGAATGGGGAACCGGGCAGGAAGAGATCCTAAACGTGACAGTAGTACCGAATAATGAAACTGAGGAAATCGTATTTTTCGTACGGGCCGGTCTGAAAGACGAAAACGCGGAAATTTACAGGAGAGATCCTTTACTCTCTGTAGATAAAGATCAGCAGGGATTTAATGTCTACAGGTACTCACTGAGGTTGTCCTGAGAATTATCATCTCTCCTTTCGCCCCCACTTCCTTCTTCATTATTTCTCTTTTAAATCATTCTTATTTCTCTTTTAAATCATTCGTCCAGCCCTTTTCTTCCTACGATATAGTTTGCAACCCGCAGGGCGTCCCTTTCTCCGGTTTCTTTTTCGGGAGAGTCGCTAAGTTTCACTACAGGAATCCCATTAATGCTGTGGAGTTTTATCACCATATTAAGGGGAGGGCTTTCCCTAAAAAATTCTGAATTATTGGTAAGGCTTGTGCCTATACCGAAACTGCAGTTAATTTTTCCCTGGCAGTACTTTTTGAGCCGGACTGCGGTTTCGGCATCGAGAGCGTCACTGAAAACGATGACTTTTTTCATGGGGTCAATGCCCATTTTCCTGTAGTGCTCTATTACCCTGTCCACAAAGGCTAAAGGATCTCCACTATCGTGCCTGAAGCCGTCATAGATTTTAGACAATTTGAGGTCCATGTCCTTGAAAAAAGCCTCAGAGCCAAAGGTATCCGTAAGGGCAATTCCAAGGTCTCCTTTGTAAACCTCAACCCAGTTTTCAAAAGCGAAGCGATTAGCGTACCTGAGCCCTACAAGAGCGGAAGTACCCATAATCCATTCGTGCCCTACAGTACCTATGGGCTTGACACCATACTTTTTTGCAAAATAAACATTGCTTGTTCCGGTAAGAGTTTTTATCTGAACAAGTTTTTTCATTACCTGGTCATGAAATTCGAAGCTTCTCCGCCGGCGGGTCCCGAATTCAGAAAAAAGGCAGCCATTCTCCTCAAGAAACTTTCCGATTTCCAGGATTTTTTCTCCATAGGCTTCGATTACAGGTTTTGATGTCCCCGAGTTTTTCTTACTGCCATTCC
This sequence comes from uncultured Methanosarcinales archaeon, assembly GCA_964434965.1. GTDB lineage: Archaea > Halobacteriota > Methanosarcinia > Methanosarcinales > Methanosarcinaceae > Methanosarcina. The sequence continues at coordinate 2,375 of CAYSWX010000013.1, forward strand.
ACTCATTCTCTATAGTTGTAAAGTAGAGTTCGGAAACCGCAGCCATAAGGACAATCTCCCACAGAATCGTACTGTGCCAGGGACCTTTTATCCTCATGTCCAGGTCGTTTTCCCATGTAAGACAGACTTCTACTTCTTCTGGCTTGAAGCGGAAGTTTTTGAGGTACTCAAGGTACATCGGCTTCAGAAAAGGACAGTGTTCGTCAAGCCAGTAATATTCATCTTCTGTCAGCCTCAGTCCAGAGATTTCTTCATCTATGACCCGTCTGAGCTCTTTAATAAACTCTTCAGAGAAGCGATGAGATCCGCGGTTCGTAAAGCGGTATTCTGCTTCTGCTTTTGGAAATAGTTCCAGTACAGCCATCTGCATGGTGAACTTATAAAGATCATTATCGAGTATGGATTTTATCACGGAAGGCCTTCCTTTACGTTTTAGGTTGCTTCTGGCGCAACATCCGTAACTTATTAGGATTTATTGTGGCTTTTTGCTTCACGTATATAGCCCGTTATATTTTTAAAAATTTCTGATATGCCTGTAGATGTCAAGTTTTCTTTATTATGTTAATAAGCCCTTAAATGCCTTTTCTGTACTTCCTGCCAAACAAATAATTACCGGGAAAACAGATACTATTTTCTGGCATTAATTTTAACAGGAGATTTTCAGGATATGGAAAGAAAACTTAAGTTCGCAACTGAATGCGTGCATGCAGGAGAAAAACCTGACCCCATATTCGGGGCGCACACAACTCCTATATTTCAGACTTCAACTTTTGTTTTTGAGAGCGTCGAGCAGGGGGCATCAAGGTTTTCAGGAGAGGAAGCCGGATATATATACACCCGCATTCCTCCGAACACACCCACACACGCAGTCCTGGCAGAAAAGCTTGCTGCGCTTGAAGGAGGAGAATCAGGCCAGACCTTTGCTTCAGGAATGGCGGCAATCACCGCAGTTGTGCTTACCGCCCTCAAACAGGGAGACCACCTTATATCAACGGATGTGGTCTACGGCTGTACCTACAGCCTCTTTTCAGAAATTCTGCCCAGGCTCGGGATAGATGTCACCTTTGTAGATACAACAGATACAGAAAACGTAAAATGGGCGCTCAAGCCGGAGACCAGAATGGTTTTTCTGGAAACCCCTGCCAACCCTACCCTTAACGTGTGCGATATAAGGGAGATTGCCGGGCTTGCGAGGGCACAGGGAGCCATTTGTGTGGTGGACAATACCTTCGCCACGCCTTATTTCCAGAAGCCTCTTCTTCTAGGAGCTGACGTTTCCCTTAGCAGCTGTACAAAATACGTAGGCGGGCATGCAGACCTGCTTGGTGGAATTGTTGTAAGTAACAGTGATTTCATGAAAAGTCTGGCAAAAGTTGTCGGATACACAGGCGGGATCATGGGACTGCACGAAACCTGGCTCTGCATAAGGGGACTTAAGACCCTGCACATCCGGATGGAAAGACATGCCGAAAACGCCATGAAGGTTGCAAACTTCCTTAAGTCCCACCCCGCAGTAGAATGGGTGAGATATCCGGGGCTTCCAGACCATCCTCAGCATGAGGTCGCAAAAAAACAAATGAGCGGGTATGGAGGCATGCTGTCCTTCGGGATAAAAGGCGGGATTGAGGCAGGAAGCCGGCTTATGAACAGTGTCAGGCTCTGTTCCCTTGCAGTAAGCCTTGGGGCAACGGATACCCTCATCCAGCACCCCGCTTCCATGACACACGCCTGCGTCCCAAAAGAAGTAAGGGGAAAAGTGGGTATTACTGACGGACTCGTAAGGCTGTCTATAGGAATTGAAGACCCTGATGATATAATTGCAGACCTCAAACAGGCCCTTGAGAGAATTTAAGCCGCCCACATAAGGTCTGCATTACATGTTTTATTTTCGGAATCAGATAAGATATATGTGCCTCAGGAATAATCTTTTGTCTGCACTTAAGCACAGGATTAAAACCGCAATATTAAAACCGACATTAAAATCGGGGGGAATTTACCTGAGAGCGCTTATATTCGGAGCCGATGGTTTTGAAGACCTTGAACTTTTCTATCCTTACCACCGTTTGAAAGAAGAAGGAATAACCACACACGTAGCTTCAATGAGGAAAGGACCTGTAAAAGGAAAACACGGTTATGAAATTGAAGCTGATATTGCATTTAAGGATGTAAACCCTGAAGATTACGAAATCCTTGTGATATCCGGAGGAAAAGGGCCCGAAAAAATAAGGCTTGATAAGGATGCCCTTGAGATTGCAAGGCATTTCTTCAAAGAGAATAAACCGGTTGCTGCAATCTGCCACGGCCCTCAAGTTCTGGTTTCGGCAGGAGTAATAAAAGGCAGAAAAGCTACCTGCTGGATAGGAATCAGGGATGATCTCATAGCTGCAGGAGCACTTTACGAAGACAGTGAAGTTGTCGTGGACGGTAACTTTGTATCATCAAGGAGCCCTGCTGATCTTTATGCTTTTGGAAGAGAAATGATTAGTATTACTAAACATTTGTAAATAAATTAATTTTAGGAGTAGAGGGTTTTGGGGGTCGTAGACAAAATAACCTTTACAATAAAATTTAGTTTATAGAGTTGAGCAATGAAATATTTCAAGACGTTTTTAAGTAAGCTAGCTTCAATATATTAGATAGTTTAGGAACCAGGTGACGTGGTGCCCGCCTTGGTACCTGTAGAATATATTGTCCTCGGGATATGAATAGAAAACTGTTCCCGCACCTGTTCTTAATGTTTACCTGTGTGGGTTTGCTCGGGCGGCTCGGAAATATAATATAGGGAGTTTTGAAGGACCGAGCCTAAGCGTTTTAAATAATCAAAAAATTGACTTATCCCTGTTTTAAATAATCAATAATTTCTCTCTGCTACTATTTTTTGCTTTGTATCTATTGATATTAAAACTATTAGCTCTACAGATATCGAAAAGAACAAAATTATATTATCGAGGTGTAGAATATAATTTACGTCAAATAATTTGTAGGTGCTAATATTACTGATTTTGGATATCATCACAAAACTAATGCTTTGAAGTTCCGTATCTTGGAAGCTCTGTTTTGGTCGGATAAACCATTGACTGTTCGGGATATTGAGAGTAAGACCGGAATTTATCACACCAAGATAAGCTGTGCAATGTCCCATTATCAAAAGATTCTGAAGCAGAATGGTAAGATAATCAAATTACCCTATATTCAAAGGTTAACGAAGAAAGGACCTAATGGGCTTTACAGGTACAAAATAACCAAGAGTGGTACAGAGGCGTATACGTCCTATTTAGGCAGGATAAAGCGAGGATATAGCCTTAAAAGAGTTGGTAAAGTTCAAAGAATGGAAACTTACGGTATGTGGGATCATAGTGTACCAAAAACGAGAGAAGACTATAATGTGACGTCTGAAATGCTTGCACCTTATATCGGTCTTAGCAGGAAAGGGTATGAACTAAATTTTAATAAAGAATTCATATTTGAAATGGAACAGTACATAAGGGATCATCCAGGCTTCTTTAATGGAAAATGACTTCTTTACTCTTTTTTAGATTTTTAATCCCTGTCATTATATGGCTTCCCTGAATCAGGGAGATATAAGTGCCTAGGAAGTATACGCACGATTGGCTGCGAGGCTTAGCGTGTTATCGCTCTATATTGTAGAAGGCTCGGGATGAAGTGTAAAAAAATAGCTATTCTTGGTTCCGTCCAGCTATGTAGATTCTAAAAAAAGTTATTTTAATGAGTTACCGAAAATCACAAGTCAAAAAGTTCAGGATCCGCTTTTGAGAGGACCTCCGATCTTCATTTTTCACGGGTACTGTTTTCAACACCGACACCCCGAAACACCACATTAACCTGCTCGGGAGTTGCTATCCCCTATTATCGCGGGAACTGTTTTCAACCATTTCCAACACAGACTCCCATATCGTAATATTCAATGGTTGCTATCCCCTATTATCGCGGGAACTGTTTTCAACGTTCGACGATTCGCGACCACTGCAACGCATTGAAGGGTTGCTATCCCCTATTATCGCGGGAACTGTTTTCAACAAGTTACAAGGAGCACCACCAAATGAAAATTAGAAGTTGCTATCCCCTATTATCGCGGGAACTGTTTTCAACTAAAAATACAATCCTTGCCCTGACACCTGAGAAACTGTTGCTATCCCCTATTATCGCGGGAACTGTTTTCAACGCATGATGGATAATTTTGAGAAGTGTGGACTAATCACGTTGCTATCCCCTATTATCGCGGGAACTGTTTTCAACCCGAAGAATTCGTCTCGCAGTACCATGTGAGAAAAAGCGTTGCTATCCCCTATTATCGCGGGAACTGTTTTCAACACCACATAACCCTGATTTAGATCCCTGTGACTTAAACGTTGCTATCCCCTATTATCGCGGGAACTGTTTTCAACATGCCAAATGAGTTTACAAAGGCGAATATCAGGAGTTGCTATCCCCTATTATCGCGGGAACTGTTTTCAACGGAAGAATGGATGGATACCTACGTCCTGGTTATGTAGGTTGCTATCCCCTATTATCGCGGGAACTGTTTTCAACATCCGACGGAGCGCTATTCGCAGACCGGCAGCCGGTTGCTATCCCCTATTATCGCGGGAACTGTTTTCAACATACCTGAGGATAGAGGTTGAAAAGTTGATATTCTAGTTGCTATCCCCTATTATCGCGGGAACTGTTTTCAACTCAATGTAAGTGTCGGCTGACACGTTTACTATTGTCGGTTGCTATCCCCTATTATCGCGGGAACTGTTTTCAACACGTGAACATATGTTCTACGTAGAGCAGTTTGAGAACCGTTGCTATCCCCTATTATCGCGGGAACTGTTTTCAACATACCTGAGGATAGAGGT
>CAYSWX010000013.1:7336-86219 GCA_964434965.1 uncultured Methanosarcinales archaeon
GAGCAGTTTGAGAACCGTTGCTATCCCCTATTATCGCGGGAACTGTTTTCAACATCCGACGGAGCGCTATTCGCAGACCGGCAGCCGGTTGCTATCCCCTATTATCGCGGGAACTGTTTTCAACATACCTGAGGATAGAGGTTGAAAAGTTGATATTCTAGTTGCTATCCCCTATTATCGCGGGAACTGTTTTCAACCAGGATGGATAACTGGATTTGAGGGAAATTCTAGGAGTTGCTATCCCCTATTATCGCGGGAACTGTTTTCAACAATAATCCCCTGCTTTGTTGTTTGCACAATAATTATTGTTGCTATCCCCTATTATCGCGGGAACTGTTTTCAACACCGAAAGAGGTCATCGAGGGATACGCCTGACGCCTGGTTGCTATCCCCTATTATCGCGGGAACTGTTTTCAACGCGGGTAAGTGTGGTACAGTGTACGACACTGACGTGGGTTGCTATCCCCTATTATCGCGGGAACTGTTTTCAACATATTCCTGTGAGAGCCTCTCGATTGCCGGAATATGCTGTTGCTATCCCCTATTATCGCGGGAACTGTTTTCAACATCACCTGAGAAAAGCGGGGCTGGCAGAACTGAGAAGTTGCTATCCCCTATTATCGCGGGAACTGTTTTCAACATACCTGAGGATAGAGGTTGAAAAGTTGATATTCTAGTTGCTATCCCCTATTATCGCGGGAACTGTTTTCAACAGAAAAATAAAACGCAAAAGGTGACGAGAATGAGCGAAGTTGCTATCCCCTATTATCGCGGGAACTGTTTTCAACACAACTTGAGTTCAAGCTCTGCAAGGTGATCTGTGGCGTTGCTATCCCCTATTATCGCGGGAACTGTTTTCAACAATAATCCCCTGCTTTGTTGTTTGCACAATAATTATTGTTGCTATCCCCTATTATCGCGGGAACTGTTTTCAACTGGAAGAACAAGACAACAATGTTAAGGCTCTTGAAAAGTTGCTATCCCCTATTATCGCGGGAACTGTTTTCAACTCTATTGGCTGGTATAATGAAATGTGCCATATTCTGTTGCTATCCCCTATTATCGCGGGAACTGTTTTCAACACTATGTCATTTTTCCTTTAAATTTGTTTTGCACCTTTAAGAATGCTTCTTTTTTAGGCATATTTTGACATACCTGCTTTTCTGGTCAGCATTTATAAAGGTCTGTACAACCAATATCCAGAGAGGTACTGAGAATTAAAAACTCCTGTGTGTAAAAACAGAAGCAAGGGGATTAAGGGTTGAAAAATCCAGAGATATTATATCATTTTTGGGCTAATTTTTGATAATAATGTCCTTTAGCAGATAATTTTGGGTTGAATAACTCTTTTTTCGACTGCCCCTTATAAAGGTCTGACCTATTTCCGACTTACAATTTTGAACTGCCTGGCTCTAAAATTATTTTACATGAGTTTAAATGGCTTAATGGTTCAAATTACCAGGTGTTTTATGCTTTTGGGGAGAGGTTTTATAGATTCAACCGAACCTTTGCACTTCTCGCAAAGAGGAATTATAGTTATGTTGTCTTCTTCCCCGAGGCCCATCGAAAAAAGTTCGGATGGCAATTTGCTTAAATGCCTGGAAGAAACCTCTCCTGCAAATACGCTGTACTGTATCCTTACAAGGCCGTAATACTGGAGCAGTTCTGCAATTTCAGCCCTCAATTTATTATTTTCAATATCATATGCCACAATCAGGAATTTATCTGCAATATGTATCACCTCGTACGGTAAACAAATGCTTCGTAACTGGTTTCATTTTCAATCGCGTCTTTCAACTTTTTTGCCTGAAGATTTATAATCTCCCCAAACTCTTTCTTTTCATCCCCATATTTCGTCTCGGATTCGATTCTTGAGAGGATGCTGCCTGCAAACTGCTTCTTAAAATGGTCTTTAAATTCACATCTTTCAGAACCCATTGTAAAATCATCAGGGGAAACCTGTTTTCTTCCGACCAGTGTTAAAATAGTTCTATCCACTATAGGCTGCCTGAATTCCTCTATAAGGTCGTATACCAGGGCTTCCTGGCTCTTATAAGCTGCATGAAGGACTCCGCAAAAAGGGTTCAAATTCACCTTTATCAGTGCAAGCCGTATTTTTGAGTATAATATGCCATAGCCGTAGCTTAACATCGCATTCATAGGGTCAGGGGAAGGATGTTTGATTCTATTGTTGAACCCGAAATTTTCAGGAATTAACGGTTTCAGCGCACTGAAATAGATATTTGAAACCATTCCTTCATATCCCATCAGGACAGAATTGTCTTCAGGACCTTCCATTTTTTCCAGTATATTATTAATATCAGCAATAAATCCCCCAAGTTCCATACCTCTGCTTCTCTGCAGTGATTTAAGCAGCGAAATTTTATTTTCAGCCGCTGCAGCACAAATGTTTCTGGCAATCTCCATGGAATGAGCTGAATCCATCTTAATCTGCTTTTCCCACAGTTCGACATGCTTGCTTTTCTTATGTGGAAACAGATACCCTGCAGGGTTCCCAAAACTGTCCAGGCATGACAGCCCCACATCATTATCTAAAAGTAAACGGATAGCACCAGTACTGACCATGTGCTCCCCTGAAAGAATCACATGAGAAAGCTTTGAAGGCGTAAAGGAGAGAGAAATATTCTCATCCCCTTCTTTCCATTCCACTACAAGCAGGTTCTGATGTTTTTTCAGCTTCTTCCCATATCCACTAATATGCAGCGTCTCAGGAGTTATGTCTGCCATATCAGATCGTTAATTCTGGAAAAGATGCTTTTTTCAACAAACTCTTGAACTCGTTTTTATCTCCAACAACTTCGAGTATCATTGAACTGGTCCTTGAGTCCAGAATTTTGTAGTCTTCGGGTGTAATTGGATTTGTTCCGTGGGCGAGAATTGAACGGTTACGTTTTTCCATAACACTGTCTTTATTTTTTTCCTGCTTATTCATTCCCTCATAGATCACAGCAATCTTGCTTGAAGCTATGAGAAGGAGAGTCATTTGAGCTCTGAGGCCGGGTTTTTCGGTGAGTTCATATTTTTCAGCCTCCTTGAAACGCTGGGAAAGGGTGTCAAAGTCCATGCCTATATTTTTCGCAAAAGCAGCGTAATCAGGCTGGTTAGGGTCTTTCATTCCGTATTTCTGGAGTTCGATGCTTGAGCACATCTCAAGGCAGCGGTACAGCCTTGCAGTAGCATCGTCAAACTTTTTCTGTTCAGCCCGCCTGCACGCATTGGCATAAAGGTCAACAAGGCGGTAGGGGTCGCAGATGTTCTTTTTGTTGGCCCAGTTTTCCTGAAGCTGTTTCAGAAAATCTATATTGTCTTCCAGCGTCTTTTCATTCGCCAGCTTATAGCCAAAACGCTTGATTTCCTTCAGGTATAGAGACTCAAGCCTATCCGCAAGCCTTGTTCTTGCCTTTTCCTCTTCTGACGGATTTCCCTGAAAATGAGTGCTGTGCAAAAAAGCGTCCCAATCTCTATAAATCTCTATAAGTTTCGCTATCTTCTGCAATTTGAGGCAGAGGTTGGGGTCAGTCACAGTAGCTTCAAGCCTTCCGCATAACTCAAGAGCCGCATCAAAATCATACCTGTCAAAATGTCTCTTCAGCATGGAAAGCTCGATATCCCCATAATACTCATAGGGATTTGCAATCTCACGGATTATTCCGCTAAAAGGCACAGGAGTTGACATTTTTTCTTCTGCGTGTAGGTAGACCATGGGAATCCGGTAAAAAAACGCAAAAGTTGCAACCGAAGCTCCCATTACCTTTCTCCCGCCGGTAGGGTCTACAAAAACATCGCTCATATTCTTGACCCTGCTCAAAACCCTGTCCTTCAAAATCTGAAAATTTCTGGCTGCATCTATTTCATCAATCTCAATTTTCTCGAATTTTATCCCCAATGAATCAATTGTATGGTCATTGATAACCTTATCAGCGGTCTTCTCTGACTTTGTGGTGTGCAGGAGAATCCCTATATTCGGGCGGAGCGCCAGAAATGAAAAGATAATTGGCTCTTCCCTCATCCCTACAGTTATAATCAGGATATTGCACTTTTTTTCATACAATTTCAGGTACTTTTTCTCATAAGGAAAAAGGTCGTCAGTAATGCGGTTAAGCTCTCCTTTGTCTGAAGCTTCTTCAAAAGCACGAAGTTTTTCACGTATAAATTTCCTGTCCGACTCACTGCTTACCCTCTTTTCAATTTCCTGGAGAATTCCATTCATTTCCTTACCTCTTTTGCTACCTCAATAACTCTCAGATCCTTTAACACACTCTCCTTTATTTGAGAGTTCTCAATTTCCTTTATTTGAGAGTTCTCAATTTCGATGTTTAACCTTTGCTCATCCCAGTCTTCAGAAGACTTTCCTGTCCAAACCCCATAAACATCAATTCCCCCCACGTTAAGGTATCCAAAAATAACCGCTGTACAGAAAATCAGTTCAACCAAATTTTTGTAATCACACTTTATCAGGTCTGAGCCCTGTAAAGCCATGGGCAATTTCATCCATAGAGTACGGAGCCGTTTGCTCTGGGCCCGGGAAGTGAAAATACTATCTCCTGTGACCAGCACCAGTTCTACATCATGATTTTTCTCATACATTTTGTATGAGTTGACTATTGCTTCGTCTCCTTTTCCATCAGCATCTATCAGTTCGCAGTTTGGATTTGATATTATCTGCTTGAACTCCACTGCTCCAAGATATGCCATTCTGGACTGCTTCGGAGGCTGATTCAGAAAATTCCAGGAAAAATCCATCCCTAGCAGCTTTAACTGCTCAATTTCATGTTGCTTATACTTGATGTCAATGATATCATACAGTTCTTCCCTTACCCCTCCGCTCAGGCAGTATCCAATCTGTGGCCTATTTCCCCTGTTTTTCTTAGAGATAATATCTTCCACGGTCACGTTAATGCGGCCGCTCAGAGCATTTGTGTCATAACCGATAAAAAGGGGCTTTTTTCCTTTCAACAGTTCTCTTGAAACGCCTTCCTCAATTACTTCTTCAAGTTCTTTGCGGTTCTCTGACTTGAGGACAGATGAAGCATACAGGCATGTCCTTAAATTTGCGCCTGAAGGAATTTCCCTTTCAGGGACTGAGTTCTTTTCCTCATAACGCAAAAAGTTATTTCTCAGTCTCTGATACTCATGTTCAGGCACTATGTCAAGCTCACACTTTTCTCCAAAGCCCACAGAAAATAATTTTCCTATAGGAGGATACACCACCTGAATCCTGCCCGAGGTTTTGGAAAGCTCATTCAGGACAGCATAAAGGTGCTTTTTCTGGATTTTCATATTCTTCCCCCTACCTCTCCAATATCGCAACAGGTTCCTGTTTCTTTCATATCAATAAGTTGTTGTTTCTGGAGTGGTATAAGGGGGAATGGCTCGTCCTGATACTGAAAATCCTTAAGGTGAAGGTAATATACATGAGAAGCTCCTTCCGCAAGTCCGCAGTGCATCGCAAGAGCTGACATATATTTCCTTCCAGGGGTGATATCCACAGCTACGAGCCCTTCCTTCTTTAACCTTGAAATATTATGCCTGAAGGTATCCTCAATCTGGCCGAAATCGTCCTCTTCAACTTCTTTTTTTTCAAAAACAGGGTTCTTTATCCCATAACTTTTAAGCAGCTCTTCTGTCCAGATATGGACAGTTTTGACATCTTCCTCTTTCAGGTTTTTATTAACTATAAACAAAACCTTCTCAGGGACATACTCCTCAAGTTTGCATGCTGCCCATATTGTATTAATCACAGCAAAAGGGCTTGAGCCAATTATGCTTATCCATGTTTTCATAGTGATCAAAAATTATTTCAGGTAAGTTGCCTGTTTAAACTGGTTCACACTTTTCATTGAAAATTTCACTCTGTTTTTAAGTAAAGAGTAATCTCTTGAGCCGTTTCCACCTGCAACTCTCTTTCCTGTAATCACAGTTTTTTTTATCAGGATTTCATTTATTTTGTTGAAAGTTTTTTCCTCAACGTTATCAAAGGCAATCCACATTGTCAGTGAAGTTCCCTTTGGGATCCTGTCAGTTTCCGGGAAGTCTTCGTCAGGATAGGCATCTGAAACAATTATTCTTGACCTGTGACTTGCCCCGCTTGTTGACCCGAAAATATCGTCAATTTCTTCAGCGGTGTACCCTTCTTCGGATTTTAAAAATTCATGCCTTAAAAAACCCTTTATCGTGGACCCGGGAATAACAGGGACTCCCATGTTCGTAACCGTGGCTTCATCCACGCCCGGCATCTGGAAATCAGTAAGAGTTTCAACTTTGTACCTGAACACGAGGTTTCCTTCAAAGGGCAACGGGTTATAAGCGTGGTAATACACATCAAAATCCCGTCTCTGGGTTTCATGCCCATCATCAATTTCTCTCAGATAAGCTTTTGCTCCTTTCAACAGTTCTTCCCGGTCACATTCTTTTTCATCTATGGTAAAAAGTGACTCTGGATTATTTTCAATGGTTTTTTTGATAACTCTTACATCCGCAATATCTGCAAAACCATTTCCACGGGATACACTGCCTCCTATATAGCATCGCTTGGCATTGAACTCCTCAAGCGCGAGAAGGACAAGTCCCACTTCATTTTCAGTTGCATTATCAAGTATGATGTTAACATCAAAAGTTGTGCCTGCTGTCACAATCTCTTCATTTCGTGGACTTATTCTTTGCTTTCCTTTGTTATCACACTGTTTTTCATAAAAACCGTGGTGCTCTTTAAATATAGTCGCACAGTGGAAGCGTTCTTCTATCATTTCCCCGAAATTCATATCCTTGAGAAGCTGGGAATCCCTTACATGAATTTTTGGGCCTGCTTCCATTGATCCAAAAATAGAGCAGGCAATGCATTTTCCGCACAGGACTTTAGTTTCTCTGCTCAAATTTTTCCCACGGACCGCAATACAAGCTTCTTTTTCATTGAATGTCCGGATAATGCGTTCCATGCTGCTCCTCAAAACCCCTTTCAGACTGCTTCCCGGGATGTAAGGAAAGGCTCTCTGAGTGCTGGCATCATATGAAAGCAGTACGGGGGTCTGGGACAGGGAATATTCCCCTGCATTTTGCCCTCCGCCAATCCGGAAAGGTGTAACCAGACTCAGTTTTGCGGAAATTTTCCACTGGTTCTGAAATGCCCCAAAATCACTGGCTTCCATGTTTATCACTCTTGTATGCGTTCACGTAGCTTGCCCAATCGGTAACTGCACGCTTTTTCATATCATCATATTCGGAGCTTCCTTTCTCATATTTTACCCCCTCATAATTTCCATTGAAGTAATCTTCCGCGGAAATTAAACTGAAATTTTCTACGTTAATCTCTACTTCTCCAAATCCTCTGGAAGTAGCATGCCCTATACCGCCTGAACAAGAGTTAAAAAAGTCAAACAAGCTTAAAACGGCTCCGAGCTTTGAGTATTCAAATCTTTCAATTTCTGGATTTTCGATAACGATTCCTGTATTCTCTATAACAAGTTTACCTGGAAATGAGGTTCCCTTGGGTACAACTTCAAAGTCAAACTTTCCGCCATCTTTAGCTTTTCTTTTATGGCGGTCAATTGCAACCCCGTCCCTTATCAGTGTCTTTTTCTGTAATGCAGTGCTGTCTTTAATCCGGATCGAGGACGCGAGGTCTTTTCCCCCAAAGAGTTTACACACGGCGCATTTATTACAGCCTCCACGTTCGCTCCTTTCAAAAATGTCACAGACCTTAACACCAAGCCCTCGAAGAAGCCTTTCGGTTTCAGTCCTTAAGATTCCTTTCAGGCTGCTTCCTGGAATTATCGGGTACCCCTCAGAATTTTTGATCACAGGATTATCGACTTCAGCAGGTTCAATTGTGCTGTGCCCGCCTACATGCAAATCTGACTTTGTTGTGATGGTGTACTCAAGGATTGCCCTGTTTTCAAGTTTTTCAAACATCTTACCACTTCCTCTCTTCTCCCTTTGCTTTCCATCTCATTATCTTCTCGACAATTGCAGAAGCTTTTTCCTCGGCGTTTACAGCTTTCATTTCTGCTTCAATCATTTTTTGAAGCCGGTTTCTTACTTCATTATCGTTTTCTGTTTCTTTGAAAATGTAACAAACAGCATCCATTCCCCAATTGTTATAACCTATTAGATAGCGAATTTTTTCTCTAATGCGTTCAGGGTCTTCCTCAGTTTCCTGAACTTTCCGGACCTTTTCAAGCAGGGTATCCAGAAAACCGGATAATTTACTGTCTGAACGTGGTAAGAAATAAGTTGCACTTTTGACAAAGTGAGTAACTGATGACTGTGGGTCCTCAAACTCCCTGAGAGCCTCAGGCAGGTTTTTAATCTTGCCTCTTGATTTTATTTCATACTTGTCCCTTTTGGAGGGGCTTGGAATGCTCAACATGAGGTCATAAGAGTCAAGCACAAGTTCTCTTAATTCTTCAACTTTAAACTCAACAGTCATCTATTTCATCTCCTAAAATTTTTCTTAAATCCTTGCCTTTCATTATGTTTTGTTGTGTTAGTATTCACCTGAAGCATTGGTTCTATCATGCTCACGACTTTTCCTTTATCGTTTACACCTTCGCAATTAAGAATTTGATCAAGTTTATCCCTGTTCTTAACGCTGTTTTCAATGATTTTGATGTTCCACAGGGTATAGCGCAGTAGCTTTTGCACATAGTAAAAATCCTTATTTTCAATCATCTGAGTGAGGCGTTGTCCAAAATCAGTATTTTTCTGCATTTTCTCCCTGATCTGCTTCTGTGCCTGATTAGGGTTCATGCCCTGTGGAGGAGCAGGTTTGTAATTGCGGACAACTCTCAGGATTTCCGGCAAAAAATCAGCTGAGTTCGCAGCACTCATAATTTTTCGGATCTGGCTTGTGGAATACGCTTCAAGCTTTCTGCTTCTCTGAACCATAGCACTTGCAGCCAGTTCCCAAGAATTCTGGTTAATCTCTGCAATTTCGTTCATATCCTGCCCCCTGTAAAATAGACATCTCCGTATCCGCTGTTTGTCATCTCCCCTATTCCATAAACCTCAAGGGCTGCAAGAGCTTCTGGTCTATCGTAAACAACTTCTGCACAGCTTCCAGCTCCTGTGCAGGGTATTACTTCGGATGCACTGTTCCCGTCTTTAATGGACCAGCCCCTTGCAATTCCTTCAGAAATCCTTTGCATTGGGTTGCCTTCAGTATATTTAACCGCAACAGACCCGGAAAAGCCCCTTTGAACAAGTGTGTTGTTAACAGCTTCTGAAAAGAGATCCCCATCGGCTGTTGCCCCAAAGCCGATAAAAGAGCTGTTTTCTTTTCGAAGAATCAATGGAGAATTCGCAACCAGTAAAGTGTCCTTAATTTCTGTAATCTCTGAAGCTCTCTTTTCAATCAGTTCAGATACCGGGGTTTCTTTAAGGTCGGTAAATGCTACGCTTCCATATCCTCTTGACCTGAATCCTCCAAGGCCAGAAAAGACCCCTGATTCCCTGAGAGCCAGTTTGACGTCATCTACAAACTCGTCCTCAACCACTATCCTAAATCCAAATCTCGACTTTGAAGCTATGCTTTCAATATGGTAAGGAGAAAGTTCAAAATCCGATCCAGGGCTTGTGTGCCCTTTTCTGGTTATTGGGCATTTTGTTTCAATTTGTTTCTTTACACTTCCTTTTTCGAGTTTTCTGGTCAAGAAAGAATTTTCTGTAATGAAACCAAAAATTTTCCTGCCTTCCTGGAGGCATTCGGGGTTACTGCACTCATTTACTTTGTAACCCATAAGCTCACTGCAGCCTTTACACCAGCGAAGAGCTATAGGAGACGCAACTGTGAACTTATCTTCATAAACAGGATGTGCGTCCTTGAAAAAGATATTAGTCTTATTCATGTCAGAGTCTTCACTGATGGCAAGCCTGTCAAAAAGCTCCCTGTCATTGGTATAAAGATAATAGCCAAGCATGCCCCTGAGAGTCCTGCCAGGCACATAGTCAAGTGTTCTTGAAAAAGTTCCTCTTTTCTTGCCTGTACCCAGATGAAGCGGGGTAAGTGCAGTCATCACTCCTTTTAGCTCAATCACAGGCACCACATCCTTTTTCAATAATATCAAATGAGTTGACAAATTTCTCGTAGGATATTTCCTCCACAGGCTCAAGCTTGAAACTGCCAAGTCCTCTTGAGCGTTCTCCTCCAAGCCCATAGTGAACCATTGAATGAAGGCTTGCTTTCAGAAGTTTTTCTTCGTTTTCACCAAGTTTTTTTGTTATGATGTACCCTGTAAATCTGGAGCCTGCTGGAACAAGTTGTATTCTATGGAGCGCTCCGCTTTTGTTTGAAAGCATGTCTCTGTCAATTGAAACGTGCATTCTCGATACCGAGTTCGGCTTTTTCTCAGCTCTGAAGTCCGTTACTCTGATTTTTCCTTCACGGTACGTTTTCCCGCCTTTAGTATTTGGAACGCCAAAAACCCTGCACACATCACACCCGTATTCTCCTCTCTCAAGAGCTTCACAGGTCTTAATTTTCCGTTTATTCTCCTTGGATGCATCTTTAAAATCGGGGTCTCCGGTTATCCAGCAGTCAATTCCCTGGATGCTCCGAAGTATTCTTTCTGCCTCTGTCCGCATCACACCTTTTACATGGGTCCCGGGAATGTATGGCACTCCATCTATATCTTTCAGGTAATCAAGAGTAGATCCCTTAGAATCCCCATAAGTATGAAAATCTGAGTCTGCAATAAGTTCAATTTTCCATATTTTCATTCCCGCACCTCCCCAGCCTCTTTTCTGAGGTGAGGTATGATCATTTTTGCCGTCTTCAGAACTTCTGGGTTCAGCAGAATGTCTGACATCCATTCACATTCTTCAATTCCAACCCTATCTTTTTTACGAGAAAGTGAGGAATACATATACTTAATAAGGTTCAGTTTCTCCAGATGTGACTCCCCACAGGTAATAATATCCGAAACCATCGCCCGGTCTTTACCTGAAAGTTCAAAATCAATGATATTATTGATTTTATCCAGATTTCTGGTGTCAGGACTGTCCAGGGAATCCTCAAGTACAAAACAGCTGTAATCATTGTTAGGCATAGCTGAACTTACGGCAGTAACCGCAATTGCTCCTTTTGGGCGCTGAATTATTCCGAGGTCATCAGGTTTCGCTCTTTTTCGGAATTCTTCCTTTGCCTTTGATTCCATTTCTCTTGCATCATCTAATAAGAAATATATAGGGAACTTGCAGTCTGCAATTGCGATTCCACAGGAGATGGTAACAATGTTGTTTTTGTATGCAGTCCCGTTATGGAATTTCTTTTCAAAGGCAAATTTCTCTGCAATGTTATTAACCAGCATCTGAGTAAACTGAATTACTCCTCTGGCGTTCATTATAATGAGAACGTCGTCGCCGCCTGCGTATAGGATATCGATTCCAAGGTAGCTTTTTTCTCCGTTTTTTTGTATCAAAAGTTCTCTTTTATCTTTGTTTTCGAGAAAGTCACTAATAGTGTTTTTGAGGATTAGCTCAAAATCAGAATCAAAGTTTTTGCTCTTGTATGTGTATTCTGCCGGAGTTTTTGTTTGCTGAAACATTCTCCCCATCATGTTTCCGTCAACCGCAAGCACAGCAATTGAATCTCCAATGTGGCTGACCTGTTCTGGAAGCAATAATCCATAATTGAATTTGATAAACTTTCTACCTGAGCTGGACCTCTGCTGCTTTCCAACTTCCTCCTTCTTTTGGCAGATCTCACAAAATCCCCCACTTTTCGCAAGCCGTTTGAAGCAGTGTTCGCATATTTTTCCCGGCCCGGTCTGAATTCCCCTGGAATAGGTTTCATTCTTTTTAGCTTCAAGAAGTCCCTGTGAGTTCTTCAGTACATCATCAAAACTTCCGGCAATGTTGGATAGGGATTCACTGAAGCATACGACTGCTGCCTGAAGTCCGTCTCTGGAGATATCCTTAATTTCCTGCTTTACTTTTCTTTCCAGCTTATCCATTGTTATTTTATTATCGGGTATTAGTGCCAGGAGATTTCCACCGCCTGCAAAAAGCACGGCTTCTTCGCAGACTTCTTGTGAAATGATCTTCTTTGCACAGTCCAGAATGTCGTCTACTATGTAACTTCCGCCCCTAAGCATTTTCAGTTCATCGGCTTCCTTGATGAAATCCTGTATTTTCATGACATCAAGAGAAAAAACGCCTATGCTTTCCGGAATTTTCCATTTATTACCGAGGTATTCCATAGGGCCTCCCTGCACTGTGGAATCTTTGAATACCTGAACGCTTTTAAATACCTGAACATTTTGTTCCTCGTTTTTTATCTGGATATTTTTTGTTACTGTGCTGTCTTTTCCCAGAATTTCAGTGTGAGGAGTCTCAAGGCATTTCAAATCGCCTGCATCAAAGTTGATTTCGTGGGGGAAAATGCTGTCTTTAGACCTTGCTTCAATTTTTCCGTCATGCAGCTTGTAGCCCACTTCATAAATCCTGTCAGCAGCCGATGCAACGGTGTCAGCTAAGCTTAGCATTCTTTCAAAAGCAGTTTTAGTGTCTCTACTGTGGTGCCTTGATGCCAGTAAAGGAAGAATTTTTTTCAATTCAAATCTTTTTACAAGTTCGGAATTCGTTTTTGACAGGATGCTTTCAATTATTTCCTCTGTTTGCTTTGTGTGGTAATAGAACGGCTGACCAGTGCGCGAGGCAGAATAGGATCTTGGTTTTCCAATATCGTGCAGAAGAGCTGCAATCCTTACAAGCGAGATAAAGTCCTGCTTCTGGTATTCCGCATTAACTCCATATTCTGCGAGAGATTTACTGATAAAGTCCGGTTTCTTTTCAATATTCTGCAATGAAAGGCAAACAGCTATTCCGGATGTGTTTTTAAGGTGGTGAAAAAGAGAGCAAACCGGAAGCCTTGAATCCGAACTGATTTTATTGAGCAGGTCGTTTTTCTGATATGTTTCAAACAGTCCGTCGGCAATTTTACTTAATTTTGAAGATTTATCAAATGCCTGTATGATTTCCCCGATAAGCCCGTCAAGAAGCTCATCACTCTCTTTTGGATATTCAATATTGTTTCTATTTTTTGTGAACCAGTCTATGACACCTATTTTTTCACTCATTCTTCTCAACCTTCCCTGTCGTTACAAAACCCCCTAAACCATATGCAGTACGCTTTCCTATTTGCATTACTTCGCCCATGCCAAGAATAGACCCTGTTTCTGCCGGCACTTCCGAAGTGTCGTACTCTATCCAGCCTTCAATGCCGGTAAGCTGTATCTTTTTTTTGTACATGTTGGTATGTTCATATTCTACCGTATTTACGTCAAAATCCAGAATTTCAGTATCAAAATTTATAGTGCTTTCAGGTACATGAAACGGGTAACTATCAGGATCATAAAATTTCGTTACCCTGTTATATGACCTGATGCAGGACCTTAAAACCGTGTTGAACGATGGGATAACTTCAAATGTATGGTTTCTACTCAGATGAATCGGAGAAGTCGTTATAATTCTGGTTTTGCTTCCAAGTGTAAGATCCCTTAATTCCGTGTTCCTGGCTTTAATTGACTTTATTTTGTATTCAAGCCCTCCAAAATGAGTCATTTTTTCTTTACTTTTTATTTCAGAGAGTATTTGAGGCGCAAACTTCCTTTTTTCTCCATGCAGTTTGATAAAACAACTTACATTACTTTTATTTTTGAATGCAAGCAAAGAATAAGGTTTGATTGCGTTTTGCTCCTTAAAAACCATAAAATAAGGGCACTTTGAACTCCTGTCGCATTCTGAACAGGATGCCTCCGGGTCGCACTTTAGAACAAAACCTAACCAGCCCCGAAAAATACTGCCAACAAAATTCGGTTTTAGTTCTCCTTCAGTTAAAATATCCATCTGGATAACTGTTGATAACATATTATCAAAGTGATTATGGATACCAAGGTTATATAATTTTTTAAATTTTTTTCTATATGTGTGATATGCCTTTAAAAATAAATGTTTAAATATTCAGTATAATTATCTAAAATGACGTTATTAAAAATTAAAATCGTTATATAAAAAGTCGTTCTTCATTTAATATTAAATACTTTACAAGAAATCTATATAAGGAAAGTACCCTATTTAGGAATACTACCATTTTTTCTTGTATTTATAAAGGATCTGATAAATTACCAGCAAGAAAATACATGTCTGGAATGGAGCTTTTTTAGAGCTTTTTTCAGCCAAAAAAGGGAAATTTTGGTAGTGTCCGAATGCAACCCGCGATAAATAGGGGATAGCAACACAAAGACATGACCGAAAACACACCTCAAACCACGGTCCGAATGCAACCCGCGATAAATAGGGGATAGCAACTTGCACTTCTGAAGGGAGCAACAGTATACTCCAAGTCCGAATGCAACCCGCGATAAATAGGGGATAGCAACTTCCTTGATAATCTACCCTTGCGGCATCGGCGGGGGGGTCCGAATGCAACCCGCGATAAATAGGGGATAGCAACATTCGTGTCTTTCTGGGGCTTGCTTGATGTTTTTGCTGTCCGAATGCAACCCGCGATAAATAGGGGATAGCAACATGTCGAAAACGGTTTTGTGACTTGGATATTATTGTCCGAATGCAACCCGCGATAAATAGGGGATAGCAACCACCCAAAGGCTTTACAGGCTCTTAAAAAAGAGAGAAGGTCCGAATGCAACCCGCGATAAATAGGGGATAGCAACCCCAACCTTTCCATTTTATTGAGCAGGTCTCCGAGTCCGAATGCAACCCGCGATAAATAGGGGATAGCAACATTATGTTTGGTACTAAAAACACAGTTTTTAATTATGGTCCGAATGCAACCCGCGATAAATAGGGGATAGCAACATTATGTTTGGTACTAAAAACACAGTTTTTAATTATGGTCCGAATGCAACCCGCGATAAATAGGGGATAGCAACAGAATTAGAAGACTTTTAGGAAAGGATTGATATTATGGAAAGTCCGAATGCAACCCGCGATAAATAGGGGATAGCAACAAATACATTATTAGATAATTGCCGGGGATAAAGAGTCCGAATGCAACCCGCGATAAATAGGGGATAGCAACATGGATCTGCCGGATTTCCATCTGCACAAAAAGTCCGAATGCAACCCGCGATAAATAGGGGATAGCAACATTAAATTGTACTTTTTATAAATTACAATATTATCGTCCGAATGCAACCCGCGATAAATAGGGGATAGCAACCAGTATAGCCCCCCAAGCCTATATTAATGGAGTAAGTCCGAATGCAACCCGCGATAAATAGGGGATAGCAACTTATGATAGATTGCTCCTTCGGTGACATCCCTAAGTCCGAATGCAACCCGCGATAAATAGGGGATAGCAACAACACCACATGATGGTGGTCTTCTCCTGGCTCCTGGGTCCGAATGCAACCCGCGATAAATAGGGGATAGCAACTAAGAGTCTCTCTCTGCTGAAAGAGCTTTAATTATGTCCGAATGCAACCCGCGATAAATAGGGGATAGCAACAAATCCCATTCGGTTTTTTCAAAATTAGTTTTTTCGTCCGAATGCAACCCGCGATAAATAGGGGATAGCAATGGATTATGCACATACAAAGAAGATCGGGATCACTGTCCGAATGCAACCCGCGATAAATAGGGGATAGCAACTACCCCGCTTGCTGTTGGTAATTTTCGGTGTCAGAGTCCGAATGCAACCCGCGATAAATAGGGGATAGCAACTGCTCAACGGCGTCCCCATGGCACTCGGGCACACTGTCCGAATGCAACCCGCGATAAATAGGGGATAGCAACACACGAACCCAACGTCTACAACCCCCACATGAGTGTCCGAATGCAACCCGCGATAAATAGGGGATAGCAACTTTCTTTTATTGCGATGTCCTCTTTATCTCTCATCCGTCCGAATGCAACCCGCGATAAATAGGAGATAGCAGGAAAATGAGCAAAAAAATTATTCGTCTTCGGTCTTAGTTTCAGCAAGTGTATATTTTTGAATTTCAACTATGTTTTGCAGCCATTCGGAGAGGAAATTGTTTAATTCCTCCTTTAGCTTCGGTCTATACTTACCCGGTTCCGGGTAGACTTCTTGATAAATCCCGAGATAATCGTTTTGAAAAGTCAATGCTTCGGCCTCTTTGTGGTCTGGGTGTATCCACACCTGCACATCAGGATCTGCCATGACGTCCCCCATTCTGAAGCCCGTTGTGGGCTATAGCTATTGTATTTCCTGTTAGTCGGTCCACATGTAGATCCATAAGACCCGGACTAGTGAACTTCATGTACGAAGCCTTCATTGTTCCGTTTTCATCAATTATCCCGAGGGTTTGCAGCTTGGAAAAAATTTGTTTGTATATCTTTCGATCCATTTCTAAATTCTCCTTAATTTGTGGCATACGCTATCGTTTTTGCCAAAATTAGAAATATATCGTGGATTATTTATATTTTTTGATAAACGGGACTATATTTTTTCAGGATATTTTAAAGGAAAAATTTGAACCTTACTTGAAATTTCCTTTATTCCTACATTCTCATGACCTTTTTCAAAGAGAGAATTATGAGAGAGACATATAGTCACAAAGATACAAACAACACCAGTAGACAACGTTGGACTCAAGGTATAAATACATCTTGAAAGAATGTATTATTGTTAAAGTCTGATCGTAAATAGTTACTATCGTCTAAATATAAGCAGTACCTCGGCGGAGGCATGTGTCTCCGATGTGTAACAGACTGCTTTTCTAAGAATCGAGGAGGGACTGCAATACCAGACGCAATTACAATTGCTTTTACGCCAGAATACGCACCGTTGCTGGATATCATGGACGAAGCTTGTGACGCTTGTAGAATTTCGCGGGCAGGGCTTGTAAGATCACTTCTTTGTGACACATTTGAGTTTACACCTGAAAAACCTAGGAAGACATACAACTCCCACAGGAAAAGAGCAAAACAGTGAATACTTTAGGCATAGATGGAAAATACCCTGAAGCAGGCGGTCGTAAACTTGCTTCAAGGTTATCTCGAACTCTGGTACTAAAACTAAAAACGGAAATGAATTACTCCAATAATGAATTACATCTTATCATATTTATTTATATTGGACGTTTAAGTTTGGTGTTAGATCGTTAATTTTCCATTTTGTGCCTCCAATCAATGGAAAGAAAGTAAATTGATATGGAGAAATCTAAATGGTTACAATTGATAAAGAAACAAATCTTCCAATATATGAATCGATCGACGAAATCCCAGATCATTTTTCTTCAGTTCCCCCAATTGATATGAAGGGAATTCCGGAAGGTAATGTAATCTGCAAATTGATGAATTGTATGGCTCAGATCAGTGATACGTATCCTGAGTATGTAATGCAAGCTGGTTTTACTATTTTATCTTCCATTGCTCGTCGTAGAGTTTACCTATCACTAAATGGAAGTAAACGTTATCCTGTCCTATGGATGGTTGTACTTGGTCCTTCAGGGTATGCGAGAAAGACGGCTTCCATATCAATGACTCGTCGAATATTGAAGGCAATTTATGGCAATACAATGCTATTGCCTGATGACGTGTCACCTGAAGGACTTCTTGACCAAATGTCTACAAAAATACTCCTAAAGACTCATGAAAAAGGCGTGATGAAATGGGTAGACATGTCAGAGAGATATGCCGACCCTGACAACAAGATACTTCGTAGTCAACGCCCATATATTCGAGATGAAGTGAGCCAGATGTATGCACAAATGGCAAAACCGACTAATGCTCACCTGGAACAGATGCTATTGAAGCTACATAATTGCGAAACTTATGACAAAGCACTTGTCATGAAAAGACAAATTGTCGAAGATCCATTCTTCACAATGTTTGTGGCTACTACTCCTGAAGGCTTCAAGAAATACATGACAAAGGATAACATAAGATCCGGTTTTGTAGCAAGACAACTTCCAACAAATCCATCATATCAAAAAGCGAGAAAACCCCTTCAGGAAGATAGTGCAAATAATGAACAACTTATACAAGACGTGATTAGTGATTTCCGGCTCATAGACTCGGTTCTGGGATATAGTGAAACCAGCATTCACGCAAGTTTCCAAGAAGGTGCACTTCAAATGCTAGATGAATGGTGCGCTGAGCGAGAAGCATATTATATGGAAAAACATGATGAAGACCATGGGGTATTTGTTCCAAGATTTCAGGAAAACGCTTGTAGTCTTGCTCTCCTAATTGAGATTGGAAACATTCCTAGTGTGGTTGACAGAACAAAATCCAATTTACTAGAGAGCATTAAAATTTCAAGAAATAGTATGGGTTTTGCTTTAAAACTGATTGACTCGGTATTTGCTCCGTATATTGAATCGTTAGGACTTCGAGAAGAAGCTACCAATATTTTTGAGAATGGTGATGTCGCAAAGTTGGAGCGGCTTATGCAAAAGCATAGACAACTCAGTCATACAAAGATTATACAAAATACGAAGATCAAAATTTCACCATTAAATGAAGCTTTGATTACTTTACTTAATGCAGGGATGCTTGAACCTTGTTTTGTCAAAGAGGGTAGTCGAGAAAAGTCAAGATGGTATAATTACATTCCACCAAATGTAACAAGAATCATATTCCAGACAGACTATCGGGATAAGGAAGTCCCTGAATACGAATGTGGAATGACATTTAAGGTAACTGAGAAACCTGAATCTGCATTAACTGTATTAATGAAACTACCTCCCCTAAGTACCATTAAAGCAGATTTAGATGTTTCTAATAAGCCAGAAGACGAAAAAGATGTCTGGTAACGTATTTTCTTCTTTTTCTTCTTTTTTACTGGTCAGTACTAAGGAGACCTTAATGGGTCCTTATTGTAATATCATTATTGGAAGACCATCAACAAGGAGCACCTTAGTACTAAAATTCGCTTCACTCAATTGATTATCGGTCAGTACTAAGGAAATGGGATGGTCCCATATATACATATAATACATGAATTTTTATTTCTTTTTATATATGTTATTATTTATCCCGTTTTTGCGCCTTTTTGCGTGTATAGATATAAGGCTCTCGTTTTCCTTAGTACTGACCATAGAATCGAATTCCCTTTATTGATTATTTCAGTTCCGCAGTACTAAGGAACTGCTTTCCAATAATGATCATAGTACTAAGGGTACCTTAATACTGGGTTTTCCTAAAAATCATCAAAATTCTAAGCTTCATTAGCGAAGCCCTATAAATTTACTTTAACTAGCCATAAAAGCCCAGCTATGAAGATTAGAACCCTGATCTTGGGATTATAAGAAGGCTAGATTACCTATAATAAATCCCTAACTTCTTCTTTTAAGCACGCATTACTTCTTTTTTATCTTCCTCGGGAATCGAGCAATATACAGAATTTTGTTTTTATCTAAAACGTTATCGGTAGGCACAGTTGTCGACAATAGGTATAAATACGAATAGTCGTAATTATTAATTTGTCGATTAATAGCAAATGTTTAACATGGAATAACGAAGGTGATTTAGAAATGGCACAGAACAAAACTGAAGCACAGAATGGTAAAACTGAGATAGCACAGAACGGCAATGTTGAGAAGAGCACAGTTGAACAGTATTTTGCAGCAAATGAAAAGTTCTTTAATACCGGCGATGTAAACGCAAAAAAAGCATTTTTCATGCTCGGGCAGTACTGCCGGAGGGTGGCAGAAGCCGAGGAGAAGAAAATGGCAGAGTCAGGTACAGAGAGCAAGTTTCAAGCAAGGTTGGCACGCGAAATTTCAAACAATATGAGCTATAGGTCGTTTACAATAATTATGAAACTGCTAGATAGTGCTGCTTTAAAGTGTAACCCTACACTGTTCTACAAATGCTCAGGTGCTTGTAAGGAACTTATGATAAACTCAGAACTCATCAGCAACAAGAAAGCTCTAAGTGCCGAAGACGGAAACATGGCGTTTTCATTGGGAATGTATCAGAAGTTCGCGTGAATATTTTTTTTGCTCTTTTTCCTTAATTCTAAAGGCTTCAAAGCCTGCGGGATATATATTTATCTTGACTTATTCCGTACGATTGGCTGCGTGCTTCTACGTATGGTTGCCGGTTGTCATAACCAATCTTCTATACTTTCGGTATTGCTTTTTTCTTCATCGCCTTTCTTATTATTTTCGCTAACGCTGCCTTGTTCATTATTCTCAGTATCTTCGTTGGCATCTTCGTCATCCACGAAAGTTGGTTGTCCCCATCCCTCGCGTCCATTTGCAACATATGGATCACAATAAGCTTTACCAGGGAACATATTCTCGGCGAAAAAGTACACAGCATCCTCTTTACTCAATTCTCCGCTTGATTTTAAATCTCGTAAATTAACGCGGCCTTTTACTACACCTTCCTGACTAATATCTGGTGGCTCCATGTTTCCCTTTATCCCAAACAACAATAAATCTAGGGAACCAAGGAACCACGTGCCACTTTGTTTATCCGTTTCCCACACAGCAATTGCTTTTCGATCAAAACCCCAAGATTTCATTAATTCGATCCTTTCCTCAAGGTTTTTATTATTCGCCCATAGGAAAAGTGCGGCATCATTCGCTGTTGTAATTTGCGTTTTCATAGCCTTTTTAATATCTGGTGGGTCGGCGACAATAACGTTGAATACTCCTGGCGGAAGCTTTATATTTGCTGGTTTGTTAAAAGTTTCCTCTGACTTTTCTTTGTTTTTTTCTTTAGATTTTTCTAGTTGCTCCCACGCCTTGTTAGGTGTAGCTTCGCCTTTGTCAATTTTCGTTACCAGTTTTTCCGCTTCTTCGGCTTCTTGCTTCTGCGTATTGGTGGCTTTGGGATCGTTTCTCAACTTTGAAATATCAATTAGCTTTAGCTTTTTGTAGGCGGCATCGATTGAGAGCTCACCAGATTTTATCTTATTCATTATATCGATAGCTTCCGTATTTCCCTCATCATATCTTCTCCCTATCAGTACGAGTTTTGCAAGTCGATCCCGTTTATAGCCAACTTTTTCTGCTACTTTGTCCATCGTTCTGCCGAACATGTTTCTCATTTCTTCCCGATGCGCTGAATTCAGTTCATCGACATACTTCGGTGGCTTTAGGTTGGGCAGGTTTTGCCTCCGTCGCTGTTCAGCTCGTTCTGCATAGACTTTATGCAACAGTTTTGATTCCCTATAAATTTCTAATGGTGATTTTTCCCGTTGTCTATTGGATTCAACAATAGCTTCCTCTATTTCCAACTCATCGGAGAAGTATCTAAATACACAAATAGCCTCGATGTTTGCTTCCTCTTCTGTTAATTTTTCTTCCTTTATTTTTTGAATAGCACGCCAACGCCTATGTCCTGAAATGATCATTCTATTTTGATCTATGACAATCGGCTCAAGCTGATTATTTTTTCGAATGCTATCAACTAGATCGTCATCGACTAATTCTGAATCATAAATTTCTTTGTTTTTTGGATGCGGTTTAAGTTTATTCGGGTTAATGTAATGAAGTTTATTATCGTGTAATTTGTTATTATTTTCGTGTTCGTCGTCTTGTTCGTCAAGCTTCAATTTACTTTCTTGTTTAATCCCCTTTAATTCATCATAAGTATCTTTTTCGTCTTGAGTCATCTAATTATATTAATTATGACTATAATTATTTAATAATTACTAATAAAAATATACAGTTAAATAAAATAATTATAAAGTGATAATATGTTACATATCAACAGAGCTGAATACGAAGATGATAACGAAAATAAAGGAAAAACGGACACGGTCCAAAGAAGTCAAAAAGAAAATTTGCCTCTATTTAATATAATCAACTATGACGACCTGACGAAAGAGTATGACTCTTATTCTATACCAAAAAAGTTAGAACTACAATTCGCGAAACGTAATGTATATAATTTGGAACTCAACGCAATCGAAGAGATCCACGAATCGAGAAAAACGGATGAGTTAGAAGAGAAAATTCTAAAATGCCAAAAAAACTGGTTACGAAAAAAAGTATGGTTATGCGAGAAAGAAATAAACGACCTCTTTAATCATCTTCCCAACGATCCATATAAAGCTAAAGTTTACAAAAAAATCAAAGATGAAAATATTAATGATTGGTCGTCTGGAGTTCCGCCTATAAAGATCAATATGACAAATAAGGAATTTCATGCACTGTCTCCACAGGAGAAGATTAAAGTAAGAATTATGTACTGCAATTTGTTCTATTTGGAGTTTCAAGCATTAGACAAGGGAAAGAGTAAATCACTAAAATCACGGAAAAGCAATGAGTATGAACAATTATACTTAAAATTGAAGTATACGTGGAACGAGAACACTAAGGAGTGGTACACCGACGAAAAAGGCGTCGTGGATTTCAACGAACTATGTAGACTTTACCGGGAAGAACTCCCTGACGATTACTTGTTCTTAGAACATCGCATGGATTACATGAAGAGACTTATTTATTCTATTGAGATTGAAACGGATGAGATCTTTCGTAAAGAACTCCCAAAAAATTATCCTTATCGAAAAGAGATTCTTGAAGAAATGCAAATGATAGGAGTAAAAGTTGTAGAAGTTTTGAACTTAGGATCTCGATTCTTGCCAGTTGGATATCTGAAAAAAGAAAAAATAGATGCTCGAAATGAGAAATATATTAATCCTTTTTTTCGTGGAAAAGGTCCAGGCGTTTTTAATTATGTGATATTAAATGAAGGTTTTCATACGTATTCTCCAACGAAAAAAATCGACGTTGGACTAGCTAATCATTATGTATTGACTCTTCAAATCAATGCTATACAAAAATGGCGTGTATCCAGAAAGATGAATGGGTTTGAAGAAGTAATCTCAGAAAAACGATATAATAAGTTACAGTATGAATTATGTTTATGGGATGTAAAAATACTCAGCACCTATTATGACCAAGAGATGCTTGCAAAGCACGAGAAGACATTTATCAAAATGATCAACTCCGATTATTACAAAGAGACATTCTCTGAAATGCATAATCTAAAAACACTCGCTGCTGAGAATTATAAAGAAATACTCTTAGAGATGCAGAACCAGGAAATACTTGATGGCAAATATTATGAGAGGCTTATTTATGAATCACCATATAGTGACGAAGTAATGAATGAAATTCATAGAAAAATCGAAGATGCTAACATTGATGAAGAATCGGGGAAATCAGAAACAATGGATAAACCACCAAAAATTATTATCCGGCTCAGAGATTTATCCGAGTTATGTGAGAATTCAACTTTGGAATTTAATAAACTATCTCCACAGAACAAGATTAAATACCTTATTGTAAAACGTAATCTACTTTCTGCAGAATGTGATATGATTTTAAAGAATCGTGGAAAACTGAATGAGTACGAGAAAATAGTCTTTGATAGTAAATGTGCCGACCTATCATTACAGGTAGTCCAGACTGACGATAGTATACATCGTATCTTTCATGAAGACCTTCCAGGAAAATATAGAAAGGAGATTTTCGAAGAAATGAAAAATGCAAAAATTTCAGATAACAGTAATTTATTTCATTTTCGTACAAATTTTGACATGGAACATAACAAATACTTGGAAGAATGAAGCAAACAAGTCCCAAGGTTCCGTTTGTGGTTGTCGCGTTTGTAACCCACATTTGACAGAAGCACATATATTATAATGTTTAAATGGGCTCCATGATTCTGTTTTCTTTATACAATTCAATGTTTTTTCTTGCATCTTATGATTTTCTAACATATTTCATTTTACCAAAATGTGATGTATCAATACAATGTGTTTTGTGTAAGAAAATACTGTATTAATTAGCAAAACCTATCAAATTAGAGTTATAAAAGAAGGGAGATAACTGGTTGCCCTTTTAATGTGGTGTATGCTCGATCTAAGGCAACTATCTATTTTTGAAGAAACGGTGGGTGAAGACAACTAAGCCATCTTTCCTCATATATTTTTACTCCCCACAATTTCTATTAATTTTTTTACATTTGCGATTAGACCACTTCATCTGCAGCTTCAAGAACAACTTCAACCATTGCTTTTTCAAGTGGTGCGCCATGTTTCAGTACATATTCAATACTCTCAGGATATTTTTTGACAATATCCTGTGCCGTTGTAACCTTATTTTGTGACCACATATAAAATATATTATTGGTTCCTTCCTTATGTAAGCTGAGTTCGTAGCAATTAGATGCCTTCTTTTTCAAAAAGAAATTATATTAAGACTTTAAAACAATACGTATTTATAGGATTCGATTTGCTCAAGATTTAATCCTTCTCGGAATGAAATAAGAATCGAAATAACCAAAGGTCACTGGATTTTTCCAGGTCATATCACCTTAGCACTCTCATATTCGATTGGCTACAGGCTTCTAATAAGATATGCACCCAATAGGGAGTTTAGAGAAAAGTAAAAACGATAACATTAGCCACAATATGTATTAATAGGAATCGCAAAAGTTGAGCAAAAAAAATTACTTTATTTTGGATGAAACTTTAGCCAGTAAGGCAGGGTCCTGTTGCAGGTATGTGAGTATATCTGATATCAGCATTTCTTTCTCCTGTGCTGCTTCCTGTGTAACAGGCATCCCACAATCACAATATCTCATTCCCGATGGGATTGGCATACTACACCTGGCACATCTATTGATCTTGTTACCTTCCTTATCCTGAACGACCCTTATCCCATAAGAAGCAAGTACGGCATTATCAATTTCTGGATTACTAAGGTGCACATATGTCTTTGTTTGGCTGCTGGACCCAGCCCATCCAAATTGTTTTTTAAGCTGTTGCTCAGTCATTGTGTTAGCGAGTCTAGTTGCCTGAGAGTGTCTTAGTAAATGACAATATACGTTCTTCTTAATTCCAGCTTTTTGGGCTGCCTTTTTTAACAACAAATTCATGGATATTGTTCTTAATGGAGAATGCGCACGCGGTTCATCCTTACCCTGTTTCTTTTTATTTTTCCCATAACTGCTATCAGTATACTCTCTAGCTGTAGTGAATAATGGAGCTTTGGGATCATTTGCATTTGGATGAGCAACAAGCCACTGCTTAAGGTACACCTGGTACTTATGCAACAATACCTGTCTCCTTCCTGTCTTCCCATTAAGTGTTATGTGGAACCCGTAGGGGTGATCTTTAACATCACCTATTTTGCAGTTTTGAATTTCTCCAACTCTTGCTCCCAGCTCATAAATTATAGCGACCAGTGCTTTATCCCTGATACCAATACAACATGCAATTATTTTCTCAACTTCTTCCTCACTTAGGATATCTTCGGACTCTAATTTTTTGCCTTCTACTTTAGCAAACCCAAATTTTGCAAGCTCAATTAGCTCTTTATTATCAGTGCTTGCACCATATCCTTTCAGGAACCGTTGAAACGTAATTTTGTATTGCATCTTACTTGTCGGGCTGGCAGGCTTCCCATTTTTCTTTGTCCAATCGTTTATCGCATCTTGAATATCATTAACATCCTTCTTGGTCAACTTATCCAGGTCGGTTTTAGTATGTGTCAACAAGAACCGTAAAAAATGCTCATTGTTGCGAACGGTAGCTTCCTTCAAACCACTACGGTTCAGACCCTTTAGATACTCAAGAACAATGCTCTGATTATGCTCGGAGATATTATTCTCAATACAAAAATTAACTATATTATGCGTATCCATAGAAACTTACTCCAATTTATAAATATACAACGCATAATATATATAAGATTGGATAATGTATGTTATTACCTGGTCTTTGGAAGAGAAATGATTAAACTGCTGAAGTAAGCAGGAAACAAATTTTTAGTTTTCTTCTTTTGCTTGAATCATTTTATTTTTTACACGTAGCTATTTTAACTCTGTTTAGCTCTGTTTTTTATTTTTTTGTTTCTTGAAAATTCGAGTTATCCAGACCTGTCACCAATCAATAGATATTATCCACATTACTCTGGAATGCCAGAAAATCAAATTGCGCCTGTCAAAGTATTTCTAAGAATAACGGTCAGCCTGATATAATCCTTTCACGTATGGTTGTTGGGATTAATAACGGACCGGATTAGAACCATACCTTGAACCCTTTCGTTCTCCTTCTACTTTTACATTCTGTGATACAGTTTCACCAGCTGGTTTTTCATCTTCGACTTTTATTTTATGCCAGCCACGCAAACAGCGACATTTTTCGCAATGCATGATGCGTTTTATAACATAAGCAAGCCCTATTATCGCCAGGATATAACCCACTATTTTTATTAATTTGTTCACAATTATTCACCCCAAGCTATTATTGTACCTTATAGTTTATGAAGATTGTACCTAGCATTTATGAAGATACGCAAACAGGCAGATTACCAGAAGAACTTCCACCATGGCTTTTTGATATTTACATCTTCGCCGAAGATTATTTCATCGCAAAAGAATCCATATCATAGAAATCCATTGGATCAATCTGTGTTTAACTTGCTATTTTCTGTATTTCCCGGAGCAAAAGCTAAAATCCCTGAATCTTCATCAAGACTTAAATTTTCGATTTCAGTCGGATTAATACTCCATACCCCCGCTACTTTCATAACGGTTTCTTCATAGAGGAACCATAAACCTTTATTGAGTTTATTCAATTTATCTGGACTATTTACAGTTAGTCTGACAATTGCTGAATTCTACCATTTTGCAAATTAAAATTATTAAGTGCTTTCTTTTTGTCATAGTTTTTTCTGATATTAATTATCGAGAAGTTTGTAAATGTCAGGCACTTGTGACCTTCTGCTATTCCTAAATATAAAATATTTGCAGTTTGGAGTTCCAAATAATTTTTTTGGCTCGTATAATACTTGTTAAATACATGCCTGGTTTATTTTTTTGAATATTGAACTTTCCATCCCCTGGCAGTTAATTTATTTGCATGTGCTTTTCCTTCATTTGATGGTGCAACATTTCCAGTTAAATCTACTTCACCATCATTAGTATTATAAGAATCCAGTGTTTGGAGTACACTATTTACTGCTGTTTGATTTAGTGAATTATGACTGGCATTTAAATAAATTAATCCTTGATCGTTGGAAATATCTAAACTTGTGAGGTTATTATTACTAATATTCACAGCACATTTTCTACCAGCAGGGAAACAACCAGAAAAATCAGCACCAGTATAATTATTATTGAACACTAAGACACTTTCTAAATATTCAGAATCAAGATGTAGAGTGCCGCTTTGATTCCCGTTCCAAACAAAAAAATCTTTAAGGAGTGGAAACTGATTAACCGGGAACAAACTGGTCATCTGGGGATTATCTCTAACACATATATGCCATAAGTTAGCCCCTGTAGTACCCCAATTTATGGTGTATGTTGAACTCTCCTGAGACGCTCCGCGAAGATCAGCCAGAGAAGGAGCTTCCGATAGATCCAGATAAGAAATGTTGCAATTTTCAAGGCAAAGCCTGTTCAGAGATGGGACATTATGGAGACTGATGGTAGCTAGTGATTTACAGTAAAAACATTCAATCGTATGCAATGCAGTGAAGTTATTAAAATTCAGCTCAGTTATTGGATTATAACTAGAAGCCCATACCTGTAGATATGGTGCAACATTTTCTAAACCAGTGACAGCTATTACATTCTGTTGCTTTAAATTTTCAATTGTATTTGAACCTGGAGTTACTCCCCCATCTAAACCATCATAACCTATATTAATCTTGGTTACTGCGCTCCATGGTGTTACTACCAGAGTGTTTGTTCTTGTCCCAGTTGAACTAAAATTTACACTAGGGGATGCAGAATCAGACGTTGAACCATCACCAAATACCCATTGAATTTCAGGATTACCTGTGACTGTGATAATTGGTGAAAATGATGAACCAGTAGTAACAAATGTAATATTTTCCGGAGTTGTCAACTTTGTACTTAAACTTAAACTTGAATTGTTCTTCTCCGGGTTTGAATCCATACATCCCAGAGCAGAAACAACTAAAATAATAAAGACTAACGATCCTGCAAACTTAATCCTTGGAATTCTATAAGGTAATTGCATACTAGATCTTCCAATATTATTTACTTTGAGATGTTTTTCTGAAAATTTGTATTTTTTTGAATGAAATGAGCTCAAAAAAATATTTAATTTACTGCTCGAAAAACTTTTCCTTTTTAGTTCTATTTTTAAAGAGTTTAGATAAAAGATAATCTCTCTTTGCCGCAAAACTTCCAAAATATCGAAAGAGAATCAATTGGTGGGTGGCCACTCCACCTTAAAGAAGAAGGTATGCTTAGGTCATCCGCCCGGTTGCTCGGAAAAGATTCACAGTGCTCTTTAACAATGTTTCCTTGATCTAAGTGATCGAAACTCTGTTATCAAAACCCTGCCAGATTTCCATTATTTTACAAAAAACGCACATGAAATGTTCCAAATAGCAGGCATAAAAAAATGAAAGTACTTGAAAGCACTTTCATGCTAAAAGAACGGGTTTCAATTAAAGTTCTGGTTTTCCGGGTTTGAGCATAAAACAAGAGTGCACTCTGTACCGGTGTAGAAGCTAATGCAATTATCCGTCATTTCAAGTGTATCTACACGCTCGTAATACATCCTGTCAGATAATTTATGCTTATCTGTCCATAGGGTATTCAAAAGGAACGAGTATACTCTTGCAGGGTCCTTATGGTCGGCGAAATAGGCCTGTACTGCATCGAAATATTCCTTTGATTGTATTCTTTCCACTGTTGGTCCCTATCTGTCATTATACTGTTTGAATAAATAACTTTGGACAGGACAAATAGCTACGGTGAGAGGTTGTTTTAATAGTACCATTTTTAGCGATTCTTTTCAAAAACTCACAAGAACATTCTTTTGGGAGATATTGTTTCAAATATTATGAGCTGATCCCAAAACTCAAAAACTACTTCTTTGAATCTTGGTTTTGAAATAATCAATCGAACTTCGGATTATGAAAGCTATCCGACTAATTCTGATGTTGAGGTTAAAACTGGGTTTTGGGATGAGCTCTATAAATGCCGTTTGATACAATATATCCCAAAAATAATTAAATAGAGATGTAATGTAGATTACCAACCCTTTTTAAATTTTGCTGGAAGCTTTTGTTCCTTATTATTAGCTTTTCTTTCACGTATTGATCTCATAGCTTTTTTTTCAGGTTTTTCAAATCCATGAATATTTGAATCTGGATTTTTTTTAGTTTTAGATGCTTCAAAAGAAGAAGGTTTATTATCTTCTGTATCCTTTCTCATGAAATTTTTCACGTTGTCCAGCATATTCTTAAAAGGATTGCTCCTTTTTTCTTGAGTATTATGCGAACTAATAGAGCTATTATCAACCATAAAACTGCACACCTATTTAATTATCTTATAATCTGCAAACAATATTAATAAATTAATAGGATAAATGTTAACAATACCGAATACAGGGGATTATAGTCAGAAAATGTTTCATGCTCACCATAATTCATGGAGTTCTTAAGATTATTTCAAGATTTGAATAAATATCAAGATTCCTGCCCGGTTATTAAAAAAATAGAAATAGTATCGGTAGAAAATAATATATAATTCTATAGTTTCATAGGAAGCTCTTCAGGTTCCCGTTCCTACTATCTGGCTTGAAGGATAAAAATATCTCTAAGCCCTGTTATTAACAAAAACGATGAAAAAGGCTGGTATTCGAAATCGCTTCAGGTAACACTCTGCCACCTGGCAGAGGAGGTTCGTTAAAATGGAAAAAACAAAAATACTGGAAAAGGCTTTCAAAGCCTTTCTTATCTTTGTACCGCTGAGTCTGTTTGCAGAGTATATGCACTATTCGCCCATGGTAATTTTTATATTAGCTTCGCTTGCAATTATACCGCTTGCGAAATATATCGGTGAATCGACAGAGGAGATTTCGACACGTACCGGTCCAGCACTGGGCGGGTTATTAAACGCAACTTTTGGGAACGCAACAGAACTAATCATAAGCATTTTTGCCCTGCAAGCAGGACTTACTGAAATGGTAAAGGCGTCCATTACGGGCTCCATCATCGGAAACCTGCTTTTGATTTTAGGAATGGCGTTTTTCTTAGGGGGGCTTGGAAAAGATGAACAGGAATTCAATACAACTGCAGCAAGGGCAAGCGCCTCTACTCTATTTCTTGCAACTGCAGCTATTGTCATGCCGGTTGTTTTCGTTTTGACTTCAGAAAACCCTTCAGCTGCTGTAATAGAAACCCTGAGCATTGCAGTTTCGGTCATTATGGCCGTGTCGTATCTTGCAAGCCTGCTTTTCTCTCTTCATACTCACAAGCATTTATACACTGCTGATATGGCAGAGTACCATGCTAAGTGGAGCGTAAAAAAATCTGTTGCGGTTCTTCTTATATCAACCGTTGCGGTTGCTGTTATGAGTGAAATTCTGGTCGGCTCCATAGAACCGCTGGCTGAAAGCCTCGGCTGGACGGAACTGTTCATTGGTATGATTTTTGTAGCAATTATAGGAAACGCCGCAGAACACGTCTCGGCCATTACAATTGCAATCAAGGACAGGATGGACCTGGCACTTCAGATCGCAATCGGCTCAACAACTCAAATAGCTATGTTTGTCGTGCCTGTCCTGGTGTTTATGAGTTATTTCTTCGAGACCCCGATGAACCTGATTTTCACTACTTTTGAACTTGCTTGTATAGTCTCTGCCGTTCTGATGGTCAAATCCATCATAGAAGACGGTAAAAGCAACTGGTTTGAAGGATTACAGCTTCTGGGAACTTACGGAATAATGGTTGTGGTCTCTTTCCTGCATCCTTAAACGACAAAAAGTGATTAAAAAGAATATAAATCTTGATATATGTTTTTCCAAATCTGTTTCCTTTAAATCCTTTTCCTTTTTTTACTTGATCTCAAAGCTCAGCTTCAGGTCTTTTTTATCTCAAGAACTTCCCCCCCTCATCCCCCGAATTACCGCTGTTGACATTGTTCCTGGTATGGAGCTGCCAGTAGCGGTCATATAGGGTGATGATCAGAGTCAGGAGCAGGATGAAGAAAAGTGTGTTCCCCAGGTCGATCGAACCACCGTACCTTGGCAGAAAGTAGTCAGTAAGCAGGACCAGAAACAAGTTTACTGTCGACATCACGATAAACTCCTGCATGATAGACTTCCAGTGCTTTCCGCGCCTGGATAGCCAGTGGCTCAGACCTGTGTTTATCACGACAAAAAGAGTTACTCCAATAGTTATCTGGATACTGTTTGACCGAACGCCCGGAAGTATCTGGGCAAAGATGATGGTCAGAAGTGAAATCAATGCCACTTTTTCGATCACCTGTCTGTTAATGATGCGTTCCCGCTCTTTCTTCAAGTCCTCTGGCAGAGGAGAGACAACCGGGGCAGCTGCGACAGGCAGTGCTTCGAATTTCAGACCCGGACGGGTGGGAGGCAGGTCCCTAATTAGCCACCAGGCCAAACCGAGCAGGAATACTGCATAGGCGACCAGGATGAGGGCATTTGAAGGATTGGCTTTGATCCAGTCGGTAGTGTCCATCTGGGCGACGTGAATCCAGTATTCCTGGGGAATCTTGATGAATACCCAGATAAGGGCTGCTGCAGTTATCAATTTGCTTTTTGTCAGCACTTTCGGGTCCCATTTCAGGCGGATTGCTTCATAGAAAATAAAGAAATACTCAAAGGTGTTGGGAAAAATAAGTAACAGAGGGCGTAGATGTACAATTTCGAAGATTGCAACACCTACCAGCCTGTAGTAAAAGAGGAAGCGGTCCAGTTTGAAAGCATAGAGGTTCGACCAGTTACGGAGAGTTGAAAGGTAGGTGATGCTCAGGTAATAGATGTCAAGTGCCTTGTCATATCCCTGGTAGCCTTCAAGGGGCAGGCTCGTAAACAACTGAAAGATCGTCTGGTCCACCGCGTCAAGGATCAGGCAAGCAAGAACGCCTGGGAGAGGGTAGCGAGGAATAGAAAGAGGTATCAAGAAGCGGGCAATTACTACAGCCCAGAAGATCAGGAGATCTGATGTATCGGCCATTGTAGGTTACTTCCTCTGCAGGCTCCACTCCCAGAAAATATCTGTTTTTGTGAGCACTAAACGGCTGGAACGCGGTTATATTATCTTTACCTTATTTTATAATACTGCAACTATAATATTTATATCGAAACTATTTTACTTATTTAGAAGCCAAACTACCCTTCCCATTCTTAACCTGGGAAGTGGAATGTATGGCATTGTTGAATAGGAGCCTGAGAATAAAAAGGGCTCAGACACTTTTGAGAGCGGGAGCATAAAAATCTCTGGCTTAGAAATAGCTTAGGGAATTACCGGTCTGCCCTGCACATTCAGATATATTTTCATGTGTGATTAAAATAATTGCTCGCCATCTAATCAATCTGCACGATTTGCATAATCTCATCAGGATTGATTCTACGATCTCTAGATTTTGTATTCTAATGACTGATTATGGTCTGTCCTTATCCTCACATGTAACAGTTCATTTTTTAAATTAACAGTTCATTTTTTAAATTCCATAATTTCTCCTTTCAGATGTTATATGCTCTCGATTCCTGGCGGCAAACCAGTTTGTAATCTGATTGCTTCTCGCCAGCGCAACCATAGAATAGTCAACCCAATAATACCGATCACACCGTCGGTGATTAATACAGCTAATCCAGGGCTTAAAACAGAAGCAGCGACCAGAGGCAGCCCGTTCCACATTGCATGAAGAAAAGAAACTAGCAGGTAAGCACCAATCACTTGCAGGTTAATGCGAAAATTACAACACATGCTCTCCCGGAACATCACGCTGGCTAAAATCGCCGTCCAGGTCCCGTGCCCAAGTGGAGAAAAAAGGCCGCGAATTAAGGTCACTCCCACTGCCACCGAAATGCTTCCGCCACTCTCGAGGAAGGCAGTAAAAGCGTAACCGTTACTTTCCAGGGCCGCAAATCCCATTCCAGACGCCGCACCCAGAATTAAACCGTCCATTTCCGAATCATGCAGTCTGTGGCGTGCAATCACCAGAACTCCCAGGATTTTGGCAAATTCTTCAATAAGCCCTATTTTTAAAATCGCACCAGGATTTAACTCGGTGATAAAAAACGGTTCAAGAATGGAAGCGCCAAGAATTCCCAGAAGCCCACCATACAGGAAAGCCATGGATACTGTTGGCATTTTCAGGCGGCTTAAATTCCTGCGCTCGTAAAGAAATGCCACATAAGCGACAGGAACCATAAAGTTGCCAACCATCACCACAGTGGGGAACAGGTTGGAGTTGCTCGTCAGCACCAGGACGGTCAGCAAAAGAACATAGAAAATTGCTGCAGTAACTAAAACTTTTACCCAGGCATTCCGCCGGACCACCGGTACTGACGGCTCAATGTTAATCACGCGGTTCACAGTTTCCTCCCTATGAAAATCGGTTATCTTATTCGGCAAATTGGATCACCTTAATCTGCTTGCTCCGGTGAAGTGGCGACGTTTTAGTTACTACGCCTGAGGGGACGTGTTCATAGAGTTTTATGATATCTTCAAAGAAGCTTTTGACCTTGCGGCAAAGCACATTTAAGTCCTGTTTTTCCGTTTTGAGTATAAATCGAACAGATCTACCTGCGGAGCAGCAGGATGAAAGCAATTGCCATCAGTCCCAGCAGAATTACCATTCCAGCCACGATCTCAACGGACCTGGTGGTAATCCTGAATACTCCCTCTTCGATTTGCTTAGAATGGCGGATATAGCGCCTGGTGCCATCGGCCACAATCAAGATCCCCGTTACTACCATAGTAATGGCTATACTTCGCGTCAGGTGCAGACCGGGTACTATCTGTAGTTGCAGAAACTGGGCAACTGCAAGGCCAAGGCCAATAAAAGCCAGACCAGTCCGAAGCCAGGCAAGAAATGTTCTCTCGTTTGCGAGGTGAGTTCTTGCACGACTCTCCAGTTCGGCACGCTGCCCGTAATCTTCCAGATTCAATGACTCACGCTCATTTTGTGCCATATCTTCTGCTCTCGGGGACACTGTTGATTAGCTATCTCTAGCTGTCACTTCTCAGATCTATAAGATATGATCAGGTAATTGCCGGCTCATCCAGGGTGATAATCATCGAATAAGACTCGGACGACATGCCTGACAATGGCATCGACCGGTGTCAACTTCAGACGCCCAAAAGAACCCAAAAATATCGTTCCCTATATAAACAGAAAGTATACATGTATCAGGTTCAAGCATTGTTTTCCTTATGACCGTATACGGCAAGACTTATGGGAATTCACAAAGAAGCATAAACAGTGTAGTGAAACGTAGACTAACCCTATTTTACTTCATTGGCATCTTCCAGATATTCAGTATTCAAAGCAGCTAAAACAATGTTATAAAGTACCGGTTGGTTATCTCAGGATATACAGCCTGAATTTCCTTACAATTTCTGTCCCACTTTTACGTAATTTTCTGAGATCTTCTTGGTATACAACGGCTGCTGGCACTAACAGTAATGGAATAGTTGCTGCAGCTTTAACTCCCTCCGAAACAGGCAGTGCAGCTAAAAAGCTCGCTCCTGTAACACCATAAATAGGAACAATAGGAAACAGCATGGCCAGACCAAATGCTCTTTTGAAATGGATACCTAATTTTGCAGCCAGAAAACCATTGGACCCTATGACCACACCAACACCGATACTTGGCCCTATAGTCTGAAAAGGATTATACGACGGCCCGATATAGAGCCCGAAATCGACGCCAGAAAATGAAACAAGACCGTTTAATTGACTCCTTTCCTCATCGGAGTTTCCTCCAAGACCTGATACAACTATACCTATGTCCAGCTGTAGAGGCCCTCTTCCCCTTTCCCTTGTACCCAATATGTTAGCCATTATGTTATTACTTTCCCTGATGAATAATATAATTTACCTATTTTCCGATCAAAAAAAGCTGTATCCAGGCACTACAAGCTTACAGGAAAACAGTTGTAAGAATGAATTTACCAGGAACTAATGAGAGGACCATTTTTCGGATAGAGAAAGACGTTATTCCGAGGAAAATTGAAATTGCATCACTCAGGAGAGGTACAATAGAATAGAGGAAAATTAACAAAACAATTTATTATCACTATTTTTTGAGCCCATTATATATTGGCACTCAAATGTTGAAAAAGTAATAAAAAAGATATTCAAAACCTGCAATGCGCAGGTCCGATATCCACGTAAAGCCTGGGAATAGAGACCGGTAAATCTGCCTAATCTCGAATTTCAATTTCCCATGCTTTTTATCCAGACTTATTCTACTAACTGGTTGATTTTGTTGTAGAAATCTACTATCAAATTTGCTGCCTCGCTTTCCGTGTTCAGCTGGAAAGTCCGGATCTGTTTTCCCAGTGGTTTTTCCAGGATAACACCTGAATCGACAAGAGGTGTAATAACCCTTGATACGCTGGAGTGGGAAAGGCCGGTTGCTTCCGCA
Organism: uncultured Methanosarcinales archaeon; assembly: GCA_964434965.1. Taxonomy (GTDB): domain Archaea; phylum Halobacteriota; class Methanosarcinia; order Methanosarcinales; family Methanosarcinaceae; genus Methanosarcina. The sequence continues at coordinate 42,702 of CAYSWX010000013.1, forward strand.
ATTCCAGAAAGGTAGGTTGGCTCGCTCTGGTTTTCGATCAGGTTCTTAAGGACTGTCATCTGTGCAGTTTTTCCAAAGATTTTTTCGATTGGATCCATTGATATCATCTCAGAGGTGGTATTCTCTGTAAGTAATGTTCAGTTCCAATAACTATCAACGGTTTATAAACTTATCTCTTTATTGAATGGATTAGAGATATCTCGCCCATGAATCGTCAAAATATTTAGGTCTTAACTTTTTAAACTGTCATCAGATTTTCCTCTCAATGTACCCGTCTATTTTAAATGAAAAAAGCTTACCGCTTCGCATAATCTCAATATTGTCCTTAAATATTGCTCTTTTGATAATAATTATTCATTATGTAATCCAGTATTCAAATTTACACTCATCCTTCTTCAGGATCAACACATCTATCCCTGTTCCCCCCAAAAAATCTGCAGTACCCATCAGGACACTACTTCTCAGGGCACTCGCGGATATACCTCATAATGTCCTCCATTTTTGCTCTTGCCAGAGATACGGAAGTGTCCGCGCCTCCGTAGTATATGCGAAGCTCGCCATTCACCACGACCCAGCCGCAGGGGAAAACAACATCATTAACGTCCCCGCTGCGTTCATACGTTTCATGAGGCCCGAAAACCCAGCCTTCGGATCTGCAGAGTACTTTTCTGGGATCTTCAAGATCAAGGAGGGCTAACCCGAGCCGATAACTTATTTTAGGCGTTGTCTGGCGTACTCCGTGATACATAATCAGCCACCCCTCGGGTGTACGTATTGGCTGCGGAGATAAGCCTATTTTGTAGGCATCCCACCACCCACCTTCCCTGGCATACAGAAGGACCTGATGCCATCCCCAGGCTTTCATGTCCGGGGAAAAAGAGATCCAGATATTTGCCTTCATAGTGTGGCCAGTTGGCGCAGGCCTGTGCAGCATTGCCCATTTGCCATTAAAACTTACAGGAAAGATAGCTGCATCCTTGTTATCAGGAGGCAGGATAGGACCTGCTCGTTCAAAGGTACGGAAATCCTCTGTAAGAGCAAGAGCTGGCAGGGGACCTGAATCCGAAAAAGCCGTATATGTCACAGCCCACTTTTTCATCTTATCTATGTAAGTTATACGGGGGTCTTCAATGCCGTATATCTCTTCAGGATATTTTGCAGGCTCCGGAAAAAATGTTGGTTCGCTGTCAATTTCCCAGTTGTCTATCCCATTTTTACTCCTGGCTACCGTAAAATGAGAAAAGCCCCTGTGGTCTTCAACCCGCACCAGTAATAGAGTTACACCATCAACTATGGCTGCCGCAGGATTAAAAACCGAATTAGCCTGGTATGGCCAGTCTTCAACGGTAAGTATAGGATTTCTATAATATCTTACAAACAGCTCTCCATGGTCTTTCCATGTCATAATATCCCCTCATTCCCCTTCGAAATTATGCTATTCCCTCATTTCTCTCGATTTTCTAAAAAACAGGTTCTTTCTTTTTTCATGGCTTTTCGCCTCATTTTAGCTGAGATATAAAAGCCGTAAATAAACTAAAAGCCGTAAATAACCCCCATTTTCAGGGCTTGATCCCAAGTATATCCTCTACATATGCCCTGAGAATTTCTGCAACACTCCATGCCTGGGCAATAGTACCGCCTGGAGTGTGTGGGTAATCTCCATCAAACACTTCAGAAATTGTACCTATACCTGCCGTTTCAAGGTGCTCATCAAAGCCCTCAAGAAGAGACCTCATATATTCAAGACTGCTGTTCGAGTAGCTGTGAGTTTTCAGGTAAGCTTTCACAAAAGCTCCAAGGAGCCAGGGCCAGACTGTCCCGTTATGATAGGCTGTATCTCTGGTCAATGCATCTCCACGATACTGTCCTTTATATAGAAAGTGATCAGTTGAGAGGCTTCTGAGCCCAAAAGGAGTGAGAAGATCTGTTTCAACTCTATCTACGATCGCTTTTTCTTTATCTGGGGAAAGCATGGTATAAGGGAGCGAGACAGCAAAGATTTGATTGGGGCGAATTGCAGGGTCTTTTATCTGGTTTCCTGCCTCGTCCAGACATATGAGGTCAAAAAGACAGTTAGTCTCAGGGTTCCAGAAAGCATTTTCAAAATTCGAAGCTACCCCGGCTGCAAGGGATTCATACAAAGAGATATCTTCACCAAGAAGCATTCCGAGATAAGAAGCCGTTTTCAGGGCACAATACCAAAGAGCATTCACCTCACAGGCTTTACCCGCTCTTGGGGTCACTGCCCATTCCCCTACTTTAGCATCCATCCAGGTTAATTGAGGCCCCTGTTGAATAAGGTAGTCAGAATCCATGCCGATTCCAAAATCCGTGCCATTACAATAATTGTTTATAATATCCTCTACGGTATCCCAGATATCCGAGAGAAAAAGAAAATCCTGCGTATATGCGAAATAGCGGTCAAGAGCATGAATAAACCAGAGAGAAGCGTCAACTGTATTGTAAACCGGATCTCCTCCAAAAGCCGGGAACGTATTTGGGATTAAGCCTCTTCGAAGGTATCTGGCGAAGTTGTTGAGAGTAGACTTGGCCTCATCGAAACGATAAGGGATTAAAAGCAAGCCGGGCAGAGAAATCATGGCATCTCTTCCCCAGTCAGAATACCAGTGGTATCCTGCAATCACTGTGTTTTCGCCTGAAAAGCGGTTTTTCACAACAAAAACGTCGGTTGCCTTGAGAAGCTTAAGAGCAAAAGGTTCGGTAAGCTTCGAATCAAGGGCAAGAAGATTCTGCCGATTTGCTTCTCTTGTATAGAATTTATCAACCTGTTCGAGAGTAAAAGAAGAAATGTCTCCTGTTGAAGCAGCAATAAAAAAACGGGAAGTTCCCGGTTCGAGTTTACTTTCAAAATAACCCGGATTGAAGTTATCCTCCTGAAAGTTAAGCCCACGTTTCCTTTCAGTGTCATACTCAAGGTTATAGTGCCATACGGGGTTCGGATGGTACTGAAGATTGGATGAAATCGAGAAAGTAAAACCAGTAGAGCTTGCCAGGCTTACTCCTGAAGGCTCGGCTCTCTGGAAAAAAGAAAGATACCCTGAACGAGCAGTGAGGTTAAAGTCTCTTGAGCTTATAAGTGGAAAAATTCTCAAAAAAGCTTCTTCTCTTCTGGATGTAATATCATAGAGAACACAGGTTGTGTTACTGTTATGAATCATGAAGACTTTTTTATTTACGGTAAAATCCCCGGGCTTATAAACCCAGAGAGGAAAAGGGTCACGAATAAATTCGGAGAGGTAGTTGAAACCTGCAGGACTGATAGTGTCCGGGTATTTATGAACAGCCAACTTATAAATTTCTTCATTAAGAGAGATTTCCTCATCAAGGGAAGAGAGCAGCAAAAGTCTTCCCGGAGAATTCTCTGGAGTTGCAACAAGTAGTCCATGATAAGTCCTTGTCCCTGCCCCTATAATTGTAGAAGAAGCATATCCTCCAAGCCCATTACCTATAACCCATTCTCTTTTTATTCCTTCGTCATATGTTGAAATAAAATCTGCTCCAAACCTGCCCCCACTCATGTATATTTGATTAGGGCTAATTTATTAAATAGCTGTACGTCTGTAAAAAAAACAATTTCTGGCACTAGAAAAAGCATGTGACCGGAAAAAAGCAAATATGCGAGCGGAAAAAGCCCATGCACTGACGCCAAAATTATAACTTGATTTGAATATATATTGTCAGTTTTTATGCACTCAAAAGGGGAGTGTATCTGGAAAAATTCGAGGATTAATCAATCCATGCCATAAGTAAAATCAATTGTCCTGGTAGTTAGAGAAGAGTTTCTAAAATTCAGTTTAGAAGTAGATGGTAGGGTTCGAGTCCCTATTCTCGAGGTCCCTACCTGCGATCCAACCCAAAGATTAAGAGGAAACCCTATTACCCTTAATCTGTACATTTATAATGCCCTTGTTATATATATCATGATTGATACGAAAAGTTGTTTCCCACTCAAAATTAGAATATCATTGAATAATTATATTAAATTAAAAATTTTAATGTTATTAAAAAAACAATAACAACCGCACACAAAAAGTTATAATAAGCTTGAAAGATTTTACGTGCCTGGAAAATTTTACGGCAAATTATTTTTCATTTAAAAACAATTTTTTGTATAATTAATTTAAAATAATTTATCTTATTAGTATATTCTGGAGTTGGGAAATAAGGTGGGGTATAATCTACCACATAAGGAATCACCTGGGAGTCACTGATCCCTTCTTTGAATCAATTTGCTTGGGGGAGCATAAGATAGGATTCAAAGATACTGTATTGGGGGATGCAGTAAGGATCCAGTGCCTCTGGGATTCTTCTAACTTAATTCTTTTTGCTGTTTCTCATAGTGTAATACCAAGAATCCTGAACTCTGACCCTTGCCTTATTAACTATACCGAACTCCCCTTTTTACTTATTTTTCCGTTAACTTTTTTCTTCTTGGCATGAAAGTGCTTTCAAGTACTTTCATTTTTTTTGCCTGCTATTTGGAATATTTCATGTGGTTTAGGAGGAACTGCCAGATAAGCTGAGGAGATTTCCTGTATATGGGAATCAAAAGTCAGTTTTGGAATCAAAAGTAAGGTTTCGAAAATGATTTTTAGAACCTTTTCAGATCCGAAACTGAATTGCGTATCCAAAAATCAAATTAAGTGAAGCAAATATCATTTTTGGGATTTGCCAATAATTATAGTTTGTATTAGAGATATATATATAGAGTTAATTTTATATATAATTAATATATTAAAAGGGTGAGTAGATTTATTCTTTTTCTCATAATAAAAAGACCGGGAAACAGGAGATTATGGAATTTTATTCTGATTAAAGTGACATGATTATTCTGATTAAAGTGACATGAATCTAAGAAAAGTTTTGAATTTCACAAATCTCATAAATGATACACTTACATATGATTTAATGTAAGTTTTCAAATTCACTTTTAATAAGTGGAGAAGGGCGGAATGAAAGAAAAATTGAGAAATTCTGGCATTGATATTATAGGGAGTGTGCCCTGGGGTACGCACTTCTGCCAGTTTTATCAAACCACGGAAGATCTGATAGATATACTTGTTCCTTACTTCAAAGCCGGGCTGGAAAATAACGAGCTTTGCATGTGGATCACATCCCAACCTCTGGAAGTAGAAGAGGCAAAAAAAGCCCTTAGAAAGACTGTTCATGATATTGATGTTTATCTGGAGAAGGGGCAAATGGAAATTGTCCCTTACACCCATGGGTATCTGAAGGAGGGTATTTTCGATTCTGAGAGAGTCGTAAATAGCTGGGTTGAAAAAATCGATCAGGTTCTGGAAAGGGGCTATGACGGACTCAGGGCTGCAGGGGACAACCGCTGGCTGGAAAACAAAGGCTGGAATAGTTTTGTTGATTATGAGAATAAAGTGGATGCCATTATCGACAAGTACCACGTAATAGCCCTATGCCCATATTATCTTGATATGTGCAACACAGCCGAGACTATTGATATAGTCTCCAACCATCAATTTGCTTTGATCAAAAGAGAAGGAAAATGGGAACGGATAGATAATTCCGGAAGGAAGAGGGCAGAAAAAGAAGCTATTCAGGCTGCAAAAAATTGGAAACATACCTTTGATGCTGTGCCAGACCTGATAGCTATAATCGATGACAAATATAGAGTTGCCCGTGCAAACAGAGCAATGGCAGCGAGATTGGGGATAACACCAGAAGAGTGTGTGGGGCTAACCTGCTATCGTGTTATCCATGGAACAGACAAGCCTCCTTCTTTTTGCCCGCACTGGCAGTTGCTTAAGGATGAGACTGAGCACGCCGAAGAGGTTTGCGAGGATTGTCTTGGTGATTATTTCGCAGTAAGCACCTCGCCACTACATGATTCGGAAGGAAAACTCATTGGGAGTGTTTATGTAGCCCACGATATCAACGAACGCAAACAAGAAGAGCACAGAATACGCAGATACAACCGTATTCTTGAGGGAATCAACCGGATCTTCAGCAATGTAGTGCAGGCAAAAACAGAAGAAGAAGTGGGAAATGCATGTCTATCTGTAGCCCTGGAAGTGACCGGCAGCGAGTTTGGTTTCATTAGTGAAACGGGCGCCGACGGGCTACTGCACGATGTTGCAAAAAGCGAGCTGGCATGGAAACAGTGCCTAATGTACGACAAGACAGGGCATCGTCGTCCTCCCCTAAGCGATTTTATTGTCCACGGCTTGTACGGCAGTGTAATTAACAACGAGAAAAGCTTTTTTACCAACGATCCACGGTCACATCCCGATAGTATAGGTCTCCCTCGCGGACATCCGCCAATCACATCGTTTCTTGGAGCACCTCTTGTCCAGGGCAGGAAAACAGTGGGTTTGATAGCGGTCGCAAACCGCAAAGGCGGCTATAGCTCAGAGCAGCAGGAAGATCTTGAAGCTATCGTGCCGGCGGTGATACAGGCTCTACAGAGAAAAAGGTCGGAAGAAGCTCTAAAAAAAGCACACACGAATTTAGAAAAGCTGGTTGAAGAAAGAACAGCAGAGCTTGAGAAAGCTTATAATTCTTTGAAAGAAAGTGAAAAAGGTCTTGCTGAGGCTCAAAAAATAGCTCATCTTGGAAATTGGGAATGGGATATTGCAACTGATAAAGCATACTGGTCTGACGAACTGTTTCGTATTTTTGGATCTGAGCCTCAAGAATCAGGTGCAACTTACAATGAACTTTTAAATTATATACACCCCGACGATCGAAACTATATGGACAATGCCCATAAGAACGCTCTAAATGGAAAATCTTACAACGTTGAATATAGGATTATTCGGGAGAACGGAGAAGAACGTAAAGTCCATATGCGATCCAAAGTTATCTTCGATGAGAAAAATGTTCCTATTCGACTAAAAGGGATAGTTCAGGATATTACTGAGCTTAAAAGAGCAGAAGAAAAAATTCAGACACTGGCGAATGCTGTGGAATCGTCAAATGATGCTATTGTAACTGTTTCTCTTGATGGTATCATTGCCAGCTGGAATAAGGCGGCAGAGCATATTTATGGTTATTCAGTTGAAGAAATTTTGGGAAAAGATGTGTCAGTACTTGAACCAGATAATTTCAAAGGGGAAATTAGGCAATTTTTTGAAAAGATTAAACAGGGGAAAAAGGTCCAGCACTACGAAACTTCACGATTAAAAAAGGACGGTACTATTATAAATATTTCAGTATCTCTTTCCCCTATTTATGATGTCACTGGAAAGCTTGTGGCTATCTCAGCTATTGTAAGAGATGTTACTGAGCGTATCAAGGCGGATGAAGCGTTACGTGAGAGTGAAGCGCGCCTGCGCCAGTTTTACGAATCGGATTTGATAGGCGTCTTTTACTATAATCTAAACGGTTCGATCACTGATGCCAACGACAAGTTTCTGGAAATACTTGGCTACACGCGCGAGGACTTGCAGGCAGGAGAGGTTAACTGGAATAAGATGACACCGCCTGAGTACCGTTACATAGACGAGCAATGTATTGCCGAAATGAAAAATAATGGCTTAAAAGAACCAAAAGAGAAGGAGTACATCCGCAAAGATGGCTCACGCGTACCTATCATTCTCGGAGCAGCCATTTTTGATCGTGAGTGCCAGGAAGGTATAGCTTTTATTATCGATAATACTGAGAGAAAAAAGGCAGAGAAAGCCCTAGTTGAAATGGATAGAGTAAGGATAAAAGAAATTCACCACAGAATAAAAAATAACCTGCAAGTAATTACCTCTCTGCTGGACTTGCAGGCTGAAAAGTTCAGGGACAAAAAAGTACTTGAAGCTTTCAGGGAAAGCCAGAACAGGGTAATCTCAATGTCCCTTATCCATGAAGAACTCTATAAAGGGAAAGGAGCAGATACACTTGACTTTTCTGCATATCTTCGAAAGCTAGCTGAGAGCCTTTTTAAGACTTACAGCCTCAGCAATAAAAATATCCATCTGAGTATGGATCTGGAAGAACGTTCTTTTTTTGACATGGATACTGCAGTTCCACTGGGTATAATTGTGAATGAGCTTGTTTCCAATTCTCTCAAACACGCATTTCCCAATAAAGAGGGAGAAATTCGAATCCAGCTTAGAAAAGAAAAGAAGTGCAACGAATCAAATAACTCCCTTTTCAGCCTGATAGTTTCAGATAATGGAATAGGAATTCCAAAAGACATAGAATTAGCAAGTTTCGAATCACTCGGTATGAGCTTGGTAAATATTCTTGTTGACCAGCTGGATGGAAAAATCGAGCTTATACGATCACATGGAACGGAATTCAGAATTACCTTCAATGTAACGGAAAGATCACAAATCTCAGAAAGACCGGGTAAAGAAGATTAAAAATCAAAAACTTACAGCAGCAATCCTTCAAGGAAATCAACAACTTCCCTTTCTCAACAGTTTTCACTCTTTGAATAATGCTCACATTCGTCCTTATTTCTACAATCAAATCTTTATCAATCCATGCGTCAGTGTCAGTACAGAGTTCCTGACAACACCGATTTCAAGCTTGAATATCATTAAAGAGATAACCAGAACTTCAACGCTATCTATCCATAACACGCCTAAGATTGAACTGGCAATTGTAATCGCAACTATCTGGGAATACCTTTAAAATGAAAGAAAAACTAAAGTAAGAGTTGAATTCTTTGAAGCATTAGCTCCTAACAATAAGTTTTCCTGTACAGCTCCTAACAATAAGTTTTCCTGTACAACCATTCTCCCACATCATTCTTGAATATACAACTGGATGAAATGTATATTTTTGTGAGCACCTATTCCTCAGGAGTTAATATTCAACCCCTTCCCTTGCCGGGATATTTTTCTCAAAGGGATGCTTCACAAACCTCATCTCAGTCACAAGATCTGCCCTTTCGATCAGTTCTCCTGGAGCCCTCCTCCCAGTCAGGACAACTGTTGTTTCTTCCGGTATATCTTCCAGTAATTTCAGGATATCTTCGGTCTTCACAATGCAGAAATGAGCTGCAAGATTTATCTCGTCCAGTATCAGAAGCCTTGGCTTCCTCTTGAGGGCATTTTTTGCAAATTCGAGTCCCTCTGCCGCCAGTTCATAATCCAGGGGCATGGGATTCTTGAAGTCTATAAACTCTTCCCTTCCGAACTGGTAGATCTCATATTCCGGCGCCAGCCTGTCCTTTACCCTGTATTCTCCAATGTATTTTCTACCTTTCATAAACTGGATAATTATGACCCTGTACCCGTGACCTACAGCTCTAAGAGCTAACCCAAGGGCATTTGTGGTCTTTCCTTCTCCTTCTCCAGTATAAATATATACCATGCCTTTAACCAGTTTAATCCCTCAGAAGATGAACTCCCCAAAAGAAGAGTCGTTTGCAGGCATATATTATTTTGTATCAGGTCTCCATAACCCACAAAAATTAGTTTTTCCCGTAAAAAGGCTTTTCTTAAGCTAACGGGAAAATGGAAGTTCAATTAAAAAATCCGAAAGCATTTATTTTTCAGTCGCCTTTGCACGCTCTTCATGGGTCATGTTAGCAAGGCGCTCAACTTCCATTATGTCAAGTCCCAGGCCCTTTGTCACCCTGTTTGCTGGTCATGGTCGGCTTTGAAGAAGAAGAAAGCCGATCTGCCTGAGCAGGATGCGTTTCTGGGCGGCTGAGAGAGATGGGATACGATATTGCCTACAGGGTGCTCCCTGTCCTCTTCAGTCATGACTTCACGATAGAGGTTTACGGGCCGCATCAGCAGAACCTTTTTCTCCCCCGACAGTTGAAAAACGGACAAAAACTTAGGTACGCTTCCGAACTTCTGAAAGGAACTTAGTTCTGGTATATTTAGTCACATCTGCGGTCACTTCAAAATAACCAGCAACTGCGCCTTTAGCATGTTCACCTACTGTAAGTCAGTTCTGGACATCTTCCCCAAGAATCCCAAAACCAGTAGTTAAAACCCTTGAAGGCTGCTATTCATCTTAAAATTCAAGCTCCAGTCCCACAGGGCAGTGGTCTGAACCCATGACTTCAGGGTAAATAGTGGCAGATTTTACGTTTTCTCGAAGGTTTTCGCTGACGAAGAAATAATCTAGGCGCCAGCCAACGTTTCTTTCACGGGCCCGAGTTCTCATTGACCACCAGGAATAGTTTCCACATTCACCGTTGAACATACGGAAGGTATCAATATATCCGGCTGCAAGGAATTTATCCATCCATGCCCTCTCTTCGGGTAGAAAACCGGAGATGGTTTCGTTTTCCTTTGGTCTTGCAAGGTCGATTTCTTTATGGGCAGTATTTACGTCCCCGCAGATGACAAGTTTTTTGCCTTCGGCTTTCAGGAAGTTTGCATAATCCAGAAAGGCATCATAAAAGGCCATTTTGTAGTCAAGGCGTTCCTGAGAGGCTTTGCCGTTAGGGAAGTAGATATTCAGCAGGACGAAATCGTCGTAATCGGTTCTTAAGAAGCGACCTTCCCTGTCAAATATCTCGATACCCATGCCTTTTTTGAGGTTTAAGGGTTTTTTCTTTGAAAAAGTTCCGACACCGCTGTAACCGTTCCGCTCTGCAGAAACGAAATAGTTGTGGTAGCCGGGAATGTTCTTAACTTCGCGTGGAAGCTTGTCCGGGGAGGCTTTTGTCTCCTGCACGCATACAATGTCAAACTCGTACCTGAGCAGCAAATCCAGAAAGCCCTTTTTCATTGTAGCTCTGAGACCGTTTACGTTCCAGGAAATAAGGTTATAATGTTCAGGCATTTTTTCCTCTTATATTCTTCTTTGTTTTCATTTCCAGATTTGAAAACTACCCCGATGTTTCGGTTTTCAATAAATGACCCTCACGACCTGTCAGTAGTTTAGTAGCCCTCTTACTATCCTTCTGATCCGGTTCATATAGCTCGCTTTAGGGAGATGAACTCGGGTTTCGTAGATTATTTCGTTGGTATTCGGGCAGGTGATCTCTCCGAAAAAAAGATAAAAATAATTGACAGCTTGCGTTCTTGAGGCTTTTGTGTATGGGGTTCTTTACATTATAAATAGTTTTCATATTTGCGCAATTTTTCTTCAGCTCTTGCGAATAATTCATACCATTTGTCTGGGAACTGTCCTTTTCTGGGAACTTTAAAGGAAATGATTTGATACGGATAGACCAAATCTTTATATATTTATTAAGCTTGTCAGATAGTGGTATGAAGAAGAATCTGCGTTTACCTTGCTTGCTTTTTCTTGCTTTTCTTATTTGTACCTTAGGGTTTATGGCTTTAGGGAGCGCAAATGAAGATCCCTATGAAAAACCCTATAATTTTTCAAAATTTAAGGATAATAATAGTACGAGCTGGGGTAAGATAGATTCACCGATAAGTGATTATAATATTTGGGGATATGTCGGCAAATCTTATAACTTTACTGTAAATTACAGTGCTCTGTCACCAGATAATAATGCAACTATGGTATTTTACTGGGATTGTAAGAAAAATCCGTCTTATTATGAGTTTTTCTCAATGAACAATAAAACTTATCAGGACCAAACTAAAAACAAAACCCGTAAATGCAATAATACGTGGGATAAAGTCGGCACTTATTTTATTTGTGTAGGAATATTTGAGAACACAACTCCTGTGAACTTTTCATACTGGGTTCCTATTAAGATTAAAAATAACACCACAATTGAAGTTCAGAACATTTTCATGATGGACGAAAAAAAAGGGTTCGAAGGTAGTTACAGTAACCATCTTTACAATAATAATAGTACATACTGTGGTTATGTAGATAATGATTATTCCTTCTCTGTCAAAATCAATGCAATTAGTCTAGGAGAAGCTGATAACCGGACTATAAATGAAACCACTACCGTAGTCAAGTGGGAAGATGACGACGCTGATCCTGATAATAGCATACTTGGTAACGGTGAACGTACCCCTGTTAATAACACTAACTATATAACCTGGAACGAAAGCTTTACTCACGAATGGAATGAAACAGGCAAAAAAAATATTAGTGCAATAACTTATCATTGGGATCCCCTTGATGGTAACGAGATATACACAAACCCTAAAAACACGAGTATATTGATAGTACGAGATCCGAAGAACTTTTTTTCCTCTTCCAATTCTTACCTTTCTCCAATAATAGGAGGTTTTTCGAATCTGCAGAACAAAGGGCTCCTTTTATCTGTTCTTGGATTGGTGATATTCTTCTTTACTTATACGAAAAACAATGTCCCTGTGAAGATATCACTGTTTGGTCTGAAGCCCTTCTATCTAAGATCCGTAAACTCCTTCACAGGAACTTTTACTTTTATTGCTGGAATGTACCTGTACTTCGTATTAGGGAGGTGTCCCTGGGACATTCCGATTGTGAGCAGTTTAGATAGGCTTTCGAACATGTACTTCGGAGTATTATATTATGATTACACGACATTTTCAGGTATTCCTTGCCTATCTATTCTACTTGGCCTGATAGACATACTTACTTTATCTCTGATTATTCACCTGATTGCAATCCCATTATATAAGGGAAAATTGAAGTTTGAAAAACTCTCAAAAATTAAGAGTTCTTCTGCTTCAGCTAAGCCCCAGCAAGGATCCTATCCTATTGAAGAGATAAAGCACTCTGATAATTAACTGCCTCTACCAAACTCAATCCTGATACCTGACATTTTTTGATATTGCCCAGGTATATTTCAAAACAACCTTTGCTTCTTTTCCTATAAGGCTCTTGACTATCGGAATATATATATCGTCGATGTAAGTCACAAATAACGGTACTCCAGTTTCCCCTTCAATATCTTCGCAGTACGTAACAAGGTCGCCTTTAGAGACATTAAACGATTTTACTTCTTCTTTTTCGAAATAAAGTCTAATCTTGACTACAGGCCGCTTTAAAGTACTGTCGAAGTTATCCACTTTCAGGAGCCACCCTCCGCCAATTTCCCACTCGCTGAACATATTCTTTGGTTCTTCGTCCTGCTCTTTAATAAGCTCGGCAAGTTTTTTCGGGTTTCCGTTCAGAGCGACATCGTTTCCTATCCTTGCATAATGGTCCCCTCCGACTATAACTCCGGATTTCATGCAGTTCTTGGATCCAGACACACAAAGACCGTTTTCCACGATCTTCACTTTGACTTCTGGATCGGATACGAATTTGTACTTAGTCAGGCTGACTTCGGATTTGACTTCCACTTTCTCGCAGGGTATATCAGCCCTGGAGGCCCACCATCGGACCTTGAGAGAGCTCCTCTCGCTTTCATCTGCAAAAACTACCTGTACTCTAAACTTGCCTGAACGAGGGTCAAGAATGGATTCGAGCTGGAATTTGGAATAACCACCATTCTTACCGGATCCGAAATAACCTGCAAGGATCTGACCATCTTCCCTTTCCAGGCCCAGTTGAATGAAAATGGAACCTTTGCCCAGTTTGGGGTCGATAAAGTCAGAGATTACGGAATTAACAGTGTGCGGTTCGAAATACACTACTCCGGTAGCACTGCTCCTTGTTACTGTTTCCTGGCGCCGGGTCTGAAGATAATGCTTTCGGGTGTTGCTTTCATCTTCATTGATCGAGAGGTCTTCATTTACTGCAACAAAAAAAACCTTGTCATCGGTTTCTGTAAATGGAGTACATAATGAGGGACCGCACACATCCTCGTTTTCTACCGGGTACTCAGAAGATGCAATTACCTCAAAGTCCTCCAGGATCCTGTTCGGGCAGGTAATCTCTTCACAGCTCAGGGGGTTTGAAGCTGCACTTACGAATTCGGAATAGAAAATGCGATATCTGAGGTAAAGATAGGTCGTGCTTTTAAATTCCACTCTCTTAAAAGGGGATCTATTTTCAGAAGGGGATTTATTTTCAGCCATTATCGTTTTTTCCTCACCCTTAGGAACAACAATTTCCCTGCCCATGGAATCAAGAGCTACGCCTCCATCCTCGAACCTGACACTAACCTCGTCCGAATCTTCAGCCTTGAGCTCAAGGCTGTAAAAACCGCAAAGAAGACCTTTTCCGCAGGTAAACTTATTAAGTAAATAGCGTTTTTCATTAAAATAATCCTGTTCGAGCTCAAAGTCCCTTACTGTCATCAGTTTTCCGTAAAAATATCTGTTCCTCTGGAACTGTTTCAGTGTAAATTCTTCTTTTCTCTCTTTATTCTCTGACATATCCAAACCACCTGTAAAATGTAAAGACCTTTGCCTTGTAATAAGCAGGTCAGATCAATGACCTGTTGAATGACCTGTTGAGTGAGCATGATTTCTGTCCAGACATTCTCTGGCAATATCAGGACTGTTTTCTACTCCGAGAGCAGTATCCCTGCCGAGAACAGAGCATTTGCCAAGCAGGAATTCGGGACGTTTTAGTCTCGTGTTTTCACCCAGGTAAGTATGGCCGTCAAGATAGAACCAGGGTTCAAGCACTTTTACTTTGTAGGTTGTATGGGCTGGTTTTTCTTCTTCAACGATACTTTTGACAAGATCCAGATCTGCTTCTTTCAATTTTTCTTTGAACAGGACAACAAAGCTGAACTTATCTTCTCCGAAGAGAGATTCATGCAGGGAAACTTCCTTTCTGCCAGCCCCTTTTCCAGCAGGGGATTTTTCTTTTCTTTCTTCAGGAGGGAAGAAGAGAAACTCTCTCCTTTCAGGATTACAAGCCTCCTTCATATTTTCGTTCAAGAGTTTGTCTCCTTTGGAGCTGATAGGAAGGTTCTCAATTATTATCGGCGTTTTTCCAGTGTAAAAGGAGATAAGTTTTTCAAGCCCCTGCCTTGTTCCCCTTTCCCTGAACATTGAAACCGCCAGGAAAATGAATTCTCTTTGTTTTGCTTCCGGAACTTTCTTTCGGGCTGCACTTTCTCCTTGTCCCTGACCCGAACCGGTCCAGCTCCCGAGCCATTCCAGGAATTCCGGCGGGGTACCTGCAGCGTCAAACCAGCTGCTAAGATTATCGATTGTAAAATCTATATCAAAGAAAAGGCTCTCGAAAATAGCAAGGAAATGGTCAAGGAATTCCCTGTTTGCAGAGTCCTCCCTGTAAACTGAAGGCAGGTAGTCCAGATATGAGACCTTCGGGAAAAAAATCGTAACAGAAGAAACCAGAGGTGAGAGCTCTTCGGTTCCCATCAGGACTATTTTGAACCGGAGAAAGCGCCCTTCCCGTTCAGTCAAGAAGAGAGCATCTCTGTTTTCCTCCCCCTGGACAGCCGAACTTCCTGGAAGCCCATCTTCCCATTCGTTATCAGGAAGTTCTCTCAACTCATTTTCTTCCAGAAGCTCATTCGAGATATGATAGTGGAATTCAACCTTTGTCCCTCTTGGAAAACTTCCTTCCAGCATGAAGCGGTACCACCGGGTATTCTGGGTTTTGCTATCAATTGGCTTTGAAAGGTAAGTCCCTTTGAAAACTCCCTCCGAATCAGGGCTGTTTTCTTCTATATATTTGAGGAATCTAAGTCTTTTTCCGGTCTCACTGATCATATACATGTTCTTTTTTGAGTCATGGGCCCTTCTTCTCCTGACCATCCCCTTTATGGAAGAGGTAATTTCTCTTTTTTCACTGGTCCCGTCAGCTTTGAATACAAGATACCCACTTATCCTGTCAAGAACGTTCAGCATTCCTTCCGCATCAACATAAATATTTTCAGGTTCATATAATTTGCCTCTGCCTATTTCGGAAAAAAACTTTTCTTTGCGAGGAAGGGAGATTTTAAGTATTCGGTTCCTGCTTTTTTCCAGTATGTAAAGGTTCCCGGCAGAATCCATATCAAGGTCTTTGAGTCCTTCGAGAGAGAAACCTTCAGGTCCATTCAAAATGGTCCAGAGGACATTAAGGTCTTTTTTTCCAAGGGCAATGAGGCCTTCTTTTCCCCCTTCTTGAGGGAGTTTGCCAATAAGATATACCGAATTTTTATCTACAGCTATTCCTTCAGGCTCTTCAACCAGATGAGCCAGGACTCCTGGTGTATATGCAGGAAACTTGATATTTTTAAAGTCTCTGTGGCCGATGAGGATAGAACTGCTATTCCTGTCAATAGTGTAGAGTATATCGCACTCATCTGTATCTACGTCCTTCAGTTTCAGATCATGGTCATTAAGAACATCGTCCCCTGGCTTATAAAGTTCCCTGCAGCTCAGACGCAATCCATTTTCCGTTAATTCCAGGTTTTCAAGTTCGATATTGAATTCTCCGAAAAGTGTCCTGGTATTGATCCTCTTACATTTGCTCTCCTGCATGTCTCATTCTTCCTCTTCTTTTACCTGCCTTTTCCTGAGATTTCGATGGAGTGTTCTCCGGAATAGACCGTAGCTATCTTGGAATTCAGCATCAGGTCTCCGTTTTCATCCGTTTTGGCACCTTTTTGAGCATAAATATTAATTTTTTCAACCCATTCTACACCTTCGGTCTCCATTATCACCCGATAAATATCCGAGCAGTAAACGTGTTCTCCTACTGGCCAGCCTTTCCCGCTTACACCTCCTTTTACAGGGTGAAGGAAAAGGTTGAGTTTGCAAAGAACTTTTTTCCTTATTTCCTCCTCAGAAAAGCCTTTAGAAATGCCCAGAATAGCCTTTACTTTAACCTTTACATATTCCGGAGAAACTACATATACACGGGTTCCGAGCAAACGATGCTTCTCCAGGTGCCTGGCAACCGCATCTCTGAAGCACTTGGAGGGCATTGGCGGGGTATTGAAGATATCCAGCGGACTGAATGGGATAATGACCACAGTTACCGAACCGTCCATATCAGCCTGGCTGTAAGGATCGAGGTTCTTAATCGCTTTTGCCTGTGCTACCCTGAGGCCAGGAGTCTCACGAGCAATATATTCGAAATCTTCCGAAGTAACTGCTCTGTATGGGATACTCATATCCCTGTTGAAGCGTTCGAATGCTTCGGCTATGCTCTCTTCTCTTTTTCCTCCGGTTGCGGGCTTAGGGTTGTTTATTTTCAGCCCCTCTATTTTTTCCCCTTTCACTTCCCATTTTGAAAAGGCCTGAAGGTTTCCCTGCTCTCCTTTTCCGGTCTCATATTCAAGAACACGGATTTCAGTACCGTCACCGGGTACTTTTCCTCTTAGCCCGTCTCCGAACCTTATTTCGCCGTTCAGGCCTTCCAGGGTAAAATGGGGGCTTTCGGGACCAGAGCCATCAAAGTCCTCGACTTCTATCCATTCTTCCCCTGAAACTACCAGTTTAAGGCTTCCTCTGAGTACAGGGGTTTCGGGCAGTTTGAAAACCTGGTCAGGAAGACCATTGCTCTTTGCAAACAGCCCGTCCGGAACTCTTTTTTTCTGGACTGCTTTTGCTGTATTCAGACTAATCTTTTCGATTCTGGGAGGGTATTCGTATTCGGATTCCAGAAGGGTGCAACGCAACCAGAAATATTTTCCTTCGCTTCTCTGGGAAGACCAGACATCTATATAGGAGCATACCCAGCCTTCAAGATCCGTGAAAAGAAGGCTTCCACTTTTCGTGAAATTCTGCGTCCAGTCTTCTTTTGGAGTAACTTCCTTCGGTTGCTTTCCATCAGTAGACAGGAATATTTCCCATTTCAGCTTTGCATTCCGTAATTTGTATTCCGGCTCATCTCCGTGTTTTCCTGGTTTGATAAAGTCTTTTTCATAGAGGTAACACATGAAACTGAGCGATTTATAGGGATATTCACAGTCCTTTCTTATTTTTTCCCGGGCTTTGAAGTTAAAGCCCAGATATAGCTCGCTGGTTTTTCTGGTATCCAGGCCAAAGGGTGCGAAAAAAAGGTCTTCTTTGGTGTTTGCAACTGACCTGTCAAAGATCCCTTTAGAAAGTTTAGGAGCCTGTGAGAAACTGAGAGATGAGGACGGAGACAGAACAGCTGACATTTCATTTACAATTATTTTTTCAAGATTGAGAGGAATTACCGTAATGCTTTCAGATAGTTCAAAATCGATCCATTCACCAGCTTTTTCAGCCAGAAAAACCCTGCCTTTCTCGAGAAGAATCATTTCTTCCGTCTCAAAATTGAGGTCGACAGAGGCAGGCAAAATTCCCCGGGGCCTGATCCCAAGCAGCTTCAGGTATTTGAGACGGTGTTCTTCGGTCACAAGATTGATCCTGTAACTGGTGATTTCAGCCAGCCAGGCAAAGAGTTCTATAAGGGTGATACCGGGGTCAGCTGGGTTATGGTTTGTCCATTGAGAAGCATAATTAGAGATGGACTTCCTGGCTTCTTGCAGAAGCTGTTCAAAGGTTCTGTTATCCAGGTTTGGAATCGGCAGTGGCATCTCTATTCCTCCCCCTCAGCTTTCCAGAGCAAATTGATATCATGTTTTCCGCTGCAGGGCAGGGTCGGTATGGGGAGTTTACGGCGTCCGGAAGGTTCAAGTGGCTTTTCAGGAGTTCCGTTCTCGGCTTCGAAATTTATATCAAGATCTTTTACGTAACTGACTCCACTTATATCGGATAAAAAAGAATAAAAATCCGATTTTGAAGGTTTCTGCCCGAAATCCCAGCCTTCTCCTTTTTTTCCCCCTGTTAAAGGATGTAAAAATTCTTCAACCCTCCTCTTCACCCGGGTTTCGATTTCACTTATAGCTTCAAGGTTTTTAGTAAACAGTTCGGCCCTTACATTTACCGGGCAATATATAGGGCCTACCACCTTCAGTTTCCCTATGTTTGGAGTTCTCTTTTCCAGATCAGCTTCGACAATTTGCAGGATTTCGACGGTAGGGACAGGCTTCGGCTCCAGAAGATCGGGCACTATGATAACAGTTATCCGTCCAGGCACCCTTTTCCCTTCTTCATCCGAACCTGAAAGCACCTTCACCTTTGCTACTTTTTGTGAGGCTTCTTTTGTGAGCTGTATAATGTCTTCCTCGCTTACCGCCCTCCCTCTGTGTTTAAATGTAGCCGGAGCACGTGTTGCCAGTTCCTCAAGGCTTTCGGTCCGTGTCCCTCCTTCGGAGGCAGTAAGGTTGTACACCGTATCAATGTGTTTTAGAGCGCTGTAGAGTTTCATGGTTGAAAAAGCTTCAAGGTTTCCGGCTTCTCCGCCTCCTGTTCTGTAGCTGGCTTTTATATTGTTCATTCCCAGAGGGGGTACCATCCCTCGGGTACCATCTCCAAAACGGATTTTTCCTGAAGTCCTGTCAAGTAAATAATGCCGGCTCTTTCCGTCCGAACTGCTGAAATCTTCTACTTTCTTCCACCTGACCCAGAACTCCAAAAATCTGCCATTGCTGTCCCTTTTCGTCTCCACGTATTGATCCTCGTTATTATTAAGCAGAGCCTGTTTTTCTCCTTCCAAAAGCCAGGCCAGCTCATTTACCCAGACATCAGCATCAACTGCAGGCCTGTTCCTGAGCTCAAGTTCCTGCCTAGCTGCTCCAGACCCGGAGCCGAGGATTTCATCCAGAATAGTCTTTGCCTGGAGTGCCCGTACACAGTTAGGGTAGAATCCGGAAATATGGGGAGTTCTTTTTCCCTTTGTGAACAGGAGCCGGATCCAGTATAACGGGCTTTTTGAACCATAGCACTGCAAAATCTTCATCTCTCCTGGGACAGAGAATTCAAGGATTCCGCTTTTTGCAAGTCCTCCGGTTTCGTCAATGACCTGAAGCTCTTTCCATTCTCCCGAACTTTCCTTTCCTGAGGCTGCAAGATACTGCCACTCGAATTTCACGACCCCCTTATCTACAAATGTTTCCTCAAGTTTAATGAACAGGCTCAGAGGACCTTTCACAAGTTTGGACGTAAAGCCAAGATATACTGCTGGCAGAGGCTCGGAAACCACTTCAAAAGGCTTGAAATGTTCGTCCCTTTTCAGCTCTTCCCCCTTGTTTTCAAAGGCCAGATTGTTTTCGGAAACCAGGTAATCGGGCTCCCTTCCATTCTTATCGGAGTAGCTGAGAATTAGTTTACTTATTTCGGGAGGGTAGAATTTCTCGGGTATTATTTCATACGTTGTAGGTTTGAAGGGATTTATGTGGTCCTTTTTCAAAATCACGCACTCTTTCCCGAAAATCCCTTCAATAAGCCTGACACGGATCCAGTAATTTTCCTCTCCATTGATGCTTCCCGGGTCCATTGGGGGCATTTCCAGGATTTTGAGGATTACATGAACAAATAAAGGATTTTCTTCCTCCTCTTTTCTGTCCTTTTTTTCTTTTGAAGGCAAGATTCTATAAATTAAACCAGGCTTTTTTTCAGTTTCCGTTTCTATTATATCCCTTACCACGAAATTCTCCCGTTTAAGCTTTTCTTCCTTGCTTTCCCCTGCACCGAAATCCATATATCCTTTGAGGCTTCGCCAGCTCTCTCCGCTCCAGTATTCCCATGAGAGCACGGGTATTTTAGAGCTCATATCCGTCCTTCCGGGTTTAAGATAAAAGTCCAATTGAACCTCGGACCCCTGCCTTGAAAAGGCCTCCGAGCAGGCTATGTAGAAGGTGTCATGCTGGATCGGTTTGCTTCCAAAAGGCTGTACTCCGGCTTCGCCTTCTTCGAGAGGGATATCGTTGTAAAACAGAAAATCAGGTTTGATTCCTTCAGCAGATACACATATTTTTACAGGATCTAAGGAAAACTGCTCGAGTTCCTTGATCCATTCTCCTTTCAAGCGGCAGCGAATCCATCGGCTTTCGAGTCCGTATATTTTCCCCTTCCCGATTACCTCCTCTCCCATCAGAATCTCAAATTTTCCACCTGAATATCTTGCTGATGATAATGGAATCCATTCAGTAATCTCCGTTTTATTCTTTTCGTCCCCACTTGCCGGATCCGCATATTCCCAGATGAACAGGTTTTCTTCAGCCAGCACCCTTGCCGGGCCAGCCCCTGCGGTTGTGAGATTAAAGCTGATTTTTCCTTTTCCACTCCTGAAGAGGTCTTCATCCCCTATGTAAAAGGAATGTTTTTGCCTGTTCGTTCCAGAAAACATGACTGAAGGTTCAGTTCCCTCTACTGTGGAACTGTGGTCGTAAATTGCGTCTTTTCCCCGGTCCAGGCTGAAGATAAAGCAAAGTTTGGAAGGGGTTATAGCAATTGCTTCTTCGGTCTCAAAAAAAATGGTTTCCCCGTCAGAGCTTTTGGCTGTGACACGGGTTTTGGCCGGGACAATGACATTTTCTGGAGCCTTTGAACCCGGAACAAAACAGAGTACCGTACTTGCGGGTTTGGCGGGATTGAGGGAAAAGTCCAGCAGATCAAGGAAAGAAAGGAGATGTTTTCGGGGAGCCTCGTTCAGGTTACTGAAAAGGTTTTCAGCCATGTCCGCAAAGATCCGGGAGAGAGCAGTCCCGAAGTCGCCTTCGAATCCTGGTTTCCATCCAGGGACATAAAAGGGCGCCTTTTTTTGGATACTCTCCAGCACCGTATCTGCCGTAGTTTCCCTTATCTTTGGAATTTTTCTTTCCATTGGACTCCTCCAAGTTCCTCTCTTTGTCAATTGCTACTTACGGACAGGACTTACGAACAGGCTTTCGGACTTTCCTACAGGACTTGACTAAATTAGTCTTCAGTTTCCTTCTTTCAGGTAAAACGGATAGACAAGGTTTACCCGGGTATTGCTCCTCCGCACCCTGTAATCTATACTTATCAGGAGTTTCCCTTCCAGGGCTTTTTCCGTGAGGATTTTGATCTCATTTACCTCAATGCGGGGTTCCCAGGCTACAAGGGCTTCGTATACAGCGTTTTCAATCATACGCCGAGTAAGTGTATCCATTGTACTGTATGCATAATCATGTATGGAACAGCCGAATTCCGGGCGCATCAAGCGTTCGCCTTTGGCAGTTTCAAGAATGAGCAGGATAGATTCCCTGATGTTTTCCTCGTAGCTGGATCTTGAAATACTCCCGTCAGCCTCCACACCTACCGGATACTTCCAGCCAATTCCGAGAAATTCCTTTTCCATCAGTCTTCACCCGATATTAACAGTACCTGTTGCGATTACAGTTCCTACAGGCATGTCAGAAGGGTCATTGCAGGTTATTGCCATATCCCCGTTCCTTGCTGCCATTTTTCCATTTATTATAACAGTTTGACTTCCCATCTTAATCGTGCCTTTATTGGAAGGTGGTTTCTGGAACTGCCCACCCTGCGGAATATGAGAAGGCGAGTTCGTTGCCGTGGAATCTACAGTTGCTGCCGGTTTTCCCATGATCTTTACATCACTACTGAGATTCCCGTCTATGGTTCCATTGAACGGGTGGGGAAGCGGGGTAGGGGTTTGCCCTGTAGGGTTAGGTATCATGACTATATGGATATCAACTCCAACAATTTTGTCTCCCTGCTTGGCTGCTGGCATTCCCATGTTTAGACTCCTGCCTTTTTGATTTATTTTAGGATTATTGTGGTTTCTTTTTGGCTTTTGGCTCATCTTGATGTTCAGTTGATGTTTACCATTGAACCTTTAATTTTCATAGTGCCTGAAGCCTTAAGATCCATTCCGGATGAGGCCTCAATTTTTGTCGAACTTGAAGATTTTATTTCAATATCCTTGGCATCGATTTTTGTCGAACTTGAAGATTTTATTTCAATATCCTTGGCATCGATGGTAATTTTTCCATCGGATGCTAGAAGCTCGATGTCTCCTGCACATTCTATGGAAATTTTGTTATTAGCTGAATCGATGCTGATTTTATTTCCCTCGGTCTTGTCTATGATTTCAATTTTTTCGCTTCCGTCCGTGTCATCGAGTTTTATCACATGTCCACTTCGGGTTTTAATCATCTTGATATTATTTTTCCCTTCGCTGTTTTTTTCCGGAGGCTTATCCAGGTTGTTCCAGAGAGATCCGAGTATATAAGGGGAGTCTATATCTCCGTGTTCGAATGCCACAAGTACCTCATCGTCCACATCCGGGTAAAAAACCGTTCCCTTATCGTTTCCACTCATAATAGTAACGAGTCTCGCCCAGGCTTCTCCGGCTTCATCCCCCATCCAGGGAAATTTTATTTTGATCCTTCCTCTTTCCTCTGGATCTTTATTATCGGTAACAAGAGCAGCTACAACCCCTAAAATTTGTGAGTTGCCTTCCCTCCCAAAGTTCAGGAGTTCTTTCGGGATCGGAACCATCAAATACACCCCCTGAGACCTAGAATTGTAATATATCCGTTTCTTCCTACCTTATGGATTGCCCTTTCTATATAGTACGACCCGCTGAAGCGAGTTTCTACCTTTTCAACGTTTATTGTTACTCCGGGGTACAGTTCAGGTTTACCAATGCATTCCAGTTCAGCTTCTATAAACTTCTGATTTCTCTTTTTTAATTCGACGACAGCCACGTTTTTTGCCTCTTCTGAACAGCATAAGACCCTGTTTCCCAGCGTTATTTTAAAATCCTTGAATTTTTCTGATGCAGTTGTGAACTCTTTAATCCCCACTCCACTTTTGATATCTTCCAGAGTAGCTTTTCCAGAAATCATTTCTTTATTTTTTGCATCCCATGAGTTAACAGTGACTTCACTTACCACAGCCGCATTGCTCATCACAGGATAGAAGCCAATGATATCCTTTCCAGGTTCGAATGTAACCTGTCCGTTTAAGGTATCCTTCGGTTTGCGGAAATAGAGTGTATCTTTCTGGACAAAAAACTCGAATCCGATTTCCTCTGATGCCCTTTTCAAAAAAGCAAAGTCACTTTCTCCAGGATATCTTGTGATGTTTTCGTAAGTGAGCGTACTTGTTTCGATCTGGTCAGTTTTGAGCCCGTTATTTTCTGCTATTTCAGTAGCGACATCCGAATATTTTTTATCATTGTATATAAGGCCTGGAGTGTCCTTTTTCTTCAGATCATAGGCAAGATCGTATCCTCTCATTTCCATGGTAGCTCCGATTTCTTCATCTTCATTTGTTCCTATGGACCTTATCCGGCCAATAAAAGAATGAATTTTTCTCTCCGGATCAGAAACGAAATTAATGGAAATCTTTACTGTGTTTCCGGGCTGAATATCGGTATCTTCAGACCATCTATGTTTTTGGGTATTCAGATCAGTGACATCGTTGAGGGACATACTGAACATTCCCGGTTCTTCGAGATCTTCCTCAATTACCAGGTTGATTATATCCTCTTCCGGGATAGTCTTCAGGGTTTTTTTCTTTTCATCCATTAGCTCAACTTTAATTGAAGGAACATAATTCTCAAGACCTGTAACCATGTTCTCTTACTCCAGCGGTGGAATGATGAATTCTTTACCCGGTTCAAGAATTCTCGGATTTTTTATCCCGTTTCGGTCGGCAATTGGTCTCCAAAATTTTGGGTTTCCATAAGCTTTATTGGCAATCAACCAGAGACTGTCACCTAGCTGTGTAACGTGAACTTTTGTTTTATCGGGTGAACTTTTAGTTTGTTCACCCTTATCGAGCTTCAGTTTGAATTCTTTAAGTGTTAAGCTGAGCCTTGCCCTCACAGGAATGGGATAATCTTCTTTCAATGTAAACATTGTAAATTTTTTTGAAAGACTTTCTAACACACAAACAAAAGATCCCTGCTTTTCTACACCCCAGATAAATTCTAATGGGGGTGGAGCATGGATCTTGGGATCTATTTTCATGAGGTCTGAGATCTTGTCAGTATAGGTTCTTACATCATCTATCTCCTGCCCATATGTATCATAAAACAGGTCTATTTTAATAACCCCAGGATTACCTCCGTTATACTCAAGAAAAGGGGCATCAAGCTTGGATTTACCCTCCCCCCTGGATTTAACCCCTCGCTTGGATTCGTTATTGCCTCCAGAATATGAGACACTCTTATCTATGCTATACTCGGTAGGATAGTAAGGGATCTCTATCACTGTGTCTTTCTGACTCCCTTCCAAAATTTTGATAAATCCTTTAGTCAGAAAATTCCTCTCCTTTCAGCTTCGATTTTCAGTCTGCGGTTGATCATCTGAATGATTTTTTCTGACATATCTTCGATATCCATAAACTGCTCGGGATTTCCTGTTACCAGCGGCATATGGGACCCCAGGTGGTCTGCGACTATTTCTCTGGTCTCAAAAATAATTCTCTTGATTTTTTTCACTTCCTCAAACAAAGGTTCCGAAGTCCCATAGACAAGACCTTCTCTTCCTGTTTTTTGATTACTTCCCCCTGCATGCGTCAATTCAGACCGCTTTTCTCCGAAAAGCCCAAAGGTAGTAATTTCATGGGGTTTGCCTGCTCCACTGACCCCGGAAAATACAAAATCAGTTCTTTCGGACCCTATATGTATACGAGACTTTGCTGTTTTTTCGGAACCCCTGAGAATATTAGATTTGAATATAAATACGTTGAAAAGGTCCTGAATATTTTGTTGAGGATTTTCCAGTCTGGAGGTGGCAAAAATGATTTTCTTCCGCTTCATCCCCTTTGTGAAATTGGGCTTGAATGAATGGACAATATCCGAGAAAAGGCGCTGTCCTATCAGCGCTTGTGCTGGATTGTCAATGTTTATCCGAAGGTTGTTATTTTTCCTCTCCAGAGAAGCCAGCGGCTTCCTCTGCAGGAAAGTTTCTGTACTTGAGGATCTTCTTTTTCCGCCCCCGGGACTCAGACTCATCCTGGTTGTTTTCCAGCAAGAAACCTTTTGCCCATCGGGTTTTTGTGTCATGGAGAACTGTAATACGGAAACAGGTTTGGATCTCAAATTAAATTTATATTTTAAAGCAGGTTTATACATCAGACTTTTAGCATTCGAATTTTCGGTTTGTGTATTCGATGGAACTCCAAATTTTGTAGCAAATAGAGAATCCAGGTAAATAATAGACGAAGTAGATTTCAATGAGTAAGCATGTTTCAAAGAATAAGCATATTTCAACAGGTTGTATACTGGAACGGTTTTCCCGAAAGTTGTGCCTGTAGTTTTTGATAACGAAAGAATTGAAGCACTTGTAGAGGGCATGCCTGAGAGGAATATATTTGATAAGAGGCTATTTGCAAGGCTCTGTTTAGGTGTCTTGCTTAAAATTGACTGTTGTTCGGTAGTGGCATGCGTATTCTTTCCTGAAGTGGAATATAAAGCCCCGGAATATTCCAGAATCTCTTTTATGGAGGGAACTGAAAAATATTTAAAAAATTCAGGGTAACTTTGCTTACTGGCAGTTGGGGAGTTTGATTCCCGAGAAACAGGATATGTTTCCGTATGAACCGATGTGTTCCGATTTAGGTGGTTTTGCCTGAAGTTTATATATACTTCCCTCAAACCGGAAATTGGAGTTTTAGTGCCACTGGATGATTTATTCTGCGCCCTGAGAGATGGCAAAATTTCTTGCTTTCCGAATATGTGGACAATTGTGCTCAGAGCCCTGAGGAACACAGGTCGGATAAACCTGTCCTGCAGTTTGTCTATCTGAATAATCGGAACAGAATACTCCTGTTCTCTTTTTTTCTCTCTTTTATGTTCCATTTTTTGATTAATGGTTGTAAAGTAAGCAATTCTGGTTGAATAGTGATTAGTTTTATGAGAATCAAACAGAAGATAAACGTCTTTCAGGTAATTGCTTATGCGATGGGGACTGAATGTGAAAATTCCCTTACTTGAGGCTCTCTGATCCTCAGGAAGCCTGTCAATTTCGGAAAATGTACGAGTTACTGTATAACTGAGCTCCTGGAAAAACTGCTGAAAATTCGAATAAATTTCCTTAATGCCGGTTGTATTAACTGTTAAAGGATTAAAGTTGTATTTTTTTAGTAAGTTTGACTTCGAAACCACATGACTCTTGAATATCCCGGCTCTGGTGAGGCTGAGTAATTGTATTAATGACTGTTCGGGTGTGTAAGTTGCCAGATTCTCTTTTTTTCGAGACAAAGGTATTTTTTCCGGATAGGACGGATTTTCACCTTCAAAGGCTGTTATATGGAAGGGGATCGGGGTTTCGGGCAATTTTAACGGTTTTCCAATCCAGGAAAATAGGGAATGGGACTTTTTTTCATGTATTGAATTTGCCTGCGAGACGGTCATATCTATTCCATATGTCCCAAAAGTCCCGGTTGTGTGACTTGGTTTATTTCTGGCTGACAGGAATCTATGAACATTGAATCCAGAAAATAATTGCCTTCTGGATGGCTTTGTTTCCAGATGAGAATTTAGTGTGAAAAACGAACTTTCCGGTTTCGGGGTTTTCTGCCAAAGGAATGAAGAAACTGCTCTTCCTCCTGAAGTCATTGTAAACATATCAGGTTGAAATTTTTGTCCACATTGCTTGAAGCCTGTAGCTTGATTGTTTGTCAGATTGTGAGTCAGTGGCGTCAGACAGTTTAAAATACGAATAAAATTGTTAACCAAAATCTTTGATCCCTTAGTCCTGGATAAACCCAATTTAAAAAATGATTTCAAGTTTTTGTTTGCTTCCACAATTGAAGATGAAAACGTTTTTTCAAGAATTCCGGTCCTTGCTTCATAAATGGTCTCAGGATATTGCTGGAAAATGAGGGGGAACCCTGCAAAAAAGTTTCTTACTGAGTTTCTATTGGGCGTGGATATTTCGTGGTTCATTGACCTATTACTTTTATAGTCTCCTGGCGTAATGGCAGATCTGTAACTGGAAACCCCTGCCCTGAGGATTTCGTTATTTGTGACTAAAAATATATTTCTGGTTACCAACCCTTTGTTCAAAAGGCCTGGCCAAAGATCTTTTGAGAATATGTTTCTTATTAGGGTAGCCGGTCTGGAAGTCAGCTGCTGCATATAAAGGGCTGGGAGGCCTGAAATGGCTTTCTTTGGAAACAAGCTCTGGAATATTAACAGGTTTTCACGGAATTCTCCGGGAATATCTTTTCCGGTAGTTGTTTCTTTTGCTGAAAATCTTCGAACTTCTGAAGGAGGTTTTTCGGAATTCTTTTTATAATATGGAAATACAGCTTTCCTTTGCTGATAAGAGATATTATGGCCCATTTCAGGATTTTCAGAATAAGTTAAAGATTTGTAGTCGAAGAGAAAAGCGGTTTTTTCCCGAATATTCTGGATTAGATATTGAACAAAAGGAGAAAATATCATACTCCCGATCTTTCGGAAAGCATGCAGTTCTCCCTCTCTCTGTTCTGCTTTTCTTTCAATTAAAACCTGTTTTTTTCGGATTCTCAGTGCTGGCCGTTCTGCAACTGAATTTTTTCTTATCTGAAGGCTTTTAACCGCTTCTTTACCAGATTTTCCTATCAAGCTAAAAAGGTTAAAAATTCGGCATAATGATTCAGGTAATTCATCATAGGTTTTGAGGTCTGTGGTTTCGGTACCGAATCTTTTTGCCGGAACGCCTCCACGGAGTGAGAAGTCCTGCACAGGAAGCTGATGTTGTTCTGTTTTCACAAAGATTTCATTCTGAGTTTTACGAAGAAGACCACTTTCTGCAAGAACCGGAGTCAAAGGATGAGTTAGACACTCTGAAACAAACCTGGCTATTTTGAAGATATTCTTATCATAGTTACACAAAACTGAATTTGTCCGTTTATGTTGCTTTTCCTTTATTACTGTGAAATTCTGTTTTTCTTTTATTGTTCGGATTTGCTGCTTTTCCAGGGTACCTTTTATTAACCGCACCACACCTGAATACTGCTGTTTTCGTCTGGGCCTGATCATCTTCATCCCGGTTTCGGATTTGTATTCCAGGATCTGGAGGTTAAAAAGTCTGCTAAAAGGCACCTGTAAAATTTCAGAATCCCTGGAACTCTTTAACTCTGTGGAACCTTTAATCCCTCTACCGGGTCTCATTCCTGGAACAACTTTTCCTGAGATGTCACTACCTGGACGTTTTAGCTTATTTTTTCTCAGAGTTCTACCATAGACTTTCTGGAAAAAGCCGCTTGCTGTGGGAAGAGGATGGGTTGGGTAAGCTGCAGGGCTTATAATTCCTGATTCATCGAAACTGATTTCATGAGACAGAGGCAGGCTAACAGGCATTCCGGATTCTGTAAAGAAAAGATTACTTTCTCTCAAAGAAGGTTGTGTAAAGAAAAGTTTGCTACCTTTCAAAGAAGATTGTGTAAAGAAAAGATTACTCCCTCTCAAAGAAGGTTGTGTAAAGAAAAGTTTGCTACCTTTCAAAGAAGATTGCGTAAAGAAAAGATTGCTACCTCTCGAAAAAAAGTACTCGCTGTTTTGCAGAGTTTGAATTTGGCTTCTCACTTTGGACACGAGGACTCTATTATCGTTTCCTAAGAAATTAGGCTTGAAGCTCTTCAGGTCTGATAAGGTGGAAGTAGCAGACAAAAAATTGAGGTATCCGGACCAGGAGGCATCTGTACTTAAGGGACTGAGCTGAGAGGGACGAAAGTTACACCCTGTTACCTCCCGACTAATTACTATTTTAGGAGCAGGGTTAAAGTATAGGCGTACAGAACTCGTTGATTCCGGGTAGCTTAAGTCTCTAAACGAGAATACAGGAAATGTTGACCAATAGAGATTTTGAGGTTCAATTTTTCCGAAATTAAGGTTCAAGAATACATTTTTTCCATTAGCAGGTTTAAAGGGCTTTAAACCGAAAACTTTGAGTTTTAGAGGAAATTTTGAACTTCCATGAGTCATTTCTTTTTTGGAAGATAAAGAAAAATCTTCCGAGACTATTTTATTATGAGAAGCAAATTTGATTTGAACAAAGACATTTATCTTTCTATGACCCGGCGATCTAAAATCCTGCCTGAAAAACAGGTTTGGAAAATATGAGTTCCAGATTCTTCTACCATATTTTTTCATGATTTTTTCATGAAATTTAGGGTTATAGGAGGAAATCATATTGCTTCACCTGTTTCCTATGATTTCTCGAATTTTCACTGAAATTTTTATTATATATCGAGAATTCCCTCATGAACCAGCTCGATGCTTTCGAAGGCTATAGTATTGCTGTCAGCTTTTAGTACAGGTCCTGTCCATTTTATCGGATACGCTTTCTGCAAGGTCCAGCTCCATTTTGCATCTCTGGATTGCATATCCTGGGGAGTCTTGTACATCCTGATTGTTACGTTTTTCCTGGCAATCTTACCGCCCCTCACGTCTTTATACCACTTCCACAACTCATCGATATCAGTGATCCCTCTCTTCAGAACCAGAGGTTGATATTTTATTCCCTTTGGAAAATTGTATACAAAATCATTTTTACCCCCTTCTCGATAGGATTCAGTTTCGATTTCGATCTGAAGCCCGTTTACTTCAGAAAATTGGGCAACGTTGATGCCTTCAATTTCGACGTAAAACATGAATGAAGAGTAGGGGTCCACCTTTGTTCACCTTTTATATCTAGCAGTCATATTTCCAGAATGCTTCTCTGTTTTTCTCCGCTCAGACTCCTGTTTATTCTGGAAATTTCATCACACCAGCGCTGCCTCTCCCTGTGTTCCAGATTCATTATCTCTTCGTAAGACCAGTGGAAATAATAAGCAATGAAGGCTACCTCCTCGTAAATTCTGTCAAGGGGGTAGCCAATTATTCCCCCTGAGAATACGGTTCTGCCTCAAAATTGTGCCCACATTTAGGGCAGGTTGCCCTGAAGCTTGCACTGCCGTTGTCGTTGATCCTGTTGTAAAAGTCCTGTAGATATGAAAAGTCCGAAGCAAACAGATTTTCAGTAATCTTTGTGTCAATCACAGGTAAATCCCCAAGCTTCATAATGACTCTAGAAAGCAGGATTACGGTCAGGTATGCGGGATTTGACTGTACCCTGGGATCCTTCAGGGGCAGGATCTCATCTGCAGCCGTTGCAAGCCTCATAATTCCTTTTTTATGCAGGTTCCCTTCATCATCCACATAACCCATAGGAAGGGTAAACTCAAATTCTGTATGAAATGTCATTGATCTATCTCCAAATACTAAGTCTCTTTTAAAAATAATATGATAGAGTTTTCTCAGGAGGATTTCATTCAGGATTATTTATCCTCTTTATGCTTCCCGCGTAATACCTTCATGGGCAAATTCTATAGATTCTATTGCAATATCATTGGTTTTGGCATTCAAGTCAGATGGTTTATATTTTGTCGGCCACGCACGTATAATTGACCATTTTGCTTTCTCCTCACCACTCTCGTTGAGCAGGGTAATGATAATATCCTGTCTCGAAGCTTCTGACCCTTTTAGATGGACATTATTTACCCAATTGTAAAACTCCAGAGTATCTCCGGTTCCCCTCTTCAGGGTAATATTCCCGTATTTGGTAAGGCCGGAAACTTTTCTAAATCGGGGATCTTCTGATCCTTCCCGATAATCAATGGGATCAACTGTTGTTTCCGCAACAGTAACTTCACTAAAATGTGCTTCTGTACCTCCAACTGTAACCTTGAACCTGAACTGCCTGTAGGGATCTGGTCTGTCTGCCATAATTTATTCTCCTTTGAGTAAAATTATATATATCCGTCTAAGGATCACTTTACTTACCATTGTATATTGATAGGTCATCGTTTTTTAATTATTCCGTAGCTGCGGAGCCACCCTGCCACTGGGCTATCCTGAAGATCACAAATTCGGCAGGTTTCACAGGAGCAATACCTATGATGCATATCAGCCTTCCATTGTCGATATCGTCCTGGGTCATCGTGCTCCGGTCGCATTTGACGAAAAAGGCTTCTTCAGGAGTTGTCCCCATGAGCGCTCCACTTTTCCAGACGCCTGTCAGGAACTGGGTTATTGTTATCTTTACCCTTGACCAGAGGCGGTAGTCGTTTGGCTCAAAAACGACCCATTGGGTACCTCGTTCTATCGACGCTTCTATGTAAATGAAAAGACGACGGACGTTGATATACTTCCAGAGAGTATTGGAAGAAATAGTTCGGGCTCCCCATATGCGTATTCCCCTACCTGGGAAAGCACGGATGACATTTACACCTCTCGGGTTTAAAACTTCCTGTTCTCCTTTCATGATCTGGAATTCAAGATCCGAGGCCCCGAGCACTACCTCGTTTGCAGGAGCCTTATGTACTCCTCTTTCCGTATCACTGCGGGCATAAACGCCTGCAACATATCCTCCGGGAGGCATAACCTGTAGCATTCCGGTTTCCGGGTTTATTATCTTAATCCAGGGATAATAGAAAGCTGCAAAGTCAGTGGGGCTAGAACCTTCGGGTTTATTGCTTCTCGGATCAAGGTCGGAAACGTTTGAAGATGCCTGTGGAGCATCGAGAATAGAAAAACGGTATCTAAGGTTCTCACAGTGCGATATCAGGGAACCAACAAGGCCTGGAACCGCATAAGCATTAGGGGCATAGATGAGGGAAATATCCTCAATTCCTTTGAATGCTGTAAGGCCCTTCCTTTTTCCAGGCATGTCATCTGCAGGATCGTCTCGTACATATTCCTTAGCAAGTAAAACACCCTTCCCGTCATTGCCACCTTTAAGTGAAGATGGAATTTGATTTAGTCTATTAGGCTTAGCTTTATCTGATTCAGCTGTTTCTGATGAAGCTTCAGCCGATGAGGCCGCATCTGAGGAAGTTTCATTCGATGAAGCTTCGCCTTGCAAAACTGTCTTTTGGATTGATATTTTAATCAAATTTGAGATCCCATTGACAGTTTTCCCAAAATAATCAGGAGATGATTCAATTACCGATACGTTATCAAATATCTCAGAAACAGATGGACGTGGTTGAGTTTTCGTATCTACATAAGGGTTGTACAGGGAGGCAGATTTTGTTTTCCAGTAAAATACATCCAGCCTGAATCCGCCAAAGGTTCCTTTAGAAACTATTACAGCGACCTTGTTTCCCCATTCTCCTTCTCCGATGGCTTCCATTTTTAGAGTCATACCGGTTAATTCGTCAATTCCCTTACTCGAGTCAAATTCCAACGATAAGCTGGCTGTTTCAGCTGGTGATGAGGGATAATTGGAGTTTTTTTCATCTTCTATAGTTACCGATTTGATAATTCTGGCTATATAGCACCGTTTTCCTCCGTTCTTAAAAAATCCATCTACTGATCCCGGAAGGTACTTGTCGTTTCCGAAATAACCGCCATAAACCCTCTGATACTGCAACCAGCTGGTAATCAGGCAGGGTGTGGTCGGGCCCCTTTCGGTTTCTCCCAAGAATCCTGCGGTGCTGGTCGAAACCCCTTCCATTGGCTTTGCGCCAATTTCGAATTCTTCAATATATACGCCCGGGGAAAGATATTCTGGCATACCAAACTCTCCATTAACATACTTTATTTCTAAAAACCCGATATCGCGGATCTCTAACAATCAGAATTTGTTTTTATACCTGTCTTAAGTTTTTCATGTATATGAATATTTAGATTTGTCATGACGTATATATTATATATATTCAGAATTAACCTTATTTTTTTGAAAAAAAGATTTATTAATACTTTATATTTCTAAATAGACTTTAATGATTACTTATACAGTCAAAAAAATTAGAAAGATATATTCAGTTTACTAATGGATGATTTAAAAGTACCTGAAATATTTCATAAATACCTGAAAAAATTCTTATAAATACCAGAGATATTCCAAAATATTGCCGAGGCTGTTTATTTACTGCCTGTGGTAAAATATATTTTACCACATAAGAAGAAAAATTTGAGTAGGTATTTATAGTATGCAACGTGCAGGAGGAACTCCATCCAATATTTTTTATTCATGCAGTCCTGAATAATTACTCTTTTAATCTCCAATTTTTTCTTTTTAGTTAAGAGAAAAAGCTTTTGACTCTTCCTTCCATACTTCATGCCTTATGAAATATTGATTTTAGAGCTTCAAAATATTCAAAACTGTGATGGAGAGATCCAGATGAGATACCTTAAAACTACCTTTAAAAACGTCTGAACCAGTATTCGAAGGAAATAAATCAGGATTAACACAGCTTAATGGAGCGTAGATTTGCAGTCAAAAAATAAAAAAGGACTTTGAAACCAGCTTAATTTCAACTCAACATATTGACTGGAAAGTAAATATTAATGGAAAGTAGAATGAGGAACAGAAATTTTTCAGGCGCTGTTCAGGAAATCGAAATGATTCCTGTATATGTGCTTCTGCCTTCTTCTATCGATGCTTGGATTACTTTCTCAATTCCTTCACCCCTGATCTCAAGGATGACTTCAGCCTTTCCCTTAACAACCTCCCTGAAATAAAGGACAAATTCCCCTTTTTCGTCAGGAATTCCCTGAATAAGCCCCTGAGTTCTCCAGTCTGCCGCTTTTGATGTCGCCTCTACTGTTACGCCTGCAGGGAGTACGAAATCTACGGCAGTGGCAAGCCGCCCTCTAAGAAGTGTTGCCAGGTCCGGAAAAGGATACAGAGGTTTCGGTTTCAGAATTATTTCAAGAACAGGGTACTTTGAACCTGAAAAAGTTCGAGTATCAAGCACCCTTTCCTCGGAAAAATAAAATTCGGACTCAACGCTTAAAACATATTTGCCTTCGGGAAGGCCTGAAAAAGTATGGTATCCGCTCAGGTTTTTTACAGACACTACATTTGTTATGTTTTCCCCATTTAGCCTTACCATGACCTCCCCTATAGGTTCTTTTCGTGAATAATCATCAATAAGCCATACTGCAAAAGACAGGTTGAGAGAAGAGGGACAGGTAATAACATATTCATGCCTTCCCCGGGAATCAGTTTTTGCTGCCTCGAATAAGGCCGTATTCGGTTTAACGGTGACCATTTACCTATCTCTCCCTGTGGGACCTCCAGTAACCCTGGTGATACTCTTTTCGCGTGTAGATTCGATTTTCACAGATGTTACAAGGTAACAGACCGAGGGCCGGAAACTTTTTTCTTTGAAGGTGCTCCAGATCTTACTCATATCATCCAGACTCATTGAAGTAACCATAACATGCAGTTCATTATCATATGCAGAAAGGCTCCCTTTCAAAACCGAGCCTGCTAGAATAGGGTTATCGTACAGGACCTGCATGGCTCTTCCCAGGATGCGATGTTCTTCTCCGGTCCTTTCGGTCCTGTCCTGAATCCCTGAAGACGGATATGAGGTCAGCATATAGTAAAGATCAAGAGCAAGAGGCGGGGCTTTAAGCCTTGAAGAACCTATTTTTTCCATTTCCTGATTTCTCAGATAGATGTTTTCTTCGACCTGGTAGAGAAAAAGTGAGAGGCGGATGTTGTCCTTGCCTTCTATTTCCCCGGGGGACACAAGAGCTATCGAATCCTCAGGTATCAGGTCCTGCATGTTTCCCCTAAGGAGTTCTACAAGGGTTTCCCCGACATCAGCTATCGCCGTATAGTCAGACATTTTCATGTCTCCTGCTAGTATTTAAATAGCAGATTCTTTACCCGCTTCTTTCTAATCTATCTTCCTAATTTATCTTTATAATTTATCCTTATAGTTTGTTTTCATTTCACAAGCTCGTAAAAAACTCCAAAGTCCGCAGGGATGCAGATTTTGCCCATCTTCTGGAACTCCCGCTTCAGCCCCTTCAAAATTTCTTTCATCCCAATGACCCCTGACTCATCCGCAGCCAGAACTGCGGCTAGCAGGGCAATATTTTTGATATTTCCACCTGTAAGCTTGAATTTTGAGAGGAAATCGAAGTCCACGTCTTCCCCAAGCCGGGCTTTTTCAGGGAACATGCCTATCCAAATCTCTTTTCTTGCGGCTTCGTCGGGGATTGGAAATTCCACGGCAAACTGCAGCCGCCTGATGAATGCATCATCCAGGTTCTTTTTGTAATTGCTTGCAAGGATGATGATCCCTTCGTGCTCTTCCATTTGCTGGAGCAGGTAGTTTACCTCGATATTTGCATAGCGATCATGCGAATCATTGACTTCGGACCGCTTCCCGAAAAGGGCATCGGCTTCATCAAAGAAAAGGATTGCATTTCCGATCTCAGCTTCCCCGAAGATCTTTTTTAGATTCTTTTCGGTTTCCCCTATGTACTTGCTCACTATGCCTGACAGGTCAATTTTATAGAGGTCAAGCCCAACCTCCCCTGCGATAATTTCGGCAGCCAGAGTCTTCCCAGTGCCTGAAGGACCTGCAAAAAGAATATTCAGCCCTTTTCCAAGCGAAAGCTTTTTATCAAACCCCCATTCGGAGTAAACAGTCTCTTTATGCCTTACAAAGGCGCAGATCTCCTCAAGCTGCTCTTTTACCGGCGCAGCCAGGACGAGATCCTCCCATTTCCTCCGGGGATTGATTTTTCGGGAGAGGGAGTTTAATTTTAAGCTGGAACGGTTCCTACAAGCCCTATAAAGGTCTTCCGTGGTAATAATTGCCTTTTCCCTTCCTCTCGAGGCGGCAAAGCCCTGTGCAGTCGAGACGGCATCCCTTATCTGTCCGCCGCTTAGTTTGAATCTGGCAGCAAGGTCTTCTATGTCTGCTTCTCCAATGCTATTTTCAAAGTTTTCTAGGCACATTTTCCAGAGCTGTTTCCGCTCCGCAAAAGCAGGCAGGGGAAAAGCACAGCTTATAAAAGTATTGTTTCTCAGGACACTTCCAGGTTCCCATAAATGCCCCGCAGATAAAAATACAGTCCCTGGAAAAGAGTCCAGCGCCCTGACAAGGCTTGAAAGACCGGACCCGGAAAAGCAAAATCTCAGGAAATCCAAACCTGATAAATTGGAGTCAGAAGTGCCGTAACCTGGGCCAGAACTTGAAAGACCTGAATCCAAATCCTGCCCCTGTGGACCACGACCCCATAAAGCATCAAAATTTTCAATGAAAACAGCCCCTTTCTGGAGGAGAGCTTCCCTTAAAATAAGGTTAAGAGCCTCGCCTTCCGAGCCTTTTGGAAATGCTCCGGCGTCTGCAAGAAGCAAATTTACCCCAAGTTCCCGGCAACACGCCTCAGCCGCAAGCTTTTTTCCTGTCCCAGACGGCCCGTAAAAGAAAAACATAAGCCTGGAATATTCCTCTATTCTTCGCTTTACAGCTTCAAGAAGGCAGTTTTTCTGATCATCCGGAAAAATAAGATCGTCAAAAGACCTTACAGGCTTTACCAGCATTGAAAACCGGGCAATTTTAGGATCGGTTTCATCCGAATTCAGCAAAAAAGCCGCTATCCTTTCATCCAGTTTAACGAACTTTGACAGCAGAGGAGGATTTGCATCCGTTCCATCCCCTACAAGAGAAATATGACTGTTTCTCAGCAAAGGGGCAGACTGGGAAAAGTATTCCCTCGCCTCAAGTTTCTCCTCAAGGCTGGCGCAGAGCAGATCAAGAATTATCCCCACAGATAGCTGTTTTTTTGCCAGATCATTTTGCAGGTAGGCGTACAGCTTTGCAAAGCGTCCGTCAATTTCTGGGGCGAGGCCTATTAAAAGGACATCTGTTTCAAAAGGCGTAAGGGAAAAAAGTTCAGATAAGGTATTCAGCTTTAAATCGATTCCTCTTTTCAAGCTTTCAGCTTTTTTCTTGCTGATTGTTCTCTCCAAGGCGTCAATTTCATTAGATTTAAGTTTCTGCTCTTCTCGGTCTGAAGAAACGTAGCATACGGCATGTACAATCGCGTTTGCTTCAGATTCTGATATGAAAAGGTCTGCAAAGTCCTGGCTTTTCTCTACAGCTTCAGCTCTGGGTTTTTCAAGGAAAAGTCGGATCATCTCCCCTATAAGTGCCAGTTCTTCCTGTAGGTGCTCAGGGCTGTTCTTGTAGAAGTCTTCCGTTAAAACGGGAGTCTGCCTATTTCCGTTCAAATGCGAATTCGGTTTGCAGTCTTGGATTTTCGCAAATTCAGGGAGATCCTCGTAGTTTATGGAACTCATTTTCTGTTTCCTGAAGGGATTAAGTTAAATTTACATCCAAAAAATGAAAATATTATGATCTTATGATCTTCCGGAAGGTCATGGATTATTTCACAGTTTAAAAGTGATACATTTTTAATGAACTTAATCTTTTGTTAAAGAGCCGATTCATAAACTCAAAAGTAGTTTCTTCAGGTCTCGTATTTTGGGTTATCAATTAGGTTTCTAATCCCGAGAAGTGGTCATAATTCTAAAAAATAATATTTTTCTTTTATTCCTGTTATGAAACTTTCCGGACCAAAGTTACAACAAAATATGAGAATGATTTTTCATTAAACACTATGCCACTATATTTACATTCCATATTTCAGATACTTCAATCAGCAGATCAATAAACGTTAAATAATCATGCCTATCTGAAAAATGGATTCGGACCGTCTCCCACGGTTCATTACATGATCCATGATCCAGGATATTCTATTCTAACAGACGTGACATATCGCAACATATAACATCTTATCTTCCATGGGTCAATAGTAAACTTGACCCTTGTTCTTTTAACCTTTTATCTTTATTTAGGGACTTGTCTGACTTATCAGAATGTCCTATTTTTACCTCCAACGTAACTGCCATCCTGAAATAATCTCCTGATCAATTATATTTTCGTTTCTCCGTTGAATTATATGTGGAGATTTGCCAGTATTGATCCTTCATTTTTTGCTACCGTTCATCCTCAACTGCAGTATTTTTTGAGTCTTCGCTTCCTGTCGATTATCCACAAATCCATGACCATGCTTTTCGCTACTCTTACTTTTTGGCAACAGAAGAGGTAACAGCCCTACTTTTATTCTCTTTGGGTTTCTCTACTTGTGCATACATATTTCAAACCTTTTTCAATTGGATTATTCGTTGGTTATAGACTTTCTTTGTTGCCTATAACAAGTGGGTTAAAAAGCGTTTCATGTGTCTTCGGTTAAGTGAGGAACCGTGACAAACTGCGTAGATTTCCTCAATATTTATTAAATATTTTAGTAAATTATGAGCTGGAATCGAGTATCGATTTCATGTAAATAAGCCAAAATTTAAGGTCGGCTTCTTATGCAAAATCAATAGCTTTCAGGCAAGAAAATTCCTTAACCAATGACCAATACAGGCTGTTTTAATTGCATCTGTTTATGCTCATGTTACTCGTGACGGCTCAGTTGACGAGCAGTTGCTGCGCAACGCGGTATAAATACTACGCTACACATTTTTTATTATATCTTCCTTAAGGTCACACAACCTATTTTTATTTCACAATTGTTGATTGACTGCACGCACACTTATAACAATTCGGACTTTGCAGAACTTAATCCACAGCATTAAAAATGCGATCTATTGCATTGTTCATCTCATCAAGGCTGCCTATGTTTAAAAATCCAGACTTGTCGATCACAATCTCGCGCTCACGCATCTCGTAGATCGCACCCTGTCCGCCCCCAGCAACTGGTGTAAATCCCCGTGATGTCTCAATAACACTACCAACACTTCCACCGCCGTCTACCCCATAAGTCGCAATGTCATCATCATTTTGGTTTGCTTTGCCTGGATCGTGGAAAACGTGCTGTGTTGCATTTGCCGTCAGGTCGGTGTAGGCAAGAGATGCCCGATTTATCCACGTGGCCAAAAGAGCTCCATTCCTACCAAGAACTGCAGTTTTGATGTTTTGGAGATCGATGGGGTCTGGTGCACCAAGGGTGGGATCCGCCAGCCTTCGTCTTGCATCCAGCATGCGCCCCATAGTGGGATGTGCCACTCCAAGTTCGCTGAAAGCCTCATCCGTGCGCAACGCGCCCGGATCTGCATTGTTAAAGAGGAGTTGCGCATCAGCCGCACTGGTTCGTTGGATCTCGGCCCTCAATAAGCCCATTTCGGTTGCGTCCAGATGTGCTTGAGCAATGGTCTTCACATATTCATCCCTACGTGATTTTGGAAAGAACCGTTGGATGTTCTTTTCCTGTGCCTGTCCAACAATATCCTGATAACGCACCATGGTGGTCGCCAGTGCGTCGTTAAGCACCATCAGCTTGATGAGCCCGACCTGGTGTTGTGTCAGCCGCAAAACCCCGCCACGGCCCGTTCGAGGAATGGCAACAGAAGTGCCACGCAGACCGTTCAGCAGAACCTCTGCGGTTGAGAAGCTGGTTGTACCATCTATGTCTGCCTGGATCAGTGCTTGATCAGCGGTGCCAGTGATCCGTGGGATGTCTTCACCTACTCCAACCTTTGTACCTGTGAGGTATTTTGAGACATTAAGCATGTTGATTCTCCGAATCGTGTCTTCGTTCGAATACTGCGCAGTGATCTGAGCTTTACCTTTCTTAGGTCCGGGTTGGTAGATAAAAACATGAGGCGAGGTATTGGTGTCAGCCTTCGTTCCATCCGTAATAGCTGCCTCGCCAGCGCCATGCCGGAGATCATTGACAGAAGCAATCAAAGCATCACGTGTCTGGAACATGAAATCGACATCTTCTTTCAAATTTTGCCTCATCGTATCTACTGGAACATCGTTCCGATGTCGCTCAATGATCCACTCGGCGCTTTGGACATCATTGGTCAGTTTCACTGTGGCACTACTTCTAAGCACATCCAGATCCTGGTTGGTCCAATTCCCCAGATCAACATTCGGGTTTATTCCAGCACCAACTCGAAACCCTGTCATTGGTCTCCCTTTGACTGTAAAGTTATTATGTGCAGCGACATTATTTACAAAGGGTCCAACGTATGCATAGAGCATGGTCGGTCCGTCTTCTGTATATTCTATCCCTCCTCTTACTTGCTGTATGACCCCTTCCTTGTTTGAAGATGATGCAACCTTACGTGACTTGAGACTTACTGGCTGATCACAGCTTGTATCCAGCCCGTTTTGCTCGTCTACATCGAATTGCTGCAGTTGCGCTGAGACACAGCCGCCCATTTTATCTGCTTCATGCTCCAAGACTTCATCATCATTAACATTTAACCCGCCGTGCATCTGCATTGTCGGGCGGACACTGCCTTGTTTCTGTTGTACCACATGCCACGCCTCATGAGGCAAATGCTTCTCCTGTCCCGGAGCTACATGAATGTCAGTTCCCTGAGTATAGGCTAACGCTCCTACATTAGCAGGCTTCGACGAATTATAATGCACTCTCACATCACTCATATCAATTCCAGACAAACTCTCCACACCAGCCTTGAGGTTATCAGGCATACCAGTATTATTCTCCCTCTTTGACTGAAGTGGCTCTTCTTCCTCTGGAATTTCTTGCCTTTGAATAGTTCCAATAATCTTTCCTTGAAGAGGTTCCTCTTCTTCTGGTATCTCTTGGAATTGAATAGTTTCTGCCATCTTGCCCTGCAATGGCTCTTCTTCCTCTGGGATCTCTTGACGTTGGATTGTCTCTATCATCTTACCCTGAAGAGGTTCTTCCTCCTCTGGAATCTCCTGCCTCTGCACTATAGGAGTCGCGAAACACGAAGGGCAGACAATTTCAGGCTTGTTTTCAAACTTGCCTTGAAGGGGTTCTTCTTCCTCTGGGATTTCTTGCCGTTGAATAGTGTCAATCATCTTGCCCTGAAGCGGTTCTTCCTCTTCTGGAATTTCTTGCCGTTGAATAGGCTCTGCAAACTTGCCTTGTAAAGGCTCCTCTTCCTCTGGAATTTCCTGTCTCTGAACTATTGCCTGTTGAGCTGTGGAAGAACTTCCTATACTTGAAAGCAACATGCCAACTGCCCGGTTTCCAATAGTTCTTTGTAGCTGCATTATATCAGCATGGGTAAGGGATTTTGGATTGATTTTGGCACGCTGGATGATAGAATAAGGATTTGATACATGAGTCAGGGTTGCGGGAGTTGCTTGCTTTTGAAAAATAGTATCCGGTTTTTTGGATTGCTGGATTTGCTGGTGCTCGGGCATTGGGGACATACCTGTGGAGGTTGAATGGCTGATTATAGAATACTTCAAAAAATTGATTAAAAATAACTCTTTTACAGTATAAAAACATTCCACTTTTACTAAAAAAATTTAAAAGTTACTTCTCAAGAACCATAGCGTAGCATAAACCAAAGTTGAGCTGGCACACCCTTCAACTAACGACATGGTATTTTCACGTGCTCACCCCTAATTACCCAAAAGTAGACAAAAAGCGTAAAAAGCATGTTGAGATCCAAATTTTACAAATTAGTGGATCTCCCATCCTGCACGAACTTTATCGCCCCTATTTGTGGCCCAGTCAATGATACTATCGCGACGGGTTTGATTTTCTCCATCTAACTGGGATTTCATATCATCCCATGTGACTGTATCTGGTTTATTGATCCCGTTATATTGTCTGGCTGCCGGTCTACCGAAAATTCTTGGCTTGCTATCACCTGTCCCATCAACTTCAAGGGAAACGTGCACTCCAGCGATCCTGCACCATTTGGTATGAGTGCATTTATTATATTATCTTCATCGGCATCTACCCTTAAACC
The DNA here is from genome assembly GCA_964434965.1 of uncultured Methanosarcinales archaeon. GTDB lineage: Archaea > Halobacteriota > Methanosarcinia > Methanosarcinales > Methanosarcinaceae > Methanosarcina. Next base: position 84,739 of record CAYSWX010000013.1, read on the forward strand.
GACAAGGTTACATAAATTGGATTGGTACAGGGTCCAGTGGATATTGTAACCATTTATTGGAGCAAGTTGACTTACGTATGGATCAAAAAAGGTGTAGCCTGCTGCCCCATGCCATGCATCTTCCCCAGGAATAATATAAGGACGGACCACTCCCCTTGCACGCCCCTTAAAAGCAGCTAAGGTTTCATCCGCATCCGTTTTATAAAAAGCGTTGGAAAAACCGTTGAGGTCGACTCCATCTTGAAGATAATGCTCATAAACCAGCTCTTTTTTCACCTCAGCCAGGCCCTTGTCTATTAGCATTTCTGAAACTGCAGCAAAATTCTGGTAGTATCCCAGCATGGCATCCCGATCATTGGTCTGGCTTCTCTGAGGATAGGCAACTGGCAAGTCAGCTATTTCTATTGACAGGAAGATTTTCTAGAAAGTTAATGTTACAATTCTGATCCGCGCAGTAATGTGGGGTCTAATCCCTTTTTTATGATTAATCTCCTGAAAATTTTTAATCTAATTGAGCTGGATCTTCCAGTTTAACGATACCAACCAGAACTAGATTCCGAAGTTTACACAGAGTATGAAATGTAAAAAGTATAAACAGAAAAAAAATTGAATCTGAGAGATGCTATTTAAATGCCAAATCCCTGAAAAACCAAAGTCTGAGTCTGGATAATGCATTGTATTTTGGCATCGTGAACAGTACAGGAAGGATATAGTCACAGTTCTTCGGAAGAAAATAGTTGTAATAACCAGGAATGTTCTTGACTCCCCCGAAAGCTTATTCTTAGCTCAAACTTTTTAGCTCAGATTTTTCAGCTCAAATCGATATAAAGTTATTCAGGATTACACATAAGGTCATAGAGTCACAAAGCTTACGATTATAAACTACATAACTTCGGGATTGTCCGAGCACGATTATCCAATTTGATATGAAATTATTTGGGGTTTCAGTAAATAAAAACTCTTCAAACAGTTTCTTTAACAGCTATTCAAAAAATCTTCAAACAACCTCCTGCGAAAACATAGTGAAAAAAATAAAATAATACTTTGGATAATTATTATAACTATATATTTAAGAATATTCAGACAACGTCTCTTCAAATATCGAATAATAATCAAACAAAAATAAGGAAGTCATATGGATTTAATAAAGATTATATGTGGAATGCTTGCAGTTGCCCTTATTCTTGGCATCCTCACCTGTGGGGCTCATGAAGACCGGGCAGCAGTTGCGGGAGATCTTGAAAATGAAACAATAAGTGAACCTGCATCAGGAGTGATCGGAGAAACTTTAGCTGCAGAAAAAAATATAACCACAGAACAGGCTGTCATGAAACCCTCACCTCCAAACTCTCTAATTCTTGCAAAAGGGGAGAGCGAAATGGCAACTGAGAGGAGAAACATTGAAAATAAAGTAAGGGCTACAGTCAGACTTCTTAATGAACAGGGAGAAGAGCTTTTTCCCAAACTTGCAGAACCAGAAT
>CAYSWX010000014.1:0-72420 GCA_964434965.1 uncultured Methanosarcinales archaeon
TCCCTGAAGAGGCAAAACTTCCCTATCCTTTTGAAAAAATTTGCGAGAAATAACCGGGCACTGTGAACTACCCGCTAAATCTAAAGATTTAACGGGCTTCCGGAGTCATCCTCCCAACCAATGTTGACGAGTCATGCAGGCTCTACCCTGCGTTAAGCTCCTGAAAATGTGCGCTGAAACGCTCCTGGCAACTGGATGAGGAAAAATAAAACAGTAGGTAAAAAAGTAGTAGATAAAAGGTAAGTGAGTATCCAGGACTGCCAGAAGATAAACATTTACATATGAGCAGGTATTTTTAAAGAGCGATTTAACCGGAACAAAACTTACACCTTATTTATGCTACCCTTATTTAGCAAGAAAAAGCTGCTTTCAATACCTTCCGGAAAAGGCAGCCCATGAGGGACTTTATGACTAATAAACTTGACCCGTGGAGTTCAAGCGAAATTAATGACTATTCTAAGTTATTCGAAGAATTCGGGATTTCACCTTTTGATAACGTGCTTCCTGAAATCCCATCCCCGAATAAGTATATGCGGAGAAGAGTTATCTTCGGACACCGTGATTACGAACAGATTGCAGAGGCTATGCGGACAGGTGCCCCTTTTTCAGTTATGGATGGCTTTATGCCTTCTGGGAAGGCTCATCTGGGGCATAAGATGGTGATGGACCAGATCGTCTGGCACCAGGGAAAAGGAGCTTCAGCCTTTGTCGGTATTGCGGACAGAGAAGCTTTTTCTGTGCGCGGCTTTTCCTGGCAGAAATGCAGAGAAATAGGAGTAGAGGAATATATTTTAAGCCTTATTGCCCTCGGTTTCAAACCTGACGGCCTCATCTACTTCCAGTCAGGCTGCGGAAGTGTTAAAGACCTCGCATTCGAACTCGGAGCAAAAGTCAATTTCTCGGAACTGAGCGCTATATACGGCTTTTCAGGAGAAACAAACCTCTCCCATATGATCAGTGTAGCAACCCAGGCTGCAGATATCCTCCAGCCACAGCTTGAAGAATTCGGAGGACCAAAACCTGTCGTGATTCCTGTAGGCCCTGATCAGGACCCTCACCTCCGCCTAACAAGGGGCCTTGCCGGCAAGATGAATATGTTCAGGATAGAGGAAAGAGAAACAACAGGCGGGAAATACCTCAGCATTCGGGGAAAAGGAGCTCCCAAAGAGGCTTTGCAGGAACTTAAAAAACGTATTCCTGGGAAAGTAAAACTCTATGAAGAGCACATTGATCTGCTCCAGACTCCTGATTATGCATTCCTTGAAAGGTTTGGTTTACAAATAAGCCAGCCTGAGAAAAGGAAGTACTTCATGACCCAGATTCAGGAAATCGCTAAATTTGCTAATGATGCTAAGCCACCTGAATTTTCAGAGTATGAAAAGTACTTCGTTTTTAGAAAAATCTGGAAAACCACAAGGAAAATCCTTGAAGAAGTCGTGGCAGAAGTTGCAGCTGAGTTCGGAGGCTACGCTTTCATTCCCCCATCGTCGACATATCACCGCTTCATGAGCGGACTGCAGGGAGGAAAAATGTCGAGCAGCATCCCTGACAGCCATATTGCTCTTACTGATGACCCAAAGGAAGGGGCAAAAAAAGTAAAAAGGGCAAAGACTGGAGGCTGTGTAACCCTTGAAGAACAGAAAAAACTGGGTGGAAACCCCGATGAATGCTCTGTCTTCGAACTGATGCTCTTCCACCTGATAGAAGATGACGAAGAACTGCTGGAGATAAGGCAGGAGTGTGTCTGCGGAACCAGAATGTGCGGCTCATGCAAGCAGCTTGCAGCCGAAAAAATGCAGGAGTTCCTTAAAGACCACCAGGAAAAGCGGGAACTTGCAAGGGAACAGCTTGATGAGTACAGAATTATCTACAAAAAATAAATTATCCATTAAATCATGAACTTCCAGTAAATTCATGATAAATTCATCAACTCCAGTATCAAACTCCAGTATCAGAGTTTTAAATTTTCAGGAATTGCAGGATATGATAATGTATGAGTATTCAGGACAACCTCACAATCAACGAGAAAAAGGTCTTGCTTGCCCTTGAGGAACTCGGGTCGGCAGCCCCTGATAAGTTAGAAGAGAAAGCAGGTTTGCAGGTAGATGCGGCAATGCAGGCTGCTTTCATGCTCCAGGAAAAAGAACTTGCATCTGTTTCAGAAAAAGTGCTGGAACGTTACTCTCTTACGAAGGAAGGGGAGGAATATAAGAAAACCGGACTTCCGGAGCGCCAGATTATTGATGCCCTGAAAACCCCTACTTCCCTTGAAGAATTGAGGAGCCGTTTCTCCCCTCAAACCGTTGGAATTGCAACGGGATGGCTCGTGAAAAAAGGATGGGCAAAGGTTGAAAACGGGATAATGGTGCCTTCTGGAGAGGCTCTTGCAGGTAAAGACGAAAAAGCCCTTGCAGCTTTCGAAGGAAAAGCAAAAACTCTCGAAGAACTTGCAGCCGAGGAAGGAATTGTAAAAGACCTTCTCAAGCGTAAACTTGTCGTAAAACATGAAGAGAAGTTCAGGACCGTAGCAATAACTGGTGCAGGAAGTGCACTTGCAGCTCAGGGGCTTGTTCTTGAAGAAGAAATTGCCCAGCTTACTCCCGAACTGCTGAAAAGCGGGGCCTGGAAAGGTAAAAAGTTCAGGCCTTACAGGCTTGATATCACTCCAAAACCTCTTTACGGAAACAAAATCCACCCTTACAGACGCCTGATTGAACAGATGCGCCAGATCTTCCTGGAAATGGGCTTTACAGAGATAAAAGGCGGTATAATCCAGAGTTCTTTCTGGAACTTTGATGCCCTCTTCCAGCCCCAGGACCACCCTGCCAGGGACATGCAGGACACTTTCCACCTCGGCAGCACCTGCCAGCTTCCTGAAAAGTATTCGGACAAGGTAGCAGCCATGCACGAGTGCGGAGGAGGTATTGATTCCTGCGGCTGGGGCGGAGTATGGGACAAGGAGCTTGCCAGACGTAATGTACTCAGGACCCATACCACCTCGGTGACCATAAAGTACCTTGCAGACAACCCAGAACCGCCTGTAAAAGCTTTCTGCATTGACAGGGCTTACCGCAGGGAAACAATTGACCCGACCCATACCCCGGAATTCGAGCAGCTTGAAGGTGTGGTCATGGATAAGGACATGTCCTTTGCAGACCTCCTCGGCCTCCTTGCAGAGTTCTACCACAGGATTGGGTTCGAAGAAGTCCGTTTCCGCCCTGGCTATTTCCCCTATACAGAACCAAGTGTGGAACCTGAAGTTTATGTGGACGGCCTCGGATGGGTTGAACTCGGAGGTGCAGGTGTTTTCAGGAAAGAAGTTACAGAACCTCTGGGCATCAAAGAACCCGTCCTTGCCTGGGGGCTCGGTGTAAGCAGGCTCGCCATGCTGAAACTGGGGCTTAAAGACCTGAGGCTCCTCTATCAGTCCGATATTGACTGGCTCAGGAAGAGCGAGGTTTGCAGGATCTAAGACCTGAAACGAAAATATGAAGGAACTGAAAATTTAATGCAGCTCATGGGCTGTAAAAACTGCCTGTTTCAGCCCGCAGGCAATTTCTTTTTTGCAGATTGTAATTTCTAACGATAAAGGATAGAGATTTTGATGCTCAATTTTACAGGCGGGATAGAAGATTTCTCATTATTTGCTCAAAACCGGTTAGCTCAGCCGTGCCCTGGTGTTAGAAAAGTTAGTTAAACATACACAATGATTACACTTTCTCTGCATAAATTATCCTTTCAACCTGTGTGGAAGCAAGTTTCCGGCCTGTCGGCATGACATACCGCTCAGCAAGCTCCTCGTAACCCATGTGTTCGACTATCTTCCAGCCGTAACCTTCAAGAAAACCCGGCCACTCTTCCGGGTCCATCCCGAAAAGCCATATCTTATTCTTCACGTACTTTTTGTAGATATTCTCCCAATCGTACATGACCCGACCGTCAAGAAAGTCTTTGCGAACATATGTGAAAACCAGAAGGCTACCACGCTCGGCTTTAGCCAGAAGATCAAAGATTGCCCTGATGCCGGCTTCAGTCAGGTACTGCGTGACGGCCTCCCAGATGAAAAATGTCCGCATATTCACCGAGTATCCATATGATTCCAGAACTGTGCCCAGTTCTTCTCGATCGAAATCTATCGGCACAAGCCTGATATGGGATGGGACAGTTCCGAACAATTTACACAGCCTGACCTGCTTGGCTTTGATATTTTCAGGTTGATCAACTTCCCAGACCGGCATATCAGAGAGATCTGGAAGACGGTATGCCCGGGTATCAAAACCAGCGCCAAGATTAACGACCGCGTTAATCCGGTTTACCGAGTCTGTCAGTTTCTCATCTATGTACCTTTTTCTGCACAGCATACCGCCCCAGAGACCTGGAGCGTCCTTCTCGGTTGCCCGAACCATCCAGACCCGGCCCAGATCAGACTTCACCAGCCATACAAAGACTCTCATGCTGAAAGGCAGTATTCGATAAGCCAGGTCATCTTCGATAATGCGTTGCTTCTCAGGAAAATATTGCTCGAGAGCAACCATTGCTGTTGGGCTCGCCCCTGTTCTAGCTGCAGCTTTTGTCATGATGCCTCTCTATTTATGTAGTGCAGAATATACGTTTAATTTTGTTGGCATGCAGCTCTCATAGAGAAATAGATATTAAGTAGTTCCGAAAGTAAAACTGTTAACTGTTACCTGAAAAAAAGCCTTATTTAATGAACCTGAAATCTTATTCGATAGGGGAGAGAAAGATTCCAGAAGATTCAGAGGAAAAGGCTTCCGGAAACAAATCGGAAGATATGGAAACGGATAAGGAAAGCAGGATTCATGATAATAGCCCTGCCCCTCCGATAAGAGAGAATATTTCCCTTTTTCCTCTCCTTACTGTTAACTTCATAGGTACACTCGGGTTCAGCATCGTTCTTCCTTTCCTTGTATTTCTCGTAAACCGGCTTGGAGGCAACGCTTTCATTTACGGGCTTGCAAGTTCGATGTACCCTGCTTTCCAGCTAATAGGTGCACCAATACTCGGCAGATGGTCTGATATTTACGGGCGTAAAAGGGTTCTGCTCTTAAGCCAGCTCGGGACCCTGCTTTCATGGATCATCTTTCTTATTGCCCTCTTTCTTCCGGTTGTAACCCTTTTTAAAGTAGACTCCGAAGTACTGGGAACTTTTGCTTTCACCCTGCCCCTTGCAGTGCTATTCTTTGCCAGGGCTTTTGACGGGCTGACCGGAGGAAATGTATCCGTAGCCAATGCTTACCTGGCAGACATTACAGAAGAAAAAGACAGAAACCGGAATTTTGGCAAAATGTCGATTTCCTCAAACCTCGGGTTCATAGTAGGTCCCGCCCTTGCAGGGCTCTTGAGCGTAACAGAATACGGAGAAGTGACTACTGTCCTGGGTGCGGTAGTAATTTCATTTATAGGGACCGCAATTATCGTATTTTATATCCCGGAAAGCAAAGAGTGTTCTCTTGATGGACCTGTCGGTTCTGGAGGCATCCGAAAAGTCTTTGGCTACGAGATAAAGGAATGCAGGACTCTACGGGAGAAAATAGGAAAGCCTTCCTTCAGGGAGGTTTTAAAGCTTCCGAATATTCCTTATATGCTCGGCCTTTACTTTCTCATCTTTTTGGGTTTCAATATTTTCTACACATCGTTTCCACTGCATGCAATCGCAGTCCTTGACTGGAGCATTGCAGAAATGGGGATTTACTTTACTGTCCTGAGCGGCCTTCTGATAATTGTACAGGGATCTCTACTCCCACGGCTTTCAAAAAGATATTCGGATGCCTCACTTATAATATTTGGAAGCCTGATGCTCGGAACAAATTTTCTGCTTCTTATCCCCGGAAACCTTTTCCTGACCTACCTTGCAACAGGGTTTTTCGCATTGGGAGACGGGCTTATGTGGCCTTCTTTTCTGTCTCTTTTATCAAAAATTGCCGGGAAAAACTATCAGGGTACTGTACAGGGGTTTGCAAGCAGTTTCGGAGGGCTTGCAAGTATAACAGGGCTGATCCTCGGCGGGCTTTTATATGAACTGTTTGCAGGAAGAGCCTTTTTGCTTGCAGGAATGGTAATTTATACCGTGTTTTTACTTAATTTCAGGCTCAGAAGGTTTGAAAAAGAGCTAAAATACTAAACCAAATGCCTCATCCTTCCTAGTTTATCTGCGGGCTTAGATCCTTATAAAATTATACGCATACAGTGACCCTCTTAAGTCAAGAGAATATGAAATGAGAAACAGGTAAAAATCAAACTGTTAAAGTAAATTGAGCTGTATATTGAGGTATACAGTTCAAACTATTTTTATTTTAAACAAGATTCAGTTTAAAACAGATTCAATTTAAACAAAGGAACTCTGGAATTCAGATTAAAACGAATAAAATACTCAAATAAAAACCCCCAGTAAAACAGTATCAAGATTAAGAAAAACGCAGCTGAAAACCCCAGAATAATAAAAATCATACACAGGAAAAGGTAAAATGTTCGGTACATCCTATGTTTTTTTGGCATTTGTGTTCATTTTTCTTCTTTCTTTTATCCTCTGGGTTTGGGCGCTTGCCGACTGCTTGCGAAATGAAACAGATGAAGGAAATACGCGCCTTATCTGGGTTATAGTTATTGTTTTTACATATATTGTAGGAGCATTTCTTTACTACTTTATCAGGCAGCGTGACAGCTCCCACGAATAAATTCGCAGGCATCTATGGTATTTCAACCAATGCTATACTGCCCTAGAGCAACTATTTATTCGTGTCTCGCTTCCATCGTTTCAAGTTTTACCTTTGAAACTTCTTCAAAGAACCTCATACCTGGAGTTTCAGAGCAAAGTCAAGCGGCTTCAGTGGCACTCGCAGCCTCCTGAACAAAACTTGACAATAAAGTATAGTCTTGAAAGTTTAAAAACGTTATCAGAGAACATATTATGGTAGAGATGACGGCTGTATCCCGCCATTAAAATGACGGCTCTTCGCTATTTTATGTGGGTTGAAAATAATTGCTCAGTTAGAAAATAGCTAGGCCAAAAACAGAAACATCAAGCTTGAATGTGATTTTCAACCATAAATGTTTATAAATTTTGGATATGCTACTCCGACATTTCGGAGATGAATATAAGTTACCCACTCGAAACAGCGAAGAGCCAAAATGATGGAGATTAGCCTTACACGCTCCTAAAAGAGTCAAAGAACCTGGGATATAAGCAGAAAAGATTCGGATTAATCCTGAAAATTTAAATTGTTTTTAAAATAACTCCGGTTATCCCTGAAAAGCTGTTTAAAAGCCTGGGAAATCTGCATTTGAAGGCAAAAGTACTGGAACGGCTGAAAAAATGAGAGAGTTTCCTCTCAAAGCGTTTTAAGGTATTCGACAACGTCATCCACGTCTTTATAAGTCATTTTCCATCTGGGCATGGTCAGATCAAGAGGCTCACCTTCAGGGTCTATGCCCTCACGGATTGCCCTTTTAATGGTCTCATCCGTGTATGGAGGATGCTCCTCCCCTTCTTCGGTGTTGTTTTCAGAAACAAGGCTTTCATACCTGATATCAGGAGGGATCTCAGAACCCATCATTACAGAATAGCCTCCTCTCCCGTCAGTCCCATGGCAGTTAACGCAGCTCCCTCCATGAACATACAGCCAGTGAGGGCCATACTCTGTCTCGATACGCCCCCCGCTTTCGTTAAACCCGGTATAATAGATCATTTCCCCGTTTGACTCATAATCACTTCTATTGTAGGAAGGAGAGATTCCTCCTGGATACATTCCACCGCCTGGATACATACCTCTGCCAGGATACATGCCTGGATAGGTTCTGTTCTCCGAATAGTTCTCAGGCCTGCCATAGAAGCCGTCTCCGGAACGAGAAATGTCCCACATAGCTCCAACCATAAAAATAATGACAGCCAGTCCTGCAATAAATAAAACCAGCAGGATAATCAGAAATGGATTGCTTTTGCGTTCTCCATCTGCGATGCTTTAACCCCCTTTAACATTTTAATTATGCCTGGCTTCCCTGATCAAAATTATCAGGCTTAGGTTCACCATTTTTTTATTTTCTTCTATTTCCACGTGTATGTTTTGAGATGAATCTGGCTACTGCAAACATTAGGGCTACCAGAGCCAGAATTTTCTTCAGGCTGCGAAATATTCCGAACAGTAGATCACCCCATCTTTAAAGATCTTGCATTTATAGCTACGATTATGGTACTCAGGCTCATGAGAACTGCACCCATAGCAGGACTCAGTAAAATGCCGTATCCATAGAGTACTCCTGCTGCAAGTGGAATTGCAAAAAGATTGTACCCGGTTGCCCACAGCAAGTTCTGGTACATTTTGGAGTATGTCCTTCTCGAAAGCTCAATAATATACAGCACATCCCTCGGGTCGTTTTTAACCAGCACGATATCTGCTGTTTCGATTGCAACATCCGTTCCTGCCCCGATAGCTATTCCCACATCAGCCTGGGCAAGGGCAGGAGCGTCATTGACCCCGTCTCCGACCATTCCGGTAACATGCTGCTTCTGGACTTCAATGACCTTAGCTGCCTTTTCATGCGGGAGAACCTCTGCAAAGTAGTCGTCAAGCTCCAGTTCCTGTGATACCCAGGAAGCAACAAACCGATTGTCTCCGGTAAGCATGAGGCATTTTATGCCCATCCCTTTGAGCTTTGAGATTGCTTCCCTTGATTCCTTCCTGACAATATCGGCAAGTGCAAGGGCTCCGAGTACTCTCTCCCCTTCAAGTAAAAAAACAATGGTTTTTCCCTGCTCCTTAATCCTTTCAATCTTTTCGTCTTTCAGGTCGATTCCGGCTTCTTCAAGGTAACCGGGGCTTACTACAAAGTATTTCTTTCCTTCAATTATCCCTTCTATTCCTTTTCCTGGAATGGAACTGAACTTTTCGACCGGCGCAGGATCTATCCCTTTTTCCCTCGCACTCTCAAGGATCCCTCTTGCAATCGGGTGTTCCGAACTGGCTTCAAGAGAAGCTGCAAGGCTGAGGATCTTTTTGTCATTAATTTTGTCATTAATTTTGTCGTTTGTTTTGTTATATTCGCCTGGGAGAGAAACGATATCCGTTACACCAAACCTGCCCTCTGTGAGGGTGCCTGTTTTATCAAAGATTACTGCCTCAAGACTGCGGGCTTTTTCAAATGCCTGCCTGTCCCGGATAAGGAGCCCTGATTTTGCGGCAATTGATGTTGAAACTGCGACCACGAGCGGGATTGCAAGCCCAAGGGCATGCGGGCAGGTTATGACCATTACAGTAACCGCTCTCTCCAGGGCAAAGACAAGCGTCTGCCCGAAAAAAATCCAGAGCACAAAAGTTAGAGTACCGACAGTCAGGGCTATGATCGTGAGATACAGTGCAGCCCTGTTTGCCAGGTCCTGAGTCTTTGATTTGCTTTCCTGGGCTGCCCTGACGAGCTCGACGACCTGGTTGAGGTAGGTGTCCTTTCCTGTCTTTTTAACCTCCACAACAAAAGCCGCTTCCCCATTAATAGAACCCCCTATAACCCCATTTCCCGGATTTTTCATAACAGGTTTTGACTCCCCTGTAAGCATGGATTCATTTACACTGCTTGTCCCGTCTACGACATTCCCATCAACAGGAACCTTTTCTCCGGGCTTGACCAGAACCTTATCTCCTATTTTCAGCCGGTCAACAGACACGTCTACAGTCCCGCCGTTTTTTTTCAGGTGGGCAACTGAGGGCATTATCTTAATCAGTTCTTCAAGCGCCCTTGAAGCCCCCATCACCGAACGCATCTCAAGCCAGTGCCCAAGCAGCATAATATCAATAAGGGTCACCAGTTCCCAGAAAAATACCTCCCCATGAAGCCCGAATACCACAGCAGAACTGTAAAAGTAAGCCACACTGATTGCGATGGCTATAAGTGTCATCATTCCAGGAGACTTCTCAGAAAGCTCCTGTTTTATCCCCTTGAGAAACGGATAGCCGCCGTAAAAATAAACGACAGAAGAAAGCAAAAAGGTAATAAAATCCGCACCTGGAATGATAAGCTCAAAGTTAAAAAAGTCCTGAATCGTAGGAGAGAGAAGCAAAACCGGGAAGGTCAGTATAAAAGAAACGATAAATCTTCTTCTGAAGTCTTCAAGCATATGAGCATGATGGTTCCCATGATCTTTTCCGCCGGACGGCATATGCCCCTCGTGTCCCATCCCCTTATGTCCAACCCCCTCATGCTGTTCGTGTCCCATTTCTTCATGCTGCTCATGTTTCATTTTTGAGTGTTGCTCGTGTTTTATTTCCTCATGCCGTTCATATCCCTCATGTTTTATTTCATCATGCTGCCCGTGATCAAACGATTTCTCTTCAGTACGTATCGTTTGATCTTTCGGATAGCCTTCTTGCAGCATACTTCCAGCAAGCTCATGCCTGATCTCCTCCTGCAACCCATGGGAATCTCCTGACATTCCAACACCAGACTTGTGAGTTTTATCGTGAGGAAAAAGCATACTAACTTGAATTTCAGAACTACCCGTATCCATTTCCTTTTCTTTATCCTGCATATCCCCAATGCCCTGATTTTAATTTTATTTAAGATATTATAGTTCCTCAATATTATTTAAAATAGAAGAATCAAATATCTTCAGGCAAGGAAGACAGAAAAACTTCAGGAAAAAGTCAAAATACTTTTGGAAAATTCAGGAGAAAATAAATCATAATGTGGTTTCCATGAAACCAAATAAACCACTTATCTGTCGAAAATATTTAAGTGTGATCCCGCCATTTATCTTAATAAGGCGGCGATATGTTGGGTCAACAAAAAGAAATTGAATGTGAACTATTTCAGATATACAACCAGAATCTGGACAGGTTTTATTCACTGATAAAATTTATGTTTTTAATTTTCGGAATTTATGCTTTAACACTATCTAACGTTTATGGAAAACTCAATCTACAAGTCTTCAATAACTTAGAAATTATTTCAAACTACTCTCTCCTTGCATGCTTACTGTTCATAGGTTTAGCACTTACTGTTCCCTTTTCACAGATTATTTTACCAAAGGAATGTAAGTTCAAACAAACTGGAAGTTTAATTCAGTTCAGAGAAGAAGAAGAAGAACTTAAAGTATACAATAAAAAGTTATTTTTAGCAGTCAAGCAACAAGAAAATTACTATACGATTTCATTTTTGCTGATTTTGCTTTCTCTTACATTCTTCTGTGCTCACTTTGAACCATTTGCAATCTGTATTTCAATTCCTGTTTTCGCAGTCACCGGTTTATATTACCTGACATTTTCAGAATGGGTAAAAAAAGTAAATAGAGATATTAAAACTGTACAACCTTACAAAGAATAAAAAGAATTTCTTTTTGGTGCTTCAATATTATTGGAGCACTGAAAAGTCAGTAATTTGTTTACTACAGATACTGCATGAGGAATTGAAAAAATGAAATGTTTGCTGAAAAATTGGTTTTCCATAAAACCAATTGAATCAGCTGTAAGAAGAGAAGATAAATCAGTAAAGATTTACCAGGTCATTTAGTTTAAATTAATGGATATTTGTTATTGCAGGGTTTACTATTTTAGTGAGTTTCTGTAGAGCTTAAAAATTATATATACATCTGGTTTCTTTAATGACTTTGCCGGTATTATCTTTTTCTAAGAATCTCATGATTTCTTTATCATGGAAAATCATTGTCTTACAGTACGGGCATGGTTCTGAGTTTTTGTACGTAATGGCACGCCTAAATGTTTCTGCATCTTCAAATTGAGCAATTTTTGAGCTGAACCATTTTCTACAGTTTGGACACCTAACTTCACAGATTTTTATTTCGCTCATTTTCCCATCATCTTTAGACTTAATTTCACATTGTATAAAGAATTATCAAACTAATATATAAAGTAACGTGACAAAAATTAGTCTTTTTGTGATAGCAAAATTATGACCTCTCCCAATATATTTATTTTTGATTCATAAAAGAAATGTCGGATACCGAATAATACTGAGGTGTTAAAAAAGAACATTTGGTATAAAATATAGACAATATTGAAACGGAATAGAAAGAAAATCAACAAAATAGAGATTAAGTCAACAGAATAGAGAGAAAATCAACAGGAACTAACAAATACCCACAGTTTAATTTTGTTATAATTGATAATTAAATAAAGTATCTGCTTAAAAGGAAATCAAAAAAATAGAGACCCGTAAAAGCTATCAGGGCAACAATCCATTTTCAGGGTGACCTTTTCACAAGACCTGTTGCCAGCGCGAGAATTGAAAGTATTCCGTATATGGTTCTGAACAGGAGATCAAAGCCTCATACATTTTCTTCCAGAAACGATTTATTAAGATTCGTTAGACAAAACCCCCTTATAAGCCCTCTTACATACTTATAGACCCTGCAATATATACCGTTATTCTGTTTGTATTCAATGTATTTCCATTTGTTATTCTGTTTATCAAGATAAGTTCTCTCACAAAATCTAAGAAAACCCCCTGTGAAAAGATTCGTAATCCCGAAAAATCACAAAATATATAACAAGAGATGAGAAGGTTTCTAACTATGCCCGAGATAAAAATTGACAGATCTCTTTCATACATCGAAGGCACGCAGCGCGTGTATGATGAAGCCGCAACCCTTGAAAACACAAAAGACCAGATAAAAAAGATAGGAGTTACCCGAATTGCAGATATCACAAACCTGGACAGGCTTGGAATTCCGATATTTTCTGCAATCCGCCCCAGTGCTGCTCCGGGAGCGATCAGCATCTACTCAGGCAAAGGTTCAACCGAACAGAGAGCCAGAATTTCGGCAATAATGGAGAGTTTTGAACGCTGTCTGGCAGAAAGGCCCGGCCTGAACGCAAACATTGCAGGCGGCATTTCAGCTCCCGCTCTTGTTGAATCTTACCTGAATGCAAGGGAAAACTACACTGTGCTCGACCCGGACTCCCTGATCCTTTCCCAGCCTTATAACCCAAGCTCTCTTCTTGAGTGGGTCGGCACATACGATTTACTGAATAAAGAAGAAGTCTTTGTGAGTGCAAATGCAGTATACCACCCGTATGATAATCCCGGGCAGTGTCAGAAATTATTCCTGAGCAATACCAATGGGCTGGCTTCAGGGAATGTGCTTGAGGAAGCCATACTTCACGGGCTGCTTGAGGTTATAGAAAGAGATGCAATCAGTACAGCCCAGTTTACCCGGGATCTTGGAAAAGAGATCGTGCTCACAGAAGAAGACGGATACCTGTATGAGCTTGCCCGGAAGTTCAAAGATGCCGGAATAGATCTCAAAATCTGGCTTGTCCCGACTGACACAGGAATCCCTACAATAATTGCAGCAATTGATGACGTAAAACTAAAAGACCCTGCTCTTCTGGTCATGGGGGCAGGCTCCCACCTGAAACCCGAAATCGCAGTTGCAAGGGCAATAACCGAAGCTGCGCAGTCGAGAGTTGTCCAGATCCAGGGCGCAAGGGAAGATACTGATAGGGAGGGCTTTATCCGGAGTGTAGGGTACGACCGCATGAAACGCCTGAACTGGTTCTGGTTTGAAGAAGGAGAAAAGATTTCCCTTTCCGAAGTTCAGGACCTCTCTAAAAAGAGCCCTGCAGAAAATATCGATGTAATTCTTGAAAAACTGAAGGGTCTTGCCGAAAGGGTACTCGTCGTTGACCTCTCAAGAGAAGAAGTTGCAGTGCCTGTGGTAAGAGTAATCATCCCTGGCTTTGAGCTCTTCACGATCGACCGTGACCGCAAAGGAAAAAGAATCAACGCCGGGAAGAAGAGAGAGTTTTCCAGAAATAAAAACGACAAGCCGTGGAAAAGAAGATGAAGTTGTGGAAAAGAAGATGAAAGCAAAAGCAGTAATCTTTACCGGGAACAGCATAAGCCATGAGGATGCAAAAAAAATCCTCAGGGCAGACTACCAGCCCCCCGTGCGCAGGTTCCAGCTGGAAAAATTTGTCCAGCAGGGATATAACGTCATGGGGATCATAGACGGAATTTTCTTTGACCGGGCTGCTGTCGGGCACAGAGAAATCATCTCTGCTCTTAATGCTGGCGTAAAGGTGGTTGGCGGCGCCAGCATGGGAGCTCTCAGAGCTTCAGAGCTGGACACATACGGCATGATCGGTGTAGGAAAGGTCTATGAATGGTACCGGGACGGAATTATCGAGTCTGACGACGAGGTAGCCGTAAGCACCAATCCTGACACCTTTGAACCCATTTCCGTGCCCCTGGTAAATATGCGGGAAACCCTTAAAGTTGCTCTGGCTGCCGGGCTTGTAAGCGAAAAAGAACACGAAGATCTTCTGGAACTTGCAATTAATACTTACTACCCTGACAGGAGCTATCTCGGGCTTACAAAAGAAGGAACTAAAAAAGGGCTGATTTCTGAAGAAAAAAGGAAGAACCTGCTTGATTTTTGTATTAACAGCGAAATCGACGTAAAGAGGCAGGACGCAGTTCTCGTACTCGAAACCGTAAAAAAACTTATTGAAGAGGCCTGATGTCCGGGGCCTCCTCAAATCAAAGGCTCAGGTTTTTCAAACCTGTTTTCAGATATCTTCATGGATTTCCTTTTATATATCAGGCAAATTTTTAGATTTTCAGGCTAATTTCAGCTTTTCAGGCAATTTTCAACGCTTTACTATGTACAGCCTGATAATGTACAGGCTTACAAGCAGGACAATGAAATTGTATACTGCCCTGAAAATGGGGATATACTGATACTCGAACCAGATCTCGATTACTCGCTCTATGGAGAAATAGAGCTGGAAGGTTGCCACAAGCATGAGCAGCATGGCAATCAGAAAAACTCCTTTTTTGAAGTTATCCCCGAGGTCTGAAACCTTTGTTTTTTGTGTTTCTGACCTGAGTAACTCTGTATTACTGAAATTTTCGGTTTCACTCATCCAAACCGCCTCCTTAAAACTGCTGCCGAAAAGAGCAGGACTGCTGACAGGAGCAAGCTGAATCCTGGAGTAGACTCTTCTGCGGCGTAATCCTCTTCAGAAACCATTTCATTTTCATCAACATTTTCGAATTCGCTGGTCTGAATCTTCCTGGACTCCGTTGAAGTCTTATCCTTGACCTCTATTTCCGGATGGAGCCGGATATAACCCTCTCCGCGCCTTACGATAGTATCATTGTTCCAGATCAACACCTCGACAACGTAATTGTACTGGTCCGGCATTGTCAGGTTAACACTCCGGATAACAGTTGTTTCGGGCTTGATTTCCCCTGTATGGATCCAGACTTTATCTGCAAGAAGCCCTGCATCCATTTCCCGGACCTTAACAAGAGTACGGAAATCAGAGCTGGTTTTTCTGCCCTCGTTTGTCAGATATATATCACTTTCAACGAGGACTTTTCCGTCTTCCACCTTCCTGACCTTGAAATCCATTTCGGAAATTTCAATCCCTATGTCCTGCACGTCAGCAGGCAGAAAATCCAGGTTGTAAACTTTGATTTCTCCGGTGCCCTTCTGGATTTCCTCTTCAAAAAGGACTGAACGCATATCATATCCTCCGGTCTTGGGGAGGCTCAAGCTCTGGCTTACGGCTTTCGTTTCCCCTTTTTTCAGCTTCCCGAGATTTACTTTCTCCTGTACTTCAAGCAGCCCGCTCTCCCTGCTGTAAACTTTCAGAAGAAGAGAGGTATTTTTCTCTGGATCTCCCTGATATTTTTCGATGTATGTCGTGACATTGAGGTCTACAAAAGAAGCCCCTGCACTATCTGCCGAGATGTCCATATCCTTTATGTTGTAATAGCTTGCCTCTTCGAAACTACGGATGCAGCCGCTCCCAGAGACAAAAAGGAGGATAACGGACATCAAAAACAATATCTGGATTGATTTAATTCTCTGTTTTCCCAATATCTTATCCTCCACTTTATTAATTGTATCCAGAAGTATATGCGTTTTCCCTTGACTGACACTTTTATATTCCTTGGAAAATAAATTGATGAAATTATTAATATGAACACATCAATATTCAGATATGGGATAATATTCAGGGTAGGGGGTGAATCATGAAGAGCAAACGGTATAGAAAAATTCTGTTTGCAACCGATGGCTCGGAAAGTGCCAGAAAAGCTACAGATGATGTAGTCGAATTCGCTAGCCTTAGCGGAGCAAAAATTTATGCCATCAGCGTTATTGACAGGTCGATATATTCTTCGGTACCTGAAGATATGGAGTGGGAAGAGGCAATGTATGACAGGTCCAGGGAACTTGCTGAAGAAGCCGTGTCTTACGTGGAAAAAACTGTAAAAAACGAAGGCCTTGAAGTAGAGACAGTCCTTCTTGAAGGGAATCCGGCAGAAGAAATTGTTAATTTTGCAGAAAAAAACGGAGTAGACCTGATTATCGTTGGCTCTCATGGAAAAAGAGGAGTTGAACGTTTCCTGATAGGCAGTGTATCCGAAAAAGTGTTCAGGAACGCAAAAGTTCCGGTTCTGGTTGTCAGGGAACGGGATTGATGAGAAAACGAATTCCAGAGAGTAAAACAGAGGATAAAACAAGAATAAAAGAGAGAAAAATAGAGAATAAAAGAGAGGAAGATGGAAATAAAAAAGAACTGTCTGAGACCCATAGACCAGTACGAAAAGCTAAAGCATTGATTGAAATGAGTTAAACGGGGAGAAAGGGATGAGAAGCGATTTTTACAAAAAAATCCTGATAACTACTGACGGCTCGGAAAACGGGGCTCAAGCGGTAAGAGCCGGGATGGAAATCGCAAAGCTGAGCCAGGGAAAAGCCTACGCCCTGTATGTTATTGATAATACATGTTATCCAGCCGAAAAATGGGACCCTAAATTGAAAACGGCAATGGAAGAACAGTTTAAGACTTTCGGGCTAGAGATGACTGCTACAGTGGAAGAAGCTGCAAAAGCAGCGGACATTGATGTAGAGTTCGTAATCAGGGAAGGGCATCCGGCTGAAAAAATCCTTGATTTTGCAGAAAAGCAGGGCGTTGATATGATTGTCGTGGGCTCACTCGGGAAAACCGATGCTGAGCGCTTTCTGCTAGGAAGCGTATCCGAAAAAGTTGTCAGGAACGCAAAAGTTCCGGTACTTGTTGTACGTGAAAAGAGCCTGTGAAAATATAAAAATTCAGAGTATGGGATAATAGACTAAGAACATGAGGGGCAATTATGGAAGAAAACATTGATACCGAATCCAAACCGCGAAGACAGATACTGATCGCTACCGATGGCTCAGAGACAGCAAATGAAGCAGCAGATTTTGGGATAGAAATGATTGGGGGCAGTGGGGCAAAAGTATATGCCCTGTATGTCATTGATATAACACCTTATCGCTCAGTTTCGCTGGATAAAATATGGTCAGACGAAGTGCTCGCTGAACACGAGAAAGAAGGGAAGGAAGCGACCTCTTATATAGAGAAGATTGGAAAAGCTGCCGGAGTGGAAGTAGAATCCAGGGTACTTAAGGGTCATCCGGCTGAAAAAATAATAAATTTTGCAGAGGATAATAATATCGATATGATCATAGTGGGGTCGCTTGGAAAAGGCAGATATGAACGTGCTGTACTTGGAAGCGTATCTGATAAAATCGTAAGGCATGCAAAAGTTCCTGTGCTGGTTGTCCGGGAAAAGCACAAAAGTGAGAAGAAGTTGATACAGGAATAATCTGGTCCTGAGCAGATTGGTCAGGAATGCAAAGGTTTCGTACTTATCGTGAATGTGAAAGGACAGTGAAAAGTACGAAAACCTGGAATATGGATGAACCAATTCCAAAATTCAAATTTTTTGGGTCTTATCTTTTGAGTATAGGACTTACGCACTTGAAGATAAAAATAAGGATCAATAGACCTTGCTATTGAATCGACTGTTTAGACAGTTGAAGGTTTATAGCTGTTGTTTTTCAGTTCAACCGCGTAAGTCCTAGAGTAATTAATTATCCAATCAAGAAAGCGGTTATAAAAAATCTAGATTGGTTAACAATGAGATTGGGTTTGATATCGGCTCAATAATAAATCAAGAAATTCGGGGGTAATTATGGAAGGAGGCAATGAGAAATTAAAACCACAAATAAAAATTCTGATCGCTACTGATGGTTCAGAAGCCTCTGAAAAAGCAGCGGATTTCGGGATGGAGACTTTGAGATTTGGTGGGGCAAAGGTCTATGCCGTATATGTTATCGATACAGCTTCTTATGACTCTGTTCCGATGGACGAGAGAAGGTCAAAAAAAATCCAGCAGCTTGAGGAAATAGGGCATAAAGCGGTTTCTTATGTGGAGGGAAAGGCAAAAACGGCAGGAATGGAAGTTGAATCCATAGTGCTTAAAGGAAATCCGGCAGAAGAAATTGTGGATTTTGCAGAAGAGCAGAAAGTTGACATGATTGTCGCAGGATCACTTGGAAAAAGTGGAATTAAGCGTTTTATGCTTGGAAGTGTATCAGAAAAAGTTGTAAGGCGTGCAAAAATCCCGGTTCTGGTTGTCAGGAAACAAAAAGAAGAAAAAACAAACAGACAAATTCTGATCGCTACAGATGGCTCAAAAGCTACTGAAAAAGCAGTGGATTTCGGGATAGAAATTGCAAAGTTGAATGGGGCAAAAGTCTATGCCGTACATGTCATCGATCCAATTTTTAATGACTTAATGGAGGAAGCGTGGGCAGCAAATGCGTATGAGCAATTTAAGAAAATTGGTCGTGAAGCAATATCTTATGTGGAGGAAAAGGCAAAAACGGCTGGAGTGGGAGTTGAATCCATAGTGCTCGAAGGAAATCCGGCTGAAAAAATAGTGGATTTTGCAGAAGAGCAGAGAGTTGACATGATTGTTGTAGGATCGCTTGGAAAAAGCGGATATAAACAATTCGCAATTGGAAGCGTATCTGCAAAAGTCTTAAGAAATGCAAAAGTCCCGGTGCTTGTCGTACACGATATTTATGAGTATATAGAGGTTTTCCGTCGTTGTCAAAAGAGTGAAGAAGTTCTACCCCCTGCAGTAAGCGAAAAATAACAGCTAAAAGCTGGGACCCGAAATTAAGAAAGTAGACTCAGGAGGATACTTATGAAACGAAAAAACTACAGGAAAATTCTACTTGCAACCGACGGCTCGGAAAACGCAAAATGCGCAGCCTGCTCGGGACTTGAAATTGCAAGGAGTACCGGAGCCGAGGTCTTTGCCGTTTATGTAGCCGGAATTTCCTGCTGTTCTCCTATTATGCCTGAAAGTTACGACTGGGAGATTGGAAAAGAGGGAAGTGAAGCCGTTGCTGAAATAGAGGAAATGGGAAAGGAAATCGGTGTTAAGGTAAATTCTGTCCTTCTACAGGGACACCCTGCTCAGGAAATTCTGGATTTTGCAGAAAAGAATGACATTGATATGATTGTGATGGGAACTCAGGGAAAAGCCGGAATCGACCGGTTTCTGCTAGGGGGAGTTACAGAAAAAGTCATCAGGCATGCAAAATCCGAAGTGCTGGTCGTGCGCGCGCCCTGCCCCTGAAATAGACTTATTTTTTATTTCCCGGCTCATAGGGTTTCGAAATTTTCACATTCCAAATGGGTGCATTGAACTCCTTCCTATTTCTATGACCTGCGGGACCCGCACCCTCTCCGCCTGGCGTCTGTAAATTTCTCCTCAGTAAATTAACCTTCCATTCAAGATCTACATATGGATTTATATATATGTATCAACCTCCGGAAGGCAATTACCTGAAAGCAGGCTAAGATCCCGATCAGATTTTCGGTCAGGTTTTAACTCATGCAGTCTGAAAAGCACCATAAAATGTCAAGCACTCTGGAATTTGAGATAGTAAAAAAAGGCTTCGATTGGCTTTCTTCCCAGCAAATAGAGTCAGTAAAGGAACTTGCAAATACAATATCGGCTCATGCTCTTTGGGGATTCAAAAACCCCTATGTTACCCGTCTGATCCTTAAAAAGGAAGATGAATGCTGGAATTCTTCGATAAGAGATACGGCAAGAGCATGTTCAGCCCTTTCGGCTGAAGGAATCATATTAATGGCACCGGGGAAGTGGCTGCTTTCCAGGAAAAAAGGAGGGTCATGGAATGAAGATGTCTATGATACTGCTTATAGTCTTGGGGCTCTTGCTGACATGGAAATTCCTGATAGGGAAGGATGTGACTGGTTATACAAAAACTATGGTCCCGCCTGGGAACAGGTAGGTACTACATCCCTCATTATCTCAGCCCTCAAAAAGCAGGAAAAACTGACAGAAAGCATGGATTTTGAAGAATTTATCCACGAAAGGGCTGAGTGGGTCCTTTCAAAAAGAGGGCAGGACGGAGGCTGGGAGCATATTTCTACAAGCAACCTGGTAATTCAGGCATTGCTCCTGGCAGGCTTCAAAAAAGAAGTTGAAGTTTCCATTCGCTGGCTCCTCGAAAAAGCCCGTGACAGCGGAGCCTGGGGAAACAAAGAAGACGACATAAACGCAACAGCTCTTACTCTGAGCACACTGGGGATGTACGAACAGTCACAAGCAGGAAAACTTGATTTAAAGAAAAATTGATTCAAAGAAAAATTGATTCAAAGAAAAATTGATTCAAAGAAAAATTGATTCAAAATTTGATTTGTTTCTTGAACCATTTTCTTTTTTATCCCATTTTTCATCAGATATTTCATCCGATTTGTGTTTTTGACATAGAACTTCTTTACTTTTAAATTTTTTACTAATATCTGCCTGCTTGACGCTGTTTAACCAAAACTATAAATCAAAACAAAGATTCTGATAAGTTTTCACCAATAAACATATATATTAAATAATATTATTTTATCCTATCAATTAAGATTTCTATAGAAAAAAAATAACTAGAGAGTTTTTATTTTGTCAAGGAGGAAACCTGATCATGTAGATCGAATGGACTCTAAATCCGTTCAGCCGGGTTAGATTCCCGGGGTTTCCGCCACGTTTCTGAATCCCGGAATGGCACTTGCATAACATTCCACTGAGATTTTTTATAGGATCAGGAAAAGTTTTTCCAGAGTCTATAACCTTTTCTATCTCCTGGGATATCCATCTCTTTTCCGGGTAGCTGTCAGCAATTGCTGGCTACGCGCTTATGTTCTGTAAGCCGGGGTTCTGAATACTGTTCTTGGAAATTATCCGGGTTTTAGTTCACCGAGGGTAACACTATGGATAAAAAACCACTAGACAATCTGATATCTGCAACCGGGCTCTGGATGTCCAGAACCGGAACAATCCACAAAATCAAGAACCACGAAATCTCACGAAAGAAGATCTATATCGAAATGGCATGTGGGGACAGGCTTATTGTAAATAACTCGAGGAGCAGCAGGACTGCAAGGGCGCTCAGGCACCACAAATATAAAAGGGCCTGCAGGCACTGCAGGGTTTCAGATGATGATATTAATAACTTCCTTACAAAAAAGAGCGACGATAAGAACAGTGTGAAAGTCAAGGTAGTTTCTGCTCCCAGAGCTAGAAAAGCAATGCCTAAATCCGTTGCAAGAGCTCCAAAACCACTTGAAAAAACAGCACCTATACAGGCACCACCTTCCACATCTCAACGCGCACCTGAAACATTGGTTTCTGCACCAGCATCGGTATCCGTATCAACAGCAAACTCTCCTTCGGCAGCGCCCACATCTTCATCAGTAATAGAAACAACAAGCTCTGCTTCAGATATCCCAGCTCCTGTTCAGGTGAGTACTCCTGCGCTTACAAAGAGCCAGATTGACAGACTTGAAGGTCTGTTAAGTCCGAAAGATGAGATTTCTTTGAACTCCGGAACACCTTTCAGGGAGCTTGAGTCCGAGCTGCTTTCCCGGAGAAAAAAAGACCTTCAGCAAATCTATGCAGAAGAAAGGGAAAATTACCTGGGGAAACTCGAACGCGATATCACAAAATTCTTTGTGGACAGGGGTTTTCTGGAAATCAAGTCCCCAATTATCATCCCTGCAGAGTATATTGAAAGGATGGGGATCGGCAACGACAAGGAACTTTCAAAGCAAATATTTAGAGTAGATAAAAACCTCTGCTTAAGGCCCATGCTTGCCCCGAACCTTTACAACTACCTGCGCAAGCTTGATAGAGTTCTGCCTGACCCGATAAAAATCTTCGAAATAGGGCCCTGCTACAGGAAAGAGTCTGACGGCAAAGAACACCTGGAAGAGTTTACCATGGTTAACTTCTGCCAGATGGGATCAGGCTGCACACGGGAAAACCTTGAGAGTATTATCACTGAGTTCCTGAACCATTTTGGAATTGATTTCGAGATCGTAGGTGATTCCTGCATGGTCTACGGAGATACTCTTGATGTCATGCACGGTGACCTCGAACTTTCCTCTGCAGTTGTTGGTCCTGTACCCATGGACCGGGACTGGGGTATTGATAAACCCTGGATAGGAGCAGGTTTCGGGCTCGAACGTCTGCTAAAGGTAATGCATGACTTCAAGAATATTAAGAGAGCCTCAAGGTCCGAATCTTACTATAATGGGATTTCCACAAACCTGTAAGCTGGTGTCTACGTAAAACTACATCAAAAGACTCCTTGAAGCAATAGGAAAAGAGATCAAACTGCAGAAAATGGCGACAAATGGCGATATTAACTGAAGATAATAAAAGACCGTAAACCCGGAAACTTAAAATGGCGAAAAGATCCGGAAGGTCTAGCCTGAAAAAATCTAAAAGGAAGGCTGTAAGGATGGAAAAGTTGTAAATTTGTGAGAGGGTGAAATTTTGATCCAAAAAATGGCAACCGAGGAACTTGAGAGGCTAGGAGAGAAAATCATTGAAGGCTTCGAATTGTCTGACGATGACCTGAGAGCTCTTCTTTCCCTTGAATCCATAGAAGAACTGGAAAAGCTTTACTACGTAGCTCAAAAGGTCAGAAACCATTATTTCGGCAACAGGGTATTTCTTAACTGTTTCATCTATTTTTCGACTTATTGTAAAAACCAGTGCGCTTTTTGCTACTACAACTGTAAAAATGAAATTGACCGCTACCGTCTGACTGGAGAAGAGGTTAAAGAGATGTGCAAAGCCCTGAAAGGAGCAGGCTTTCACATGATTGACCTTACAATGGGAGAGGACCCTTATTACTATGATGACACTGACCGGTTTGTTGAGCTTGTCCGGATAGTAAAGGAAGAACTCGGGCTTCCAATAATGATTTCTCCAGGAGTGATGGACAACGACACTCTTCTCAAAGCCAGGGAGAAAGGGGCAAATTTCTTTGCTCTTTACCAGGAAACCTATGACCGCAAACTTTACGAAAATCTCAGAGTAGGACAGTCCTTCGAAGGACGGTTTAATGCCCGCCGATTTGCAAAACAACATGGATACTGTGTGGAAGACGGGATCCTTACAGGCGTAGGAAACGATATAGAATCGACTGTTATATCCCTCAGGGGAATGAAATCAAACAATCCAGACATGGTAAGAGTTATGACTTTCCTGCCTCAGGAAGGGACTCCACTTGAGGATTTCAGGGATAGTTCAAGGCTTTCGGAACTGAAGATTATAGCAATTCTCAGGCTCATGTTCCCTAAATGCCTGATTCCGGCATCTCTTGACCTGGAAGGCATCGACGGCATGGTGCACCGCTTAAACGCCGGAGCAAATATTGTAACATCTATTCTCCCTCCCGATCCCAGGCTTGAGGGGGTTGCCAATTACGACCGCGGCATGGAAGAACGGGACAGAGATATTACAAGCGTTGTCAAAAGGCTGAAGGTCATGGGAATGGAACCTGCTCCACAGGCTGAGTTTGAAAAAGTCCTGGGGTGCTAGCCTGAAAACGATATGTCTTATAGGAGGAAAACTCCAGGGCTTCGAAGCTGCATATCTCTCTAAGAAAGCCGGAATGAAAGTGCTTGTGATAGACAAAAATCCACAGGCACTTATAAGGAACTATGCAGATGATTTCCAGTGCTTTGATGTAATAAAGGAACCGGAAAAACTTATTGAGATCTCAAAAAATGTTGATGCCATCCTGCCTGTAAACGAAAACTTTGAGTGCATAGAGTTTCTGAGCACCATAAAAGAAAAATTCTCCTGCCCGGTACTCTTCGATTTTGAGGCTTACTGGATTAGCAGGGATAAGAGAAAATCAAAAGAATACTTTGAGTCCATAAGAATCCCTACCCCTCAGGACAAACCATCCGAACCGCCTTATTTTGTAAAACCTCCCTGCGAGAGCAGCAGTGTGGGAGCAAGAATTATCTATGACAGGGAGGAGCTTGAAAGCCTTGAGCCCGGCATGTTGATCGAAGAATATGTGGAAGGGGAGGTGGTCTCCCTCGAGGTTATAGGAGATGGAAATCACTTTGCTGTGGTAAAGGAAACCCTTGTGCATATCGACGAAACCTATGACTGTCATATGGTAACCCCTCTTCCTCTTGACCCTTCATTTAGAGAGATATCTTATTCCCTTGCATCGAACCTGCCCTTAAAAGGGATTATGGACGTGGAAGCAATTTCCGGCCCAAGGGGGCTGAAAGTTATTGAAATCGATGCCCGCTTCCCAAGCCAGACCCCAACTGCAGTCTATTATTCTTCAGGGATTAATCTCATAGAACTTCTGTTCCGCGCATTTACGGAGGGCATCGAAGAAATCAAAACTCTTCCTGAAGACAGGTACTGTATTTACGAACACCTCATGCTTGCAGAAAATGGAGTGCTAATACCTGTTGGAGAACAGGTACTTTCAATGGGAAATGATTACGGCAAATATTACGAAGAGCCGGGCATTGAGATTTTCCTTTGTAAAGGAGAGGACCCTGTTTTCACCCTGGTTTTCTGGGGAAAGGATAGAGAAGAAGCCGAAGCTAAAAAGAGCAAAGGGATTTCGGTCCTGAGAGAGCGTTTCGGAGCTGCTGCTTAAAGCAGGAAGAATTTTTCCAAAATAGAAAACAGAGGTAAAAAAATGGCACTTTTAACTCCAGAAGACCTGGAAAATATTAACAGACAGCTTCAAGAGGCTGATTCTGCTGTCCGGAAAGTAACAGGGCTTGATATAAAAGGAATCTGTAAAGATCTTTATGGCACAACCCCATGCTGTGAAAAAGTAGGTATCGTACCTGTAACTTCAGGAAATGGGATTATAGGGAATTTTGCGGCATCCCTGCATGCAATTACCGAGTATTTCGGGTTTGACAGTTTCGTTACGGATATGCCCGATGTTAGCGGGTATTACGAGGCAGTAAAGAAAGGAGCCCAGATCATCCTTATGGCAGACGACCATACTTACCTTGCCCATAACATCAAAAACGGGAAAATAGCCAACAACCAGCCCTGCACAGGCATAATATATGCGGAGATAGCTTCCAGGTACCTGAAAGCCGACTCAAAAGATGTGCTTGCCGTGGGCCTCGGGAAAGTTGGATTCCCTGGAGTGGCACACCTTGTACATAAAGGTTTCAGGGTTTACGGATATGATGCTGACAGAGCCCTTCTCGAAAAAACAGTTTCCAGCCTTGGAATTATTCCTTTTGACCCCAAAAACCCCAGAAAGTTCTCCATTATTTTAGAGGCAACACCCTGTGCGAATACGATTCCCGAATCCGTAATTTCAGAAAATTGCATAATTTCCACCCCTGGAATCCCCTGTGCAATTTCTACGGAACTTCAACAGAAGTACGGAGTCGAACTTATAATGGAACCTCTCGGGATAGGAACAGCATCCATGCTTTATTCCATACTATGAATAAGGGATGAATCAAGGAACATTCCGGCTATAAGGATTATGTGATGGTTGAGACGGAATTATACAAAAAATCTTTAAGAAAATATACAAATCAGGGGGCATGTTGCCCCCTTTGTCAAAAAACCGGCTATGTGAAAGAACATCACGCCTGAAATAAAGTAAAAAATAAATCATTACTGATTACATTATTTATTTTTCTCAATATATCGATCCTTAGCTTCCTGGAGTACAGTTATTGCTGTGTCAAGGCTTTTCCAACCGATAACCTTCACTTGTTTTTCCTCTAAATTTTTGTAAGTTTGGAAGAAGTGAGTAATTTCCTTAAATAGATGAGGCGGAACCTGATCAACTGTCTCAATATAATTCCACATAGGGTCATTCTTTGGAACGCATAGTATTTTTTCATCTCTTCCTTTGTCATCTTCCATATCAAACAATGCCACAAGATGTACATCTATTACACAACCTGGAAAGGTAGGTTCCCAGGTTAAAACCATAGCATCTAATGGGTCACCGTCAAGTGCAAGAGTATCAGGGAAAAAGCCATAATCAGAGGGATATACCATTGAAGAAAAAAGCATTCTGTCAAATTTAAGGACTTTCTTTTCTTTATCGTACTCGTACTTATTCCTACTTCCTTTAGGAATTTCAATAAGTACAGTTTCAACTTGTCGTTCAGCCATATCTTAATACTTCCTATGTATTGAACTCATCAGAAATTGATTCAATTTCATTATTGACGCTAACTTTCGTTGAGATATTTATAAATATTTTATATAAGTTATCTGGTGATTTCCTGTATAAAGATTTCCTGATAATAACCGTTCATACGGATAGAGACATAGTATATAAACTATTGACCTGGAGCCATAGTGATGGAAAATATCTTTTCAGGTTCAACCGATCGTAACATACAAAATATGTTCATTAATTTCCTTGAGTGAACAGGGGTTTCCTGTGTATTATTTCGATAAAAAATAATGCTCGAGATTCCCATTGAAAAACATTTGATTTTACGAGGATATTTAGTGTTAAATTTATAATTTCAATATAATATTAGTTTCGGCACCCAAATTGCGATTCGGGACAGAAAAATCCATGATTTTTCTTGTAGTTGCGATGTAATCGCAACAGCCCGCCGTCCTTTTCGCTCCGCTCAAGAGGACTAATTGATGACGAGAAATTGAGCTTATCTTAGTGAGCAGAATGATCGCGAGTAAAAGAAAAGTAAGTAAAAAAAGAGTGGGAAAAATAAATCCCAAGAACTTTATTTTGCTTTGATTCTGAGTTTTGTGATGTCAATGGCATCCTCGGGGCAGACGCTGACACAACGGCGGCAGCTTGTTCCCAGGCATTTCTGGCTGTCGTATTTTGCTATCCTTTTGCCATCTATTTCAACGATTTCGAGGGCGTCTTCAGGGCATTCTTTTACGCAGGTCTGACAGTAAATACACTTATCCACAGAGACTTCGAGAATTATGCCTATTTCTTTAAGGATAGCAAGCCCACCGACTCCTACCTGTTCTATATCTTTACTGACCCGTTTTTCTATAATGGCGTGTTCTATGGTTTTAGGTAGTTTGGGCAAACCGTAGAGTTCAAGCATCTGATCGTACATTTCAAGGGGCATTCCCATGGTCCAGTAAGAGAGTTCGCAGAGGTAGAAGTTGTTGAAAGTATCGCTTGTCGCCATCATCAGGTGGTCGGCTGTGATCTTTTTTGCAATTTCAATAACGTCATCAAGCCTGGATCTTTTCAGCACAAGTTCCCGTGCGAGGGCAAGGGAAGTGTTTCCAAACTGTACTATTTTTTTAGCATAACCCGGTGCGGCTCCGAGCTGGCGGGCATCTTCAGCATCTACGTAAGCTCCTGAGGCTCCTGACATGTATGCATATTCAAGGTCTTCGTATTTAATTCCGGATTCCACTATAAGGGTCAGGTGAGCAGCACGAATTGCACCTATGGCTTTTCCGGCTTCCTCTACATCCTTTTCAGTGATTTCGATTCCGGGCCCCAGGATCAGTTTTCCGTTGGGAAGTTTTGGAGGCTTTTCAACCAACCCGCTTTGCAGAGCAAGGGCAAAAGCCGAGATAACCCCGGTACCTGTAATACCCACAGCCTCATAACCATTGGACTCTTTCATTTCACCGGTCACAGGGTTGATAAGGTAAGCATTCTGCTTTTCCATCTCCTTATCGAGCACCATAACTTTCCAGTATTCTCCCGCAGGTTTTACGTCACAGATTGCTCCAGGGCTTGCAAGCATACCTGAACTTATGCCCTGCCCTTCAATTGCAGGACCTGCCGCAGCACTTGCCGTTATTATCCGGTCACCGACTTTGAGAGCCATTTCTGCATTTGTCCCGTAATCGGTCACGAGAGCAGGTTCGGTCTGGATAAGAAAATCGGTTTCAAGCATCATAGCAAGGGCATCAGCCCCGATTTCATGTTTAATTGCTGGAGGTACAATAACTTCACATTCAGGAAGGTCCTCCCCGAAAAGTTCTGAGGCTGGAAATACACGGGCATCTCTTTTTACATTCTGGACTCCAAGCATTTTCTGCTTGTTTTCCCCGGCGTATGCAAGGTCTCTTATTTCGATATTCTGAAAAAGAGACAGCTGGATAGGGTTTCCACAAACTGCAAGCCTTTCTACTTGCGAAAGGTCGACATCAAATTTCTGAAACATTCTCCTGATAGTTTCTATAATTACGCCGTGAGCCACGTCCTCACCTGTTGTGATTGCAAAGTCCAGGTGGTCCATGACATTTCCTCCGGGAAGGGGGTGTCCCATGGTTATAACTGTTTTTAAGGTTTCATTCTTTTCAAGATCAATAAGCTGGGCCCTAAAACCGCTGGTACCCAGATCAAGTGCTATTCCATACATTTTTAAGATCCTCCAGAAGTATTTGAGGCATCAGGCACCTTTGACGCCCCATAAAAATATGAGATTATATCGAGTTCTAAGTTTAATCCGGCATGGGATCTGGTCAGACTCTGCACGGTAGTTCAATGTTTTTATAACATAGGGATTATATAAACTGTTGCTATATGTTTGTATATCGCACTGGTAGACTAAACTATAGTTATTTTTTACAGATATAAGTGATTATAAATCCATCATATATAATATTTTCAACATGAAACCCTGCACTTTTAAGCAGGCCCTCCATAATCCAGTCCAGTGTTGAAAATTCTTCTCTTATGTGGATTTCTGTTTCTTCAGCAATTTCCCCTGAAGATTTCTTCAGATCAGTTATAATGTCAGCAAAGTAGCTATCATAATCCGTGATCTGTGAAGGAAACACAACATCACGTAAATAGAATTTCCCATCTTCCTTTAACATACCATAAAGTCTTTTCAGAGCTATCATTTTCCAATAGTCAGGCAGGTGATGTAAAGCTAGTTGAGTGATAATAACATCAAATGGATCACCGTGGTTTTCATAGGTTAGAAACCCAGCATTATAAAAACGGACATTTGTTTTGTTCTGGCGTTCTCCCTTTATTCTTGCAAAGTCTATCATCACTTTTGAAACGTCAATCGCTACAACCTCTTTACAATAAGCAGAAATATTAAGTGCTAATTCTCCGGTCCCAGTCCCGATTTCAAGAACTGAATCGCTGTTCTTTATTCCGAGAAGATCTCTAATGCTGTTAGATTCCTTTTCAATATTTCTCAATTTCCGCATACGTGAATCATAAGCATGCACTTCTTCAAGATCTGTATAATCTACCCCAACCTGTTTGAACTCATTATAATACCATCCTGGACACTGCCTCATAACTACTCTCCTCAGCTTGCTATAAAATAAGAGAATCACGTAAGTGTCTGTAAATAATGCAGTATTATACTTCCGTTTTGTTATTTTGGATTACCTCAGGTTGTTAGCCGATTCAAGAACAAAAAGTTCCAGAATACAAAATGGACTGATTTCCCCGAGGGGCAAATAAAAACTGCAAATATGTTAGTTATTGCTGAAAACCGGAGTGAAATAATGGAGAAGACAGGCTACCGAAAAAATATCAATTTTTAAAAAAATCTACACCTAAAATATATGCTTTTTCTAAGTTTGATCTTTTTACAAAACCGTTTTTGTTTACCATGCCGCCAAGTATTTCCATTTTCACATCTGTAAAGCCAACATTATTTAACCGATCTTTAAGCATAATGCAACGCATACTTTGAGCAATCCCAGTTTCTTCAAGGTATTCAACTGTATGACCAGCAGTACATATCACTAATGCTTTTTTTGGTGAAATAAAAGACTTTCTTCCTACCTTTTCATCATAAAAATAAGCGTAACCATTTGTCCAAACTCGATCAAACCAACCTTTTAATATGCCGGGACAGTCACTCCACCAAACTGGATAAATAAACGTTATTGCATCAGATCTTTGTATTTTTTCCTGTTCTTTGTTTACATCATCAGGAACTGGCGTCAATGTCGTACGACTCATTTCACGTGTATACTGGCTTATATCCAGTTCACATTTAAAATTCATATTATAAAGATCGCCGATTTCGAAAGTGTTACCTGACTCTTTTACACCCTTTAAAAAAGAATTTAAAACCTCATAAGTAAAAGAGCGTTTGCTGGGATGGGCATAAACAACGTAAAGATGCATGTCTTTTTACCTCTTTAATTGATTGCCTCTGAACTCATCTCCTCTTTATTCGGGCTTTCAATTTTTTAGGTTTTCTGACAAAATAACCTATTAATCAAATATTTGTTCAAAATTAAATAGATCTGCCCTGCAGGTAAGAATTATATGGTATGCTCTAAAAAAGAGCCTAAAAATAAATAGACAGAACTTTATTGTGAATCGTTACCAACCTTGCGCACACCAAATTATTCGCTGAATATTTGCTGAATGATACTTGTGGTTACTGTTCCTCAGTAGTTGGCTACCTTTCAGGAAACCTCAAAAACACCAAAAAGGCTGATTTCTGCCTTCAATAGTTAGTCATAATCAACCTGTTTTGTCTTATGAAAACTGACAAAACAATTATTAAAGCCGCAAACAACCGGATATTTTAATTTTTCCATCAGACAAGCACAAATAAAACAAATTTAGTTGTTTTGAGAGAATTTTCAGCTAGAATTAACGTTTTAATTGATACTTTTATATAATAATATCTTTAATTAATGGATAATAATACATATTTATTTATAGTATGGGTTTTTGAAACTAGGGCTGTCTATAGAACTAAGAGAGGGATTATAGATGACAAAATACACACCAAAAGAAAGATTATACCGTGCATTGAGGAAACAGCCAGTAGACAGAATGCCTGCTGTTTGTTTCACACAGACTGGAACTGTAGAACAGATGGAAGCCTGCGGTGCCTACTGGCCTGAAGCCCATGGAGACGCAGAAAAAATGGCAACACTTGCAGAAGCTGCGCACACTGTAGTTGGCTTTGAAGCTGTTAGAGTTCCTTTTGACATCACAGCTGAGGCTGAACTCTTTGGCTGCGGAATAAAGGCTGGCGACCTGAAGCAGCAGCCGTCTGTAATCAAACCCAGTGTCAAGAACCTTGAAGACCTGGACAAATTAAGGGATTACAAACTGAAAGAAGGCAGAATTGCAGTAGTCCTTGAAGCCGTCAAGACCCTTTCCGAAAAATACGGAAAAGAGCTCCCCATCATCGGATCTATGATCGGACCCTTCTCCCTGGCCCAGCACATCAACGGAGATGCCTGGTTTGGAAACCTTTTTACAGGTGAGGCTATTGTCCCTGCACTTCTGGAGTTCTGCGCAGACTTCAATGTAGCATATGCAAAAGCAATGGTTGAAAATGGAGCAGACACAATTGCCATTATTGACCCAACAGCAAGCTACGAACTTATCGGTGGAGAGTTCTATGAGAAGTATGCCCTCCCCTACCATAAAAAGATCGCTGACGCTATGAAGGAGCTTGATGTCGCAACAGTTCTGCACATCTGCGGAAACACAACCAATGGCCTGTCAATCATGGACAAAGCCGGCGTAAACGGCATCAGTGTAGACCAGAGAGTAGACATCAAGACTGCAACAGGCAATGTTGAAAATGCGATAATTGTCGGAAACCTTGACCCTGTAGCTGTACTCTGGAATGGAACTCCTGAGGACGTCGAAGCAGCCTCTAAGAAGGTACTCGACGCAGGTGTCGGGCTGCTCACAGTTGGCTGCGGAATTGTCAGCATGACTCCAACTGCCAACCTCCAGAAAATGATCGAGTGCGCTAAGAACCACAAGTACTGAAAGCGAATTTGATCGGCCTATAATAGGTCTTAAAATTAAATTAAAACTAAACTGCCGGCTTTAAGCCGGCTCCAATTTTTGGCTTTATTTTTATAATTTATCTGCATTCAGCCTGAAAAAGTATTTTTGTGAATTCAACTTCAGGTTTCCCGAAAGGTTATGCCAATCCTGCTCCAGTTTACATACGTTAAGCCAGGGGTAGTAGAGATAATTTTAGTTAAGATAATTTTCTTTTGAAAAGATCTTGTTGAGCTGATCCCATAGTTCAAAATTGCATCCTCAAATATCGAATTTGTAATAATCTCTCGATTTTCGGATCTGGAAACAATTCTGAAATTCTTAAAGAAGGAAATAAAATTCGTATTGGGATGAGTTTGTTGGAAGAGCTTGTTGGAAGAGCTTGTTAATTATTTGAAAGCCAGAAACTCAAGTTAGTGAGGCGAGTTCGGGGGTAAACATATAATATATATAATTTTTGCTTTTCAGACCATAAGTAATCATTTCAGGAAAAAAGAGGAAGAAAAAATACGAATTTTGGGCACTATAAACTGAAAATTCGACATTTAAAATTATATACACAATATATAAAAAAGAAATATAGTATTTGTTTATATAGTAGAATCCCCATCTTTATTTTAGGAATCTGTATCTGACAATTCAGAACAATTCCAGGCAGTTCCAGCAGGAATACTGTTGGGAAATTTGGGATATGAGTAATAATTCAACTGGGAAATAATAAATTTGAAGTATATAACAAAATTCCCAGAACAATGTAGGGAAAAAGAAATTATTCACGGAAAACCCGGAAAAAAGGGTGAGGAATGGCAGTGAATAATTTCAGAAATAGGCAATAAATAATGCGAAGGCATACCTTGCGCCTAATGGCAAAATGTAAGGCAGCAGGGCTTGCAATATAAGTGAGAACTCCATGCACGTGGCTTTTTACTTAGCGGAGCTTGGGTCTGTACTTTAGCAATATCCTTTGTGATCCATTGTCTATTGATATTCTACACGCATTGTACTGCCCAACCTATACTGCAAGGACAGCCGATTTCAACAGAAACGGAGGTTTTAAAAAAATGGCAAACAAAGAGATTTTTGAGAAATTGACCAACGCAATCGTAACTCAGAACATCGCAGGTTGCGCACAGTTAACTCAGGAAGCCCTGGACGCAGGAATTTCACCTCTTGATATTATCTCTAAGGGTCTTTCCCCAGGGATGAAGATTATCGGTGACAAGTTTGAAGCTGCCGAGGTCTTCCTGCCTCAGATCATGATGTCTGCAAAAACTATGGAAGCTGCAATGAAGATCCTTACCCCAGAACTCGAGAAGACAAAGACGGAAGGAGAAGGAACTGGCCTTGCAATTACCTTCGTTGCAGAGGGAGACATACACGACATCGGGCACCGCCTTGTCACAACAATGCTAGGAGCAAACGGGTTCGAGATCCTTGACCTCGGGGTCGACGTTCTCAATGAAACCATTGTTGAAGAAGCTGCAAAGCACAAAGGGCAAAAGGTAATACTTGTAGGCTCAGCCCTCATGACCACCTCCATGCTTGGACAGAAAGACCTCATGGACAGGCTCAGGGAAGAAAACCTCAGGGACAAAGTAAAATGCATGTTCGGAGGAGCCCCTGTATCCAAGAAATGGATTGACGAAATCGGTGCAGATGCAACCGCAGAAAACGCTGCAGAAGCTGCAAAAGTTGCACTTAAAGTAATGAAATAATCCTGGGAGGCAAAAACACATGACATTCCGAAAATCAGTTGACTGCTATGAATTCTACGACAGAGCAAAAGTAGGAGAGAAGTGCACCCAGGATGACTGGGATCTTATGAAGATCCCCATGAAGGCAATGGAGCTCAAGCAGAAGTACGGGCTTGACTTCAAAGGAGAGTTTATACCAACAGACAAAGACATGATGGAAAAACTCTTCCAGGCAGGATTTGAGATGCTCCTTGAGTGCGGTATCTACTGTACCGACACACACAGGATCGTAAAGTACACCGAAGACGAAATCTGGGACGCAATCAACAACGTCCAGAAGGAATTCACCCTCGGAACTGGCAGGGACGCAGTAAACGTAAGGAAGAGAACTGTTGGTGACAAGAGGAAGCCAATTGTACAGGGCGGCCCTACAGGTTCTCCAATTTCAGAAGAAGTCTTCATGCCTGTTCACATGAGCTATGCTCTGGAAAAGGAAGTAGACACAATTGTAGACGGTGTCATGACATCTGTCCGTGGTAAGTCTCCTGTGCCAGGAAGCCCATATGAAGTCCTTGCAGCAAAGACAGAAACCCGCCTTATAAAGCAGGCATGCGCTATGGCAGGACGCCCGGGAATGGGCATATAGGGACCAGAGACTTCCCTGTCCGCTCAGGGAAATATCTCATCTGACTGCTATGGTGGCCAGATCTCATCAGACAGCCACGAAGTATCCCAGCTAAATGAACTCAAGATCGACCTGGACGCAATCGCTGTTATTGCACACTACAAAGGAAACAGCGATATCATCATGGACGAACAGATGCCGATCTTCGGAGGATATGCTGGAGGAATTGAAGAAACAACAATTGTTGACATTGCAACTCATATCAACGCCGTTGTCATGAGCAGCGCAAGCTGGCACCTTGATGGACCTGTACACATCCGCTGGGGCTCAACCAACACAAGGGAAACCCTCACAATTGCAGGCTGGGCATGTGCAACAATTTCAGAGTTCACAGACATACTTTCAGGAAACCAGTACTACCCATGTGCAGGACCATGTACTGAGATGTGTCTGCTTGAGGCTTCAGCCCAGTCAATTACAGACACTGCATCAGGCAGAGAAATCCTCTCTGGTGTAGCAGCGGCAAAGGGTGTCGTAACTGACAAGACCACTGGTATGGAAGCCAGAATGATGGGAGAAGTAGCAAGGGCAACCTCAGGTATGGATATTGCAGAGGTTAACAAGATCCTTGGCAAGCTTGTTCCTCTCTATGAGAAAAACTACGCAAGTGCACCAGCTGGAAAGACTTTCCAGGAGTGCTACGACGTAAAGACAGTAACCCCAACTGATGAATACATGAAGGTCTATGACGGAGCAAGAAAGAAGCTCGAAGGCCTTGGACTTGTATTCTAAGCCTGAAATTTACATTGAAATATTTGGAAAGCCAGCGAGTTTCTCGCTGGCTAATTTTTTTTTAAAAATACGAGCGAAACCCTTATAAATATATACTGCGATTTATGTGGAAAAAAATTTCACGAGTAGCTGAAAGTCTGCAAAAATTCAGTGTATGAAAAAAAGAAGGGGGAATAGTAGAAAATGGATATGTGGACTGTTATAAACGGATTGATATACCTTATGGCTTTTGGGTTGATGGCCTGGGTTTTACTGGACGCCAGCAGAGTTTCAAAAAGAAGGGGATGATATGGCATGTCTGAACACAATGAAAATGCCAGCCTGGTAAAGACTCTGCGGCCCTTCCATGTATGGGCTCTCGGCGTAGGAATTGTGCTGGTTGGAGAGTACATGGGCTGGAACTTTACTGTAGCAAAGGGAGGAATCCTGGGTTCCCTACTTGCAATGCTGGTTGCAGGAACCATGTATGTTATAATTGCCCTTTGCGCCAGTGAACTTGGGTCAGCAACCAAACTTGCAGGAGGACCCTATGACTGGGCAAGATTGTTTGTCGGGCCCGGGGCAGCTGCCAGTGTAGGGCTTGCAGTTTATATGGAATATATAGCCCTGGAAGCGGCAGATGCTATTGTTGTTGCATTCATTGCACAGAGTATCTTCCCGGAGTTGCAGGTTTTTCCTGTGACCTTGCTTGTTATTGCACTTCTAACCTTCATTAACTACCGTGGCGTTGTTGCGGCATTAACCCTGAACTTTTTCCTGACCATGATCGCTTTCATTGCAATAGTGGTCTTCTTCTTCGCAACTGCCTTTGGAGGAGTGGACATTCACCCTGAATACCTTTTCCAGGGAGCTCTACCAAACGGCATGATAGGTCTCTTTGCAGCCCTGCAGTTTGGGCCGTGGTTCTACCTGGGGATAGAAGGGGCAGCAATGTGTGCCGAAGAGTGCAAACACCCTTCAAGGGCAGTACCTCTCGGACAGCAGGCCGGGATGATAACCCTGCTCATAGGAGCGGCAATGACCCTCTATCTCTGCTCAGTGCTGATCCCCACAGACATGCTTGGAGTTTCCGTGTATCCTCTCTTTGAGGCTGCACAGAACAGCGGCATATTCATATTTATTGCTGCTCTGGGACTCGGGACCTTCCTGACCTGCGTTGCAAGTGCAAACGGCTGCGTCTGTGACTCCTCACGCTCCTGGTTTGCCCTCTCCAGAGACAACTACGTATCGTCCTGGTTCTCGGCAGTGCACCCAAGGTATAATACCCCATACAGGGCAGTAATCTTCACGATGCCTGTTGCAATCGGCTTTGCATTCAGCGGTTTCCTTGACCAGGTAATTACCTTCTCCATTGTCTCAGGGCTGCTCTGCTACGTGCTGATTCCTTTCTCCCTGATTCGTTTCAGGAATCTGTTCCCGCAGAGCACAAGCAAAGTCAGGCCTTTTGTAGGTCCTCTTCAGCCATATATTGCTTACTTTGCAATCGCAATCGCAATTACAATCCTTTCAACGCTGTTCTGGGGCTACAAGTATAACCTGATTTTTGCCTTTGTGTTCTACGGCATTGCATACTTCTATTTCAGCCACAGGCACAGGAATTCAAGAACGGAAAATAACTGGGCTGAAATGGGCTGGCCTTCCCCCAGGGGCTCGCAAAATAGAAGGATAGGAAAGGAGGCGATAGGCGTTGGAGACGAATGACCAGGCAATGGAAAGTAAATATCACAGCAAACTCAACGGAGATACGATTCTCGTTGTAGGCATGCTTGCTTTGCTTGTGGGTGTGGAAGGATTCATAATATACATGATTCTCTCCGAGACCTGGGAGATTGCTTCCGGTTTCTTCTACCTCTACGTAATCTTCATGGGGCTGATTGTTACTATCGAGACTATCGGGTGCCTGAGGGTTAGAGATTCCATTAAAAACCACATGTTTGAGTTCAAATACTACGATTGAGGAGGCAGAAAAGATGACACAAAAGAACATCGTTTCGGAGGTATTTGACATTGTGTTTATCTTTGTCCTTGCCTTCGCCTGTGTGGTTATTCCCACAGTACTCCAGGGAGCTGTACTCGTTTCCTGGGAAGAAGGAGGAGCAGGAATAGGCTTTGTCTGGGACCCAGTCGGCTTCTTCAGTTTCTTACTTGTGATAGTTGCTTTCTTTATAATGATCCTGTATCACTCAGTAAAGCATTACAGGTATTAAGAGAACTGAAAAAGCTAAAAGAAACTGCAAAAACGATTTAACTGAATGTCTGCCTGAAGGTAAGTCAGGCAGACAATATTTTTAAAGCCTTAGAAAGCGACAGAATATTTCTTTTTTTAAATGTAACTAACTAAGTTCAATTCTGTCGTATGAGCGTGTTCTCCCTGAAAAGAGGGAATTTATCAGGGAGCAATGGAGGGATTTTTGTGGATTTTTTTCTAGAAGATCCTAATTAGCTTCTACTCGAGGGAGTCCAAGCTCTTAACCCTCTTTAGAGAGTACTGGCGCACCACCAGGGATGCATCCTGAAATCTCAGGCCCGATACCTCTTTAGAAAGTATAATTGAGCTCCTTAACTCCTGAGAAGCTATATGCTTCTAGTCTGTTCACAATAAAGGATTAAAACTTATACTATATAAAGATTGCTTCAATAACTTCAACAATACATATTAAGTATATATATTTTTCGATTTATAGGAAATGCCTGATGGAATCTTATATATAGTATATCAGGCAAATCAACTAATGGAGGGAAAGGTATATAAAGAGGATTCTCACGTCTAAAACAAATTCAGATAAAAAGTAAAAATGATAGAGAAGGATATAATAACTGTTCTGTTTTGAAAAAAAGCTGTTTAATTTCAAAAAATCAGGAAAATGTGGAAATCAGCTTTTCGAGCTGGATCCTCTCACTGGCAGCGTCTGTAAGCATGGCATCGGCTTCTGAAATTTTTACTATAAGCCGTGCAACGTTCTTATCGGTTTCTCCCGAATCTATAAGGGCTTCGGTAAGCCCTTCAAGGATATCAGCCCCTGAAAATCCTTTTTCAATAATCATTTCATCTATGAGCTGACGCCCTCTGGAAAAGTTACCTGCAAGAGCAGCCTCAAGCAGTGAATCTACAGTTTCATCCCTGCCTTTCATAGTAGCTTCATAGACGATATCTTCCGTAATTTCAGCATCTTCGACCTTCAGGGAGGCCAGCTGGAGAGTCTGAACAGCTATTGCAACATTTCCTTTAGCAAGATAAAGGATAGCATCAAGTACCCCGCTTGAAAGTTCCAGTTTTTCAGAAAGAGCAATCCTCTCAAGATGAGGTTTCAGGAGAGAATCCGGAACATAGGTAAAAAAGACCTGAAGACCCCTTGAACGGAGGGGAGAAATGAGTTTAGAAGGTCTTGTAGTAGAAAGAATAAACCTGCATGTTGCACTGTATTTTTCCATGATCCGCCTGAGAGCATGCTGTGCATCCGACCTAAGGGATTCTGCATTATCAATATAGATTAGTTTGTAATCGGCATCAAGGGGAGCCATTCCAGAATATTCGTTAATAATTTCCTTAAAAATGTCGATCACGCTTTTGTAGATTTTTTTAGGGTCATCAGTCCCGATAAAACGGACAAAACGCCTGTCTCTTACAAGATAACGTTTTCCCTGGTCGAAAAAATCTGAGGCATTAAAGTATGCGAAGTTGTTCTTCCAGGTATTTCCATAGAGCTGCCTGGCAAGAGCAAGAGCAGCCGTTGTTTTTCCGGAATTTTCAGGACCATAAAAAATGAGGTGAGGCAGGGTTCTGGACTGAACCAGTTCGGAAAGCGTTTTCACAGCATGTTCATTTCCAAGCAGTCCTTCAAGAGTGTCTGCCCTGTATTTTAGAGTCCAGATATCCTGCATACCTTCCACCTTTATTTTTTAGTTTTTGAATAGTAGTTCTAGAACCTTTATCTTTGGTATTTGAATATCAGTTCTAGAGCCTTTATTTTTCCCTCAATGCTTACTCGGTTATACTCCCATTTCCAGTTTCATCTACATGAAGGAATTCCTTGATTACTACACCATATACTGGTCTTGCAAAAACCACACCTATGAAGACACCAATGATAGTAGTAATTGCAAAGCCTTTCAAGGCTCCGAAGCCCATTACAACCAGAGGGGACAGGGCAATTATATTTGTGGAAGCTGCCCCTAAAATGATTGCAAAAGCTTTTCCTATCCTGGACTTGAAGACCTTTGTTGGAGGGAGTTTACCTTCGTGAAGCACCTCATCTGTGATGATTACAAGGTGGTCAATCCCTGTCCCGATTGCGGCAATTATACCAGCAATTGCTGCAAGGTCAAGCTGCCAGCCGATGGCTGCTGCAACTCCAAGGATCATAATAACTTCACTGGTAGAAGTTCCGACCATGGGTATCAGAATTTCAGGCCTCCTGTACCTGAAGTAAACCACGGCTGCCACTGCAACCAGAGCAATAAGACCTGTAATTACAGCTGCAGTTTTGAACTGTGATCCGAGACCTGCATCCACATGTCCTGAACCTACAAGAACTACATTTACAGGTAGAGCTCCTGCCCTGAGGTGAACCTGAAGTGCTGTAGCTTGAGTTTTGGCAACTTCATCAGTACCCGTGGAAGCTTCCCAGGAATAGATAGGACCTTCTCGCAGTTTTTCGGCTGCAGAGTAGCTTAAGGGAGCACCATAGATTTCAACTCCATCAAGATACATCATCAGGTAATGGGAATTAGGATCGTCAATTGCCCCGGTTTCGAGTGCAATTTTCTGGAGGGCACGGGCTCCGCTTTCGTCCAGGGTAAAGGGAGTATGCCACTGTTCGTCATGGTAGGTTGGAATTCCAACACTTTGAACAGAATCCCCGTAAAGGACATGTTCTGTTTCATTTCCAGTTGTCTGAATCCTGATCTCAAACTTTCCAGGTTTTTCAGCTATTTCCTTGGCAGTCTTCAGGTCAATGCCTGCAAAATCAATGAGGATATATTCGTCCCCTACAGTCCTGACAGGAATATCCTTAAGACCCATAGAGTTGAGCTTGTCATTAAGTATGTCCCTAGTCAGGTCTCTGGTTTCACTGCTGACTCCTTCTTTATAAGTTGAAGTCCCATCTTCGTTCTTGTGGATTGAACCTCCAACCTTTTCCAGAAGGGTCTCAAGCTTTTCTTCGGTGACTGCAGTCCTGATTTCATAGACAATTCCTTTCTGAGTACTCATGGGAACTACTTCTGCATCAAGAGCTCTTGACAGGTAAGCCTGGACGAGAGATTCCTTACTGGTATCAGAGATAGTTACCTGAGTTTTGCTCCCACTCAGCTTGTCCACGCTTACAGTGCCAAGATAATCAAGCTGGGAGGCACTGACCTGAGCAGATGTCGTGAAAGTTACAGATTTATCGGCAGAACCACC
This sequence comes from uncultured Methanosarcinales archaeon, assembly GCA_964434965.1. Taxonomy (GTDB): domain Archaea; phylum Halobacteriota; class Methanosarcinia; order Methanosarcinales; family Methanosarcinaceae; genus Methanosarcina. The sequence continues at coordinate 40,428 of CAYSWX010000014.1, forward strand.
GACGTCAAGGGTATTTTTTGTGATCTCAATAGGTGCTCCAATTATAGGCTCGACAATTCCACTGACTAACTTTCCGGAATCTACATCAATCTGGGCAAGTGCTCCCTCCAGTTTTATCTGGAGCCAGGACCCACCTTCCAGGTCAAGCCCAAAATTAAGGTTGGTGGTTATCCCTTCTCCGGGGGTATAACCTGGGTGGATAGCCACTATAGAGCCAAGAAGGATTAAAATGAAGATAATGACTCTTGGATTTTTTAAAAGGCTTTTTTTGTCGCTCATCTGTTATACCTCCCTCTGAATTCGGGTTTCATCGCATACCATCGTAAAATTCCCGTATTCAGGAGCCAGGTATTCATCATATCTGCAAAAAGTCCCGCAATTAATACGATTGAGATATGAGAAAGCAGAGTAATCTGTGGGAATGAGGGAATGACCAGGTAGCCGAAAGTCGAGACTATGTACATAACCGCGAGCGCTGCAAGGGTTGTGGTGGTCATGGTGATACCTGTATGCATAGCTTGGGAGACTTTCTCTTCTACCAGGCCACGACGTTTAATTACCCTATTTGTGAGCAAAATGTCACTATCCACAGAATAACCGATAAGCATGAGCAGAGCTGCAAGTGTTCCGAGGGAAAGTTCAATCCCCGTTACCCTCATGAAAGCGGCTGCAATCATGATGTCCGAAAAAGCTGAGAGTATTACTGCAGCCGAAGGGATAAAAGTCCTGAAGAGCAGAAATACTACAATTGCCATTCCTATAAAAGAAATTACAAGAGCCTTAACAGCCTGTGCCTGTAGTTCCTGACCATAAATTGGTCCAACCTGTTGAATCTGCACATTTGAATAACGACTCATAACATCCTGTTCGAGCTGACGCTGCTGCTCATTATCCATAACTCCAAACTGCATAATAACTCTGCTTCCGGTCTGTCGGGCATCGGTTATGTGGTAAGAAGAATACAGTTCTTCAATCATAGCAGGAGAATCAGTCGTTTCTACCGAAATCTGGGTACCGCCCTGGAATTCCATTCCCAGGATTAGTGGCGACCCGTTGCTTATAAAGGAAACTAGCAGTATTATTAAAGAAACTGCGAGTACTGCAAGGGGGAATGCCAGCAACTGGCGATTATCGTGAGTTTTCACGAAATTATCTAATAATTCGGTCAAACCTGTTGCCATAATTTAATACTCCGGATGAATGCATCTATTTTTTTTCTTGAATTTATCCGAGTTTTTTGTCCGGACTTATAATCCAGAAAACGTTCAGATTTAGAATACGGAAGTTTAATATCTACAGCCGGAACCATCCAGACTTACAGTCCGGAACACGCCTGGTAACCTGAGATTATAAGTTATCTTCGAGGTATGGTTCCTGGGCGAGTTTTCCACATTCTTTACAGTGTAAGCAAGTTAATTCGATTTAGTTATATTTTTCATTGAATATAATAATATTCCTCAAAAAACAATTCTATCTCTATATAGCGTTAATTCATTTCATTTAAAATTTATTGTTAAAAGTGGCACAAGTTCTAACGTTATAACTATATATACCATTTACTGTTCATTAAAAATAATGACAAAAAGACCTTCCCTTGACGAATATTTCCTTGAAATAGCCTACGTGGTAGGCAAACGGGCAACCTGCCTCCGGAACAATGTAGGGGCAGTAATCGTCCGGGATAAACGAATTCTTTCAACCGGATATAATGGAGCTCCAAGCGGCATGGAGCATTGCCTTGACACCGGATGTATCCGGGACCTTGAAAAAATTCCATCAGGCACGCGGCATGAGAAATGCAGGGCAGTTCATGCGGAGCAGAACGCCATAATCCAGGCTGCAATACACGGAGTCAGCATTGCCGGCGCAACTATCTACTGCACGCACCAGCCATGTATTCTGTGCGCGAAAATGATTATAAACTCAAACATCAAAAGGGTTGTATACTCGACACCGTATCCTGACACCGATTCCCTTGTTTTCTTCAGGAGCGCAGGAGTGCAAGTTGAACATATTCCTTTTGAACTGAAAAATTGAATTAAAGATTTCAGATAGCCTCAGATACCTCTTTTTAGATTGGTACCTGAGATCTGAGGTTCCTATCTTTTAAAATCAGTTTTTATTTTGCATGCATCGAAGCCCTTTTTTGATGATATCCATATTTTCAGGGCGGTATGTCTCTTTTATAGATGTGTTCTCTTCGCAGTAATAATCAAGCCCGCGAATAACTACAACAGGAATGCCGCCTGCTCCTTCTCCCATTAAAAGGTTGCCAGCGCCTGCAATCTCATCAGCAATTGCTTCCTCTGTAATCTCCAGGACTTTGCCGAAAAGGTCCTTTTCTCCTATCCACCGTTTTATAGGTTTGATTTTGTAAATTCCTATGGCAACTCCGGTCTGCCCGATCTTGAAGGCTCTCCCGTTTGTGTCCGTAACAATTACACTTAACTTTTTCCCGCTAATCTTTTCAAGTTCTTTTCCGAGTTTTGAAATACTGGCATCCGGATTTTCAGGAGGGTATAGTAAAAATCCGTGCTCAATGTTGGACTCGTCAACTCCCGCATTTACACAGGTATGCCCTGCAAGTGTTGTGACAAGCATGAAAGGCGCCTCGACAAGGACTTCTCTACTCCTTGCAAGGACAGCCTGGATAAAACGGGCATCTTTTCCTGTCCGGGCTGCGATTTCAAGAGCCTGCTCTCCTGGGGCAATATCTTCAAGCCTGAAGATTTCCCCCTCGGCTTTTGCAACGATGGTTGAGGCAATAACAAGAATGTCTCTGTCCTGAAGTTCTACTCTCTCACAGATAATAGAGGGCAGGTCGTCCCCTTTGTGTATAAGGGGAATTTTTTCTACGGCAATTGCTTCAAATTTCAAAGGGCTTCCTCAAAGATTTTAAAGGTATAAGATGTATTAGAAATTTAAGATATTTTTAAAGGGATAAAATGTGGTGTAGGCTGATTTCACCGGGTTACTAAAATAACCCCATAAGTGAATAATTTATAGCAGAAAGGCAGTAACCATAAATAAGACCACCGATATACTGGATCATGCGGCGATGATGAGAGTTACCCCGGCTGAGCAAAAGATGATGAGAATAATTTCCTGATGCCGCACTTTTCACTTTGTTTTCCGTTTGATTCTAACTTCCGAGCATTGTATTTTTCGAATTTTTGCTTGCACAAATCATTTTTCAGTCCGTTTGATTTAATCGATATTAAATAATCAATCAGTTTTCAATCAAACTTTGCTTAAATACAGTTTATTAAGCCAATTGAAAAATTTATATCTAGCTTACAAATCTGATTTCTTAAGGGGTGTTGAACATTAGTCAGTACGACCTGAATGAAATAATACAGAAAATTAAGCAAAAAAGCCCTTTTGAGTTAAAAGACAATGAGCGAAGCAGGTCCTGGAGCTTAAGAGTTATTATAAGTAAACTGTTCTACTCCCTGGACTATGAGAACGAACCTCAGGAGACACGAAATAAAGTAACTCAACTTCTTCTTTACCACGGACAGTTTAGCAGAGAAGAAATCGATGAAATCTTCCAATCCTCAGCTAAGGAAACTACTGCTTATTCACTGGAATTCCTGAAAAAGCACCCTGTGATCGCAATGGCCGAAGCCAGGAAGAGCAAAGAGTTTCCGGACGAAGACGAGGGAGAAGAAGGAGAAAAACCCAGAGAAATAAAATATATATTTCCACACTACAGCTGAATTTCAAAGAGGAATTTTTTCCTGAAAAAAATGAAAAAAATGAAGCAAAAGAGATTAACAGGATATAAAAATTAACTTGAAAAATGATAAGGCAATAATCAAAATAGTCATAAAGGAGTAAAAGCAAAAGACTGCGAAAGATCTCGCAGCCCTCTATTAATTTAAGTAGAGTCTACCTTCCTCTTCTGGAAGGATTACTCAATCTCTATTTTCTTTTTCGGCTCTTCAATTCTTGCTTTCGGAAGGGAAATTGTCAGAACGCCGTTTTCCATTTTTGCAGTAGAGCCTTCCTCCCTTACACCGACTGGTAGGCGGACAGCACGGTAAAAGCGTGTATACTCCCTCTCTTTGCGCAGGTAGCCTTCTTCTTCAGTTTCCTTTTCTTTGCCTGACTTTGCACTGATCTCAAGCATGTCTTCTTTGAGATTGATTTCAACATCTTCCTTGTTGATTCCGGGAAGGTCGGTAGTAACCACGAGCTTGTCGTCGTCTTCCATTATGTCAATAGCAGGAGTGTATACTTTTCCACCGCTCCATTCTTCCATTGGCATAAAATCTTCAAACAACTGATTCAGACGTTCCTGTGTTCTTCGAATCTCTTCAAAAGGATCCCAGCGTGAGGGTCCTGAAAATGATCTTCTAGCAGGCCACTTCATCTTTATATTCCCCCTTAAGTAAAAAATGATGCATCTATAGATATGCTATTTTGAATATATTGAGAAAGGATATATATGTTTTCCTGAAGAACAATTTCAGTGACAGCTCCCCAGATTAAAATCAAGAGGACTCTCCTTCGCTTTCCCAAAATGTACGGAAAAAAAGAATCTGAACACAAAAATAATATAAAGAGCCTGAAAAATTCAGCTCTTTACAAGCATTCCTATCAAGTCTGAAGCTTTTACAAGCCCCATAGAACCATTTTTAACCGATTCTTCATCAAAGGCTTCCACAGTATCCTGATCGGGTTTATCAGTCCTGTAAACAGCAAACGGAATAGGATCTCTTGTATGGGTCTTTACCGAAACAGGAGTAGGATGGTCCGGCAGCACAAGAATTGTAAAAGGTTCATCTGAGGTTTCGGCATATTTAAGGATAGGAGCAACTATGCGGCTGTCAAAATCCTCAACTGCTTTCAGTTTTTTCTCAATACTTCCTTCGTGCCCCGCCTCATCAGGAGCTTCCACGTGCACAAAAACAAGATCTCTGGTCTTCAGGGATTCGATAGCTGCGCTTGCCTTCCCTTCATAATTAGTATCCAGATAACCGGTTGCTCCGGGGACCTCAATTACATCCAGACCTGCATAGATTCCGATGCCCTTAAGCAAATCCACTGCGGAAATAATAGACCCTTTTTTCCCGTAAAGTTCCTTAAAAGCCTTGAACTTCGGGGCATAACCCTGCCCCCAGACCCAGATAGAGTTCGCCGGATTTTTTCCCTCCTGAATTCTTTTCAGGTTAATAGGATGCATTTCCAGAACAACTGTGGATGCTTCAATTAGCTCTGAGAAAAACTCTCCGTCTTTTCCTCTGGGGAGATAATTATCTTTTTTTTCTCCTGTGACATCATGCGGAGGCGTACATTCTGTTTCAGCTCCAAGGTTATTCCCGGCAACAATAAGGTGCCTGTAGCTTATGCCCGGATAAAACCTGATTTTCTCTGTCCCGAGTTCGGAATCAAGAGTATCGATCAGAATCTCTGCTTCATCACTGCTGATATGCCCTGAACTGTAGTCTTTTATTATCCCGTTTTCTATGGTAATTAGGTTACACCTGAAAGCCACATCATCAGCTGCAAGAGCCACTCCCATACTCGCAGCTTCAAGAGGAGCCCTTCCTGAGTAATAGGTTGCCGGGTCGTATCCCAAAATAGACATGTTCGCAACGTCGCTTCCTGGAGGAAAACCATCAGGTACGGTCTTTGCAAGTCCGGTCTTTCCGCGCGCTGCGATGGAATCCATAGCAGGTGTTCGGGCAGCCTGTAGAATAGTCCTATTACCCAGTTTCTCTATAGGGTAATCCGCCATTCCATCTCCTATAAGTATGGCATATTTCATTGCTTCACCTTTTTCCAACTGTTTTAGCCCTTCATCTCATAGATAAAATATATTGCTTTCTACCAGATACCTTTATAATATTTTTTGGCATCTGCCAGCAAGCTTTTTCTGCCGATCCTAACGTTTCAATTCCTATACCCATTTTACACAAACATTATAATATAGTATCCATATCCTATACACGACAGGCTCCCAGCGTAAAATGTAAAGTGGCAGGAGAGCCAGAACAAAACGTTCTTTACAGCAGTATTATTTATAAAAAGCGCTGTAAGAGTAATAGTATATATCTCAGGCTATAGTTCATGCTAATGCTAAATTAGCCTGTTAACACTGATCATGGTGGTCAAATTAATTAACATCCTAAAATACTAAGTGCAACATATTAGAAAAAAGAAGTATGTCAGAATACCCGACTTAATGCTAAAACGTGGTCCGATCATGAAAATAGTAATGAAATTTGGAGGAACTTCCGTTGGGGACGGAAAAAAGATCCGTCATGTTGCCCAGCTTCTCAAAAGGTATCATGAGGAAGGCAACCAGATCGTGGTGGTAACCTCGGCACTCGGTGGAGTAACCGATAGGCTTCTGGAAAATGCTCGCCTTGCATCAACAAAAGGCAAGGTTTCACTTGTAAAAGAATTCAGAACAGAACTTACAAACAAACACCATGAAGCTGTAAGGGATGCAATTGACGACCCCAATGTTGCAAAAGAAGTCCTCCAGATCCTTGATCTGAGGATTGAAGAACTTGAGAAAGCCCTGATCGGAATCTGCTATCTAGGCGAACTTACCAACAGGTCAATCGATTATATCTCCTCCTATGGAGAACGGTTGGCAGCTCCGATCGTTTCAGGCGCTGTCCGTTCCCTTGGGATCTCATCAATAGAATATACAGGAGGAGAAGCCGGGATTGTAACCACATCGGATTACGGAAACGCACGCCCTCTTGAAAAGACATATGAGCTTGTATCAAAGAGACTGGGGTGCAGGCTTGAATCCCATATCCTTGTGGTCACAGGCTTTATAGGAGAAAATGAAGATGGGATAATTACCACCCTTGGAAGAAGCGGATCTGACTTCTCGGCTTCCATCCTTGGAGCCTCCCTGAAAGCTGACGAGATCTGGCTCTGGAAAGAAGTTAACGGGATCATGACAACGGACCCCAGAATAGTGTCCGAAGCAAAGACAATCCCGCAGATCTCCTATGCAGAAGCCATGGAACTTTCTTATTTCGGGGCAAACGTTCTGCATCCTCGAACTATTGAACCCGCAATGCGTGAACATATTCCTGTAAGGGTCAAAAACACCTTTGACCCGGAATTCCCTGGTACACTTGTGGTAGCAGAAAAGTTCCAGTGCAAACACGTCGTAAAAGCTGTAAGCCTGATCAAAAACGTAGCCCTTATTCATATCTCTGGAGCTGAAATGGCAGGCACAATTGGAACGGTAGCAAGGCTCTTTACAGCGCTTGCAAAGGCAGGAGTAAACATCGTTATGATCAGCCAGGGATCTTCTGAGTCCAATCTCTCTTTCGTTGTCAGCGAAGCACATGTAGAGCCTGCATTAAAAGCCCTTCATTCCGAGTTCAACCGTGAAATCGTAAAGGAAATCACTTCGGATAAAAATGTATGCGTAGTCGCAGTTGTTGGGGCAGGGATGGCAGGGACTCCAGGAGTAGCAAAAAGGGTATTTGGAGCACTTGGAAATTCGATGATTAACATTATTATGATCAGCCAGGGATCTTCACAGTACAATATATCTTTCGTGGTAAGGGAAGATGACGGATTTGCCACAGTCAAGACCCTACACGACGAATTTGAACTTTATAATGGAAATGGGATTGAAAAACAGTTATGAGGAAGGCAGGAGGGGCACAGAGTGAGCGAAAAGCACCTAACATACGCTGATTCAGGCGTGGATATCACAAAGGAAGAAAAAACCGTCAAAACCTTGATAGATAAACTGAGCTATGTTCGAAAGGGCATCGGAGCCCCTCTTACGAAGATAGGGCATTATGCAGGGCTTCTGGACTTCGGGGAGTATGCTCTAGCCCTGACAACAGATGGGGTCGGCTCAAAAGTTCTTATAGCAAACGAGATGAAGCGCTGGAACACTGTAGGAATAGACTGTATCGCGATGAATGTTAACGACCTTCTGGCGATAGGGGCTGAACCTATAGCCTTTGTGGACTATCTTGCTCTGGAAAAGCATGAAGAGGGCTTTGCCGAACAGATCGGAGAAGGACTGCTGAAAGGAGCAGAAATATCCAGGATGTCTATTGTAGGTGGGGAAACCGCTACCCTGCCCGATATAATTAAAGGTTTTGACCTTGCAGGCACCTGCCTTGGATGTGTCAAAAAAGAGGATATTATTGAAGGAGGAAAAGTCCAGGTTGGCGACGTTATTGTCGGAACCCCGAGTACAGGAGTCCACAGTAACGGTTATACACTGGTGAGAAAGATCATGGAGAAATCAGGGTATTCTTATCATGATCCCTGCCCGTATGACAATTCAAAAACCATAGGAGACGACCTCCTTGAACCCACGAGAATTTATATAGAAGTCCTAGACGTCCTCAAGGCATGCGAAGTCCACGGGCTGGCCCATATAACAGGCAGCGGGCTTTTGAAACTGAGAAGGGTAACGAAGCTTGGCTTTGACTTCTATGATCCTCTTGAGCCCCAGGAGATTTTCAAATTCCTGCAGAAAGAAGGCGGAGTTGATGATCTTGAAATGTACAGGACCTTTAACATGGGAATGGGCTTTTTGATCATCCTGCCGGAAAAAGATGCCGCGAAAGCTGCAGAGATAACAGGCGGAAAAATCGTAGGAAAAATCGTGGAAAGCGGAATCAGGGTTAAAGACCTGATTATAGAATGAAAGGATGTAAAACTTAATTTTGATGTCAACCTGGAGGGAAACGGGGTATGACTCCGTCCCTCTATGTTGAAATACTCTTCTGGTTAATCCTCTTTTTATTCCTGTTACCTTTTTATCTCAGTTACGGCCAACCCTTAGAATTCATTTTTTCCACATATCCAGATAGCTGGAGGATACCTTCGAGCTTTCAAGAGTTTTTCCCTTCTTCAATGAAGATGTCCCCTTTTCCTTCTCCATCTCTCTGAGCCGATTTATTTCCTTTATGCTATCCTCGTTTTCTATGCTAAGGGCAAAGCTTCCATGGCAGGGCTTTGTATAGGGGAAAATCAAAGCATTACCTTTTACCCCCACAGCAATGGGCGGTATTCCTATTATGTAGTAGTCCTTGAAGATCTTGTAACCCGGGGATACATAGTAGACTTCATCCGAGTTTTTCTCAATATACTCTCTAGCCTCCTTGAAGCTTATCCTTTCCAGGAGGATTGTGTACTTCATCTGTTCAATACAGCTCATTTGGCCATCTCCTCCATTACCTTATCCAGCTTGTTCTTAAGACGTACAGGGTTGTGAACATCCTGTGTAACTATCTTCTCACAATCGAACTCTATTGTTTGGGCTAATTCCTCGGCGTGCCTTCCAAAAACAATGGAGTACATTTTGGCCTGTGAAATGGCGCTTACTGTCGCTGCATAAGTCATTCCTGAATCGTTATGCATGAAGGCAAAGCATATGTCAAAATCATTCCTTTTTTCAATAATGTCCTCAAGGGTTTTATCGAGATCCACCAGCTTTTTTGCATAGTAACCATCGGAATCAGAGACTTTCAAAAGCTTGGTTGCAGCAGTTGTCCCGGCAACGGTTACATCGAATCCGAAGTTGGTCAGCTTATGGGAAAGATACAGGGCAATACTAGTTTGAATTGGGACCTCGGGACATCCCATCATGAGAAGCACTTTTGCGCCGGTCATAACACTTCATCTCGGAGTTATTTTATCTATAAGTATCTATAAGAATAGATAGGGTTAATTCTTAATTTCAACCTTTGCAATTGAGATTCGGCGGAAACTCTTGAAACAAGAAAGAGTTTATATCGGACATTTATCCATAAGTCCGCATTTCAACCCTTTTAAGGTCTGATTTTAACCATCCTTATATTATCAGTAGTTTAATATATAAATTACCGGGACCAGTTTTGAGATGAATCCTGGAATCCTTTTATCTTCAAGGACAAACTTTTACTCGTAAAAGTATTCCAGAACAATTTATCAGATGGATGTATCCGATTTGCTTGTACCAGACATCGGCCTCTTATCCTGGTTTTATTGAAAGATATATAAATATAGATTATTATGGATTCACGTGAATATCCAGTTCCTGGACAATACAAAAAGAATTTAATGTATTCATAAAGCAATTGAGAGCAACTGGGTTTACTGGTACCTATGCAAGCGATTGTTTCCATGAGATAGAAAAGTATTAATTAATATTACTCTATAAAGAAATATTATGAACAATTATGATTCGATTGTAATAGGTGGCGGAGTCAGCGGATTATTATCTGCTCTGGTATTATCAAAGTCAGGGAAAAATGTTCTTGTTTTAGAGAAAAATAGAAGCCTGGGAAATAATTGTAACAGCTATCTTGTTAATGGTTATCAAGTTGATACCGGACCCCATGCTATTACGCAACTACACAGCGGTGGACCACTAAGATATTTAATGGAAAATTATTTTGACTATGTTCCTGCTTTTGTTGATTATGGTGACTACTTTATACGTGATGCAGACGGCTTGAAAGAAGTACCTACCACTCTTAAGGGCTATCTTACAATGGACACGTTGCCAAAAAAAGATCGCCTCATAATTGCGCAATCGTTAACTAAAATGCTGCTTTCATGGCAATTAGGAACTGATCTTTCTAATATCTCAGTTTATCAATGCCTTCCATGGAACACACTCTCATCTGAGACAAAAGAATTCATGGATACATTTAGCTATTTTTTATCTGGAAAATCCGCAAAAGAGACATCAGTTCAAAGAATGTTTGTTGGAGGGGGATTTATTGAAGAGGATATAGAGAAGGACATTACTGATGAAAATAGCGAACATCATCTTGATAAATTTAAGAGAGCATCTTACGTCAGCAGATTGTTAAACAATAATAAAGTAAATTATAATCAATTTTATCCACGAAATGGTTTGAAGGCAATATTAAATGCCATTCTTTACTCTTTACCAGAAACGGTTGAGATTAAAACCAATACTGGTGTAGAACAAATAATCACAGAAAACAACACTGCAAAAGGAGTCTTGACAAAAGGAGGTTCCTATTTTGCAAATATAATTATTTACTCGGCTTTTGCAAAAGATCTTCCAAAATATGTTACTGATTTACCTGAATCTTATATTTCGGATTTAAATCGAATCAAACAATCGAAGGCCTTAACAATATGGCTTGGTCTGGATGAAGAGTTTGAAGAATTCAACTACATAGGGGGAGAAGTGTGGTTTAAGAAGAAACCTTTCTGGGCGATGCCAATAAGCAATTATAACAAGAGCTTTGCCCCCAGGGGAAAAAAACTTGTGGGTTTTATGTTTTCCATAGATGAGAATAACTCCTTAGAATCTGAAAAAATGGACGCATACAACACAATTTTGCGAGTTTATCCTGGCATAAATAAACATATAGATATGATTCATTACCAAATTACTATTCCAGAGAAAGCTTCTGTAGCAATAAACGGTTTTATAGCAGAAACCGTCACTCCGATAAAAAATCTATATTTAGTTGGGACAGATGTAGATGACCGAAGTATGGGAATAACCAGAGCTGCTTATTCTGTAGTGAAACTCACAAATGTTTTGAGAAAGAAAGAAATTATTGATTCGTGAAGGCATACATCTTATATTTTGGATCTTGAAAAAAATTATCAAGAAAGGGGTTTTCAGAAAAATACTGCGAATATTAAACCTAATAACTAAGTGTTTTTACAGGATCTTCCGTTCCTCTTTTCAAAATGTTACTTCTATATACCATCCCCTCATAATTTTAACTTGCAAATTTAATTAGCGGTCATTTGAGGTATTGATAAATATCGGAGTTTTCCCTGATCAGTCTAAAGAAAAAACATAAAGGGTACAAAAATGGTTTGTTTAAGCGACTATAACTTTGAAATTCTTCTGAAGAACGCAACTCCAAAAGAGTGCGAAAAAGTCGTTAAGGAACATTCAGAGGAGATGTACCTGGTACCAGGAGGGTACGATATAAAAGGCATATTCCTTCTGGGTACAGATATTCCTGTTGGTTTTTCAGGAAATGACATTATATTTCAATATATAAAGCCCTGCTTCGGCCTTTTTGTAATCAGGATGAAAAATGAAGCGGAAGACATCAAGAAACTAAGAGAGCAATATAAAAAGGACAAAAAGGTAAAAAAGATAAAATAAGGTGGAGATTCTGATCTCAGAATTCCCTTTTCAAATTTTCACTTTTCCCGTACATGCAGTCCTGCACTCAAAGAACCCGGCTGCAGGCAGTTCGTGGATTGTGGTTGCGACAATCATCCCTTCTCCAATTTCTTTTACGACCATGATGGGCCTGTCTCTGTCGTCTCTGAGGACAACCTGAGCATCGGTTTCTGAAAAGTAGCCGTCGCATCCTGCAGGAGTAATAATGTTTTCGATAAGTTTCTGAGCTTCATGTTCGCCCACAGGATGAGGTGTACAGGGGTTTTCTTCCATTATGTATTTCAGAGAAAAAGGCAGCCATTCATACTCATATTCGGGTACAAGAGGGCTGAAGACGAGAAGAGTACCTCCTTTTGTCACAAATCTCTCAAGGGAACGTTTGCCGCGTTCAAGCCCGACTCCTGTTTTTGTATACTGTTTATTTGCAAAACCGGTAGGCAGGATAAGAATTTTACAGGCAGGAAGATAAGGAGTGCCAAGGGACGTTGAGAGTGCACGGCTGCACTCAAGCCCATATTCCAGGAAGAGTTTTTCAAAAAGAAGGGGACAGTCCCAAAGAAGAATTACATCAGTCATGAAAAAGGATAGTGACCTCCCACATATGAATTTATCCATCCAAATAAGATTTATGGAGCACAGGAAGGTTCAGGTTCCGTTTTTATCAGCCGGTTTTCGGAAATACGACTGGGATTCAATTTTTTTCCGAACTCAAAAACAATCATATGGGGACTGGAAGTGACTGCAAACGGGTGACCAATGAATTTGAAAACGGTTGAATAATATAATATAATGAGTTCACAGACTTTGCTGTCAGAATAATCATGAATTAATCTTACATATTCACTGCCCTTATCAGTACAGACTTCAATTTCGGTTCCGATACTATCAGTAAGGTAAATTTCTTTAAAAATCATTATGTGTTCTGCAAGAGTAAACTCCTCGGGTGGTCTGCCTGTAAATAATTCGAATTCTCTTGCCATATCGTCAATTGAAGGTAGATTTCCGGAAACAAAAGCTTCAAAAACTTTTTTATTGATGCTGAGCCGCTGATAATTTTGCTGTTTGTAGATCTTGATGAGGTTTTTCCAGAAATCCGGTTTTCTCTGGATCTCTCTGAAAGTCCTTTCCATTGGCCCGAAGTGTTCTTCAAGCCCTTTAGGAACTTTTTCATAGTTAAGAAACTCAAACCGTTTAAGATATACTTTAGTCACGTTTGATCTGCTGAATAGTCCCTGTACGTCAAGTTTCATCTGTTTTGCAAGAAAAAGAGCAAGACTGTGAGCAATTACTCCCCTGAAACAGGGATTGCCATTGGAGAGCGTCAGGATTACAGATTCAGGTTCTGGACTTCCGAAGCATTCTGCATCAACTTTAATTTTCCAGCCAATCTTTTCATTCAATGCATTTACGTAATTGACAAAATCAGGAATTTTTTTAATAGTATATGGATTTATTAACTCGTATACGGTTGATTCTTCAATGAGAAGACCCGATGTTTTCTTAATAAACCACTCAAGCATGGTATGATGAACAAGCAGAAACTCTTCTTCTTCAACCATTTTGTTACGGGATTCTGTATACTTTAAAACCCGATTTGAATCTTTTTCACTTTTTTCATTTTTTTTCCCGTTAATAGCCTGAAAGGCAGTTTCGATAGAGTCCCTTATCGCCGCACTTAAATTCCCATTATTTTTGTCCAGAAAGGGCTTTAACTTATCTATGTAACTCTGATCAATCGAGATATTTTTTCGGACAATCAAGCGGACATCCTCTTCTCCCTTTTTGAAAGTGCAGGGGATTCGAGTTATTCTCACTTCCCGCAATCATCTACACTTATAGGCCAATATTAGATTGCACTCTTACTTATTAATTTTTTTGCTAGAGCATTGAATGAAAGATTTATATTTAAAAATTGGGGGCATAAAGTGAAGATGATGAAAAAACAGAAGCATGAAAGACAAAAATGAAACCATAAACAAATATGAAGAGACCTAGTTACACCCATAACTTGTATAATTTTTTAATTGTTAAAGATGGGAAAGAAAAAATACATTAATAATGAAAAAGAAAAATTATGTGCCAGTACTGGAGGCTATGGAAAGATAAAGTGTTAACAGGCATCTTCAAACTCAATAACAATCAGATTTGATACGGTCCTGACCTCAATTTTATACCCTGCTGTCTGGAATAATTTTGAAAAAAACTCTATAAGTTTTTCAATAGCAGTTTCTTCGGAAAATTGATGCCGAATTTTTAGATTTACCTTCCCTTTCTCAACTGATCTTTCAACATCATTTGCAAGATGGGTAACAGAAACTAATCTTTTGCAAATGGCAAACAGCTCGTGAAGTGGAATTTCCTGGATAGGCTTGCCTGCAGATGCCTCAAAAAAGCTTATTACGTCAGGTATTCCCCCGGAAAGGAACGTTTCAAAGACATCTCTGTTGAGATTTACCCGCTGATATCTATGCAGCCTGTATCTCTCTACTAAAGATGTCCAGAAATCTGGTTTGCTCTTAATTTCTTTAAAAGTATAGTCAAGAGTTCCGAAATTTTTTCTAACTCCAGGCGGGACATCCGTGTCGGATCTATATTCCTTGAGAAAAATACGAATTGAATTCGATTTCCTATGGACAAAGGAAACATCAAAATTTAGATAGAGGCCGAGAAATATAGACACTGCCTCAGCAAGATACGCTCTTGAACTGGGGTCCCCATTCTCAATCACTATGACCTCGGTGTTATCTTCCCAGGTACTGAGGTAAGCTTTAACTTCCCATCCCATATTCATGCTGCGCGCATTAAAATACTCCAAGAGACCTGAGACGCTCTTAATCTGATACGGATTAAAAATTTCACTTACAAGTTCATCAGCTAAGAGTATCCCATCGGTATTTTCTATAAGCCACCTGAATGAAAGCTGGCTAATCAGTATACATTCTCCGCTCTCGATCAGGCTGTTGCGAATCTCAGGATACTTTGTTGAGTCCTGTGTAAAATATTCCAGGGCGTCTTCTACGGACTCATGACCCTGAAGAGCAGCATCTGCAAGTTCTATTGCATCTCTTATTGCAGCACTAAGGTTCCCGTTATTTTTGTCCAGGAAGGGCTGCAATTTCTGAAGGTATTCATCTTCCATAGAAACGTTTTTGCGAATCAAAGGTTATCCCTGCTTTACAAAGATTGTATTTCAACAAACAGCCTGGCAGTTGTAGTCATACTATACGCTTAAAGACCACAAGCAACCTTACAAGATCAGCTCGTATATATATAAAAGTTCTTATTTATTAATGAAGATCCCGATCCGGAGAAACTTTTATAGCATCATGTCCTGAAGTGCCAGAAATGGAAAAATCAAATATTATGAGTTCAGAAACGTGTGTTACACTGAATCTGTGAAGACCAGCATCAAATAGATCGGAATACATCTGAATAAACTTTAAAACTACACATTCGTCAGTGTAGTCGTGCCTGATTTTGATGCACTCTTTTCCTTTCTCAGCGTATATCTCCACATCGTTTGCAAGCTGTGTGGCAATTAAGAGATTTTTAAAAAGGGGAAGCAATTCTGAAAGAGGAATTTCTCGAATTGAGCAATCAGTTTTAAGTTCAAAATATTTTGAGAGATTAGGAAGCTTTCCTGCTAAAAAGGATTCAAAAACGGTCTTATCCAGATTTACCCTTCTATAATTGAATTTTGTATAAAGTTCCGCAAGCGTTATCCAGAAAGCAGGTTTACTCTCAATTTCCCTGTAAAGAATATCTTTTGAGCCAAAAAGTTTCCTGACTCCGGGAGTTGCATCTTGTATATCGTGCCGAAAATGCCTGAGATATAAGGTACTTGAATTGGACTTCCTGTGAAGTGCCTCTGCATCCAGACCCATCCAGCGAGAGAGAAAAATACAGACAGTCTCTACAATGAACTCGCGAAGGTCCCTGTCCCCCCCAACGAAATCCATACTCGTACACCCATTTTGAAGGTTTTCGCCACAGGAACTCGATACTTCAATCTTCCATCCAAGCTGTTTACTACTAAAGTTCAGGTACTCTTCCAGTTCTGGAATTGTAGTAATCAGGTAGGGGTTTATAAGCTCATGGACAACGTCTTCATCAATAAGCTTACCAGCATTGCTTTTGATAAGCCACTTCATCATCTGCTGGCTTATCATAACACATTCTCCACTTCTGAGAAGCCGTTCCCTTGTTTCAGGAAAACTTTCCTTTTTTTTCAGGCTTTCAGAAATAGCGTCTGGAGTTTCATAATTTTCAGAGCAAGGGCTAACCAGATCGATTAGTTCCCTTATTGCTGCACTTAAATTTCCTCCGTTTTTTTCTAGCAAAGGATGGAGTTTCTGGAGGTGAGCTTCATCTAAAGAAACGTTTTTACGGATCAATAAAATCCCGGCTTTTTTTTAAATTTGTGAATGGCTCTGGAGAAATTTCGATCTGCAGGATAAATGCCTGAGGGTTAGTGAAAGCTAAACTTGTGTATTTTTCGAATAAATGCAATAATTAATTTTCATTTACATTGTTATGGAACTTGTACTTCCATACAGTCATTGGTTAAAAGATACAAAATATAAATAGTTGATTATTTCATCTGGAAAACATAAATTTATCCATCTTCTGACAGCTTAACCCGACAACCGGAATGGCTTTAAGGTCTGCATATATTATCTAGCCCTATGAACAGCAACATAGAAAGACTTTCAAGGGTCCGTATGATTGCGGACTACCAGTTTGGGAAAGGTACAGGAAAAGAGCTTTTCCCTGATGGATCAACGTTCCAGTTGTCCCGGACAAAAAGAGTACGTCAGGTCTTACATTCAGGTAAAAGAATCGCAACTGCAAGAGCAAAGGACGGTTTTTTTACTCTCAGTATTGAAGGAGCTTCCATAGTCCACAAACTTCTTCCCGGAAAAAAGCTAAGGGTAGTCGTTTCAGATGATGCTGCACCATTTGTAGAGGCAGGAAAAACAGCTTTTGCAAAGCATGTGGTTGAGATTGATCCGGAACTCCGGGCTGGAGAAGAAGTGCTTGTTACAGATAAAACAGACAGGCTGCTTGCAACAGGGCAGTTGCTCTTATCCCCTGCAGAGATCCTTGCTCTTGAAAGTGGAGCAGCTGTGGACATAAGAGTAGGGACAGCTTCGAAAAAAGAAGAATAAATTTTACACAGAAAGACAAAAAGTATTTTTACTTTTTATACAAATTTTCATATAGCTAGATATAATATATAAGATGCTATCCTTACTGCTCAAAAAATGAGAATGAGCAGAAAAAATGAATAAGAATATATTGTAGATAGTTATTTTTGAATAAATACTACCTTACAAAATAAATAATTGTATTTTCAAATCACACCTTTAAAACCACACCACTAAAACCATACATTTAAAACCAAATCTGAACCTTCAAACCTGATAACAGGAAACAGTTTTCTCGGAGAGTGAAAACATCTCAGAGCCAGAGCAAATCCTAAAATACCTGCTGATTCCCGATAATACCAGAATAGAAACAAACAGGATTACAGTAGATGGAGACGTTATTATTGGCAATCATTCCAGCGTCCAGTACTGTATATCGGGAGATACGGTCATCATGGGAGAAGGGGTTGCTGTTTCCGGAGATGTGATAGCCTGCTCTGATGCCAGGATTGACATGTGGTCAAAAATAGGAAGCGGAGTAAAGGTAGGGAGAAATGCATATCTGGGAGAATTCGTCACCATTGACGGAAAACTGAGCGTAGAAGGGGACCTGGACGTAGGAAAAGAAGTCAAAATTAAAGGTGGATTTGAAGCCAAAGGCTGGATTGTCGTCAGGAACCCTGTCCCAGTAATCATATTTCTGTTCCTGTATATCAGGGAAATGATGCGCCTCGGCAAAGGAGAAGAAGTGGAAAAAGCAATTGAAGAGCTTTTTGATGACTCTGAGGAAAGCGAGGAACTTTATGGGAAACAAACTGGGGAAAAAGTACTTATCATACCCGCAGATGCAAAAGTATCTCCTGAAGCCATTGAAATCGGCGGAGAAGCAGTTATCGGAAGCAACTGTTATCTGATAGGGAACCTCAGGGTGCAGTCTATCGAAACAGGGAAATCCCTGGTCCTTAAAGGAAGCGTCAATTCAGAAGGAAACATAACAATAGGAGAAGATAGTACCGTCTATGGAAGCCTTATTTCTAAAGGGCAGGTACATATAGGCAGGAACGGCAGAGTCTTCGGAGGAATAAAAGCCAATTCCGTAATCCTTCACGAAAAAGCAAGAGTGGAAGGTACTATAAAGGCACCTTCAGGAGTATCTTTTTTACGGGAAGCAGCAGGAGAAAAGCCGCCTCTTGCAGAGGTTAACGCTTTAGGGAAAGTGATTATGGTTGAGACAGATAAGCAGTTAAAGAGTGAGCCTGAAGAAGGAATCATAAAAGCTGTGAACCTTGTCGATATAGATTCTCTAATCAAAACCGGTCCGAAAGTCAAAAACGGCTTTGTGCCTGGTATGGAAAAAAAATCTGCCAGAACAAGGTCTCTTGCAAGAACCCGGCATTTTGCAGGACCCAGATCATTTAGAAAGAGACAAGGACCTGAACACCAGAGCTAATCGGAATTTTTAAATCGGGCTCCGAGAATGTACGGTTCTTCGGCTCAGAATATTTCAAAGGGGTTACTCCTGGGATATACAATTTTTCTGTGGATCCCTATTTCTTAGAGTACTTATTTTGCTGCATAGCAGGAAATTCTACAATATATAGAAAATATAGTAGATCGAAATACAACATATAGAAAAAAAATAGTACCGAAAATTTCCTTTATCCATAGTGCATTTTCTTTTATTCAGAGAGAGCAGTAAACAGTAGTATTCTCAGAGAATTCTGAAAGAATCAGCAATTATCCGGTTTTTGGGAAGGTAGGGGAAAAATTTAAACTGAGAACTTAGTTAAAACTGAGAACTTAGTTAAAACTGAGAACTTAGTTAATCAGAAAATTATTAATTAAGGACATCTTTGTAGAAACCAGAGTCCATTTAAGATGAAAATTCCATCAAAACACTCACATTTGACATATAAATCCATTTTTTTGGCACATTGCCGAAGGAGAATTTAATGTTCAATATAACCTTTAAAATTTAAATTTCCAACATTAAACTTTAGATAACTTTCATTGCTACGCCCAGAGACAAATTTACGATCATAGATTTAAAGGAAAGGAATTCACTTGACAGATAAAACTATTGATACCAGCGACCTGCAGGCAAGGTACAATTCTACTATAGAAAAAGACTCAAAGTATGTGATGCAGACTTACGGGCACCAGCCCCTTGTGCTTTCAAAAGGCAAAGGAGCAGTTGTCCAGGACATTTACGGTAAAGAGTATATCGACTGCGTGGCAGGCATTGCAGTAAACAACGTGGGGCACTGCCACCCGACAGTTGTTAAAGCAATCCAGGCTCAGGCTGAGAAACTGATCCATGTTTCAAATCTGTATTATACAGAAATCCAGGCAGAACTTGCTGAAACCCTTGTTTCGATAACAGGTATGGAACGCGTCTTTTTCTGCAACTCCGGAGCTGAGTCCGTAGAAGCTGCAATGAAACTGGCCCGCGTAGCAACCGGAAAAAGTGCTTTTGTAGCAGCCGAACATTCCTTCCACGGCAGGACCATAGGAGCTCTCAGTGTAACCCACAAGAGCATTTACAGGGACCCTTTTATGCCGCCTGTAAGTTCGGAAACCACATTTGTCCCGTACTCCGATGCCGATGCTATCAGGAAGGCAATTTCCGAAGACACTGCAGCAGTGATCCTTGAACCGATTCAGGGAGAAGGCGGAGTCAATATCCCGGACTCCGGATATTTAAAAGAAGTAAGGGAAATCTGTGATGAGACCGGAACCCTCCTTATCTTTGATGAGGTACAGACAGGCTTTGGAAGGACAGGTACCTGGTTCTGCAAAGAACAGTTCGGGGTAGAGCCCGATATCATGAGTATGGCAAAAGCCCTGGGAGGTGGGCTTCCCATGGGAGCCATTGCAGCTCGCAGCGGCCTCAGTTTTGGTCGTGGGCAGCATGCTTCGACCTTCGGAGGCGGGCCTCTCGTCTCTGCGGCAGCTCTTGCATCGATCCAAGCAATAAAAGAAGAAAAGCTTCTGGAGCGCTCAAAGGAGATGGGAGCTTATTTCATGAAAAAGCTCTCAGGCATGAAAAGGGACGATGTTGTGGAAGTCCGCGGGAAAGGGCTTATGATAGGAGTTGAGATCAAGTACCCCTGCGGAAAGTTTGTAGATTTTGCAAGGGAACACGGCGTGCTTGTAAACTGCACCTCAGACACGGTACTCCGCCTTGTCCCTCCACTTGTGATTACGAAAGAGCAGATCGATACGGTAGTTGATGTCCTTGAGCAGGCGTGAACTGATAAAAAAGGAAATCTTTGATATTGCAGAATACGTTCCCGGAAAGTCCATAGAAGAAATAGCTTTAGCCTACGGTCTTAAGCCTGAATCAATAATCAAACTGGGCTCGAACGAAAACCCCCTGGGACCTTCCCCAAAAGCTGTCCAGGCTCTGGTAGAGGCAGCTTCCGGAGCAAATATCTACCCTTCAGCCGATGCACGGGAACTGAGAGAAGCCCTCTCGAAATACACAGGTTTTCCGGTGTCGAATATTGTCGCCTCCGGCCCCGGGATGGACGGGCTTCTTGACGGGCTTTGCAGGATAATAATTGAAAAGGGAGACGAGGTTGTTATCCCTACCCCTACCTTTGCCTATTATGAATTGCCTGCAAGAGCATGCGGCGGAAAACCTGTCTTTATCAGGCGGAACCCGGACTTCTCTGTAGACCCTGAAAAGGTCCTTGAAGCCGTATCTTCCAGGACTAAAATCATCTTCCTGTGTTCCCCCAATAACCCATCAGGCAATCTACTTCCCAAAGCTGACCTGAGAAAAATTGTTGAAAATACCCATGCCCTTGTGTTTGTAGATGAAGCATATGTTGAATTTGCGGACAGGAACCTTGCAGGTCTCGTAAGGGAATACGACAACCTCATGGTTGGCAGGACTTTCTCCAAGGTATTCGGGCTTGCAGGGCTGCGCCTGGGCTATGGGATAATGCCTGAATGGCTTGCAAAAGAGTACTTAAGAGCGGCTACTCCATTCTCGGTAAGTCTTCCGGCTTTAAGGGCAGGGCTGGCTGCACTTTCGGACGCAGACCATTTGAATAAAAGCATAAGTCTTGCAAGGGAAGGCAGGGAATACCTGAAGGAAAAAATCCCGTTTACGGTTTACCCTTCGCAGGCAAACTTCGTACTTGTAGATGTTGCTCCTTTGAAAGCAAAAAAGGTCACAGAAAGCCTTCTGAAAAAAGGAATAATCGTGCGCTCCTGTGATTCATTCAGGGGAGCCGGAGATTCTTTTATCCGGGTAACAGTAGGTACTCCTGAGCAGAATGAGAAAGTTGTCAGGGCTTTTGAAATTTCTAAAAGCGAGGTTTGAAGCTTTGCTCCTAAACCCCTGCTCCTTTCTTAAATTTAATAATTTTAAAGCTTCAGATTCTAAATATCATCCGATCTTTACTTATTCTATACTTTGAATTTTCATTAATGGATAATTCAGTTCAGAGTCGTACTCCATTGCGACTTTCACCCGCGAAGAGCCGTATTTTACAGTGATTTTAACTTCAAGCATGGGCCCCTGAAGTTCTGTGTATCCGAACTCGCTGTTTAACTTACTTTTTAAGAGGTCCCGGTCGATTTTCACAGAAATGTTTTCCACAAAGGGCTGAACTGAAATGCTTTCCTGAATAGCCTGCTCAAGACTTGAAGCTGTTTTCAGGTTTACAGGGGAACCCGTAAATTGATGATAGAGGGCTCCAAGTTTTATTCCTGCTTCGAAAAGTGCATTATCCCTATCTGTTATTTTGGATTCAATCAAATAATCCCCTCCTTGTTAATTCGATGTGCCAGTATGCTGAGCAGATAATCCTTGAAGTAATTTCAATGCTTTTCCTTTCTTCCTGCGGTCTTTATCCCTTTCTTGCTGCCGTGATCTTTGCTGTGAACAATGCTGATCATAGGAATCTTCAAGAAAGGTGAAAACAGGTAGCTCAGCATGAGGATAAAGGGCAGGAAAGAAAAGAGCCGCATATACTGCACATTAATGAAGTAAAGGAACATGGTTATCCCGAACACGGAAGCTACGAAAGCCAGGATTCTTGTGTTTCTGATCTTCGGATAATTTACGGTGCTCACCATAAGGATTGAAAGAGCAAGGGTTAGAGCAAGTAAAACATCCACTCCTACAAAGCTTTTGCCGAGCAAAAGGTATGTAACGAGCATTATACAACCTGCGGTAATAGGAAGCCCTTCAAATCCTGTCTTTGGAACAGAGATTGTGGAATTAAACCGGGCGAGCCTGAGAACGCCACAGACAGCATAAAAGCATGCAAATATTCCGACAATAGGCTCTTTTACTCCAAATTCAAGGAATATGAGAAGAGCAGGGGCAACTCCAAAAGAAACCGCATCTGACAGGGAGTCAAGTTGCTCCCCGAGTTCTCCACCCCTGAATCTGCGGGCAATGTATCCGTCTGCTCCATCTGCAATTGCCGCAAGAAGGAGCAGGATCAAAGCAAATCCAAAAGAGTCACTCTGGGCAGCTACTGCAACAGAGCCAATCCCGCAGATCAGGTTCAAAAGAGAGACCAGGTCCGGGAGTCTTAACATCTGGAATACGTTCATATTCAAAAGTCCCTGTCATTTTTTATTGTTGCTATAATGGTCTTGCCTGCAAGCACTCGCTCCCCTTTTTCAACTATAATGTCAAAATCAGGAGGAATCGTTACATCAACTCTTGACCCAAAACGGATCATACCAATACGCTGTCCCTGTTCTACAGTATCATTCACACTTGAATATGTGACAATCCTGCGGGCAATGGTGCCTGCAATCTGTGTGACTCTTACATCTCCATATTTGCTATGGATAATAAATTCGTTTCTTTCATTCCTCTCCGAGTCCTTACAAAAAGCAGGAAGATAACCACCTTTTTTGTATATTATCTCCCGGATTTTTCCGGAAATTGGAGCTCTGTTAACGTGCACATTCTGAAGAAACATAAATATGCATATTTTCCTGTCTCTGATATCGATAACCGTACCATCGGCAGGGGAAATCATATAAGTGTCAGATGTTTCTACCTTTCTTTCAGGATCCCTGAAAAAGATAACCATAACAAAAGTTAATGCCATTCCCATATGAGCAATATGATTAAGGAGCGGTAAGCTATCTGTTGCCCTGGAGAGAATTGCAAACAGGGCGGTTACAGACACAGCTGTGAAAAGCCAGGGTTCAGAGCCTTTTGCAATCATTGATCTCAATCCCTAGCAAATCTACGCAGAAGATATTTCAATTCTTCGGAGAGTATGACCCAGAGGCCATCAATCATTCCAAGTAACTCAGGCAAAATCTTGAGTACAACATATGAAATTAAGAAGAGAGCTATTCCTGACCCTGCCTTGGCGATATAATTATGTGCAATGACAAAACTGTCAGCGCCAAACCACTGTTCTCCATAAGCTACAACCACAAAGATATCCCTGATCAGGTTAAGAATATAAATCACGGGTACGGATACAATGAAAGCCGAAAACAGGCGACTAAGGGGAGCTCTGACAGATCCTATCAGCCCCATAAAAAGAGCAATACTTTCAATTGCGGTACATGCAAGGATAATCTCAACTGTGTACCCGTTAAGGGTTATCATATTCCAGGCTTTCATATATGCCGGAATATCAAAGTACTGAAGAGCCCAGGTAACCTGTGATGTAACATTTCCTATAATCCAGGTATTCAGAGAAGCAAAATTAGCAAATGGGAAATAAACGAGAGCTCCAAGCGCACTCGCACTTGTAAGCATTGAAGTTATATCAAGAGGATCTCCTTCGTTCTGAATTGAGACTGCCGAATGTACCACTTCTCTATTGTTTTTTAGGACAAGAGGACCTTTCCTGTACTCCTGAAGCATTATATATGCCACAAGTAAGCAGAATAGGGCAAACAGAAATGTAAGGACCACGTTGGCATAGTCCTGAATCTCAACATAATGAAGAGGCTGGTAACCCCAATGTATGGAAAATACACCCCATCCTATTCCCCCTATAAGTTTACGAACTCTTAAATTTCTGGGGATAGCGGATGACGCAATCATTAACCCGATTGCGAGCCAGAGTACACTTTCTATCATTTTTCACGCACCTTTTTGCCCGGGATAAAGTTATTCAATATTTCGTATCATCCCATGATACTGGAAAATCTCGAGCAAGTTCTGAAGTTTTGGGAAGCAGAACATGAAATTCCCTAAAATAATTAATAGATTTCCATAGGAGGTCTACAAAGAATTTAAAGTTTTCATATCCATAAATATTAAGGGACTCAAAGGTTATGGATTTTACTTTCTGATACAGCGAATTTGAAGTCCCATGTGTTATCAAACCAGGTAATTAAATGAAATTATGGATTACAGGCATCTGACCTAACTCTAAATATATAAATAAATGCTGCCCGGACTTTTGAAATCAGGGATTTAATGCTGTAACCGCCCTGTAATAAATAACAAATTTCTATTATAGAAAAATAACGGATTATAAGACATTTATATTTTAGAAGAAAAATTATCCAGATTTAATGGTTTCAATATAAATAGATAAAGTAACTTTTGGTTATCCATAAAAGAGAAAACTTTAATAAAGACTACTGCGTAAGGAACTTTTTTGCATAAGAGAGACTCGGTTCACTGCACGGAGAACCAGAGAACAACTTAAAAAAGAATTAAAAAGAATAAAAAAGTGGATAAGAATAATTGAAATATGATGACGAGTTTCTACAATATGCACAATACTAATATATTATTTTACATGGTGAAACTAATATATTATTTTACATGGCGAAACTAATATGTGATTTTACCTGGCAAAATGTCAGAAAAAGTAAATCAGGAAGTATTTGTAGAGAAAAAAGAGCTCACGGAAAGTGAACTGTGAAGGCGTTTATGAACCATAATACCCCCAGCCTAACCGTTGACACTGTAATTCTCTTTAAAAACAAGCTTGTTCTGGTGAAGAGAAAAAACCCTCCATATCAGGGAAAATTTGCCCTTCCTGGCGGCTTCGTCGAAATTGAGGAAAGTACAGAAAAAGCAGCTGCCAGGGAAGCTTTTGAAGAAACGGGCCTTTCTGTAGAGATTCTCAAACTTATCGGTGTCTATTCCGATCCTGAACGCGACCCAAGAAGGCACACAGTATCAGTGTGTTACCTTGCGAAAGGATACGGAGACTTAAAATCAGGCTCTGATGCTGCTGCCGTAGAACTTTTTGAGCTTGACTCGATTCCTGATCTGGCTTTTGACCATAATAAAATGATAAATGACGCAAAAAGTGATATTAATGCAGTTCTGTCCCAAATGTAAAAGTATGATGTTTCCGAAAGATGGCAACTACCAGTGCAGAAAGTGCGGAAACATAATACCGATTGAAAGTAACGAGAAGAGTTTCGTTTCTAAAGCCAAGATTGACGATCATGAAGTAGTAGTACTCGAAGGTGAACAGACTTCAGGCCTACCAACAACGAATGTAAAATGCCCTGAGTGCGGAAACAACACTGCAGCCTGGTGGCTCAGACAGCTCAGGTCTGCTGACGAGTCCGAGACCCGTTTCTTCAAATGTACAAAGTGCGGGTTTACATGGAGAGAATACGACTGAATTCCAAAATCAATTACTTACGGGCCCTTCTTAAAAACGTACTTCTGTAAAATATAACCCTGAAAAGTATATTTCTGGATAACGAATTTTCAGGTCAGAACTTCTTTTATGTTTCAGGCAGAGCCTGAAGCTTCCCGATTTTCTGACCAAGATTTATATAGTTGCCCGGACTTTGAATCTACTGTTTAACCCGATTCCATATGTGGCTACTTATTCCAATTCGGGAAGTTATCCTCAAAAGGATAAAAAGTCTCAAATTGTAAGGAAATTTATATATCCAAGGATAGATAAGGGTTTAAGGCTTAAACTTATTTGATGGAGAAGAATCATGTTCAAGGCAGCAATTAATGCAGAGCTTCTGAAAGACGCGATTGCCGCACTGGCTGTAATTGTAGATGAGGTAAGGTTCAAAATTAAACCCGAAGGTATTTCGGTAAAAGCAGTTGATCCAGCCAACGTTGCAATGGGGATTTTTGAACTTGGATCATCGGCTTTTGAGGAATACAACGCTGATGAGTGTGAGATCGGACTCGACCTGAATAAGATTACAGACCTTCTGGGAATTGCGGACAGGAGCGATATAGTTAGGATGGAACTTGAAGAAGGAAGCAATAAACTCCTTATTGATGTAGGAGGGTTGTCCTATACTCTTTCTCTTCTGGACCCTTCAACAATCCGCGCTGAGCCCAGAGTTCCCCAGCTCGAGCTGCCTGCCAAAGTTGTCCTGAATGGTGCAGACCTCAGGCGTGCCGTAAAAGCCGCAGAAAAGATAAGCGACCATATGCTCATGGGAGTTTCTGGTGATACTTTTTATATGGAAGCTAAGGGTGATACCGATCAGGTCCGCCTGGAAATGGGCAGAGACCAGTTAATCGACCTTAAAGCAGGTGAAGCCTGTTCCCTCTTCTCCCTGGACTACCTGACAGATATAGTCAAGCCCACAAACAAGGTAAATGAAGTTACTCTCTCCCTTGGAAGGGATTTTCCTATCCTGATCGACTTTGAAATTGCAAACGGTGCGGGAAGAATTTCTTACCTGCTGGCTCCGAGAATCGAGTCGGACTAAGGATGGCATGCAGGCAGAAAAACTTGCATATTACCCATTTACCTCAGAAGCATCTGCCCACGTTGGAACCCTGGGAATTTCATTAGAAAGCCTTCTTAATTCGCGGGCTTACAGGGCTGCAAGAGCTCGTGGAATAGAAAGGGTAAAAGAAGCTCTTGAGGGAGAAATTAAAAAATCCCCTGTATCAGGGGAAGCAAAGGTTCTTTCAGAACTCCTTTCCTATCCTTTTGCAAGGATGCTGGTTGCCTGCGTGGATGACCAGCTTTTTACCCGGCGTTATGCTCTTGCAGAAGCAAAGGCTGCCTATACTTTTTTGAGAAACGAAGACCCCGATTTTTTGCTCGAATTCGGCAACGATTTTGAAATCCTGGCAGACTATCAGGATTCCTATTTTAGCATGCATTTTACGGATTATATCCGGTATTCAAATTCCCTGAAAGAGCCTTCTTGGAAACTGACAAACCGCCAGCTCAGGGCAGGTAAGATAAAAATAACAAAAGAAGAGTTTGCAAGGCTTCTTGAAGAAGCGGTCAGGGAAAGGATTGAACAGTCCTTCCCTATCCCGGAAATTCCCCCCGAAGTTTCCAGTTTCTGCGCCCCATATGTTGCTGAGATAAAAGAACAGTTCGAGGTCCAGAAAAAGAAATTTGGGTCTACAGACTTCGGAGCTGTTGAGCCCGAGCTCTTTCCTCCCTGTATCGCCCATGCTCTTGCGAATGTACAGGGTGGAGTGAACCTCGCCCATTCAATGCGTTTTGCGATGACTTCTTTCCTGCTCAATGTGGGTATGTCAGTGAATGAGATCCTCAACCTGTTCAATATCTCGCCTGATTTTGATGCGGAAAAAACCCTCTACCAGATAGAGCATATCGCAGGCTCCACAGGCAATGCATACAAACCCCCTGCCTGCGACACTATGAGGACCTACGGCAATTGCGTGGGAAAAGACAGGCTCTGTGAGAAAATCAGCCATCCGCTTGGGTATTACGAGAAAAAAGTATTCATTAAAAATAAAGAAAAAGAACAGGCAGAGGAAAAAGAAAAGGAAAGTAAAAAGGAAGATGAAAGTGAAAGAAAAGTGAAAGAAAAGAGAAATACTTCAGGGCTGTCAGCCATAAGCTGTTCATAAAAACTGTCTTACAAATTCTTCTGGCATTAAAGTGCGTTTTGAAGTTTCTTCGATAGAAAATCCTTCGCTTAACATCCTTTTTACTACACTTCCCATTGGTTCGCCAACTTCAATAATGTGCATATCAGGATCATAAAATCTGATAACCCGCTGTCCCCAGGACTGTTCTTTTAATTTGTGTACATATTCAATAGAACCTATTTCCTTCAATTTTTGAAGGAAACTATCTAAATCTTCCTCTTCAAAATACAATTCAGAATTATTCGATTTTTGGATGATGTCGTTCTTGTTTATGCTTATTAAATCTGAGAAGTGCGATTTGAGATGTATTGCAAAACCGCCCTCAAATGATACATTTTCGCCAAAATCCCACTGTACTTTTTGATTGAGAACCTTTTCGTAAAAGTTCCTGGAAATTTCCATATTGTTGACAACAATAAGCGGGCATATAAATTTCATGTTATTTCCTCCTTCAGTAAGTGAGTATGTTACGGGATGTGAACTTTTGTTTCAGGTGTTCGTTTCAGGTGTTCATATGATATACTAAATACATTCAATATACTAAAATACATCCAACAGTTAGGGCATCCAACAGTTATCTGAAAATCCTTTCCTGTGTAGTTACTCTGTTTCCAAAAATTACTTCAGAGCTTATTAATTTCAGCCTAGCAAGCTGAAAGTATTTGTCCTGAAACTTCAGAGCAAAGGTCTCACAAAAAAGCATTAAAGGAAAAAGGTATTTAAAAAAAGGGTATTTAAAAGGAGATTTGAAAAGGGACTTTTTACCTCTCCCTAACATTTTACTTTCTTTTATAATCCCTACATTTTTCCACAAATTTTTCTACCGGGAAAGTCGCGGGATGAGAATGCATATACCCTGCAAGGGTATTATACTCGATAAGGCCGTCAAAGCCGTCCTGTATACCTTTTCCGCGAATCATTTCGTATGCAAACCTTGCATCTCTGTCACATTCAGTAATGGAGTAATGGAATTCGTGACCCCGGATATTATGAGAAGAGAAATTTTTGTCAAGAGGGCGAGCCTCAGTATATCCGAGAGCTTTCAACCTGTTTGTCATGCGCGTGTTTGCAGGCACGACATCAGCCAGTTTATAAACCCTGTCATCGACCTCGTAAGTTCCGCAGAGATAGAGCAGGCCGCCGCATTCTGCATAGATCGGCAGGCCGTCGGCTGCAAGTCCTTTCAATTTACGGGTGGTTTGTGAATTTTCCAGGACTTCTGCATAGAGTTCAGGGTAGCCACCTCCAAGGTAAAGCCCATCCACATCAGGAACTTCCCCTTCCATTGGGCTGAAAAATACGACCTCTGCTCCATTGTCTCTGAATGTGTCAAACATGTCCCGGTAGTAAAAGCAAAAAGCAGGGTCCCAGGCAACTCCAATCCTGAGATCTGTTCCCGGGCTCTGGAGTTTCTCAGCTTCCGGAACCGAACAGGGTTCAGCAAGTTCAAGCACTGCATCAAGGTCAACATTTTCTTCGATAAATGCTGCCATTTCTGCGGTGTTATAATCCTTTTCATGTGCCATATAAAGCCCAAGGTGCCTTGAAGGGACCTCAATATCCTTCCTTCGGGGAATTGTGCCGATAACAGGAATGTTGCCCGGAAGTGCATTCTTTACGAGTTCTGCATGGCGGGGGCTTCCTACCTGGTTCAGGATAACACCTGCAACTCTGACTTCCGAATCGAACTCGGAATAGCCTTTCAGGAGGGCTGCAGCACTTCTTGACATGCCGTGAACATTGATTACAAGAATCACCGGAATGTCCAGAGTCTTTGCTACGTGTGCCGAGCTTGCAATTTCCGTAGAGTCAATTCCGTCAAAGAGACCCATAACCCCTTCAACGACAACAATGTCAGCGTCTGCAGACGTACGGGCAACTGTCTGCCTGACACCTTCCGTACCCATCATGTAGGTGTCCAGATTTCTGGAGGAGCGGCCGCATATGGCAGTGTGATGGGAAGGGTCGATGTAGTCCGGTCCTACCTTGTAAGGCTGGACTTTTAGCTGCCTGTGCTTTAAGGCAGCCATAATACCCATGGAGACTGTGGTTTTTCCAACTCCGCTATGGGTTCCTGCAATAAGTATTCCTTTTGTCATTTGGTAACTATTGTATAAATTAAGATATATAAGTCTATTAACCAGGAGTTTCCAGCCCCTTATGTTATTTCAAAAAACAATAAAAAGAAATTAAAGTGAAAAGAAATGGAAAGGATTTTTGAAAATTTGTGAAAGTAATATGAATTAATCATATTTTTTAGGAAAACTTGGGATTTAACAGAATCAACCAATGCTAACATTTATAATGTACTGATTAACTTATAATTCAGCTGCGCAGACGACATTACAAAATAAAATAAAGTATTATGAAGTTTTAAAGTTGTTTTTATCAGGTCATATAGTATAATCAAGTATTAGGCATCTTTTATCGGAATTATTTGCCAAAATAAAGGCTTATATTCTTTTTTTTAATCAGTTTTTGAGCAATCAAATAAGTATTGTTATATGTTTAACTGTACCAACTCTTTTAGGTTCCAGATTTTCTCATACAAAAACGACCAGGATCAGACGAAATTGTTGGAACGTTTGGAGGGACAAAATGCACTTACGTGAAAAACCAATTATGAAAATTCTGGCATGTGTTTCTATTATAATAATGATGTCAAGTTTAATTGCTGCAGGAGCAACTTCCTGTAATGCTCCTACAAGATCTGCAGAAAATCCTACAACTTCTATTGCAGATTGTGATCAGGAAAAATGTGTATGTGATTCATGTGACTGTGAATCTGTTGCAGCATGTAAACAGACAAAATGTGGCTGTGACTCATGCAACTGTGAATCTACTCAAGATTGTGGCCAATCAAATTGTAAAAAAATTGAAGATTGTGACCAGGAAAAATGTGTATGTGATTCATGTGACTGTGAGTCTGTTGCAGCATGTAAACAGGCACATTGTGACTGTGACTCATGCAACTGTGAATCTAATCCAGATTGTGATCAATCAAGCTGTGAAAAAATTGCAGGTTGCGGACAGGGGAAATGTGATTCATGTGACTGTGAGTCCGTTGCAGCATGTAAACAGGAAAACTGTGACTGTGACTCATGCAACTGCAAATCTATTGTAGACTGCGGACAGGAAAGCTCTGATGACATAGAAGAGACTCCAGCATTAGAGAGCTGTGGCAAAGTTGCAGCAACTTTAGAAGAAGATGATGGCTGTGACAAAGCAGAAGAAACTTCAAAAACAGAAGAAGAAAACAAGGATGTAGAAACAGACTGCAACAAAGCCAAAGAAACTACACAAACAGCAGGATGTAATAAAGCTGTAGAAACAGACTGCAACAAAGCCAAAGAAACTTCAAAAACAGAAGAAGAAAACAAGGATGTAGAAACAGGCTGTGACAAAGCCAAAGAAACACCAAAAACAGAAGAAGAAAACAAGGATGTAGAAACAAACTGTGACAAAGCCAAAGAAACTACACAAACAGAAGAAGCAAACAAAGATGTAGAAATAGACTGTGACAAAAACAAAGAAACTCCACAGACAGCAGGATGTAATAAAGCTGCAGAAACAGACTGTGACAAAGCCAAAGAAACTCAAAAAATAGAAGAAGAAAACAAGGATGTAGAAACGGGCTGTGACAAAGCCAAAGAAACACCAAAAACAGAAGAAGAAAACAAGGATGTAGAAACAAACTGTGACAAAGCCAAAGAAACTACACAAACAGAAGAAGCAAACAAAGATGTAGAAATAGACTGTGACAAAGCTGTAGAAACTTCAAAAACAGAAGAATGCAACAAAGATGTAAAAACAGACTGTGACAAAGCCAAAGAAACTTCAAAAACAGAAAGCTGTGGAGACTCTGTAATCCCAGCAGATGATGAAAATAGCTGTGGAAATGCAGATGATACTGTA
>CAYSWX010000015.1:0-65518 GCA_964434965.1 uncultured Methanosarcinales archaeon
CTTCGTAAAACATTCTTGCCAGGTATTCTCCATCAAGTTTGGAAATTGCATAAGGTGATGCAGGTTCAGGATACATGCCCTCACTTTTAGGAAGTACAGGATTGTTTCCGTAAACTGCAGCCGAGGATGCTGTTACAAACTTTTCGACTCCTTCACTTACGCAGGCCCGCAATACATTAAGTGTTCCTAGAGTGTTTATCCGGAAAGCCTCAACTGGTTTTTCACAGCTAAGTGGCACTGATACAAGGGCAGCTTCATTGAAAACGCAATCCATACCTGAGATTGCCTTTTCAACCGAAGAGGGATCACAGATATCCCCCTGAATGAATTCGACGTTTCTGTGCTGAGGGATATTTCTGGAAAAACCGGTAGCAAGATTATCAAGAATCCTTACACTATGTCCTGCTTCTGCAAAATACTCAGCTATATGGGAGCCTATGAAACCTGCTCCTCCTGTGATCAGCACTTTCATGTTTTGAGAAAAGGGAAAGGTACAAAATAAAATTTTCTATGAAAACTTGAAACATTTCAATAAGAAATATTTTTAGAGAGATGGGAAGATTGATGACAAGCAGGACAAGATCAACTCTGAAGGAAAAATATTTCATAGAAAGACACCTTATGAGTACAGGGGAATTAAAAAAATTGAGTTAGGGTTTTACAATAAAATAGAAGCTTGTCATGACTATCTGAGTTATCGCAGGAAATATTTACATATCTCAAGGGGACTGGATAATATTTCAAAACATCAATTTAAAAATAGTGGCTTATTTAGTATATTAATAAATTAATGGACTTAATTAGACCTCTCTTTAAATTTTCTTTTTTAATTCTCCTTTCTTCTGCAGCAGCAATACCTGAAAACAGATTGCTGTAAATACATTGAAAAAATGCAGAAAAGGTATAAATAAATGGAAAATAAGTGTATCAATAAATATAGAGAGACATGATTAGAGAGGATTGGCAGAAAGCTCACATAAGTATAAATTGTAGAAAGATTGTATACTAAATATTTTAGCAGTGATAAAAATGGCTGGAAAGAGACAACTTCCTCTAGACCTGCTACTCGTAGCCGGCCTTGTGATCCTTACTGATATTTTCGTACTCGTGCCCGCACTCAGCGGAAGCTTTCTGCGCACAGTCCTTGGACTTCTTCTGGTTCTATTCCTACCAGGATATGCCCTGACAGCAGCTCTTCTTCCTGCAAAAAGAGATCTGGACGGGGTCGAGAGAGCACTGCTCTCTTTAGGATTAAGTATTGCAATAGCCCCTCTCATGGGGCTTGGAATGAACTATACTTCCTGGGGAATCAGGGAAGCTCCTGTACTCGCAGGTCTTTCGGCTTTTACTCTTCTCCTCAGTGGGGTTGGATATTATAGAAGACTTCAGTTGCCTGAAACCGAAGCTTTTAATGTTACAGTCAAAACCTTTGTCTCCACTTTGAAAGCAGAGTTTCTTGAGGGATCGGGCTCTAAAACCGACAAAGCCTTTGCAGCGCTGCTGGTAATTTCCATACTGGCTTCTATTGGCAGCCTTGCTTATGTCATAGGAAATCCCAAAGAAGGGGAGTCATTTACCGAATTTTACATCCTGGGCCCTGATAAAGTGGCTGAGAACTACCCCACAGAATTAACACCAGGGAACAGCGGGACAGTCATTGTAGGGATTACGAACCATGAGCATAGAACTATGGATTATACAATGGAAATCAGGCTTGAAAACCACTCCCTGCCTCTTCCGGAGAATCAGAAATACATCAGCCTTGACAATAACGAAACATGGGAAGAGCCAGTCACTTTTACCCCATCAGTTGAGGGAGAGAACATGAAACTGGAGTTTCTGCTTTTTAATGAAACTGAAAAAAGTGTACCCTACAGGAACACACACCTCTGGATAAATGTCACAAAGGAGATTTGAAGATGGCGTCTCCAGACTATACATCTTCTGAGCTTGAAGCAGGAAAGGTCTCTTTTCCGGAGTATGGGAAAATGTTCAAAATGCAGACTAATGAAAAAACCGGATTCTTACAGAAGATATTCTCTGCAGGAGCTCCTGTTATTGCTATTGCTTTTGCCGAGTTATTAATCTTTACCGGAAGAATAAAAGAAGCTGCAGCAGCCTATACGCTGCTCCTTATCATCCTTTCATTTTCAATAATCGTCTCAAAAAAAATGGAGATACGCAAAGTTCACCAGGCATTAATACTCCTCCCAATTCTTCGGCTAGTAAATCTTTCAATGCCCATCTTCTTTGAAGCAAATCTGTACTCTTTCATATTCATGTACATGCCCATGACAATTCCGATAACCATCATAGCCGTTCATCAGGAAATCCCAAGAGAAGGAAAAATGCAGTTACTCAAGAAAATGGTAGTTTATTTGCCCTTCTCTCTGCTTGCAGGCCTGATATTCGCAGAAGCAGAGTATTTAATGATCCAGACCAGGCCGCTTATTCCGGACCTTTCACCTGTCAACCTGCTGGAACTTACAATTATAATGATTTTTGTAGTTAGCCTGATAGAAGAACTTATCTTCAGAGGGATTATCCAGACAAGACTGGAAAAGTTCTTAGGACCTGCAGGCGGGGTTCTGCTCGCAAGCCTCCTTTTTGGGATAATGCATTCAAGTTATGGCTCTCTTTATGAGGTAGCATATACTTTTCTTGCTGGAGGCATACTGGGGTATTTCTTTTACAGAACAAAAAGTCTTCCTCTCGTGGTAATGATTCACGGTTTTATAAACATATTTTTATTCGGACTAATTCCGCACCTGGGCCCGGGACTGGGACTGATATGAAAGACTGCTTAAGAGATATTAAAAGAAACTATATGGGACAATGGGTATAACTTAACCAGGTTAATTGAAGTTAAAACAAGGAGGGGGTATTTATTAATCATAACATGTTCAAACTGAACAGGACTGAATTAAAGCTCCTATTCTGTTTGCTCAGTACATTTCTCCTCCTTTTCGGAGCTGCAGCTTCATCTGCAAATGATAAGGTAACAGCTGGAAAGTAAGCCCTGAAATCCCAACAAATTGAGACACACTCGTAATCAGCAGGCTTGCCTCACCTGAAGAAGAATATAATAATACGTCTTTGTCCCCGTGTCCCGCAGATTATATAAAATACGGCTTTCTTTAAAGGAAGTAGTAGTGTTTCATTTACGGGATTCAGGCAGTTTGGAGAAAGATTATGGAAAGGCGCTCAAGCCGCTTCTGGGAAATTGATTGTATGCGGGGTTTAGCCGTAATTTTAATGCTTGCATATCACTTTCTCTATGACCTCGATTTTTTCGGGCTTGCTGATCTGGAGTTAAGGTCCGGCACTTTTTACTATATGGGCAGAGGTGCAGCTTTCCTTTTTATCCTGATATCTGGAACTGCTCTTTCCATAAGCCACTCAAGAGAGATTGAGAACGGGACCTCAGGAAAGCCTGTGGAGAATTTTTCCAAATATCTTAGAAGAGGATTGAGACTTTTTTCTATGGGGCTTATAATCACAGGTATAACCTGGATTTTCTTTCCCGAACAGTACATCCTTTTTGGTATCCTGCATTTTTTTGGAGTATCGGCAGTACTTGCCTATCCTTTCCTGAAATATGGAAAAGAAAACCTGCTATTCGGTCTTTTTTTTGGGATTATAGGGTTCTATCTCAAAAACAGGACTTTTGGATTTTCTTCTCTTCTCTGGCTGGGCTTAACGCCGGAAGGCTTTGCAACCCTTGATTATTTCCCTCTGTTTCCCTGGTTTGGAGTATTTCTTACAGGGATTTTCCTTGGAAATTCTCTTTATAAAGATGGAAACAGGCAGTTTAAAATCCCTGAAGCCGACAAACTCCTGCTTCAGAAACCATTTTCCGGGATAGGAAAACATTCCCTATCGATATATTTTATCCACCAGCCTCTTTTCCTCGGGCTTTTGTTCCTGAGCGGGCTCCTTGACCCTGGGATGCTGTGAAATATTTTAGGATAAAATTAACTGTCTTCGAACCGGATTTATCAAGATTCAGGGGAAACTACATTTTACGGGTTTTTTGGCTAAAAAGAGACTTTTAGAAAAAAACTAAACCAGCTAGTTTTATATACTATTTAGAGTACCTGATTTTGTATATATTATCCGAATATAATACTACATACTATCCGAATATACTACAATCCATAACCTGATAAACTGATAATTGAATCCATATGTGATATTAGTATCTATATCGCAATACTGAAAAACTACATTGTGACACCGATCCAACCCCTGCCCCTGGAAATTATCAGCTTGATTTATCCGATTAGATAGTGAAAAAATCCTGTAAACAAGCTTTAAAGGAGCAGGAATTGCGAAACCAAAAAATGGAGAAAAGAATGTATCTGGAAATTGCAATGCTTGCCTATTTTGTAGTCCTTTTCCTGACAGTTCGGGATATCCGAATTTTTAAAAGGACAGGCTATATTTCTTACAGGAAAGGTGCCCTCAAAGGGCTTGCAGCTTCTTCCCTGATCCTTATAGGGGCTATTAGCATTGAAATAAAACCGGAAATTGGTCTGCTCATGGTTTTATGCGGGCTTACTGTCAACCGCAAAGGGGCAAGAGAAACTGTATTCACAACTGCGGGAACAGTTGACCGTTTCCTGGGAAAAACCGATTATATGAAGGCAAACAGGTTAAGAAAAAATGGCCAAAAGGCAGGACTCAACAGAAAATAAAGGTAAACAGAGGCAAGCGGAATTAAAAAGAAGGAGTTAAGAGAGATAAACAGAAGAAAAAATATTTATAGAAAGGGCAGGAGCGTTCTCAAAAATATTTTTTTCACCCCAAAACTTATAAATCTCAAGTTACCTATTAGTCGACAAAATCAGTATAATCAAATTTTTGTATCCAGTTTCCGCTAAATCATTAATAGGAGATAGAAGAAAAACCATATCATGGAACTACTTCATTTCCCGACTTCATATTAATCAGAATTCACATGGAAACATAGTTGGAAAAACCACAAAAACTTGAATAACTGGAATAAAAAAACAAAAACCCAAGAGGAGATACGATGGGAAATATAAGAGAGACAAACATCAAAAGAACCGCATTCAGCCTGCTTGAAAACTACGGAGACGTTTTTACAAAGGACTTTGAGACCAACAAAGCACTTGTGACAAAGTATACAACCATTGAGAGCAAAATAATCAGAAACAGGGTTGCAGGCTATGTCACAAGAAAAGTTGCACGCATGAAAGTCTACTGAGAAGTATACTGACTGAATAGATGAAGAACTAATTTCCGGGAAACAGGCAGGGATATCTATATGTTTGAAGGAACAATGCCTGCCCTGATCACTCCTTTTACAAAAGATGACAGGATTGATAGGGAAGGCCTACAAAGGAATATAGAATTTGTTGAAGATGGAGGGGTTTCAGGAATCGTGCCCTGTGGCACAACCGGAGAATCGGCAACCCTTTCCGCAGCGGAGCATGAAGAAGTAATAGACATCGCAGTGGAGTGCGCAAAGGTCCCTGTGATTGCAGGAACAGGTTCAAACAACACAGGAGAAGCTCTCCAGTTCACAAAACACGCTGCAGATGCGGGTGTTGACGGTGTACTGCTTATTTCTCCCTATTACAATAAGCCAAATTCTGCAGGTCTTCTTGCCCACTTCAAGAAAATTGCAGAGGCAGTAGATATCCCTATGATCCTCTACAATGTCCCATCCAGGACAGGGCAGGATATGCCTGTAGATGTAATTGCCAAACTTGCAAAGGTAGAAAACATCGTAGGAATCAAGGAAGCCAGCGGGAGCGCCGCTAAAGTTTCTCAGATCCTTGAGCATACTATAGATGAAGACTTTGTAGTTCTCTCAGGCGAGGACGGACTGACTCTTCCGATTATTTCCATGGGAGGGAAAGGAGTCATTTCGGTTGCTGCAAACATTGTACCTGACAAAATGTCTGGAATGGTAAATGCAGCCATCAAAGGAGATTACGAGACTGCAAGACAGATCCATTTCGAGATAGCACCACTGATCCGTGCCCTTTTCCTTGAGACAAACCCGATTCCTGTAAAGAAAGCTGCAGAGCTTGTCGGGCTTGCAAGCGGGAACCTGAGACTTCCACTCGCTCCCATTAGTGATGCAAATCAGGCAAAGCTTGTAAATGAACTCAGGAAACTGGGGGTAATGGAATGATCAACGCAGCAGTACTTGGCGCCTGTGGCAGAATGGGTTCTTTAATCATAGAAAACATCACCTGTTCCACGGATATGCAGCTTGTCGCCGCTTTTGACATAGGCAATATCGGAAAGGATGCAGGGGAATTTGCTCATGTGGGCAACCTGGGAATCCAGATTTCAGATGTCAAAGACCTTGAAACAGTCCTGAAAAAGACTCAGGCTGATGTCCTTATTGATTTTACTGCAGCCAGTGCAACCGTTGTAAACGCTTCTATTGCCGCAAAGTGCGGAGTAAACCTTATAATAGGAACTACAGGCATGAATCCGGAACAGCGGTCAGTAATTGATGAAGCTATCCGGAAAAACCAGGTACGTGCAGTCATATCCCCTAATTATTCAGTAGGCGTTAACGTCTTTTTCAAGATAGTCAGGGAAGCTGCAAAGTATCTTGCAGATTATGATATTGAAATTATTGAAGCTCATCACAACCAGAAAAAAGATGCCCCAAGCGGGACCGCTCTTCGCGCAGCTGACGTGATCAGTGAGGCTCTGGGCGGCAAAGAGTACGTATACGGAAGAGAAGGAATCGCACCCCGCGGAAAAGAAATCGGCATCCACGCAGTGCGCGGTGGAGACATCACCGGAGACCACACTGTACTCTTTGTAGGAAATTCCGAAAGGGTCGAGATCCGGCACATGGCTCACTCCCGCCAGATCTTTGCCAAAGGTGCAGTCCGTGCAGCCGAATGGGTCTGCGGGCAGAACCCCGGCATTTATTCAATGGATGATGTGCTTGGCCTCTGAGCTGATTGAGTTAAGCTCATTCAGCCCGATTTTTAATTTTATACTTTTTTTGGATGATTCTTTTGAACCCCTGCAAAAGGGTATCTTTGAGAAGGAATTTAAACTCCGCTTTCTGAATTCAAACAGTTATCTCTCCTATGAAAATGGGCCGTCCTTCCGCATAATCGGAGTAGAGTTCTACTTCAACAGTGTTCCAGGGCTGGACATTCGTACTGTATGTTTCCGTAAGTCTGTTGTCAAGTGTGAATTTGAAGGTATAATCCGCGACTTCGAACCCCGGAACAAGGAACCTGAAGGGTTTGGGATGGTAAACTTCCCCTCCTGCTGAAAGCTCGTATGTTTTGTCGAGTACGGAATTATTTTTCGAGTCGTAGACTTCTACTCTAAGTTCATGAACCCCAACATCATGGTTTCGAACGGAGAAAAGAGGAGTAGGAGGTCCGGCTATGAGATAAGGGACAACCACAAACAGAAGCATGGATATCAATACCAGAAGAGAAATTCCAAGCATTAAACTTCTTCTAAAACTTCTCATAAAAAATTCACCTGATTGTTGTTACTGAATCTCGATTACTTACATTGAGCAGCTTCAACATTTCTTCCGTATCTACAGTTTCTCCTTACTGACGACTTTCCCGTCTCCAGACTTGAGAAATATTACTGTCAATACATCCTGAGCAAATAATCAAAAAAATAAGAAAAAACTATCAAAGAAGCTCCTTTATTGATCTCATATCCACCCTTCCTTTCCAGATCCAGCACCCCTTTTGGAATTTTATAAGAATCAGTTTTCGATTATGCAGAAATCTTCCTCCTTCCGCCGCATGAACAGGTCAAAAACTGATGCCTCATTGGCATTTTTGCGGCCAGGGACAAGGATTATTATTTTTTCGACTGGCTCGTAGATCTTAATTTTCCGGCCTCTCTGGCTCCATTTTGTCCCTGAAATTCGTATTAAATCGACTTCAAGAAGGGAATCCAGATTATATTTGAGAGTATTCAAGCCTAAACCGAGTTCTTCTGCAAGTTCGCCTGCTGACATACCTCTTGTTTCCAGAAGCTGCAGGATTTTTATTGAATTTGCATTGGAGAGAGTCTGTACCAGTTTTCGGGAATCTTCCGAAAGAAACAGGACTTCCAGGTTGTTTACTAATTTGCCTTCATTATGCACAGTCTACCTCATTTTATCTCCAGAATTAACAACTTATTTTCAGGATAGTTTATCTATTAATATATTATTTAATCTATATTATTACCTGTAAATAAGCTTTAACGTTTTTCAATATATGTTTTATGGCCAGATCATCAAACAATCGTGCAAATGTCTCCAGACATTCTGGTAGAGAGTAAAAATTTTCAAGAAAAGTTCACAAAAACTTAGAGAGATAGAAAGCTATATATAGTCAACGTTCTGATGTTTACAGATGTTCCTTCCGGCGGGTGAAAAACAATTTGAATTCTGGGTCCTGCGCCGAAACGGGATACCGAACATTAATATTGCAAAGCATTTCGGAGTCTCCAGACAGGCGGTTTCAAGAGCCCTACTCAGCATGGATAAACGTATCGAGGAAACTCTTCTCGAAATGGCCAGGGCAAACAGGATAGAAGTGGAGAAACTGGACTCAAAGAAAGGAATTCTTTTCGGCACATCGATTCCTTTCAAAGCCAATGCAATAATCTTTGTCTCGGCAAAACACGGGATGCAGGTCTGGTACGAACATGAAGGGGAATGCGGGTCCTGCGACCGGTACAGGGAATGCATAGAACTCCTCTGGGACTTTGCAGAGGAAATGCAGCTTAAACTCCATAGTGCAGAAGACCCTACAAAAATAGCTGACGAATTGTTTGGAAAATTGAAAGAATTGGTGGAAAAGGCCTGACTTAAAGCAGGCGAAATGGGGGAAAGAATAGACTATGAACGTGTTATTAAAGAATGTAAGGAAACTAATGGGATGGTGCCCGAATGTAAAAACATTTGAATTCCAGCATTCCAAATACTCAGAATATTTTAAGATGAATAACCAATCCAAAGGGAAAGATGCTGGAAACTCTTCAGATTTATCTTCTTGTTGGTGGAACAAACG
Organism: uncultured Methanosarcinales archaeon; assembly: GCA_964434965.1. Classification (GTDB taxonomy): domain Archaea; phylum Halobacteriota; class Methanosarcinia; order Methanosarcinales; family Methanosarcinaceae; genus Methanosarcina. The sequence goes on from CAYSWX010000015.1 coordinate 9,039, forward strand.
CCATAACAGAGCATTAATTATATCCTTCGGGCTGACTCTTTTTTCCATATTAGGAATTGGATTTCTGGGAGTACATCCCAGAGATGAATATTTCATGTTTGGACTAATTGCAGGAGCAATTTTTAACCTGTTTATTTGCATCTGGAACTGGCATTTCTTGAATAAAGTGAAAAACTCCAGCAAAAGTGTTCAGATGAAAAATAAATTGACAACTATAGCTGGAATATTAAGTCTGATAATACTGCTTATACAGTCTTCAATGCTTGGCTGGAGAGTAATTTTGACGTTTATTTCCGGTTTTTGTTTGACAGCTTTTCTGTATTACCTTACGGATGTATACTGGGAAAAGAAAAATGGAAAAAATAGTGCTTCTGGAAGGGTATTACATGCCAGAGATCTACATTGTAGATTCGTGAATGGAGTAATAACTATGGCTCTGAAATACATTAAAAAGCTGATGGGCTGGTATCCTAATGTTAGAGCACATGAAGCCAGAAAGCATATTAACCTTGAAAATTGTAATTCTGATATTCCAGACAGCGCAGGGGGAGAAAACGGAAATATGAAAAATCCCGGCTGGCTACGGAAAGCAAGTACGCGAACTCTCCTCGTTTACACTTTTTTCACTATTATCTATCTCCTGGTATTTTATCAAACAGGCATAAAACTGACCTTTTTACTTGCCGGGTCTTTTATTTCCCTGTCAGTCACAATACTTTACTGGAAGACACAAATGCAAAGATATGACGACCTGATAAAACAACCAGTTACCGAGTACTCAAATAAGAGAAAAATTACTACATTCGCGATCGTGTTAGTGGTTTATTTTGTGCTATCTTACATTGAAACTAATGGTGGGGAACTTGCCGTTCAAGCAATGATTTCATTCATTGGAGGTTTCCTGGTCAGTATGTGGCTCGAATATCTTCAGATACTTTACTGGGAGAAGAAGAACCGTAAAGTGATTTATATTGACAAAGGCTACGGATGGAAGAAGTCGTACATAATTCTGGGGAGAAAATAAATGCCCAATAAGACTTTTGTTTTTGACCAGATCAAAAAACTGATGGGATGGTGCCCGGCTTGCAAGAAAATGGAACTGCAAACAAAAAAGTCCTGTTACTTTACAAATATGGACCCAATTTCCGGAAAAACAGAAAATCGTCCGGAATTCCTAACTTCAAATGTAGTATTTCCTGCAAATTCAACTCTGGTATTTATACTTTATTATATAAGCATCAGCTTGCTTCTGAGGCATCTGGAGGATATTACACTCTTCCTGGCAAGTCTCTTCCTGCTTAACACCTGTTACTACTTTCTATATCTCAAAACTCTCGAGGCAGCAGTTCTGGTAGACAGATTCGGGGTACACCTGCAGGCCTTCAGATTGAATAAATTTGAAATTCCTTATGAAAAGATTGAAAGCGTGACTTCGCACAAGCTTGAAAAACGTTCAAAGAAAATGTCTCTGCTTCTAGTAATTGGAGGAATTACCCTTTGTGGATTCTTTGTTTACATCTCTGTTGCAGAAGGAGAATGGAAGCCACTTCTGCTGCTGGTCTCAATACTTCCTCTCCTGCTATTTATGGAGAAGAAACAAAAAACCCGGTTATTGAACCTGAATACGCAGCTGTATATTAAAACAAGAAACAAAAAATGGTATGAATGGACTCCTTATTATTCCGTGGTCACGGATGAAGCCTCGGCTGAAGAGCTTAAATCTTTTATTGAAAGGCATTTGTGAAGGGGTATGAGATGGTATTTAGTAAATACATCAGAAAATTTATGGGCTGGTGCCCGATGAAAAATTATCTTAAGAAAGAAAGGGGAGAAGACTGTTTTTCCAGTTTTAAACTGGAAAATGGGAGCAAGCTAGTACCTCCTTCCACAAGTCTGCAAGAAGGTAAAGTTCTGAAGGCGCAAGTCAGCCTTTTTCCTGAATGGTGGGCTGTAATAATTTTATTCTTCACATTAATAGCCTCCTTGCTTCTATGGACATATAGTCCTACAGACTCCTTTTTAATTATCCTGACAGAGTTTATTCTGTATTTACCTCTCATACCACTATTACTTTCCTATCGATCCAGTACTGTCGAAGCAATGCCTGAAAAAATCAGAATCAAAAGACCTCTGCGTAAGACAGTTTTGATTGGAAAAGAGGACATCAAACAAATCTCGATAGAAAAAAATGAAAACCATTCCCTGCGCTGGCTTATGCGCTTAGTCTTCTTAACTACCATTCCAATTATACTGTTTCGTAAAATAGAATGGATAATAAGGGATTTACAGTTGGAAGAAACAGCTTCAGCCTCCGCAAAACTCGGCTTATTTCTTTCACAGTTCTTTGTAGTTACATATCTCCTTGTGTTTTATTACAACTTCGAACTCCAGGCGCCTTATCAGCGGATTCTTAAAGTGACAACATATTCAAACCTGAAACTTTGGATATATACTGAAAAACCGGAAGAGCTTACCACGATCCTCAAAAACGAGAAGGAATAAGAAAAGAGAAGAAAAGGAGGATTTATTCTGAAATTGAAATTCTCTATAGACTGAATTACCTGAAAAATATAAAAAAGCTCATCACTTCAGGCTCTTTATAAGTTCCTGAAAACGCTTATCGTCCACAAGCTTCTGGGTGTTGAGCATCCTCTTAAATTCATCGACGCTTTTTTTCCCGCCTTTTCCTTCAAGCTTATCCTTCAGATCCATTGCCGCCCGCAAAAGCCCGACTGCTTCTTCATAGAGGGATTCTGCTTCTGCTACTGTAAGTTCTTCGGCTTCGAGCAGTTCTTCGTCTGCTTTTGCCTTTTCCTTCAGTTTAGGTATAAGAGCTCTGATATCGGCAATTTCATCCAGACTGAGGAGTTCTTTTTCTCCAAGTTCCCGGACCATGTCGCACAGCCTGTATTCCTCACCATCGATCTCGACACTCTCGGGAATCTTCTTTCCTGCCCAGGCAAAGTCACTCCTGAGACTCCAGAGGAGTTTTTTGCGCTCCTGGCAACCAATGTATTCTGTTTCTGTTTTGTTTGTGTTTTTCTCATATTTCATGAACTCTTCCCCTCAAATCCAGGCATCCTTTTATGATTTATCCACCCGATCTCATATTCTTTTCGATTCTGCGATGGTATCTGGAAAATTTTTAAACAAAATTTTTAAACTATACTGATATACCAACTTCAATTTGACATTGTATGGAATGCAGGATTGAGCAAAAAAAGTCTGCAAAGAGCCCCTCACTAAGAGATACTGGAAGAACCATCCGGAAGCCTGGGAGAATGGAGGTTATTGCCGGGTAGAAAACACCTGAAAAGTTAAATTTTGCTGAAAAGTGCTGAAAATAGAGCTTTTTTTACATTCAGCACTTCTTCTTTTTCTAGTTTGTAAAGAATTACAGCAAGTTTTCCGCAATCTCTTCGGAAATTACGTGTTCACAATAAAGGCAGTGAAGGAAAACTCCATCTTCGGATTGCAGTACTGAAAATTTGGATTTAATAGGTTCACTGCTGTTTGATATGCATTTTGAGTTTTTACAGCGGACAACCCCTTCCACATAAGACGGAAGCACTACGTTATTTTTCTGAACTACTTGAAAATCCCTTATGATATTGATTGTGGCTTTAGGAGAGATAAGGGCTATTTTGTTAACTTCTTCGACACTGAGTTCCTTGCCTTCGATCTTAACAACATCTTTCCTGCCTCGTGCCCCGGAAGCATTCATCACAAAACTTATAGTCGCCCGAAAAGCACTGGAAATTCCCAGAATACGCAGGACATTCAAAGCCTGACCAGCCGTTATATGATCGATTACAGTCCCATTTTCAATTGCCTGGATTTTCAGGTCCCTTTTTTCTTTCATTCAATCACCCCCATTGCCAGAGCAAGCAGAGCCATCCGGACAGGGACTCCATAAAAAGCCTGCTCGAAGTAACGTGCATGAGAGGTTCCATCAACATCAGGAGATATCTCATTTACTCTTGGGAGAGGGTGAAGGATCTTAAGTCCAGGGTCTGCGGCTTTTAAGAGGTCTTCCGTAACCCTCAATTTATTCTTAACCTTTTCGTATTCTACAGGATCAGGAAAACGTTCCCTCTGAACCCTTGTCATATAGAGGACTTCAACGTCTCCTATTATCTCCTCAAGAGAATCGGTTTCCTTTACGCGGACCTTTTGCTTCCGAAGCTCCCGGACAATTGCTGAGGGCATCCTTAATTCCGGAGGCGAAACAAAGGTCATTTCTGCTCCATACAGGGCCAGAGCATGGCAGAGTGAATGAACAGTCCTCCCGTATTTCAGGTCTCCAGCCATGGCAATTTTCAAGCCTTCAAGGTGGCTCTCCCTGCGGATTGTATAGAGGTCAAGAAAAGTTTGGGTAGGGTGATTGACAGATCCGTCTCCACCATTGATCAAAGGGACGCTTGCAAATTCAGTGGCCATCCGTGCAGACCCGTCAAGGGGGTGACGCAGTACGATAAGGTCGGCATATTTACTGATCACGCGGATAGTATCAGCAAGGTTTTCCCCTTTCATAACAGAACTTGCCTCAACTGAACCCAGATTAAGGACCTGCCCTCCAAGCCTCTGCGTAGCAACTTCAAAAGACAGTCTCGTTCGTGTGCTTGGTTCAAAAAAAAGAAGAGAAACGATTTTTCCATCCAGCAGCTTTGACCTTTTTTCCCCCCTGGCTACAGGTTCGAGTTTTTCTGCAATATCCAGAACATAATCGATTTCTTCCCGTGAAAAATCCTTCATTGAGATGACGTGCCGGTTCTTGAATGACATCAGTTTTTCATAAATGATTCCCGGAGATATAACTTTTGCTCAGGAAATTTTCCAGGCCGGTACTGCATCGATTAAATTAGGATTCATGTCGGAACTGTGCGATTTTACTTTGATACGTTCTTTATGAATTCTAGCCAGAGCTTTGCATCCTTAACCCTCTGGCCAATAAACTGTTCCTGAAAACGTTTTGTACTCTCTTTAAGAGCCCCACTTTCAATTTCCTTAAGGTCCATTATTGCGCGAAGCAAGCCTGCAGTCTCATGATACAGGGACTTTGCCTCCTCCACCGTAAGAGGCTTCTCTTCAAGTTCCTTTTCATCCTCTTTCTCTTTTGCCGAAATAATATCGATGCATTTATCAATTAGAGATTTTTCATTTTCAGTCAGGGTATCTTTTTCAATCATCTCCCATACATAATTATGAAGATGGTATTTTTCGCCCTCAAACTCTATATAATCCGGAATATGCTGCCCTATCCAGAAGAGGCGGGAATGTAAAGCAGCCAGTAACTGTTTGCGTTCCGCATCCGTGATATATTTTTGAGAAAAGTCTTCATTCTCATTTGATTTAGGGCTCTTTTCCATGACTTATCCCCAAAAACTAAATTGCTCTTCCCAATCAAAAGTTTTTTGCGGCAACCTTTTAATGATTGACTTTCGGCTTCAGAGATAGAATTTCGAAGACAAAAGCTTTCAAAATAAAGAAATTCGAAATGAAAAGGAACATAGATAACGAAGAACTCTCATACTGAAAAATGGAGAGCAGAAAATAAGCAGGTATAATAAATGAATTAAAAAGGATAATAAATATCCAGTAAAAATTTAAGAGTACAGTAAATTTAAACATTAATTTAATTCAAAAAAAGCAGACGGGAAACCGATATAAAAATTCAATTTTTCGCATTTTTCAGTTTCCCTATAGAGGTGATACTATCATTCCCATAATTCAAGTTGCACTTGATCTTCTGGAACTTGACCGCTCAGTAGAGATTGCAAAGGAAGCAATCGCAGGAGGGGCGGACTGGATAGAAATAGGAACTCCCCTGATCAAGAGCGAGGGCATGAATGCAATCCGCACCATGAGGAAAGCTTTTCCGGACAGGACAATTCTTGCCGATATGAAAACCGTAGATACCGGAGCCATGGAAGTGGAGATGGCGGCAAAAGCCGGTGCAGATGTGGTAATTGTTCTCGGCAGTGCTGACGATTCTACAGTTCTTGACGCGCTCCGTTCAGCACACAAATACGGGGTCAGACTTATGGCAGACCTGATCTCGGCTCCAGATCCTGTAAAAAGGGCAGTGGAATTAGAGGCTCTGGGTGTGGACTATATAAACGTCCATGTAGGCATAGACCAGCAAATGGTTGGAAAAGACCCTATATCCGTATTAATGGAGATCTCAGAAAAAGTGAGCGTTCAGCTTGCAGTAGCCGGAGGGCTTGATGCCGAAAGTGCAGCTCAGGCGGTCAGGGCAGGTGCCAGGATTGTAATAGTGGGAGGAAACATAACCCGTTCTGACAACGTAACCGAAGCTGCAATAAAAATAAGAAAGAGCGTGGACTCTCCCGAGTCTGTAGCTATTCGGGACAGAGGAACCGTAGATAAGGAGATAAGGGAGATCTTCAAGGAAGTCTCCACCCCGAATATATCGGATGCAATGCACAGAAAAGGGGCGATGAAAGGCATCCATCCTCTGGTAAGAGGAAAGATGGTAGGACCTGCAGTTACAGTACAGTCTTTTCCCGGAGACTGGGCAAAAACAGTCGAAGCCATTGATATTGCAAAACCTGGAGATGTAATAGTAATCTATAGTGAAAATAAGGATATTGCATGCTGGGGAGGGCTTGCAACCCTGAGCAGCCTGAATAAAGGAATCGCTGGCGTGGTAATAGAAGGAGCTGTAAGAGACATTGACGAAGTAGAGAATCTTGGGCTTCCGATTTATACCAGCAATACGGTGCCAAATGCCGGAGATCCGAAAGGGTTTGGAGAAATAAACGCTGAGATCACCTGTGGAGGCCAGGCCGTAAAGCCAGGTGATTATATAATCGGTGACGAAAGCGGGGTTGTAGTTGTCCCGAAGGAACGCGCCTATGAACTTGCAAGAAGGGCAAAGGAAGTAAATAAAACAGAAAAGAGACTATTCGATGAGATCCGGAGAGGTGGAACACTCTCAGAGATTCTGGAACTCAAGAAGTGGGAAAAACATTGAGAAAAGCAATTCTCTGAAAACTTCTGGAAACTGGAAGTAAAGCAGGATAAAAACGGAATTAAAGAAACTACAGAAAAGAATAAACTCAGTACAAAAAAGGTTGTAAAGGGAGAAACACAGAGATAAGAAAGCAGAACCTACACATGATAGAAGTTCTGAAATTAGCAGCCTGCCTCCCTTTTCTTCTCTATTCTTCCTATCTGGACCTCAAAAACCACAGGGTTTCAAATTGTGTATGGAACCTTATGCTTTTTCCCTTTCAGATATTTCTAAATTTTCTTTTATATATTGATTAAGATCCATGATAACTTATAGAAATTATTTATACTGATGACGCATATAACAGTATTGATAAAATCGTATTGTTGATTGATATGCTTCTCCAGAGGTGAAGCTATTTTGGGGTCAAAATTCTTAAGCAAATATATAAATGGATCTTTAAATAAATTCATATGTAACGAGAAAGCCGTAGATCGCATCGTGGTCGTTGCCCTCGCTATGTTGTGTGTGGGACTTCTTGCTCTGATGGGGGGAGCTGTACTCCTTGGAGGAAGTACGGAAAGATCCCTGAAATCAGGAGCTTTTACACAACTTGATGTTCAGATACTCGATTCAAAGAGCCTGAAAATAGAACATAAGGGGGGAGACCCGCTTAACTTTGAAAGTGCCGGAGTCTATCTCAAGTATAACGGTGTCGAGTATGAAATTAGTCCTGATCCTTCTGTTGTTCTGGAAGTAGCAAACCAGATAACACTTCATCTGCCTGAAGGAGTCGAACTGAAAGAGGGAGATTCTGCAGTTATCACGATAAAAAACGAGAGGAAGAACAAAATAATCTATACAAGAGATCTTCTTTCATCCTCTTCAAAGTGAGGAAAGCATTTTAGATATGAGGAGAGCTCTTATAAGTTTCAGCTCCTCTTCCTGGAAGTTATCTCCTATCCTCGCTCTGAGAAGGGAGACAAGTTCAACTTCCAGTACTTCCAGTACATTTTTTATTTGCTGCTGCCTTTCCGGAGGCACAAGCCCTTCAATATTTCTGACCTTTCCGGCAAGTATCAGCCCCTCAAACTGCCTGTAAACATTTTTCACACTCAATCCTTCAATTTCTGCAATTTCACCAATGTCCAGTCCCTGTGTATAGAGCGAATAGGTCTTTTCAAGAGATGCCTTTTCAAAGATCTTCATTTCAGAAGAATCAATATCAGAGGGACCCATTTCAGAAACGCCGATATCAAAATAACCCATGTCAAAAGAATCTGCTTTAAAGGATTCAGGTTTAAACGAGCCTGCCGTGCAAAGATCTCCATCAAGAGGCTCCTCGGCAGATTCCATCTCAAGAGAACTATTTTCAAAATAGTTTTCAGGAATGCCCGTATCGGACATATTGCCAATTGACTCATTTGTTTCAAGGTCTTTTTTACTGAAGCTGTCAGAAGAGTCTGCCTCAGACCAATCCTGGATGCTCATATCCAGATACCTTACTTTTTTGGCTGGCAAGCTTCGTGTTTTTGAAGGGCTTTCGGAAGGAGTGCCGGAAGATGAAATTTCTAATCTTTCCTCTTTACCGGCTTCAGAAGAGAGAGGTTCAATCCCGAGGTTATCAGTTTCAAATTCAAGCTCTTGAAGTGAAGTTTCATTTACCGGGATCTTTAAGGCTTCCCTCTTTTTTTCGGGTTCAGTACAGAGACTTTCGAAATCTTTGGCATTCTCTGCAGGCGGAAGGTCATAGTCCCTGCAGTAATCCCCGATTTCTTTGAGGAAGTCATCTCCGTACTTCCGGAGCTTATGGTCTCCTACCCCTGTAATTGAATGAAACTCTTCAGGGGTACGCGGAAACCTTGAAGCCATTTCTTTGAGGCTTGTGTCGGAAAAAATGATGTATGGAGGAAGGTTTTTCTTTAAAGCAATCTGCTTTCTCAGGGCTTTTAACCGCTCAAAAAGAATAGGGTCATGCTCTGTTCCAGATTTTGAAAGCCCTCCGGACTTTACTTTTTTAAGAATACCAGTAGCTTTCGAATACTCACAGGAAGGAAGCTGCTTATTATTTTCGCATTTTTCTGGAATTGTGCTTGCAGGCTCTGGCTGCGTAGAGTTCCCTTCAGTTTCGGGTATAAAACCATCGGGACAGACAAGTTCAACTCTCTCCAAACCGTTTAAAATTTTCCTGCTCATAGCATTCAGTTTCAGAACAGGATATTGAGCTCCACTGACCTCCAGAAGCCCTGTGTTCAACATTTCGGAGGCAAGCGACCTCCACTGCTCCTTTGTAAACCCCTTGCCGCTGCCGTGGGCTTTCAATCTTTCATGGCGGTTTTGCTTGATCTTTTTATTCTTTGAGCCTGTGAGTACATCAATAACATAGTTCGTTCCAAAACGCTGGTTCAATTCCTGAATACAAGTAATCAGTTTTCTGGCAGCTTCAGTACCGTCAAAAGTGTTCTTAGGTCTGAGGCAGGTATCGCAGTTTCCACATGGCGTTGAAAGTTCTTCACCGAAATATTCCATGAGTGTCTGACGCCTGCACTTATTGCCTTCACAATAAGCTACCATCTGCCTTAACTGCACAAGGGAGATATCCTTTTCTTTCTCATTCGTCTTCTGCGCTATGAAATACTCAATTTTAAAGCGGTCTCCCCTGCTAAAAAAAAGGATGCATTCGCATGGTCCGCCGTCCCGACCCCCTCGTCCTGTTTCCTGGTAATAACTTTCAAGGTTCCGGGGAAGGTCATAGTGTATTACAAACCTGACATTTGACTTGTCGATCCCCATCCCGAATGCGATTGTAGCCACTATTATGTCCACATCGTCTTTTATGAACATCTCCTGGTTTCTGGAACGTTCGGTATCTGAGAGTCCGGCATGATAGGGAAGAGCCCTGAACCCGGCAATATTCAGTTTTCTGGTCAGGGTTTCTACATTGTTCCGGCTCTGGCAGTAAATGATTCCGGCTTCACCTCTATGCCTGAGCAGGTAGTCAGTTATTTCTGAAAAAGTATCTATCTTAGGCTTAACCTCATAGTAAAGATTGCTCCGGTTAAAACTGGCAACGTAAGGACCTTTTTCAGAGTATATATCAAGCCCGAGCTGGGATATGATGTCTTTTCTGACCCTCTCGGTAGCTGTAGCAGTAAGTGCAATAACAGGCACATCAGGAAACCCATTCTTTGAATCTCTCAGAAGTTTCAGTTTTCGGTACTCAGGCCGAAAGTCATGTCCCCATTCCGAAATACAGTGTGCCTCATCAATTGCAAAGAGACTTACTTTGCCTTTCTTCAGAAACGCAAATGTCCCGGGCATCATGAGCCTCTCGGGGGCAATATACAATACCTTCAATCTGTTTTCCAGAAAAGCTGTTTTAACATCCCGTATTTCTCTGGCACCCTGGGTGCTGTTCATGCAGGCTGCAGCAATCCCATTCGCTTCAAGCCCGTCCACCTGGTCTTTCATCAGGGAAATCAGAGGAGAGACTACAACAGTAACTCCATCCATAAGTAGAGAGGGCAGTTGATAGCAAATTGATTTGCCCCCTCCTGTGGGCATGAGCACAAACACATCTTTTCGGTCCAGAACATCCCGGATGATTTCTTCCTGAAGAGGTCGAAAAGCAGTATATCCGAAGTACTGACGGAGTACAGAGTGCATTCTGGAAGACAACAACACACTGTATTCAAGTTCATTTTTACTATTCTTCAATACTCCGTGATCATTACCCATTGTTTCATCCCTGAACTTGCAGAATTCTTACTATGCCAAAAAAGATTCCAAGACGTATCTCAGAGTCGATTCACTTAGCTGGAAAATTTCATAAAACGATTTACAACACTTGCACAATACTATAATTATTTGTGCATTCACAATGCTGAGATGTTTTGGATTCATCTTATTTAAGTTGCAGGTATGCAGGGTGAAAGTATTATGCATTCAGCACCCAGAACAGAATCGGCCGTTCTCAAAGAATTAAAAACAAGCTTCTTTTCAAAAATGGAGAGATGAAAATCATTGAGTGATTTTATTGAGGCCATTAAGAGGGTACTTCAGAAAGAAATTTATGTAAGAATAGCATTTAACCCTACTAAGAAATCTATTATGTTTAGAGAATAGTTCCAGATTAAGTGATTTATCTCTGAATACATCATAGAATTCCCTGAACACACATAGTTCCCTTTCCAGTGCAATGCAACTTAAACCCGCACTGAAGAGTAAACCCCCGGGTAACGATGATGGTGCCTTTTCTTCGTGAGTTGATAGGAATCAAGAAGAAAAGGTGAGGCCGCTAAAGGCGGAAAAGCAAATATGGAAGTAAAGAAGGGGGGAATGGAACGGCCATATTACCTCTTAATCAGGCATCCTCAGCGCCTGGGAAGTTAATGTCTGGTAAGAGGTAAGAGAAAGAGGGGGAAGAAATATGGCCGCACATGTCATCTTTACTTCCATCATTTGCAAAATAACTTATTCCAACTTAGTAAAATATTTGGAATTAATTCTAAATTCAGTAGATCATATAAGTAATATTTTCAGCCAGATGTTTTTAGATCTGCCCATTTCAGAATAGGCCAATTAACCAGTAATGATCATAAATAGAACAAAAAAACCAATTATCAGCAAAAACATTAGAGCCATCCATAAATTCAACGCTTTTTCTGTATCCAGGGTTTTAGGCTCCCTTTTCTTAATTTGAACGGCACTCATATATAAATGCAAGAATAAATACTCAGAAACATGGGTATTTCATTTTTAATAATTATTTCATATTGATTATTATAGATCGTGGTTTATATTATGCACTTATTTTTTGAGTATTATTTTCGGTCACCCCTCTGTAACCGAAATAACCTTATACTTCACAGCAATCTTCTCTGGAAAACTCCTTTAACCACCAAAAGAAACCCACGTTCCGTCAGATAAAATCAATATTTATGGTCATGATTTATATTAAATCTGATTCTTACTTCAGAAACCTTCATTTATTTAGATCCATAACTCCTTTTTCCTGTGCCATCAACTCAAGCACCTCAACCATTCTCTTCTGGGATTCTGCTATACTCTCCAGAAACTTTGCAATACTTTCAAGCATCTCAATTACTTCGTAATCCTCATCACCCATTCCTATCACTCCTGTTTGACCTGTATAATACCAATATTTTGGCAAAGCTTAATATATAACTGTAATTTTTGGTTTTTTGAAGAAGGTTGGAGCAGGTATCAGGACTTAAGAGTAGAAGATATCAGGTTATGAGGAGCAGCAAAACTAGATAATAGATCTGATCTTCAAGAGAGCAGAAATACTTTAGAAATTTCCTTAATTGAAGAATAAAGAGCTCAATGAACTTCTTCTACTATACTTTTAAATACAAAAACCCCCATGCACTGACTCATATATCACAACAAAATATAATCAAATTTTCATAATTTTCACATAGTTATCGATCACTATCATTTCTTCAAAGGAAAAATTCACTCGAAGGAGCGCTTCAATGGTAAAACCCGAAAAATTCATTCCGAAAGCAATTGAGAAAATTAACAACGAAATAAAGGATGGGAAGGCAATTATTGCACTCTCCGGCGGTGTGGACAGCTCTGTTTGTGCGGAACTGGCTTACAGAGCTATTGGGGATAGGCTGCAGCCGATCTATATCGACACCGGGCTCATGAGAAAAGGAGAGACAGAAAGAATAAAGCATATTTTCTCCCACATGAATCTGGATGTTGTTTATGCAAAGGACAGGTTCCTTGCAGCCCTGAAAGGCATTACTGACCCTGAAGAGAAAAGAAAGGCTATAGGTGAGACCTTCATCCGGGTATTTGAGGAAGAAGCAAGGAAACTGAAAGCGGATTACCTTATTCAGGGCACTATTTACCCTGACAGGATTGAGTCCGAAGGTGGCATCAAGTCCCACCACAATGTAGGAGGGCTTCCAAGTGTCATGGACTTCAAGAAAATCGTTGAGCCTATCGAGGACCTTTATAAGGATGAGGTAAGGGAAGTTGCCTGGGCTCTCGAACTGCCTGACGAGATATGCGAAAGGATGCCTTTCCCGGGTCCAGGGCTTGCTGTAAGGGTTCTTGGAGAGATTACGGAAGAAAAGCTTGAGGTGGCACGGGAAGCTAATTTCATAGTCGAAGAGGAACTTCTGGATAGATTCTGCCCCTGGCAGACTTTTGCTGCCGTGCTCGGCAAAGGAACGGGAGTAAAAGGAGATATCCGGGCTTACGGCTGGATCGTGGCTGTAAGAGCCGTAGGGTCAAGAGACGGAATGACTGCAGAAGCCCTCGAGCTCCCCTGGGATGTGCTCAAGCACCTTGAATCAAGGATCACTTCCGAGATTCCAAACGTAGCCAGGGTAGTCTATGATATTACTCCCAAGCCGCCTGCAACAATTGAGTTTGAATAAAACTTAAAAATGCAGGATAACCGAAATAAAGATAACAGAATTATAAAATAATGAAGCCTTTTAAGGCTTCATCGGCTTTTTTTGCAAATTAGATAGAAAGTCATAAAGTGAAAATATCATTCACAAATATTAAATTATAAGTATCAATTCACAAAGCGAGTTTTAAGCCCATGTCCCTTAATAAAGCAGTACTGGATATCCGGCAGCGGATAAAAGTAAAACCTTCACCCAAAGACGAACCTGCGGCAAGCTGGACCGGAACAGACCTTGTAGATGGGATTCAAACAAAAACCCTCACAGTGATCTTCAAGAGCGCCGGCTGCCGCTGGGGAAAAGCAGGAGGCTGTACAATGTGCGGCTATGTCTATGACTGTGCAAGTGAGCCCCCAACCCTTGAAGACTATGAATCCCAGCTTGCAAAAGCATTGAGGAAAGCTGAAAAGTTCCCCGAATTCATGGTCAAGATCTTCACCTCAGGCAGTTTTCTGGACGAACAGGAAGTCCCGCCTGAAGCCAGAGATGCAATCCTAAAAACCCTTGCAGAAGATCCCAGGGTCGTCAAAGTACTTGCAGAGACGCGCCCTAACTTCGTAACCGAAGAGAATGTACAGGACTGCCTGAACATCCTGAAAAATAAACCCTTTGAACTCGCATTCGGGCTTGAGACAAGTTCGGATAAAATCCGGAAAGACTCCATCAACAAGGGTTTCACATTCCAGGACTTTGTCCGCGCAGCAGAAACCGCAAAAAAATATGGCGCAACCGTAAAAGCATACCTGATGCTCAAGCCTCTCTTCCTCTCCGAAAAACAGGCAATGGAAGACATCATTCGCTCCATAGACGATGCAGCTCCATACTCGGATACCATCTCCATTAACCTCTGCAATGTCCAGAAAGGCACCCTTGTAGAAGCTCTCTGGGAGAAAGGCCAATACCGCCCGCCCTGGCTCTGGAGCATAATAGAAATTCTTCAGAAAGCAAAAGCCGCCCATCCGGACCTCCCCCTGATGTCCGACCCCGTTGGCGCAGGCTCAAAACGCGGCCCTCATAACTGTAAAGAGTGCAGTTCAGAAGTTGCCGATTCACTCCGAACCTTCTCACTTACCCAGAACCCCGCAGATCTCAGCAACAAAAACTGTGACTGCAAAGAACTCTGGAAAAAAGTCCTAGAAATAGAAGACTTAACCTACGGAGCTCCCATTTTAGGCTGAAATGCTGAAAAAAGATTCACCTAAAAGAAGGAAAAGTTGATTCATCGCCATAAATTAATCCTCTTGAGCGAAGCGAACTCAGGTGATGCAACCAGGGAATATTTTTTATTTAAATTGAGCGGGAATATTGTATCTGGCCATCATGAGAAGGTCAGCATACTTCCCATCCTTTATTATCGAAAATTTTTTTCTTCCTTCAACCTCGAACCCCAGCGAGTTATACAGGTGAATAGCCCTTTCATTGTCCGAGGTGACGTCTAGTTCAATTCTTACAAGCATTAGCCAGTTATCTGCAAGGTCCAGTATATTTTCCAGCAGCTTTTTTCCAATGCCCTGCCCCTGATACTCAGTTCTTACCATCATGCCCAGGCAGGCTGTATGCCTCTGCCTCACACTCTTGAGGAGATGGATTCCCACCATCCCCACCACTTTTCCGTCGAATTCCGCTACCAGTACATGGTCGTCACTACCCATGTTTCTTAGAAAAGATTCGGTGAAGGCAATAGTTTCAGTTGCAAGAGCAAGCGTGTTCGCCCTGACATCTTCTTGCCTTCTCATCTCATTAATTGCTTCAGAATCGCTTAGTCTTACAGGCCTGATAAGTAAACTCACGGCAGCCTCACTTCAGAATCCTTGATTTCTACCTGGTCCTCAGATGCCGCTTTACTCCAGTGGGCGATCTGGCCCGTAGATCATTGTTCCGACTCCACCATCAGTAAAGAGTTCAAGAAGCATGGAATGAGAAACGCTCCCGTTTATGATATGTGCCCTTTCTACCCCACTTTTGACTGCAACAGCCGCACCTTTGAGTTTAGGGATCATTCCGCCACTGATAACTCCTTCCTCAATAAGTGGATCAATTTCATCCAGATTTACACGGGAAATGCGGCTACTCGGATCTTTTATATCTCTCAGGAGGCCGGAGACGTCGGTCATGAGGACAAGTTTTTTAGCATGCAGAGCTGCCGCAATGTCCCCTGCAACAGTATCTGCATTTATGTTAAGGGCATTGCCTTTTACATCCACAGCGATCGGAGAGATAACCGGAATATAGCCTTTTTCAAGCATAATATGGAGTATCTCGGGATTTATTACCTCACTTTCTCCAACCCAGCCTATATCCACTTCAGTGTCCACACCGTCGATAAGTACGTGTTTTGCAGCCTGTTTGTGGCCAAGGATCATTCTTCCGTCATAACCTGTAAATCCAACGCCCTTACCACCAAATACCCCAATAAGAGATACAATCTTTGTATTTATGTTGCCTACCAGAACCATTCTGGCAATTTCCATGGTTTCGTCATCTGTGATGCGAAGCCCCTGGAAGAACTCGGCCTTTTTGCCCATGCGTTCCATTTTCTCAGTGATTTCAGGCCCCCCACCATGTACAATAACGGGTTTGATTCCCACATAACGCAGAAGGACAATATCTTTTATGATATCCTCCATGATCTGGGCGCTGACCATTGCATTTCCACCCACCTTGATAACCATGATTGAACCGTAGAACTCCTGCATATAAGGCAGGGCTTCAATGAGTACATTTTCTCTTTTGAGTGCCATGAGTTAGGAATCAGAAAATATCTTTTTAAACTTATCGTTGAATATCACGGGCAAAATAAGGAAGATTATCTAAAAAGGTCGATAGAAAGCATATATAATGTTAATACTTGGAAATAAGCCAGCCCGAATAGTATTAAATTAAAGACCTTTCCAGGCTAATTCGTATATGGATTTCAAAAATAAAAAGAAAGAGCCCCGTTTTCCAGGGGATATGAAGATAAAAGTTTACTCGAGTTTTTCGATCTTTTCTTTCTTTACAAAGGGCTTGCTGATTTTCTCAGGCATCCAGTCAGGTCTGTTTTTGGGGGCTGCGACAAGTTCTTTCCATGCCTTGAAAACGTGCACCTTCTTTGTCCCGCGTTCCCTGAGGCGGATGATATCAGGTTTGGATTTGGTCCCGGAACCCCGGTTCGCAGCTTTCAGAGCAGCCTGTCGAGGCTGTTTTCCAGTGAAAACTCCGTGTTCATTGCCTTCTTCGTCTCGTAAAACAAAATTTCTTGTGTTGGACATAAAGGTCACCTCGCAAATTGTATTGCTAGACACTGATTATTTTTTAAAGTATATAAAATCTTTCTTCATATGTTGCCTGTAGTTAGTGGTTTATGCAAAACTGCCCTTAATCTATGCAGGGTATATAAACTAAAATTTTCTAAATTGTCATCAAAACAGGAAATATTTAAATATTTATTCCTTGTTAAAAATGCGACTCAAAATAGTATTCAGGAAAGGGGTTTTAGACACTCTATTAAAATATATTTTATTGTACTTTTGTAAAAGAGCCTGGAAAGCACAAACTTTACATGCTATTACTTCTTATGGTCACTATATTTTTCCAAATGCATTTAATAAAATTATGTATTTATTAAAAGATTGATTCTACAAATCAAGCACATTTATCTTTTCACGGATCTGGTTAAATATGGAACACTGTACTTTCAACCTCCCGGACGTCCAGGCCAGCAAACCAAGCATAGCTATTAATCTTACCCGTGTCGGGGTAACAAATATGAAAAAACTTGTTGAAATCAAACGAAAGGACAAGCGTCCAATAGTATTGATCTCAACTTTTGACGTCTTTGTTGACCTACCTTCAGACCGTAAGGGAGCAAACCTTTCAAGGAACTTCGAAGCTGTAGATGAAGTACTGGAAAAGGTACTCAGCACACCGGTGTATGAAATAGAACAACTATGCAGCGATATTGCACATAACCTGCTAGGCCGCCACGAATATGCAAATCAGGCTGAAGTCAGGATGAAAAGCGAATACATGATAAGGCGCACCTCTCCTTCAACAGGAATCAAGTGTCAGGAAGTCGTCAATATCTTTGCCGAAGCTTCGGCTGTAAGAGGCGACGGCGATAAAAACTACTTTGACGTAAAAAAGCTCATAGGAGCTGAAGTGGTTGGAATGACCGCCTGTCCCTGTGCTCAGGAGATAATGAGAGATAAAGCTGCAAATGAGCTTGCCAATCTCGGGGTTGATAGGGATACAATAATAAAATTCCTGGAAAAAGTCCCGATGGCTACCCATAACCAGCGCGGAAGAGGCATTATCTCAATCAAAGTAGCTCACGATTTTGATGTTTCCCTGGAAAATATAATCAAAATAATTGAACGCTCCATGAGTTCAAGTGTTTATGAGGTCCTGAAACGCGCAGACGAAAAGGTTGTTGTGGAAACTGCACACATGAACCCGAAGTTTGTGGAAGACTGTGTAAGAGCTATGGCAGATAATGTAGTAAAAGAGTTCCCGAACCTTCCGGATAATGCAGTAATCACTATCAAACAGACCAATGAAGAAAGCATACACAGGCACAATGCATTTGCCGAAAGGGTAGCTCTCATGGGAGAACTCAGGAACGAAATCAGTCAGTAAAAAAGTTAACCAATAAAAGAAGTAACTTATACTGAGAAAATAGCCGGTTACTGAGAAATCAGCAACCATTAAACTCTTTTTTATTTTTGAACTTAAAGGTCTCTATTAAGTCTTTAAGGCTTTCCAGATACTTTTACAGGCAAACCACACAAACTTTATTAAAGGGCCTGAATAACCTATAAGCAGTTATTAAAGAAGGAGTGGACTTGCAGGGCCTAAAATGCCAGCGTCCTGGAAGACCTCGAGGTGAAAGCATGGCTGATGATGCGGAAATCACAGCGGTAGGGCGGAACAAGAAGACTATCAAAGTGGGAGATGCTGTCAAATACGTAAATAGCGATACTGTAAGTCGTGTGACAGAGATCAAAAAAGACGAACATGGAAATGTTTGGGTCCTTCTCGAAAGTACCGATCTCTGGTATAAAGAAGAAACTCTGGAATATACAGATCTCAAGCCCGCAGAAAAGAAAGAACAAAGAGAATTTACTGCTGAAGAACTGGAAGAAAGGTTCAGGAAAGAAAGGGAAACAATGCAGACCTTCGATATTGGAAAAGCCGGTGGAGGAGGAGCAGGAGGTTAATTTATCCTGCCTTTATTTTACCGGCTTTTTTCCAGTTTTTTAAATACTTGCTTTTAAACAGTTCTTTATTTTATTTATGAAAGAAAATGTTAGTCACATAAGACTACTATTTCACCTAGACTATCATTTCATCTTTCCTACATTTATTTTATCTTTCCTGCATTTTTATCCGCTGTGCAAGAATACATTTTCCACCGTGTCTGCCTCCAAGCGGGGTTTGTGGTGTGCCCAGGGAATTCATGCAGCGGGCCATAACAGCCGCGCCTCTGGCAAGCCCATCGTCCACAAAGACCACTCTCTCATCGATTTTAGGGGCAATATTCATTTTTTCCAGGCAGCTCAAAACTAGTTTAGGTTTGTTCCCTGTAATTCCTGCTCTGCCTGTGATTCCGATAGTGCTGTCTTCAAAAATGAGACCTTCATTCTTCGCAACTTCTATGAGCCTGCACACCACCCCTGCCATTACCTCGTCAATAACAGCATAAACGATCGGAAGTCCATGATTTTTGCAGATTTCCATGCCTATTGCACTCAATTTTCCCATATTTGAGCCGTTATCGCCCACATCACAGCCTATAAGTGTCACACCTATCTCTTTAGCGGCATCCGGCCTGACAGGGACGCTACCGTACCTTTTTCGATTTCCAGAGACTTTTTCAATAGTAATAAGTTCATGAATGCGCCTTGAATAATCTTCTATAGTTTTAGCCTTCATCTTCAAAGTGATGAAAGAAGGCGGTTTCTGTTTTTCAAAAACCTCCAGAGCAGTTCCTACCTTCGAGTCAACAACCTTCGATCCCCGGATAATAGCATCAGGGATTGCACCTGCGTATCCGCAGAAGTTTCCAATTGTTTTTGCATACGGCTGGTCAGTGCTTGTAATCCTGCCGTCAAGAGTTGTCCCGAAGTCAATTGAGATGCAGGGGTTCCTGAAATCCACATCTGTCAATTTAGCTGCTTCCTTGATTCCTGCTGTTGCAAGCTCTCCCTCCATCTCATTTGCAACAATTTCAACCCCAGTAGAACCAATTGGAGGCATAACACTAGCTACAGCCCCGTCAAAGATTACCTTTTCCAGTTTGCTGTATTTCTGTAACTTCTTTGGAATGTTTAAGACTGACATTGGAGGAGTCATATTTTTAGGAGGAACTCCTGCCATCAGGCACCCGTCTGCCAGTGCTTTGATAAATTCGCCGACTTCTTCTGGAGAATCAAAGCCTGCAACCACACCAGTAGAGCGTACCACGAAGTCCAGGTCAGATTTTATATCCAGACTGGCTTTTTCCATAGACTCGGTAAGGGTACTTTTCACAAGTTCTGCAACGGCCTCACGCGTAAGTTCCACACCAGTAAGCGTCCTTCCGAACACGACTTCTCCGGGTTTTGGATGGCGAACGTCTCTTGTCATGCGTACTACTTTATTAATGATATGAGTCCTGCCATTATCCATATTGGTGGCTGTAAGGATACATTTGGTTGTGGTATTTCCTACTTCTACTGAAGCTACGATAAAGAACGGTTTTGACTTAAGGTCAATCAAACGAACCTGAGGAGATTCTGCAATTCTGGGTTTCAGAGCCATTTTTATTCCTTCCTGAGGACTTTACATAGATAAAATTAAATCCATATCCTATACGGTTGAATCTGCAGATATCGAATTCAACTGAGCTTGTATCGTCGAATACAACTATGAAATTCAATTTAGAAATGACAATAATTAAAAACCGAATTTTGAGTATCGGATTATTGCGAAAGATATGTCTCCAGGATTCAATAAACACACGCGACAAGAACACAATTTATCTGAAGTTTAAAGAAAGTATTAACCAAAGCCTATAATAACCTTTTCTAAAACATTTCAAATCGCCAGTTTATTTCAATTGATTATTAATTTACTGATCAGTCCAC
The DNA here is from genome assembly GCA_964434965.1 of uncultured Methanosarcinales archaeon. Taxonomy (GTDB): domain Archaea; phylum Halobacteriota; class Methanosarcinia; order Methanosarcinales; family Methanosarcinaceae; genus Methanosarcina. Next base: position 29,570 of record CAYSWX010000015.1, read on the forward strand.
GACTTATAACGACTGTAATTCTTTAGTGAGATGTCTATCTATCCTGACTATTCTGACTATTTATTTTAGATTTGTATTTCTGTAAAGGATATTTCAACTCCAATCAATGTTTTCGATTAAGCCTGAAATTATATTTTTACAAGAATAAATTACAGCAAGTAATTATAAAGATCATAAATTATAAAGAGCACAATTATAATAATGTAGAGCGATTAATATATATTCATAATATATAAAATTCACAAGTTGAAGAACCATTGAGGTTTTCTCAAGAAGTACGCACATAAATATCCTGAAATCTGGAGCAGCAATCATCGGAGGCTTCTAATGCCGCTTGATCCTATATGCAAGAAAATAATATCTGAGGATACCGAATACTTTTCGGATTACGGGGGAAAACATTACTATTTTTGCAGTACCGAATGTAAACAAAAATTCGATGCGCTGGAAAAGAGTGTAATCAGACTCAAGAGAAATCTGAGTGAAAAAGAAAAGATTTCTTTTGGAAAACTAAAACGGGATATCATAAAGCCGGGAATCTGTACTCTTTGCGGAGCCTGCGCAGCAAGCTGCGAATACATCACTATAAAAGACGGAAAACCCACACTTATAGGTCCCTGTAAAGCCTGTGGGGTCTGCTACTATCAGTGCCCCAGAACCATCACAACGGAAGAAGGGCTGATAGGGAGCTTAAGATTCGCTTATGCTGCAAAGTCTGCCATACCGGAAATAAAGGGTCAGGACGGCGGAGTTGTAACCTCTCTTCTTCTTTACGCTCTGGACGAAGGACTTATCGACTGCGCTGTAGTCACGACCCATTCAAAAGAAGAACCATGGAAGCCCATACCTATAGTTGCAAAAACCAGGGAAGAAATTCTGGAGAGCAGCGGCAGCATTTATTCCCATTCTATGACACTCGAAGCCCTTATGAGCGCAGTCAAACAGGGAATGAACAGCGTCGCCTTTGTAGGAACGAGCTGCAACATCGACGCAGTCACGAAAATGCAAAAAAGCTCTTACGGTTTTCTGCACCTCTTCATGCGGGCAAAGGTTCTCAAACTTGGGCTCTTCTGTATGGACACCTTCTCCCATGAAGGTATCAAATCAGTACTGGAAAGCTATGGAATCACGCTTGAGAACGTCGACGCCATGAAAATTCGAAAAGGAAAATTCGAAGTCACCCTGAAAGATGGAAAAGAACGCGTATTCGACCTCAGCGACTTTGACGAATACCGAAGCTCCTCCTGCCGATTCTGTACAGACCTGACCGCCGAAAACTCAGACATCTCCTTTGGAGGAGTTGGCACCCCCAAAGGCTATACCACAGTTCTTGCCCGCTCAGCCATAGGCTACGAAATCTTCAACGAAGCCATAGACAGCGGCTACATCGAAGCCCGGGAGCTTACAGACGACGAACTCGAAAAAGTCCTCAACCTGGCAAAAATGAAAAAAGTCCAGATGTACGACCTGCACATGAGACAGAAAGCATAAAACTGAAAAACGAAACAATAACCCTATTGAGCTCAGACTTTTGTTAGAATCCATTAACTGATCCATAAATAAGTCCTCTTGAGCGAAGCGAAAAGGACCGCGGACTCCCGAGACGCAATTCGGGTGCCGAAGCGCAATTCGGGTGGCTCAACTCGGGTGGCTCAACTCGGGCTGGAAGAATATATATTTATTTCATAAACTGTTTCTATTATGCATTACCAATGGCATTCTATTCAGGATTATTCTATTTTTGAGGAATTTTCATGATCACAAAAGAAGATGTAGAACACATCGGCTGGCTTGCCCGCATTGAGATCAATGAGCAGGAGACAGCTGAGCATATGGAAAAACTTAACTCTGTTCTGGAGTATTTCGGGCAGCTTGATGAACTGCCAACAGAAGATGTTGCTCCCACATATCACGTTGCTGAGGTTTATAATGTATTCAGGGAGGATTCAGTGAAAGAGTGCCTCCCGCAGGAAACTGTTCTTGCAAACACTGAAAACAAACAGGACGGGGCTTTCAGGGTCCCGAAGATTGGCTGAGGAGTTGTTTTGATGGCAAAATGGATGAATGTTGCACAGGTTAAAGAGAAGATTAAAGAAAGCTCAGCCGAAGAAGTAACAGCAAGATACCTTGAAGTTATTGGAAAGAGCAAAATCAACGGTTATGTAACGGTTTCCGATAAAGCCCTTGAGCAGGCAAAAAAAATCGATGCAGAAGGACATGAGGGTCCTCTTGCAGGCGTACCAATTGCTATAAAGGATAACATTTCCGTTGTCGGGCTGCCAAACAGCTGCGGCTCAAAGATTCTTGAAAGCTATATCCCACCTTTCAATGCCCATGTGATTGAAAAACTTCTTGCTGCTGGGGCCGTGGTCCTTGGAAAAACCAATATGGACGAATTTGCCATGGGATCTTCCACTGAGACCAGCTATTTCGGGCCAACTGCAAACCCCTGGGACCTTGAAAGAGTACCTGGAGGGTCTTCCGGAGGAAGCGCAGCAGTTGTTGCAGCCGGAGAAGCCCCTTTTGCTCTTGGTTCTGACACAGGCGGATCTGTACGCTGTCCTGCAGCTTTCTGCGGCGTTGTAGGGCTTAAACCGACCTACGGGGCAGTTTCAAGGTATGGAGTTGTGGCTTATGCAAATTCCCTTGAACAGGTTGGGCCACTCGCAAACAACGTGGAAGATATTGCAGTCCTGATGGATGTTATAGCCGGCTATGACAAGAGAGACTCCACCTCAATAAATAGCAAAACCGAGTACCAGAAAGCTCTTGTTGATAACGTGAAAGGCCTGAAAATAGGGGTTCCAAAGGAGTTTTTCGGAGAAGGCATCCATCCAGATGTAGAAAAAGCAGTATGGGATGCTATACACAAATATGAGAGCCTCGGAGCTACCTGGGAAGAAGTCTCAATGCCCAACATAAAGTACGCCCTTGCCTCATATTATATCATTGCAATGAGTGAAGCGTCCTCAAACCTTGCTCGCTTCGACGGAACACGCTACGGGTTCAGAGCAACTGGAGAAAATTGGCATGCCATGGTTTCAAAGACAAGAGCTGAAGGTTTCGGCAAAGAAGTCAAGAGAAGAATTCTCCTCGGGACCTATGCCCTTTCTGCTGGATATCATGACAAATACTATCTCAAAGCCCTGAAGGTAAGGACTCTTGTAAAACAGGACTTTGACAAAGCACTTTCAAAAGTCGATCTGCTCATGGCTCCAACCATGCCGAACCCTGCTTTCAAGATAGGGGAAAAGATTGAAGACCCGCTCACCCTCTACCTTTCTGATGTAAACACCTGCCCGATCAATCTTGCAGGAGTGCCTTCAATTTCCGTACCCTGCGGCTTTGCTGATGGTCTGCCAGTAGGGCTCCAGATCATAGGAAAGCCCTTTGATGAGCCAGCCGTCCTGCGTGCAGCCTACGCTTTCGAGCAAAATACCGATTACCACACAAAGCGGCCCCCGGAGGTGGCATAAATGGTCTATGAAAACCCTGACGGCGTAAGAATAGGGCTTGAAATCCACGTCCAGCTCAATAAACTCAAGACCAAAATGTTCTGCGGCTGCTCTACCGATTATCACAACGATGCTCCCAATACCCACACCTGTCCGGTCTGCCTTGGCCTGCCGGGTTCGCTCCCGGTACTGAACAAAAAAGCTGTAGAAGCAGCAATTAAGGTAGGACTTGCTCTTGAAGGAGAGATTGCAGAAGAGACCCAGTTCCACAGGAAAAACTACTTCTACCCTGACCTCCCCAAGGGCTACCAGATAACCCAGTACGACTATCCCATTGTTAGCCATGGAAAGGTCATAATCGAAGGTGAAGACGGAGAACATGTGGTAGGAATTACAAGGGCTCACATGGAAGAAGACCCAGGAAAACTTGTGCACATAGGGAGCATTGAAAAGTCCAAGGGTGTCCTTATAGACTACAACAGGTCAGGCATGCCCCTGATTGAAACCGTTACCGAACCTGATATGAGGAGCCCAAAAGAAGCCAGGAGATTCCTTGATAAGTTCAGGAACATCCTCGAATATCTGGATGTCTTTGACGGAAACCTTGAAGGCGCAATGCGTGTCGATGCAAACGTCTCGGTCCATTGGGGAACACGTGTTGAGATCAAAAACATTTCCTCACATAAAGGAGTGGAAAGGGCTCTCCTCTATGAGATCATGCGCCAGAAGAACGTGATCCGTCGCGGCGGAAAGATCACGCAGGAAACCCGCCACTTCGATGAAGGCAGGGGCGTAACCATTTCCATGAGGACAAAAGAAGAAGCAGAAGACTACCGCTACTTCCGTGAGCCTGACCTTATGCCAATGCGTGTTACAGACTGGATTCCCGAAATTAAAGAAACTCTGCCCGAACTTCCTGATGCCAAACGTACGCGCTTTATGGAGCAGTACGGCATCACGGATATGCACGCAAGAGCGCTTACATCTAGTATTCTGCTCGCTGACTTCTACGAAGCTGTCTGCGCAGAACGTGTTGACCCGAAGATTGCTGCTACTTGGATCGCTGATGTTCTTCTTGGAGAGCAAAATTATCGCGATTATGCAATCTTTTCTTTTGATGGAAAAAAAATAGGCTTCGTCAATAACAAGGATCCCTCAATCACGAACTCATTTAAAGTAACCGAGATGGTCGAATTAATCACCCTCTTTACCAATGGGAAAATTAATGACCGAAGTGCAGTTGAAATTATCAGAAAAATTCTCTACGACGAGGAAAAGAAATACATTCCTCAAGAGATCATAGTGGAAGATTTCCATAGAAGAGTATTTAATATAGTTAAAGATCTAAGCGCTACTTCGTCTATTGTATCTGCACTGATGACAGAATTGAAGAACCAAGGCATTCAACTTCATGCAAATGTAGAAGGCACCATCAAAGGGTACCAAAAAGATCAAGACAAAACGGTGTCATTCACGGATAAAAATATTGCCGAGCTTAGTGAAATGGTTACTAATGGCAGAATTTGTGAAAAAAGTGCTGCAGAAATAATACGAACTTACATTGAAAGTAAAAAAGATAGCAAAAAATCACCAGAAGAAATTGCGGAAGAAAAGGGCCTCTTCAAAGCTGAAGATGACCTGGTCACAAAAGCTGTTGCAGAAGCAATTGCCGAAAATGCAGCTGCTGTGCAGGACTATCTTGGAGGAACAGAAAAGTCCCTGAACTTCCTTGTAGGACAGGTCATGAAAAAGACAAAAGGCACGGCGGATGCAAAGACAGCCCGTGAACTTATTGTGAAGGAACTTAAAGGGTAACCCGGCAGGGTTTACCTTTTTACTTTTCTTTTTCAATACCTTTATTTCATTTTTAAACTCGATTTCTTTTTGTTTTTGGATTTTATTCCGGCATATGATTTTCAATACAATTCCGGCCTGCGGTCTTCGAGAATAGAGCCAGTTTGCCTGATTTCTTTTGCCTCTTCCAGATCAAGTTCTCCAAGAAGAACACACTCTTCCTTACCAGCTTCTGCAAGAAGGCGACCCCAGCCGTCAGCAATAAGAGAACCACCTGGATAAGTTGAATAACTGTCTTTCCCAACCCTTGTGCAGGCGATATGCGGCAGCTGATTTTCAATCGCCCGGGAAATAGACATAATACGCCAGGGATATAAATAAAAATCAGGAATTTCGGCAGCTGAAACCAGCAGGTCTGCCCCCTCAAGGGCAAGTTTTCGGGCAACTTCCGGATACCTGATTTCATTGCAAACTATAAGCCCTATGGAAAGCCCGTGTTTTTGCAGCCTTATAGGAGATATACTGTCTCCGGATACAAAATATTTCTTTTCTGGGCCGTAAAGCTGTACTTTTCGGCGGATACCGTTTAGTTTTCCGGATTCGATGCAGAAACCTAGATTGAACTGGGAAGGAGTTTTCTTTTCCAGACTTATTGCATCCATTTCTTTCCTTTCAATTTTTTCTATCATTGAGCCTGCAAGAATGCAGCCATATTCTCTGGAAAAGTCGAGGAGAGCTTCGAGCGTGGGACCAGAGGCAGTTTCAGCCACTTCTTCTATGTGGTCATAACAAAAACCGGTTGAGAAAACTTCCGGAAAAACAAGCAGCTCGGCTTCTTTTGAAACCGCTTCTTCTGCAAGGGAAAGAGCACGCTCAAGGTTTTCATGTTTTGAACAAAGCGAGATATTCATCTGGATGCAGGCGGCTTTAATGCTTGTCACTCTCATTCCTACCGTTCATAGAATGTAGATACTCAGATATTCATTACCTTACTTAGATACTTTAGGGTGTTAATCTATTTTCCGATTTAAGATCAAGGTTTTGTGCTACAACAGAACGGAACACCTGTTATTTAAAACATATTCAATCTTTTACTTCCACAGGGGCAGACACACCTTCCTTTTTATATCCTCAATTTCCCTGACAGCTACGTTTACACCATAAACCGAAGACATCATTTTGCTGGTTACGACCGTTTCAACATCTCCCAGAGCAACCAGCTTACCTTCAGTCAGGGCTGCAGCTCTGCTTCCCACCAGAAAAGCATGGTCCGGCATATGGGTGTTCATCACAATGGATATCCCAAGAGATGAAAGTCTCTTCACAGTTTCCAGCACAAGGATCTGGTTGCCAAAATCAAGGTGAGAAGTTGGCTCGTCCAGCAAGAGCAAAGACGGCTTCTGGACAAGTGCCCTGGCGATCAGCACCATCTGGCTCTGCCCGCCGCTAAGGCTGGAAACCGGCCTTTCCGCAAGGTCAGAAAGTCCCACCATCGCAAGCGACTCCCTTGCAATCTCCATATCCTCAGCGCCCGGAGATGCAAACATGGAAAGATGAGGTGCACGGCCCATTATAACAAAATCCAGTACGGAAAAAGGAAACACCACCTCATTCTGCTGGGGCACATAACCTATGCACCGGGCAATCCCCCTTGCCCCAAGAGAAGCCGTATCCTCACCCAGAATACGGACTGAACCGGCAGCAGGCCTGAGAATTCCCGCAATGCACTTAATCAGTGTAGATTTTCCTGCTCCGTTCGGGCCCAGGATGCACATAACTTCGCCTTTTTTTAGTGAGAAAGATACATTCTCAAATACCGGCCCGTTTCCATAAGAGAAAGCAAGGGATTTCACTTCCAGCATCAATTCCATCCCATGCGCCCCCTTCTGAGAAGATATGCAAACAGAGGAGCACCTACCAGGGAAGTGAGGATTCCCAGAGGAATTTCCGTAGCGGCAATAGTTCTTGACAGGTCATCTACAAGCAGCATAAACGATGCCCCGAGGACCATACTCATGGGCAGGAGGCGACTGTAGTTGGGACCAACAATCATCCTTGAGATATGGGGCACAACCAGTCCAACCCAGCCAATAACGCCGCTGATGCTGACCGCCGCTGAAGTCATAAGGGTTGCGCAAACGATGACAATCAGGCGCATTTTTTCCACGTTTATCCCAAGGGCTTTAGCTTCCTCGTCTCCGAGGGACAGGATATTGATCCGCCACCTTAGAAGAAGCAGTACCAGAGCCCCAATAAACATGGGTAATACTATGTAGAGCAGATCGCCATACCTGACAGCAGCAAGGCTTCCCATAAGCCAGAATACTATTGCAGGAAGTTCATCATAAGGATCTGCCACATATTTTACCAGTGAAGTAAGAGCTGTGAAAACCGAACCCACTATCATGCCGGAAAGCACAAACACCAGAGTTCCCGTACCTTTACTGGCTTTACCCATGCCTATGGACATAAACATTGCCAGCATTCCGAAAGCAAAAGCCATCAGCTGTATGAACAGATAATTATTCCATAGCAGTATTGCCAGGCATGCTCCAAAACCCGCACCTGCACCCACTCCCAGGATATAGGAAGAGACAAGGGGATTCCTGAAAATCCCCTGAAAAGAGGCACCAGCTGTGGAAAGCGCAGCTCCTACCATCAAAGCTGCAAGTATCCTGGGCAGCCTTACATTGAATAGTACCGTATGGTGAGTGGAAACCGAAGCAGGAGTGCCAAAAAAGAGAGATGAAAAAGCTTTCATACTCTCGTCAACAACCGCCGATACAGGAGTCTGATATCTCCCTACAAAAAGGGAGACTATGAGTAAAGCGACTGGCAGCATGTACACCAGAGCAGCACGGGAATACCTGCATTCAGGCATGAGTGCACCTCAAAACATTCCTGGGCCAGAGCCCGGAAGAAGGCCTGTGAAAAGACCTGTTAGGCGTTGCTTCCTTAAACGGCATGCCGTAGAACTGCATGTAGAACTCATCTGCTTCCTTTTTCAGGTCAATTCCTGAGTTTCCGGGGTGCAGCCTGTCTGCTATGTACATTAGTCCCAGTATCCAGCGGGGGTTTCCGAAATCCCAGGATGGAGGGATTTCATAGACACGCTGCTGTTTTACCGCAGCCGCCTCTATGCCGTATTGCCGGCAAAGGGCATAGAACTCATCGAGGGGACGGGAAAGGAAGCCGGAGATGAAAATAGTGTCAGGATTATGTTCATTAATAAAGGAAGGAGAAACATTTACTCCCGGCTTGCCTTCCTTTTGAAGCTGTTTATTGATGCTTACGCCCCCGGAAAATGTTACAAGGTTATTTTCCATTCTCCCGGCGTTCAGGGCAAAGAGGGGAGAGCCCATGCAGTAATACACTTTATGACAATCATTACCGCTTTTTTCTGCTGCAAGGGACTGGACAAGCTCCAGACGCGTCTGGATAAAAGAAATAAGCTCTTCTCCTTTTTCCGACACATCCGCCATTTCCGCAATAAGCCTGATAAACTCAAGGTAAGCGTAAGGCTGCTGGATCATATGGTGTATTTTCATAAGGGTCCCGGAATCGGAGATCTTACCCCAGACATCTATTAACCTGGAATCGTCCAGTATTCCCAGACACGTAAGCACTGCATGGACCATACCAAAAGCCCGGCTTATCCTGTAACCGCCCATGAAGCCTTCCTCACTGAAACTTTCAGTGGCAGTTGCCCCTTTAACCGGAACGCCCTTCCCGCACCTGCAGGTGTAACTTATCCAGGGCTTTAAAGGTCTTGAACCCATGGGCCCGTAGAATTCACGCTCTATCAGGGTGCCGCCGCAGTCAGGGCAGTAAGTATTCAATAATTTTGTACCTGGAGAATTGAAGAGATAGACATGATCTACGTACTTACGTAGAGATGTGCACAGGCTTTCCGCCTCTCCTATGGAGGGTTCAAGTTCAATCAGAGCATCCCCGAAGGGAATAAATCTCATGACCTGAACCGGAATGCTGGAGGAGATATCAGACACCGCTTCTGCAACCTTTATCACATCTTCCTCGTTTCCCCTGCAATAAACAACTGAAGTTTCAACGTGCACTCCCATATCAAAAAGCCGCGAAATGTTTCGGAAAACAGGAGCTGATGAAGGAACTCCGCAGTTTATGTAACTCCGGTCAGAATGGCCTTTGATCCCGACATTCATGAAATCCACAAGCTGCCCAAGCTTGTTTAAAGTCCTGCCAGTGAAATAGCAGTTCGTGGAACAGCCCATGAGCAAACCCTTTTCTTTTGCCTCCACCGCAAGGTCCCTGAACAGGTAATAATTTGCAGCAGGCTCATTCAGTGTAGAAACCACACCCAGACACTGTTGTTTCAGGGCTCTTTCCACTACCTGAGAAGGGGTAAGGGGGGTGTGGGGAAGATGTTTACCTGATGAAAGCAAGCGAGCCACACATCCAGGACACTGGAAATTGCAGCCCGTACTGAAGACCTGAAGGAACTTACCTGAGGGGTAATAATGAAGCAAAGGAATCGTTTCTATGGAAACAGGATATGCACCCATGTATCCAATATCAGGATCCTGGACTATGGTACCGCCAGTACAGACGTAAGTGCCGCACCTGCCCCTGCTGTATTCATCGATTTCACACCCGAATTCGCATACATTGCACTGCATATTTTAACTCCCCTTCTTTAATACCACCCAGAAGCCCGAATCATCCAGGACTACGCGGGAGAGAATTTCGGTCTGCCTTCCAGCTTCCTGTATAGCCTGGATGTTTTCAGTACTGAGGCGTTCTTTTGAACTGTCATGCCATTCCGGGTCTATTTCAACCATTTTTTCAGCGATCTGTGCTTTCAACTCCTTTGTGCCAAAACCGCCCCCGATCCAGGCCTGACCGCCCGGAGCAAGGACGCGGGAGATTTCTGCAAAAGCCACATGCAGGTCTTTCCAGAAAAATACTGAACCGCGGCTTACTATGAGGTCTGCGAAGTTATTCCTGAAGGGGAGCTTGTGCACATCAGCCTGCAAAGGAAAAACTTTACCTGAAAGGCAGTGGCGTTTAGCTTTGTCTTTAGAAAGCCTGCACATTTCCGTTGAAAAATCAACACCATAGACCTGCATATCCGTAATTTCCGCAACAGCTATTCCCAGGGATGCAATACCGCATCCCAGGTCCAGGCATATGCCCTGTTTTCTTTCGCTCTGTTCGATAATTTGAGCTGCTATTACAGGGTAGATGGGAGTAAAGATATGTTCAGCAATATAGGGAAAACCCGGAGATTTGCCCTTCTCGCTCACGTTTAGACCTCTGCTGCAGGATTAAGCAACGTATTCAGTTCTTCATCGGTGAGTTCATAGTGGAAGAACTCTGAATAGAACTCGCGGGTCAACTGTGGAAGGTCCATATCAGTGAAAAGGTCCGGATACAGCGTTTTTGCAGTCCAGGCAGTCCCGATGATGAGGTGAGGACCCTGGGGCCTGTCAATCCAGCAGAAAGGATTCTGAGGAGCAAGGTATACCCGTTTGTTCTGCACAGCATCTACGCTTGACCAGAGAGGATCGGAATACACTGTTGAATAGAACTGCGGATTTGATGTGATAATTACCTCAGGGTTCCAGGTCATTACCTGCTCTATTGAAACCTGCGTCATACCGTTTCCTGGAGTGAGCGGACAGTCAGCAACATTGATGCCACCGCAGATATCAATAACCTGGGAGTGCTGAGAACCTGATGGATCGGTCATCAGCCCTGTTGGCCCTTCTGCATAGTAAACACGCACTTTTTCATCTTCGGGGATGTCTTTTACAGTGCTGTTGATTTCATTGAGGATAGAACTGCGGAACTCGATCAGTTTTTCTGCCTGGTCTTCACAGTCAAGCAGCTTACCCATGTATTCGATTGTAGGGTCAGATTGTGTCACGAATATGATGGAATCATCAACAGCAACCACCGGAATGCTGCCAAAACTTTCCTGCCTGCGTTCTATGGCTTCGTTGATTTCTCCATCCGTTGTGTACCCTTCAATTACAATGTCAGGATTCATGTTGATTATAGTTTCATAGTTCCCGGTCTGTTTCCCGAACCAGCCTCCTATTTCTGGAAGATTTGCATAATTTTCACCCATGAATGGCTGAGTTAAATTATTTTTGAAATTCCAGCCTGCGAGTTTTTCCGGCGCAAGCATATAAACAAGGATAGTTGAAGGAGGGGAAGTGGCTACTACCGAGGATATATTTCCCGGCACAGTTAACTGCCTGCCCAGCATGTCGGTGATCTGCACAGGACCTGAATCTAGAAGTGCAGTGCTTGAGTTCGGAACAGCCTGCAGGCCCATATTTTCTGCACACCCACAGGGTGCAACAGCCAAAACCAGTAGAGAAAGTAGCAATATTATACCTATTTTTCCACGCATAGAAATCCCTGCATACTTTTGATGATTTAATTGATATGTTCGGATAAACATAATGGTATAAAAACATATTCCAATCTTTGAAAGAAAGGAAAACGCTCCCGAGTATGTTTTTTTAGAAAGTCCCAGCGTTTTTACGATATGTGGAGGGGTTTTCAACAAATATGTAGTATCAATCGATTGTGCAGGAAAATTTTCAGAGAATATTTTTCAGAGTATATAATACAGGAAAAATGGTGGTCAGCTTCTTCCGGACCTCATTCAACTCGATTTCCCCTTTCATATTCTTTCCTTACTTCGACCTGCACCCTGTTAAAAGGGCATCCAAAGTTAATGCAACGAAAGCACTCGTATCGTCGGGCGGATGAAAGGGACCACATTTAAAAAGTTCCAGTAGAAGCGGTCTTTTGCGGAAGGTTCTGTTTTGAGGGGATGCTGGAATTAAGGGGAGACATGGTGGAGTTTTTGAGAAGGAAAGATAAAAAGGTTATGATTTCCTGGAGTTTTGCTGAAAAGCGGTCTTGTATGTGAGACCAATTTTACCTTATTCTGGTCTTCTACAGGAGACCACTATGAGAGAAACAGAGTGAAAACTTCACCCAGGCGCGTGAATATTGGATCTCCTCCTGTCCCGTTCACTTGCCAACGGCCAGAACCATAAAACAACTGAAGTGAAACAATGAATAAAAAGCAAAATCACATAAAATCAAGTAACAATCACTAAAAGGAGAAAGGAGCAATGAAAGAGAACATTCCCAGAACAAAGCTCTACATCGCCTGCAGCCTTGACGGCTTCATAGCCCGAAAAGACGGAAGCATAAACTGGTTGACAGAATACGAAAACAATTCCGAAACCGACTACGGTTATTCCGAATTTTGCGCATCGATCGGCACAGTTCTTATGGGCAGAAAAACCTATGAATAGGTCCTGGGCTTTGGAGACTGGCCTTATGCGGAGAAGAAAACGTATGTTTTTACAAGACAAAACGAGCCTCTGCGCCGCGAAAAAAACGTAGAATTTGTTTCAGGGGACGTCGGGGAATTTATGCGCCGGCTGAAGGAAAATACTGATGAGGATATCTGGCTTGTGGGCGGCTCACAGCTAATCAAGGTATTTCTTGAAGAAGACCTTGTGCAGGATATGATTGTTTTCGTTGTTCCGATTATTCTCGGGGGTGGGATTCCATTGTTTGACGGCATAGGGAAAGAGATCAGGCTCAGGACAGGGAGGGTAGAAAGGTATGAAAACGGGTTTGTAAGGTTGGAGTATGAGGTTGGGAATATCAGAGAAAATATGATGAGTACCATGAAGAATGACTTTCAATAAATACATATACTTGAAGTTACAATAATAGTTTGATTTCGAACGAAATCGTCACTTAAAATACGTAAATGTAAATATACCAAAACAGAAATATTAGGAATATTAGCTTAAATGGGATGTTCAAAAAGAAAAAATACAACTTTTTGAATGAAATTTCCCCATTTGAGAATAAATATTTCCATTTTGGCAGGATATTAAGTTGAGTTCAGCAAAATATAGAAAAAAATGATACAATTGTGCCAACCTGCGTTCTGCGGGAGAAAAAATATATATCTGTATTCAGGATATATAGGATTGATTCTAATAGGTCTAATTTATAAAAATAAGTTTAGATATATGAATCAAAAGACTGAAAACCCAGACGTTAGCCTGGGAGGACGTCGTGAGATAAGTCATGAAGAACATGCTTAAAACTACAGTTTTGCTTGCCGCCCTTACAGGTCTCCTGGTGCTCATAGGTGACTACTTTGGCGGAACAGGCGGAATGATCATCGCATTCCTGTTTGCAGTAATTCTTAACTTTGGAAGTTACTGGTACAGTGACAAGATAGTCCTCAAGATGTACAGGGCAAAGGAAGTTTCCCCTGCGGAAGCCCCAAACCTGCACAAAATCGTTGACGGACTCGTTATGAAGGCAGGAATACCAAAACCTAAAGTGTATATTGTAGAATCCGGAATGCCTAATGCCTTTGCAACCGGCAGAGATCCGAAACATGCTGCTGTGGCTGCTACAACCGGAATTCTTGAGTTACTCTCTTACGAAGAAATGGAGGGTGTACTGGCACATGAGCTGGCACACGTAAAGAACAGGGATACCCTGATAAGTGCTATAGCTGCTACCCTTGCAGGTGTTGTCACAATGATTGCCAATATGGCTCAGTGGGCTGCAATTTTCGGCGGTTTCGGCGGCCGGGATGACGACAATGGTGGTGGAATCATAGGCCTTATTGCAATGGCCATTGTGGCACCGATTGCTGCAACCCTGATCCAGCTTGCAATCTCCAGATCAAGAGAATATGCGGCCGATGCAGAAGGAGCCAGCATGTGCAGAAAACCCTGGGCTCTTGCCGACGCACTTGAAAAGCTGGAATATGGGAACTCCCACTACAGGCCGAAATTCTCAGATGTGCAGGCAAAGGAAAGCAGCGCCCATATGTTTATCGTCAACCCTCTCAAAGGTGGAGCTATCCAGTCCCTTTTCAGTACTCACCCGGGAACTGATGAGAGAGTCAGACGTCTGAGGGGGATGAGGTTCTAAAGCCTCTAAAACCCTTTTTTGCGTTCATTTTTTCTTTCTGCCACTTAATTTTTTACCCTTGATTTTTTTGTTATTCCTATTTTCTTTTTACTTTTTTCTTTACGTTTTTGTTTTACACTAACCTACATTAATTTGAGATTCTGTATCGTTTTCTCTTTGAAAGCTTGTCCGTTATTTTTTTAAATATGGCGTGTTATATGCTATCAATATGCACAGCAAATTTGACTTCACGGAGAAAAACACATATGGAAAAAAGTAATAAATAAAATGAAAAAGATTGACAGTCAATAAAAACAGTAACAAAAACATCTGTTATATGGGAATGTATTGATAAACAGGTAAAAATCCGGACCTGACAAAACAGAATTTTACCGGTCTACATTTGCATTTTATAGAAATGCCCTGAAAGACATACTGATAAATCGGGCAAAAAACATTTTTCGAATAATAAATTATTGTACTGGCTATCCACATCCTATCCTTTATCTGATTGGGGAACTTTTTATGGAAGACAAGTTTGAGATTGGCAGGATAATCAGAGCAAAGAATATCTCTGATGCATGGTACCGCGGGATTAATATCATCTGGAACCACGGGAAGATAATTACCGATGAAAGAGGGAGCCAGATAAGGGAATTTATGGACTTGATGATAGTAATAGAAGATCCATATACGGACAGGATTCCCGAAGATACTGCCTGGAATGAAGAAAGGCTTGAGGAATATGCAAAACAGCTGATCTCGGGGGAAAATTTACAGGACTTTGAGTACACCTACGGGCAGAGGCTCAGAAACTGGAATGGAGAAGTGGACCAGATCGAATATGTAACAGAAAAGCTGAAGGAAAGCCCCACTTCCAGAAGGGCTACAGCTGTCACATGGATCCCGCCTGTGGACACTAAAGTCAATGAAGTTCCCTGCATGATTCTGGACGACTTCAAGATAAGGAATGGAAAAGTCCACCTCACAACCCTCTTCAGGAGCCACGATTTTGGAGGAGCCTACCCTGCAAACCTTTACGGGCTTTCCAGGCTCCTCGAATACGTTGCAGAAAAGGTGGGTATGAAACCTGGAGTAATCACCACGGTCAGCATTTCAGCCCATGTTTACGACCACGACTGGGACATGGTAGAAAATATCGTGAAAGGTGTGAACTGAATCTCAAATTATACGAATCTGTAAAAAACCTGATCAGAATAGATATTCCAGATAGATTATAAAATAACGAACATAGAATAAAAAAATAGAAAACCCCGGAGTCCTGTTGTAAATGCGTGTCTCGATCAACAAATCATCATCAATAAAGGGAGAGGTCTTTGCCCCACCCTCAAAAAGTTATACTCACAGGGCCATAACCCTTGCCGCCCTATCTGAAAAAGCAGTTGTTCACCGTCCCCTGATCTCTGCCGATACTCTCGCCACCATCCGGGCCTCCAGGATGTTCGGAGCCTCTATAGAAGAGAAGGAAGAAGATCTCATTATCCAGGGAGTAAACGGAAAGCCAAAAGTTCCGGACGACGTAATTGATGCTGCAAACTCAGGGACAACCCTGCGCTTCATGACAGCAATAGCAGGCCTCACTGACGGGATTACTGTACTTACAGGGGACTCTTCCCTTCGCACACGGCCAAACGGACCTCTTCTCGAAGTCCTCAACAGGCTTGGAGTAAAAGCCTGTTCTACACGAGGGAACGAAAGAGCTCCCATTGTGGTTAAAGGAGGGCTTGAAGGATCTGAAGTGGAAATTAACGGCTCGATTAGCTCTCAGTTTATCTCGGCTCTCCTTATAGCCTGCCCACTAGCAGAAAGCAGTACCACGCTTTCCATTATAGGAAAACTAAAGTCAAGACCTTACGCGGACGTGACCATTGAGATGCTTGAACTGGCAGGAATCAAAATCCATACGGAGGAGAATAACGGCACGAAGTTCATCATCCCTGGAAAGCAGAAATACAACATTAAAGAATACACAGTTCCCGGAGATTTTTCCTCTGCTTCCTACCTGCTTGCATCTGCAGCCATGCTCGAAGGGTCAGAAGTTACAGTCAAAAACCTCTTCCCCTCAAAACAGGGGGACCTTGTGATCATTGAAGTCCTCGAACACATGGGAGCAGATATCACCTGGGACAGGGAAGCCGGTAAGGTAACTGTAAGAGGAGGAAAAAACCTTAAAGCCATCACCTTTGATGCCGGAGCAACCCCTGACCTTGTCCCGACTGTTGCCGTCCTGGCTGCAGTTGCCGAAGGGACTAGCAGGATAGAAAATGCTGAACATGTACGCTATAAGGAAACCGATAGGCTCCGCGCCCTTGCAACCGAGCTTCCTAAAATGGGAGTTCGACTCATAGAAGAGAAGGATAGCCTGACAATTACTGGAGGAAACCTTCAGGGAGCCGAAGTCCACGGCTGGGATGACCACAGGATTGTTATGGCTCTTACAATGGCAGGCATGATTGCAGGAAATACAACTATTGACACTACCGAGTCCGTTTCTATCTCTTACCCTGATTTCTTTAAAGACATGCACAACCTTGGAGCAAAAATAGAGGAAATCCCGGAAGAATAAGTTGAAAACACAATATAGATTCTAAGTGCAGACCAGATTCAAATTAATGAAGATTTTATTTAACTTCAATAATTTGCCATTAAAGAAATCCTCAAACTTCAGTACTTTCTTTTTTTGAATTATCCTCCAATCAGTCAAATAAATCATTTGCCTTCTAAACAAATCTGAACAAAAATTCAGGAATAATACTAAATGGCACAGTACTTATACAAAAATATACATATTTAAGAATATGGGAATAAGGTGTAGTTGTGGAGATACATGCATAAAGCCTCTTTCGGAAGCGCTAAAAGACATTGAATTATTCTACAAACCATGCAATGATTGCAAAACAGAAAAAATAAAGAAATTCTCTCCTCTAGCAGAACAGATAAACTTAGATGAAATAGACAATCATTTTGGAAGCTGTAAATGCGGTAAGAGGCATCTTGATGTTGTAATGTCCCACGTGCTAAAAGTAATGATCGATGAAGGAATAAAAGATAAAAAAGCTAATTTAAGGAATGCGTGCGTTCCTCTTATGACACCCGGATATCCAACTAATTCTGTTCCCTATTTACCTATGGATTCTTTAGTAATATTATCCATCGAAGTCGATGAAAAATGTGCTGAAACAATTGTAAAGGAAGTAGGGGAAGTTAAAGGGGTTTTAAAGGGAGATGCAAGAAAAACTGTGGGTATAAAAGACTCTGATTCTAACCCCCATGTATATGAACTTCTTGCGGGATGCGATTTGAGATGTGATATTATACAAACTCCTTACGGTGCTTTAGGGATATATAAATATCAGCGTGAAATTCATATAGAGTTTCCAGAGGTAAAGTCACCCAAAATAGAGATACTTGAAAAAACCTTAAAAGATTATGATATGCCTACTGTTCTTGATTGTACATGTGGTCCCGGGACTTTAGGAATCACATGCCTTAAAGCCGGCGCACAAAAAGTTGTTTTTAATGATATATGGAACCCTGCAATAGAAACTACTTTGATTAATTTAGAAGCCAATGGGTTTCCAGTCGCCATTTCAAGCAACGAAGAAGACCTGATAGCGTCTGGAGACAAATTTAAAGTTTATAACATGGATATAAGAGAATTAGCAAATTGTTTAGATGAAAAATTTGATATTTGTATTATAGATGCATTTCCTGGCGTAGATACAACAGAATTTGTGGAAGCTGCCGGCAAATTAGGCAAAAAAGTTGTCGTGATTTGAAAGAGAATTATGTGAGCCTGGAATGGAAGGAACACTGTTTGACGCGGCTTACGATATAAGTGTAAAGGAAAATAAAAACGCGTCCACATTTTTTGAATGAGCGAGAAGAAGAAACTTCCTGTAAAATAGTCCTCTTGAGCGAAGCGAAAAGGACCGCGTACTCCCGAGGCGCAATTCGGGAAAGAAAGAAAAAGCAGGCCCGAAGGCCTACTCTGTTTTAAAGCGTTTAATTTATTGAGTTTATTTTGCCGGGATGATGAGGGATCTCTCACCAGCAGGCACGAACTCTCTGATGGCACCGCGGCCGAACTCTCTCCTGGGCTCAGCGAAGTTGAAGGGCATGAGATCGTCAGCGAAGCAGACCTTGATGAGCGGGTTGACGGTGAATGCGTCGCCGCGACCTGCGTGGGCTGCCTGAGCGATACCTGCGTATCCACCCTGGTGACCGACGTTCATTGCGTAGTTGGGGTAGTTTGGACCACGGAGTTCGTCTGGGAGACCTTCGTCGCCCTGGTAGGACAGAACGTTTGTGGCACCGCACTGGTCCTGCAGGTCGTATCCGAAGAAGCCGAGACGGCCCCATGCTTCCTTGTGCAGGTACATGGAGAGGTACCAGCCGGAGAGACCAGCGTTTGCGTTTGCGGTTGCGAGTGAAGTTGCGACACCGGCTGCAGCTGCGAGCACGGTTGCTCTCTGGGATCCACCGAAGTGGTCTTCAAGGGCAGTCGGGAACTTCTCGTAGGTCTCGATACCGTAGAGTGTGGACTCGGTTGCGATGTCCTTTACGACGTCGAGGGTTGCCTTTATCTTGTTGTCAGTGCCGATGTTTGCAGCGCCGTTGTACTTGTCGTTGATGTAGTCAACGTCGTAGTACACGTTGTTGTCGAGGATGTCATCGGTGTATGCAGCGGTTGCATACTGTGTGAATCCGACACCACCAGACATGTAGGACCCGAGCCAGATCTGGTCGTAGAGCATGCAGCCTGCACCGACGACTTCAAGGGCGACCTTTGCGGGGTCATCAGTCACTGTGCGGCTTGTCTGGACGATGTCTGAGAGGTGACCGAAGGAAAGTCCACCGGGCTCGTTTGGTCCACGTGCACGCCTTGCGGGGAGCATTTCACCCATGGAAACGAGAGCTGCGTGCTTTGCAGCAAAGGACAGGTCAGCGACGGCTGCTTCACCGGCGCACATTGCGTATGCGGAGATGAAGGACATACCGATCTGCATGGCTGCCCACCTGGAGGTCTGAGCACCGTCAGTTGTTCTGGAGACAATTGTTGGGATGTGAATTGCCTGCCAGGATGTCTTGCCGATGGAGGCCTTAATCTGGGCTGCCTGCTCTGCATTGAACATCTTGTTGATGTTGATGACATACTGCTTGTCGATTTCGTCTGCAAGTTCGTCGTCACCGGTGAAGATCTTTACATAACAGTCGTCCACAAGAGCGGGGTGGGTTTCGACCATCATTTCCTGAACCACTGCTGCACCGGGCATGGCGTGGTTGAGGGTCTCGAGGTAGTGGTTGATGGTTTCAGGGGTAACTTCCTTACCCAGCCTCTTCTCGAGAGTCTCGTGAGCCATGTCAAGACCGACAATACAGGTTCTCCTGATGTCGTCCCACATCTGCTGCATTGCAGCGTTGTTGACGTAGTGGAGGTCATCAGGTTCTGCAACGATGTCGGTTCCGGAAATGACGTAAGGGGTGATTGCACGCTGACCGAGTGGTGCACCAGAGTGCATCATTGGGTTGTAGAATGCAATACCTCTCTTCTCTGCGATTTCCTTTCCGGCCTTAATCATTTCAACTTTTCTCGGGTCCTGTTCAGGGCCGAGTCTCAGGAACTTTTCGGTCTTGCCGGTGATGTCGCCGCCAGTCTGCTGGTTTGTACCAAATTCCTGTGTGAACTTGACTTCCATTGATTTTTTGAATTTAGAGAAAATATCTGCTGCCATTATGGTCACCTCATTTTGGCTGGAATCCGTATGTAGTTCTCTTGTCGAACACTCTGTGTACCCATTCAACGACTTCCGCATCGTCCCTGAAGGCTACATTGTCCACACGGTAGATGGTGGTTCTCTTTGCGGCCTCTGCACTGGACATTGGCTTGCCGAGGTCTACTTTCCTGTCGAGTGGAATTGCGACCTGGTCCTTGTCCATGATGATGGTGCCGCTCTCGAGTCTTCTCCTGTCAACCATGTCGAACATTACGCCGTCTTCCTGGAGACGGACAGAGTGACCGTGCACAGTTGAACCACGAAGACCGGAAAGTGCTGGGCAGCTCATTTCGGTTTCCAGCTGGACCTTTGCACACTTTTCCATGTCTCTTTCACGGGCTTCAACGATCTGACGACCGGAAAGGGTACCTGGGTCTACACCTCTGTAGTTGATTGCTGCAAAGTATGATCTGAAGTACGGAGTAGCCGGAGCGTTGTACATGGAGTCAGCAAACTGGACGTACCTGACTCTGTCTCCTGCTGCTGCGCCGGGTGTTGGGGCTACAGCCTCACGGATCGAGCATGCGGGCTCTCCCATTTCTGCAAGTGGTGGGTGGGTGCTTGGGTAGTCGCTCCCTGGAGCACGGTGTCCGAGGACTGCAGTTAAGTCTTCGTCGGAAATTTCCCTGAGTTTCTCAAGGTTTCCAGACATGTGCTTTCTTCTGTTAGCGCCGACTGATGTAGCGCCTGGATAAAACTGTGGTTTGTATGCCATCTCATGCAACTCCTTTATTATCTTGTAACTGGTCTAATGTCGTCTTGACATATTTAACGATTAAATTTAGTTTATCCCTGGGACAGAAGTCACCACGTGTAACTCCACTTACCATATCCATCACAACTCCTTTGGTACGAATATTTTCATCCCTTGGCATCACTAATCTCGTCTTTATCCCTGCTTCTGCAAAATCCTCAAAATCCACCGGGATCTGGCTGACAACAATTGCCGGAATATCAGCCTGGCTCAGGATCTCCCTGGTTTTTCTGATTACATGATCCTTGATATTTCCGAGGTGAATAACAGCCAGTTTATGCATTTCAATCTGTGCGACTTCTACAGGACTCAGTACAAATGACCCTGTCCTCATGCCTGATTCGGGAATTCCCGAACCTGAGTAGAGTACAAGCACACTAACCTGAATGTTTTCTTTCCTCATGCCATATGTGATCTCACATACCGGTTTTGTGATATGCCTCTGTCCGGGACTCATGGCAATAGCTACCACATCGGCACGGCCGGCTTCTGAAAGAGTGCCCCTTTGAGCAAGCCCTCCTCCTTTGCCAAGCCCTCCGCCGCATCGGCAGTCAACTACCTGTGTTTCCCGATCGATCATCATACCTTTTCACTCATCTTTATGCTTATCATCTTCGTTATCTTGTTTCTCGATGAAGACGAGCTGGTTTATCTTGGCTTTGGGATCTACCATACCAAGTAAACGGGAGTCGGCTTCAGGACCAAGTTTAGCATAATCAGTAACTGTAGGCTTTTTCCTGAGGAAATGTCCTTCCCTGAATTCAAAAGAGAATGGGAGCACTTTTTCACATACCGCCCTGACTTTTTCTTTAACTTCGGCGTTTGCGATTTCAAGCCTGATCCTGCCTACACTAATCTTGAGTTCAATAACCTGATCTCCGATCTGAATAGGCTTTCTTAGGGGGTGTTCCACCTTTTCCCCGGTGCCAGGGCCATAAAACACCTTTTCGGGGAGTCTCGGACCCTGGACCATAACACGGAGTATCCCATCAACCTGATAGAGCTCAGTTATGAGCTTCTGAGAAGTTTCAGGAGACAGGATTCTACTGGGAAAGATTTCGATTTGAATGGAATCGTCCTTATTTGAAGCAGAGTCTGACATCGTTAGACCTTTTAAAATTTGTTTAGAGCGCTCCTGCAACTGCCTTAATCGGCTCGCGGAATTCCCCGATCGATCCGAACACGTCGCCTATGAGGCCGGATGTTGATTCGATTGTGAACATCTGGGTACCTGCATCCAGGGATACTGCTGCGCATACACATGGAATTGCGAAGCCTCTGGAGTGCCTGGTTACGACGTGGTTACCGTTGAAGACACCGGGCCCACCGCCACCATAGATTGAGTGGCTGAAGAATGAGAACCCGACTGCAGTACCCTGTACTTTACCATAGTCGCATCCTGGGAGACCAGTTTCCTTCTCAAGGATGTCGTTGAAGTACAGAAGTGTTGAGGAGACGTTCTGGGCTGCACGGCCTGCACCACAGTTCACGAGAGTGGCTGCAAGGGTACCGGCTGCGGCATAGGCGTTCCACATTGGGACGTCATTTGCCTTGTAGAATTTGTATCCGGAGGGTGCGGTCTTGTCAACGGAGATTACACCGTCTTCAATTGCCCTGCCAACAACGGACTCGATAACGGTTCCGATAGTACCGTCCTTGCCGTTTTCCTTTACAATATCATATACACCATTGTTGGCGTTGAGGCCCTGGTAAGCGAGACCGAGGAGCTGATGCCTCTCGAACATACCAACTGCGCCGCCCATCTCAAAGATACCGGACTGCTCGTAGATTGAAGAAAGAGCTGCTGCGTTCATTGCACCGCGGTTGGTGATTGCTGCAACGTGGTTGGCCATGATGTTCCTGAGGGAGAAGCCAAGACCTTCGTTGTTCTGGGGGATGCTCAGGATACCTGCAACGTGTCCGCCCATGAGGTCCATTGTCTGAGGGTAGCTACCCCATACAGCACCCTTCACAATGGGTGCATCGTACATGTCGGTTTTGAACATGTCCAGAATTGTCTGGGTAACTGCTGCTGCACCAACTGTTGTTGCAGACATGAAGTCAGCACCAGCGGCGATTCTGGATGATGGTGACTGAATGAGAAGGCTCTTTCCGCCCTTAAGGACTTTGACATTGGTGTCGTCGCCTTCATCGACCTGGACGAGCTTTTTCACATTTGCTGCAATAGCATCAACATTGCCTACGAGATCGTAGTTGAGTCCACGGCCTAAGATCTGACGGCCCTTTCCGCCCATCTTGCCGCTAGCAAGTGCGCCCTGAATACCTGCGAGGGAGACTGCAACGGACCTCTTGGTGTCCAAGATAATCTTTTTAATTGCTGCGTTTCTTGTTGGAGCAAGGCTCATAATGTCGACATTGCTCTCGAGCAGTTTTCCTCTGTCGTCGTAGATGTCTACTGTGTCAGACACTTTAATTTCCTCCTTAATTTATTAAAATCATTTTGGGACTGGTCACCGACTTAAGTGCAAAAGCACTTACAAATCAAGTACCGCGTCGTTTTTAAGTGTCCACTTTCCCAATGAAATCTCATTCGTTTAGAAGGTACTTAAATCTTTTGTGTTCTCCGCTAGATGAATTCATGTATTTTTTTAAAAATCATTTTATTAAGATGAAATGTATTTTTCTATGATTATATAAAAAAACGATATCAATGGAAAAATGAATTTTTAAGGTCACCAAAATTCATCGAAAATTTGACAGGAGACTTATTTAAATATTTTTTTATGAGATGGCGGATATAATATGAATTTTTTATAACTGTTTTTATGAAATAATGACAATCATACCAAAAAGATTTAGTAATATCCTCATTATACGAAAGTTTGATATGGAAGTAGTTGTCGATGTAGGCGGAAATCCCGGGGTAGACTGTAGAGGCTTTTGCAAATACTGTTATTTTAAGAAAGTCAAAGACGTTCAGCCCCTGGGCTGCAAGTATTGTCTCCCTTTTAAAAAAGGGTGTGATTACTGTACTCGCAGCGTAAAAGAATCGTATTCAGGCTTCAAGTCCCTCCAGATGGTACTCGAAGAAACTGCAAATAAACTCTATTTCACAACAGGAGAGGTAAAAAAATTCACGGTTAGCGGAGGAGGAGACTTAAGCTGCTACCCCGAACTGAAGAATCTTATTGCTTTCCTATCTCAATTCAATACCCCGATACATCTGGGATATACAAGCGGAAAAGGTTTCAGCAAGCCTGATGACGCTCTTTTTTACATAAATCAGGGGGTTACGGAAGTGAGTTTCACAGTCTTTGCAACAGACCCTGCTCTGAGAGCCGAGTATATGAAAGATCCTGAACCCGAAGCATCAATTCAGGTTCTTCGTGATTTCTGTGCCCACTGTGAAGTCTATGGGGCAATAGTCCTCCTTCCGGGAGTAAACGACGGAGAGGTTCTTGAAAAGACCCTCAGTGACCTGGAAGCTATGGGCGCAAAAGGAGCTATTTTCATGAGGTTTGCAAACTATCAAGAAAATGGCCTGATCCTTAACAATTCTCCTATCATTCCGGGAATAACTCCACATACCATCTCTGAGTTTACTGAAATTGTGCGCAATTCCGCAGCAAAACATCCTTCTATGAGGATCACGGGAACTCCGCTGGAAGACCCTTTAATTGGTTCACCTTTTGCAATCCGCAACATTCCCGAAGCACTTTCAAAACTTCCCAGAGTGACAAAAAAAGCAACCGTTATCACAGGGCAGGTAGCAGCCCCCAGGCTTACCGAAATATTTGAAGCTCTTGGAGGGACTGTAAACATAGTTCCCCTGAAAAAAGATATAGGCTGCCTTATTACAATTGACGATTTCAAAAATCTGGACCTCTCTGAGGTGACTGAAACTGTCTTTATTCCGGGCAGAGCTTTCGTTCATGATATGGAGATCAAAGAAGCCCTCAAAAGAGATGGAGTAGAGAGGATTGTGCGCAGAGGTCCCGAGCATCTTTCCGTAGATGGGGAAATGTCCATAGGTATGACCAGAGAAGAAGTTCTTGAACTGGAAATAGAGAATTTCACGGAGCTTATTAATCAGATAAACTCCCTGGGACTGCCTGTAGATTAAAGCCTTTATCTACCAGGAGTCATTGAGATCAAACTTTAGAATGAGCCAAACAGTCTCAAAAAGAGACCACTGACTAAAGTTTAGATATTAAAACAGATACTATATAAATCTATATTAAATTATATAATTATCAAAAAAATCAATAGAAAAGCATTCAACTAAATTGGAGAGCTTTTGTTAGCAAAAAGAGATCAGAGAATGGAAAGACCTATTTTCCGGGAGGAAAAAAAACTCAGGAAGGGAGTTTGAAGGCATTATTAATAAACATTTCGATTTTGTCCTATTTATAGAATGCCCTATCTCCTTCTAGACGGTAAAAGAGGATTTTCAGATTTTTAACATTCTCTGTTTTTCACCTCAGCGCGCAGGTCCGGACATAAAATCTGAAAGTCCCAGCTGCTTAACCTTATGATTTTCAAACAGAGAGCAGATATCATAATCCAGAAGCTCAATTCTTTGTCTGGTATAGCTGGAGACTCCATACCTTTCCCCTATCTCTTTTGAAATTTCTAGATATTTGCGGACAGCTCCCTCATGTACAGTCAGTATCACATTGCCTCCACACTTAGGGCAAGACCCTGTAAGCGGCGGACGCCTGAATTTCTCTCCGCACTTGATGCAACGCATCCGCTGCCTTGAAAAAGAACGAAGATTTCCAATCAGATCCGGAAGGAAATGAGATTTAAGAACTCTTTCGGCGACATCAGGAGCATCTACCGCCCTTATTTTACTAGCAAGGGAAAGTTGAGCCTCCATTTTTTCAATCATGCTTCCGAGAGTTTTATATGAAGAATTAAGTGGACCTGCGGCAATATTGGAAGTATCGTGTGTAAACATAAAATGCTCGTACTGTTCAGGTGTCCCGAGACGGCTGCTAACAAGGTCCATCATGCTTTCAATCTCAGTTGGGTTTTTGATCTCCTGCGTAGCCCTGTAAAACTCAAGAGGATAGCTCGCAGAAATATCAATATTATGAGCTTCCTTATCCACTTCCTTGGGGTCTATCCTGGTAGTTAGCACCAGAGGAGCGTCCATCTTCCCTCCCCGTTTTTCGGGCAGATAAGACCTTGAAAAATTGAGAATCCCATCCATAAGAAGCATTATGCAGTCTTCATCCCCATCGCAGTTCCTACGTTTTGAGGCATGGAAAAAAGGATGAGCATAGCCTACGGAAGCTTTCGTAAAACCCACAAGACGCCCGAGCACTCCTGCAGAGGTATGAGGCGCAAGCCCTATCAGCAGTGCTCCCACAAGGTCCTGGATGGTTTCGGCATTGTAATATGGCTCAACTTTATAGTACTTCACAAGAAGCTCATCTATGTATTTTGCCGTACGCAGCATATACTCGCCCCCATCATAAGAAATCACAAGGTCCTGAACCTTTAGACAGACAACCTGGTCATCCCTCTCAAGGGGCTTTCCGTAAATATCCTCTTTGTAATCGAGTTCTCTGAGTTTGGCTACCGTAATTCCGAGCTCATCCGCCCTTATATGGGTAAGGGGAATATCGGACATATCATAGCGGACAGTTCCATCTTTAAAAATGTAAACATCGTGCTTTGAGCGCAGGATTCCTTTTTCCAGAGGCTCGGGAGTCATCTGCCCGTTCATAAGCCGTTTTACTCCCTTGATTATGTCCCCTTTTTCCCTTTCCCCTACGTTCTCAAAAGCCTGCTTGTAAATAGAACGGAAATCAAGTTTTACGTTTGCAACGGAAGTCGCCTTTCTCCCGCACTTGGGACAGGTATTGGTACCTCTCACATCTATCTTGCAGCGGGAGCAGGAAAGTTTGGGATTCGTAAATTCCCCACATTCACAGCGCCAGAAATAAGTCTCTTTACCACAGGCAGGGCATTCCCTAAGCCCTAATTCCACTTCAATTTCTCCGATTTTTGCGTTCATGGAGGATGTATAATCAGAGGCGGTAACAAGGTTGCGCGTCATCCCTCCGGCATTATTTATAGGGAAAAGAACCTGAGCCGCAGGAGACATCTTACGCAGGTTGGATTTTTCCGGCCTTCCCATCCTTGCGCCTATCCTTGAAGGAGCCCTGGGATAAACCTTAAACCCACTCAAAACACCTGCCGCTTCTACCATATCATCAGTATCCGGCATATCGGCTTTTTCTTTCAGAGAAAGATCAAGCCCTAAGCATAAAATAAATGGGAGAGCATCTTTGATAAGGATCTCCCCTTCTTTTACCCTGTGGAGTACAAGGAGCTTTTCAAGCACAGGCTTTATGCCCTCCTCACGAGAGGCTTCCAGGGGCAGTTTGAGGATTCCTTCCCCGTCCAGATCACCTTTCAGAAAGATCCCTTTTTCAGCCACGAACTTTCTGAGAGCTTCAAACTCACCCCGGTTTATGTCGTGCCAGAGATAGGTGAACTTCGGGTGCAATGGCACATTATACTCCCTTGCAAGCCTGAGGGCAAGAGCAACAGACGGGCCTTTCAACTCTTCCTCAGGAAGCTTTTCAGGGCAGGCGGCCTCATAATCGTAACGCCACCATTCAAAAACATAAGGAGAAGGCATGAGAGGATGGTTATTTTCCAAGAAGTCCCCGTAATTGATAAGAATTTCCCCGATATCGACAATTGATTCAACCTGAGGACGGACTTCGTATGCCTCCCTTATATCATCTACACGGATAAGATCTCCCGAAAAAAGCCTTACCGTAGGTCCTTCTATTGAGTCCACGGCAGACATTGCCGCAGCTTTTCCGGGCCTTTCAACCTTAATCTGCGTCCCATTAGTAATGAAGTCATCAAGCAGGACCATGGTGGAAGGATTGATCCCTGCCGAAGCAAATGAGGTGTTTCTTGACCTTCCGTACCTTAGCCTGAAACCTCCTGGCCTTGAAGGGTGAGAGAACACCGGTCTTCCGGCGATCAGGTCGCGGATATACTTATCCTTTGGCTTGATCTTGTTTTTGTGATCATCTTCATCGCCCCCTCCGCTTTTAGCTCCACCGATAAGCGTCTCCAGCCAGTCCCAGCCGTCCATCTTCAACTTGTTGACGTGCTTTTTGACCTTGGGAGCTTTGAGGGCAAGACCCTCGGCAAGCACAAGGCACATTCCTCCCCGGACACGGTTTGTCCCTATCCTCTCGAGATCCCTGTGCCCTTCAACCTCGGCTTCTTCAGTTGGGTCCCCGTCAATGCAGACAGGGCAGTTCCGGACTATCAGGCGGATTTCATCTTCTGAAGGCGTGTATTGCAGACTTGCAACCCTCTTGTAAAGCAGGATTTCCTCCACATACCGCTCTACTTCCTCTTCCCTTGGTTTGTATCGGTCAATTCCTATCCCGCGACGCACATAGTCGCCTACAAGCACGGAAAGGGCCTGCGCAGTCCCTCCTGCACTCCTTATAGGCCCGGAATAAAATATCCTTATATACTGAGAACCGTCGTCATTTTTCCCGAGATCTACCTTATCAATTCCTTCGATAGGAGCTGCAACCACCCCTTCGGTCAGAACTGCCATGGAAACACGGATAGCAGCTTCCACGGCATCTTTCTTTGTAGGGAAACTTCCTACCACCCCTTCAGCAACCTGTTTTCCGATTTCAAGAGCAGCTTCTTCCCTGGACATCCTGACCTCAAGTTCCCGGATTTTTACAGCAACTCCCTGGACTCCGATAAGATTCTCGACCCTATCTGCAAGGTCTTTGGCAAGGGGAATTTCTACAACGGGCTTGGGGTCTCCACCCCGGGCACGTGCTCGATTTGCGACCTCAATCGCCTCTTTTAATCTTGCCTCAAGCCCGTCAAAGTATTCATGCATTTCTTCACTTGCAATAGTTTCGCCCATCTTGAAAAGCCTCATTTAAGAAAAGAAAAAAGCTTATCTCTGCTTGCGCAGGGCCCCGGTAGCAAAAAGCCCTGACATAGAAGTTACAAAGAAAACAAAAACTCCTGCCCACAGGAAATAATAACCGATATCAATACCAAGAAGGTCTATTTTAAGAGTTGTCAAAAGCAGACCTGTACCCAGAATCGCAAGGCTTATAAGTGTCGTTTTTTTGTTCTGATCCCGAACTTTTTTATAAGCCCGCCTTTTTTCCATCTGTTCTCTTTTTTCCGCCTTCAAGAAGATCTCTCCAGATACTAATAACTATCAAATTAGAATGTCAAATTTGACTGTCAAACTCTCACTTATACTCTTGCAATTTAACCGATATTTCCGATTCAAACAACATGCCTTACTGAGGCGGCTTCTCTTAACCGGTTAAGCAGAGCAGCTCCAAGGCCTTCAAGGGAAAAAGAGCCATCAGCCAGTATCAAATCCAAACCTTTTGCGTCCAGTGCCCTGAGCCCTTCAAATAATCTTTTTGCAGCTTCTTCCGGCTCTTTGCGAGGTCCCAGTAAAAAGCATTCATTGGCACTCAGTCCTTCAGCAGTAAAAAAACCTGCGGTCTCGTCGCTTAGTAAAAGCCCGACTTTCTGTCCTTTGCTAAGGTAATCTTCGAGCAGAATACCAATCTTTTCAGAAACCTTTTCTTCTCTTTCTCCTTCAACAAGCATGACCAGTGTATCAGGAGTGTAATGGCTGTACTTCTGACCTGCCTGCTTTTCAGGCACAGCTTCTCCGGCCTTTGTATCAGCTCCTGCATACGTGGACCTGACTCTACCTATAACCTTTTCAAGCTCGTTAACTCCCACGGCTCCGAGCCGGAGCACTACAGGAGGCTCGACCGTCATATCAACAACGGTAGACTCAAGCCCTATAGCTGTTCCCCCACCATCAATAACCGCATCAATCCTGCCATTAAGGTCAGCTAGGACATGGATTGCCAGACTGGGACTGGGCTTTCCAGAAAGATTAGCACTCGGAGCAGCAAGAGGAGTGCCTGCCCTTTTTACAAGTTCCAGAGGAATCCTGTGGTCAGGCATGCGGAGACCTATTGAAGGCAGGTTTCCCGAAGTAATTTCCGGAACAATGTCGTTTTTCTCAAGCACGATCGTAAGGGGACCAGGCCAGAAAGCATCCATAAGCCTGATAGCTTTCTCAGGAATGTTTTTTGCAACCTTTCCAATGTCTTCCCTGGAATGGACGAGAAGACTAAGAGGATTTCCAGGCGGGCGTTCCTTTGCCTCAAAGATTTTCAGGACGGCATCAGGATTCAAACCGTCCGCCCCGAGCCCGTAAACGGTCTCCGTAGGGAAGGCAACTGTTCCTCCCTTTCGGATAATCTCTGCAGCCTCATCAAGGATGGAGTCAAAATTCTCATCAGAGACCCTGAAAAGCCGGGTCTCTCTTTTGTTTCCGTTTTCTTCCTGCACCTGGGGTAAACTCCTTACTGATTAATCCTGCTATTGTTTCTGATTTTACAGTATGTAAATGGTTCTGCCTGTATTGGTTCCAGTTATAAGATCTGGTTCTCACTCAGTAGCTTATTTTTTCAGCCACTTTCCGAGAGCGACTTCAAGTTCTTTATGGTTTTTCGCATAGTCCTGAAGGCTGATTCCTTCAAGGGTTGCATCAAGTGCCTGCCTACAAGCAGTAGCTCCAGCTGCCGTACCCATCGGATGCGCATGAATTCCGCCGCCGAACTGCATAATAATATCTTTTCCAAAGATAGAGTAAAGGTCAGGAATCATTGTAGGGGCAAGCCCTCCAGATGCTACCGGAAACATCGGTTTTAGCCCTCCCCAGTCCTGGTCAAGGATATGCTGGCTCTCATCCGCAGGCACTTTATCAAGAACGCACTGGTCCCTGAGATTCAGGACTTCGTGCTTTTCCCCATGCATCTTCCCGACAACCGTGCCTATGTGAAGCTGGTCAAGCCCTATCAGCCTGCAGAGCTTGGCAACAACAAGCATGCTTATCCCATGGCGCGGGTTCCGGGTGTAAGCTGAATGCATGCAGCGGTGGGCATGAAGGGCCAGACCTGCATCCTCAGCCTCTTCGCGCAGGGTCTGAATGGCAGTCCAACCTGCAGGCACGATGTCGATCATTGCGTAACTGGCTCCAAGGTCTTTAAGGACATTCATGCGGCGGATCATTTCCTTGCAGGTCGAGGCAGTAACGTTGCAGAGGTACATCTTCCGTTCACCGGTTTCAGCCTCTGCCTTTTCTGCGAGTTTCAGAGTGAGTTCGGCTCTCTTTTCAAAACCGTTGAATTTCTGGTTGGTCAGGTTTTCATCATCTTTAACGAGGTCGCAGCCCCCGGCAAAGGAATTGTAAGCGACCTCAGCATGCTTTTCCGAGTTCAGGCCGACTTTCGGTTTAACTAT
This sequence comes from uncultured Methanosarcinales archaeon, assembly GCA_964434965.1. Classification (GTDB taxonomy): domain Archaea; phylum Halobacteriota; class Methanosarcinia; order Methanosarcinales; family Methanosarcinaceae; genus Methanosarcina. Next base: position 60,646 of record CAYSWX010000015.1, read on the forward strand.
GGTCCCTATAAGCGGCCTGTCCTGCGCACCCACAAGTTTCCTGATTCCTGGAAGTCCTAAATTCGGACCTTTAAACTCACGGATCATTGACTCCGGGAAGGCGATGTCCTGCAGCCTGAGGTTGTCAACGATTTTCATGCTCAGGATATTTCCTGCAACAGCACTGAGAACCTGAGGAACGGAGCCCAGTTCGAAGAGGTCTTCAGAATAAGCCACTCTTACAGTCTGCGCTTTCTCGTCCGCATAAAAGACATGGGGTTTCAGTTTCTCTGCAAGTTCGGGACTCAGTGTAGCAATCTCAGTCCAGGAGTCTATGGAACTCTCCCCTGCCATATGGGTGGCAGCTTCCTCAAAATTCACACCTGCTGACGGCTCTATGTGGAATTCACAGATCAGATCCGTATCCTTCGGGCTGTAGCCCATATCGATGTAGTCCCTACGCATGTTGTTTTCTCCTGATCAATACACAATATTAGAATGAAATTAAGTAGAAATCCAGAAACACAATTCCAGCAAATACAATAATCGTTCTGATTGAAGGAAGTAACTGAACATAAATAAAATTTGTTTACTCATATTTTTACTCATATATATGAGACTTCAATCGAAAAGAAAAAGTAAAAAAGAAAGGAAAATTTTAGTCAGGCTTATACTGAAAAAAAAAGTAAAGAGAGATATTAAAGAATTATATTATTCCTTAACACATTACTGCTCCAGCTTCAAAGGATTTCCTATACCAAGTCCCGTCAGGCGGGTCTCTTTCTGGGCTCCGAAACCTGGATCAACGTCCTTTCTTTCGAGGTCAAAACGGACCTGCTCTTTCTGAAGCCCGTACCCGTCCATATGTTCGAAAATCAATTTTTCCATAAGCTCCAGCCCATAGTCCACAGCCTCATGATAATTGTCTGCAACCTTCCTCTCTACTTCAGAGAACACATGATACTGCTCCGTCCCGGGACCTGCTGGCCGGATCAGAATTTCACTTCTCTTAATGATGTTGCCAGCCAGAGCTCCTGCAGCATTGCCCACCTCATAAAATTTGGGAGTCCTGATATCCGCCTCGATAAATTCTCTGAGTTCGGGAACGTACGCTTTGACAGGAGCCCCGATCATTACAACTGGAATATTGATTTTGAATTTTGTGAAACGGGTATTTGCCAGAAGTTTTTCAAGGTCTTCCCTTTTGAAGTCTTTTGCAAAGAACGCCATTAAGTCAAGAGCAATATTCTTTGCAAAACTTCTTTTTATTTCATGGGAAAAACTTTCAGGGTCCAGCCCGAGGTAACTGCCAAGAAGTTTTGCTCCAAGCAATGAAGCAGTACTGTTCCATGCCTCGTACTCTCCAAGCACATGGAGGGCATCCGTAGGTGTAAAACCTATATGGTAGATGCAGCGCTTCTGGACAAGAGAACGCAGAGCCTTTACAAACTGCAGGGGATGTTTCCCAACTGCTTCTGCAATTTCAGATACTGATACCGGTTCGTATCCTATAGCGTCCAGGATCTTACGCTCATTATTTTCCAGTTCAAATTCGATAGAGTAGTTGAGGGCATGTACGTCATCATCGGACTCAGGGTTCCAGCTTCTGACAAAGAAACTTGACGGCTGGAAAATATCGCCCATTATCCTGTCCGAAACTTTTTCAGCTTTTCTCAATTTGTTTTCAAGAGAAGGATAATCCGAAGCCGCAAGGCAGAGAGGAATAACCCTGTTAGGGCCGATGCAGATCTTTCTCTGTACCCAGACGTGGCTGTCTCCTCCAATAGCCGAAGTTCTTATTCTGACCGCCTTCACCATAGTTTTCCAGTTTCCAACTACAGCTCCGTTCTCACTGATTTCGGGAACTCCATCTTCTATTAGAGCAATATCCGTACTCGTGCCTCCGACATCCACAGCAACGCAGGTTTTCAGGCCGCTTATATGGGCAGCCCCGACAAGGCTTGCGGCAGGACCTGAAAAAATGGATTCTACGGGCTTTTCAAGCGCTTCTTCTATGCGTACGAGGGAGCCATCGCATTTCATTACCATCATGGGGGCTTTGATGTTTCTCTCTTCCATTACCGATAGAACGGCCCGGATAAACTGGGAAGTTATCGGAATCAGTCGAGCGTTCAGAACTGCCGTTACTGCTCTTTCGTAAGCTCCAAGGCTCAAAGAAAGTTCATGCCCACAGACCACGGGTTTATCGGTCAGCTGTTCTATTGTTTTTTTCACTGAAAGCTCGTGTTCAGGATTCCTAGCGGAAAAGTAAGAAGATACAGCATATGAAAAGAGCCTGCCTCTGGTACTGTTAACGAATTGTTCCGCAGATTTAAGGTCAAGACAGCTTACCTCGTTACCTTTTGAGTCGTGACCCCCATCTATGGAAATAATTTCTTGCGCCGGGATATCTCCTTTTACCGTATAGCCTGCAAGGATCAGGCCTGCAGAATGACCCTTCCCTTCAAGCGTGGAATTCGTAGAAAGGGTGGTGGAAACTGAGACCAGCCTTATGTACTTTAGATACTCCTGTTTTAAGCCTGAAATTACATTTTCTATACCTATAACGAGATTAGAATGCGTTGTCAGTGCTTTATTGAAATCAAGAATCCTGCCGTCTGAAAGGTCCATTAAGACAGCATCTGTATATGTTCCGCCTGTGTCAATCCCTAAACCAAGTTTCATGGGTTATAATTTATTTTCAAAAAAATATAACATAGCCGACCATGATTTTACAGGAGGGTAAAATATTGAAGGATATGAAATAATAGAGGGGACAAAATATTGAAAGAACTCCATTTATATAATACAATCCACAGCTTTCTTAATTATATAGTCCTCGACACTCTTTTCCCAAAGAAAAAACTGTAAACCTGCCAGTTTTGAGAATTGGAATAAGATGTTGGTGAAATTCAAAAACCCTGAATCAATAATATATAAACAGGAATATTTGAAAAAAAAGAAAAAATTTTGAAATATTATATTTTGAGCACAAACAGTACGATGAAATAGATAGTCATCGAGACAAGCCCAAGAGGCAGTCCAAGTCTTGCCCATTCTTTACTGGTGATACCCAATTTGCTCGAAGAAATGATGTTTGGGATATTTCCTGGAATCAGCATGCCACCTGCGATTAAAAGCCCCATAAGTATACTCTTTATCTGGAATTCACTAAGGATAGGCCCTATCTCAGCAGCTGCCAGAGTTGCATTGTCGAGGACAGCAGAAACCATATTAATCCAGTAGAGTGCTACAGACGGCACTTTTATAAAATACTCGAATATTATGGGCTTGAAGCCTTCTCCGAGTAAGACGAGCGCCGCAATAAACACATAAACTTTGACAGCCCTCATTACAACATCCTTTACAGTCTCATTATAGTCTGATTCTTCCATTTCATGCTCTTTTGAATCAGCTTTTCCAAGGAAGAACATCCCGAGAAGACCATACACAAGAATACCGGGAAAGATGTAAACACCTAACAGTTTCAGCAAATAATCGAACCCGGCATAGTAAGGCGCACCGGAAAGTTTTGAGATAGCAATTGTTGAGAGGGGTTCTCCGAGAGGAGTAAGCGCAGCACCAAGTCCAATTGAAAAACACGCAATAATTGTGAGATCAATCTTGGACTTTCGTGAGAGAGGCATTGCATTAACTACCTCAACAAGAATTATTGCCGCAAGAATAGCGGAAATTACACTGGAAGATAAGCCAAGCACAACAATCAAAAGAAAAGCCAGAACCTTAACAGAAAGCATATCTGTTAATTTTCTGATTGCTTTATGAATTGGAGAATGCCATTTATAGATAATCAAACCGACAACCAGCACTATCTGGAAGATACCTATTGGAATGCCAAAGATATCTCCAACATGCAGCGGTGCAGTCACTGCCTCTTCTATAATCTCTAAACTCCAGCCTGTTTCTTCACCTGGAATCCTGGCAAAACCTGACAGTGTCATTGCCGCTACTCCGCAGATAAACAGGAATATTTCCAGATTCTCTTCAATAAAATGTATTTTAAAAGGTCCAATCAATACAGTGAGGAATATTACAAGAAATCCAATTAAAACTCCTAAATCGAGAGCCATTTTTTTCCTCCTTAAACTATTACTCTAGGTCATAAAGGGCCTGAGAAAGTAACTTACTGTTTTACTGTTTAACAGAGTGAAATTCTCGAATGGTTGGGCCTTATAGAAACCTGTTTTATTATATATAGTCCTATAATATATTAATCTATCATTAATATTACTTCGAAATTTTGTTCAATCATAAGATTCATAGAGTTATTATCCTCATATTTTAGCGATAACTCCATCTCTGCATTTAGAACACCGAACTCTTTTACCAGGGCATATAGCATTGTTTATTATGGATGAAAAGAGCAAATTCTAAACTTGAAAAGGAAGTCAAAAAATACGACTACTTCATACCAAACGCCACATGAAATTTTCAAATAACAGGCATAAAAAATGAAAGTACTTGAATGCACTTTAATGCCAAGTATAATGAATTCAGAGACCAGTAAGGAAATCAAAATTAAAAAATAAGCATTAAAACTTGATACTGATTTGATTACAATATAAAAGTTTGCAGATAAATCCTTTTTTGAGGAGGTTTACTAAAATTTGTTCCAAAATCCAGTGATTTCAATTTTATTTTATCACTGGATTCTGAAACTATATTAGTGCAGTCTAATGGGAGTCATTTTGAGCTTAGATCTTAAGCACAAAAATAATTACAAAATAGATACCCATCGAGACAAGCCCCATAGGTACTCCAAGCCTTGCCCATTCTTTGCTGGTTATACCCAGTTTGCCTGCGGAGATGATGTTCGGGATATTTCCTGGGATCAGCATTCCACCTGCGATTAAGAGGCCCATAAGTATACTCT
>CAYSWX010000016.1:0-52701 GCA_964434965.1 uncultured Methanosarcinales archaeon
TTGGAATAGGGGTTGCAAAGATCCTCTGCCTGGAAATGCACCAGTCCCATTCCATCGTACCTGTCCAGTTCTGGAGCCTGACCTTCATATATTCAGGGTACCAGTTAATCTCATCTGCAGCTTTCAGGATGCCTTCGTGGTTGATTTTCACGAACCACTGGGGTTCGGAAAGGATTTCGATTGGGGTGTTGCAGCGCCAGCAGAGCCCTACATTCTGATCAAGGGGCTTCTGGTCATAGAGGAAACTCCCGGCTTTCAGGTCTGAAATGACAGCTTCCCTGCATTCGGGAATGCTCATGCCTTCGTACTTGCCTGCTGCTTTTGTCATCTTGCCCTGTTTATCGATGGCTTTTACCAGAGGCAGTCCATACTTTAACCACCAGCGCACATCCTGCTTGTCCCCGAAGGTACAGATCATCACAGCGCCTGTACCGAATTCAGGCTCGACGGCATCATCAGCAATCAGGGTTACTTTCTGCCCGAAGATTGGCACTGTAATTTCTTGGCCGACATATTTGCTGTAGCGCTCATCTTTTGGGTTGACTGCAACTGCAACACAAGCTGCCATCAGTTCCGGCCTTGTAGTTGCGATATCTACCTTGTCGAAGTGGACAAAATTAAGTTTCGTTTGGCCTGCTTCATATTCCACTTCTGCAAAAGCAATGGCAGTTTCACAGCGGGGGCACCAGTTTACAGGGTGGTCTTCATGGTAAATGTGCCCGCCATTGTACATCCTGACAAAGGACTTCTGTGTTTTTACGAAGTATGAGGGCTCCATGGTAACGAATTCGTTACTCCAGTCCACGGAGAAACCCAGGCGCAGCATTGTCTGGCGCATCTTGTCGATGTTTCCTGCCGTGAGTTCTCTGCACATCCTGCGGAACTCTGCCCTTGGGACCTGGTTTTTCGTAATCCCGTGGATTTCTTCAACCTTGACTTCAGTTGGCAGGCCGTGGCAGTCCCAGCCCTGGGGGAACATTACGTTGTACCCGCGCATGCGTTTGTACCTGGCGACAAAGTCGATATAACACCAGTTGAGCGCGTTTCCGATGTGGAAATTGCCTGTAGGGTATGGAGGTGGAGTATCAATTATATACTGGGGGCGGGTATCTTCTCCCCAGTTGAAGTGGTACATGGAGAGGTTCCACTTCTCCATCCACTTTTTCTCAACCTCATTTGCATTATATTCTTTTGGAATTTCCGATTCTGTCATAAAGACACTCCATGATTGGGAAATAAGTGTAAGACTTTCTTGGGTTTTAGAGTGCTTGCGATTATTTAAATATATCTGGTTTTGGATCGAGCCCGAAATCTCTTAGTGTGCTGGAACTTTGAAATTATATCTGTTTAGTTTTTGTTGATTTCATTTTTTCGGGAACGGACTACCCGAAGTGAGAATATTTATTAATATTTAACAGTCTCAAGTTTAACCGAAATAAAAAAGGAGAAGATGAAAAACAGTCAAAAAATCATAACGTAATATTAAAATGTACAGATCCTACCTTTTAAGCTTTGTCCTGTTCTCATACCCTTACGCGTATTTCCACGCGCTGTGGATGTGGATGGCGTTCATCCCGAGGCTTTGGGGCGGGTAAATGTCATTTTCCGGGGTGTCACCGATTGAAAGCACTTCCCAGGGCTCAAGCCCGAGGCGGTCAAGAGCCATTTTGAAAAGCCGTGTGTCAGGTTTTTTGATCCTGTGGTCTGAAGACATGATCACAAAATTAAAGTGGTCGTATAACCCGAGGAAGCGCAGCTCCTGTTCTGTAAAGACTCTCTGCGCGTTTGAGACGATGCACTTCGGGATTCCCCTGTATTTTTCCAGCAGACGCAGGCTCTGCGGGTAAGCTCCCAGTTTTCTTACTGAAGCGGTTCTGAAGACTTTTGCGGTTTCAATACCAAGACAGAAAGGATCGATTTCTCTAAAAGCATTTTCCGCACAGATCTCTGCAAAAATTTCTTCTATACGGATATCAGGGTACTGCTGCCCGGAATTGCCCAACCTGTTTATGACCTTCCAACTATATTCTTCTCTGAGCCTGTCAGGGTTGATCCTTACGCCCTGATAGAGTAACCATTGGCTGACCCGCTCGTTCGTTTTCCGGCTTTTTTCGTCGGTTTTAATGTCAATAAGGGTTTTGTAACAATCAAAGATTAAACCTTTTATCTTTCCGTTTTGTAGTATTGGTAGTCCCCCTGTGAATTTATTGGGAGTATTTAGGGTTGGTTTTATCTATATTATTTTCTGTTATCATTGGGCATGCTTTCTGTTGTATACAGTTTATCTACATTACTATATAGTTAATATGCAGTAATAACCAGTTATTTTCCGTATGGCTCTATTTTCACTCTCAATTTCATGTTTTTTCTTTCTTGAAGCTGGAGCCCTGAGCGATGGGGTCCTGAGTGTGAGCTATATGAGCGGCAGATGGTAAACATAAAAACGTCACCTCAAAGCCAGTTTCTGAAGGGAGCTTTCCTGTATGGTATATTGAGTTCAGAATTTGAAATACTGATCCATTTTAAAAAGATTTCTAAATTATATCGAAAAATAAATAAAGATGCCTATAATAAATAAAGGGCCCCATTCAAGTGGGGTCTGTACCAAATCAGTTTCCAGAGTCTTACTTTAAATCATTAGACTCCTCAAAAAACGGTCAGTTTTTTAAGGGCTATTAAGCCTTATTTACTCAATTAAGTATAGTTTCAGTCCTTCCCCAATTAAAGTACATTCATTAAACAGTTTATTTGATATTTAAAGTACCTAGGTAATTCTATTAATAAAATTAAATGTTGCTTTTTCCTTGCTTTTAGCATTGAATTCCATATGGATTGAAACGGCATCGAATGGCTTATTTTCAAATAAACATAAATTATTAACAAATAAAGTTTTTATCACGTTCATTTATCTATTTTAAAGATTCTTATGTATTATTTCTCAAAAAAATTGATTATTTGAGTGTACCTTTATTGGGGAAACGTTAATTGCACATCTATTGTCGAAAATAAGCATTCTATATCCTTAGTTTTAACATTGATTTGAAAGGACCCTATTTAAATCATACAAAAAGAAGAATAAGTTAATTAAAAGAGTAATTAAAATACTCGGTACTCTATGATTAAGTGTTTAATATTTTTCTGAAATGGCCGCAAATGCTGTATCTCTTGTTCTTTCTTTTCACCTGCTGTGCAGGGCTTAAGCCCGATGGCGTATAGTAGATATAAACAAACTCAATAACCATACCGGAAGCTCTAATGCCGAAGTATCAACCATATAGCCAGAATGGTCCGATACGCAAAGTTATCCATTAAAAATGGTGAATCCTCTTTTTCCGGATAAGAGGCAAATCAGTCCTTCAGCCCGTAATAATCCCAGGCTTCCTCTATGTGCATGGAATGCATCCCCAGTTTTTTTGCAGGGAGGATCTCATTCTCATAGGAGTCTCCAATAGACATCACGCACTTTGGCTCCAGTTCAAGGCCCATCCTTTTAAGGGCTGTCATAAAAAGCCTGAGGTCAGGTTTCTTGTATCCAACGTCGGACGAGAATATAACAAAATCAAAGTAGTCATAAAGCCCGAGGAACCGGAGTTCAAGTTCGGAAAAGACCCTCTGCCCGTTAGAGATTATGCACTTGGGAATATTTATGCAGTGCTCGATTAGTTTTATGCTCTGAGGGAAGGGGCGAAGTTTTCGTATAGAAGCCGCTCGAAATACTCTTGCTGTCTCAATTCCAAGGATTTTTTCATCGATTTTCCATATCGAGTTTTCCATGCAGATCTCTGCAAAGATTTCCTCAACCCTTACTTCGGGGTATATTTCCTTTGAGTCCTCCATCCTTTCTTTGACTTTAAACATGTATGTATCCCTTAGCTTTTCAGGCTTTATTTTTACCCCGTGGTAGGCGAGCCATGCGCTTACAGTCTCATAAGTCTCGATGGCGTGTTCGTCAGTGTGAATGTCGATTAGTGTCTGGTAGCAGTCAAAAATAACTCCCTTTATATGGCAGCTCTCGAATGAATCTTCCCCTGCCATCATAGGATCGATGGGAACTATATCGGTGGGAACTATTATAGTACCCTCGTCTGTTTCTAATTCATTGTTCCTTGAAATGTTCTTACCTCCCATATCCCCGTAATAATTGTTTTCAATCCCCTTAATTTTACCCTCATTCCCTATCTCAATTCTCTCTATTTTTTCCTTAATTTCCTCTATTAATTGCATTTAAACATTCGCAGGCTTCCTTTATCAGATAATTTCTGTAATCTCCCTGGTGAAGCCTTGCAGAGCGGAGCAGCCCTATACTCATGAAAAAAGGCAAAATTCTGGTAACGTAGTAAAAGTCCTTTTCCCCGCGGCTGTACTCCCAGAGGAAGTTCCCTATATACGGTTCGGCTTTCCAGCCTCCACCTCTGTGTGATTCAAACTCGTTCTTTAGTTCCGCAGTAAGAATTCCGAGATCTCTCACAGGATTTGCCTCAAACCAGGAACTCTCAAAATCAATGGCATAGGGCTTTCCTTTGCAAAATATATAATTTGAAGGAGTGACATCCCTGTGGACCATACAGCCGTACTCCCGGTCGAGCCAGGAGCTGTACCACCATTTCCCAAGGAGCTTATTAAATGTCTCTCTCGTGCTATGGTCAAGTTTAAGGTGGTCTAGGACTTCGTGATAGTTTCGAAACTCGTTTTCTTTATTGTAGGAAGAATGTGTATTATCATGCAGTTGCCTGAGCATGTGAGCCACTGCAGTGAGTTTCTCGTACAGGTCCTCTTCGCGTTTAAGGTGCCAGCCAAGAGATTTTCCAGGTATGTGGTCGGTTACAAGGACACAGTTAAAGTCTTTTCTAACTGCAAGGGGCTTTGCGACATCTATTATCGAAGCTGCCTTTTTCAAGTTCCGGTATTCGTTCATCATTCCTTTGTAAGGGTTGTAAGCTTTCAGCTTCCCTGTGGGTTCGGCAAAAAACTTTGCCATTATGCTGAAGTGTTCTCCTTTGAACTGATACCTGCAGACTGTGTGAGAGGAATTGTACTTAAAAACGTCCACACGGCACTTTTTATCGTGAATCCGGTGCCCTACAACTTCTTCAACAAGCCAGTCCCTGAATGGGTCCCCAGGATATAAAGTATTAACATGGCGGTTTGCCACTTCAAATTACCCCCATTTTTCCGGAAATAATCTCAACAATTTTTTGCCTCACAATTATATTCCTTAATAAGTCTCTTCCCCTAGCTTAATACATCTATTCCCCTTACTTAATTAAACTACTAACCCCGAATTTGACAGTATTGTGGCGAAATATAGGTCATGATACTCGGGCAGATTATGAAATCAGACGTCTACATCAGACATCTCATGAATTTAGAAATCCATGAAACCCTGCTATCACAAAATCTAGTGTAATAAAAGGCAGTTATGATCAAACCATGTAATAATCAAACGCACCCACTATATGATTTGATTCTCTGATTTTGAATCTCCAACGCTGTCAACAGTAGATTATAAGCCGGGTATCTTATATTATTATTGGTGTTTAAATAAGGACTTTAATCCTCATCTCCCGAATTGCGCCTCGGGACATAAAAATCCATGATTTTTCTTGTAGTTGCGATGTAATCGCAACAGTACGCCGTCCTTTTCACTCGCTTCGCTCGCTCAAGAGGACTAATTTATGGCAAGTAGTAGTGAACTTTACTCAAGCTTACCGAGTTACAAATATCGCTGACCTTCTAGTCCATAAAACATTATTCGCTTTACTGAACCATTCTTGTCACGCTCGACGCAGGAGAGCGGCCTTTCCCGCAATAAAAAAGAAGAAAAACGAAAGTTAAAATTAATCGCCAGAAAGTTAAAAGATAAATGAAGCGATAAAAACCAACTAAGAGCTAGAAAAACTAACAATTAAAAGAACCTGACTTGAAAGGGTAAATGAAACCGGCTTTAGCTACATTATTTAACTGCACCTCAAAAATATTTCTTACATCTTTGTTTCATTATTTTGATTATTTTCGAATTTCTTCTTTTATGTTTTGTTCAGGGCCGCCAGACAAGCTGGCGGGGGCGCTTATATTTTCCTGTGGATTAAAAGTGGTTCCTGGGGTGAATAGAAGCATTTCTCTGGCTAAAAGGAATATTTCTCTATATTCAGCTCAGTTTGAGATAGCCAGGAGTTAAAAAATAGAGTAGTATCTGAAAAAAGCTGAAGAAGTAAGTGAAAAACTAAAAAATGAGCCTGAATTGTTTTCAGGCTTCATCGTATCCAATTTCTTCTTTTGTGAGGTAACAGGCAGGATCATCTGCCCAGACGTCTCCGTATACGGCTTCGGCTCTTACTCTGAAGTTTCCGTTGCAGACGTCGAACCATTTGCACTTTGCACAGCGGTCTCCGTGGGTCTGGATAAGAGGCTTTCTGTACTTGAGCCCTGCCATAAGTTCGTCACCCAGGTCGGTCCAGATCTCGCTGAAGGGCCTTTCCCGCACGTTTCCGAAGGAGTAGTGCCTCCAGAACTGGTCTGCGTGAACCGAGCCGTCCCAGGATACGCATCCGATCCCTATTCCTGAAGAATTGCCCTGGTTCATGGAAAGAAGTTCAAAAATCTCGGCTGCTCTTTCCGGGTTTTCCTTCAGCATTTTCAGGTAGATGTAGGGACCGTCGCAGTGGTTGTCCACGGTAAGGACTTCTGCGGGGAAGCCTTTTTCGTGCAGTTCCCTTGTCCTTTCCATAATCAGGTCCACAGCTTTTCTGGACTCTTCAAGGGAGAGGTCTTCATCCACCATTTTCGAGCCCCTACCTGCATAGACCAGGTGGTAGAAGCAGATCCTCGGGATATTTTCTTTCTCAAGCAGGTCAAAGATTGCAGGTATATCCCTGACATTTTGCTTATTGATTGTGAACCGGAGCCCTACTTTTATGCCTTCTTCCTGGCAGTTGTGCAGGCCCCTGAGGGCTGCATCAAAAGCTCCGGGCATGCCTCTGAACCTGTCGTTTGTTTCTCTTATGCCGTCAAGGGAGATCCCTACATAAGAAAGGCCAACTTCCTTTAGTTTTTTTGCAAGAGGTTTGTCTATAAGGGTACCGTTTGTTGAGATTACAGCCCTCATGCCTTTTTCCCTGGCATAGGCTGCAAGTTCTGGTAGGTCCTTTCGCATTGTGGGCTCTCCTCCGGAAAAGAGCATAACCGGAGAGCCAAAAGCTGCAAGGTCCTCGATAAGGGTTTTTCCCTCTTCTGTTGAAAGTTCGTCTTTAAACTCCATGTCCTTTGCCTGGGCATAGCAGTGGACGCATTTCAGGTTGCATCGGCGGGTCATGTTCCAGACTACAACCGGTTTTTTATCTTTTGAAAACTGCAGCAGGTGAGATGGAAGCCTCTTTGAGTCCCTTCCATAACGAAGGGCATCAGAAGGCTCGACAGTTCCGCAGTAAAGTTTTGAAATGCCTATCATATCGATCGTCAAAAGTGAGATTGTTTTCTGAAATTTTAAGTATTGTTTTTTGAATCGGCTTGGAACGTGCTTTTCACAGCTCTTCCTTCATAGCCTTTATCAAAGCCTCAAAGGTGAACTCATCAGGGATAACGTCGGCATTGATCCCATATTTTTTCAGTGTATTTCCTGTAGGGGTCCCGATTGCACCCACAAAAGCCCTGCTGAGAGTCTCTTTTACGGAATCTGCTGCTCCTAGCTTCTCCGCGTGCCTCATAAAGCCTTTAACCATCATAGAGCTTGTAAAGGCAAAGGCGTCAACCTCTCCTGCAAGGGTGCGTTCTATGAGCTCTTTCTGGGCTGCACCTTCAGGAATGGTGAGGGTATACACATGAGTCTCGTAAACGGTTGCTCCACACTTCTCAAGGCCTTCGATTAAAACTTTTGCCCCAAAAGCGCTCCTTGCAAGGTCCACTATTTTCCCTTTTACTTCGGGGCAGAGGGCTTCTACAATTCCTTCGGAGCTGTAGTCTGCAGGCATGAAGGAATTTTCAATACCTATTTTTACAAGCTCTTTTTCCGTGTTGGGGCCGATTGCTATTACTTTGCTTTTTTTCAGGGCTTCGATGAAGTCTTCTTTTTCGGCATCAGAGAGTTTATCCAGTGTGAAAGTTATCCCGTTTGCACTTGTGAAAACAACATAATCCGAAGTCCCGTCAATGACTCTCTTCACAAAAGGCTCGAATCCGTCATCTTTTATGCCTTCAAGCTTTATCATTGGAGCATATATGGGCTCAAAGCCGTAATCTCTGGCAATTGTCTCGGATTTTTCGCGGTAACTTTCCGGCCTCATGATTGCAAGCACGGGAATTTTTTCTTCTGCCATGTCCTTTTCTCCTGTCATTTCAACGGGTTAAAAATCCGCTCCAGTCAGCTGTTCTCCTAGAATATCGTGAAGGTTTACGACATCTCCTATCACAGTGATAGCAGGAGCTTTTACCTTTCTCTCTTCTGCCAGCTCAGCGATGTTTTCAAGGGTTCCCACAGTTACCCTCTGGTCAGGCCGGGTACCTTTCTCTATGACTGCAACAGGGGTTTTAGGGTCCTTGCCGTTCTTAATGAGCTCTTCAGTGTTTCGCCTGAGCATTTTTACGCCCATAAAGATTACAATGGTCCCGTTGAACTTTGCCAGAGTCTTCCAGTCGAGTCCACTCTCTTCTTTAGTGGGGTCTTCGTGTCCGGTTATGAAGGTCACCATCGAAGTGCTTTCCCTGTGGGTTACAGGAATTCCGGCATATGCAGGCACTGCGATTGCAGAGGTGATCCCGGGGACGACTTCGAACTCTATACCCTCTGATACAAGCACCTCAGCTTCCTCTCCTCCCCTTCCAAAGACGTATGGGTCTCCTCCTTTCAGGCGGACTACCAGTTTGCCTTCCTTTGCTTTCTTCACAAGCACTTCGTTGATCCTGGACTGAGTCATGGTGTGGTTACCCGCATATTTTCCCACATCGATTTTCTCTGCAGTTTCCGGCATTGAGCCCAGAATTGTTTTTCCCGGAAGCTGGTCATAAATAATAACTTCAGCACTGTCAATCAGCCGGCGGGCTTTCAGGGTAAGGAGCTCAGGGTCGCCTGGACCAGAACCCACAAGGTAAACTTTTCCGTAATTTCCTGACATGTGACGACGGTTCCTTTTTCTTCCTTTATATTTGGTGATAATAGCTCTCTTCATTTGTATCCAGAGGGATGACTCACACCTGAATAGCGAAATTCCCTAACAGGATAGTTTCTTCTGAGGGGAAGCCATCTTCTTAGAAGAGAGGTTTGATAGAAATGTAAATCTGTAGGGTTTAAAGAGCTTTTATAATAAATAGTATCCCATCTTTATGCAGTTTTATTGCACCACTTTTATATATATAATTTTTGACTTATGTACTCGAATTTTCTAACATATACATGTTTGCAGTCCGGGTTCTTTAAAAAGAGCGGGTAGAGTGAGTGGGAATCAATAAATACCCTTGATGTAATTAGTGAATCCTCTATAATCATCCAGTTCATCATAAAAGAGTAGTCATCATAATCAGTATTCATTATAAATTCAGTATTCATTATAAATCAGTGAGTTCATCATGCTTCGTATTATTTTTCTTGGCACTGGAGGGTCTCTCCCGACCCGTAACAGAAACCCGTCAGCAGTAATGGTCAACAGGGAAGGGGAGCTTATACTCTTTGACTGCGGAGAGGGCACCCAGCAGCAGATGATGCGGGCAAAGACAGGCATGATGAGCCTGTCTTCTATATTCATCAGCCATTTTCATGCTGACCATTTTCTCGGAATCCCCGGCCTTATTCAGACCATGTCTTTTATGGGCAGGAAAGAGCCGTTGACTATCTACGGGCCTGAGAGGACAGGAGAGTTTACCGAGTTTTTTAAGGTACTTGGATATTGCAATCTTAAATACGAAGTAAGGGGTGTGGAACTGAGCCCCGGAGACACTGTGGAAGGAAAAGATTATGTGGTCCGGGCCCTGAAGACCGAGCACAGTACTCCCAGTCTGGGGTATGCTCTTATTGAAAATCCCCGACTAGGACGTTTCAACAGGGAAAGAGCAGTAGAACTTGGTGTCCCTCCTGGTCCCCTTTTTGCAAAACTGCAGCGGGGTAACCCAGTGGAAGTGAATGGAAAGCTCGTAAAGCCCGAAGAAGTTGTGGGGGCTCCAAGACCCGGAAGGACAATCATATATTCCGGAGATACCAGACCCTGTGAAGCAGTACTTGAAGCCAGCAGGGACGCCGACCTCTTAATCCATGACGGGAGCTTTGCCGATGAGATGGCAGACTGGGCGGAAGAGTCCATGCACTCGACAGCAGGCGAGGTCGCAGCTCTCGCAAAAGAAGCCGGGGTCAGGAAACTTGTTCTTACTCATATCAGCTCACGTTATACTGATGATGTGGAACCTATTCTGAAAGATTCAAAAAAAGTATTTGAAAATGTTATAGTAGCTGAAGACCTGATGGAACTTGAGGTGCCTTACCGACCTGAATGAACCTCAGGGGTATTGTAAGTTTTATATATTATTTTTCAAAAGACAGGAATAATACGTAGATTAAGCCTCTCTTCAGGAAATAAACCCACAAAAAGAACTTTTATCCAAACCAGGTTTTAATGTAACCAGATTTCATATCTGGTTGTTCAAAGAAGTGTCCAGTCCAGCTGTTTGTCTTCAGCATTGTATAGTGTAACTCTCATCGTCTTATCTTCGATATCATAAATCGGTTTGATTCCAAGGTAGAATGTGTCTCCAGGGTTGATTTCAGTTTCCCCGTTAACTCTTCCGAAGTACACCCTTCCGTTCGTGTCTTTTTCTTCAACGGTCACACCTTTCCAGGCCATGTTTTTAATTACTCTTATGACCCTGCATTCAAAGCGGTCGACTTCACGTATTTCATTCATGGGAATCCCTTTTAAATTTTGTTTCGGGTATGATTGAGACTTTACTTAAATCTGGTTCCTGATAGAGAATAACGATTTCTCTACATAAAACTATCCCAGAGGCTTCAACAGAAAAAAGTTTCTTTGATTTTTTTTAAAATCTATTTATAAACTACAAGCCTGAAAAGAAAGATTCCCAGACTGAATAAATTTAGCCTAAAATAGACTCACGAGAACAATTATATGATCTGCCAAAAATAATATGGGCAATATCAAAATAATGTATAAGAGAGGTGCCTGAAATGTTAAATATAAACCTGGATTATTTATTATAAATAAGGTGAAGAGGCACTATCTCTTTTAATTCACATATCTAGATAGTTTATACATACAGCTGTGTCGGGTCCGGAGCAGGATCCTTCCTGCCTAATCTCTCAAGAGCTTTTTCAAAGTCTTTGCCGGTGACAATTTCCCTGTCTTCAATAATCGCCTGATGAAGGGCTGTTTTAAGGATTTTCTCGACAATATCCCTTCCAGAAAGCCCTTTAGCCTTCTTTGCAAGTGCCTGAAAATCACATTCTTCTACACTTAGAGGGAATGTTTTCACATTTGATTCCAGTATATGAACAATTTCTTCTTCTGCGGGAAGGACAAACTCAATCTCTTCTTCGAACCTGCTTCTTACTGCAGAGTCAAGAGAATTGACCCGGTTTGTTGAACAGATAGTACAAACTCCTTCGCGTTCAACTATTCCGTCCATTTCTGTCAGAAGTGCGTTTACGATTTCGCTTACGTCTCCTCTTAACTCCTGGAACCTTCTGTCGAGGGCTATTGCATCAAGTTCGTCAATGAATATTATGCAGGGAGCCATCTCTTCTGCACGGTCATAGAGCTGATGGATCTGGCGGGCTCCATCTCCCACATATTCTCCTATTAGCTGGGTGGCTTTGACAGGAATGATAGATACATCTGTCTTGTTTGCGAGGGCTTTTGCAAGCATGGTTTTTCCTGTGCCGGAAGGTCCGAAGAACAGGATGTTTCTTGGTGCCCATTTTCCGAATCTTTCGGGTTCTTCAAGGAAACGTTCAATCAGCCTGCACTTCTGCTTTGCGATTTCCTGCCCGATCACATCTTCGAATATAACGTCGCTTTTTATCTCTGAAGAGGCAGAAATTCCGGTTTCTTCTTCGGTTACGATAATCGATGTCGAATTTCCTATTATGGATTCTGCAGGTTCCACATCTATAATGCGGTATGCAAAGTCAGGGAACATCCTTTTGTCAAAGAGATAATCTCCTTTGCGGGCAACGCACCCGCTCCACTGTTCCCTTGCATAGAACTCAAAGACATCCCTGTTTTCAATAACTGGATATTCTTCCATCATGCCGCTCAGGGGGTATCCTTCAGGCTTCAGAATAAGAAGGTCTGATGTGGATTTTCTCAACTCATTTTTATTTTCGTGAGTCTTTTTCGCGTTCACTCTTTGTGAGACTGGTCGCACTTTGTTATCAACTCGAATACTTTTCTATACCTATAGTGAACTGAAGAGCTAATAAAATTAACCCATGGTTCAACCCTTAATTCGATTGCGAAAGCCTTCTCCTGGACATTCAACAAGGAACTATGTTTGGTGAAAATTATTTTTTTCTGGATATTATTTATCCTTCTTTTTATATGTAAATCATTATTGAACTTCAGGTAACCATTATATATTCAGATGCTTAATTACAGATGTTCATCCTGAGGATAATTTGTAATGTAAAATATTTATAGGAGTAAGAATAAAGAGTTTATTGTTTAAAACTTGTTTGAACAAACGATGTGCAAGCCTCGATGAGCTATCTATAGAATAAAGGGGCTTTCATAACGAGTTCTTTGTATGCCCTTCAGATCAGTTTATTAAATTACAAATGAAATTGATCAAAGGGAAAGCTAATATATTAGATCAATAATATAAATATTTTAATTATCAAATTAAACTATTTTCTATAATAGTTAAAACTGGTAATTGATTACCAGTGTACTACCTAATTAACATATTTGTATTGTAGTATATTACGTAGAAATTTGAACAACGTAAAAAAAGCTTAAATATCTAAGTAAGTTAGTTCCAGAGTATGATTTGTATGTTTACTATGGAGAACACGGAAGGTTTCGACCAGAAAACTCTTGACAAAATGAACGCTGAAGTCAAAAAGACTATGAGCAAGCACGATCCGAAGTCGAAAGATTATAAAAAAATATGCGAACAGGTTGAGGACCAGGTCTTCGACAAGTACTGTTCTGAGGTATTCAGACCCTCTCTTAAACTTTAAATCTTGCCGCTGGATAAAAACTTATCCCGGTAAATTTTTATTTTTTGTTCTGTTTTTTATTTCCTTTCAACCCATGTACTTTCTCATTATTTTTATTCACTCCAGGTGCTGATATGCAACTATGTTCTTACCTCTCCCCGGTATAGTAATTCAAAGAGGCTGTATAACAAGGTATTCAGGCTTGAAAAGCTCACTTTTCCATTATCCTATTTTTTGAGAACCTTTCTTTCTATTGAGAACTTTTTTATATCCTGTCTTCTTATTTTCAATTATGACTTCTTGCAGTAAACATCGAATTCTGAGTTTATTCTTGGTTGTGCTTTTGCTTGCTTCTGTAACAGCTGTAGCTTCCAGTGAGGGTAACATAAAAGCAGCTGAATCCTTTAATGCGTCTGTTAATTCCAGTAATGAGAACGATCTTTTTACCGAATTAAGTTCGCAGATGAAACTCTATAATGAGAACTTTGATAAAGTGCCCTCGCTTGTTCAAAGGCTGGTTGGAAGTGAAGAAATTGCCGGGAGAATTGAACTTAACAATGGTGAGATGCTCTACGTAACTTTACTTATGAGGGGTGGAAAAGTAGGAGACTTTTACAGGTATGACACTCCCAATGATCCAAATTCAAAGTTCGGCCCAACCATAACCGTCGAGTCCGATGAAAAGACAATAAGAGAGATACTTGATTCGGATGATCGTTTGAGGAAAGCTGTAGAAGAAATGAATGAAGGGTCTCTCAATGTGGAAATAGATGGATTCTTCCGAAAAACAGTGCTCTGGAGCATACAGCAGCTGTATTCATGAGTTCGGTAACGTATTCATATACTTTATGAGCTGAATTTATGTAAAAAACAATTCAAACAAAATAAATTAAATTCAAACAAAATAAATTCGATACTAAAAATACTGGAGGTCCCCTTTCCTAATTCCATCCGGAAAAAGGAGGGGTTTCTGCCTTATTTTTTAGATTTTAGGGGATCAGTGCTTGACCACTTCTCCGGGAAGTGTGAATCTTCCTTTTCCCATTACCATACCTATATTTATGCTTGTATTGATGCCTGTATGCACATCGTCTCCCATGATCACGCCGAGTTTTCTTCTGCCTGAATCAAGAATCCTGCCTTTCAGCATTACTTTTATGTTCTTCCCGTCGTGACGGAGATTTGCAACTTTCGTACCGGCTCCAAAATTACAGCGGCGACCTATTACACTGTCTCCTACATAACTCAGGTGCCCTACGTGAGTACCTTCCATAATAATTGTATTTTTTATCTCCACGGCATTTCCGATTCTGACTTTATTGCCTATTGCTGTTGACGGGCGGATAAAACAGTTAGGCCCTATATCGCAGTTTTCTCCTATTACCACAGGCCCTTCGATATAAGCCCCGCTCCGGATAAGCGAGCCCTTTCCGATTGCCACCTCTCCTTTTATAGTGACATTTGGCTCAACATTACCCTGGCAACTGCCTTTCAGGGTTTTTAACAGGTGTTCATTTGCTTTCAGGAGGTCCCAGGGGTACCCTATGTCAATCCAGATGTCTTTTAGGGGGCTGTAACCTACAGGCGCTCCGCTGTCGATCAGCATCTGGATGGAGTCTGTTATCTCAAGTTCATTTCTCACGGAAGGCCTGGTTTTGTCAATAAAGCCGAAAATGGACTCCTTGAAAAGGTAAATGCCGGCATTTGCAAGGTTTGTTGGAGGGTTTTTTGGCTTTTCAATTATCCTGATTACTTTATTGTTCTCGGTTTCAAGCACTCCGAAATCCGAGGGGTTTTCCACCTCTTTTACGCAGATGACAGCTTCTTCTTTCCTTGAGAGCAGATCTTTTATGTCCTGTTGCCCGATGAGCATGTCTCCATTAAGTACAAGGAATGCTCCTTTGACATGCCCTCTGGCATAACCTATAGCATTTGCAGTCCCTAACTGCTCTTTCTGCTGCACATACTCAATGCTCACTCCCCATTTGCTTCCGTCCCCAAAGTGAGCTTTTATATGCTCTTCGAGGTATCCCGTAATGAAGACAAAGCCCTCTATGCCTGCTTCCACGGCTGAATTCAGGATATGTTCAAGTATTGGTTTGTTTGCAACCTGAAGCATTACTTTAGGGCAGTCGGCGGTGAGAGGTTCCATCCTTGTGCCTTTGCCTGCAACAAGGACAACAGCTTTCATTTGAGAGCCTCCTTCACTATTTTTTCTGCCATCTCATAGATCCCGTCAACATTTTCGCGGGCTTCTGCAGTGATCCTTACTTTTGCTTCCGTGCCCGAGGGGCGGACAAGCACCCATCCGTCTTCAAGTTCCACACGGATGCCGTCAATGTCAAGAACTTTTCCAAGGGGTTCCAGCTTTGCTTTTGCCTTTTTCATAAACTCTGCTTTCTTTTCGTTTGCACATGGCAGAGCGCCCCTCTTTGTGGCATAGACAGGAAGTTCTGCCCTGAGTTCGCTTAACTTCTTTTTCCCTACAATCTCAACAAGCTTTGCAGCTGCATAAATCCCGTCCGGGCAGTAAGATATCTTCGGGAAAATCCAGCTTCCGGAAGGCTCTCCGCCGTATATTGCCCCGTATTGCTTTATGCCCTCTGCAACATAAACGTCCCCGACTCTTGTCCTTATGATTTCCGAGCCTTCAAGATAATCGTCTACCATCATGGAGGTATCCACAGGCACGACAACAGACCCTTTTTCATCTCCGCATTCAAAACGCCCAAATATTGCAAGCAGTTCGTCTCCGGACACGAAATTGCCTTTTTCGTCTACTGCCATCATCCTGTCTGCATCACCATCATGGGCTATTCCAATATCAGCTCCGAATGCCACAACTGCCTTTTTAAGCAGTGAAAGGTTCTGCTCATTAGGTTCGGGGTTTCTTGCCGGGAAATGCCCGTCAGGCTGGGAATTCAGGGTTATTATCTGACAGCCAAGTTCCTGCAGGAGATAAGGAGTGATTGTACTTCCAGCTCCGCATCCGCAGTCAAGAACCACACGCAGTTTTGAATTCCCTACAAGGCCTTCAATCATATCCATATGGTCCCGAATGGCATTTTCGTCTTCAGCGATTTTACCTATAAAGTCCCAGGTAACCCGCGAAAAGTTTTCTTTTTCTATAGCTTCTTCAATTTCTTCCTGCTGGGCTGAATCAAAAGCCATGCCGTCAGGGTTCCACAGTTTTATCCCCACATACTCCGAAGGGTTATGTGAAGCTGTAACCATTACTCCACATTCGTATTTTCTGGCCGCATATGCCAGGGTCGGAGTGGTTACCATGCCTACTTTAGTAACATCGCAGCCTGCTGCAGTCAGCCCTGCAACAAGGGCGTGCTCTATCATAGGTGCAGAAACCCTGGGGTCTCTCCCGATGACCGCAGTTTTCTTCCGGCTTCCGAGCACAAGCCCTACCTTCAGCGCAAGTTCGGGCGTAACATCCTTGTTGACTATACCTCTAATTCCTGAAGATCCGAAGAGTTTCATAAGTCCCACTCCATATTTCATGAAGTTCAGTTCTGTTCTGAATGCTTTTTTCTGGTTAATTAACCTGGTTTTAAGTTTTCAAATCCTAAATTTGAAGTCTTTACTATTATTCAACAGTAACACTCTTTGCAAGGTTACGGGGTTTGTCAATAGAACAGCCTCTGGCAAGAGCAGTGTAGTAAGCAAGCAGTTGAAGCACTACAACACTCAATAGAGGAGCCAGCAGTTCATCACTCTGGGGGACTCTAAGGACAACATCCGCATATTTTGCGATTTCCGTATCCTTGATACTGGCAACTGCTATTACAGTGGCATCCCTGGCTTTTACTTCTTTTATATTGCTGAGCATCTTATCATAAGTCTGCCCTCTCGTAGCAATCGCAACTACAGGAGTCCCTTCATCAATGAGGGCGATAGGGCCGTGTTTTAGCTCTCCTGCAGCAAAGCCTTCAGCGTGCACGTATGAGATCTCTTTGAGTTTCAGGGCTCCTTCGAGTGCTATTGGGTAGTTCAGGTGCCTTCCAAGGAAGAAGTAGCTTTTTGAATGGGCAAAGTTCTCAGCACACTCTTTTATTATTTCTTTCTGGTTGAGGATCTGCTGGATTTCTCCAGGGACTTTCCTGATTTCTGTAATGAAACTTTTCACATAATCAGGACTTAGCTTGCCCCTTACAAGAGCGAACTTTACTGCAAGGAGATAGAGAAGGACGAGCTGGGTACTGAATGTCTTTGTGGCAGCAACTCCTATTTCAGGACCTGCCCGAGTATAAAGTACACTGTTTGCTTCTCTTGTTATTGTACTTCCTACAACATTTGTGATTGCAAGGGTGGGACAATTGTAAGACATAATCTCCCGCACGGCTGCAAGTGTATCTGCGGTCTCTCCTGATTGGGTAATAGCAATGGCAAGGGTCCCTTCATGCATAACAGGGTTTCTATATCTGTACTCAGAACATATGTCAATGTCGCAGTGAATTCCTGCCAACTGTTCAAAGAGGTATTTTCCAAGCAAACCCGCATGCCAGGAAGTCCCGCAGGCGAGAATCTGAACCCTTGAAAGTTTCTTTATTTCATCCTCACTGAGGTTCAGTTCTTTTAAGTATATATTTCCTTCAAGTTCTGAGACTTTGCCTGCCAGGGTGTTATGGATTGCACTGACCTGTTCATGAATCTCTTTCAGCATGAAATGTTCATAACCTGCTTTTTCTGCAGCCTCAAAGTCCCATTCTATTTTTTCTATCTTCTTTTCTTTGAGATTTCCTTCCCTGTCAAATATCTGTATACTGTCAGGGGTCAGGACGGCTGTCTCAAAGTCATCCACAAAGATAACATCTCTGGTATAATTTAGAAAAGCGGTCACATCAGATGCAGCAAAGTTTTCTCCTTTTCCGAGCCCTATAACCAGAGGGCTGTCCTTGCGGGCAAGCACAAGTTTTCCCTGTTCATCCGCAGAGACTATTGCAAGAGCATAGGACCCTTCAATCTCTTTTAAAGCCTTTCTAAATCCTTCAAGGAGTCCGCATTGAGCTTTTTTTCCATCCGGGCTTCCATAAATATGTTTGTGCAGAAGGTGTGCAACTACTTCAGTATCAGTTTCGGATTTGAACTTGTAACCTTCTCCAGTGAGCCGCTCTTTTAGTGGCATGTAATTTTCAATAATCCCATTATGTACTAGCGAGATTTTTCCGGGGTTTTCTCCTGAGTTATGGGGGTGGGCATTTTCCGTGCTTGGGCGGCCGTGTGTTGCCCAGCGTGTGTGTCCTATCCCGATAGTCCCTCCGAGGTTCTTCGGAATTTCGGATTCGAGATTTACGATTTTTCCCACTGCTTTATATGTCTCAATCCCGTTGCCAAGGACAGTAATCCCTGCTGAGTCATATCCCCTGTATTCGAGTTTTTTAAGAGATTCTATAATTACCGGCGCAGCAGCATTTCGCCCTGCATATCCTACTATTCCACACATTTTTTATCTCCTTCTAAAGAGCTTAGAGAACCACCGAGTCGCGGGACAGGTCTCTGTAAATGGTGTTTCCAGATTCTACCTGACAATTGACTGAAATCATTACTCCGGCTTTCACGAGCACTCTGCCTCCTATGCGGTTGTCGTCCCCAAGTATAGTGCCAAGCTTTGGGGCCTTGTGGATCCTGCTGTTAATGTTTATCTCAAGATTTTCCTTTTCCTCTGCAGTAAAACCGGGGCCAAGGGTATTATTGCTTCCAATTATGGAGTTCGAAATCTGTCCATGGGAAGAAATCCTGCAGTCATTCATTATAATACTGTTCTGTATCTCGGTAAAGGATCTTATTGATACGTTGTCTCCTATCGTAGTGGAGGGCAAAATTACTACGTTAGGTCCTATATCACAGTTTTCCCCGATTACTACAGGACCTACAATATAAGTTCCTGAACGGATTTTTGTGTTTTTTCCGATTGCAACCTTTCCACTAATTATCACTCCTTCTTCTAGTTCCCCTTCCTTCTTCAGGTTTTTGGAGGAATTTAATACGATTGCATTTGCTTTCAGGAGGTCCCATGCGTGAACCGCATCCAGCCACTTTGATTCTGTTGTGATTGAAGTAATCACTTTTCCCTCATCAATCATAAGCTGGAGAGTGTCGGTTATCGCATATTCTCCATTTTCGGATATGGGGGTTTTTTCGATGGTTTCAAAGACCTGCGGTGTAAAAATATATATTCCGGTATTTACAAGACGGCTTAATCCTCCGGGCCTTTTTTCAAGAATTTGGGTGACTCTCTTCTTTTCTTTCAGTACCACCCCATAACCTGCCGTATCCTCCATTCTTACGGTTAGGAGACTTGCATCACCTTCGTAGTTGTTAAGGAGGTCGGCTATGGTTTTTGGTTCTATGAGGTTGTCCCCGTTCAAAACAATGAATTCGGAGTCTTCGGGACTTATCAGTTTTTTTGCCTGTTCAATTGCGTGCGCTGTCCCAAGCTGGGCTTTTTGCTCTACATATGATATACTGACTCCAAAGTTCAGCCCATCTTCAAAATGGTTCATTATGCGCTCTTTTTCATACCCTACAACCAGGATGATCTCTTTGATTCCATTTTTCTCAAGCGAAGATATGACATGTTCCAGAATAGGCCTGTTGGCTACAGGGAGCATCACTTTGGAACGAGTAAGTGTAAGGGGCCTGCAGCGCAGTCCTTCACCTGCTGCGAGGATAATAGCTTTCATAGAGTTAAAAAACATTTTTTAGAATTTATACATTCCCTTCAAAACCTGTTGTATCTATATATAAACAACGGTTTATAAAAAAGAAGTTTTCAAAAAAATTTTGTATAATATACCAATGAATTTCTGGTCTGTAAATGGGAAAAATATATATAATAAGTGTAGTTCTCATAATTAAAAAATGAAACGAGTTTATTTTCTGTTTTTAATCGAAGAGCAGTTTTTATGTTAGGATTATACTCACTTGAGCTCCAAAATCAAACACAATAAACGCTATGGTGAAATATTCGTTTTAGATAGTTAATGGTTTAACGCTATTGATTTCTCATTTCAACTGCGTAAGTCCTTTATGTATTACACATAAAATTACGTTACGTAAACAAGGTATTTCCCAAAAGTTTATTCCTCCTTTCCATTTTGCAGCTTTTTTCCAGTAATTCTTAAGACTATCAGGGCAAGAGTATGCACCTAAAATTGGGGAACTCATATATAATTTTTATCCCGTGCAAACTTACTCGCCACATTGGTCAGTCTTGTCACGCTCAACGCAGGAAAGCGTTTTTTCAAATACGCATCTACATACTTCCAGGAAAAATGTAATATTACAGAATTACTTCTTTTTAAAAGTTTGAACACTGGATATAATAGAAATATTTTTTATATTTTTTTCAGTCTCCGGAGACATAAGACATCCCAAAATATATCAATATTAAGAAACAATCTATTCTAAAGTTGCTCAAAAAATCTTACAAAGTAACTGGTGTTACGAAGAGTGTGATCAATACCTGCAAAACACTTTTTATTACAAAGTGCCTTGTGGACAGGTCACTGGATAGTGTTTGTGATCTAAAACTGGACTGAAGAATAACAAAACAGGTCTAATGATGAGTAATTTTATTGTTCTCAGTTTATACAACTATCCGGTTACATAGACAATCAGTATAAAGTATAAAATAAATTTGAGGCTAAGCTCAAAGCAGAGATAAGAGGAAGACAGGTAAGTACCCTTTGAGGATGGATAAGAGGACGATAAGTGAGTATTCTTTGAGGAGAAGTGGAACTGCCTTAAAATGGATAAACTAATTTCCTCTAAATCGGGTTGAGTATAATGAAGCAGGCATTTTTCGGGCTTGCAATTCATTACCTTAAGGTTCAAAGGTATGATTGCTTTCTGTCACCGCTCCCTGTCGGAATAATACTTTCACCCCGCATCACTCAACTTTATATTCTCTGCTGCAGTAATTTAGAGTGCCTCTCAATAAGATTAAGATAACCATGAGGCTTGAGGAGAATTAATATGAAGCAAACTGCCGAATCCATTAGAGACCGGTTTATAAAACTTGGCATCGATGTGCCTGTTGAGGACATCGAAAGCAGACTCGACGAGCTGATTAAGAAGTTCAAGGTACCTTCAAATGAAGCGCAGCGCAGTGTAACAAACTATTTTTTGAAGAAATATTCTATTCCTAAAAATGAGTTTTATGTCAGGCAGGCTGAACCCCAGCTCACCAAAATTGTGGATATTATAGAGAACGGGCAGTGGGCAAACCTTAAAGCAAAGGTTGTTCAGCTCTGGGAAAACACTCATGAATCCATATCTCAGGTCGGGCTTCTTGGAGATGAGACCGGAATCATAAAGTTTACCATCTGGAAAAATGCCGAACTTCCCCTTCTTGAACAGGGAGAGAGCTACCTTCTCCAGAGTGTAGTTGTTGGGGAATATAATGGGAGGTTCCAGGTCCAGGTTAACAAGAATAGTTCAATAGAAAAGCTCTCCGAGCCTGTTTTGATGGGAGGTGGCGATTTCACTCCTGTAGCAAGGGAAGCCGAGCTCAGGAACATTGCTGACCTTATTGGGAACCAATGGGCAACAGTAAGAGGAAAAGTTGTCCAGCTCTGGGAGAACTCCCATGAGTCTATAGAACAGGCAGGGCTTATAGGTGATGAAACCGGAGTGATCAAATTCACTAACTGGGCAAGTTCCGAACTTCCGGATATGGAAGAAGGCAAGAGCTATATGCTGAAAAATGTAGTAGTTAGCGAATGGAACGGCAAGGCTCAGGTCCAGCTTAACAGGTCAAGCTCCATAGAAGCACTCGATGAAGATATTGAAGTAAGAACTTCCATGTTTACGTATTTCGGGGCAATGGTTGATATTCAGACTGGATCCGGACTTATAAAACGCTGCCCTGAATGCAAAAGAGCTCTGGTTAAAGGTGCCTGTGCAGAACACGGGAAGGTTAAAGGAGAATATGACCTTCGTATAAAGGCAGTCCTCGATTCCGGAACTTCTACCCAGGATGCTCTGATCAACAGGGAACTTACCGAAGAGCTTTCAGGAATCTCTCTTGACAGCGCCATTGCAATGGCTGCAGATGCTCTTGATCCCGGGGTTGTGCTGGACAAACTGAAACACGAGCTTGTTGGCAGGTACTATACCGTCACAGGGCACAAGCTTGACCGCTATATCCTTGTGGAATCGATTACACCAAGGACTTTTCTGGACAGGGAACTCCTTGACCAGATGCTTGCTGAACCTCTTGCTGAACAGGAGGTGGAGTAAATGGCAGGTTTCTTCAGGGAAGCAGCTCGCCGGGTTTTTGCCAAAGAGCTGAAAGACTCTAACTTTACCTCAAAGGATGAAAGCGACCAGTATGCTCCGCAGTATCTCCTTACCCCAACAGGGGCTAATGTGAACCGCATCTTTATTGTGGGCACACTTATTGAAAAAGAAGATATAGGTACCGATTCCGAATACTGGAGGGGCAGGGTTTCCGATCCCACAGGTTCCTTCCTTGTCTATGCAGGGCAGTACCAGCCCGAAGCTGCTCAGTTCCTTGCTGAATGCGAACTGCCAGCTTTTGTTGCGGTAATTGGTAAGACCAGTACCTATACCACAGACGATGGTAATGTCCTGACCTCAATTCGGCCGGAATCTATCCAGCAGGTGGATGAGCTGACAAGGAATCTCTGGGTACTCGACACTGCAAAGCAGACTCTTGAGAGGCTAAGAGCAGTTGAGGCACAGGAAGATCCCAACTCAAAGCTTGCAAAAGAACACTATTCCATTGATACGGAGATTTACCGCGAAATGGTAAAAAAAGCTCTTGAATCCCTTAAAGAGAATACATAAAAGTTTTGTAATCAGGTAAAGTGTTGTAATTAAGCAGGGAAATTCAGGGACTTTTTATCCTGAATTTTCGCTTTTAATGCAAAAACTTTATGCTTCTACAACTTTTCCAAACCCTTTTTTGATTTGTATATTTATTTTTTTATGCTTTTATTTATCTTTTCTTATTCTTTTTCATATTTTTTTTCAAGATGGTTTCCGAGATTTAATTTGCCGAAGAAATTTCTCTTTTTTTAATGAAATTGGAAAAGTGAAAGGCAAAATATAGATAAATAAACGAAGCAGATATAAAATAAGTATTGTGTGGTTGAATTAGGATTTATACTAAAATTAATTATCAATCAGTATATGGGATGATCCTGTGAAAACCTATCTTGTGGTCTGGTTTAGTAGTGAAGGAGTCCGCCCGTCTGAGGTCAACCGGAGGTTGCTGTCCCTGGGTTTCGAACCCATGCAGGGCAGCTACGACTTTGTATATAACTGGAACAGCAATGTTGGTGTTGAAAAGATTCTCGAGTTTGGGGATAAGGTCTATCTGAGCCTTCAGGGTACAGGTGTAATGTTCAAACTGGAGACCATGTGAATTTCCAGAAATTTACTGAATAAGCAGTTTCAGAGACCTCGCCTAGCGAGGCATGTGCCTGAGTTCCGGATGAGGAACCCTTTAACAGGCTCTGGATCTTCTATTATGAATCCCTGGCAGCCTTAACTGCTTATGCCATTTTTATTTATGATTCTCTTCCTCTTTTTGCTTTTTCAGGGCATCCCGGAACTTAATATATTCACAGCTGTCTCCTTCAAGTGTAATTATCCTTCCTTCTATATTCCCGTTTTCGATTATAAGTTCTACTACACCTGGATTTGACATCCTGGGTTTTGTAGGAGAACCTGGGCAGACGAGCATTACATCCTTCCTTTCAATCAAAGGGCGGTGAAGGTGCCCGAAAATCAGGACATCCACTTCCATTTCTTTTGCCAGGTAGCCCTGGGAGGTTGTATCCATCACTGAGAGCCCTCCTTCATGAACTACTCCAATTTTTACTCCTTCAACCTCAAATTTCAGCCTTTCGGGAAGGATTTTCTTGAGTTCGGAGCTATCATCGTTTCCGGAAACGGCTTTCAGCTTGCCGCTGGCATTAAAGGCATTGTATGCTTTTACAGTGCTGAAATCCCCTGCATGGACGATCAGGTCGCAGTCTTTGAGAAGGCTTTGAAGCTGTCCGGGAATCTCTCCTGTTTTAAGATGTGTATCGGAAAGTACAATCAGTTTCACGGGGAACCTCGCTATAACGTAAAATATACAATTTGAAGATAAAAATATACAGCTTAAACTTCAGGAAGCCTGAGAGTCATACTTGAATTCGAAGTTTACGCTTAATACTAAAAATGGAATGTTCGAGTTCCAGACCCTATGTATTTGGAACCCGAAATTAAATCTAGAAAGTTAAAAACGAAAGCCGCTTTACTCGACTGTCAGATCCACGAGTTCGTACTCGAGGTTCTCGGTTTCCAGCCTGTTCAGGAGAGCAGAGACCTGTTCGTCAACTGAAACGACAAGGGATGAAAGCCCGTGATATGCAGCCTCAATAACGGATTCGTTTGTCCCGAACATTACATTTGGGCTTACACCGATCTTGTGAAGAGCGATTAACGACTCCACGCCTATTGCTGCTATATAAGGTTTTGAGCCTGCCAGCATCTTAAGGCGCTCGAGGTCTACTTTTCTTGACCCTCCGCGCTCAACCCTTGGGACCTTGCAGATAGTAATGGTTGCATTTTCCAGGTCTATAAGGCCCTTGAGACTGGTTACTCCAACATCTTCCCCTTCGGCGGCGTCGGATATGATAGTGCCTGATGCGCCAGTCACGTCCTTGCTGCTTACATAGAGAAGCCCATTGTCCATTTTCAGGTAGACCTGCTGGCCTTCTTTGACATCTTCTCTTGTAATGGCTGTCCAGGTAGAGACATGGCTGATTATATCCTCCATGACAAAGCGGGCGTACTGCTTCATTTCTGTGGCATTTTCCAGGACCCACTCTACGCCTTCTTTTGTTATCCTGTACCGGACGCGGCCTTCAGTGACAATCAGCCCGTCATTCACAAGCTCCTTAATGTATTCGGAAACTGCCTGGGGGGTTATTCCTATTTTTGCGGCAATTTCTTTTTGCCTTACATTGGGCTGGTGGGCTGCAATCTCAATAAGGACCTGAAACTTTGTGACTCCGCTCTTGGTCTGGAGGATTTTAATCATCAATCGTAATTCTCCTCAACATCTTCAATTAATTTTAACCTTTGTCCCATTACTGATAGCTTTTCGGATCTGCGGGCAACAGCACAGATGTAGAACGGATTCTTGTTAAGAGTCCTTGTGAGGTTGCTCATTGAGGTATTGCCTTCTTCTACCAGTTTTTCCAGTTCTTCCATAGCATCCTTAACTTCTTCATAGGGCTTGAAGGTCAGCATAATGATGTCACTGAGGTCTTCAAAGGAACACTGAAAGTTCACCTGAACCTTTGAGTAAGAACTGTGGTATTCTTTTGAGGGTTTTTGTCCGGCTTCAGGGACTCTCCACTGGCTTTCAAGGAGCCCGGCTTTTTTCAGAATATGGAGGTTTTTTGATGAGTCTGCGCCTATAAACTCATCGATTTCCGCTCTGGTCATCCATTTGTTAGAAAGTGCGTCAAATATTTTTTTATGGGTTCTGGATCCAAAAGTCCTGAGTAATGGTACTAAATAGGAAGGATCGTTAATTATTCGAGTTCTTTTACCCATTTATGTCCTCTCCTTCTCACCTTATGTTATCGGTTTCAAATATGATAAAGATTTGTGATGTGATTATTCTTTATAAGCGATCTCAAGCCCTTCGGGCCCATCCCAGGAAAAAGTAGGGGTAGAACGTTTCAGTCCGTGTGTTTTTTCATGCAGGGCATGAGCAACAATCGGAAGGGCAATGGTAGCATCCACAAAAACCTGAACTTTTTTTGCCTGAGGTGCAATCTTGCCCCAGGAAACTGCTTCGTCAAAAGTACAGCCTGAAAGCCCTCCCCAGTGCGGAGAGTCCGAGGTGTACTGGATAGCATATTCATGTCCTGCAACATCCATTCCCAGAATCGAGGCTATTACTTCGGTCTGCTGAATAAAGTTCTTAGGGACTCCGCCTCCGACATAGACCACGCCCGTATGTCCTGACTTTTCCACAATCCGGGTGATTTCGTCAACATCCTTTATCTGGTCAATTTCAAGTTTGAGACCTCTTCTTCTTGCAATTGTAAGCCCTATACCTATGGAACTGTCAGACAGGGCAGGCACAAATATAGGGACATTGTGCCTGTATGCGCTTACTACTATTGAATCCTCAGCAGCTCCTCTCTTTACAAGCTCCTTCCCAAGAAGATACATGAACTCCCTTGAGGAACAGCTCATTTCTCCGATTTCCTCTGCAAAATCTGCAACCAGATTATCTGTGGTCCTGAATTCTTCTTCGACTGCAAAGACATCATAAATCCTGTCCACGCCGTGCTCAAAGAGCTTTTCATCATTGGCGAGATGTGAACCTACATAGTGCTTCTTGCCGAGGGCTTCGTGAGAATCGTGAAACAGGTTTGCTCCTGTGCTTACGAGACAGTCGATCATTCTTTCCTGGATCAGGTAGGAAATAACCCTGCGCATGCCAGCAGGAACCATGGCTCCGGATAGGCCCATAAGCACGGTCGTATTCTTTTCTCTTAGCATGTTATGCCAGGCCTGAACTGATTCAGCAAGCTTTCTGCCCTGAAAACCTGTCCTGAGCATTCCGTCCATTAATTCACTTACAGACCTATCCTTTACATCAATTGGAACTGTCGGGTTGTTCGTAAATACATTTTGATGCATACCATTCTCCACATAAATATAACAAATTGCTATAATTTTGCCTGTGGTCTTTATTTCCCTGTCTTGCAGGTGCCCGGCAATAGATGGCAAGAGATGCAAATAACGTTAAGAGATATATATTTCTCATTAAATATCAATATATGCAGCCCCTCTTGCCTGACTACTTCTCACAGAGAGTAGCTCCTCCAGGGGAAGCTCGATTTGCTGTGTTTAAAAGCATAATTGAGTGAAATGAGTGTAATGGATAGTTCGATAATTACTGACAATTTTCTCTTATAATCGAATGCTGGATACTAATTTTTCCGGTGAGTGGGATCGGGATGTTTATGTAAATGGATATATCGCAAACAAATAACGCTGGAATAAATAACATTATGATAAATTACATTGGAATTGCGATAAATTACATTGGAATATCATTATGATAAATAACGCTGGAATAAATAACATTATGATAAATAATAATATCTGTAACTAATACTGTTATAATGTATATAAAACAGCAGTGTTTACGGAGTTTCTGTACAGGATCTCTTTATTTTAAATGACAAAAACTGCTGCGGATATTACTGTCATCCACTCTCCGCTTTCATGTACGGTTGATGATCTGGGAATGCTGAAGGTTTTAAGAGGTGACTCTTTTGTCCAGGTGCTGTACATGCTTTCTGCAAGTTTTACGGCGTGTGTTCCTGCATCCTGTGCGCTTTCTTCGTAAGCGTGGTACTCGGAGATATAACCGTGCCTGTTAATATCTACAGGAAGAGCACATCCGACTGAGGTGGTTAATGTCCTTCCGGACTCGTTTGAAGAGATTCTGGACATTACACAAAAAACTATCTCTCCAGGACTCAGTTCTTTTAAACCTTCTTCCTTTGTCACAATTTCACATTTAGGGGGCAGGATAGAACTTACAGTTACTAAATTAAATTTTTCAATACCCGCGTCCCGCAGGGAAACCTCAAATGATTCTAGTTTTTCGGGGTGTGTGCCAACCCCACTTGTAAAGAATACTTTTCTTGGAATTAACTTTGTAATCATTTTTACATCCTTGAAATATCATCAGTTTAAGCTTAACTCAGATAGCAATTATTATTTTTAAGCGTTGCCCTTCAATTTCACTGAATAAAATTCAAAATCTGTTTCTTCAGGCGCCAGTGGACTCCAGGCATACATGTCTATACTTTTATTTTAATGTTCTTTTCTAAAAATTTTTTCATTGACTTTTTCAATCTAAAGTTCTTTCCTTAAATTCGATCTGCTAAATTAATTTCTTTACTTTAAATTAATCCCCAACTTTTAAAATTTACTTTGATTATGCGTATTTCTGCAAATATTCTCTTACTCTCATGTTTTTTGCGAAGACTGCTTTAATTTCCGGTCTTTCTTCAAAATCTCTCATAAGCTTTATATTATGCAGGATAATTACATCGTGTGTTAACCCTGCGATTTTCCTGTCCGCAGCCTTTTAATTGGGAAAGTATTCAGTTTTTCCGGAGGCTTTCGGAAGTGCGGATCTGATTACATTATTTATTGTAGCAGGAGATTGTTTTTTTTCTGGCCTCTGGCCTGAAGACAAAATACCATTAACTAACCCTCATCTCGATATAAAGGCAGAGAAAATGGCAGAGAAACTTAACCTTAAAGTTATGGAGCTTCTTGACGGCAGGCGGCTCTCAATAAGCGGGCTTACGCGGGAATTGAAAGCTGAGGGCATAGAAGAACACAGGCTGGTTCTTACCGGTTACCTCAGGGCACTCAGGGATCTTGAACTCCTGGATGAAGTAGAGGTCCCTCCTTCCAAAATTTATTCTCTGCCTGATAAGGGCAAAGAGCCTTTGCCAGAAAAAGGCAAAGAACTCAAGTCCGCAGACTCATCTAACCCTGAAGACATTTATATTATTTTCAGGAATCTGCTCCTTAAGATCGATCTGGACTTCAGGATTCCCGTTGGCGTATATGTGATTTCGCGGCTCTTTGAAAGGCCCTGTTTCCGCAGGGAATTAAAACTCGTAGGAATCACACAGAGGCACCTTGACCAGTATATGGAAAAACCAGGAATTGTTTGCGAGGCTCCTGACTCGCACCTGAAAAAAGCCAGAGCCGATATAACAAGAATTGAGATACCTCCTGATGATCCTGCATACGAAATCCGAGAAAACAGGGAAGAGGTAACAAGGCTTGCAAACGAGTTACTTGCAGGGGTAATAAAAAACAGGATGGATCTCGAAGGGCTTGTAGCAAAAAGCAAGCAGACTACTCTGCTGCCCTGAAAACCTTACACAGGTCCAAAACCTGAAAATCCTTGTGCCGATTTGAATTTGATCAATAATCAAGCCTGGACTGGTTGGATATGAAAGTTGCCTGCATCCAGATGGATGTGCTTCAGTGTAAGAAGCAGGAAAACCTTGAAAAAGCCCTTTACATGGCTCTCGAAGCTGTTGAGAAAGGAGCCGAATTAGTTGTTTTTCCCGAAGTATTTTCCACAGGTTTTTGCTATGAAAACCTCGACCATGCCGCAGAAAGCCTTCCTTCTCCTGTTCTTGAAAACCTTGCATGTTTTTCCGAAGCCAACGACTGCATCATCCTCGGCTCAATTATTCAGAAGGATGGCGGAGAAAAAGGTCAAGAAAGCGGTTTCACAGAAAAAAATGATATTACGGAAAGAGAATATAATTTTTCAAGAAAAGAACAGAAAATCCCGGAAAGTAATAATTCCAATCTCTATTATAATCTCGGCTTTTGTTTTGAGTCGGGAACTCTTGCAGGCACTTACTGTAAGACTCATCCTTTCAAAGGCGAAAATAAGTATTTTTCAAAAGGCAGTTCAATAGAGCCTATTTCCCTGAAAAAGCAAAACCTGAAAATCGGCTTTGAAATCTGCTACGAACTCCGTTTTCCCGAGGTTGCAAGAAAACTGGCTCTTGCTGGCTCTGACATCCTTGTGACCACAGCCGCTTTTCCCAATCCCAGGTCCGAGCACTGGAAAATCCTTGCAAAGGCAAGGGCGATAGAAAACCAGATCCCTCACATCGCCTGTAACCGTACAGGTTCTGCCCCCGACTGCAGTTATTTCGGGCACTCGATGATTATTGATGCCTGGGGTGAAGTAAAAGCCGATGCAGGCAGCAAAGAGTGTGTAATAGTTCACGACCTTGACATGTCCAGAAAAGGTGAGGTCAGAAAAGCAATTCCTGTATTTGAAGATAGAAGAACTGAACTTTATTGATCCCGGAAAATTTTATGTTTTTCTTCTGTTTTCTTTACTCATTTGCAGCTTTTTGTGAAAAGTGCCATTTGAAATGGCTTTCCGTGGCCTGGATAAGCAGTATTTATTTCCAGTTTTCCCAATTTTTCTATACTGGCATTAAAGTCCATGGGATCATCGATAATAGATCCGGCAGCCGGTTTATCTGTATTTTCAAGAAGGTCTCCGCAAAAAAAGTCCCCTTCAGTGGTCAGTATTCCTATTGAACCTTTAGAATGTCCCGGGACATGAAGAACGACAGCATTGAATCCATATTTAGAAAGGTCATCTCCTTCGTCTATAATTATATCAGGTTTTAACCTGTCCGGCCTAAGTCCAAGAATTCCTAACAGGGCATTGACTGCTGTTCTGGTGAAGACATTAGCTTTTTTTCTATTCCAGAACATATCTCCATTTTCTACCATTCCGGAGTCATCACTGTGCATGGCTATTTTTGAACCGAACTTTTTACTGATATAAGCCGAATTGCCAGTGTGGTCAAAGTCTCCATGAGTTAAAATGATAAGCTCCAGGTTTCCAGGCGTGCAGCCAGCTATTTCAAGCTCTTTTTCAAGGTCTTTACGTTTATTTGCCCACCCAGTATCAATCAGAAAAAAATCTGTGTTTGTTTTTATAAGGTAGCAGTTCACACTACCTAAGTAATTTTTTAACACAATAGTTTTAATTTCCAAAGTCATTTTCGCCTCTTAAATCGTTGTGGATACAGGTTCACCTTTTATGGGCTTTTGTTCATTTTCATGCAGATTGGACGAATGTAATTATGATTAATATATGAGTTATTATTTTCTGCTCTAAGGTTTCTACTCATTTCGTAATGATTACTGGCGTACTTACAATCTGAAAAAAATAATCTCAGTTGGGGGCCTATGGTAATATCAAAGTATCTGGTCGTCCCCTGCTACGTAGTTGAGATTTTTGCAGTAGATCTCTCAGCACGGTTATTGAGTTCTTTTGTCCAATTTACGCCGGCGGGCTCAAGCCTTGCGTGGTGGGTGAAATGAAAGTGTGCGAGATGCCGCCATTGCAGTCATTTCAGAATAATATCAATTAATCAGAGAGCACCAGGTATTTCACCTTTGATTTCATTTTTTACATGCCTTTTCTCCTGCAAATGAAATAAAACATTATCTGCTAATAGAGTTGGCAACTAGAAATGAGCAATAAAGAGTAATCAAATGTGTTCAATGAAGAGTAAAAAGAGTACTAAAAAGTAAAAGAGCATAAAGAATTACAGAGAATAATAAAAAAGGTCAAGAAGCCGTAACGGCTTCTTTTACTCTTCCTCCTTTTACTCAATATAAATTGCAGGCCTCAGAGGTTCTGCAAACCTGGACTTTTTCTGCGGGTCATAATCCGGAGAATCGGCACTCTGGATTTCAACCGGGCAGCCGATTTCTTTTTCCAGGAAAGAGGCTGATTCTTTCAGGAGGGTCTGTTCGTCGAGGCCGATGCAGGCAAAGGTCTCGTAGCGCTTTGCACCTCCGCTCTTAAATTCGGGCACTATTTTCTGGACGAACTTCGGGATCTCTTTGCCAAAGCGCTTCAGGTCAGGTTTTGCCATCAGGGTTTTGATCAGCGTGCCGACCTCAAGAGGAGCTTCTACCTGAAGTTCACAGGCGCATTTTATGGCTTCGGTTTTCCAGGCAGGGGCTGTGTAGAGGTAGACCTTCTGCGGGGCCATCTTTGTAACCCTTATGATCTCTTCAATATCGCTAAGGGTGCTCTTTACAGCCTCTTCAACAAGTTCTGAGCCCTCGTCTATGAGGTCTTCGTTATAGAGGGGGTACTGGGCAAGGGAAATCGGGTCCTCGTGCCCCATGGCTCCCCATATCTCTTCACAGAGATGAGGGGTGAAAGGAGCCATAAGCCTGACCCAGTTGTCCAGCACGTAATAGAGCAGGGCTTCCCCGCCTCTCCTCTGGTACCACCTTACATCGTTTATGAGCAGGAAGAAAGAGTTCTGTATAGCTTCCCTTGTCTGGATGGAATCAAGGGCAATGTTTGTTTCCTTTATGTAGTTCTGCATTCTCGAAAGCATCCAGCGGTCGATCTGCTTCAGCTCTGTATTCAGGCTTGCACGCTTTCCGCTCTCAATGACATCCTTTGCAAAGGCATAGAACCTGTCAATCTGCCTGCGGGCAGAATCTATCCCTGCCTTCTGCCAGTCGGCGTCCTGGGTCTGTTCGGCTGTTGAAAGAATATACATCCTTGTTATGTCTGCCCCGTAAGAGCTGACTGCACTTTCCAGTGTAAGGATGGGACCTTTGGACTTGCTCATCTTCTGCCCTTCAAGGGAAACAAAACCGTTTACTGCAAGAGCTTTTGGCCATTTGTCCTCTTCAAAGAGGGCTACATGGTGGAAGAGGAAGAAAAGAAGATGGTTTGGGACAAGGTCTTTTCCTGAAGAGCGCAGGTCAACAGGATACCAGTAATTGAAGTGGCTGCGGATTTCCTCTATGAGTTCAGGTTTGAGCCCGGTTTCTGCAGAAACTGCTGCAGAATCGCCCTTTCCGAGGAGGACATAGTCAAAGAATGAAAGCGTAAGATGTTCAAGGGCAAGCTCCCCTCTCTCGATGAACCTGGCAATAATATAATAGCTCATGTAGATTGTCGAGTCTCCAAGAGATTCAATCAGCCATTCCTTATCAAAGGGCAGGTGGGTCCCGAGCCCTTTCCTGCGGGCACATGCTTTATCTTTGAGCCAGTCAACCTTGTTCTCGAACTCGACCCGGTATTCGGTGGGAATGATCCGCATCTGGTCGAGGCATTTGTAAACCTTTGCTTTCCATTCAGGGTTTGAATAGTTAAGGAACCACTGGCCTTTTACCATGTTCACAACACATGGAGTCCCGCAGCGGCAGACCACAGGTTCGCTGAATTCATAAAAGGTTTCTCCTGTATTTGAGGCAAGGAAGTCCCTGGTAAGTATATCTTTAATTTTGGAAACCGGGTAGCCTTTGTATTTCCCTGTAAGCTCCTTAAGGACTCCGCCGTGGAACTCTCTTCTGTACACTATTTTTGTGGCTTCTTCGGCTTTAGGGTCTTTCTGGTTTGCAATTCCCATGCTTTCTACGATTTCTTTTGCAGGGAATTCTCCGAACTCGGGGGCCTGGATTAGAGAAATAAGTTCGATTTTCCTGAGGTCTTCGGTAATTCCATACTCGCTCAGGTCTGCATCATAGAGGTCGCGGAGGGCAAGGTAGTCAAAAGGCGCATGAGCAGGAACACTCATTACTATTCCGCTTCCGTTTTCAGGCCTTACAAAGGATGCAGGAAGGGAGATTACTTCGTTTCCTGTTACCGGGTTTGTGAGTTTTATCCCTATGATAGATTTTGCAGGCACATCCTCGACATACTCTACTTCCCTGTCCGTAAACGTGAGTTTCCTGAAAGCGTCTCTGCTGACAACCCAGAACTCTACGTTCCCGTCCTTTTCAACCCTGGCTTTTACATAATCAACTTCGGGGTTGACCCAGAGGTTAGTTACACCGTATGTTGTTTCAGGCCTGAGGGTGGCACAGGGTAGGACCAGGTCTTTATGCCTGAACTTTATAAGGGTGTACTCCACGATCGTGGCTTCTTCTCCGTGCAGGATATCGTGGTCTTCAACAGGGTTATTGTCATTTGGGCACCACTTTACCGGGTGAGAGCCTTTCACGATCAGGCCCTTTTCTTCAAGCCTGGTGTACTGCCATTCGATGAACTTTTTGTATGTCGGGTCAGTAGTTGTGAACTTTCGCCTCCAGTCAATGGAGTACCCGATCATTCGCATTGCTTTCTCGGCTTCGACCTTGAAATAATCCACAATCTTTTCCGGAGTATCGAGGGTTGGCAGGATATCTCCGGGGATCCCATGCAGGCGCTCATAGACGTCCATGGTCTGCGGGTCCCTGTTTGCAATCAGTTCGGCAAGCCCGACAATGGGCGTACCCGTTACGTGGAAGCCCATGGGGTAAAGCACGTTATACCCCAGCATCCTTTTATGCCTTGCAACCACATCGCCTATCGTGAAGGTACGGGTATGTCCTGCATGCAGGTTCCCGTTAAGGTAGGGGTAGGGGATTGTTATGAAGAACTTTTCCTGCTTATCGGGTTCAGCCTGGAAAATCCGGCTCTCATTCCATTTTTTTTGCCATTTGGCTTCGATTTCGTGAGGCTTATAATCCTGCTCCATTAATGTTCACGCCCACAGATAAATTATTATGATAAAAGAATTTGAATACAAACTGGAATATGAATGACAGATACATTTAAAGGAAGTTAATCTGCTTCCCGGAAAACCTTAAATGGTTGAAGTGTACCGGGGCCCGGTTGCCAATCTTTCAACTGTTTACGGTTCCGGTACGTAAATAATTATCTTCACATCTGTCCGTTCGGGCCCTTAATACAGCTTTTTTTCCTCAATTTGTATTTTTAATTAATTTTTTCCGTTTTATTTCGCCTTTCCGAAGATTGCTTCCCGGATTGATTCAATATTTGCATCAACAACAGTTGGTTTCTCGCAGATATCAATTACAGTCTGGGGATCTTTAAGGAGGTGCCCTGTAGTGATGCAGACCACGGTTTCGTCCCTGCCTATAATGCCCATATCAACGAGTTTCTTAAGCCCTGCAACTGAGGCTGCACTTGCAGGTTCGACTCCAATGCCTTCAAGCCTTGCAAGGTCTTTCTGGGCTGCAAGGATTTCTTCATCGGTAACGGATTCTGCAGTCCCTCCTGATTCCCTAATTGCGTTCAGGGCTTTTGTTGCATTTACAGGGTTTCCTATCCTGATTGCCGTTGCAACGGTTTCCGGGTTCTCTTCAGGGGTAATTGCCGGAGCCCCGCTCTTAATGGCTTTTACAATTGGGCAGGAGCCTTCTGCCTGAATTCCTGTCATCTTCGGGAGGGAATCAGTGATTCCAAGCAGCTTAAACTCCCTGAAACCCTTGTAGATAGCGGTAATGTTTCCTGCATTTCCTACAGGCAGGACAACTCTGTCAGGCACTTTGAAGCCGAGCTGGTCTGCAATCTCAAAACCAATGGTCTTCTGTCCTTCCAG
Organism: uncultured Methanosarcinales archaeon; assembly: GCA_964434965.1. Taxonomy (GTDB): domain Archaea; phylum Halobacteriota; class Methanosarcinia; order Methanosarcinales; family Methanosarcinaceae; genus Methanosarcina. The sequence goes on from CAYSWX010000016.1 coordinate 35,158, forward strand.
CCTGTAAGGGTTGATAGAGTTCAAAAGGTAGATCTTTTCCTGGGAGCAGAGTGTGCGTACAAGAGCAAGTGCATCATCAAAATTTCCGCGGATGCTGAGGACTTTTGCCCCGTGCATAAGGGCCTGGGCTACCTTCCCGAGGGCGACTTTTCCTGCAGGGAGCAGAACAACTACAGGAATTCCTGCTTTTGCCCCGTAGATTGCAAGGGCTGCTGAGGTGTTTCCGGTTGATGCGCAGGCAACGGTGCTCATGCCGAGTTCAAGCGCTTTTGTAACCCCAACAGTCATTCCTCTGTCTTTAAAAGAGCCAGTAGGGTTCATCCCTTCGTGTTTTACATAGAGTTCCTTAATCCCTATCTTTTTTGCAAGGCGCTCGCATTTGTAGAGCGGGGTCCCGCCTTCCCTTATAGTCACAGGTTCCCTTTCTATGGGAAGAAGTTTTGCGTATTTCCAGACCGAGGGACATTCGGTCTTAAGCTTCTCCATGTCAAGTTTAATTGAGGAATAATCGTAAATAACATCAAGCAGCCCGTCACATTTGCTGCAGGTATAGATTACTTCGTCTTTTGAATACTCTGCACCGCACTCGATACATTTTAGATGGTACATTAAATTGCTCCTGTTTGTGATTTCAAATTCTTTGAATGCCGGGCCTCAGACCCGATCTTATGTTAGGATATTAGTATAACCCGGAATTCGAATTTTCAGGTTGATAATCTGGATTTCGGATTAGTATAATATTGGAGTTTAATAATATTTTGTATCCTTAACACGTTACTTGCTTTTAAATTATACTGTTTTTTAGAATTATACGGCATTCAGGCTTTATAATAACTTTTTATTAACAAGCATATAAAAAGCAGGCATATAAAATATGCTTGGCACCACGCAATTCAATGATTCCGGGAAGGGCTGAAGATTGCCTGAATAATTATTTTGTTTTTTGTAGAGAGCATTTAGAACCGGAAGGACAGTAAATAGAAACAGGTTTGAAGGACAGTAAATAAAAACAGGTTTAAATGATAAATGAAGATTAGGCAGCTTTCTAATTCGGTTTTTCAACGCTGTTTCAATCCAGCTGGTATTCTGAAACTTCCTTGCTGAGGAAATAACCAAGAACCGTTCTTATCAACACTACCATCCCCAGCAGGAACAGTTCTTCCTGAGATGGGTTCAGTACGGTTTCCAGTACGTCAGCTGCAATGAAAAACTCAAGCCCAAAAACAATCTTGTTTGTAAGCTCTTTTCTTACCTGCTGGTAGCTGTAATGTTTCTTCAAGACTTCAATGAGGAAAACCCCTGCCATTGACCTTAGTCCGCCGTATATTATGAGAAGAGAACCCACAATCTTGAATAGAAAAGAGAATGCTTCAATTAACAAGCCTTCAAAATATTCTAAAATCCTTTTATCATCCCCTCAAAAAGCAGACCTTGAAATCCGGTAAAAAACTCCCGAGTAATATGTAACATTTCATTTCTCCGGAATAAATACTCTTCCTGTATCTATTCTTCAAATATGACCTCAGGATTTAATTCTATCTTGATAATGCGAGAGGGCTCTTTCCCTGGAACGTAAGGACAGGAAGGAGTAGTTTACTTAAGAAAATATTTTCAAGCAAGATGCAACTCTTTTTTGATGAAACGCGGGTATGAAAGGGGGTATTAAAGATTTTAAGGACAAAAAAGTTTGGACCCCGATAATCTGAAGCCCAGCAATCAGAAAATCAACAACCTGAAACTCAATAAGCATATACAAAAAATGGGTTTCAGCATAATAAGAGTATTTCCGCCCGGAAGGAGCCTAATTGGTTAACCATGTTCAGAGTGATAGGCTCTTCCGGACAGGATGCCTCTTTGAGCAGTTTGCTTTTCAGGGCAGTTTACTTATTTTTCCTGGTTTTCAGTTTGCAGAGCCGGAATTTTCCCGTGCACTATCCCGTAGCCTTCGACAGCTTTGGGGGCACCGAGGAGGAGTTTTCTGATCCTGTTATATACGCTCGGGTATTTCTGGGGGTCAAGTTCCTCAAGGAGGCCTGCAAGAATTTTTACCAGAGGGATATGGTATCTTATTTCCATCTGGTCTATATTTGCAAAGGCGTTGAGCATGTTGACCGTGCTGTATTCATTCACAGGAGCCAGTTTTCTAAGGATTTCTGCAAAGAGGGCTCTCCCTTCTTCTGTCTGGAGGGACTTTTTGCGGTTGCGGGCAAAGCTCCCGTAAAGGGCACGCTGGTCATTTGTCTGTTCGATTCTGAAAGCATCTGACCTTTCCATCTCCCTGACCAGTTCTACCGCATCAATACTGCTGTTGCTTCCGATTACTGAAAGGAAGGCTTCCCAGGCGATGAGGTTCTTTTTTGATTCAGCTTCAAAGGCTCTCAGGACTTCTATTTTGTCAGGGGCCGAACTGTTCAGGTACGCGGCAAATGCGCTCAACCGGTCGGTTGCACAGGCTGCGGTCTCAAACTGCTGTTTAATCAGGGCATGGATGTCAGGGGTATCGAGGGTTGCAAGAACTCCAAGGCAGGTGTTTTTAGCCTGCCTGCTCTTGATCACCCTTGCGGTTTCTTCAAGAGACCCGTCCCTTAGAACTGAGGCATTTTCAAAGAAGTGGTAGGCAGAAATAAGAGAGCTTCTGTATTTCCAGGCAACCGCATTCAGGAGCTTCTTCTTTACATCATAAAGTTCCTGGTAGTGATGGGCATACTCCGGGTCTTCCACGGACTCAAAAATGGTCAGGAACTGCCCTCCTGCCTTTTCGAGGAGCTGCCGGTCATTGAGGAGCCTGTAGTAGAGCTCAATAAAGTCTTCAGAGGGATTTGCATCCGGAACTTTTAGGAGCCTCAGCTTTTCTCTGTCCACAAAGGTATAGAAAGCTGTAAACCTGCCTACGATGTCGCTGTCCTTTCTGACCTGCATGAGGAGCTCTTCCTGGCTTGCCCTGTAAACAAGCTTCCCGTAGAAGGAGTACTCCCTGTTAAGGGAAAGGAAAGAAGGCAAATCCACATTTTCAATTACTATCTCTGCGTTTTCTCCGCTTATCCTTTCAAGCACCTCGGCAATGTCTTTTCCATTTTCGTCCACAAGGGCTGCCCTGAACGGGAATTCCCAGGGCTTTCCTCCAGCCGGGAATTGCTGCTTCAGGAAAAAAGTAAATTTCCTGGTGGGTTTGTCGTATTCGGCTGAGACCTCGACCACAGGGAATTTAGTCTGCTTGAGCCAGGTCTCGGACATCTCTTTTAAGGGCACTCCGCTTTCTTCTTCCATAGCCTCTATCCAGTCCTGAGTGGAAGCATTGGAGTGCTGGAACTTTTTGAAATAACGGTCAAGGCCCCGGACAAAGGTGTCTTTCCCTATCAGGCTCTCGACCATGCGCACATATTCAGGGGATTTTACATACGTGACCGCAGTTATCAGGTCATTTGGGTCATTGAACCCGTCAGGGATAATGGGCATGGAAGCAGCCCCCGAGTCAAGAGCAAAAGTCCCTGACGCCGGTGCAAGCAGGTCAAGAACCCTCTCCAGCCTCTGGTAGTCTTCACCGAAAAGGAAAGCGTGATACTGCTCTTCTATGTGAACGGTCACAGCTTCGTTTAACCAGATCTCAAATGGGCTTTTTCCGGTAACCTCAGACCCGTTCTGGTTGTGGTAGTACTCGTGCACCTTGACCCTGATCATGTACTCAAAAGCAGGGTCTGTTATCTGCGGGAAAGGCATTATGCGGTTTGTGGTGATGGTGGTGTTCCCCACATTTTCCATGCCCCCGAAGTCCGAGTTCTGCATCCCGATTTCCCTGTAGACAGTCCCTGTGTATTTGTAACCCGGAGTGACGGTTTTGACAAGCCTGGAAAGCTCTTTCCGTATTTTTGCGAGCTCTTCTCCTTCCTGTCCTGACTCGGGCTTTGCCTCAGTTTTCAGTTTCTCCCGCCTCTTTACAAGGTCCCAGATCAGCTGCCTGGCTGGAAGTTTATCCTCATCGAACTGTTCAGGCCCGGTAAAGACGTAGACCCACATCACACAGTCGTGCAGGGCATCGAGCGCTTTTTCAGCAGCCCTGGGATCCGAATCCGGCGGCACGAGCAGTTCGAGCGTAAAAGTGCCTCCATCCGGGTACTCAAATTCCCGCTTAAATGTTGCATAAGTCCCGGTCCCTAGGAAAAAGAGATAGGTCGCCATAGGAGTTACCGAGTTGTCATAGACGATTTTGTCCCTGCCGGGCTTTACGGTACTTCTTTCGACCGCAACATCCCCGTTTGTGATAAGGTTTGTGTACCGTGAATCTGCAATTATGGTCGTCCTGTAAGTGCATTTTGCAGTCATGTCATCAATGCAGGGCACAATCCTTTGGAACCCCCACTGCTGGCACTGCGTGATCTGCTGCTGGGGAGCCCCTGCCGGAGTCTCGTCATAGTAAAGCCCTTCAAGGATGTTTCTTGTCGGCCTGCAGACCGTATCCGTAATTACCGCAATCTCGGTATGCGGCGGAATCACATCCCTGAAATTAATCTCAAGAATCGCATCATCTTTCCTGTATCTGTAAGAAACTTCAGACTGAAAACAGCTCACAGCCCTTATCTCAAGGTCCTTGCAGTTCAATTCCAGTTTCTCAATGGGACTATCCTTTGTCCTCACCCTGAGCACTGACTTCACATTCGTCCTGTCATCATAGACATCAAACACCATGTCCATGTGCAAAACGTCAACAGTAAGCTCTCCGAAGTCCTCGGGGTAATATTTGTACAGCCTATTATTCATAAAAAGATCACCAGGGAAAAGTTATGAGTGTTATATTGTTGGATAGAAAAGGGTGAGGAGGGATTTAAAGGTGTTAGTTTGAGGGAGAAGGAATTTGTCTTTGCTTTTGATGGGCAGCTTAAAATATTTTCTGTAAATCTATGTGGTTCTTAAAAAATGATCTGTTATTAAGGGTTATTATGGAGCCTATCTCAAAACTCAAAATTTGATTTTTGAATCTCATATTTTGGACAATCAATCTAATGTTTGATCATGAAAAATAGTCATAAGACTCTTAAGAATTTGGAATAAAATAGGTTTTGGGATAGTTCATGTTTTATTTTTACCCGAAGGAAAAATTGATCTAATTATATTACTTATTTTTAGGATAGGTTCCCTTTGTCATTGGTAATGTATTCTATACATAAAACTAAATAATAATTATAGTGATTTTCTAATAGAATTCACTTATATTTTGAATAGTAAAATAACATTTTTTGATGCTTTATTCTCGTTTGAGTTTAAATAGGTATGTATATTTTTTTAAATTCAAATTGTATTTTTTATATGTAAAAGTTAGCTATAATAAATATATTAATGTAATCAATATTATATTTTTTTGGTGAAATTAGAAAGGTTGTTATATGAATTATATAATCTCTGTATGGAATTGATGATATTTTAATAATTAAGCTATTATCAATTTCAATAAATTTATTTGTCGCTTCTTGATCAAGATTTTCATTCATTTTGAGATAATTCCAAAAGAAATTTTATTCTTAATTACTCAAAAGGCGCTCATGAACTTTAGATTAAAGACTTGATTAATCTGTTCAAAAAATGAATTATATACCAATCCCAAAACTTAAATTCCTATTTATCTAACAAAAATAATTCTATATTTTGTATAGTCTATAATTTCTATATATATTACTCTGGAAGAGGTGTAGAGGATGAAAAAATATCTGTCAATATTATTGATTTCAGTCCTTGTTTTTGGGGCTGTACTCCCGTGTGTTACTGCAGGGTTCGGAAACAATACAACAGTAAATCAATCGGTATCAAAGGCCTCCACTACCAATGGATCCGCACCTGTGAATGAATCCTGTCTAATAAATGTAACCGAAACTGTAAATGAAACAAACGCAACTCCTGTGGCTGAACAGAAATTCAGAGTGGGCCCGACTGTTGTCCTCCGGCCGGTTAACGATGTCGTTACTAAAAATGAAGATGGTCTTGTCGAACTTTATATTGATAATCCATCTCTTAATGATGTAACCCTTAATGTAGACGCAAGAATAAGCGTACCAGCTGGAATCCATGTGTATGGGCAGGGCTTTGGGCAGTCAGGCGCTGCAGGCACAGTATACGGCATATTTTCAGTGCCACCCGGAAGCTCACGGACAATAAATATTAATGTAAAAGGAGAAAAGGTAGGAAATTCTACTGTGCATTTCACGGGTCTTTACTGGCCTGGAGATAACAAGGACGATTACAACCCTATTTCACTTACCCACCCTTTCATAGTCGAAGAGCCTTCCGAGAATCCCACAGAAGCTCCGGACCTTGAAGACACTTCAGGAATTGAAGCCGAAGGATCAGGTTCTTTCAGTGCCCCGGGTTTTGGTGCAATAATTGCAGGTATTGGGCTGTTAGGCGTGTACATAATTAGAAGAAAGTAAATCGGGTTATGAATGGAGCTTAAATAAGAATTTAAGAGGAGAAATTCATGAGTATTCTCTTTTGGATGAGATTATTTCATATTCGTGAAAGTATCCTCTTTTAACTCAATGAAAAATTGGCGATTCCAAAAATATGCAACAATTTTGCCACATTTTTAAGGTTTAAATCGTCGGTTGAGATTATTTTTTTAAACTTACACAAATTATTTACTCTTAATTAATATCTAATATTACTCACTCTCATAAAATTTAAAGAAGATATTATGAAGCTTCTGCAAGCTGAAATTGAGAATTCTGTATGAAGTGAGTCTAAAGATAGATGAAAAAGGTGGTAGAATGCTTGAAAAGGATATTTCAAGATATTTGAGAGTTTTAATGGCATATCTCTTAATAGGCTGTTTTTTAACAGGCAATGTTATAAGCGCGTATGCCTCATCTGAAACTTTGACAGATTTGGATTATTTGTCTGGCAACGAAACAGAAAACTCTGACTATATAGAAACAGATCCATCCGAGGATATTGGGGCAGAAACCAGACAAGATCAGAGTACTTCTCAGGAATCTTTAACCGAGTCAAATTCTTTAGCTGAGTCTGATCACCCTTATGCAAACAATTTTGAATATACGTGGACAATAAGCGAGCCTGGTGCCGCTCAGATACGACTTCATTTTGATTATCTTAAGCTTGGTGAGCCTGGGAAATTAAGTTCTAATTTTCAAGTTTATGATAAGTTAATTCTTTATGATAAATATGATAATGTACTTAAGACATATGGAAGGAGTAGTGGTGTTAATCTTCAGGATTTCTGGACTGAATGGTATGCAGTAGATACATTAAAAGTCAAACTTGTAACAGATAGTTCAGGGACTGCAAATGGGTTTATAATTGACAAGACCGAAACCAGAATGGACATGAGCACTTCGAAGGGCTCTTTAGATGAGTCTAACTCTTTAACTGAATCTAATCCTGTAGCCGAATCCGATCATCCTTATGCAAACAATTACAAGAATAGTTGGACCATTAATGAACCAGGTGCTGCTCAAATACGTCTTCACTTTGACTATCTTAAGCTTGGTGAGCCTGGGAAATTAAGTTCTAATTTTCAAGTTTATGATAAGTTAATTCTTTATGATAAATATGATAATGTACTTAAGACATATGGAAGGAGTAGTGGTGTTAATCTTCAGGATTTCTGGACTGAATGGTATGCAGTAGATACATTAAAAGTCAAACTTGTAACAGATAGTTCAGGGACTGCAAATGGGTTTATAATTGACAAAACAGATATCAGAACAGATACGATTACTTTTCCACCAGGTGAGGGAGAAACTCCTACAGAAGTGCCTTCTACGGTAGAGACTACTACAAAGCCTCCTAAGGAAGAGCCAAGCGTACAGTTGCATGGTGAAAAAACAAAAGTAGTTGAGGGAGATGATATTCTTCTCAAACTTTCTGCTGTCAACCTCATCACAAAACCAACTATGCACATCCAAGTAATCATCCTTCCACCTTCGGGAATGAGCGTCTCTTCCTCGGAGTTTGTTCAGTCCGGCGCTGGTCAATACACGACGACATACGAGCTTGAACCAGGAGATGGAAAGGATATTGAAGTTAGGATTGCAGCTAATCAGGTTGGAGACTTTAATGTCAAAGGCAGAGCCATTTACTATTTCGGGGACGATATTGAAAATGCAGAAAGTTACACACTGAGTCTGCCGATACAGGTTACAGAAAAAACACCATCTAGCTCAAATTCAGAGACTGGTGATGTGGAAAAAAGTCCAGGATTCGGATCATTTACGGCTGTTTTCGGGCTTTTGGCTTTCTATACGTTGAAAAAGAGGATTTTTTAAGATAAGCTAAAGGATGTGTAGCTACACTTATTTTTAATATTTTAAACTGTGTAGCTCACAACCTTTCCCTTTTATCTCAAGTTTTCTAGAGTTTAATTTCAGTTTTTCTATGTGCTCATCCCTGGTTATTCCCCTTAACACTGACTTCACATTCGTCCTGTCATCATAGACAATCAAACACCATGTCCATGTGCAAAACGTCAACAGTAAGCTCTCCGAAGTCCTCGGGGTAATATTTGTACAGCCTATTATTCATAAAAAGATCACCAGGGAAAAGTTATGAGTGTTATATTGTTGGATAGAAAAGGGTGAGGAGGGATTTAAAGGTGTTAGTTTGAAGAGGAGAGGATAAATTAAAAAATTCATATGCGCACTCACACTTTCACTAATATGGTTTTTTGAATGTTTATTCGCAAGTTATCCAACTAAATAGTCATATATGTCATCTCTGACAGGCGTTTGGAGGGAATAACCAATTTTCACAGCTTTTACGGTCGTGTTTGGCATGGTAAATTCTTCTACGTACCCATTAGCAAACATACGACCTAAGTAGTAGAACTCTTTTGAGATTCGATCATCTTTATTCTTTCGAACAAATAAGCACAAGTCTATACCATTTTCTCGGGCATTTAATGCTTGCTGGACATCTGGAGAAGATTCGGATCGGCGGGATTTGGAAATTGCAACAAGTGAGGATGGTGACCGGAAGCAGTCCTCGTACCGGATAGTGTCCTCAATATCATTTTCTTTATTATAATTTATAAATACAGGATATGTATTAGTCACCTGGTGGAATTTGTATCCACCAATATTCTGTGGTACCTCTGCCTGAGGCCAATCTAAGCATTTGCATACGTCGTCATATGTGTATTTTTGATAAAGCTGAAAACTTGTATCTTGATATCTGTCGCCATATAACAAACTATTTCTCTTCAATCCTAATGTTATCAAATCGCGTATCATTGCCTTGAACTTGTTATTTGTAAGAGCCGCAGAAAAGTCGTTGAATATCTCATATTCACCGGAGTTTGTCCTATTTACAAAAACAGCCGAAATATACGTTTCCCTTCCTGAGCCTGTGGCAAACTTTTGCATCATTTGATTTAAGACGCAAGTTATAGTGTGTTCAGTAAATTTAATTGAGGGGTAGTTTGTTTTCATTACTTCCTTAAACCCAGAAACTGGATGTTGATGGCCTTCAACAAGTAGTTTGATGAACTCAAGTTCGTGTGGTCGTTTGCCATTAACATAATTTTTGGAAATGAACTCGATGTATATAGATTCAATTGTAGAAAGTTTTACTGAATATTCGTTTTCATGACGTTCAAGAAAATTATGATACGATCCAAACTTATCAAAAATGCGAATGATATCAACAGAACCATATTCTGCGAACTCGTCTAACCGAGGAATCCTGCCAAGACGTTGCTTAAGGGCCAGATAGGATTCTTTGATTAGTTTTGAGTCATTAAAGTTGGCTTGATCAATGGAAGCATAAATACGCTCGCGAGTTATCGAATCAAAATTTACTGTTGAACAGCCAGGAATTACACGGTTACCTTCAGCAATGAATCTGCGGATTGTATCCTTGTTGTAAGTTTGATCCCCGGAAAGGGCAATCGGAATTAAAAAGTTCTTTTCATAATTCCCAATAAAATCAATGACAACAACGTATTCCTTGTTTTCCTTTTTGCGCAGGCCTCTGCCTAATTGTTGGACAAAGATGATTGCGGATTGAGTAGGTCGAAGCATGACAACCTGATTTACAGCCGGTATATCTACGCCCTCGTTAAAAATGTCAACGGTAAAGATGTAATCGAGTGCACCTTCATACTCATCTTGCTCAAGCCGTTTTATTGCGGATTCACGTTCACTCTGATTGTCAATACCAAGAAGTGCGCAGGTGCGATACCCGCAATCATTAAATTTTGAGGATAATGCAACAGCTTCGTGTTTTCCGCTGCAAAATATTAGACCTTTTACACGATCACCGCTGTATCCATAGTACTCTATCTTTTCTATAATATTACGCACTCTCTCATCAGATGTTAGCTTGCTGAATTCCGTCTTGTCTTCAATGATTTTACCATCTATTGTGAGTTCAGAAATTCCAAAATAGTGGAAAGGACATATCATTCCTTCCTTCATTGCTTGCTGGAGACGAATTTCGTAAGCGACATTATAGTCAAACATCTCGAAGATATTATTTCCATCTGTACGTTCAGGTGTTGCCGACATTCCCAACAGGAATCTAGGCTTAAAATAGTTGAAGACTTTTTTATACGAAGCAGCACCAGCCCTGTGAACTTCATCAAACACAATATAATCAAACTCTTCTGGACTGAACCGATGGAGAACTTCATCCTTAGATAGCGTTTGGATCATAGCAAATATATAGTCAGCATCTACCTTGTTACCTCCACTCATTACAGCCATACTTTTTCCATCGCCGATAACACGCCGGTAACTCTCCATTGCGTCTTTAGCAATGATTTCACGATGAACGACAAATAGGAATCTTTTAGGATTAACAGTTCTGACATCAAAAGCCGACAAATATGTTTTTCCGGTTCCAGTAGCTGAAATTACCAAAGCGCGCTTTTCATTTTGGCTGCGTAGGTTGGATAAAGCCTGCAACGCGGAGACCTGCATCCTATTAGGGTTAACAGTTGTAAATTTAATTGCTTCTTTTTCTATAGATAATGCTGCTATATGTTCAGATTCTTTTACAGTACGGTAAATTTGTAAGTATTTAGCAAGCCAACTATCATTAACTGGCGTTGCAAGTTTAAACATGGTCTCAAATTCGAAAACTACATTTTTTACTATTCCACCAGTACGGCAAGAACTAACTTTAAGATTCCATTCTTTATTCTCACAAAGAGCATTTTGTGTAAGGTTACTGCTTCCAACAATAATAGAGTACTTTTCGCCTTTTCTAAAAATATATCCTTTAGTATGCATATTGGCTTTATCTTCGGTAACTATACGCAACTCAATATTCTTGAAACGTAGCAAACGCTTCAAAGCAATAGGATCTGTGAAATTCTGGTATTGAGATGCTATGATCCGACCCTTCACACCACGTTGTTCCAGGTCACTTAGAGTGTTTAATAACACGGTTACGCCACTGTTTGTTATAAACGCAACTGAAATCATGAACTCTTCGCATTTAGTAAGGTCCGCTACTACCGATGTTAAAACTTTTTCCCCTTGGTCAATATCATTAATAAGCAATCTGGGTTTATATTCTTCGAGTGCCATAATGGAAGAATCTAAAAAGCCATATTCTATTCCATATTGTAGTTTTTCACGGTTGTGCGTATTATCACTTCAACATCAATTTTTTTACGATAGGTTGATCCGCAGGTGCCCAATCTAGTTTGTCGAGGTCTTGGCGCTTTAACCATGCATGGTTAATATGTTCTTTTCTAATGAATTCAGGACTGTTTACCCGGCAAATATAGCTATGCATCGTGACCTTAAAATCTGGATATTGGTAGGCCACTGTCATGAAAAAATCGTTTTCAGATATGTTTATTTCAATATCCATTTCTTCGCGCAGTTCACGCATTAGCGCTTGACTATTTGTTTCACCAGGTTCAACTTTGCCCCCAGGAAACTCATACTTATAAGACAAATAATCATATTTGTTAGCATCTCTTTGCATACAAAGTATCTTATTCTCATATATTATTATTCCTGCTACAACTTCTATATGTTTCATTTCTTTCGCATCTTTTGCTTTTTTTCTGTAACTATTCAGCCATACCTTAATCATATTCTGCAACTTCCGGCTCCTGTGAATCACCTTGTTATAATATAAAACAGATTTCTATCTGGTAACAGGAACATGATCCTTAATGTGAATATAAAGGGTGATTTCACACCTCAGGAGGCAAGTGAGGTTATCCGCAAAGCTCTCGCGCGTACAACGAGCGTGTTGCAATATACAAAATAAAAAAGTACTCAGGTATTTGTGAGAATTTCGAGAAAAAGTACGGGATGGACTCAGGCCTCTTTATGGAAAAATTCAAAGCCGGAGAACTCGGAGACGAGAGCGAATTTTTCGACTGGTACGCCGCAAAAAGAAGCCTTGATGTCTGGAACAAAAAGCTAAAAATCATCTCGGCAATTGATGTATGAATTTCAAATCCCAAACCAAAACCACATTCAGTCTCCTCAATACCTCCTCCTGCTACGCAAACTATATATACTATCCAATTCATATAGAAATATTGTATAAAAGTCTCTAAATTGGAGAGTGTTTTTTCAGGTAATGCTGCATATGGGATCAATTCGAGTGAACCTTCAGATGCATCCTTTGAAGTTTTCAACTTTTTACCTCGTTTTATAAGCTTTTCATAAGCTACGTTATAGTTTAAAGCGGGGTAGCTGCTCTATTCGAGCCGGTTGAATCTCTCCAAAAATACCTGAACTGAACTTTAATTAAGGTATAATAAATAATAAACCAAATATTATATAAAAACGCTCTTTAGGACCTTTATTCGCGAGGTTTGAAACAAAATGTCAGAAGAATCCGATGATTCAGACAGTAGTGATAGTAGCGATTATAGTAGTCGTAGTAACGATTATAGCAGTCGTCAGAAAATGTTCACCGCAGCCGGAATGGTCCTGTGTGTAATACAGTTTTCCTTCTTCGTGGCCATGATTTTGATGTTCATGGAGACGGACTTTGCCCAGGGATTCAAGTTCATGCTGCTCGCATATTCTTCAGCGTTCATTTATAAGAACATGGAAAACTCCGGGATAATCCAGCATGTAACACGGAACTGATGACAGTGTGGGTTTAAAATCCACACTTTTATATCTCTATCCTGTCCTGTTTCATAGTTTTTCTATTTTTCACATTTCCTTTTTTGATATCTTCTCTTTTCAGCGCAACTGCTTACTTTTCAAGTTCTTGCACATTCATGTTCTTCCACTTTCAGTTTCTTCCACTTTCAATTGTCAATTTAAAAGCTTATTATGGACACTGAGGACCCCTTGACAAGGGCAGAGTTTCTCATAATTTCACAAATGTTTGGTCGTGATTAAAATACTTAATTTTTTAACTTTAGTTTCATGCTTCTTCATTTTCTGGATTTTAGGGAATATAACTCATTAATAAATAGAAAAAGAGATATAGGATCAATTTTTAGTATCAAACAATAACTATTAAGGGATAAACATGGACCTGACATTGCAGATTGATACCAATTACTCGCTGCAGGAAGCAAGCGAGGTTGTTCGCTCGGCTCTGGAACATGAGATACATCTTGCGAAATACAAGGTACACCGCTATTCCATGATCTGCGATGAATTTGAAGACCAGTACGACCTGATCTCTACGGAGCTGTTACAAAAATTCGAAGCTGGTGAATTTATCGATGATGACAAATTTTTCGAATGGTACGCCGCAAAAAAAGGGCTTGACCACTGGAAGAAAAGGCTGACTGTCCTTAATGCTGTTAAGTTCTAACCTGCAGAGTGCTGCTTGATTTACGAATTATACTTTTTCTTGCAATTTTTTCTGAACCTGTATGATGTTTCTGTTTATTTTTGTAATTTCTTAACCTTTTTATTTCTATTTTTCTGTTCTTATTTATCTTTTCTTATCCTTTTATTTATCTCCTTCTCTCACTTTTTCGGCATGCTTCTGAAATGTATAAATTTAACGACAAAGTTATATAGTCAAGCTTCTATCTCTTTAGTGTGTAAAAATTTTTTAATGGTGTTCGGATGACGGAGAGAGTTAAATTAACAGATCTGGTTTTCCTGTCTGATAAAAGGAAGAAAATTCTTCTTTTTCTGAAAGATAAGCCCAGGACCATGGCTGAAATTCAGGAATACCTTTCCGCAGATCCTGTTTCAATTCTTCCCCAGATCAAAAAGCTGAAAGAAGGTAAGCTTGTTGTACAGAAGGAACATACATACGAGCTCTCTTTAATGGGAGTAGTAATTGCTGACAAAATGCAGCCTTTTCTGGGTACTCTGGAGGTCCTGGAAGAAAATTTCGACTACTGGACAAAAAGAAACCTTGAAGGGATCCCTCCCTTTTTACGTAAAAGAATTTTTGAACTGAATAACTGCAGGCTTATTCTTCCAGATATGAGCCATATGTTCGAGCTCAATCCTGAATTTGTAGAAAAACTTCATCTATCCACAAGTGTTCTCGGTTTTGCTTCCTATTTCCATCCTTCTTTTACCACACTTTATCCGGAACTTGCAAAAAAAGGAGTGGAAATTTCTTTGATGCTTACAGAGCCAGTAATGCAGAGATTCAAAATGGATTATAAAGAAGAACTGCATGCCTTCCTGAATTTTGAAAATGTCAGGCTGTTTACCTTTCCTCGGGATGCTAAAATTGCAGATTTTACTGTAACGGACACTTTTTTCTTGCTTACTCTTTTCTCAAGGGAGAAATTCTTTGAATACGAAAGCCTGTTCAGTTCCGAACCTGAAGCCCTTAAATGGGGCACCGACCTTTTCACACATATGCTGAAAGAAGCAACTCAGGTAAAAGAATTTGAATTAATAATCTAAAGATTGGGTGTAATCTCTATCTTCCCAAACAAATTTTCTTAATCTCTTTATCAGTTTTCTTCCGTGTTGTTTCCATGGATATCAAAATTATTGCCTGGCTTATTGTAATATTTCTGATAGGTATTGCTTTAATGGGAAAAAATCGATAAAAAGAAATTCTGGTAAAAAGAAACATGGTAGTTATGAAAATAAACTAATAAATTGGAAGGTCTGGAAAAGTGATTTTCAGGTAATAAATCTTCCCAATTGTTTATTTTCATATTTACTTTATATAAAGTTAAATCACAAAATAAAAACTTCTTTTATAGGGATAAACATGAGTTTCACACTTAATATAGAAACTGTTTTTTCACCTCAGGAAGTATGTGAGGCTATCCGTTCCTCTCTGGAACATGAAAAGTATGTTGCAAAATACAAGATCAGACGATATTCTATGATCTGTGAGGATTTCGAGGCAAAATTCGGTTACAGCTCAAGTTAGCTCAGGTCGAAGTTCGAAGCCGGAAATATGGGTGATGATAATGATTTCTTCGACTGGTATGCGGCAAAAAGAGGGCTCGATCACTGGAATAAAAAGCTAGAGGTTCTTTCAGGGATTTCTCTGTAAGATCTTTGCTTATACATCTCTGTAAGAGATGGGCTTAATATCTGTCAAGTTCTTTCCTAAATCATCCGGATTTGTGGTTAATAGAAATAATCTTTGTAATCCGGTACTCCTATACGGGATCGTATTTTATCTGAGCTTTTAGAGTCTGCGGTGGGTCAGGTTAACACAACCGTAAATACATCTTAATTTTTTTGTTAAAATGACCAAATTTTTCTGTAATCTTGACCAATAGTTGATAAATTATTTATGTACGTTTTAAAGTATTACATGTTTGTTATTTTCTACAAATGAAAAAAATATTGTCCCATATCTTTCCCGAATTATTTCGATATCCACGGGCTCTTCTTTCGAATATGGACTGATTTACTTTTCTTTTGTAGACATGGAAGAGGTGTTAAACTTGGTAAAAACCGTTTTAAAAAGCATGGTTGGAGAAGCCCTTATTGGTTCGGGTCCCGAGATCGCCCACATAGACCTGGTTATCGGGCCAAGAGGAGGGCCAGTAGAAACAGCATTCATGAATTCCCTTGCAATGCCCAGGCAGGGCCATACTCCGCTTCTTGCTGTCCTTGAGCCAAATGTTCAGCCAAAACCTGTAACCCTGCTTGTAAACAAGGTAACAATCAAGAATGTGGCACAGGCTGCCCTCATGTTCGGGCCGGCTCAGGCTGCTGTTGCAAAAGCTGTCATGGACTCGGTAGCTGCCGGAGTACTTCCTGAGGAGCAGGCAGATGATATCTTCATTATCGTCTCTGTTTTCATAGAATGGGATGCAAAAGACAAAGATAAAGTATATGAATACAATTATGAAGCAACAAAGCTTGCAATAGCCCGCGCAATGGAAGGCAAACCGACAGTTAAAGAAGCACTGGCCAAAAAGGATTCCGCAAAACATCCTTTCGCATAAAGCAAATTGGTTAAGGTTTTCCTGGTTTCACGCACATATCCAGCCTGAAATCCGGTAAATCTATTCTTTTATTTTAATCGCAGGCAGAAACAATTCTGCCTCAATCTGTTTTTAACATTTTTTATTCTAAATTAGGTTTCTCGAAGTTTTCTATAAATCCTTTTTATATTCTCGGAGCGTGTGTTATTCTGCCTGGAGTGACAGATGATCTTGAACCTGAACTCCATTCCTGGTAACTCTATTCAGGGTATTTGTACACAGCTAGAATAATCCTGAATTTTCCGGACCCTGTGCGTTGTAAAAGACTCTGAGGGAGTTCTCTGCCGTGTATCCTGTAAATTTTAATGTCAGGGAAGATGTTATGTGTCTTTTATTAAAGGACAAGCTTCTGACAAAATGGATTATGAACAGTAATATTTATGATTATTTTTATGAAAGTTATGACTGTATTTTTTCCTTCTTCTTCGGGAAGGCCCACTGCCAGGGCTGAAGAATTATCGTGTTCGGACACTCAAGTCCGACTTTTATTTCTTTCTTGAGATTTTCCTGTCACTTTTTGAGTTCTAAAAGAGGGCTGAAAATGCAGGTACTATCTGAAAATTAACGGGCGTGGTAGACAAATATTTATAATAAGTATAAGTAATTTATATTGAGATAAAAACATAAAACTTTACAGTGGGGGAAGACGTAATGAAAATTAGAGTAGTTAGTTCAAGGGAAGAAATCTTTACGCTTAATCCTAATGAGCGTGTTGTTCACCTGGCCTTCAGGCCTTCGAACAAGGACATTTTTGCGCTGGTCGAAACCTGCCCGAAAATCGAGGTAATTCAGTTGCCTAAATCTTACAGGCGCACGGTCTCAAAGTCCATAGAAATGTTCCTTGAGATGCAGAGAATCCAGCTTATTGAAGGAGATGTCTGGGGACACAGGAAAGACATTAACGAATATTACAGCATTCCATCCTCAGTAATCGAAAAAATAAGAGAACTGAAGATGGAGGGCACACCTGCTGAGAGAATAGAAGAAAAGGTTGCAAGAGAAAGCAAGCTGAACCCTGAAATGGTCGCTTATATTCTGACAAAGGAAGCTTCTGTCTGAAAATCCTGTAAATCCAGGATTTTCCTTTGTTCTCAATGTATATTGGATAATATTGAAAGTAGGATAATATTGAAAGTAGGATAATATTGAAAGTAGGATAATATTGAAAGTAGGAT
>CAYSWX010000016.1:52801-60827 GCA_964434965.1 uncultured Methanosarcinales archaeon
AATATTGAAAGATTTTAAATCTTTCAAGTATCTTAATTTGTTATCCAGATCCTTTAAACTGAAAGTTTTAAAGGGTCTGGAAGGACTCCCTTTACTTTAGATAATAAAAATATCTAGCTAGCGAAAGCTATCAAGTCATGGGGTATAAAGGAATAAAAAGGAATAAAGGGATACTCTATAAATTCTCAATGATGATGTTTGATTTTTCGTAAACTTTCGTTTTCAAAAGTCTCTTAAGAAACGTCTCTTAAGATTTTTATTCGTAATTCTTAGTAGCCTTCAGGATTCAGGTCTGGACTTTTTGTCAGCGTCCAATCTTATTAGTCCAGAATTATTTACAGATGTTTTTACTTGACTAAGAAGTGTGAGATAAGGTAATAACTTATATATTTTTGGTGGTTGTAATCTTTTTAGCTTTAGCACTAATAGGAGACTGAAGGGTGAAACTGGAACTTATAGAGTTGATTTTTCTTTCCGATAAGCGAAAACAATTACTTCTTTTTCTCAGAAGCGGGCCCAAAAACATGGACGAAATTACGGAAGCCCTTCAGGTAACTTCTACTTCCATCCTGCCCCAGATTAAAAAATTAAAAGATATGTCCCTGGTCGTTCAGGAGGACAGGTCGTATACACTCTCGCTCATAGGAACAGTTCTCGTCGAAAAAATGCAGCCACTTGTTAGCACTATAGAGATTTTTGAAGATAACTTTGAGTACTGGTCGGAAAAGGATCTTCAGGGCATCCCTCTTTCGTTCAAGAAAAGGCTCGGAGAACTGGGCAAATGCAAATTGATTCAGCCTGACCTTGACCGCATGTTCGAACTTGCCCAGGAGGTTGTAGAAAACCTGTCCGGTTCAAGTTATGTTTTTGAAGCTATAGCCTACTTCCATCCGCCTATGATTTCTCTCTGCCAGGAACTTGCAAAAAAAGGAGTTGAGTTCTCCTTCCTGATGTCTGAATCTGTCTACGAACGGTATTATACAGGTTATCCGGAAGATTTCCGGAATATGCTGGATCTTAAAAATGTAAAGTTTTTCCAGTACTCGGGCGATCTGAAGATTGCAAGTCTTACAGTTACCGACAAATTCTTCATGATTTCACTTTTCCCAAAGAATCAAAAGCATTTTGACAGGGAGAGCCTTATATGCTATGAGCCGTCTGCGCTGAAGCTGGGTACTGACCTTTTCAATGAGCTGCTGCTTGATTCAACGCAGGTTGCCGAAATTCCTCCTAAATAACTGAAGTTCTAACCGAAAGATTTTTGCAGGCATGTACGGAGTATAATGAGAACTTTTCAGGGAGATTACTACAGGCAAATTTGCATGGGTATCGGACAGATATATTGTAAATTTGCAAAAACGGAGGAAGTTTTATTAAAGTTTTTTACGAGCAGAGAGCAGCTTACAGTAATCAGCTCAAATTTCTGATGTTTGCAGGTATGTTGTTGATCCTGGTCTTTTATGTCTTTTCTCTTATGGGGCTTTTCGGCTTTGGTGCGGGTTCTGAGGCAAGGTACGCTTTACCTCTTATCCTTTTCACTTACCTTGCAACAATGTGGAGTTTCTTTGGCGTGAAATTCCTGATTACCTGTGACAGTGTGGTTGCAGTTTTTCCGCCTTTCAGGTACAGTATTCCTTTTTCCGATATCAGCTCGGTTGAGACAATTAACGAGTTCCCCTGGTATATGGGATGGGGCATATGGGACCGTAATTTTGTTTTTGCGGGAAAACATGCAAAAGCTATAGCAATCAGGAAAGAAAGGGGATTTTTCAGGACTGTTATCCTTGTTTCGGAGAACTCTGATGAGTTCAGAAGCAAAGTGGAAACGGCCACCAGATTCTTTTCAGGTTACCTATTTTATTGAGAGCCCTGGCTGTTTTTCTTTTAACTGGCAGGTATCCATTATTAAGATGGGCTCTCTTAAGCCGGTTTTTCATGCTCACTATTTTTCCGGAATGATTTTTCGCTGATAGTTTGTTCAGACTTCAGTTTTATTTCCCTTTTATTGCTGCTTTTGTTACTCTGCCTTTTTACTTCTCTGCTTCATTTTTTCTGCAATATCAATACCGAGCCGCTTGCATTCCTGCAAGTCCTTATCCGTAGGCTTGTGAAGGATCCGGAGTACAGGGTCTACAACAGTCATTCCCAGCTCCCTCATCTTTTCGGCTATCATTATGGGCGCTTCTCCGCTCCACCCGTAAGACCCGAAAGCAGCTCCCAGCTTGCCCTGCGGGTTAGTGGAAACAAGGGTTTCATCCATAAACTTCTCCATGGGCAGCAGCATCTTGTAGTAAAAAGTCGAAGAACCAACTGCGATTGCTTCTGCTTCATTTAGTTCTTCGGGCTTTACATCATAGAAACTGACAACCTTTACATCCACATTCTTTGATTCAATCCCGTTCCCTATTGCTTCAGCCATAGCTTTTGTATTCCCTGAGGTACTCAGATAAACTACTATTGCTTTCAACCTCTATCCCCCTCTAGCGATGTAATAAATATGATTTTAAGTCAGTCCCGGACAAGGAGAGTAAAAACCGGCACTTGCGTATCTAAAGCTCAGAGCTGGAAGGTATAACCCTGGCTTTTCTGGCTCCCCAATTCTACATTATTTATAAAATTTGTTTTAAATAAGGATTTCGTCATCAGAATACAGTTCCAGTTTCAGACGGTTTGTCTTCATAAAAAGTCTGCTTCTATCCGGATAGGGGCTATATAGTTTACTACCTGAAGGGCAACGCTTTCAAGGAAATTGCGGACATTATTTGGAATCCTGTCCACAGTACGGGAAGCAAAATTCAGGCTGCCTATTATCTCTCCCCTGTGCTTCATAGGGATTACTGCGACTGCAGTGATCTTTTCTTTCGTTAACAGATCTGCCATTTCTTCCGAAAAAAAGCTCAGTTTATAAATGGGCTTCTCAGTCCAGACCTGCTTTGCTTCCGGAGAGTCTATTCTATATGCATAAACTTTTTTCACAAACTCTGAAGAAAGCCCTCTGTGCGCCACAAGGTTAATCTGGTCCAGAAGCTCGTCTTTGAGGTATATGCCTCCTGCATCTATCTCTTTTACCTTCATGCAGGCATCAAGGATAAAATTGAGCATAGTCTGGAGGTTCCATGTGGTGCTCAGGGCTAACCCTAGCTCCCTCTGAATCTCGAGCATTTCCTGGACTTCTTTTCTTTCTGTAACATCAACGACTATTCCCTGGAGATGAGTTACATTGCCTTCGCTGTCCCGCTGGATGTATGTCTTCTCTTCAACCCAGCGAACCTTGCCGCCCCCTGTAAGAATTCTGTATTCCATCTCAAAAGAGGCGTATCCTTCTCGAATAGAGCGTGCAAGGCTTTCATAGACCGACTTGATATCCTCCCTGTGGACTATGTCTCCGTAAAGGATTCCTCCCGAAATGAAGTCTTCTACAGTATATCCAAATTGAGTTACATTTTCTGAAACGAACTCTACAGGCCAGTTTTCCATATTCTTCCAGAGGAAAGCTACTGCTGAGCTTTTGTTTATTATCGTTTTCAGCAGTTTCTGCATTTCAAGGGATTTTCTCAGGGCTTCTTCGACGTTTTTTCGTGAAGTTATGTCCAGCACTATCCCCTGAAAACAGGTCACATTCCCATCTCCCTCCCTCTGGATAAAGGTTCTTTCATTTACCCAGCGAAGGTCTCCGGCTTTTGTAAAAATCCTGTATTCGGAATTGAAGCTTACTTCCCCTTTCTGAATATTTCTATTGAGTTCTTCTTCAACCCTTTTCAGGTCATCGGGATGTATTATCTTTCCGTACAGAATTTTCTGTGACATAAAATCGTCAACTGTATATCCAAACTGTACCACATTATCCGAAACAAAAGTTGCAGGCCAGTATTTTTCGTCCTTCCACAGGAAGACCACTGCAGGGCTGTTGTTGATTATTGTGGTCAGCACCTTCTGCATCTTAAGGACTTTTTCCAGTTTTTCTTCGCTTCTTTTCTGCTCGGTGATATCAAGCACAACTCCCTGAAAATAGGTAACTTCACCTTTCGGGTCTCTCTGGATGAAGGTCCTTTCATTAACCCAGCGTATCTTCCCGTTTTTTGAAAAAATCCTGTATTCCATATTGAAATCCGGAGCCCCTATTCTAATTCTTTTTTCAAGCTCCTCTTCAACTTTTTTGAGATCATCAGGGTGTATAATATCCCCGTAAAGCACCCTGCCTGAGATAAAGTCCTCTACCGTGTATCCTAAGTTCACTACATTTTCGGAAACAAACTCCGCAGGCCATTTTCCTTCGTTTTTCCAGAGAAATAATACTACCTGACTGTTATTGATTATAGTTTTCAGGGCTTCTTCCCTTTCCAGAGTTGCATGGAGGGCTTTCCCCCTCTCGCCGTCCGCAGCATCTGCTACTCTGGTATAAGTATTCAGTCCCTGCTTGTTTTCTGAACTTTCCCCACTCATTTCTTCCAACCGCCTGCATAGGAATATTCTCAATTGTTCCATCCGGATTTTTCAATAGTCTCTTTAGGAATAATACTCTTGAAACTGTCTGCCATGATAACTGCAAATTCAACTGTTTCCGAATTTGCCTATCAATATAGCATATTTGCCGTCTACAGTTTCGCTCCTAACTTTTGGTTCGCTGTCTTTTATATAATTGCGTTTTTATCAAATATCAGTTTTTTTGGTCTCGGAATCTTTCCGGAATTCGGCACTGGAATGTAAGGTTCAGAAAGTCCAAATCTACAAAAAGGCTCTAAATTGTGCCGAAATAAAACTTCAGGCTTTGAAATGAGAAAAAAGCGAAGGTAAAAGAATAAATTTGGTGAACGGTACAACCCTTTTGTGGTTAGATTTTGTGGTGTGGTGGTTGGGTGTGATCTTGTAGATGTGTAGGTAAGGGCAGATCCGTTCACTACGCTAAAATCAAAATCCATGACTGGCTATATAAATATTTGGATACCATTATATTAAATTGCCTTTTTGTGATATAAATTATCAGTTTTGTGGCTTAAATTGTGGTTTTTTTTCCAGATTTTGTCCTTATATTGTTAAAATATAGCATTATTTTTCTTCAACTCACTTTTTCTGTAATTTTTCTCCAGCTTCTTTACAGTTTTTCTTCCCCAACCTGTTTATACTATGAAGTTTTTTCCTATCTATACATTACAACGGATTATATTCATCGTTTTCAATATAAAGATCAAAAAGGAAGATCACCAGGAGATTCACAATGAGAAGTGCCATTATCAAAGAGGGGCCTGAACGCGCCGCTAACCGTTCCCTTCTTAAGGCAACAGGGGTTACGGACTCTGAAATGAAGAAGCCGTTCATTGCGGTTGTCAATTCATGGAATGACATAGTCCCCGGTCATATTCACCTGAATAAACTTGCTGAAGCTGTAAAAGCAGGGATCAGGAATGCTGGGGGAGTTCCTTTTGAGTTCCATACCATAGCGGTTTGCGACGGGATTGCAATGGGCCATGAGGGTATGAAATATTCTCTCCCAAGCAGGGAAGTTATAGAGGACACAATAGAACTGATGGTTAAAGCCCACCAGTTTGACGGCATAGTCCTTATCCCCACATGTGATAAGATCGTCCCGGGGCACCTTATGGCAGCAGGCAGGCTTAATATTCCTGCCATTGTTGTGACCGGAGGTCCAATGCTCCCCGGATATGTGGACGATAAATACACGGACCTTATTTCAGTCTTCGAAGGTGTCGGCGCCTACAGCGCAGGCAAAATCTCCGAAGCCGAGCTTAAAAGGCTTGAAAACCTTTCCTGTGCAGGAGCGGGATCCTGTGCCGGGATGTTTACTGCAAATACAATGGCATGCATGACCGAAGCCCTGGGACTGAGCCTTCCAGGCTGTGCAACCGCCCATGCTGTTGACGCAAAAAAAATGCGCATTGCCAAGGAATCCGGAGAGCGCATTGTGGAGCTTGTAAAAAAGAACATTACCCCAAGGCAGATTGTTACCAGCAAGTCTTTTGAAAATGCCATAATGGTCGATATGGCAGTCGGAGGGAGTACAAACACCACTCTGCATCTTCCTGCCCTTGCCCATGAGTTCGGGCTTGAACTGCTCCTTGAAACCTTTGACGAACTGAGCAGAAAAACTCCTCATCTGATTTCCCTCAGACCCGGCGGCCCGAATTTTATGCTTCACTTTGACAGGGCAGGCGGGGTTGAAGCGGTCATGCAGAGGCTGGCTTCAAAGCTCCACCTTGACCAGCTTACAGTCAACGGCAAAACTATCGGTGAAAACCTGGAAGAGTTTGAAATCATTAACCCAAAGCTGAACAAAGAGATTATTGCAACCCTTGAAAAGCCAGTCCATGCCGAAGGAGGAATTGCAGTCCTCAAAGGCAGCCTTGCTCCCGACGGAGCTGTTGTCAAGCAGGCTGCGGTTGACCTCAAAATGTGTGTACACACAGGTCCTGCAAGAGTTTATGATTGTGAAGAAGATGCCATGAAGAGCATTCTTGCAGGCGATATTAAGCCCGGAGATATTGTCGTCATCCGCTATGAAGGTCCCAAAGGAGGCCCTGGAATGCGTGAGATGCTTGCAGCTACAGCTGCGATTGGAGGTATGGGTCTTCTTGAATCCGTGGCTCTGATAACTGACGGTCGCTTCTCTGGAGGAACCCGAGGGCCGTGTATAGGGCATGTCTCTCCTGAAGCCAGTGAGGGAGGCCCGATAGGTCTTGTAAAAGACGGCGACCTTATAGAAATCAACATTCCTGAAAGGGCCCTGAACTTGAAAATTTCTGAAGAAGAGCTCGAAAAACGTAGAGCTGCCTTTGTCCCTGCCAAAAAAGAAGTCACAGGTTACCTTGCAAGGTACCAGCGTGCTGTCCATTCCGCAAACACTGGCGGGATAGTGGACTAAAACTGTCAAATGCTCTATTTCATGGAGGGAAAAAACCTCCATTTTTTCTCTTTTTTGAATTCAGGCAATTTCTTTCAGGACAATTTCATTCAGACAATTTTTTCAGGGTCTCAATTTTCCATTTTTCTGCTCGAAGATATGCCATCCTTTGCAGTGCTCAACCTGTCTTCTGGAAACGTTTATAGTTTCTAGGAACTATTCTTTATATTGCCTTTTTATTCAAAGCCATTCACGCAAAATCATTCTTTAATGAAAATTCACTAAGAAATTCAGGAGGACGAAGTTCTGGAAGTGGAGGGTTTGTGTTCAATCTGCGGGCGCCCAGCTAAGCTTTATACCTGCCATTTATGTGGAAAACTCGTATGCAGCCAGTGTATGGACCTTAGAAAAGGTGTCTGTATCAATTGTGCAGGCGGAAGGAAAGGTTCTGCATCCGGCTCAGGAGATACCGGTGTATTTAAGTAAATCCATGAAAGCAGACAGCCAAAAATAAGTCCTCAAAATTAAGTCCATTAAAAAAGGACAGGTTTGTCAAAAATGTAATTCGAGGTGTTGAAGCCTTTTTTACTTATATTAGCTTACCAGCCGTGAATCTCTCCTTCAGGTTCTTCCTCATCACGGTAAAAACGAAATTCTTTTTTATCGGCGTCCTCTACAAATACAAACTTTTCTTCAATTCCCACTTTTGCAAACGTAAGAGCATCATCTCCATCTCTTACAGCCGGCAGGATATCCACGTCCACATGGTCCTGAATGCTGCTCTCAGGAAGAAAAGCCGTAATGATAAACCAGTCAATACCCCCCGTGTAATTACTGCTCACATATCGGCTCTGGTCTGGCAGGATCTTCGTAGCTTTCTGATGCATTTCGGTCCCATCAGCCCGATAAGCTATAAACCGAATGGTATGGTTTGTCTTATTTTTTATTATGGCCATTACCCAACTCCCCTATCTTAATCCATTAATATTTCTCCATTTTTTTTAAGGACTTTTATATAATGAATTTAATTCCGGGAAGTAAATAGTTTTGGATGCAAAGTTTCTAAAAGGTGTTGGTTCAGTCGAGTTGCGCCTAGCCCGAGTTGCGTTTCGGCACCCGAGTTGCGTTTCGGCACCCGAGTTGCGTTTCGGCACCCGAGTTGCGTTTCGG
>CAYSWX010000017.1:0-60047 GCA_964434965.1 uncultured Methanosarcinales archaeon
AGTATGAAAACCAGATAGTTTGATGGAATGGACAGAAAACTTATAAGGAGTTAGGAAAGAGGAATTTATGGAGTTCAAAAGTAATTTCCGAGATACCCGAACTCCATAAAATACGCCCTAAGAGGCACGGATTATGTTAGCTGTGCGAATATTTAAACTTGCCTGATTTTTGCCTCCTGGGGAAAAATAACTAGGAGTGAAACGAATGAAGCATAGAACAAGAGTTTTAATAGGAACGTTATTGTTAACCATATTTCTGGTTAGCACTATTTTTCCGGCATCAGCATATTCATACAGTGGAAATAAATGGAACACTAATTATGTAGTTCCTAAGAAAGATTCTACAATTCCAAGTTCTTGGTCGAGTGCTCTGACTGCAGCTACAAATACATGGAATAATGCAGGTTCATCGTTCACCTTCAGATGGATGACAAGTGCAGCTCAAAACACACTATCTTACTCGTCGCTTGGATCATCTGGACCAATAGCACTGAGTTATCCAGACGTCAATCAAAATACCGGTTATCTAACACGTTGCACAATAACCTTTAACAGCGATTACAGTTGGTCAACTTCATCAGGTGGAACTACTGGCTGTTATGATGTACAGTCTATTGCTACTCATGAATTCGGGCATTGGTTAAGGTTACTTGATTTATATGGTTCTGCAGATACTGAGAAAACAATGTATGGATATGCAAATACAAAAGAAACAAAGAAAAGAAGTCTCGATTCAGATGATATTGCAGGTATCAGATCTATTTATCCATAAAGGGCGATAATTATGAAAAATAACACAAAATATATGATCATTTTGGTTGGTGCACTCTCGTTGATAACGTTAAGCGCGTTAGCTTTATCAAGTTCACAAGATTATGAAATTACAAATAACCCCTTACAAGACAATACTGAAATTGTAAATAATGATACGCCTTTATACTGTGTATCTAGTGCAACACTTGTACCACTCAATGATACGGAATTAAGCAACAACTCTTATACGATTGTAATAGGTACAGTTAAAGAGGTACTTTCAAGCAAATGGAATACTGCCGATGGAAAAAGACCTATTAATACCGATAATGCGTTTAGCGCATCTTGCCTTATTTACACTGATATCGTTATAAGTGTAGATGAATATCTCAAGAATCCATTATCATCCAAAGAGGTTACGGTGAGAGTGGAAGGTGGAACTGTTGGAAATGATACTTTGATAGCTGATTATGAACCGAGCTTAGAAAAAGACGAAAAGGTTTTGCTCTATCTGATGAAAGACGATCATCCTGGTACTAAAGATATTGCCCCTGAACACTTCAGAGTTACAGGATTCATACAGGGTAAGTATACATTGACTGACGGTGGAAAAGCTGCAAGATTTGGTGAAAATATTAGTCAAGAGGAATTGCTGAATACTATCAAAAAACAAATGTAATTCATATTACTACTTTTTCATAGTACAAGCATAGCCTGAGGGGTAATTCTATAACTTATAGCATTACCCTCATCCATCTCTCCGGCATTTAGCTATAGCCTATTTTTTTATTTTATACTCGCATGATATTAACGCGCCCGCACGATATTTACTAGATTATGGCATTGTGTCCAAAAAAGTGAATCTATATAATTTTTTTGTTAGGTATGGAGATTTTCTTACATGGATAATCAAGGTTTATCTTGACTAAGCTCTTCAAAAAAAGCAGAATATTTCTCTCTTAATGGTTTTTTGAGTTCTTCATTCAATAATGCTTTGTTAAAGGTTAATTGTGCTTCGTTAAGTGTTTTTACAGTAATCAGGTCTAAACTTAATAATGCCAAACATAAAAATAAACTTAGATCACTCTTTGTCGTTACACTTGAGCTATTATATAAACATTTGAATATGAATTAGGAAAATGTCCTTATATATATATATCTTCTCTCCACACCATCAAACAATCAAAGTTCAGGGAATAATTTCAGATTCAAAATGAGTATGAAAACAAGATAGTTTGATGGAATGGACAGAAAACTTATAAGGAGTTAGGTAAGAGGAATTTATGGAGTTCAGAAGTATTTCCCGTACCACACGAACTCCACAAAATAGGCCCCTAAGAGGCAGTGATTATTTTAGCTTTGTCTGTATTTAAGCTTGCCTGATTCTGCCTTTTTGGAGAAATAATTTTAGGAGGAATAAATGTCAATGAGGAAGAAATTAGGAATCAGAACTTTAACTTTGGTAATGCTACTAGTATGTGTGGTGCTTATGCCGGTGGCAAGTGCAAGTGATAACAAGTCGGATAAGATAGAAACTGAAAAAAGTGATATTTACTCAGCAGAAAAAAATGTCATTAATCAACTTTCTTCAAGTAATAACTCTTCAGAGGATACTATTAAAGCTGAAGCTCTTAGAGATGAAATTAGAGTAAAAAATCAACAAGAAATTTCAGATTCAGTAAATAATTCTTTAAATTCACAACGACTTGCTGCTACATCTACTGTAACTTTAGGAACAGATGCTATATTCACTAATGCAGACTATGGGAATAGTGGAACCTCATCATGGGGATTAGCACCTAACATAAAAGGTGCTGACTACATTAAAAGTTCAAGGACAGCTCGACAAGCTGTACTTCTTGGCCCCGGTGGTGCTGGAGGTGCTGGTGCTTGGGCATGGATCGGAAAAACATTTACTGTGTCAGGTTCCGGATCACGGGCAGCAAATATAAGAATGACTGGATATTTGTATGGTTTGACATCTGCTTTTCAAACTGGAGGATCAGCTAGCTCAGAAGTATATTTAGTAGTAAAAGATACAACTACTGGAACGACATATAATACTTTAGTGTATTCAGCCTCAAAGAGTGCTTTAGGCTATGATCTTGTAGATAAAAGCTTCAATAACGGAATAGGGATAAATTTACAGGCTGGGCACAGTTATATTGCATACTTATCAGTAGCTGGAAGTGCTTCGGTTACTGGAGTAGGAGAAGCCGGATCAGATTTCGGTCCACAGGACGGTGATGATGAAGGATATGTTAGATATTCTTCAATAGTTGTTGATTTTTAATAATTTAATAAATTTTGAATGAAATTGTTTCTATAAAGAAAACCTTCTCAATAGTGCGGAATCACAATCACAATATTTCGTACTATGAGATTTACATTTTATTCATCCGACAACACTTGAGTTCTATGTGAACCATAAGTTCTGAAGAATTCGCTGATAGAAAAATCTGATTTACTACAGAGTCTAAAACGTTGCCACATAATGGAAGATAATGAATTTAATTTATGAAGGGAGTATTTTTTCTTATAATAAGAGGTTTTTAAATGATCGGATCTAGCGAAATATTCATTATGATTTTGGCAATAGTAATTGTGATAACATTAGCAGTAGCATTTCTAATAATAATTAGGAAACTCAAGAATAAATAATAATGTTAAATGATAAAAGAAATGGCTGAGAATTTAGAAAAATACATGCATTTACACACGAACTTGCATTATTTAGATGATAACTATAGAATTACAATAATATTTTTAACATGAAATTTGATATAATCACCATTGAAAAAATAGCTAAGATTATTATTCTTATTCCAACAATTATAGCCCTATATATATTTATATATTCTATGTTTTCGGGATTGAATGGAAAAAATGTATCTATTGAAGGCAATTATTTTATTCTCGCTCTTTTAATCGATATCGGAATTTTAATGATAATTTGTGTATCTGTACACGAATTTATTAGAACTTACAATGAAACCAAAAAATAAAGGATCTTATCTAATTCTAGGGTCCTTCCAAATCGGCGCTAAATCTAAGGATGTTGGATGCTTATTTTGGGTAATAGATATACGTTTAGAATCTCCCCAATAAAGGTACACTCTAAAAACAGATATTTTAGAAAAATATCCCCTAATACTCTTTATAATCGATAAAAAATCAATATAAAACTTTTATTTGTTCATAATTTAATCTATTTATAACTAAGGCGGCTGATGGTATTTTCATCTATTTAATATATAATGATAAAATCGAGGAAAAATGAGCTTTAATCGATTAAGCGAAGCATATAAGCCTTTTAAACAGCAAATAGATTGTTTAATGAATGTACCTTAGCGGGGGAAGGACTGGCACTATACTCAATTGGGCAAATAAAGCTTAATAACCCTTAAAATGTTAATCATTTTTTGAGGGGTCTATATCTAATTCGAGTGAATAACTTACATTTTATTTTCAAAATATCGGAGGAACATATATCATATATAGAGACACTCGTAATATATAGAGATGTAATATAGAGAGATTCACCATTGAAACAATATTCAAGCTTGATGTTTCCCTTTTTTGACTTGTCTACCATATAACTAAACAAGTATTTTCAACCCACAGGAAATAGTGAAGAGCTGGATTGGATGATTAGAGATCGAAATGTTGACAATCTACCTTTGTTTACTCGATTTCCAAGAGTGGGTTCGGTGTTGAAATATGAGGACTCGTTACAAAATAATTGTACTATTAATAATCATTTCTGCTGTGTTGTTGTCTATCTGGTGGCAAGACCAGAAGCAGAGGATATATGATAGGAATCACATTAGCAGCTATGATTACTATATTGAGTTAACTACAGACTCGACTCTGAGCAATGTTACTCTTTACCTTCCGTTCCCGGTGATAAACAACACATCATCCGTAGGCACAGATATTATAGATCATGGTTTCAATAATGATGATCCTTCATGGAAATATACCCTGGTGGATACGGAGCACGGACTCATGCTTTCTATAAAAAATGAGAAAATAGAGCCAAAATACGCTACCCGAAGTAGAGATTCAAAA
Organism: uncultured Methanosarcinales archaeon; assembly: GCA_964434965.1. Classification (GTDB taxonomy): domain Archaea; phylum Halobacteriota; class Methanosarcinia; order Methanosarcinales; family Methanosarcinaceae; genus Methanosarcina. The sequence goes on from CAYSWX010000017.1 coordinate 4,825, forward strand.
ACGATTCTGAGTCCAAGTATTTTTAGAACAATCTTATTCACTAACCAGACCATAGATACAATGAATCCGCGGGGCAGTGAAATGGTTCTTATGCCCAAGTACAACCTTACGCAGAATGTCACCAGAATACCTTATCCACCGGCATCTGAGATCTTTGATTATGAAAGCAAGATGTATGCCTACTATGATACTTCCTCGAATGCAAACGTCAGAATTTCCATCTACCTGTGTGGAATGAATGAATGGTGGATCGGAGGACGGTTGTATAATAGTTATTGGGAAGACATGGAAATTAAGTTGTCTGGATCTCAGGCTGGATGGACAACAGTAAATGGTCAACTTTTTACAGGAGAAGGAACGTACTATTAATATGAAATGTCGCCTGCTTTTAACGGACGACTTCCTGATTCATTACCTGTTATACCCAATTAATTCTAATATTTTACTTGTAGAATTGACTTTTAAAAAAGCGCAGTCAGACCCAATAATTCAAAAAAAAATCTGAATCTGGTTATGGTAGTAGCTCAGATGAAAACGAATCTAGCAAAAATAACTCTATTCCAGACTTCGAGACTTCGTTTTATTTGAAAGCTTAGTCTGCCTAATTCCTGAAAGAATTATTCCTGCAACAACTCCTCCCACAGTCGCAAGAAGCTCAAAAGGCAGTGCCTCGCGTACAATTGAGGAAATGCTCGCATATTCGCTGAGGTACTTATCTATAAACTGGGATTCGAAGATATCTTCGTCCCTGTGCGACTCGGAGGGCATGCGGTTGTATTATACACTGATAATATTAAAATAATGGGTTGTATCAAAAAAGTGAATCTGTACAACTTTCTTTGCAAGTATTTGGAGCATATTACTTGCTGAATGAACCTCTTTATGTTTCATCTGAAAAAACGAAAGACTCATCTTTTAGGTTCTTCAAAAAGGGCAGGGTACTTCTCCCTTAATGGTATTTCCAGTTCTGGATCTAATTCTGCATCATAAAGTGTTTTTACTTTTGAAAGCTGGTCAACTGTAAGATTTTTTGCTCCTTTTAATTCTGCATATTCAAGGTTAGCATCTTCAAAATTCGCTCCTTTAAGATTTGTTCCTTCAAAGTGAGCATCGCCAAGGTAAGCACTTAAAAGATTTGCATTCATAAGGTTAGCATCTTTAAGGTTCGTCCTGCCAAGATTAGCATTCATAAGGTTAGTATCTTCAAGATTAGCTCCTGAAAGGTTTACCCTTTCAAAGTTTGCTAACACAGGACTAGCTCCTTGAAGGTTAATTCCATTAAGGAAAGCCTTTCTAAAGTCAGCTCCAGTAAGGAAAACCTCTTTAAGATTAGCATTAACAAGGTTAGCTCCTCTTAGGTAAGTTCCTGTAAGGTTAGCTCCTGCAAGATCAGCTTCTACAAAGGTAACCTCTTCAAGGTTTGCACCTTCTAGATCAGTCTCTTGAAGGTTAGCCTTTCTAAAGTTAGCTCCCCCAAGATAAGCCCATTTAAGGTCAGCTTCTTTAAGATTTGCCTCTTGAAAGTTAGCTTCTCGTAAGTTAGTTCCTCGTAGATCTAGATAGTCAGCCTCTCCAGAATTAAAGAAATACCTGCGTCTCCTAATTACAGTAACAATTGCGTGAATATCCAAAGATACTTTGGCTTGTGTTTTTATGTCTTCAACTTCTACGCTTTCTTTTTGAGCATTGGAATATTCAAAATGGAAGTTTCTTTCCCCATATTCAATATGTGAGTTTTTCCTAAGATAGGCTGTTAAAGTTTCCATGATCGGCCAGTAATATTTGTCTGATTTGTTTGCTATCATTTCAAGAGAGGATATAGCACCCAAACGAATCTCTATAGCTCGATTTCCATCTTTATCTACTGCTCCTAACTGATCAATCGCTCTTGTGAAACTTTCAGTAAGCTGGTTTTCCTGAGTAATACTTATGCTTTTATCAGTAGCAGAAGCTTGATTTTCCGCAACAAGAGTTTGTTTGCGAGTATAGTATAAACTAACAGCACCAACAATGACACCTATAATGGCTATTGTTACACTTAAGTCCATATTTCATGTTCCTGAATTCAATAATCTCTGTCCTTTGCCACAAATTTCATATGTTTTTTGTCAACAGTGAACAAGTTAAACATTGTCATTTATACTCAAAAGGATGAGAGATTAAAAAGCTACCTCCAGAGAATAAAGGAAATAAAAGGTGGCATTTCTGACAATAACTGCTTTAAAAGAAATTTATCAATTGATATGCTTTTTTACAGTATGGAATAAAGAGATTGAGATTTACATAGCACTGTTCTCGACTTATTATATTTCCACTTGGATGTCCAGAGTCATTGCGAAAATTACGTATAGTATTCATTATCCCGTCAAGGTTGGTGTCCAAATTTTCTTTTATTTCACTTGGCAAATTTATTTTATTGTCACCCATATCTTGTTTCAATTTGTTTTTGAATGCTTCAAACTTTTTTGAAATATTCCTCTCATCAAACGCTTTCTTAAAATTTGATTTATACGTTCCACTAGTCTCAATTTTTTCCAATAACTTCAAAAAAGTATACTCTGATGCGACTCCAAGCATAACAGAAGATGATAGATAACAACCACTATAGAACGACTGCATTGCTTCATTTAGATAAAGTAAAGTTACTGGGCCAATATTTGGAACCTGTTGCTTTATAACAGCCTCATAGCTTGAAACATCGTGGTAAAAGTATACAGCCTGATTTTCAAGAATCCTTTTACCATGTGCAGATACTCTAAACCATGGAAATTGTCTATTTCCTTTTAAATCATTCAAACCAAGCGTTATAATTCCTTGTCTGAAAAGATCCCAGAACACCTCCAGAAAAATATCGCCATTACTATCCCTCATTAGATTATCATAATACTGGCTAGGATACTTTCCAGTTTTTTTATATATTAGTACTTCTCCAACACCATTTTTCAAGTCTTCATATTGATAAGCATTAATTCTCGTTCTGCCTGCCAGTAGATCAACTGCAGCATCTCTTATTTCTTCGTAGGTATAATCAGGTTGATCAAAACTGTTCATATGTCCTAAGAAGTTCAAGTGCATACTAAAACTTTATCTTTTGTGAAACTTAATGGGAAAAAATTCATTTATAATTGCTCAAAAGTTTGAAGGGAATCTACCTTAACCTTAAACAACAGGAAATAAGATCCAGAGAAAATAACTTAGGTTGCCTAAATACTTCAACTTCTCGCCCTCGGATAAGAAATAAATAACTTGCAGCCGTTACTTCTTATTGATAACCATGGTTATAGGAGTTACAATGATAAACGTGCTGCCCGGATATGAAAAAGCAGCATACAGGGAATTAAAGAATATAGAGGGGATCAAGGACGTCTACCATGTTTTCGGAGAGTATGACTTTGTCATCATCATAGACGTTGAAGACCTGAGCATCCTCAATGCCGTGGTAGACAGGATAAGGGAAAGCGAAACTGTAACCGCGACCCAGACAATCATAGGTGCGGAACTCTGAGTTTCCGGGCGCCTTAAATCATCTCATTCCGGCAGAAAAATGCCGGAAGAATCGATATCTTTTTTAGCAGGCGATAATATTATTACCCTACCCTTTTATTAAGAAAGAAGTTTTGCTTAGATGGATAATTTTGCCCTGAAGACTTTATTATTTTAAACACAAGATCCGTTTTAAACATAAGATAAGTTTTAAGTATCGTATTAATTTTTCAGCCCTGAGGTAAAAGTCCATGGAAACCCCCATTGCAGAAGAACTCGCCAAAAAACAAAAATCGATAAGTGTAGCAGAATTTTTTGAAAAGAACAGGCAGATCCTGGGTTTTGACTCTGCGCCTCGAAGCCTTATAACAACCGTAAAAGAAGCAGTGGACAACTCTCTGGATGCCTGTGAGGAAGCAGGAATCCTGCCGGATATCCTTGTCCAGGTCGAGAGGACAGGACAGGACTATGTAACCGTCATTATCGAAGACAACGGTCCTGGGATTATAAGAGAGCAGATCCCCAAGGTCTTTGCAAAACTGCTCTACGGTTCAAGGTTCCACGCCCTCAAGCAAAGCAGGGGGCAGCAGGGAATAGGAATTTCGGCAGCTGTCCTCTATGCCCAGATGACCGCAGGCAGGCACACAAAAATCCTCTCCAAAACAGGGCCAAATGCTCCTGCCCATTATTACGAGCTCATGATCAATACCAGTACAAATGAGCCTGATATCCTTGTAGATGAAGAAAAGGACTGGTTCCGCCCGCATGGGACCCAGGTTGAGCTTGAGATGAGGGCTGCCTATGTAAAGGGGAGAAGGCAGTCCATTTATGAATATCTCAAAGCCACTGCAATTGTAAACCCCCATGCAAGGATAACCCTTATCGACCCTGACGGCAGCGAGGAAGTCTTTGAAAGGGCTACGGATAAAATGCCTGACCCTGCAGAAGAAATCCTGCCTCATCCTGAAGGGATAGAACTCGGGACCCTCATGAAAATGCTCCATTACACGGAGCGCCAGAAACTTGCCCCGTTCCTCCGCTACTCTTTTTGTAAAATTGGTCTGCTAACTGCCGAGGAAATCTGCAAAGCAGCAGGGCTCGACCCCGAAATCGACCCACATGCTCTGGGCCGCCATGAAGCAAGAAAGCTGATTGAAGCTTTTGAGAAGGTAAAGATTATGGCTCCGCCGACGGACTGCCTCTCTCCTATAGGCGAAGAGCTGATCTACCGGGGGCTTGAAAAAGAGACAACCGTGGACTTCATTGCCACAAGCACACGAAAACCTGCCGTATATTCGGGAAATCCCTTTGTAGTGGAAGTCGGGCTTGCTTATGGAGGAAATCTCCCTAAAGAAGAAAAGATCAGCATCATGCGTTTTGCAAACCGTGTGCCTCTACTTTACCAGCAGGGCGGCTGTGTGACCACTCACGCCGTAGAAGATATTAAGTGGAAGCAGTACGGCTTAAACCAGCCTGGGGGCGGGATTCCTATCGGTCCGGTTATTCTCCTGATCCACGTTGCTTCTATTAACGTGCCTTTTACTTCCGAATCAAAGGATGCTATTGCAGACATTCCTGTCATTAAAGAGGAAGTGGACCTTGCAATCAAAGAAGTTGCAAGAAAACTCAAGCATTACCTGAGCAAGCAGAGCAACCTCAAAAAGCGCCGTGAAAAAGAAATCATTATTACAAAGGTCCTTCCGAAAATGGCAGTAAAGGTTGCAAATATCCTGGAAAAAGACGTCCCTGACATAAATCCCGTTGTTGCAAATATTATGGGAAACCTGCTTGTGCACAGAAAAGTTAGAAATAACGGGGATGGGACTGCGGATGTGGCAATAAAGGTGAAAAATTTCGGGACTTCTGCTTATTCTTTCAGGGTGCACGAAATGCTCCCCTGCAAAATCAGCGGGGCAAAACCCGAACCAAGGGTTGTAACCATGGGCAATGATTACGATTATGTATGGGACATTTCGGCAACATCAGGGTCTTCTAAAGTATTGAGCTACAAAATAGAGTCTGCAACCGAAGAAGAACTCCGAAAGCTTCCTCAATTAATTGTAGAAGGGATTGAAGAAGAACTGGTAACCGGGGCAAAAGCTTTCAAGGGTGTTTAAAATGGCAGGAGAAGCAAGCAGCAAAACAAAACAGGGAGATGCCCTTGCCAGGGAAAAACTCCTTGAGATTGCAGAAAAGATCTACAACCAGTTTGAAGAAGAGGTTGTCCCGAGTGTCAGCCTTCCAAGCCGGACCAAAGCAAACATAGAGTACTCTGACGAAAGCGATGTCTGGGTCTACGGAGACAGGGAAAGCGAAAGGAGTGCAAAGACCGTAAAAGGGGCTTTCCAACTCCTGAAAACCACTTATGCTACAGATTTTCTTATAAACGAGCACCTTGCCCATAACCGCGGCTCAACGCTTCGAGAACTTTACTATATATCCGAAGGCTGGGACTATGCCAAATTCAAAGAACAGGCTGAAAGCGACCGCCTGATCGAAGACCTGGAACTCCTGACGAGCCTCCAGAGAGAATATTTCCACATGCGTCCAGAAGAAGACGGAGCTACCATGTTCGGGCCTATTGAGATATCTGAACAGACAAAGCGCGGAGAGAGGAATATCCACTGCCAGAAGGATGTAGGTGAAGGAGGGTATCAGATCCCCTTCAATGTGGAAAATATCGAATTTAAGAACCACGATGCAAGCATGATTATTGCCATAGAAACCGGTGGTATGTACGCCAGATTAATGGAAAACGGGTTTGATGAGGCTTATAACGCAATCCTTGTACACTTAAAGGGCCAGCCTGCACGGTCAACCCGCAGGATAATAAAGCGCATGAACGAGGAACTCGGGATCCCTGTGGCAGTTTTTACTGACGGTGACCCCTGGTCTTACAGGATTTATGCCTCTGTTGCTTACGGAGCCATAAAGAGTGCTCACCTCTCGGAATTCATGGCAACACCCGGAGCCAAATTCCTGGGGCTTCAACCTTCGGATATCGTAGAATATGAACTTTCAACCGACAAACTAACAGAACAGGACGTAAGCGCTCTCCGGAGTGAACTTTCCGACCCCCGCTTTGAGTCTGACTACTGGAAAGAGCAGATCAAGCTCCAGCTCGATATAGGCAAGAAGGCTGAACAGCAGGCTTTTGCAGGAAAAGGTCTGGACTTCGTAACCGAGGTATATCTTCCTAACCGTCTGAAAGAGATTGGCATGATTTGAGATAACCGGGTGGAAATAGGAACAGAATACTAAGACTGAGCCAAATACTGAGACTGAGCCGGATACAATGAGCCGGATTCTGAATTACTGAGCCTGAAGATGAAATATTAAATCAATATTGAATCCTTGCTAATCCTGTCAAGGTTTGAAAAAGGCTGCTGGCAGTTGATAAAAACGGATGTCTGGAAACTCTGCCAGCAGAAATACAGCAAGCGGCCTGTTTAAAAAATGGCAGTTGATCATAGCAGTTCTAAGCTAACAGATGGGCATAATGCAAATATTTTTAGGATGTATTTTTAGGATTGCTTTTTCTTGAAAAACAGTTCGTTTCAGTATTCGATCTGTTCGGAAAAAAGAACCAAAAATATATCATAAAAATGCTTTTGGAAACTTCTCAAATGCCTCGAGTCATGCCCTGACATCCCTGAGAGAAGCAAATTTTTCTCTGTGAAACAGAAAATAATTATTTAAACTAAAAACATATTGGAAAATTAGCCTGAAATGGGTATTTTTGAGTACAAAATTATGCTAAAAACCACCTTTTTCGAGGGAGTATGGGCAAAAAAATCAGGCTAAATATACGGCTGATCTAAAGGCTTAAAATGTATGAGCGCATATTGAATCTGGCTTAAGGCAGAAACATAGATATTAAATATATAAATATCATAATAAAATGTGAAGACTCTGAGAATTGACACGACTTCTAAGGTTCGATTTCGAACCGAGTTCCCTTGCGAGTTTTAAAAAATGTATTCAATGTTATGAGATTTAAAATAAATAACTTTACCAGATTTTTACGGAGAATAAACCACGATGAGTGATAAACAGGTTTATGACGCTTCGCACATCCAGGTGCTTGAAGGCCTGGAAGCTGTCCGAAAACGCCCAAGCATGTATATAGGGAGCACAGACAGCCGCGGGCTCCACCACCTAGTCTATGAGGTTGTAGACAACAGTATTGATGAAGCCCTTGCAGGCTTCTGTACAAAGATCGATGTCGCGATCAACCCCGATGGAAGTGTGACTGTAATTGACAATGGGAGGGGTATCCCGATCGATCCACATCCCGTGCACAGGAAATCAGCCCTTGAGGTCGTTATGACGATTCTGCACGCGGGAGGAAAATTTGACAAGAACACTTACAAGGTCTCCGGAGGTCTGCATGGAGTGGGGGTTTCAGTAGTAAACGCCCTTTCGGAATGGACTGACGTAGAAGTAAGCAGAGATGGAAAGAAGTACTTCCAGCGTTATATCCGTGGAAAGCCAGAGTCTGATGTTAAGGAAATAGGAACTTCGGATACTACAGGCACAAAAACCACATTCAAACCCGATACAAAAATCTTTGAGACCACAGATTTCCAGTATGAGATACTATCAAACAGGCTAAGAGAACTGGCTTTTCTGAACCGTGGTCTTACAATCAGCCTGAAGGACTTAAGAAGCCTGGAGGGGCAGGCAGAGACCTTCAATTATAACGGAGGAATAGTGGAATTCGTGGACTATATTAATAAGAAAAAGCAACCCCTCCACGAAAAACCGATTTATTTCGAGCGGCAAAGAGATGATATGGTCGTAGAAATTGCAATGCAGTATACTAACAGCTACACTGAAAACGTGTACTCTTTTGCAAACAATATCAACACCCATGAGGGTGGGACACATATCATCGGTTTCAAGACCGCACTTACAAGGGTTGCAAACGATTACATAAAAGCCAACAAGCTCTCCAAAGAAGAAGAAAAGCTAACTGGTGACGATGTAAGGGAAGGCCTTACTGCAATTATCAGTGTCAAGCTCATGGAACCCCAGTTTGAGGGCCAGACCAAGACAAAGCTTGGAAACAGCGACGTTAAAGGAATTGTAGATTCCCTTGTAACAGACGGACTTGCAGAATACTTTGAGGAAAACCCAAAGGTTGCAAACATTATCCTTGAAAAAGCCCTCCTTGCCCAGAGAGCAAGAGAAGCTGCAAAGAAGGCAAGAGAACTTACGCGGAGAAAGAGTGCACTTGAAGTCAGCACCCTGCCCGGAAAACTTGCAGACTGCTCTGAGAAGAACCCTGCCGCCTGTGAGATTTATGTTGTTGAAGGAGACTCTGCAGGCGGGTCGGCAAAACAGGGCAGAAACAGGAGCTTCCAGGCAATTTTACCCCTTAGGGGCAAGATCCTGAATGTAGAGAAGTCCAGGCTTGCAAAGATTCTAAAAAACAACGAGGTCATTTCCCTGGTTACAGCCATCGGCACAGGAGTTAGCGAAGATTTTGATCTGGATAATGCACGCTATCACAAGGTCATCATCATGACCGATGCCGATGTAGACGGAGCGCATATCAGAACTCTCCTCCTTACTCTGTTCTTCCGCTACATGAGGCCCCTTATCGATGCAGGGTACGTGTATATTGCCCAGCCGCCTCTTTACAAGATAAAGAAAGGAAAGACGGATTATTACGCCTATTCGGACAAAGAACTTTCCGATAAAGTAAAAGAAATCGGGGAAAAAGGACTCGCCATCCAGCGCTACAAGGGTCTTGGAGAAATGAACCCTGAGCAGCTCTGGGAGACCACCATGAACCCTGAGAGCCGGACCCTTTTGCAGGTAACTCTGGAAGATGCAATCCGCGCTGACGAGATCTTCCGTATCCTTATGGGAGACGAGGTCGAGCCGCGCAGAAACTTCATAGAAACACATGCAAAAGAGGTTGTGGACCTGGATATATGAGGTGGTGAAAAATGGCAGAAAGTGACGATAAAAACAAATCCGAAGAAGAAATGAAGAAATCATACCAGGCAACCCTTATTCCGGAAGACCCGGCTGAAAATCAGGATGAAGAATCGGAAATGGAAGAAGTATCAGGCATTACATCTGAAGAACCGGATGAAGATCCCAAATTCGAAGAAGAGGAAAACGGAACCGAAACCGGCCCTGAAGACCCTGAAGATGAGGAACCAGTAAGATCAGGGATTACCCCTATCCTTATTGACGACGAGATGAAACGCTCCTACATAAATTATGCAATGAGCGTGATCGTTGGAAGGGCTCTCCCGGATGCCCGCGACGGCTTAAAGCCTGTCCACCGCAGGATTCTTTTCTCCATGAAAGAGTCAGGGATTACTCACGACAAGCCCTACAAAAAGTCAGCACGTATTGTGGGAGACGTGCTCGGTAAGTACCACCCTCACGGAGATTCTGCGGTTTATGACAGTATTGTGCGGATGGTACAGGACTTTTCGCTCAGGTATCCTCTGATCGACGGGCAGGGTAACTTCGGGTCTATTGACGGAGACTCGGCTGCAGCCATGCGATACACCGAAGTCCGTATGGACAGGATTGCAGAGGAGATGCTTGTTGACATCGAGAAGGAAACCGTTCCTTTCAGACCCAACTATGATGGGTCCCTGGAAGAGCCGGAAGTCCTCCCTGCAAAGCTTCCAAACCTCCTTATCAATGGTTCAACCGGTATTGCCGTCGGAATGGCAACGAACATGCCGCCCCACAATATCAGTGAGGTCATTGATGGAACCCTTATGCTTATTGACAATCCCGAAACGCAGGTTTCGGAACTGATGGCCGTGATAAAAGGTCCGGACTTTCCTACAGGTGCACACATCCTGGGGACATCAGGCATAAGGTCCGCATACACGACAGGAAGGGGCCCTGTAAAGATCAGGGCAGTTGCCGAGATTCAGGAGCTTAAAAAAGACAGGCAGCAGATCATTGTAACCGAACTCCCATACCAGGTGAACAAGGCAAGGCTTATTGAAAACATCGCCCAGCTAGCGCGGGAAAAGGTTATTAACGGAATTTCAGACCTGCGGGATGAGTCTGACAGGGAAGGAATAAGGGTCGTGATCGAGCTTTCAAAAGGCACAAACCCCAAGGTTATCCTGAACCAGCTCTACAAGCATACGCAGATGGCAACCACTTTCGGGGTCATCAACCTCGCACTTGTGGACGGAAAGCCAAAAGAGCTGAACCTGAAACAGCTTCTTGAGATCTACCTTGAGTACAGGATGGAAGTCGTCCAGAAGAGGACACTCTACGACCTGAAGAAGAGCGAAGAAAGAGCCCATATCCTGGAAGGCTTAAAGATCGCCCTTGATAATATAGACGCAGTGGTTGCCCTCATTAAAGGCTCTGCAAATGCCGATGAAGCCAGGCAGGGTTTAATGGATAACTTCGGCCTTGACGAGGTTCAGGCAAAAGCTATCCTGGACATGCGCCTGCAGCGCCTGACAGGGCTTGAGACCCGGAAAATCCTTGAGGAACTTGAAGCACTTATAAAACTGATTGATGAACTCAGGACGATCCTGGCAAGCGACGAGCTAAAGTATGAAATTATCAGGACAGAACTCCTGGAGCTCAAAGAAAAGTATGGGGATGCCCGCAGGACAAAGATTATACAGTACACGGAAGATGTAACCGATGAAGACCTGATTCCTGAACAGGATGTTGTGGTCACGATCACAAACAGCGGCTACATAAAGCGCATTCCGCTTGCCACTTATTCCATGCAGCGCCGCGGAGGCAGGGGAATTATCGGCATGGAAATGAAGGAAGAAGATTTTGTTGAAAATCTCTTCGTTTCGTCAACACACAATTATATCCTCTTCTTCACAAACATGGGAAGGCTCTACTGGCAGAAGGTCTATGAGATTCCTGAAGGCTCCCGCCAGTCGAGAGGCAAAGCCATAGTAAACCTGCTTGAGCTTCAGGAAGGAGAAGCTGTCAATGCCACGATTTCTGTGGAAGAGTTTGCCGAAGACAAATATCTCTTTATGGCAACAAGGGCAGGCACGGTCAAGAAGACCCCTCTCTCCGAGTTCAGGAACCCGAGAAGAGCAGGCATCATTGCAGTCAGCCTGGATGAAGGGGACGAACTTGTTAACGTCCTCCTTACCGACGGGAAAAAGGAAATTGTGATGGTCTCAAAGAAAGGCAAAGCTATCCGCTTTTCTGAAGAAGACGTCCGACCCATGGGCAGGACTGCAAGAGGAGTCCGCGGTATGACTCTTGACAGCTCTGACGACGAGGTAGTCAGCCTGGACCTGGTCGATGAGACCACAACCCTCCTGACAGTGACTGAAAACGGCTTTGGTAAAAGGACGGAATACTCCCAGTACCCTGCTCACCGCCGCGGTGGAAAAGGTGTGATTACAATCATCACAAACCTCAGGAACGGATTTGTCTCGAAGGTTAAATCCGTAGCTGAAGACGATGAACTCATGTTCACGAGTTCAGAAGGCATTATAATCCGCATACCTGCAAAAGAAATCTCTATCCAGGGCAGAAACACCCAGGGTGTACGGATTATGAATCTCAAACCTGGGGACAAAGTCGGCGGCATGGCCAGGATCAAAAACGGAAAAGAAGACGAGAAACTAAAACTGGCCGCCCTCTCCAGAAAAGCAAACGAAACAGGATCTGAATCAGAGGCTGAAGAGGACGACATGGAAGATCCCGAGGAATTCGAAGACTTCGATGAATCCGAGGAAGAAGAAGTAGAAGAGACAGAAGCAGACGAAGAAGAAGAAGAAGAAGAGACAGAGGAAGAAGAATATTGAATAGCAGAAATGAGTGAAGGAAAATGATCCTTCACTCGAATTTCCTACCGGAATTAACCTGTTAGGCATTTGTTTCCGGCATCTTATCTCAGTCTTGAAGGAAGGCGGAAGGTAGGATTTTACTGATTTCAGCGGCGGAGGGAGTTATTCCTCAAATCCAATTATGACACTTCTCTTATCTCTTGCGATTATCCACAAGCTACCTTACACCAGTTTTCCTATTTCATATACTCATTTTCAGTTTAAGATCTGGATATCCAGATCTCGACTTCAATGAATATAAATAGTATATTGCTTCCAATTATATATGTCATATAGAATATATTATTCTTAGAATTAATCATTTGATATTCTTTTTTAACTAAATTCAGTAATTACTTCTGCTAATGCTTTTTCAGTAATCACCTTCCCATAACCTATTTTTCAATTAAAAAAATGTCTTTTGGGATTTCACAATGGAGTCATTTTATTCTACTTGAGTTAATGGAATTCATATTAATAGCTTTCATTATTATGATTGTTTCACATCAAAACCTTTCTTTGGGGCTGATTGAAGGAGAGCCGATCGTTTCACTGTACCCGTAATTTCTGAGTAAAAATAAGTCAGCTTCCGCCGGAGTGATCAATTTTATGAATATTTTCGGCGGCGGGTTTTCAGTTTGGAGGGGGAGCCGGGCGGGAAACTTATTTTTTGGGGCAGGTTTTTTGAGCAGATTTTTGAAAAGACCGGATACCGGTTTGTTTTACAGGATTTCTGAATTTAGGGGCGGGTTCAGGCTGAATCTGTTACTGAAGAAGATTGTTTTTCTTCGCTTTATGCTGTCGACTTAAAAGTTGGTTTTTATAGCTTTCGTTGGCATTTTACGAGTGCTTATAAATGGATGTGAAATTACAATGAAAGGTTTAAAAAAACGAATTTCTAATTTTTTGGTCGTTCACTGATTTTTATCGAATTTTATCATTCAGGGCCGGTTTGAGTTTCACGTTTCTTAAAAACGGGGCAGCCATACGACTGCGAAGCAGGCGGCCAGTTGTGAAAAATGACAAAAACAAAAGACTCTAAAACTAAAACAAGATAAAGAAGGATTAATTTATCAGCTTCTTGGATTTTAGGTTTTATCCAAATTTCATGGCCAATAAGCTTAAAATGATTACTATCTGGAATAACATCGAGTATAGTAATCTCACCCAAAATAATTCCCCTCCAACCTCCTCTCCCTCCCCTCCTGCTCGCTTGCATAAGCCTCATACTCCCCGCTTTCCTTATCAAAAACGAATCTGTAAACCGTCCTGAAATACGCCCACCTCTCAACATAAGGATTCCTTGCATCGCTCAGCAGGACAGTTACCGAACCGTTATCTTCGTTTTCGGAAACCGAATAGACAGGATAATCGATTTCCTGAGGAAGGGCTGTGCTGTAGAGTTTTCCAACTCTTTCAGCATAGGCGGAAGCATCGGGAACGCCACTCGTTGAGTTAACTTTCTCGATAAAATCGCTTCTCTCGATGCCTGACAGGTAGTTGATTTCCATAATTTTGTAATGCGTATCGTTATACTCATATGCAGTCAGGAATCTTCCGGGTGAAACCGGATAAGTTCCCTGATAGCTTATTTTCGTCCCTTCGGATTCGGAAATCCGGTTGACAAGGAAAAACTTTGCTACCGGCAGGACTGTAAGCCAGACCAGAAGCACGATCATAAGGGTGGTATAGAATCTGCTCCGGTTTTCGGTGACAAAGTAACAGAAGTTGTTGAATTTTCCGTTCCATCTGCCCCTGCTTTTCATATATCCCACAAATACGATAAAGAGAGGCAGCAGAGGCAGGAGGTTTGCAATCGGGTCGAAAAAGTAGACCGCCCCCATGATGGATGTTTCGGTACTGAACGGGTAAAGGGGGCGCATTTTCCAGCTTGTGGCATAATCAAGGTAGACATGGGAAAATATGGCTGCAAACCCGGCGGCTGTTAACAGGCGGTCTTTTGTTTTAAGCCAGATAAAAAGCGTGACTAGCAGGATAAAAAGGATGGAATGCATGAACTCCCTGTGGCCCAGGAGGTAGAATAGCTGGTTTCTGGTCTCGTGGCTCACGCTGCCGCTGAGAAGGAAAAAGAGGATGTAAGGGATGAAATCGAGATCAGGGAGGATTGACAGGAATGCCACAAAATTTCGGTTTTTTCCTTTGAATCCTAAAGCAAGAGCGATCAGGAAACCGATTCCAAGATGGGAAAGTGTGTTTACCATTTATTTTATCCCTGAATATGCCTTTATTTTTATATTTACTTTTTATTTTTTAATTTTCATATCCACTAACGATTTGTTTTTAATACCTGATAACTGCAACTATCTTTTTATCACAATCATTTTACTGAATTCCCATATCTTCTTTTACAAAAATATCACATAAGTTTTATCTTTTACCTTTAAATAGCTTCGATGTATAACTATACCTGAATCTAATTTCATCTAAACTTAAATTTTATTCTGCATCTTTATTCTGCATTTTTAATTGCCTGATGGCGATTTGATGCGTATTTGAAGAAATGGTGCAGAGTGACTTAAAAGATGAATTTCTGTTAAACGGTTAAGGGGAAGATTGGTTAGCAGAATTAGAAAATGGGATTTCTTGAGCTGGAAGTGCAGGAAAAATACAGGCACTTAAAAATACAGGCACTTATACACACAGCACCTCGAGATCCCTGAACGGATTTTGCAAAGCCAGTCGATAGTAAAAAGAGGTAGGATAACATGGCTAAAGAGTTATACAAATTACCACCATTGAAGTACGGATATGCAGACCTTGCACCTTATATTTCCGAAGAACAGCTGCGCATACACCACGACAAACACCATCAGGCTTATGTGACCAATGTAAATTCCCTGCTGGAAATGATGGACAAAGCAAGGAAAGAAGGCAAGGATTTTGATTATAAAGGAACTGCAAAAGCTCTATCATTCAATCTGGGCGGGCATGTCCTTCACGATTATTTCTGGTGGGAGATGACGCCTGCAAGCAATGCAAGCAAAGAGCCTGTAGGAGAGTTGGCTGAGGCAATCAAAGAGGATTTTGGGAGTTTTGAAAGGTTTAAAAAGGAGTTTACACAGGTCGCATCAAGCGTGGAGGGTTCCGGCTGGGCAGCATTAACTTTCTGCAATGACACCAAAAGGCTTGGGATCATGCAGATCGAAAAGCATAACGTAAACCTGATCCCTGATTTCCCGATAATTATGGACCTGGACGTATGGGAACACGCCTACTACATTGATTACAAGAATGATAGAGGCAAATTCATAGAAGGGTTCTGGAATATAATCGACTGGGAAGAACTCGACAAGTACTTCAAAAAGATTCAGAAATAATCGGGAAGATATTTTTCGACATAATCATCGAAAAGTTATTTTTCAGCATAATTGTGTTGTTTAAGCATAATTATGTTATTCCGATTACACTTTTTTGGAGGAGATGTAATCGGAAATGGCACTATTTTTTAAAACGAGTTTCTTTTCTCTAAATCTTATTTCCTGAAATCGGATTCCAGAAACCTTATTTCCCGAAATCTTGTTTATCTGAATTTTTTCCCTAATTTTATTCCAGAAATCTTGTTCTCCGGAATCACTCGAAATAGTTCCTGTCAAGCTTCTTTTCTGCTCTTCCGTAGTGACTCTCATATACCTCATATTCTCCGCTTTCCCTGTCAAAAACAAACCTGTAAACCGTATCAAAATAAGGCCAATTTTTAACATATGGGTTTCTGGCATCGCTCAAAATTACAGTTACTGATCCATCCTTTTCTGATACAGAATAAACAGGGTAATCGATAGCTTGAGGAACTGAATTACTGTATAGCTTCCCGGCTTTTTCTGCATATGCAGAGGCATCCGGGACGTCTCCGGCGACGGTTACCTTGTTGACGTAAAAGCTTTTTTCGACTCCTGACCAGTAGCTGACTTCAAGGAGTTTATACCGGGTATCGCTGATGGAATATGCTGCCAGGAATTTGCCTATTGCTATCGGGTAAGTTTCATCGTAACTTATTTCTGTCCCTTCTGATCTGGAAATGCTGTTTACCAGAAGGATTTTCGCAACAGGAAATATTGTGGTCCAGACAAGGAGGACTATAATAAAAGAGGCATAGAATTTGCCTTCATTCCTGTTCACAAAACCATGGAACCCGTTTAGCCAATTTAATTTATTCAGCCCGCTTAATTTTCTGTTTAATGTATCTCTGTTTTTAGTGCTCCAGCTGTCCCTGCCTTCGAAAGGCCATTTCCCTTTGCTTTTAATATTCAATTTATCTATGGTTTCAAGATTCCATTTGCCCCTGTTTTTCATATATTCCGCAGCTACAATGAAGACAGGCAGCAGGGGTATGATATTTATCACAGGGTCGAAGGGATAAAGGGCTCTAAGGGCAGACTCATTTGTGCTGAATGGATAGAAGGGACGCATTTTCGCGATCGTAGAGAAATCCAGGAGGATGTGCAGGAAAAGCGCCTGAAACCCTCCAACGGTAAAAGCCCTATCTTTAGTTCTGAGCCAGATGAGAAGTGCGACAAGAAATGCGAAAAAAACCGAGTGCGTAAACTCTCTGTGCCCCAGCAAAAAGAAAAGCTGGTTTCGTGCCTCGTGGCTTACACCCCCGCTGATGAGGGTAAAAAGTGAATAGGTGAAATAGTCAAGGTCAGGAATTATAGAAAGGAGAACCAGACCAAGCTTCTTCTTTCCTTTTAAGCCCAAGGCATGGGCAAGAAGCAGACCGATTCCAATATGAGAAAGTGTATTTACCATAAATGTACCATGAATTTATATTTCGTGCCATTATCAGCGTGTTTATTGACTGTGCATTTTTAGCGATTTAAAAGTCGAAAAATCATCTTATGGAAATGACTTTCCTGTACAGAGAATAATTTTGCACGAGGTGATGATTTTGGATAGAAGGAAAACTCCGGATTAAGAAGTTCTTATGCTTGATAACAGGATTTATGTATCCTGGTTATATTATATAAATCAATGGATAATTTATACTGTATTATCCAAAGAAATCTAAAAAAATATCATCCAGGAACGATTCGAAAAATATCATCCGGGAAAAAGCCATATGACAATGGATTATTTAAACAGTCTTATTTAAACCAGTTTTTGCCAAGTTTCTCTTCATTATCTCCCTGGACACTTGCATAAACCTGATATTCTCCATTTTCTTCATTAAAAATAAATCTGTAAACAGATTTAAAATAAGCCCAGTTTTCAACATACGGGTTTCTGGCATCACTCAGGGTCACTGTTACAAAATTCCCGTCTTCAGTGACTTCATAAACTGGATAATCAATTTCCTGGGGAACACCTGAACTATAGAGTTTCCTGGCTCTTTCAATATAGACAGGAGCATCAGGAATGTTCCCATTTATTGAGACTTTTTTAATGTACTTGCTTTTTTCAGTTCCTGAAATGTAGCTGATTTTCATAATTTTATAATGGGTAGAATTAAATGAGTATGCGACAAGGAATCTGTTTGAAGATTCTGGATAAGTATTTTGATAACTTATCTGGGCTTCTTCTGCCCCTGATATGTGGTTGACCAGAAAGGCCTTTGAAACCGGCATTAAAGTAAGCCAGAGCAGGAACACAAGAAGAAGGGATGCATAGAGTTTGTCATCGCTCCTGCTCATAAAATTGTATAATTTGTTGAATTTGCCATTAAATACCCCATTTTGCTTCAAAGCGACCAGGATTACAATAAAAATGGGGAGAAGTGGAAGCAAATTCAGAAGAGGGTCATAAAAATAGACTGCTCCAATAATGGATGCTTCTGTGCTGAACGGATAAAAAGGTCGCATTTTCCAGGTCGTTATATAATCCAGGTAAACATGGGATAAAATGGATTGAAATCCACCAACAGTAAAAATCAGATCTCTTGTTTTAACCCAGATTAAAAATGTAACCAGAGAGATGAAAAGAATTGAATGCATAAACTCCCTGTGCCCAAACAGGTAAAAAAACTGGTTTCTGGTCTCATGGGCGAGGCTGTTGCTAACAGAGATAAATATCGAGTATGGAATAATATCCAGATCAGGGAGTACGGAAAGAAAAGCCACTATCTTTAGTTTCTTTCCTCTCAGACCTAAAGCAAGGGCGATGAGAAACCCTATTCCCAGGTGAGAAAGTGAATTTACCATGACCTGCGTTCCTGGAAAAAAATGTTTTTATATAAGAATAATAATTAAAGATATATTTATAATTAAAGACACATTTGTTGTGGGAAAATCGTGTTCGACAGTTACAAAGTTATTTTTAACTCCTGATAATTATTAGATAATGAAAATACGATATTTTAAGAAAAAATCCGCTTATAAGTAAATTATAAAGCTCGATTTTTTCCAGAAAAAGTAAATTTTCATATAAATGGAGCTAATTGTTATTTTATAAAAAAATAGAATAAATTGATAAGGTGAAAGGTACCTTTCAGACCCACGTAACAATGTTTACTGAAAAAAGCCACAAGCCATGAGGTTCGCCCTGGTAAACTTTCAGCTCAAAGATTTGTCAGCTTCATCAGTTCGCCTGTGTACCTGTAGAGCTGTGTACCTGTAGAGCTGTGTACCTGTAGAGATTTCGGACAAAAGATTTATCCCTGAATCAGAAGGAGAGCAGAAACAGGTCTGCCACTGTGGAGCGAACGCAACAAACCTGTCTGTTGCCATCCTGTCAACCATATCCTGGTAGCCAGGCTCAAGGTAGTTCAGAGAATGAATCAGCACTACAGCCGAATAGTTACCCTCTGCAGTCAGAGCAGCGATATGCCGGACATCCCCTAATTTCGCCTGTAATGTTAACAGTTTAAGTCTGGATTTGACCAGCATACGCCGCAATTTCAGAGTTCATACTCTGTACTCAGAAGAGAGGAAATTGTTCCCAATTTCGTTTTCTATGCCTCCATCAGCCTCGGGCCCGGTTGGGAGAGGCTCAGGAGAATCAGGTTCTTCTGGCATATCGTCTGAGTCCGAAGATTCCGTGCAGCCCGAAGCGCTGAGAAAGACTGCCAGAACCAAAAGCATGATCAGTAGTTTAGTTCGATTCATGTAACTCCTCATTTAATCTCTTTACCGGAAAACATCGCTCTCTCATATGTCTGATTTCAGAATACAACATTTTCCTTTCATTACAATTATATTCAATTCATTGATCATAATATAAGTATGTGTCAATTATATATCAGAAAACATAAACTTAAAAGAGAAATCCTTTCAAAAAGGGTAAAACCAAATTTGGATGAGAATCAAAACTTGAAGATAAATCTTCCCTGACTTAAACTTCAATAATCCTTTTGATTGCTGTCCTTTCAGAACGGTAAACTTCAAACCTGGCGACAGTACCTGCATTTAGAATATTGAAGTCTTTCCTGTTAACCCTATATTCCCTGACCGAATCCTCAGTACATAGCCTCATGTGAACGCTGTACTCGATTTCAGGGTATGTCTTTTTAAGCTCGGTTTCAATGGACTTACTGATCTGGAGATTTTTGGACCCTTCAGGGATGAGCAGTCTGAAAGAATCGTTTTCAGTCCGCACTCCTTCCATATCACCCTGGAATATAACAACCCTTTCATCCCCTTTGATCCCGATAACTTCCTTCTGGAGAACAAAGCCTACACCTATTACAGGAGACAGAAACCCTTTTATAGAGATGAAAAGAATGGCGGCAAGGAAGATAATAACTGCTCTTTTCCTACGGGTGTCATCTATATGGTTCAGCATAAAAGAATTGACCTCGGTTCTTGTGGAATGAACTGCACTTCAATGACGGTTCCAGATTACAATAAATCATCAGGTTTCAATGGGTCCCGGTGACCTGAGGAGAATATGAAGATTAACATGATTGATAACAATTGATGATAGCATCTAATTTCGGAATGAAATGCACTATTATTATTGCTTTCATAATCAGAAATATTTTTTTACATTTTAATAAAGATTGAGTATAAAAACAAAATAATACTTGTTAAGGGCGATTAATGGGAGTGAATATGTAACGAGGTGCTTGAAGCCTTCTTGAAAAAATAGATGGATATTTTAAAGTAAAAAATGCTCATGCAAATTTTATATCTATATAATAGTTTCTATATTGTCCTAACAGTATCAAGTTATATACCCAATGTGCATATTAATAAATAATTAACGTAATAAATGTGGACTTTTGCAGAAACCAGAATTTATTTTTTACACTTTTCCAAGATATGGAAAAGGAACCGGCAAAAGTAACCTTAAAAACAGGATGTTCCAGGCTTTTACCTGATAACAGGCTACGACTCCTTAACCTTATGGGTGCCATTTTAAGAAAAACGCATTAGTTGATACTCTGATTTCAGGACCTGGCAAACTAAATATTTTTTTATCGTGGAGAAAAAGGAGACATCAAACATGGTAAGCGAAATGAATCCAACCCGAAGAGCTCTGGCAGCAGTGCTTGGAGGAAGGGTTGACTACGTACCTCCTGCAAATCCCCTGGCTCAGACCACAGCTGAACTGATGCAGATATGCAATGCTTCCTGGCCCAAAGCCCATTTTGACAGTAAGATGATGGCAGACCTTGCAGCCGCCCCATATGAAGTCTGCGGCATTGAGGCTGCACGTCCCCAATTTGATATTTCCCTCGAAGCGGAAGTTCTGGGGTGCAAACTTGACTGGAACAAACCGGACAGACCGCCCGTAACAGGTCCTGCTTATACGGACCCGGCTGATATAACCTGGCCTGACAACCTGGAAGAAACCGGAAGAATTCCGGTCGTGCTCGGAGCAATTGACGAACTTAGAAAGCGTTACGATGGCACACTCCCTATCATCCCTGTACTTACAGCCCCGTTTACTGTAGCTGGCCACATAGCAGGCGTCGAAAACCTTGTCAGGTGGACAAAGACCGACCCGGAAAAAGCCCATGCTTTCATCGAGGCTGCCACGGAATTTGTGATATCCTATGGAAGGTTACAGACCTCTTATGGGGCACATATCCTCTTCCCTGCAGACCCCTCGGCTTCAGGAGACCTGATTTCTGCGGAAACATACAAAGAATTCGTACTTCCTGCCCACAAAAGGATGGCAAGGGAGATCGGGTGCCCCCAGATCCTGCACATCTGCGGAGATACAAGCAAACTCCTGCCTTATATAAAGCAGAGTGGAATAGACTGCTTCTCCTTTGACGCCGTGCCAGTCTGGTACTGCCGCCAGGTAATGGGAAATGAAATGTCCATCCTCGGAAGCCTGGACGTCATAGACCTGATGCCAAACGGCACCCCCGAACAGGTATACAACAGGACCCGTGAATGCATCCTGCAGGGGACCGATATAGTCGGGACTGCATGTGATGTTTCATTTGGGACCTCCCTTGAAAACCTCAGGGCTTATGTCAGGGCCTGCAAGGAGACACCTATCCCGAAATACGATGATGTGGAAGACCTCATCAGGCAGATTGGTGTTGGTATTGGGAGGAACATGAAAGAAAACGTCCTGGGAGGAATGCAGGAATGATAAGGCACATCGACCTCGCAGTCCAGAAGATCTTTGAGATGAAAGAAAAAGAGCCTGCGAAGTTTAAAAAGCTCATTGATGAAGGGATCATGATCGGCCTTGGTGTGGACCCGGGGGACAGGAACAAAGAAGTGACCACTGCCGACCAGATAAAGGAGAATAACAGGCCAAAAGACCTCGAATATGCAGCAGTGGCAGAAGCAGTGATAGCAGGAAACAGGGCAGAAGCTGCAAAAATCACAGCTGGTCTCCTTGGCAAAGGAAAAGACCCTACAGACCTTGTCTTAAATGCCCTTATGCCCGGAATACAGACCGTTTGTGAGCTTTATGACATAGGGGAAAGTTATGTCCCGGAAATACTGCTGGCAAACGAAGCCCTCCTTGGAGGAGTGGAGCTCTGCCAGGAGAAGATTGGTGACATTCCCTCTCAGGGCAAAGTGGTATCCCTTGTTATTGTAGGAGACCTGCATGACATAGGTAAGAATATAGTCGCAGCCATTCTAAGGGCTAACGGGTTTGAAGTCATCGATCTAGGGAGAGATGTAACAGTAGAGGCAGCTGTCGAAGCTGTAAGGGCAGAAAAAGCCGACATTGTTACCGGAACAACCCTTATGAGCACGACCAAAGTAGGCCTTAAGGCCCTTGCAGAGGCTCTGGAATCCGACTGTGTCCCTATAGCCTGCGGCGGTGCTGCCGTGGACAGGCACTTCGTCGAGACATTTGGCAACTCGGTATATGGAAAAACACCTCTTGACGCAGTAAAAATCGCAAAGAAGATATGTGCAGGAAAGAGCTGGGAAGAAGTACGCAAGGATCTACACTGATTTTACTTTAACTTCCCATTTTTCTTTTTCCCGATCTTTACCTCCTTTTTATTTTTTTGGCATTGATCTATAGGAAAAAAATGAGAATTATAAGAGGGAGATGCGAACCATAAGAGGGGATAGATAAGAACTGTAAGGGAAACAGAAAATAAGAACTGTAAGGGAAACAGAAAATAAGAACTGTAAGGGAAACATAACATTGGAAAAGGATGAGAAAATACCTTTGACAAACCATGGGATGAAGCATGGATCAGGCTATAAATATCGATATCGGAACCAGTGGCATCAGAGCTCAGCTTCTGAATCTTACAGATCATTCCGTCCTGAAGACTGCAATATTATCCAGAAACCCGCTTCCGGGTGCAAATGTCGTTGACCATATGGACTTTGCGATCAGTTACGGGCAGAGTACAGCCCATGAAATTCTCGTTTCAGCCGTAAATTCCCTGATTAAAAGCCTCAAACCCGAAAACCTCAAACGCATAGCAGTTTGTGGAAATCCGATCCAGCTTTCGCTGTTGGAAGGAATAGAAATCCGGGACCTTGCATTTGCAGGAAAAAACGCCCTTGATAAAATGAACGTCAAGCCTCCAGAAAGGAACGGGCATATCGTTTCAGGAAATGAGATCGGGCTTTCCGTAGATGTTGATGTGATTATCCCCCCTTCGATAAGGCACGAAATAGGAGCCGATGCCCTTGCCATGATGATAAAGACAGGGTTTCTGGATTCTTCAGAAATCTGCATGGTCACGGATTATGGGACAAATGCTGAAATGGCCCTTAAAGTGGATGATAAGATATATACAGGGTCTGCTGCTGCAGGTCCGGCTATGGAAGGGCAGCAGATAAGTAAAGGCATGCTGGCAACTCCCGGAGCAATTGCTGACATGCGGCTTTCCGCTGGTGGCTGGCAGACCCTTGCCCTTGATGAAAAGCTCAGGCTTGTGGAAGGGCCAAAAATCAACCTGCGCGAAAGGACCTTCAAAACCTCTAAATACCCTGTAAAGGGGATTACCGGCACAGGCGTAGTTTCCCTGATGTACGCAGGCCTTGTCACAGGCATAATAAAGCCCCCACATATTGAAGGCGGCAAAATCCGCATGGAAAAGGGGATTATGTTTACGGAGGAGGACGTGATAGAAGCCGGAAAAGCCTT
Source organism: uncultured Methanosarcinales archaeon (assembly GCA_964434965.1). GTDB lineage: Archaea > Halobacteriota > Methanosarcinia > Methanosarcinales > Methanosarcinaceae > Methanosarcina. The sequence goes on from CAYSWX010000017.1 coordinate 28,599, forward strand.
CGGGGCCATGAGAGCAGGTCACCTTACCCTGATGCACGAAGCAGGAATAGCATACGAAGACCTGGATACTATGTACATGTGCGGAGCCAGTGGGACCTACGTTGACCCTCGTAAGGCACAGGTCACGGGAATAGTACCTGCAACCCCTAAAAGAATTATCCAGTATGGAAACACCTCTCTGGAACTTGCAAAAGATCTTGCCCTTAATCCCGATTACATTTCCGACCTTAACGAAATGAAGAAATCAATTCTTGCAAACCATATTATGTTTGCTTCATCCCCTACATTTGCAGCTATCTACATCCAGGAAATAGCTCTCTGGAATGAAGGAATGCCTCTTGAAAAATACAACGTAAACCTTGAAAGGTCAGGAATCCGGCCAATCCCAAAAAAACTGAAGGAAAGCATTATTGAGAAAAAATATGAAAGGGATATCCGGGAACTTGGAAAAAGCCTGGAGATCATGGAGCCTAAATGCAGTTTTATTGCCACAATCCGGTGCAGCAGCTGTGATACCTGTGTGAAGGGATGCCCGGAAGAAGCCCTCTTAAGGGAGAATAAAAGCTTCAGGATCAATACTGCAAGATGCCTTGGCACTGCCTGCAGGAGATGTGAAGAAAGGTGTCCTGAAAAAAAGTTCTCTATCAATGACTTTAAGCTGGAACTCTCGAGCTCAATGAAGCCGGAACAATAATCTTGTTCAACCCGTGATGTTTACTCCAGCATATAATTACAAAACCAGTAATATAGTATCAACGTAAACTTTTTACAGGTTCCATGCTTTCGGGTAGAGGATATATTTTTACCGGCAAATATTTATTTAGGAGTTATTCCTTGTTCCAGACAGAACCTATACTCTACCTCCAATCCCTTGGAACCGAATGGTTTACTTTCCTCATGATTTTGATAACTTCAATGGGGTCTGCCGCTTTTTTTGCAGGCATAATAATTATCACCACTATAGGGATTGATTTTAAGAAGGGTTTTCTTCTGTTCCAGCTGTTGCTCTGGACTGCCCTGATTACGGAAACCTTTAAGGTGCTGATTGCCTTTCCAAGGCCGGATTTTGTAGACAGCAGGGTGCTTAACATGGAGGACGGGGTAAAAAGTACCTCTCCGTTTAATGGAAATGATAGGTCAGGCTTTTTAAAACTTCCTGACAGGGAGATTCTTGAGGCTTTCCGCCTTCAAAAGGTATTTCCCGATTCTCCCTTTGGTTTTCCTTCAGGGCATGTCGCACTTACCACTGCGCTCTGGGGAGGGGCTTCCCGCGTCTTCAACAGCAGGACGGTCAGCAGGCTGGCTCCCACAGTAGTGCTGCTCATGGCTTTTTCAAGGATGTACCTGGGAAGGCATTTTTTAGGAGACGTACTTGGTGGAGCAATTCTGGGTTTAATTCTCCTTGCTACCTTTACTTACCTCCTCAAAAGCCCGTTGAAGGAAGATTTTTTCAAAAAAGAGAATTTTGAACTCGCTTTCAGGCAAAAGAATCTCTTTTTTTACTCTACCATGTTTGCCGTTCCTATCATTCTTACAGCCCTATCTCTTGTAAGTGGCGAAGTAGCAGGCTTTTTCCTTGGCACGAATACAGCATACATTCTTATTATAAGAAAAGGTCTACCGGAAGATACCGGAAGTATGAAGCAGAGAGCTCTCAGGGCATTTATCACGCTCATAATGTTCGGGTTATCCGCCCTTGTTCTTGATATAGGGTTTGATATTACTACCGGTACTGCAAGTTACCCTGGAGCTACGCTTATAGAATTCTTAAAGGCTTTTATCCCAGCATTTACGATATGGATTTCCGTAAGTGTCTGTACGAAGCTTGACCTGTACAGAAGAACATGTACTGAATAGATGAAGTAAAAGAAAAAACCACGGATGGGATAAGAGATATTTATCTGGGAAATTTCATGTACCTATTCAGGGTATAGTACAGCTTCAATTTGAGTGCCGCTAATGCTTCGATTCCAAAATGAACTCTTTATCTTGCAGGAAATTTGTGACCGCTGGAGATATTCAAACATCAAATTCTGTGAATTTACTTAGGGATCACAATACTAGAATTCCCTCTATTATACACTCTAATTCCAGCATTTCATCCAAGAAATTATATCTAAGAAATAATATGTTGGGAAGGTTAAAATCATATGATTTCTTAGATGCGAGAGATTATTGAAAACTTAATTTGAGAATAGACTTAAAAAGTGCTGGAAAAAACTGTATAAAGTCTCCAGAATATACCTTGTATAAAAATGCAGGAGAACAAGGACAGTTAAAATGTTAATTTCCAGTATAAAAGACAAAAAATTTTAAATCTGTGTAAGTTAATTTATTCTGTACTCTATAATTAAGGAATAGCTTAAATAATGCTTTTTACTATTGAGCGTATTCACAATTCACTGGAGAAACAGCAAACTGAAAACCGCAACCTGCTGGTTGTAACTGGTGGAAAGGACTTGATGTCCGTTTCACCTGTGGAAATGATTTCCCACGGCAGTATCTTACAAATTTGATCAAAACAACGAGGATGACATTCATGGACTTTGAAAAATTGAGACATGGGACCGAACTTATTAAGCGGGGCTTTGCACGGATGCAGAAGGGGGGTGTGATCATGGACGTGACAACTCCCGAACAGGCCAGGATCGCAGAAGAAGCCGGAGCAGTTGCTGTTATGGCCCTTCAGGCTGTCCCTGCAGATATCCGAAAAGCAGGCGGGGTTGCCCGTATGGCAGATCCCGAAATCGTACAGCAGATTATTGATACGGTTACCATCCCTGTTATGGCAAAAGCAAGGATCGGGCACTTTGTCGAAGCCGAAATTCTTGAAGCTCTCGGCGTTGACATGGTAGACGAATCCGAAGTCCTTACTCCTGCCGATCCCTTCTTCCATATAGACAAAACACAGTTTACCGTGCCTTTTGTCTGCGGAGCAAGGAACCTGGGAGAAGCCCTCCGCAGAATTAACGAAGGCGCAGCCATGATCCGGACAAAAGGAGAAGCCGGGACAGGCGATGTTAGTCAGGCAGTAAAGCACATGAAGCAGATTCAGGGCGAAATCCGCGCTCTTGCAGGTAAGACAAAAGAAGAACTTATAATGGTTGCAAGGGAAATTGAAGCTCCTATCGAGCTTGTGCTTGAAACTGCTAAAATGCAGCGCTTGCCCGTGGTAAACTTTGCAGCTGGCGGAGTTGCAACCCCTGCGGATGCAGCTCTCATGATGCGCCTTGGTGCAGATGGGGTCTTTGTCGGCTCAGGAATTTTCAAAGCCGAAAACCCTGAGAAGATGGCAAAAGCAATTGTTGAAGCAGTAAATAACTACGACAACCCTGCAAAACTTGCCGAGGTCTCAAAAGGCGTGGGCGCCGGTATGAAAGGCATCAGTGCGGATATGATCCCTGCACAGGAAGCCCTTCAGGAACGCGGTTGGTAACCCGCCCGAGTCCCGTCTCGGGAGGACGGCGTCCTTTTCGCTGCGCTCAAGAGGACTAATTTACGGATATAATAATTAGCTTCTTTTAAGAGGCTAAAATTCAATTTTTTAAAAACAGATTTATTCTTGCAGGTTTGTAAGAACAAAATTTATTTAATTTATTACATTTTTTGATTCAACAAATAAAGGATTAATTTTGGAAAATGGTGTTTTTCATGAAGATCGGTGTAATCGCTATTCAGGGAGCGGTTTCTGAGCATGTTGATGCTTTGAGGAGAGCTCTTGCAGAGAGAGGGGGTGAGGCTGAGGTAGTTTCGATAAAGCACAAAGGGACTGTTCCGGAGTGCAGTGGGATTGTGATTCCTGGCGGGGAGAGTACTACGCTTTGCAGGCTGCTTGCCCGTGAGGGGATTGCAGAGGAGATTAAGGAGGCGGCTGGAAAGGGAGTCCCCATTATGGGAACCTGTGCGGGGCTGATTGTTCTTGCAAAGGAAGGGGATGAGCAGGTGGTAAAGACAAGCCAGGAACTGCTCGGGATCATGGATACAAAAGTCAACAGGAATGCTTTTGGTAGGCAGAGAGATTCTTTTGAGGCGGAGCTTAATGTGGATATTCTTGATTCTCCTTTTACCGGTGTGTTTATCCGGGCTCCGGGAATCGTGAGCTGCGGGCCTGGCGTGAAGGTGCTTTCCAGGCTTGAAGGCATGATTATTGCTGCAGAGCAGGGAAATGTGCTGGCTCTTGTATTCCACCCCGAATTAACCGACGACCTGCGCATCCATCAGTACTTCCTAAATAAGTTATTTTAAAATGCACAGAAAGATAGGGAAACAACAATAGTTTGATCAAAAATTTGCTGTTACCCAAATAATTCATTTTTTCTTCATTATGTAGAACACATATCCATAATCAGTAGAGCATTCTCTGTAGATTTCTATTTCAGCATAAATTTCCTCAGAAAATCTGGCAAAATCATCGTTTTCCGGGTACTTTCCTTTCATTCCTTCAAGACGTATCTCAAGAGGATTGTAATAATCGTCCCACCATGCAGATTCCGGAAGTACAAAAGTATCAATACAGTCAAAACCAAGCTCAGAGATAATATCTTTGTTCTCTTCAACCGTTTTCATTGCGAGCTCAGGATAACAATTCCAGAATGAAAGCGCCTTTTCAGAAGGGAATTCCGTAAGCCACGTTATCTCGCTAACACAAATGTATCCATCATTTTTCAGGAACTGTTTCCAGTATGTGAGTCCTTCTTTAAAGCCCATGATGTATATCGAACCTTCAGCCCAGATCACGTCAAAACTTTCCTTTTCATAAGGAAGGTCTGTCATTGAACCAACACATGTTCTGATGTTTCCTGAAATACCTCTTTTCCTTGCTCTCTCATTGAGATCTTCAAGGAATATTCTGTTCAGGTCAAGAGCATACACATGTCCGTTGGAAACTTCAGCAAGTGCAAGGGTCTGGATTCCGGAACCACAACCTATGTCAAGTATTTCCGGTCTTTCAGGAAGGTCTGAAAGAATTGAGAATGCTTTTTTTGTACATTCATCCTTGCCTGGTCCCTGTCTTGGAAGTTTATCAAATATCTCTAAAAATATGTCAGATTCCATTTTTACACCCATTACTTTTAGTAATTTGTTCTATTTGAACTGAGAAATTAAGCCAGTATGGCTCCTTTAACTTGACAATTTTAATTTCATATGCTTGAGCAGTAATCTTAATATCATGCAGAATAGATAACCGTTTTACTCTACAATAAACTGGAAAGCAGTGAAAAGATGAATGAAGAATTACTTGCAAAAATCGGATTGAACAGGTATGAAAGTTCAGTTTACCTAACACTTCTAAAAGAAGGTTTTATGGAAGCAAGTAAATTGTCACATGTAGCAAAAGTCCCTATAGGAAAGATATACGATGTTCTAAAAGACCTCAAAAACTATGGTCTCGTAGAGACAAAACCTTCAAGGCCACAAAAATACCGGGCTGTTGACCCTAAAAGTGCATTTAAACTCATGTACAAAAGAAAAGAGCAAGAAGCGCTCAATGAGCTCAAAATGCTCAAGGAAACCTTTGATGAAATTGAAAGGGAACTTTGCAACGACAATTCCCCACAAAATGTTGAAACTGTCTTCTGGCCCGACAATTTTCGTAACAATGAACTAAATGAAATAGTGGATTCATCTTTTGAGATAATAGAGCATGAACTGTGTGTTGTAACTCCCATTAAGTACAAGCCTGAAAGATCGGAGCAATATGATGCCTCCGTATCCACCTTTAGCAAAGCTTATTTGAATTTGATACAGCGTGGCATAAAAGTAAAAATTATAGATCCAGGGTCAAAATTACTGCCATCATTAAAAAAGCTTAGTGATTCAATAGACATATCATTTAAATGCGGTTTTAAGGATCTAATGGAAATAAGAATTTTAGAAACTGAACACAATTTTGTGATCATTGATTCTAAGATAACCCTGCTTGATATTGAAGACCAGGTCGATATGAGTAGAAACCTCGGTATGACAAGAATATATGATGAATCGTATGCAAAGCGATTCAAGACAAAATTTGATGAACTCTGGACAAAGGGTGAATTGTTTATCTGACTTTCAAAGATATCCGCAATTTCAATTTATCCATGAATTTCAGCATCTGTTTCACATGTATTACGCAAAATCAAAACCTTTGACCTTTAGATTAATTTGATGCCTCCAATGTTATATATTAATTACAGCCATATAAATAAAAATAGATCTAATGAAGGGGGAAGTGAATGGTCAAATTGAGCAGCGAAATGGTCGAAGATTTTGCAAAAATGAAGGTTTTTCCCTTTGCCACAGCCTCCAGAAATAGAGAACCAAATGTAGTACCAATCGGCTTTTGCAAGCTTCAGGAAGACAGAGAGACAATCTGGATTGCGGACAATTATTTCTATAAGACCCGCCAGAACCTTGACGAAAACCCAAGAGGTGCGATCTATGTATGGGGACCTGAGGTGAAGGGCTGCTACCAGATTAAAGGGGATTTTGAGGTTAAGACCGAAGGGGAAGACTATGAAAAGATGTATAAGGCGGTCAAGAGCATGGGAGACAGGTTCCCTGCAAAAGCCCTGGCTATCATGAAGATCACGGATGTTTACGAATGCAAATCCGGAGCAGGGGCCGGAAAGCAGCTTATTTGAATGCTCTTTAGAAGAGATATAAATTTTTATGTTTTGTCCTTCTCGAGAGGATGAAATTTCGTCCTCGCTGTTTCTCTTTTAGCATGAAAATACGTGATTATTTGTTTCTCACATACTCTCTTGTTCCTTTATCCCATAATTGCAATAATTCCACTAATTATTGTTATTCTTTCATCAACCGAGAATATATCGGTTTCCACAATCTTCCTCTTTTGAACTTCTCCCTTTTCATACCCTGTTTCATCTTCGTACATCTCATCCTTTGTTATCAGATGCCATATTATCGTTGCAATTTTCCTTGCCGGGGCAATAATCGCTTTTGCATAAGAAATCGCATTATGAGACGCTTCTGAAAGTCTCAAATTAGATTCAAGTTTTAGGATATTTTGGAAAATATATAACAGCACTGATGACCGTGTCAGAACGAATTAATTGACCGATCTCATAGTTTACAAACTTATCACTTACTGGAACATTTTCAATAGACTTGAATTCAGTAACTTTTCAATAATTTAGTACTACATATATCCTTAGGTCCCAAATATCAAGCACAGATTCAGCTTTTCACATAAATCGGAGCTTTTTTTCATATTTAGGTTATAAAACCCAATATATAAAATTCTGAAGTAGTTTATATAAAGAGCCTCTGCAATAGACTAATCAGGCAAAACATTCAATGGCCAGATAATAATTAGCCAGTTTGAATATGGTAGTATATCTTAAAATAGTATCACTCATGAATGCGATTTTTCGCGGAAAAATTGCTTAAAATACTTAGATGTTGCCTCCACACATAAGAAGTAAATATAAACTACCCGCAAGAAAATAGCGAAGGGTCAAATATTTAAAGTGGTTTGGGTAATTCCTACACTGTAAACCTAAATTTGATAGGACATTGTCAACAGTTCAAAATGATTTATATTAAAGAAATTCACAAACTATACTGATAATCAATTATACTGATAATCAATAACGGTAAGATATAAAAAAGGATTATTATGTTTACCTGACGAAAGTTGGTTTTATTCTTGGAGGCGGACTTTTTGCAAACTATTCCCAGTCATCAGTTAGACGGAAAAGCTGTCTCATACTGGCGCTGGTCGGGACTGCTCGGCTCTTTTTTGTATTGGTTGGTACCTCTGGCTTATTATGGTGCCATGAGGCTCTGGAACTGGCCTAGCTGGATTCTATCTATTATTATAGTTTTGGTACTGCTTATAACTTTACTGGATATCACGGTGATTCCAAATATTCTATGGAAAACCTGGCGTTACGATGTTTCTGAACACCAGATTGATCTTTATAATGGTGTGTTTATTAAATGCCGTACTTTAATTCCCATGGTACGCATTCAACATGTTGATACTGTACAGGGACCATTAATGCGTCATTTTGGGATTTCTACGGTAACGGTATCAACTGCAGCGGATGAGTATGAAATACCTGCACTTGCAGATGATGTAGCCGCTGAACTACGAGAAAAGATTTCAGTATTAGCCCGGGTAGTGGATGAAGATGTATGAACCTCAACGCCTGCACCCAGCAGCAATACTGGAGTTTTTGATAGGTAATATTTATAAACAGTTTCAATCTTTACTGCCACTTATTATTCTGGTATTTGGACAAAACGAAATTCGCCGGTGGTTCCTTTTTGTATTGCCTGTAATACTGCTACTGTATGTATTATATACAATAGTTTACTGGCTGCGTTATGTATATTATATTCAGGATGATGAACTGCATCTGGAATTCGGTATATTCGTTAAGAAAAAACGATTCATTAGTTTTGGACGAGTTCAATCAGTTCAGGTATCTGCCGGAATAATTCAGCGTATATTCGGCCTGGTGAAACTGCAGGTAGAAACAGCCGGAGGAGGGGACAAAGCCGAACTGGTCCTGCCTGCTATTTCCAGGACAAGGGCAGAAGAACTTCGGTATATTCTTGAAAGTAAACGACCCATACCAGCCCAGAAATGCCAGGAAACCGAAGATCAACATACAGGAGAAATTTTCCGGCTCTCAACCCGTGATTTGTTCATTCTGTCCAGCACTTCCAACAGCATTGGGGTGGTACTGGTAGGTTTACTTGTGATATTCTCGCAACTGGAAGATGTCTTTCCAGATCTCAACATATGGAATATTATAGGGGATTATGTAAATGAGATTGCTGGCAAAACAATCACTACTATTATACTTGTTGTTTTAGTAATATTTTTACTTGCCTGGATTCTGTCACTGTTAGGGAATTTTATTAAATTTGGCGGCTTTGAACTCATACGTATGGATAATAATATCAAAATTAATCGCGGTCTCATGGAAAAAAAGCAGCTCACCATACCAATTAAAAAGATTCAGGCTGTACGCGTAGTAGAAAACGTTCTGCGTCAACCGTTTGGAATGGTTAGTATTCAGGTAGTCAGTATCAGCAATGCCGGAGAAAAAGGCGAATCTAGTGTTCTTTTTCCGATAATTCCTCATAGACAGGTAGAAGAATTTTTAGAACAGGTCCTGCCTGAGTTTGCTGTCCCGCTTGAAACAAAACAGCTTCCTATCCGTTCACGGATAAGGTATATTTTAATAAATCTTATACCGGCATTTCTTGTAACTATATTAGCAATGTTCTTCTTACCTTATGGCTGGTTCGCACTCCTACTGTGGCCTCTGGCAGTTTGGCTGGGCTTTATTCAATATCGGGATGCAGGCTTTAATATACAGAATAATAAACTGCTTATCAGTTCAAGGACACTGGGCAAGGTTACGACTATAGTTCCCAGGCAGAGAATACAGTCTCTAGCTGTTTCTAACTCCTATTTTCAAATAAAACGTAAACTTACTACATTGCATGTAGCGATCGCCTCCGGCAGCATTACTGCCAGTAAAAAATTGGTAGGTATGGATAAGGAACAAAGTGCAATGATCAGCAGGTGGTATTCTGATTTTGGTGGATACATATAATTTTGGTGCCCCTAATATCCAGACAACATTGTATAAAAACATGATAAACTAAGGCAAGCAAAATCAGAGTCTTTTTAATTTTTTCTGGTTTTTTTCATTTCAAAAATAATCATAAAATTTCATCCGAATTTGAGTAAACCAATCTCCTCTCCTTGGAAAAGCTGATCCATTCAGACGGATACTTATAAATATTGTCCAATGAGAATTTAATTTTTGTGGGAATTCAGACCTTTTAAAATTAATTTTTGTTTCCAGGCGCTTCAAATGGCATTGTTTTTTACGAATTTTAGAACAGTGATCTTCTTTTGCACCTATACCCGATAACCAATTTCTTATATATTTGTCGCTCTTTAATTGTTTATAATCCAAAATACCACCAACGCCCTAACTTTCTAAATAAGTAATAGGGTTACGTATAAGGATTTATTCTAACAAAAATAGATTTAACGAAGGGGTGAAGTTAATGGTCAAATTGAGCAGCGAAATGGTCGAAGATTTTGCAAAAATGAAGGTTTTTCCCTTTGCCACAGCCTCCAGAAATAGAGAACCAAATGTAGTACCAATCGGCTTTTGCAAGCTTCAGGAAGACAGAGAGACAATCTGGATTGCGGACAATTATTTCTATAAGACCCGCCAGAACCTTGACGAAAACCCAAGAGGTGCGATCTATGTATGGGGACCTGAGGTGAAGGGCTGCTACCAGATTAAAGGGGATTTTGAGGTTAAGACCGAAGGGGAAGACTATGAAAAGATGTATAAGGCGGTCAAGAGCATGGGAGACAGGTTCCCTGCAAAAGCCCTGGCTATCATGAAGATCACGGATGTTTACGAATGCAAATCCGGAGCAGGAGCCGGAAAGCAGCTTCTTTGAATGCCTTTTAGAAGAGATATAAATAATTTATGATTTTGTCCTGCCAGAGAGGATGAAATTTCATCCTCGCAGTTTCTCTTTTTTGAAAAAAAAGGTCTCGATCAGGGGTATCCTTCTTTTTTTAGATAATCCCTTTAATTTTGTCTAACCTTTCTGAGGATTGTAACACTGATTGTAACACGGATTGTTTGAGACTTTGCACAGAAACTATATATGCCTGGCTTTCGTACCCATTTTTTGCGATCTTTAATATCCGAAAAACATTTTTTACGTGTCATTGCAGGACCTGGAAATCCTGAATGGGGTGAAAAAAGCAGGATAATTCTCAATACAAACTTATTCCAGGGATACGTGAAAAAGGGACCCAGAAAGATCAAACTCTACGGGGAATAGTCAGTGGAGCCGAAAGCGATACGTTTAATGTCTAACGCCATTGAATTTAAAAAAAAGATTGTTGGCTGTTTACTATTTTTTCTTTTAACAACTACAGCCGGGGCTACGGAATATATTGTAAGCCCAGCTCCAAGTGATGAATTTGGAGTTTCAATTAACGGAGAAGAAGTAGTACTACTCGAGGACACCGTAGAACCATACTGGCATTTTCTGCTCTGGCTGGCTGTAATGAATGTTCTGTCAGCAGTAGATATACTGATCTTCCCTACAAAACTTATTTTCGCAATACTCGGGTTCCGGATTACAAAACGTGCAGATGTATTTGATAACTCTAACCGCGCCAGAATCTATAAATACATAATAACCAGACCTGGAGCATATCTGAGTGAAATTGTAGAAAAAGCAGGAATAGACAGGGGAGCAGTGAGTTACCATATCCAGATTCTGAAAGCCCATCACAAAATTGAAGCCTACAGAGATTCCGGGAAAACAAGATATTTCCAGAATAATTTCACTTATGGTGAAGAAGAGAAAAAAGTTGTTTCCGCGCTTCAAAATTCCACGAATCAAAGGATAATTTTGGAAATATTGAAGGGTAAGTGCAGCACCAATGCCGCTCTTTCAAGAGAAATTGGAATTTCCAGAGGTACAGTTTCCTGGTATATGAAGCAATTAAAGGAACTGGATCTTATTGAAGAAAATAAAATGGGAAGGAGTAAAATATACAGTATAAATCCTGTTTATCAGGAGACAATAGAAAAAACGTACATAAAATTCTTTGAATAGCGAGCTCAAACAGAAAACCAAATGTAACATATAGTGTTGACCGAGCATGAAGATTTAGTTTATTGAAAAAACAGATCCAGTAAGGTTACTAAGTTTACTTTCAGAAATATACATTAAATGATCAACGGATCTTTAATTTGATTTTTGTGCGTTTGGATAATGAATCAAATCAGTGAATAGAACCTGAACTGGAGAAGTTAATTATAAGTACTTGAGAGATGATATGAAATTTTTATAAATTGTATGACATTTATTGGATAAAATTTACAATGGTGCAAAAGATATGGCTAATCTAAACTTAAATACTCTATTATTTGACCCAAATTCATTTTTCAAAGAAAAACTCGGAAATGACGTCAGTTTTAAGTATCCTCTATTGATAATACTTGTAATCGCTTTACTAGCAGTAATTTCAAGTATTGTGGTTATGAATAACCTTCAAGATTCTTTTTCTTCTGACATGGATCCATCTATGTCTGCTTCAGTAATGTCAATCGGTATCATTGGAGGCATCGTAGGAGGTTTGATTGGAACATTTTTAAATTGGTTAATACTGGCAGGAGTCTTATATTCAATATCTTATGTGTTTAAATCAAAGGGTTCTTTCAAGAGAACGTTAGAATTTACAGGTTATGGATTTTTACCACAAATACTCAGCAACCTGGTAGGTTTCATTGTAATGTATATAATGTTATCTTCAACCGATTTATCATCACAGGACTCAATGTTTATGGGCCAGGGTGTAACGCAGATGTTCTCAAATAATCCTCTGTTTTATACATCACAAATAATTGGAATTTTATGTCTCTTACTGTCTGGTTATATATGGATATTTGCAATCTTGCATGCACGAAATATGTCATACAAAAACGCCGCTATTACTGTTGGTATTCCCATAGGCCTGGCACTTGTTATCCAGATATATTCTTTCCTGTTTACTTCCGGAAGTCTGTAATTATGTAAAAAAAGCTATCAAGACCATTATAAGCTATCAGGAAGGTTATAAGCTACCAAGATCCTTGTAAGATATCAGGAATATTGTACCAAATCTGAGAGGGTATACACTTCAAGTTAATTGAAATCAACACATGAATGACAGGTTCACTGTAAAAATCTTTGACATCAAAAGATCAAGCAAGTTTAGGAGTGCAGCTCCGGAATAAATGCTGGAAAGCTGCATCTCAGAACCACCTTATAAAATTTACGATTTTATCCTGTTTAGAGAATGAAAAAATATCTCTTTAATCTCCCTTTTTTTGAAAAATAATATTTGATAAAGGCTTCCAATGTCTTTTTTCTAATGAGTCTGATTACTCTCTCAATACGTTTTACAAGAGACCCTCAGGCTGATTGTTTGATACCTTGGAGAGAAACTTTATATGCTCATGTTTCTTACCACTCATGGGTGACAGTATGAATAAATGGAAAGTACTAATATTATGTATAGTTGCAGGCCTGCTTGTTATTCCTGCAGCTTCAGCCGAAGAAGAATACAGGGTAAACTCTTACACTGATGACACTCTGGCTTCTGTCGGGACTGATTATGTTGTTAGCCCCAGCACAGAAGATTCTGCCGATACAGAGGATTCAAATATTTCTCCACTATCAACCCAGTATATAAGCCAGGGGCAGACTAAAACTCATTATGTAAGTGTAGGCTCAGGAATAAATTATCTTGAAGTGGATTTGAACTGGGGGGACACGAGTGATTCCCTTACCCTTAGCGTATCTACCCCTTCAGGAAGCAACGTCGGAACCTACCGCGACAATTCAGATGGAAGCGTGAATGGCAGGATACACATCAATATAGACCCCTCCCAGGGATATGTGGCACAGGGAACCTGGAAGTTCAAAGTCTATGGAGAGTCGGTCAGTGGAACCGAAGATTACACATTTAATGTTTACCAGCACTAAGCTTGAAAGAAAGCTCATCGTCTGTTTATTATTTTTCCTCTTAGTATCAACAGCCGGAGCTAAAGAATATATTGTAACTCCGGCTACAACTGATCAGGCAGGAGTTTCAGTTAATGGAGAAGAGGTAGTATTGCTCAGGGACTTTACAATCTACTGGCAGTTCCTCCTCTGGCTGGCTGCGATGCAAATTATATCAATGATAGATATATTGCTGCTGCCTTCTAAGCTTATTTTCGCAATACTAGGATTTCGAGTGGCGGATCATTCAAATGCTGTTGGGGTTCTGAAGAGAAAGCATATATATGCATTTGTAAAAGCATGCCCCGGAATCTGTATCAATGAGATTGCAAATTATATGGACCTGAACCGTGGGACTCTACGCTATCATCTCAATATTCTCGAAGCGAAAAATATGGTTGAAGCTCACAATGACCGCGGAAAAGTCCGATATTTCCAGAATAATTCAACATACGGTGAAAAAGAAAAAGTGGTTATTTCAGCTCTTCAAAATGAGATAACCCGAGAGATTATTTCTAAGATATTGGACGAAGAAAGCAACACTAACAGAGATCTTGCCCTGGCAACAGGAATTTCAAAAGGAACAATTACCTGGCATATAAAACAATTAAAGGAGTCAGACCTTATTAAAGAAAATAAGGTTGGAAGGAGTACGATTTACAGCATAAATCCTATTTATCGAGATACGATTAAAAAACATACTTGAAATTCTGTAAGTAACTGGTACTGATGAAAGATAAATGAAAATTTATTATACCTTTCTTTTTTTCTTTGTTTTCTAAATATTCAGGCCTTAAATATAAAAAATCAAAATACCTTCATATGCATTGTTTTTTTGAATTATTCCATGACTTATGTTCAGAACACCAAACAATTCATGATATAAATTCAGTATTCGTGCTGATTGTTTGAGGATGTGGCTAAAAACCTTATGCTTTATATTGAGTATGTAAGAAATAATTATGGAGTTCAAATATCCCCTCCCGAGTAAGATTTGAACCCCCATTCCGGAGGCACGATAATATTGGCTTTGAGACCATTTATGACTTGCCTGATCCTGCCTCTGGAGTAAATATTCCAATAACTTAAAGCGTGCACTGGAATAATTACAAAACTGAAATTACTAGTGGACAGAAAACATACAGGCCTGAAAAGATAAGGATCTGCTTTGAAATCAATGAAACTATTTGAGACTCTTTTGATGTTTTGTATAATGGAAAGGAATATAAGATAATATAATAGAGAGCATATAATAATAAGCTGGACTATGTGTGGAATCCGAAAAACGTCTTTTGTGAAATAAACAAGCTCTCCATAGACGGGAAAACCCGGAGTATTTCCGGGCAATATAGAAAGGATAATTAGAGACTCCTAACCTGACGGGGCGGAGCAGCAATGTTTATTCTTACTGTGGAGATATCCCATCGACCTGATGACATAAAGGGTTCTGAAAGAGGCTCTGAAAGGGGTTCTGAAAAGGATTATGGATGAAGGTATGGCGCAAAGGAGCAGATAAACAGAGGGGTAAGGAGTCCATACCAGCAAATGGATTATCTCACTAAGGGAGTGGGTAATTTATGATGACGGCTGATGCCTGGATTACCTTAGGGATTCTGGCAGTTACTTTTGCACTGCTCTTATTCTCCAAACTGCCGGCGCATATAATATTCCTTGGAGCCCTGACTGCTGCAATAACGCTTGAACTTGCCCCGGTAGAAGATTTATTGAAAGGCTTTTCCAATCAGGGTGTGCTGACCGTTGCCGTACTTTTCATGATTGCCGAGGGGATGTACTCCACCGGAGCTATCACAATGATTTCGGACCGTATTGTGGGAATGCCAAAATCGCTTCTAAGCGGCCAGCTCAAGATTCTCCCTCCGGTGGCATTGGGGAGCGCTTTTCTTAACAACACGCCGCTCGTTGCCATGATGATCCCTGTGATCCGCGACCTCTCCAGGACCACAGGCCTTGACCCCTCAAAACTCTACATCCCCTTAAGTTACGCATCCATACTAGGGGGCGCTTCAACCCTTATAGGCACCTCCACAAACCTGATTATCACAGGCCTCGTAATCGAGCAGATCGCAAAAAACGACCTGGGGGCACCGGCGATGGAAAGGATCACCATCTTTGTCCCGACTGTCGTTGGGCTTCCTGCTGCTGTCATCGGCATAACCTTCCTTCTCTCCGTCGGCACAAAACTTCTTCCGGCGCATGATGCAGGGAAAACGGAAGATATAAAACGACGTCTTTACAGGGCTGAGTTCTTTATCGATGTAGATTCCTACCTTGCAGAAAAGACCATTGAGAAAGCCGGTTTTGCTTCCCCGAAGGGATATACCCTGATTTCAGTCCACCGGGAGGAGAAAAAAAAGCTCCAGATAGAACCTGCCCTCGTGCTCAGAAAAGGAGATGTCCTTACCTTTACCACCGATGCCGATGGGCTTCCTGCGCTCTGGGCTACCATTGGGCTTACCCCGCTAAACACGCTTTATCCTATGCAGGATGAGAGGTACCGCCACCGTCTTGTGGAAGCAATCGTATCCCCACAGAGTTCAGTTGTCGGGCGCAGCATAGAAGACCTCCCGGAGACCGGGAAACCTTACAATGCAGCGATTGTGGCAATTTCCCGGGGAGGAGAGCCTCCTGAAGTTCCCCTCAGGAAAGTGCGTATCAAGCCAGGGGATAATGCCGTTCTTGAGGTTGAAGACTCGTTTTTCTACCACAACAGGAACGAAATCGAGTTTATTCTTATTAAGCGCCTGAGGGGTTACCGCGTAAAGAGAACAGACCGCGCTGTCGCTGCAATTGTGATCACAACAGCAATGGTTACATCGGCTGCATTCGGCCTGCTGACAATCTTCAACGCTGCGCTTCTGGCAACCTTTGTAATGCTTGCAGCCGGGTGCATGAGCATCAGGAGGGCAACCAGGAGCATTGAATGGAATACTGTAGTGGTGCTGGGATGTGCCGTTGGGCTTGAGGCAGCAGTTACGGAAAGCGGGCTTGCAGATACCATCGGCGGCCTGATTTCAACCTATGGGGGCAGCGACCCTTACGTGGCACTTACAGCTGTCTTCGTTAGCTGCATCATAATGACAAATATCATCACAAATGCCGCCGCAGCAGCCTTCATGTTCCCTATTGCGCTATCTATTGCAGAAGACCTCGGAACCAGCTTCATGCCTTTTGCGATTGCCCTTATGCTCGGGACGAGTTATTCATTCCTCAACCCTGCCGGATACCAGACCAACCTCATGGTTTTTGAACCAGGAGGATATACTACAAGGGACTATATCAGAGTGGGACTTCCTCTCACCATTCTGGTGAGCCTGGTCGTAATCCTGCTAACCCCACTCGTATACGAGTTCTGACAGACTGATATTTACTCATTAAATCAGGATTCTTCAGAGTTTGCAATAAAAGATATGCAGCCATTCGCCCATACATTTAGAAGACGTTTTTGAGGTAATTTAAATCATATTTCATTGGAGCCAAATTAATGAAAAGTAGACTGTCGAAGCAAAGCTACTGCAAGTAAAAAGCAATACGAGGGACTGTATTATATAGAATCTCTGTCCAGGATCTCTAACTATTTTTTACTGGCTTATTTCGAGCCTGTATATATTCCTTATTTAACTATGCTCAGGGCAAAAGCTCAAACTATTTGAAATAAAATCAATAAAGTCGTGAAAATAAATAGTGATGCAAAAAGAGTCTGAAATAAGAATCAATGGACGCAAAGTCAAAGAGTATATTAAATCCCGCCCGAAGGCGGAACTTGAAATTACTCTGCTGCTGGAGCCTCTTCTGTGGTTTCGAGACCGAGAAGGGCTTTTATGGACTTGCTTCCGTATTCAACGATCTTGGCGTTGACCTGGACGATGTCGGGAGCAATTTCCCTTCCGCGCATCATTTTTCTCCTGCGCTGTCCCGGGAGTTTGGGAACGTAGCCTACACCTGATGCGGTCAGGATTCTCTGTCTCCTGGGGCCCGGAAGGTCCGGCTTCATAACAAAACCGCTGCCATCGCAGCCGCCAGTGATCTGGACTTTGTAGCCGGCAAGCCCGAAAATGGCACCGTCAACAATGTCCCCAATTGACTTTCCAACTAATGCGTTTGCTTCAGCGTCCTTAATATCGATCTGGTAAGCACGCGCTTCTTTTGGATCAGAAACTACAACTTTGAAATTTGCCATGTGAAATCCTCCAATCAGATCTATTTATAATATTTCCTTTGCCTTACCTTGCTTTTTTATCCGAATTATCCTGAATTCTTACCTTGCTGCATCCTGAATATGCTGCTGCATATCAGCCTTTACTTTGCCCAGAAAGGATTGTCTTTCCTTTTGAGTGTCAGGAAAATATCAAGAGTTTCCTTTTCATCGGTTGAAAGGGAATCGTAGATCTCGTGCTCAAGGACTTTGGCATGCCTCTCAGGCACGTTAACATAGAGCACGTCTTCTTCTTTGATCTGCCGGCCCACAGTTGCACCTTCAATTGCCATTGCAACTTCTTTCCCCACCTTTGCAAAGGGAATATTTTCTCCTTCGGACTGCAGACCCTTAATCTTGCCAACAACGTTTCCGTTTTCAAGCATGATATCTGCATTTGTTCGAACAACTCCACCAAGCACTCTTACCCCGACGACGGCAGGTTTGCTCTGCCGGAAAACACATCCTGGAAGGATTTTGAACTTTCCGGGGCGGATTATTGTTTCGAAAATCTTCTTTTCAGCCCGTTCCTGCTGCTCTTTGACGTATTTCTGGTAATCTTCAACCAGACGGTAGATCACGTCACTTGTAAATACCTTTACACTGCTTTCCTGCAGGAAATCTCTGGCATCAGGGTGGACCTTAACATTAAACCCTACAAGCACCGAGTAAAGTGGGTCTTCAACTGTCGAAGCCTCAACCGCATCCCTGTGGGAGATGTCTCCTACTTCGGCTTTCCTGATAGGGACCTCATCTTTCTGGAACTCGTGGACAAGGGCTTCAAGGGAGCCAAGGGTATCTGCTTTAATCATGATCCCGACTGAACCCGTATCAATCCTGACCTCATCGATCTCGGACTTTACCTGGGCTACAATCTCTTCAAGGTTTTCTTCCGTTGCAACCCTTATTGGAGAGCCTGCAAGTGCACCTTCAAGGCCAGGAGCAGAGATCTTAACACCAGCAGCAGCAGTGACCTTATTCACCTGCTGGAACTTGCTCTCATAACGGATTTCGGAAAGTTCCCTTGGCTTTAAAAGAGCTCTCACCTTTGTCTGGATCGGCTCGCCCAGGCTTCCGATAACAACCGTATCTCCTTTCTTCAATGCACCGTCGTAAAGGATAATATCAAGGGTTGCTCCGAGACCTTTTTCTTCCTTTACCTCAAGGACAGTCCCGACTCCAGGACCTTTGGCACTGTACTGCAGGTTTGCCTCAAGGAATTTCTGGGCAAGACCTAAGAGCACCATAAGGACATCAGGAATACCTTCTCCTGTAAAAGCGCTTACAGGGACTACGCCAAGGGTTTTCTGGAAGTTTGTGACCCTGTCATAACGTTCTGCGGCAAAGCCCTGGTTATAGAGTTCGCCTATTACCTCGTAGAGCTTTGTTTCAAGCCTTGCCTGGACATCACTGGACTGCTTTTTGAAAGTAGCTGCAAAAGGCATATCCTTATATGATACCCAGCCGCCGATCTTATCGACCTTATTAGCAACGACAACAAAAGGAGTCTTGAACCGCTTTAAGATCTGCAAGCTCTCGTAGGTCTGGGGTTTGAAACCTTCGTTTATGTCAACAACCACAATTGCAAGGTCGGCTAATGCGCCTCCTCGGCTCCTGAGGGTTGTAAAAGCATGGTGCCCCGGAGTATCAATAAAAAGCAGCCCTGGTACCATGAAACGGTCCCTGAGCCTCGGGTCTCCGAGCTTATTGACAATCACGTCTATAGGGACTTCAGTTGCCCCAATGTGCTGGGTGATAGCCCCGGCTTCTCCACTGACAATCGCAGTACCCCTGATCTTGTCAAGCAGAGTAGTTTTCCCGTGGTCAACGTGCCCCATCACGCAGACTATAGGAGTCCTGAGATTTTTTTTATTGTCGGTCATATACAGAACCTCTCTCATTCCCGCGTCTTATTTACTGCAGGTCCAGAAGGGCCCGGGTTTCCCCGGAAGGACCCATTTATGCAGGTAGGATGAATGAAAGCCCTGAGTCGTGCCGAAAAAACTCCGGAAAACACAAAAAGGCTTTCTCGAACCTGCATTACTCGTACAGACAGACCTCATCGGCTCTGGAATACTTCACGATTTCAGAGTCCTTAAAGTGAATTGCAATTTCTCTTGCTGCAGCTTCGGGGGAATCTGAGGCATGAACCACGTTCCTTCCCACATCAAGAGCAAAGTCTCCACGGATAGTTCCCGGAACAGCGTCCACAGGGTTTGTAGCCCCGTTTATCGCTCTCATGACCTTTATTGCATCCTTTCCTGCAACTACCATTGAGACTGAAGGACCCGAGGTAATGAACTCGATAAGAGAGGGGAAAAATGGCCTTGCTGCGTGTTCACCGTAGTGTTCTTTTGCAGCTGCTTCGCTCATAATGTTCATTCTGAGGGCAGCAATCTTCAAGCCTCTCTTTTCGATTCTGGAAATTACCTCACCGACAAGTCCGCGCTGGACCCCGTCAGGTTTCACCATAACGTATGTCTGTTCCATTATTCACACCTTGTTAGATTTGAACTAATAACGGCAATTATGCTTTTTTCAGCTGGATTTTGCCTTTCTCAGTCCACTCGGTGCGGCGCGGAAGCCTGCCAAGGGCAAAGTTGCTCATGCACTTGGAAGAGCACATGAAATAAGTGGAGCCGTCTTTTTTGACGTAGAGTTTACCGGTACCAGGCTCCAGCATCTGTCCGCAAAAATAGCATTTCCTCTGTTCCATTTATTTTCACCGTATATCTTTTTACCTGGTAGTCAGTTTCTTTGCTTCTCTTGACGTTTCCAGAAGCATCAGAATGTCACCGATACGGACAGGGCCCACACAGTTCCTTGTGATTACGCGGCCCTTGTCTCTGCCTTCCAGAACCCTGCACTGGATCTGACTGGCTTCACCATGCATACCTGTGTTCCCGATAACGTCAATAACTTCGGCAGCAAAGCCGCCTGTTGTGCTTTCTTCAGCCATAATCAGCACCCCTTGTTATCAGGATTATTTAAGAGCTTCAAGTTTCTGAGCGATGTCCTGGATCATTTCAGCTGCTTTGCCTGCATCTACAATTGCCACAGTTGCGCAGGAGACTCCAAGTCCACTGGCTGCACCAAGGTCTTTCTGGTTCTTGATGAAGATGTAGGGAGCTTTCTTTTCCTCGGAAAGAGGGCCGATGTGAGCGACAATTTCTGCAGGCTCGATATCTTCTGCAATCAGGACAAGCTTTGCGTTGCCTCTTTCAATTGCTTTGGTAGCTTCATTTGTGCCCTTTTTAATCTTTCCTGTGTCTCTGGCAAGTTCCAGAGCTTCAAGCGCTTTGTTTGTGAGTTCTTCAGGAACATCGAATTTAGCTAATTGTGCCATTTAAATTTCTCCTTCGAAATTGCGGATCTCGCAATTTTTCATCAATCATAGGTTTTTAACAAATATCTGTCAACATTGAAAAGTTCAAATTCCCAGGAACCTGAATGCTTCAATGCGGAGAGTAAATGAGTTGAAATATAGATACTGCTAGCTAAATGCTGCAGATTGAACCTTAAAAGTACATACTAACCTATAAACCTTCTGCTTGAAAAAAAAGGGCAATCGACAGATAACAGGGATGAACGGCAAAAATAGGAATATATAAGAAAAGGTTCAGCCATAAGTCGAAAATTAGCAAATGCGTCATGGTTATAAGGAATGTAAGGACTTTGATTTATATGAACACAATTTACTATGAAGCCCATAATAATCTTTATCTTAATCTTACAAACCGCTGCAGTGCGGACTGCGTCTTCTGCATTCGTAACTTTGCAGATGGCGTTTATGGATACAACCTGAGGCTTTCAAAAGAACCATCAACTGAAGAGATTATCGAAGCCCTTGAAGGGCTTGACCTTTCAAATTACAGGGAAATCGTGTTCACAGGGCTTGGAGAGCCCACCATCAGGTTCGATGTTGTACTTGCAGTCACCCGCTGGCTTAAAAGCAGGGGACTAAGGGTGAGGCTCGATACTAACGGGCATGCTACATTAATTAACCCTGAACTGGATGTAATTGCAGAATTAAAAAACGCGGGCATGGATTCAATTTCAGTCAGCCTTAATGCGGAATCCGAAGAAAAATATAACAAACTCTGTAAGCCTGTCCATAAAAACGCTTACAGAGCTGTGCTGGATTTTGTAAAAGGCGCAAAAAAGGCAGGGATCTCTACAAGGGTTACAGTTGTTAAGATACCCGAGATTGATGTGGAGAAATGCAGAAAGGTTTCAGAGGAACTCGGTTCGGAATTCCATATAAGGACACTCTCCCAGGCTGCAAGTAAGGAAATAAAGAAAAATTAAATAAGTTAATAAGAATGAACCAGAAAGTCACGAGAGTCATTAGTTCAGTAGCAGTTCATTTTACTTTTATTTTTATCCTTTTGATGACCTTTTTAATACTGATGTCTTTTTAATGTTGATAGAGTTTAGTTTTTGAATTATGAATCATTCTGAACCAGACCGCAATTAAGCATATAAATACATTTCATCAGATCCTGAAACGCATTGAGCTGAAAGTCAAAGCACTTTTCTGTATTTTCTGCAGACCTCCAGTCTCCATAGGAAGCATAAGCAGTTTTTAAACCCAGTCTGCGGGCAGGAGCCATATCCCTTTTGATGCTATCACCAACTACAAGACTTTCTTCCGGCTTTAACCCAAGCGCATCAAGAGCAAAGAGAAAATGGGCGGGGTCCGGCTTTTTCGTACCTGTCATATCTGCAGATACAAGAAGTTCAAAGGAATCCATAAGGCCCACTTTTGTAAGCCTTGCACAGGCATGGTACCTGTCGGCATCTGTTATTATTGCGAGCCTTAAGCCGAGGGTCTTCAATTCCTCAAGGGTATCCCTTACCCCTGGATACAGTTTGAGGTTTTGCAGTTTCTCTCTGTCATAGATCTCACAGCAATCCATGTACCCCTGCGCTGTGAAAAGCTTTCTCTCCTGCATGTAGTCCCTTATATTTTCATAATCTTCAAAACCGTACGTTCCCCTGAGAAAATACCTGAAAAGATCTGCCGGGTCCTTCTTAAAGTCCCTATCCCCCAGATAGTGAAGAATCTCCCTGCATGCAATGAGTTTTACTGCTACGAAATCAAAAAGAGTATTATCCATATCAAAGAGAACAGCTTTCAAGGATTTCTGATGGCTTTGCTGTATTATATTCTGCTGAATAGTTTCCTGACTTTTGCGGATAGGTCTCATTTTTCGCGGTCTGATTATTACTTTTTCTTACCTGCTTTATATTTATTTAATTATCCGATGAACCTGTCCCTATGAGCCTGTCCAATACTTTCCGGATAGTTTTTATGCCTCTTAAGGTTTTTTTGAGATATTTAAAGCTTATATTAGATTTTCTGAAACTTTCTGATCATCTTCTCTCTCCTTCCTCCTTTTCTGCACATTTCAGACTACTTTTTGAGGAGAGGCTATAAAAGCCATAAAGGACAGATGTATAGATCATAACGAACAATAGACTTAAGTAGATAACGAACACGAATTATCAAAAAACCGTGGGTCTTAATTTTAAAGGATACTAGAGGAAATATTAATATGAATTCTGGAGAACCAAAGGACGAATCATTCACAGAAGAAGAAAAAGGAGATAAAGCTGAAACCGGGGAGAGATCGGTTTCTGGGGATATGTATGTTCTGGACGACTCGGGGAGTGTGGCAGATGAGGAAGTCAGCGACGAGAGTATTGCAGCAGAATTTAATGAGTGTGGCCTTGACCTTCTCAGACTTGGCAAGCTTAACGAGGCAATAGTTGCTTTTGATAAAGCAATTGAAAAAGATCCGGGGAATATTTATCTTTTAAACAATAAGGCAGCTGCTCTTGAAAGCCTGGGAAAGTTTGAGGAAGCACTTGAACTTTATAAAAAAGCTATTAAAATCGGTTCTGAAGATGCAGACCTCTGGAATAATATGGCTTTTTCTTACTCCCAGATAGGAGAATATGAGAAAGCAGTCGAAGCCTATGAAAAGGCTCTTGAGCTAAAGCCGGACTACCCTAACGCATGGTATGGAAAGGCCCTGAACCTCAGCCAGGCAGGAAGATATGAAGAGGCTGTTGATGCCTATGAGAGAGTCCTGAGAGAAGCCCCTAATTACAAAGAAGCCTGGGCAGGAATGGGTATAGCTCTCGGACAGATGGGAAACTACGATGAAGCTATAATTGCATACGATAAAGCCCTCGAGATTGATTCCGGTTTTCTTGAAGCCTGGTATTACAAAGGAGTGGACCTTGACAGCCTTGGCAGTTTCAAGCAGGCTCTGAAAGCCTATGAAAAAGCTGTGGAAATTGACCCTGAAAATGATGATGCCTGGAATAATATGGGCATAGACCTGGAAAACCTTGGAAGATATGACGAAGCAATTAATGCTTTTGAAAAAGCAATCAAAATCAATTCAGAAAATTCCGATGTATGGTATAACAAAGGTTTTACTCTCAGCCAGGTCCAGAGATTCGACGAAGCTGTCGAAGCCTACAGGAAAGCTATACAGCTTAATCCTGAGTACCTGGAAGCCTACTCATGCCTGGGTTTTGTGTTAGCTCAACTCAAGCGGTTTGAAGAAGCCCTGGAAACCTATGAAAAAGCTCTCAAACTTGACCCCGAAGCTGCAGACTCCTGGTTTGGAAAAGCTATCTGCCTGAGTTTCCTTGAACGCGAAAGCGAGGCTGAAGACGCGTACCGAAAAGCCGTAGAAATCGACCCCAGATACGCTGAAATAGGAGGAAACACTCAGTAATCCGGAGAGACTTCTCTTTCCGGACCTTATTTTAGTATTCTACCATCAACGTTACTTTTTTCAACTCCTTTTACCCTTCATTTATCTCAACTGTTTTTCCTCTCATTTGTTCTTTATCTATAATTCCATGTGGTTTAATGAAAGCAAGATAGGACAAGATAAAAAATACACTATTATTAGTGGCACGCTGATTAGTGGCACGCTGAATCTATTATTAGTGGCATGCTGAATCTATTGCATTATTCCAACTCAGTAGCAATATACGCAAACCTGTCTTAAAGGTACGATTATTAAGTAAGTGCAGAGACATGCACAGAACCGTCATATTCGGTCGAACGCAGGGAGTTAAAAGCCAAAAAATATCGAAAATGATTCAGGCAAGAAAGCAGGAATAGAAAAATCAAAAGGATAGCTCTATATATCGGAAAAGCTTTTAAAATAGATATATATCTTTCTTTGAATTTAAAAACATTTTTCACGGGACAGAGCGGATGAAAGGATGGATTCTTTATAAAAGTACGGCTGCCGAACTGAGGCCCGACCTGTACGAAATTCACCGCTTCATTGAGGTTGCGGCTGAGAAAGGGATAGAGCTCAGGGTGGTAAAGCCCGACCAGTTCGACTTGATAGTAACAAGGGATGACAGAAAAAGCATACTACTTGACGGAGAAGTTGTTCCCCTTCCGGACTTCCTCCTGCCAAGAATGGGAGCAGGCACAACATACTTTGCACTTGCAATTATCCGCCACCTTGAACGCCTCGGGGTCTGCGTTATTAATTCCTCACAGAGCATTGACACAGTCAAGGACAAGCTTTATTCCCAGCAAATCCTGGCAGAAAGAGGGATCTCTTCCCCCAATACAATGTTTGCCAAAAACCCTGTCAACATAAACCTTGTAGAAAAATACCTGGGCTTCCCCCTCATAGTAAAAGCCCTCTCCGGCTCAATGGGTAAAGGAATATTCCTTTCTGAAAACCATGACAATTTCCGTGACCTCATAGAACTGATCCACGTAACCAACCCCAACGCGAACATAATCCTTCAGGAATTCATAAAATCAAGCCTCGGAAGAGATCTCCGTGTCCTCGTAATTGGAGGCCGTGCAGTCGCCTGCATGGAAAGAATCGCTCCCGCAGGCAGTTTCAAGTCCAACTACTCCAGAGGCGGAGCAGTTCGAAAATTTGAAATGACTCCCGAAATTGAAGAATTGGCAACCGAAACAGCCCGCACATTCGGACTCGATATAGCCGGCATCGACCTTCTCTTTGACGGCGACCATTTCAAAGTCTGCGAGGCTAATTCATCGCCGGGCTTCGAAGGGCTTGAGGAATGCTGCGGGATTAACGTTGCAGAGATGATTTACGATTTTATAAGGGAAAATGTAGGGGAAAAATAAGGGTTGATTCTTTGATCTGAGATCCTGTAGAGGTTCTCGTAAAACGCACATGAAATACAATTTTTAAAAATTATACCAGCAGCAGGAAGAAATATTACAATATCTTCGCCTTTAGGAATGGATCAGTTATTTTTTACCGCTTCATCCTCTACTATCACAACCCCTTCCATAGAAGGATGAATCGAACAATAATACTTATAAATGCCCTTTTTTGTAAAAGTGAGCTCAAAAGAATCGCCGTCCCTCAGTGTGCCGGATGCGAATTCAGGGCCAGTCACTGTGTGGGTGATAGGATCGAGATTCGTCCACCTGACTGTATCATAAGGAGATATCGTAACCGATTCAGGATTAAAGGAAAAGTTTTCTATTTCCACTTCAACCACTCTGGGCTCCGCTTGAGTTTCAGGAGTTTCCGGGGTTTCGGAAATGTTTTCAGGTTCTGGGAGGGTCAGGTTTTCAACAGGTGTTTGATTGGAAGCATTATTTACTGGATTTTCAAAGATTTCTTCTGTAGCTTGAGGTACTTCGGCAGGAATTACAGGAGTTTCAACAGGAACCTCTAAAGGTGTTTCAGCAGGCTCAGGTTCGTAAGCACCGTTTTCTGAACAGCCTGCTGACAGGACTATCCCGAGCAGGATCAGGAAAATAACTGATTTTCTTCTCATTACTTTTCTCCCATTCAAAATCAGGTGTATAGTGCTTCAGGTTTTATAGGCACTGAATAATTATTATTTTTATTTTATAATATTTCCACTTTTATAATAATCCTGCACGATTCATTACTCATAAAATACGGTAGAGAACCTGAGAAACAGCCTGTGACACGTATGGATAGATATCTACCCCGTAAATTCATCACTTCCCTTCAACTGTCACAGTTCCTTTCATAGAGGGATGAATAGAGCAGTGATACTCATAGGTACCTGCGTCGGTAAAAAGGAACTCATATGAGTCTCCCGGTGCCAGGGTCTGAGACCCGAAACTGGTACCTGTAACCGTATGGTTAGCTGAGTCCATGTTCGTCCACCTTACAGTATCCCCGGTTGATATTGTGACCGATTCTGGGTTAAAGGAAAAATTTTTAATTGACACTTCGGCAATCTTTCCTTCAACTGGAATTGAAGGCGTTTCGGCTGGAGTCGAAGGTATTTGAGTATCATTGCCCTTGTTGCTTGTGCATCCTATTGCCAGGAATATGCTACACAAGACTAGTAAAATGACCAATTCTCTCCTCATCATTTTCCCCCATGAAAAATCAGATGCTTATAATTAATGGTTTGATATTATAATATTTCCTACCAGATTCTAAACATAGTTACTCTTATGATTTCGCGCGTGGATGAGAAATTAAGAAAGAAGATATTGAGTATAAATTAATAGATACCATCGACCCCAGATAACGGAAGACTCTAAAAAATAAGGCCATTTGAGATGTGGCAGGTAACTTGATAACCAGAAAAAATAAATTTAGCTTAATTGTAGAAAAAAGATATAGTTAAAACGGCATATTAAAAATAACCGTCCTGAATAACAATTCAATATTAGATGGACTGAATAAAGGAATTCATAGAAGCCATTTCAAGAAACAGATCTTAATGTTTCTTATTCTGCTTATCTGACTGAGATGCTGTGATCACACCTTCATCTGTTTTCGAAAACCTCTATTCATCCATATTAAGCTATTATTCATACTGCAAACTGTTAGAATTTAAAGTAGAGTTTTAAACTGCCGCATCCATCATTTATTCGTTGGAGTTACATGGATCACTCCGGTACTTTCTGTGACATTTGCAGCTTCAGTATTTTCTTCCTCTGCGGCTGTCATTTCCTCTTCAGCTATAATTTCCTCTTGATATGCACCTCCTACTTCAGTTGCAGTAACCGCTTCGGTTGCATTCATTTTTTCAGTTGCAGTAACCGCTTCGGTTGCATTCATTTTTTCAGTTGCAGTAACTGCTTCAGTTGCAGTAACTGCTTCGGTTGGAGTTGCTCCTTCAGCTGGAGTTGCTCCTTCAGCTGGAGTTGCGGTTTCATTCGGCTGTTCAGTACCTGCACATCCTATTGCCAGAAATACGCCAAAAATAGCCATTAAAACAAGCAATGCTTTTCTCATATTTTCCCCCTTTAAAATTGAGTGCTCTATAATTACTATTCTGGTTTTATAATAGTTCCTACTAAGTTCTGACTATAGTTCTTCTTCAATATCAGAAAATATACATAGTGAAGTGGACTAAAGGCAGATTCAGGATTAATACTTAAATAATTCAGTTCTGAACAGGTTTCGTTTTCAATCGCAGTTTCATCTCCAATTTTAGTTCAACTTCAGTCTCTTCCTCAGTTGAAGTAACTGCTTCAACCGGGGTACAGATTCAACTGGAATTCCCTCTACAACTTCAGTAATTTCTGCATTTCCTGAGCTGGAGTTTCTTCTTCAAAGGGCTCAGAATCTTCGTCATCGATGCCTGTGCATCTCCTATTGCAAGGAATATACGCATAAGACTGGAAAAATAACCGACTATTTTCCCATTACCTTCCCCATTTAAAATCAGAGATTTGTAGCTTAATACTTAAAACCTGATTTTATATTCCTACCAGTATATATAATACTTATATCTCATGATTTAGAGCCAGATCAGGAATTAAAACAAGATCGACAAACTTAAAACATTATACGGGTCTACGACTCACGATATTTGTTTTTCAGGCTTCAGTTCCCAAAAAAACAAAGCAAACTGTCTTAAAACATTTTTTATCAGGAAGATATATGGATAAAGTTACTAAATAATCTGATCAACACAGAATTATTTTAGAACTAAATCATGAGCTTGCTTTTGAAAATAATTAACCACAATATAAAATATGGTTTAAGTTATTTCGTAGAGTACTTACAATAAATACCACTCTGTATCCTTGGAAAGGCGTACTTTTGAACCCAGGAACCCTGAAAAAATCCATTGTAACTCTTATAATGCTGATATTAGGAGCATTTCTGGTCCACACCTACTGGACAGAGATTGTAAATCTCCTTGGAGAAAGCTGGGGAATACTACGTGAAACCCGGATACGCTACTTTATTTTGGCATTCCTGGTCTACATATTGAGTGTGTACTTATTTGCAGTCCGCTGGCAGAAGGTTCTCTCCTGTTTTGGTTATAATCTAAGAGCTACAAGCCTTGTTCCCATTATTTTCGGAGGGATATTCGCAAATAATTTAACTCCGGCAAGCAGGACAGGAGGTGAACCCCTCAGGATACTATGGATAAAAAAACAAATTGGGATAAGCTATACCAATGCTTTCATATCAATCTTTTTTGAAAGGATGGTGGAAGCAATTCCTATTATGCTGATATTAGTTTATATTATATACTCATTCCCTTTATTGGAGATCAGATTCTTACCCCTTAAAAATAATCTAACGTTAACTTCAACTTATTTACTGATCTTAACCTTCTTCGTAGCAGGAATAATAATATGGTTTTTCCGAGTAAAATTTGCCTCCCTTCTCGGGCGCGTGAAGAAAAACTGGAGACAGCTTAAAAAATCTTTTGTACCCGCCCTTCTTTTATCCAGTGGAGTCTGGATTCTCGATATAATACGTCTCAAACTTATTGCTTTGGCCCTGAATATCCCTTTACCTTTACATATAATCGCAACAGTTTCATTCCTGTACCTGCTACTTGGAATCCTGCCAATAACCCCAGGAGGTCTTGGAATAGTTGAAGGAGGTTTGATATCTGTCCTTCTCTATTTTGGACTATCACTTGCTTCAGCAAGTAGCTTTGTTTTTCTCGAGCGTTTTATTTCCTTTGGGCTCAGTAGCCTTATAGGATTCCTTTGCCTATTTTATTACGGAGGGTTTAGAATATGGAAAAATACAAAATCGCACTGAAAGCGACTGGTATTTTCCAAAAGTTGGAGGAATCGAGTATTCCATGCACGCCCTTGCTAAAACCCTGAGTATGCACGGTCATGAGGTAACTATTATTACAAGAAGCTATCCGGGCTACCCTGAAAGCTGCATCAGAGATGGAATTACGGATATAAGGATCAAATGTAAACCTTTGCCAGGGCAGTATCGTCTTCTCATGCCCAATGCATATAAAGAACTCTACGATCTTTTGAAAAAAGGAAATTATGATATTCTCAACTGCCATGGACTTGATTCCCCTATAGGGATGTCTGCTCTTCTTGCATCTCGAAAACTTGGAATTCCTGCGGTAGTTACCAATCACTCCCTCGTGGGACACGCCCTATACGGGCCTGCTTTATACATTGCAGGCAAACTGTTCCTGAGAAATGCTGATGCTGTAATTGCTGTCAGCTCGGCAGTTGAAAAAGACTCAAAAATAATGACCGAAAAACCTATTTACCGGATTTTCAATGGAGTTGATCTGGAAGATAACCTCGTCAAAGTTTCTATTCCTTATAATTTGGAAGGAAAACTGGTAATCGCCACAGTAGCACGCATGACAAAAAAGAAGGGTGTCCAGAAAATCGTTGCTCTTGCCCCTTTCCTTTCTGGAAAAGGCAGTTTGAAAAAAGGCTGGTTTCCTTCAGGGCTCCGAACCTTCAGTTCCCTGAAAGCTATCTTGAACTCCTTGAAGAAGAAGGCTTCCTTTACGATTCCTCTATTGCAGCATACAAGCCGCCATTTTCCCGAAGCAGAGTAGAGGGCAAAGTAATCAGGATTCCTGCCACGATTACATCTTCTTTTATAAGATTGCCTCCATGTTTCATTTTCCCAATCTTAAGGCGTACAACAGCTCCTGTGATATTTGTTCATCCCTGGGAGTTCGTGGACATGTCCAAAATGCCTATAAGGCTGGACTGTCGATTCAATACCAGAGAAAGAGCTCTTAAAAATCTTAAAAATCTTAAAACTCTGATTCATGCGTCTAAAGCTGAAAACTGCCTTTTCTTAACTCTGGAAGAAAGAGGGCTGTTCGCTACTAAATAGTTGAAGTTTTGACACTTTGTTTTCCTTAGGCAGCGTTCCGATTTTGCAGAAAAGTTGAAGTCAAGTTTTTACATATGTACATGAAACTTGTCTGCTGGTATTGAGATTTTTGATTTGATAACTTTATAAAATTTGTAGTTATACATAACTTTCGCTACACTGCCGATTAATACAATAGTACCGAAGCCCTATAAGGATTTCAGATAAGGGCAAAGCCTTAGTTACCACTTTAAAAGTACTTGAGGTAGAGGCTTCTGAACAGCTCTGCCCTCATCCAGTTCTAAGTAGAGGTTTTTGTTTAATCACCTTTGCTTGGAGTTACTTTAATTACACCCTCATCTTCTGTTGTCGTAATATTCTCTTCCTTTAGAGTTGGCTCCTCAGTTTCTTCTTCAAGTGGAGTCACTTCTTCAACTGCATTCTCTTTTTCAGTAGGAATTATGTTTTCAGTTGGAGTTACGGCTTCAGTTGGAGTAGCTGCTTCAGTTGGAGTTACGGCTTCAGTTGGAGTAGCTGCTTCAGTTGGAGTTACGGTTTCATTCGGCTGTTCGGTACCTGCACACCCTA
>CAYSWX010000018.1:0-56316 GCA_964434965.1 uncultured Methanosarcinales archaeon
ATTCTGTCTCTGCACCATACTTCTCCTTTGCAATTTTCAGGGCTTCCTGAACCAGGTAATCAGTCGCCATATTTCTGGGACTTCCAGATATTCCCAGAATCCTTATTGGTTTTGTTTCGTTTTCTTTCATGCCCCTTCGCCTGTCTTCCTCATAAATCTAAGGATATGTTCTAATTTTTGAATATTTTTGAATATGCCTATATGATAGTGTTTACAGGGAAATAATATTATGCCTAAACTATTTTTAACTCTGATTTTTAGTTTTTGTCTTCTTTTTACCGTTATTTTTATTTTTTACGTCTTATGAGGGCGCTTCCCAGATATAGGGCGGCAACAGCTCCTATTGTTCCAAAGCCCGGAGTTGAGTCTTTTTCCTCTTCAGGGTATGCTGCCATATCAATTACAGGCACATCATAGGCCCCTTTTCCGAAAAGCTCGTCAATATGCTCCTGAGAAGCTGATCTATAGTGAAGAACGGCTTTTGTACTGATAGGATTAGAGGCATTTTCAGGCATTATGAAAGAATGCTTTTCAATTACAGATTCTTTCGGGCTTATCCTGTTATCTGATAGAATACTTTCTGCTTCCCAAACCTTAACTGTGGGCTTTCCCTGCGAGTCTGCAAAAACCGTATGATAAATTGTTGCTTCAGGATCGATTGCTCCTTTGCTATCAAGAGCTCCTGAATGATAGAGTACCCTGCCTTCCGAATCACTTACAGTAAGTTCAAGCCACATTTCTCTCTCTTCAGTAACTCCTGTTGGAATTTTGTGTCCTGCTCCTGCATTCGTGATTTTGACTTCCACTTCTACCTTCTCATTTGGTTCTGCTGAATCAGAAGCATTTACCTCTAGTTCTGCAGCGTGCTGGAGATTCTCAATAGCCATTTTTTCGTGCCTACCTTCGCCCATAACATTTGTCACGAAAGCGTTTGCACCCACAAAATAGTGAGTATACACATGTTCCCTCTCAGGGCCTGAAGAGGCAGCTTTTCCGGGATTTTCTTTGAATCCAACAATCCCGGGAGTCATATGGCAGGCCTGGCAGTTTACCCCTGTTTCAGCGTACGTGCTTTCTTCCCATTCGGTATATGTAGCTACCAGAGTCAGATTGTTTACCGGGTGGTAGATGTTGTGGCACATGCCGCAGTATGCGGAATCGCTATAAAACTCGTTTGCTTCTGTTTCGTGGGATGGAGACTCTGCATCGGCTCTGTTTCCCCATTTTACATTGCCGGGTTCAAGGACATAGGAAGCGTTTCCTATACCTTCGCTTTTTGTAACTACATGGCAGAAATCGCACTGGACTCCTTCTTTTGAAACCTCGCTCAGATGGGAACCGTCGAGAGGTGGAATTTCAGCTGAAACCACTCCTATGGGAGTATGGCAGCGGGAGCAAAACTCCGGGGAAAGCCCCTGGGCTTCTGCAGCTACACCGTATTCCTGAAGCATTGCCTGGTAAAAGAAGTCATTGTCCGCATTCGAATGCATGGAGCCGTCCCATTCCCCAAAACTGCTTCCATGGCAGTTCGAACAGATTCCAGATTCCGAAAATTGGTCCGATGTAAAATCTCCGGGCCCGCTCGGCTCTGAGGCTCCGGCAAATACGATCAGTCCTGCAAAAAGAGTAGTAATGATTAAACTTAGAAGCCCCGGGCTTTTCACTGCCTTACCCCCAGTTATTGAGACATATTTACAGTCCAATTTACGTGCAAGCAGAAGTTATACGCAGAAGTTATACGCAGAAGTCCTCTCCAAGAATGGCATCGATACACTCACGACACATCATTCTTGGGAGGTCTTTCTTGAGTGTGACATTAAGCGGATAGCCTCCTTTCATGGGGAATTCTACCTGTTTAATATGCTCCATGCAGAGACCTTTTCCACAGACTATGCATACACCTACTGCTTCACTGTCCTTATTATTTTCAAGGCAATCGTAACATTTCAGCATATTTGACCACCTCAACAAACCTCACTAAACAGACAGTTTTCTTTCAAAGCTACATGGCAGGGAACACAAACTATTCTTTTGATGTGTTCCTGGTCTGGCTTAAGTTCAATAGGATAGTTGCCTTCCCATACAGGGGTTTCCTCATGAATAAGGTGCTCTTTGCAAACTCCTCTCCCACATACGATACAAATTCCCACAGCATCCGTATCTTTGCCCTCCAGGGCACATTCATAACATTTCATCGCTTTCCCTCCAAAGCAAAAAATTTTATTCTTATTCGGATTTATCCCAACGCTTTCAGGCTGGTCTCATACTTATCTTATACGAGAAAATTCGGACTTTTTTGTTATTCTTCTAAGAGGGTCATTTCTTCCCCACAACAAACAAGCGTTCCGCCCCCAACTTTTGTTACGGTGACTTCATTGCCGCAGATCTCACAGCGGTACTTTTCTCCTTTTCTGGATACAGCCATAGCTCTCTCACCTCCACATTCATTTCGCTCAAGTTAACCACAAACTTTTAGTGGGCTTTTCCCTTACTCTGTATTCCCCGGTAATTGCCCCGGGTTTTATCAACATATATATTGACTATTCTTTGTATATAATTCTATAAAAAAGTAACATAAATCTTCCCTTTAGATTACTATCTGTCTTATTTTTTTCACACTCGTCTGTTCCGGGCTTTCAGGTATTTTCTTTTCCTATTTTCACTATCTTTGGCCCCAATATTTGTAAATTGCCTGCCCTGGAATATTCTGCAGGTTTCGACGCCACACATTTTTACAATATAAATCTTTTCCTGCCCCCTCGCAGAAAACTTCCTTTAAAATTAGATAAATATTCTTTCTCCTATCTCTTCTCATTCCAGTTTGAAATATTACCAGGAAAAAATCAAGTGCTGGATAAGGTTTATAAGGTTTGGTTATTTCTTTTGAATGAGTCATGCTTGAGCATGTCTTCAGTTTAATGACTGTATGAGGAATTGTTTTATTATTCCTTTTATATACATTTCCTTTAATACAGTTAATTATATATAGATTCTTAAATACTGTTATGTGAATTCTAGTTAGAGGTTGTGATTAACACCTAATGTAATAGATGTTAATTATGATTTAATCTCTATATTTTTATATTGGATAAAAATACCATCTAGCCATTGAGTAGTAGAATTATGGAGTAATCAAAGATGAAGTTCGGAATCGAATTTGTACCGGCCGATCCTGCATTAAAGATCGCATATTACGCAAAGCTTTCAGAACAGCAGGGATTCGACTACGTCTGGATCACTGACCACTACAACAACCGTGACGTATATTCCACTCTTACCGTTCTCGCTCTGAACACCAACAGCATCAAGATCGGCTCCGGTGTTACAAACTCCTATACCAGGAACCCTGCAATTACAGCATCCAGTATTGCTTCCATTGCTGAAATTTCAGGCGGCAGGGCAGTTCTCGGTCTCGGACCTGGAGACAAAGCAACTTTCGATGCCATGGGCATTTCCTGGAACAAACCTCTTGCAACCACGAAAGAAGCAATTCATGCTATCAGAGATTTCATCGACGGCAAGAAAGTCTCCATGGACGGCGAAATGATCAAATTCGGAGGTGCAAAGCTTGCTTTCAAAGCCGGAAAAGTTCCAATTTACATGGGCGCCCAGGGTCCCAAGATGCTCGAACTTGCCGGTGAAATTGCAGATGGTGTTCTGATCAACGCTTCTCACCCCAAGGACTTTGAGGTCGCTGTAGAACAGATCCGCAATGGTGCCGTAAAAGCCGGCCGCGACCCAAGTGAAGTAGATGTTGCAGCATACGCCTGCTTCTCCATTGACAAAGACCCTGCAAAAGCAGTTAATGCTGCAAAAGTCGTTGTCGCCTTTATCGTCGCAGGATCCCCTGACCTTGTCCTTGAACGCCACGGCATTCCAGTAGAATCCAAGAAGCAGATCGGTGAAGCTATTGCCAAGGGAGACTTCGGATCCCTCATGGGCGGACTTGTTACCCCTAAGATGATCGAATCCTTTGCAATCTGCGGAACCCCTGAGGACTGCATGAAGAGGATTAAAGACCTTGAGGCAATCGGAGTAACCCAGATTGTTGCCGGATCCCCAATCGGTCCTGACAAAGAAAAGGCAATAAAGCTTATAGGCAAAGAAATCATTGCAAAGATGTAATTTTATTACATCCTGCAATAATTTTTTTTAATTTATTCCATTATACCTTTAAAAAAATCTTGCCAGTAAGGCAAGCTTATCAAGGCGTTGGAGGTAACTGATTGCCACCAAAGATTGCAGAAGTCATTCAACATGACGTATGCGCAGCCTGTGGGGCATGCGAGGCCGTATGTCCCATTGGGGCTGTTACCGTAAAGAAGGCGGCAGAAATTCGAGATCCGAATGATCTGAGCCTGTATGAAATAGGAGCTGGATACCAGGTTTGTGAAGGTTGCTTAACCTGCAGCAGGATCTGTCCGGTAGTGGACGGTTTCATCGAAAACGAGCTTTCAAATGTCCGCAAGTTCTTTGGCGCAAAGTCTAAAGATAATGCAGGCAGCCAGGATGGAGGCGTAACGAGCGGAATTCTCAAAGCCCTCTTCAATAAAGGTGAAATTGACTGCGCTGTAGGAATTACCCGAAATGAAAACTGGGAGCCTGAAGTCGTTCTGCTGACAAGTGCAGAAGATGTGGAAAAGGTAAGAGGGACAAAATATACCTCTGATCCTGTAGTAGCAGCTCTCAGGGAAGCCTTCGAAAAGTATGACCGGATTGCAGTTGTTGGAGTACCTTGCCAGGCACATGCTGCACGTTTGATCCGGGAAAACGTGAATGAAAAGATCGTGCTTATTATCGGCCTGTTATGTATGGAAAGTTTCCATCATGATGTCATGCTTCACAAGATTATCCCCGAGATCCTGAAGGTCAATATACTGGACATCGTGAAGATGGAATTCACAAAAGGGAAATTCTGGGTCTACACAAAGGATGGAGAGGTCCACTCTGTGCCGATCAAGGATGTTGCAAAATATGCAAGAAACCCCTGTCATCACTGCTGTGATTATACCTCTGTCTTTGCCGATATTTCTGTAGGTTCGGTTGGAACACCTGATGGGTGGAACTCTGTTTTCATAAGGACTGAAATCGGAGAAAAATACTTCGATATGGTCCGTGATCAAATGGAAATAATGGAAGATCCCAAACCAGGTCTCGAACTTGTTGGAAAGCTTATCGAAATGAAGCGTAAGGGCAATGCGGAACACTTCCTGGAAGTCTGCAAAGAATTCAGCTTTGAAACGGGAATCCGCAATGAAACAATCTGAAATTCAATTTAAATCTGAATATTTATTCAAAAGAGGAATCCGGTACATTTGAGGTTGGATCCGATGACACGAGCTTTTTATATAGGGCGTTTTCAGCCGTATCACTTCGGACACCATGCTGTAATTATGCGGATTGCAGAAGAGGTCGATGAACTGGTCATAGGCATTGGAAGTGCCCAGAAAAGCCATGAAGATACCGATCCGTTTACTGCAGGGGAAAGGGTCCTGATGGTCTATAATGCGCTTGAGCACCTTCCTATCCGTCATTATGTCCTTCCTATTGAAGATGTCAGGTACAACTCTATCTGGGTTCACCACGTCGCATCCAGAACTCCACATTTTGACGTGGTGTACTCGAACAATCCTCTGGTCATCCAGCTTTTCCGGGAAGCTGGGTTCAGTGTTAAGGAATCCCCCCTTTATGTCAGAGAAAGGTATTCAGGTACTGAAATCAGAAGAAGAATGATTGCAGGAGAAAAGTGGGAGCACCTTGTCCCTAAGCCGGTTGTAGAGGTAATCAAAGGCTGCAACGGAGTAGCCCGCCTAAGGAATGTTTCTGCAAGTGATAGCAACTTTTCTTTATGATAGTTTTTTTAACCTATCCTTCATGTTTTTCTTAACTTTTCTTTTTCTGTTTTTTCCTAACATTTCCTCTGCTGTCATCGGTTAACACATTTTATGCATAAGTTCAAATGCCAGGTATAGCGATTTTCCAACAGAATCCGCTTAGGTCTTGCATAAAATATAGCATACTCTAGTTTTTTTGTTCACGGAAAGACTGCATTGATGAA
Source organism: uncultured Methanosarcinales archaeon (assembly GCA_964434965.1). Classification (GTDB taxonomy): domain Archaea; phylum Halobacteriota; class Methanosarcinia; order Methanosarcinales; family Methanosarcinaceae; genus Methanosarcina. Next base: position 6,059 of record CAYSWX010000018.1, read on the forward strand.
CTTTTCCTTTTATTTTTTTCCAGCCATTTCTGTAATTGTCTTCTCTTATTGTTTTCTATGATGTTCTGGCTCCTTTCAAATGGTTCATTCAAATTTATATTCTTTTATATTTCTTATTTTCCTACGATTTAATCACATTTTTAGCTATATAAATACAAAACATTCTAATTACTAATAACAATAAATAACAAATTTTGAAGTCTGTATGCATGCTGGAAATGTTATTTCAGGGAAATATTTTTATAAAAGAATCAACTACTTGTATTCAATGCACTCTTTGATATTTTTCAATATATATTCGATTATTTCTTTGCCTTTTGAGGATAGTATTCTCTAAATTTTATCCCTTGCCCTTTCATATGTTTTCTCCATATGATTGAAGAGCATCTCGAAAAAGCATTGAATAGAAATAGTATATTGAAATGAACAGCGGTATTATAAACACCAGACTGTATATTTATATTCACATTGTCTGGTACAAAAAACATCTAAAAATCGCTTAATCATAATAAAATATGTTACACTATTTAACTCCGGTTTTTCAATAGTAATGGGTGCATTTTATTAAACAGTAAAAACCGGATTAAAATACCAGGGTCTTTGAAATACTTATGATTAAGCGAATACATGGAGTTTATAGTAATGCTAAAATCTGTATTTAACAAGTGGATGAAGGTACTGTGTATATTCACGTTAGTCTTTTTTGTCATGTCAATGACAGGAGCCGCGTGCAGTAAAACCAGCACATCCAGTAGCACATATAGTAAATGTAAAACGGATGCAATAAGTGACTCATTTAGCTTAAACCCAAGCCAGAAATCCAGGACATTTAATGTACTGGCTAATGACAAAGGGTGCGGCCTCAAAGTTACAACTACTGGCTATATCACCACGGCAAAAGGGGGCAAAGTATTGATGAAAAGCAATGGTACATTTAGCTATGTAAAACCAGTTGCCTGTTCTAAAAAGGGTGACAGTTTCACATACAAAGCCGTAAACAGATATGGAGTTTATGACACTGCGAAGGTAACATTGAATTTCAAGTGCACTACCAGCAGCTCCAGGGTTTCTAGCTGTGCCAGAACCTCTTCATGTACCGGTTGCTCTTGTAAATAAACATTTTAACGGGAGCATGGAAGCATTAATCTTCCGGGGATTAACCCCATCTCCCTCTCTTTTTTCTTATTCATTAAGGAACAAGGTCAATCCAGTCAATTGATCCCGGTTTATACTCCGGTAATTCTTCTTCTTTTCCACTTAAAATATGGTCTATAATTTTTTCTATATCCTGCTCGACTTCTTCAACACTTTTTCCAGTTGTGTTTACTTCAAAAATCTTTTCGCACCACTCTGAAGACTCAACAAGGATAACATCGAGGGCTTCAGCCTCAATGTTCTCCCTTACCTTCCCTTCCGAGTAGCCGCGTGTTTCAAGTCTTGTTTTCAGTTCAGGCGGGCATGCCCTGAGAACGATAATAGTATCAGCGATATAGTGGGCAAGGTGGCTTTCAAGAATTACTACTTTGTTTGCCGACCCTTTCTCCATTTCATCAATAAGCTCAGGAAGGCGGCTCTGGACAAGCCCCATATCCGCTACTACCGCATCCCTTTTTTCATCAACTTCAGTGTAGAGGTGTTCTTCTTTTATCAGGTCGTTAAGGTGAATTACCTTCCACTGCCTTCTTTTTTCGAGAAGCTTGCTAACCGAGGTTTTACCCGTACCCGGCGTACCTGTGAGTCCTATGAGCATGGAGAGGGAGATAAGGGTTAATCGCAGTTATACTTAATCCTGGCTTAATTCTTCAAAGAGGGATAGAACAGTCATTTTTCATATGCACAGCTCCTTAGTTCACTATCATTCGTTTTATCTTAAAAATTAGAACCTGTTGAATAACAGGCCATTTTTTGGTCACTTTTTAAAAGTTCCAACAACAGGGTAATCCTTAAAAACTTCAGGGCCGTGGGGCGCTTCGTTGTCCATTGCTTCTGAGAGGTCCTGCCCTGAATCATGGAGCCCCTGGTGAGCGCCTCCTTCCCACAGATAACTGTCTGATACGTCGTAGACCTTGCCGGCATAGGCGATGTAAACCTTTCCGTTCTTTCCGTTGTACTCTGAAAGTTCTTCAAGTGTGTACTCTTTCATTTTCTATACCCCAATTTCTTTGACCTTTCAGTGCATAATCTAGCTTTTATAAGACATTTCTGTAAATAATCTGGTTTTTACAAGTTTGACTCTGTTTTCCTGAAATCTGCATTCAGCTTGAGTATCAGGCTCAAACATTAAGCATCTTTAACATCTCGCTGGCTCTTGTGGTAGGAAGGTGGCACTCGTAGTCCTGGCAGACGTACGCAGTTGCCTTTCCTTCAATTGGAAATTGCTCTTTTGTATACTTTGCCAGGTCCGTAATCTCGGGATTTTCTCCTTCGGGCCTGAAAATAAGCACCTTATTGGGAATGAAATAGCTCCATAGTTCTTTCAGCATATGTCCCGTGTCCTGAGCCCCGGGCTTTCCTGAGATTATCACTTCATATGAAGGTCCGAGCCTGAAGTCAAGAGCAGACAGAAATTCGGTATATGCGGAAGGTGCCTTTATAATCAGCTTTGAAAATGCGCGTTCGAGTCGGTCAGCAGTTTCCTCGAGTCCAGGGTCTGCAATTATCCTGGAGAGGCGCAAAAGGTTCAACATTTCAACTGAGTTCCCTGATGGTATTGCTGAATCTGTAAACTCTTTTTTTCTGAAAATAAGGGCCTCGCTGTCATTGGCTGTAAAATAAAGCCCGCCGTTGAAAGGGTCCCAGAAGTGTTCAAGCAGCTCATTGTTCAGAGAAACTGCAGCTTCAAGGTAGCGCAGTTCGAAGCCTGCCTCATAAAGCTCAAGGAGCCCATGTATCAAAAATGCATAGTCATCGGAAGTTCCTGAGATTCCTGAAATTCCTTCCCTATAGCGGTGAAGCAGCCTGCCATCGGGACTGTAAAGGGTCTTAAGAATAAAGTCTGCAGCTTTCTCTGCGGCTTTCAGATACTTTTGTTCTCCAAAAACCTGAAAACCTTTTGCAAAGGCTGCAATCATAAGTCCGTTCCAGTCGGTAAGTATCTTATCATCCATTGAAGGTTTTTTGCGCTCATACCTGGCTTTAAGGAGTTTCTCCCTGGCAGTTTTTACCCGTTTTTCTACTTCTTCTACAGGAACATTTATTTCGGCTGCAAGGGATCCCGGAGAGAGAGCCATATATAAGAGATTTGTTCCGATTTTTCTGCCTCTGATTTCTTCTTCAAAGTTGCCCCCCTGTCTCAAATTGAACATTTTGATTATCAATTCGGAATCCTCGGGACCAAGGACACTCCTGACCTCTTCTATGGTCCACAGATAGTACTTTCCTTCTTCTCCTTCGACATCTGCATCTTCCCCGCAGTAAAACCCGCCTTCCGGAGAGGTGAGGTCTCTTAAGACGTAATCGAGTATCCCTTCTGCCGTTTCTTTATACAGTTCTTTTCCGGTAACCTGATAAGCTTCAGTATATGCAACTGCGGTAAGGGCCTGGTCATATAACATTTTCTCAAAGTGGGGCAGGACCCACATCCTGTCCGTAGAATAGCGGTGGAACCCCGAACCCAGATGGTCATAGATACCTCCCCTGCGCATATTGTCCAGTGTATTTTCTACCATATGAAGGGCTTCAGGGTTTCCACTGCGCCTCCAGTAGCGGAGCAAAAAGGAAATCCTATGCGGGGTCGGAAATTTTGGAGCTCCTTCAAAACCTCCGTATCCCATATCAAACGAATTAAGCATTTCATCATAAGCTTCTTCGATTATTTCTTCCCCGAGTTCCTCTCCTGAAGACTCCATAAGCATGTTCTGAATGGTAGATGTAATCTTTTCAGCCGAATCAAGCACTTCTTCATGCTGCTGGTTCCAGATTTCTTTTATCCTGGGGACCAGTTCCAGCATTCCTGTCTGGCTAAAACGGGATTTTTTCGGGATATAAGTGCCCGCAAAAAAAGGCTTCTTTCCAGGAGTCATGATGATATTAAGAGGCCATCCTCCCCTCCCAAGGATAATCTGGCAGATAGTCATGTAAATATTATCAATATCAGGCCTTTCTTCCCTGTCTACTTTTATGGAGACAAAAGCTTCATTCATAAGCCTTGCAACTTCTTCGTCCTCAAAAGACTCATGTGCCATCACATGGCACCAGTGGCAGGTTGAATATCCGATTGAGAGAAAAACAGGCTTGTTTTCCGTTCTGGCTTTTTCAAAGGCCTCTTCTCCCCATGGATACCAGTCCACAGGATTATAAGCGTGCTGTAGAAGATAAGGGCTCTTTTCGTTAATCAGGCGGTTAGGTTTTCTTTGGTCTTTTCCCAGTACAATACCTCCTGATTCCTTCAAGGTCTGAACCCTGCCTTTCAAACCCTACCCTGTATTCTTTGCAGGAATAAGAATTAAACTCTTTATAAGTGTCCATAATAACTCCCCTCTTCCTAATAAGTAACTATGAGATAGTTGATCATCTACCGGATAACTTTGCCAGACAGCTTGATCTTATCTCCTGGTTTTTACGTTACTTGCTTCGCAATAAGTTCTCAGAGATGCTGATTCTCCGGGAACTGAAAAATCAGATATGCCAAACTTTCCCCAGTTAACATAGTCCTCCCTTGAATATTAATATAACGGTGTTTTCGGGGATATTTTTCTTGCAGATAGTTGATCAGAAGGTTAATTTCGAAAAGAGAGGGGATGAAACCTGTAATTTACGAAAAAAAGAGTTTGTATTGTGGGTGTAAAGATACAGGTTAATAGCAGGGTTAATCATTAATCTTTATTCAGGTATTCAGTTTTCCACAAGCTTTAAGTATCTCAGGATACTCCCTGCTTTTTTGACAGCAGGAGCTGTCTCATTTCTTCGCCTTTTTCTTCGTGTTTCCCTATCCTCAGGAAATTTTTAACTTTTGAGACACGGTATGAGTGCTCACGCTTTTTTTCTTCTTTTCGAGCCTGATATACTCTTATCGAACGAAGAAGGTCAATTTTTCTGAATTCGGGCCAGTAAGGAGCACAGAAATAAGTTGCACATTCGCTGCCGTTAGCCTGCCACGGCAGGAAGTTAGAGACTCTTTCATCTCCTCCTGTGCGGACAATAAGATCTACATTCGGGACCGGGACTCCAGAGGATGGATAGAGGTGTTTTGAAATCAAGCTTTCATCAACATCTTCAAGAGAAAGTTTGTCGCTGGATACGCAGGTTGCAATATCCCTTACCGCCTGAATTATATCTTGCCTGCCACCGTAAGCGATAGCCACGTTCAAGCTGAATTTTGTGTGGTTTTCGGTGGCTTTCTCAATCTTTTCAATGGACTCATTCAGAAAAGCGGGCAGCTTTGTCCTGTCACCTATTACCCGGACCTGCGTCTCTTTTTCGTAGGTTCTTTTATCGGTATAAAGCTTCAGAAACTTCTCATTTATCAGGTTAAAGAGTCCATCAACTTCTTCTTCTGAACGCCGGAAATTTTCTGTAGAAAAGGCATAGAGAGTAAGCTGTTTTACTCCTATCTCATAGCACCATTCAATAACCCTTTCAGTAACTTCTGCTCCCATAGCGTGTCCATAACTTCTAGCTCTTCCCATCTGACCTGCATACCTGCGGTTTCCATCCATAATTACAGCTATGTGTTCAGGAATTTCAGAGCTCATAATCTCTTTTTCAAGCATCTGCTCATACTTCTTGTAGAACACGCTGAAAGTCCAGTTTTTTACAAGGCGAAGCCCTGCCCAGAAGGCTCCTTTATCCAGTGACTCAATTCTCAGGCTAATTATCTGTTTTCCCCCTGCGATCTATCAGCTCAGGCTTGTCCTATGTAGATTCTTTAATATATAAAGGTCATTATTCCCTCTCGCTTTGGATATTAATATTTCTTTTGCTGCAAAAGATATTAAAGAGTATTTTGACAGCTCCTATTTCGATAGCCTCTATGGAAAATGCACATGATAGATAAATTTATTTCTCACCAAATAAATTTTTATTTATGAAATACTTTACTAATTTACTCTCTTAACAATAATACATACACATTTTTTTCGGGAATTATGACTAAAGGAAGCCAGAATCAAAATTATGAAGGAAAATTAAAGGAAAGGTCCCCCACGCAACATGATATTAATTTTTTTGTATTAGACATCACGGCCTGATTATTGAGTTCGTTTATTTATACTGTCACCGGTGGGACCATGCCTTAAACGGCGAGTGAAATGAATTCATGAGATGCCGTTTACAGGAATTTCGGAATTATATATATTAATCTGGGAGCACAAAAGGAAGTAGTTGAGGAAAGACCCGCGAAGAAAATGAGGGAAATCGAAATCCTCCACAGTGTTCACGATAATGAGGATATGAAGAGGGGGCTGAGATGAAGAGTATTTATAATACTAAACTCTTCAACTAGACTCTCAGCATCAATCTTGAATTTTTCATTAATCTTTTTCTTTTGAAGGTGCATCAAAGAAAATATACAATGCTCCATTATGAATTATGAAATATTCTCCAGATACTGTATCATGAATTACCCTTTCATTCATATCAGATGCAGCATCTACAAGGCCTTCAAGTGAAGAAATCTCAACCCGCAGAAGAGAATCCCTGTTTTCAGGAATTTTACCTTCACTGATGAATTCTTTAAAAGAAGATTTCTTGCTTTCCCTTTCAAGCTTTTCGATGTAAGCCGGATCAACTTTACTCGTTTTTCCCATGCGAATAAGGGCTACCATAAGGATTAAGCTCAATACGAAGAAGAACAGAGGGACTTTGAGAGTTGATAATGAAGGTGGGGTTAGAACACTGACAGTTTTATATGTGTCTTCAGAGAATTCCAGGTTTTCAGGCATCTGATAATATGTGGAGGTTGTGTTGACAGGTATGGTAAAGCTTTTTTCTCCTTTAACGTTCTCCCCATTTATTTTCCCTTCATAATTGACTTTAGTGACGATTTCTATTGCCGGCTCTGAGGTGTAGTTAATCTGTTCCTGTACATCTTTTGCCTTTTCCAGAATCTGAGGAACGTCAAGGGTAAAGCCAGTAGTAAGAGAATCTCCATTTTTCAATTGGGCTCTTTTTGGCTCTCCAACCTTGAAGCCTTTTTGCCAGAATATTTTCTGCTCTTTTCCATATCCTTCCTTGCCGCTTGCCACAATTAAGGTGTCTGCTTCCACATTGAGGTCAGAAGACTCTGCTGCCTGGAGGCGGTATACAAATGAGATGTCTGCTGCAGGAGATACAGCAAAGAAATAGGCCGGTTTTCCCATTTCAAGCTTTGTTCCTTCAGTGTAGAGGGGGTTAGGCTTCGTTACAGTGGCTGAATATGTATAACTGGCGAGCTGTGTGCAGGAAGTAATGTTCTTTTCTTCATATGCTGACCCTGAATATATCTTAAACATCCAGATGCCGGAGAAGATCATTATCAGAATAAATACAATGAAAAGGATTTTTGAGTAATCTATTAAGATGTTTTTTATTTTGAGAAGCTCAGGATCCATTTTTTTTTCACCCCAATTTTATTTTGATTGCCCCATTTACTGCAATCAAGCACTCCATTGATAAAATCTGGTATTTTTCCAGACGTTCAGGTTCTTTCATTGTTTTTTCCTCTTTTTTCCACGATGAAAACATTTGGGTTTCTTTAACACATATGAATAAAAGCAGATACATTAAACAACTCAGCCAGGAATAAAATTTAAACCAGCATATATAATAGGGGATATATGTGACTCATATTTCAAGTTTTCTAATTTTATTGAATATTTCATCTTTTAAATCTCATTTTCGTTATTTATCCATGGCCTGCCGTATGCACATATTATGTATCTCTATTGAAGCAGGTTCTTGACTTTTTAAGCATGAGCTGTTTTCCTGATTATCTTTTTATTTCTTAAATATTTTTTAAATTCTGTATATCACTTTTTCAGGGGTTAAGTGCTTTATCTCGCAGAAAAAAGATTTATTATCTCTTAAATTTGCGAAAATACTTATTCAAAGGCTCAGATGATGTGAAGGTTCCGTTTCCACTGTGCTATAATACGGCGAAACTTTACCTTCTTGCTCTTTCTGCCGATAACCGATTTCCTGTACCATAGAGGGACCAGGAGCAGAACAGGCAGGCATGTATAGAGAACAATTTCAGCAAGAGCCGGAAGATAGGGATTTATTTCCGAAAGCGCAATTATCCAGAAAACCGGCAGAATATACGGGACCGTACTGATAGTTGCAGGAGTATTTTCAGGGGCAATAACCTTAGTTTCATTAACCTGAGCCAAAGAAGACGGAGCAATCACTCCTTCAGGAACATCCTGATTCTCATAAGCCTTAGTCTCATTAGACGGGGTAATCACCCCATACCAGAAATTGATATCAATTCTTTTCCCGTATTCATCAGGCGTTATTACATATACACGGGAAAGAGGGCCGGGATTTTTTATTGTTGTTTCCTTCCCGAGAATCACATGCCCGTTTTCCCCAAGGTTGTACGCCACTATCCCCGTAGAAATAAATCCGGCTATAAGAATGAACGCTGCCAGCCGTTTTCTATTGATTGCATAAGAGGTTCTTCTGGCAATCTTTTTTCGCTCTTTTTCCACTTTTCGAGCTTTTGCTGGATTGCTGTATAGAATCAAATTCCTCATTTCCTCGAAGATCAGAAGACCTGCAGGCAGTATCACCGTGAAGAGGAAAATATTTTTGTTATGCTTTACTGTATCTGGAAGATATCCTGCATAAGGAATGACAAAAGTTAGTTTTCCAACTACATCAGAGGCTTTAACTACAGACATATCTTCTGCGTTGTTTGCATCTCCTTTTGTATGGAAAGTACGTTCCTCTTCTTCGTCTATGGCAATGATCCTGTGAGTGATTAAAGTATCTGGTCTGCCGCCAGGATCGCGGAAAATCAAGACGTCCCCTACCTGAAGCTCATTCGGATCAACCGATTTTTCAATGATCATGTCTCCGGGCAGCATTACAGGAACCATGCTCCCGCTCAACACTATAAGGGGCATTTTTGAGCCCGTAAAGAACGGAACCAGTGCATTGACCAGAATAACCGCAATGGTCAGGACAATTGCAGCCTGAAAAATCTCTTTTCCCTTCATGTTTTTCATTTCCGAGCTGTATTTCCCATTATCCAATTATGCAGAGCTTTCGTTACCTGAACCGTTTGCAGAACTGCTGTTTCCGAAATTCGCTGCAGAACTCTCATTTTCTGAACCGTTTGCAGAACTGCTGTTTCCGGAATTACCTGTAGAACTGTCATCACTGGAATTATCGACAGGGCTGGGATTTTCAGGACTATTTGTGGAGCTGGAGTTCCCAGAATCGTCTGCGGGCTTTTCAGCTACAGAAATCTCGCCTGTTTTTATATCTGTGCCGCCTGCACTGCTTACTGTAAGCGTTACTTTGTAATTACCTGCTGTGGAGTAAGTGTGCACCGGGTTTTGCCCTGTTGAACCTGTCCCGTCTCCGAAGTCCCAGTTCCATTCTTCTGCATTTTCCGATAGGTCGGTGAACTGCACAGCAAGGGGAGCAGTCCCGGATGTGACATTACTGCTGAAGTCCGCTACAGGAGGTGCTGGCTGCAGGACGGTTATTGCAGTAAATGTTGAATTCTTGCCGTTTTCATTGCTTACTGAAAGCGTTACTTTGTAATTTCCTGCTGCGGAGTAAGTATGCACCGGATTCTGCCCTGTTGAGCCTGTCCCGTCTCCAAAGTCCCAGTTCCATGAAGTGGGAGATCCTGTGCTGCTGTCAGTGAAAGATACATTCAGCGGCGCTGTTCCTGAGGCGGGGGATGCAGAGAAAGAAGCCAGCGGAACCGTGACAGAGGGAGTCACCTTCAGGCTTAGTTTTGCTATAGTGTCAGGAACTCCGTTTGCACCCGGGTTTCCACCGGCTATTTCATCAGTTAGCCCTTTTTTTGAGTCTACAGTGAAACTTACAACTTCCACTTTTGTGCCGTCAGGAGTTACATAGAAAGATGAACCGGGCGCTTTATCTGATGATGATCCTCCTTCGGCACTGCCGGTAACATCTGTGCCTGCGGGCTGTATGGAAAAAGCACCGGTGCCGCCGTTAGAATTGTAAACCGCTACCTGCGGGGAGGTTGAAGCTCCGTTGAAGAAAAGCACTGCGCCATAGTTTCCAGTTCCGGGATTAATTCCGTCTGCCACAAGGGAGAACTCGTTTATTCCAATCTGCAGGGGTATGGAAATTTTGCCAAGAGCGCCGCTTGAGGACGGCTGATTGAAGAATATGCTGTTTTTGTCCCTGACGCCGAGCTGACCGAATAAATCATCAGGATTTGCAGTAAAAGATCCTGAGCCGGTTGTAGTACCTGCGGAGTTTTCACCATCAAGCGTTATATCGGTCAATTTGATGGAGGAAGCCGTGCCGACTTTTATGTAACCGGCTTTTTTCTCAGCGTCCTTTCCGGCAGTATTGTTTACTGTAAGTGTGACGGTGTAAGTCCCTGCGGTAGAGTATGTATGGGCAGGGCTCTGTCCGGAAGAAGCTGAGCCGTCTCCAAAGTCCCAGTGCCATTCAGACGCATTTTGCGAGAGGTCGGTGAACTGCACGGAGAATGGAGCCGGACCGGTGGTAACGCTGCTTGTGAAGCCTGCAACCGGTGGGAGCACAACTTCAGGCTGTTCGAGGACGGTTATTTCTGCAGATTTTGAAGCTGTGCCTTTTTCATTGGATGCACTCAGGGTAACGGTATAGGTCCCTGCTGCGGAATAAGTATGTTCCGTATTTTTTTCTTCAGAAGAGGCTCCGTCTCCAAAGTCCCAGTGCCATCTGGATGCGTTTACTGAAAGATCTGTAAACTGCACATTCAGGGGAGCAGTGCCTGATGTAATGCTGCTGGTGAAATTAGCTTCCGGGAGAATTGCTTTATCATTTTCGGACCCTTCAGACCCTCCCGATCCTCCAGACCCGCCTCCGGAGCCTGACCCGCCTCCTGAACTCAGGTTGCCTGTGTTGTTGCGGGCTTCTTCCAGGGAAACAGTCCTGTTTACTTCGGAAGTATTGGTAAGGTTAGGAATGTCAGTAAGATTAACTGTCCTGTTTATTTCGGAAGTATTGGTAAGGTTAGAAAGTTCAGTAAGGTTAGAGAGTTCAGTAAGGTTAGAAAGTTCAGTAAGGTTAGTAAGGTTAAAAAGTTCAGTAAGGTTAATTGTCCTGTTTGCTAAAAAAGAACTATCATTATTTAAAGAAGAACTGTTCTCTAAAGATTTTTCTGCCAGTAAACTGTTATTAATTGTTCTGAACTGAGGCTCATTCAGGTCTGAAGCAGTTTCCTGGAAGGTTAAATTGCCTGCGGTCAGGTTTTCAGGCACACCTAACAGTCCGGGCAGGTAGTCCCAGACTCCTGCATTGATTTCAGCGTCCACCTGTTTTATATCACTTAAATAAGCGGATGTGCCTGTAAAGGGGAAAGCACTGAAGGCGAAGAAAGAAAATAATATCAAACATAGAAGTAGTATTTTATTTACTGGTTTCATTTTTGATCATCTCTACCACTAGCTGTTTTAAACCCCATCTCAGTTTCTAATAAAATATTGACAGTTCCCTCGAATATTGGCAGAGCTGAGTCATGCCAATTTAGTTGTTATATTTAAATTCAAACCCCTGATTTTTTAGCCCTGAATTTAATTAAAAATTTCCAGTATTCCCTTATTTTGCCCTGAAATGCGTATGGTCCTGAAATCTGAGTTCAATGACGTAAACTATTGTATGTTATATGCAAGTGTCATATTTTCTGCACAGCCAGACCGGCGACCTCTATCCTCTTCAGGAAGAAAAAGGCTGTCAGGCGGATGTAATGCAGGTGTGAATATGAGGTACAGAATACTGTATGAAAAGATCTAAACATGTGTCTCAAAAATGAATATTTGTTTATTTTTTTCATACAGGATTAATGGCTCTCAAATATGGTTACAAATGGGTAAAATATATCTCTTATATAAATTTATTGAAATTAATATTTGCCATTTGATAATAAATGTATAAAGTTTGTATTATTTAAAAAGTAAAACAGATTTATTTTCCAAAAAAACCATCTTAATCATCTTTTTTTACTAATTTACATATAAAATTTTAATATACAGGAGAAAAAAGTGGATTTTTTTAATAAAATATGAGTAATATTATTCAAAAAAGTTTATGTTTCATCTCTTTATTAACGGCAATTTCAAAAAACATGTGCAGTTGAACGTATATTACTAAATATGGATGTAAGCCCCAAAATGCGGTAAGACTTAATTTTTGTTTTTTAAAATTCTGGCAATTTCCCATGCTTCCTGCATAATCAGGACTGCCGCAGGCAAGATCACAAGTGTTAAAAGCCCTGTTAAAGTCCCTGCAAAGTGAACGAGGGCTCCTATGTATGGAATTTTGAAAAGCAGAACTCCTACCACGTCTTCAGGAGCAACCGTATAGCCGTCCGGTTTGGCATATGCATCCCCCTGAGTTATGTACCCTTCATCTGCAATTTTAACTACCCTGTGAGTAACTATGTATGTATGATTTCCATCGAATGTATGGCGATAGGACACAATATCCCCAACAGCGGGCTGTGTTTTTAGAGTATTGACCACAACTACATCGCTTTCCGTTATTGTGGGCTCCATACTGCTGCCGGCTACCGTCATAAATTTGACAGAGCCTGTAGGTATCAGGGTGCAGATAATCGGCATTGCCACAAGGATCAGAAGCACTAAGATAAATTTCTCTATTTTTTTCATGTTTTACATCAACGGTTATACAGTTCCTATTCCAGACTATACTAAATGTCAAATATGACACCGTCTCCCTGAATATTGTTTCCCACACTTCTATCAATACTTGCTTCAATAACAATAGTTTAGAATCCCCTTCAGAACTTTTTTAAGATTCTCTTATGAAATGTCTTGGTTCTTAACAGTCAATAGGATAACTTATTGTTCTGATACCCTCTGTTTTTTATAAAAAATACCAAAAAATAGTGAGGAACCTTGTTTGCTTCAGTTCCATCAAATTTTCCTTGTCGGATTTGTGTCAGACAATTGGCTTATGTGTTTACACCTGCTGCAGGCGGAAGGTAACTTTAAAATTAAAAGGCTTGCCTTGTGCCTCGTTTTGTGGTGATTTACTCTCTTCGAAATTGCAATTAAAATATACATTCCTAGTTTGACCACCATCGAGTTCTCCCAATTCCATAAAACCTACATCATTAGTTTTGTCCCAAAGAGTATAGGATTCTCCTCTAGATGTGTCCATAATAGCATTTATCACCAAGTATTGTGACAGAGCATTATCTCTATCTATCGGGGAGATTTTTGCATAGAGCCTACCTTTATGTGAACCTGTATTGGTTACTTCAAAGGGGATTGGAGTTAATGCTTTTGTTTCTCCTGGTTTCAAATTAGATACAGTCATCGGCACAACCGCAGGCTCACTGTAGAAGTTGTTAACTATCTCAAGTGTGATGTGTCCTGTTTTTATGTCGTTGTTATTTGAAGACTGCACTCCTTGAAAACATGCCCAAGTCCCTGCACCTGCAGCAATAGTAAACATACCTATTGTAAGCACACTAAAGAGCACTTTTCGGTTGAACATAGAAACCTCTACCTCATAAGAGGTATGAGTTGCCGGGGTTACCCGGCAGTGTTCTCTAAAGTTGTGGTTACAAGAATATTACAATGTTTTACACTTGTGTCATAGTGTAAGTAATACTATATGTTACTGTCTGATCTTGTTCGGTGTTCTGAGGAGCGCCGGCAACGTTTGTATAAACGTAATCTATTGAGATTGGGATCTCAGCACCAGCATTTACAGTACCGAAGTCAATTGTGGCACCATTAGTCAGTACTGCACCATTTGTTATAGAAGCAGAGGTAAGTGTGGTGGCAAGATTTGGAATTTTGTCTCCATTAGTGACAGTTACAGTGGCAATGAGTTTACCAGGAAGACTACCACTATTCTTCAGAGTATATGTCTTTGCGTTTCCAGAATCTCCTGGTTTGAGACCAGTTGTTCCACCAATTGCAAACGAGTCGATTAAATTGTCACCATCATCCTTAACATCTAGTTTAAGAGTTCCGGATGTGATTGTATTTGCAGCAGATATCTGTTCACTGTCAAAGTATGCAAATGTCCCGGCTCCTGCCACAGTGGCAACAAAGCCGAGGACGAGAACACTTAAAAGCATTTTTTTGTTAAGCATTTTTAAACCTCTTCTAATTTACCTATTCCAATTCTGATCGTAATTCACTCGTTTTGCTATAGGATCACTGGATATGAGGGTCCAACATAGGGAATTCCAGTGTAACTCTCTAAATCCAGCAAATCTGAGCTACTCATCCCATGGCTCATTTTCAAGATAGTTATTGGCGGGTTAACCTAAATTTCGGGGCGGTAATTGAAGGTTAACGCTATCATGAGGCGGTGTAATTTTGAGGGACAGTAACGAACAGTTACTGCGGAAAGATAAGGAGTAACGGTACATTTTTGAGTTTTTTGAAGTGCACTTCATTGATTTTTAGCATCAGATCAGTGTCCTTTATATATAATTTCTGAAGAGGAGCCTGGGCGAGGAAGGAAGACGTTCTGGCTGGCTGCCGCAGGAAGGGGCGGCGGGAAATCTTGAAAAAACAGGGATTTTAGAGGTTACTGCCGGCTTAACGGAAGGTTACCCGCATCAGGAGACGCTAAACAACTTAAAGGAAAAAAGGCAGAAAAAAAGAGAAAATCTGAGCGAAACAGGAGTTCAGGCTCAGAGCTTGCGGACGTGGCGCATGTGGGCTACTGAAGATACCATGAAAAGCCCGCTTATAAAGAGCATCCACTGGTCGCTTGTTATCCATTCTAAAAGCCCCAGATAGATTGTAACGCTCCCGACAACCGCAAGGGTGCTCAGGCCTACGTAGAACTGGCTCCAGGGGATGTCGCCCTTCGGGACGGTTTCCATGTAAATGTCAAAATGGCTGGCAGCGGGGAGGAGCTCCACAAAATCGTTTTCCCGGTTGTAGTTGATGACTCCAAGGTTCTCCATCTTCGGGATGTGGGTCTGGAGGAGGGACACGTATATGCTTTTCCTGACGCTGCTTTTCGGGTCGGCTTCTCCTGACTCAAGGCGGGCTATTTCTTCGGAAAGGGAACGCACGCTCTGGTTGCCCTGCTTGCGGAGGATTTCCAGGACGCATCTCCGCCTGTCGTTCTGAAGGACTCCGAATATCTCGCTTTTCGACAACTGGACCTGATTGATTTGGAGATCCGCGCAGATCCCCTGAGAACTTTCTGCTGTTTCATTCATCTTTTTTCTCTCTAAAAACTTGGTTGGACTATTGGAATGCGACCTCGTTCTCAGAAATCAGGATAAATCAGGATTATCCTTTTTTGGAGCCTGTCCCGTAAATCATTCCTCCTTGAATCCAGAGTTTCCACTCTTGAAGATCCAGGGTTTTCAGAAATGTTCCGGGTCCGCAGGCTCAATCGTCTGGTCAAAAGATGAGATTCAAAGAGGCAAATTCTGAGTTACTGTATAAGCTCTCTATTAACCTCATTTTTCCTAACGCTTTATTGCAGGGGATTGATCGGAGAAATATTCTAATTAAATAGGGTTTCAGGGGGTGTTTTATAATAATATTTCAAATATTAGTCTACATTCAGAATATTTATTTGAACTAGACTATATAGTAAAAACCGATTTCATATAAAAAGATGCTTATTTACTTTTTAACAATCTAAATTATCTTTACATGGGCTAATGAATTTTAAATTTGCAGAATATAGAAAAACAGTATAGAAAAACAGTATGTCAGAAAGTTGATGGCTCTCATCCCCACCTGCCGCATTCCGGTTTTAACCGGAAATTGTTGAGGAAGGGGACTTCCCGCCTTGTTGTTAAAATCCTCTTAAAACCAGAACTTAAAACAGGATTTCAAACATAAAAGTCAATAGTTCTCAAGAACAGAGCCGACAATGTTTTTGTAATTATCTTTTAGGGAATATACATTATGGTCCCCTGTAACATTTATACTCAGAATTCCAAGTCTCGTATTCATAAGCCCGACCATAGCCGACACTCCCCGGTAACTTACCTCGAAATTTCCTTTATCAAGGTAGTCATAAACTTCACCGGTGGTGAACTTGTCTCCGGTCAGGAAGAGATTGAGCACAACTTTGCGTATCCCGTTTTCGTCCCTGCCGAGATACTTTATCAATCTCGCTCTTACCCTTTCTTCCGCAGTTTGCAGTTTCGGACACCTCAATTTTAATGATAATTTTGAATTATATTCTTCTATGAATTATATTCTTTTCTACTGTATTCATCCCATTCTGGTTGTTATTTCCAGAGAGATGCGACCCCTTTGAGAGGGAGCTAAGAATCGAATACCCTATATCCTTATCGTTTATATATTTTAGTATTCTTTTTTTTAAAAATATTTATATTTAAGTATGTTTTATCGGTTCCGCATATCTTTTTGATATATCAACCAGTAAAGAAAAGGGCGGGTCCAGAACTCTTCAGAATAAGGGAAATTTTTAATATTTCCGTAAAAAGTGCTCTGTTCCAGAAGCAGACTTATACCAATAATTGTTTTATATTCACTTATTGTAATAAATAGAAATGGAGCTATATGGACACCGAAAATTTGACACTCTCTTCTATTTCTCTGGAAAATACTCCTCATCTATGGAAAGAGAAAGATATACTGATCTTCTTTATTGATATGGATAATTATGATGCCTTGAGTACGGAATTCCTCAATAATATCGAAAAAGAAGATCTGGAAAAACTTCAAACATTATATTTCAAAAAAAGATTTGTTATTTCCAGGATGGTTTTGAAACATATTCTATGTATTCTCCTTAAAATGGAGTCCACGCTGGACATCTCCACATATAAAGATAGTTACGGAGAAGTCCATATACTGGGCCACGAAGATCTGCATATCTGCATTTCCTACTCTGAAAGCATTGCAGCTCTTGCAATATCAAAGGTTAAGATTGGTATTGATGTAGAAATTAAAAGGCCGCTTTCACTAAAAAATACTTTAAAATATTTCCATAAAACACCATTTTGCACTGACAAATCAGTAAATGATGATGACCTATTAAAAAGCTGGACTCTAAAAGAGGCATATTGTAAGTTCTCTAACAAATCCATGCTTTCTTTTCTAAACAGAGAGCCTGACTTCAATAGTGCTTCTTATTTTAATTTTGTACTTGATGACGAATATGTCTTTTCTATTGTTACTGAGTCTTGCCAGCACTCTATTAATATAAGCCGCCTTGAGAAAATTAACCCTGATTCAGGCAGGTTTGATTATAAAGTCAGCTAGATTTGAATCATGTATCAGTAACTTATACACATAAGCTAGTAACTTATACACATAAGCTAGTAACTTATACACATAAGCTAATAACTTATACACATAAGCTTTTTTACGGTTCTTTTCTTGAAGATCCGGTTTTTTTCGAATGATATTTATCACATAAATACTCTCAATTATCTAAATAAATACTCTCAAATTATTTATATAGTTGAATCGCATAATTACTTTTGGGGCTTCTAATTAATGTTAATAACTGTGTTACTCATAGTTGATAATCTGATTTAAGCAAAGGGGTAAGATTACATGGAACAAATCAAAAATGATATCCTGGATTATTTAAAGAACAACTCTTTTATGGAGCGGGAATCGACTATTGGTGATAGTGATTCTCTCACTCAGAGCGGGATCATAGATTCTATTGGTCTCCTCGAATTGATAGACTACATCTGTGAAAAGTATTCTATCGAAATTCCTGAAGATATGCTGACTCCAGATAATTTTGATTCTCTAAACGGGATCACCAACCTGATTAACAGACTGGCGAAGTGAAGCGCATGAGAATTGATGCTTATATCATTGAGCATGCCAGAAAGACTCCTAACCAGATTGCTCTTGAAGAGGGCAAACGATCCATTTCTTACAGTTGCCTCGATGAAGACATTAGTAAAGTTTCTTCATCTCTTGTTGGCTTTAATCACTGCAAATTTGCAATACTGGCTGAGTCCGGCATACAGTACATAAAAATACTTATGGCAGTATACCGGTCAGGCAATATCGCAATACCCCTGCCAATCGAATTGCCAGGGTTAAGTCTTGAGAGAATCCTTGATGCTGCATGCATTAATAACATAATTGCAACGAAAAAACAGTATTCAAGGTTCGGAGACGGATTTTTTGAGCGTTTTGGAACCGTTATCGTTGTTTCAGACGATACAGAAGTAGAAACCCTCAGCAAAAGAGTGATACTTGAAAGGAACGATCCCCAATTGAGGCTGGTGCTTTATACCTCAGGCACAACAGGGACTCCTAAAGGAGTTATGCTGAGCGACAAAAATCTGGTCTCAAATGCCAGATCAATAACCGAGGTCCTCAGTCTAACCTCAAAAGACAAAGCCGCTCTTGTAATCTCTCCTCATCATGCCTTTGGGAATTCGATAATTAATTCCCACCTTATGGCTGGAGGCTCGGTCCATATAGGAACAATGAATTTTTTAGATCCTGTTTACAGTCTCATTGAATCCGGAGTATCCATATTCTATGGAGTGCCAAGCACCTATCGTATCCTTCTCAAATACCCGGAAAGATTCAAAAAAGCCTTTACAAATGTCAGGACCGCCGCATCTGCTGGTGGAGCCATGGACAGGGCTGTTGTACGGAGTATAAGGGAATTAAGTCCAAATACACAGATTCTACCAATGTACGGCCAGACTGAAGCTACAGCAAGGCTTGCCTACCTGCCTGTAGAAGACGTGGACGAATTTATCGATACTATAGGAAAAGCGATTCCCGGGGTCACACTGGAAGTTTTTGATTCAGAAAACCAGCCTTTAGATCCAGGTCTTACAGGTGAGCTTGTTGCCAGAGGGGATAATATCCTGCTTGGTTACCTGAACGATGAGGCAGCAACTGAAAAAAGAATTATTGACGGGTGGCTGCATACCGGAGACCTGGCACAGAAACTTCAGGGCGGTTATATAAGGCTTCTCGGGCGCAAGGACGATCTCATAAAAGTAGGCGACCACCGGGTCAACCCGAGAGAGATTGAAAAAGAGATTGAGATGAACAATGAGGTTTCCAGTGTTTTTGTTGTGCCTGTATCTCATGAACTTATGGGCAATGCGATTAGCCTCATGGTCATACCAAATCAGAAAACTGATGTCGATAAAATTTTTGCTTTTTGCAGGAAGAACCTGCCAGGCTATCTGTACCCAAGGGAGATCCTCTTCATTGACCATCTTCCACTGAGCGAGAATGGGAAAATATCCAACAGGTCCATTATAGAGGAGTACCAGCATGTCAAAGCTAGTATGTAAAAAGTGTGTTCTGGATTCTGATATTCCAGGAATAGAAATCAATAAAGAAACAGGTCTCTGCCATTTCTGTGAGACATACGTCCCTCTCTCTTCACAGGAAAAGGAGCAGTACCTTAACAGGATTGAAGGTCTTTTTAAAGAATACGGCGGCAGGGGCAATTATGATGTGATATTTGCACTTTCAGGGGGAAAAGACTCTTCATACACGCTTTATAAACTCAAAAAAGATTATCCCTTCCTGAAAATACTTGCTGTCCAGTTTGATAACGGGTTTACTTCAGACTATGCCGTAATAAATGCAAAGAAGATATGCGAGATTTCAGGATGCGACTATTTTAAGCTGACAATAGAAAAAGAGGTTCTGTACGAGCTCTTCCGAAAAGCAGCCGAATCTTATGATGCGTTCCCGAAGTTTGCCAAATACAGGGCAAGCGACATATGCAATATCTGTATCAGCATAATAAAACAGAAGTTGATGGAACAGGCAATAATTCAGAGGGCGCCTTTTATTGTATTTGCTTTTACAGCAGGTCAATCTCCCAATCCCATTATCAATCTGTCAGCTAACTTTATACAATGGTCAAGGAACCTTTTTGAAAAGCAGCTTCAAAAAATAGGTGTTGATGACCGGGATGAGCAGTTCGTTATTAAAAACGAGGTAATTAAAAATATAGGTGAGTTTGCTCCCTCCATTCTGCACCCGCTTTGTCTGTGGGAGTACAGTGAGGAGAAAGTGATTGAGACAGTAGTGGGTCTCGGGTGGAAGCCTCCTGCTCTCGATGACAGCAATTCAACAAACTGCACATTGAATTCTTTTGCATGTTATAACCATCTGGATAAGTATGGTTTCCATCCATATGCCTTTGACATAGCAGGACTTGTACGAAGCGGGGAAATGCCAAGGGAGGAAGGGCTGGAAAAACTTCACCAGGAACTTTCCCAACCACTGATAGATGAAGCTGCAGAGAAACTTAAGGTTAAGATAAATAAGCCGCAAAAAGTCCTGCTTAAACTTTAAGCAATTTATTTCAATAAAGAACAGTTTAATTAAAGGATCAGACGGTTGAATTAACAGTTTAATTAGCAGTTACCGGCAGTTTAAACATTTTACCGGTTATCTGAGATTATAACCTACAGTAGCAAATAATCTATCAGGGGAATAAGTATGCAGATTGTTGGAAGTAGCGTAGCGAAAACTACCGAGAGCCATGTAAAGAATTTATCAAAGAACAGTGCCGGGAGGCCTATTGATTATAACAAAGTGCAGATTTTGGATGTGCTGAACACAGATATCGACGAACTTGCCGAAAAGCTCAAGGGCTTTATACGAGACCAGGTCACCGGTTTTAAGAAAAAAGGGATAGTCCTGGGGGTTTCGGGAGGTATAGATTCAGCTGTAGCCCTTACACTATGTGTGCAGGAGTTCGGAAAGGAAAACGTATTTGGGCTACTCCTCCCCGAAAAAGAATCTGCTCCTTCAAGCAAGACCCTGGGAGCAGAAATCTGTGAAACTCTGGGGGTTTCATATGAGGAGGTTCCCATTTCTCCAATAATTGAGGCTCTCGGAATTTATGACAAAAAAGAGCAGATAATTAAAAGGACATGCCCGGAATACGATTCAGGAGTACACAAAACCTCACTCGTGCTACCTGATTTCCTTAATCAGGGCCTGTTGAATGTTCCACATATCCAGCTGATAAAGGATGAAAAAACAGTTGCCAGGTGCAGGTTGAAAGCAAACGATTATCTTGAATTGATTAGCCTGCAGAATGTTAAGCAGAGGTCCAGAATGATAATTCAGTATATGTATGCTGAAAAACTGAATTATGCCGTTTGCGGCACAACAAACAAAACCGAACTTCTCCTGGGACAGTTTGTGAAGTATGGGGATGGCGGTGTGGACCTAGAACCTCTTGCAGACTGCTATAAGACCCAGATCTATGCTATTGCAAAATACCTCAAGGTAAATGAGGAAATCATAAAGCGCCCGCCAAGTGCTGACACCTGGAGCCATTATACCTCAGATGAGGAATTCTACTGGCGCATGCCTATTCATATCATGGACCAGCTGCTGTACGCTCAGGAACATAAACTGCCTGTAGATATTGCTGAAAAGAACACGGGTCTGCCCAGAGATACCATAGAAAAAGCCTGGAGGCATATAGACCGGGTAAGAGATACTACAGAATATGTGCGTACTGCTCCGCCTGTCTATCATCTGGGTTGCATAGAGTAAGTTCTCACGTCAAATGTGTGCAGGTGGATACTGGCTTATTTGAGGGTTTTTACTTTCAAAGAATAACGAAGTAAAGTTCAAAGTAGAGTTCGAAACAAAGCCTAAGGTTAATAATATCTGATCTACAATTCAGATGGATAAACATGAACACAACGGTCTCCATTGTACGCTGCCCCGACTATTCAAATGTAAAAAGTGCAATCAAAGAGGCACTTGCCCTGATAGGCGGGCTTGAAAATATCATTACTCCCGGTAATCGTGTGCTGCTTAAACCCAATGTCCTTTCTATCCGGGCTCCAGAGGATGCTGTCACTACACATCCTGCGGTAGTATCTGCAATGTGCGAGCTGGTTAAGGAAGCAGGCGGCATCCCGGTTATAGGAGACGGATCAGGGGTTGTGAAACCTGGAGCTACCTCGGAGGCTTTTCGTGTTTCGGGAATAGAGGCTGTCGCATCAGCATGCGGGGTAGAACTTATTAATTTCGAGACATCGGGTTATACAGAAGTCTCTGTTCCCGCAGCAAGGCAGATCCCACGCCTTTACATAGCAAATGCAGTCCTTGAGGCTGATGTTGTAATCTCGCTTCCGAAACTCAAAACGCATGAACTGACCCTTTATACCGGTGCTGTCAAAAACTTTTTTGGGGCTGTGCCTCAGAAAATAAGAAAGCAGGCCCACGCTCTGGAAGACCGTGACCGCTTTGGAGAGGCCGTAGTTGATATATATTCAATAGTCAAACCTCACCTTGCAGTCATGGACGGAGTGGTCGGGATGGAGGGAAACGGTCCTTCTAATGGAACGCCCATTCCTTCAGGAGTGGTCCTTGCAAGTTACGATTGCGTAGCTCTTGACATGGTTGCTTCTGAATTGGTGGGGATCGACCCATTAAAAGTGCCGACAAACAAAGCTGCACTTTCGAGAGGTTTAGGGACCCAGCATCCAGAAGTTGCAGGAGTTCCTCTGCAGGAAGTAAGTCTCAGTTTTAAAATGGCCGAAGGTGGAGTTGCCACGAAAGTGCCTCCTTTTCTTATGAGGATCCTTCGAAAATATTTGACTATAAAGCCTTTTATCAATACGTCAAACTGCGCACTTTGCAAAGCCTGTGTTATGAACTGTTCAGCACATGCAATTGAGGAAATGGGTAAAATACTCAAAATCAATCCGGATAAATGCATACAGTGTTACTGCTGTCGGGAACTCTGCCCTAATGATGCAGTAGAACTAAAAAAGTCGTTACTGATGCAGATTATGACCCGGAGCAGATAAGTAAATGATCAAATAAAAAGACAGGCAGAGAATAAGATTCTTCAATAATTATATCTTTATGAATTTCAATCAACATATTACAGGTATCAATTTATCTGATCCATAATTAACTATGTGAAATATATTCATCGGTGGAAAAGTAATGGATATAAGTGTCAGATTTTTTTCACCGAAAAATGGGGGCATTACCGTGACTTCTTTAGTATCCAATAGAGACAAGGTAACTTTTGGTGAAGTAGCTGATCACTATCATAGCAATAAACTCGTCTTTGGAATAAAGTACTTTAAGAACTGGGTTCTGGAACGTCTTGCTTCGTGGTTTCCGGTTCCTTCATGGAGGGCGAAATTTCACAAAATGCGAGGCGTGAATCTAGGAAAAAACGTGTATGTAGGCTATGATGTGGTTTTTGATAGGCTTCACCCCGAGATGATCACAGTGGGTGATTACTCTGAAATCGGAGATCGCTGCATCCTATCTGCTCATTCCAGAGGCAGCCTGACTACAAGACAGGCATATCCGAGGACAATAGAGCCCATAAAAATAGGAAGTGGAGTTTCTGTAAATCCAGGGTGTATAATTACTCAGGGAGTCGAGATTGGGGATAACTCGATAATCGGTATTGGGTCCGTAGTTACCCGTGATATCTCTCCGAACAGTCTTGCTCTGGGTTATCCTGCTCGAGTTGTTAAAAAGCTCGAAGGTGTAGGTGATCTTCAAACCAATTTTAATGATTCTTAATTTCTCTTTTTTATATTTTTTTATATTTTATCTGATTTTTAATTGTTAATACTTGATTTTCAAAATAATCAAATTTTTTACTTAATCCCTTTTGTTCGTACCTCAACCGGATACGAAATCATTTTTCAGCTTTGTAACCGAACTCAAATCCAAATTTGTTCAAAGCGAATAGTGCCATTAATATTACAATGAAAACGCAGAAAACGAATGCAATAGATACTGTCAGATAGTTAAACAGGCTGCCCGCCTCTGCAAATCCAGTGTCCATTATTACGAATATGCTGATGGGTTTATTATAAAGTGGATATAAATAAGCAGTTCCTCCTTCGGCAATATCATCAAGGAGCAGGTGTGTAAGAAAAGCAGACTCTGCAAAGATTGCCATATATGCTGCTTTACTGAATTCCCTGTATGCAGCATATCCAACAAATGCTCCAAAAAGAATCGCAGTGGAACTGAACAGTAATGAATGTGTAGGGGTAGAGCCAATTGAGCAGTGCGCTAAAGTGCCATTTATGAGAACATTATATACAACCATTATATCCGGGAACAAAGTGCATAAGCCGCCTACAAACGCCAGTACCAGCAGCTTTCTGGTATCCCTTAAAGGGAGTTCTCTTCGAGAGAGTGGTCCAATTAAGGCATATAAAGCTACTGAGCCGACACAAAAAAGGAAGAATAGAACATGTACAACCGGATATGGCATGAGAAACCCTTTTTCAAAGATATGGCATGTTTTTCCACAAGTGAAATATCTTAGATTATTCAGGACCTTTCGTATCTGGTCCCAGAGAAGATTAATAGTTCTTTAAACTCTATTGATTTATCTTCTATAAAATTTTGACCCTCTTGGGACTCACTGAATGTATTTTTGGACTGCTTTCTTTAAAATGAATACGGGTTTAAGTTCGGGTACATATGATCATAAAGGAATAAGCTCTACGAGCAGCCCGTCTTCAAATGGGTGTCTCTCGATAATGAAAATCTTTGTTCCAGAGGGTTCAAGTTCTTCTTTAAGTCCCTCTTTAATGTCTTCAAGCACCCACCAGGCTACCTCAATTTTTCCTTCCATTACTTCAAATAGTTCTTCAGGGACTTCTACTTCCCTGAGGATTTTTTCTGCAAGTGCCTGATCTCCCCCATTGATGACCCCGTAAATAAGAGTGCCGTCTTCCGTAATCTCGTCAAACTCTCTTGCGGTGTTTTTTGCAATTCTCTGAAACCTTTTACGCAGCTGGACTGCATCCTTATAGGTCGAAGAACAGAAATGTACTCTTTTGCAAGCACGGAAAGCCTTCTCAGCATGCACGCAGGAACCGGCAGCAGCGCACGATGTGTCTGATTCCAGGGAAAAACCATTATTCAGAAGCGCTTCAGAGTTGTTATCGGAAAATTCCAGTTCGTTGAGGTTAAGGAAAATACCCATTTCCTCTGCAAAAGCTGCAACCTTTTCAGCACCTTTTAGAGAAGGAATTTCAATTCCTGCTTCCATTCCCAGGTCCTTTGCATTTTTCAGGGCAGCTGCATAAGAACTGTGCATGAGTTCTCCCCATGCCAACTGCGGTGGATGGAAGCGGATCTCGTCAAGCCCAGCTTCTGCGAGTTTTTCCAGAATATCTCTATCCGGAGCAAGAGAAGTGTATAAATGAATATGATGCTCTTTCCCAAAAGAGGACTTAAGCAGGCGGATATAGTACAAAACTCTATCTACTTTAAGTAAAGGCTCCCCGCCAGTGATCCCTGTCCCGAGGGCGTCCATAAGCTCAGCTTCTTTAAGCAAGTCTTCATCGTTTTTTACGTGCCTTTCGTTTGCAAAAACCAGGTCTTTTCCACGCCTTTCGTCAGAAAGCGGGCAGTAAAAACAGCTTTTAGGGCAGAGCCCGGTTACAAAGAGCACCATTTTGGCACCCTGCTGGCAGAGTTTGCAGCCATCTGACAGGTAACTGCAAAAAGAGCCTGTCTCATCTTCAGTGAACTTTTCCATACCTGAGACTGCATATTCTTTTGTCCTATATAAGGCTTGTTTCCTGATGCTCTCATTGTGTGCTGATGATATGGGTTCAATGAAATGGATATTTCCGGTTACGGTTTAGAAATTGATTCCTATTCAGAAACTAATATATCTATCAGGTTCCAAAGGTTCACTGATGTCAGAGAATAACGGGTATGTTGTGGTCTTTGGCTGCAAAAGGTGCGGCAAGTGCAAGGATATCTGTCCCGTGGGTGCCATTTACGAAGAAAACGAGCTTGCGAAGATTGATCCTGAAAAATGTAACCTTTGCATGAAGTGCATAGATGAATGTACTAATAGGTCCATCATTTACATGGAGTAATATGAAAATAAGTCAGAACCCTGTTGGAACAGAATCAGAATGAAATCAGGATCAAATCAGAATAAGTTTGAATGAAGTGAATCCGAAAAAAGCCAGAGAAAATCAGGACAGGCGAAATGAGATGTTTAATCCGGAAAAAATGCCATTGAAGGGAAAGATCATGGATATTACAGTCCCTATTTCTTCTTTTACTCCGATATTTCCAGGAGATCCTGAACCTTCAATTGAAAGCGCCTGTACTCTCGAAAAAGACGGGTGTGCAGTATCCAGGCTGAGTTTTGGGAGCCATACGGGTACGCATGTTGATGCGCCCTCTCATGTCCTGAAAGACGGGCTTGCTGTTGACAATTTAAATCTCGAAAACCTCATGGGTCAGGCTGTTGTTCTGGATTTTTCCCAGAGAAACGGGGTATTGACAGACTCTATTCTTAAAAAAGCTTGCAGTAGCCTGAAGATTACTGAAAATGTTTCTATTTTGCTCCTGAAGACAAAGTCTTCTTTCTGGAATGAACAAAACTCCAGGACCACATGCCTTCTGGCAGGAGTAAGCGATAAGAGAACAGAACTTGAGGAGCCGCCTGAAAATTCTGTTTACCTTGACGCAGGTGCAGCAGCCTGGATTGTCCGGAACGGGTTCAAAACAGTCGGTATTGACAGCTTTTCCGTTGACAGTCTCTTCTCAGAAAATCTGCCTGCCCACCACACGCTGCTTTCAAATAATGTGAACATAGTGGAATGCCTTGACATGAGTTCGGTAAAAGCAGGAATTTATTTTTTTCTGTGCCTGCCCCTGAAAATTGAGGGCTGTGATGGTGCCCCGGCAAGAGCATTATTGATTTCTGACTCCTGATTTTTTCCTGAATATTTCTGAGCCTTCTGATTTTTCCTGAATTTTTTTCTGATTCTCAGAACCGGGCCATTGTATATCTTGTGCCGTTGTTAGTTACCATCTCAAAAAGGAATTCCCCTGAAACAGGATCTTCTATTACAACTGCCGTGCTTTCTAGATCCAAAAACGTTCCATTGACTTCCCGGCTGCCGGCTGGAATCCATATGCCCTCCGAGTTCTGTACACCCTTTATGATATGGATTGGTGCTCCTTCAAGAAATACTCTCTTTTTAACTCCGTTTTTATACTGGTAAATAAGGGTGTTATTCTCATGGATCCATTCCGAATCGCTGAAATTGCCGTTGCAATCCTGGTCGGGGTCAACTCCGAAACTGATGTACCTGACTGACGGTGGAAGAGAAAATGTGAGAGTGCACATACTACCTTCAGGGCTGTGCCTGTCTTCGGAATTCCTGGCGTACCCTCCCTGAATTGAGAGAAGGGAAAGGGAAGCGGATTCTGTCTGGGCTTTTATTTCCGCATCCTGAAGGACAGGCGAGGCTATGCTCCATGCCTGGATCAGAAGAATCACCACTGCAGCCAGAAGCGCAAGATACACCACAAGTTTAAGGGGGATGGTATCTGCAGCTGCAGTGTCGGAAATAAACTTTTTCATGTAATTGTAAATAACTCTAACATAATAAAAAATTTTACTTTGGAGGGGGGTGAGACGTTGCCTATCAGCTAAAAGCAAAAAGGAAAACTTGAAGATAAAGAACAGTTTAAAGGATAGCAGGAGACGGCTGACAAAAATTACCTTGAATAAAAGAATACTCAAAAGATAATAAGAAAAATGAAAGTACAATTCACCGGAACACACAGGAGGGTTTGGGATAAGCGAGGAAAGTGATGAAAACCTGTTCTGCATACCTTTTTCGAAAGAGCAACTTAAGGGAATCAAAAAGTATGCAGCTCTAAGCGGCATGGAAGTAGAGGAATTTATAAAAGATGTTTGCCTGAATTACTGCCTCCAGCATATGGAATCCTTATACGGGCAGAAGCCTGAAAGACCTGAAACTATGGTTGGGGCTGCAAAATCGGATAATGAATTCAAAATCGAGCCAAAAGAAGTAGAAATTAAAAGCAAAAAGCCGGTTTCAAAAGAACTGCTTGACGGTCCTCTCGTGCTTGACCCGCAGTGCATAATGGACCTTTTTGCCATTAAGAGGGAATTGGGAATTACTTCGAACAACCAGATAATCACAACCGCCCTGAAACTGGGCTTAAACCAGCTCAATATAACCCTTGATCTGGTCAAATACAGTCCAAAAGAGAAAACGTAACTGTTGTAAAAATAAGGCTATCTAAGAAATTAGCCAGCCTATTTTCCGGAATGCAGGGTTTTTACACCCTGCTTTTAAACCATTCCAGAAAATTATCGACAGCCCTGCGCCTGTGGGAAACCTTATTTTTTTCTTCGTCCCCGAGTTCCCCGAAGGTCATGCCATTGTACTCGAAAATGGGGTCGTACCCAAAACCGCCTGTTCCACGCTCTTCGTATGCGATCTCCCCTTCCACGACACCGGGGAAAACAAGAGGCTCCTGTCCGGGTTCACAGTATCCAATCACGGTTTTGAAATATGCTGACCTGTCCTCTTCTCCTTCCATCAGTTTCAGCACTTTCGGGTTTCCGAGTTTATCTTCTACAAAACGGGAGTAAGGGCCTGGAAAGCCGTTCAGGGCGTTTATGAAGATCCCGGAATCGTCTACCATTACAGGCATGTTCAGTTTGTTTGCAACAAACTGAGCCCCATTAGCTGCGATAGTTTCAAGCTCATCTTCCTGGAGTTCCGGATAGCCATCTTTATTCTGGATCACTTCTATTCCGAAAGTTTTGAGGATGTCCCTTACTTCGGCAAACTTGCCTTTATTTCCAGTAACAAAAACGATTTTATGCATAGCGAGCCCTCTTTTTTATCTCTTCAACTCGCTTGAGTACATCCTCTGAATCTATAAAAGTACTTCCATACCCTTTTTCAAAAGCCTTAACAAGAACCTCATAGTCCCTGTGGGTGCTTTCAAAAGTCTGGAAAAGCACATGGACGTCCACACCTCTGGCTTCAAGGCTTTTGTCAAAATAAGCAAGCCCAAAGTCGATCAGGTAAAGTTTTTCACCTGCAAGCAGGAGGTTTGAGGTGGTGAGGTCTCCGTGTACTATGCCTGAACTGTGCAGTTTGCCTACAAGCGCTCCAACCTTTTCCGAAAGCTCAGGAGTTATAAGGTACTTAATGGGAACTCCTTCAATGAACTGCATTTTGAGCTTGAATTCCTCTACATCGTAGATGATTGGTGTTGGCACTCCGGCGCGCCTGGCTTCAGACATAAGGCGGGCTTCTGTCCTGTTCCTTTCTCTCCTGATTTTTTCGTCTATCTCTTTATGCCTGTAGCCCTTGGGGACCCTTTCCTTAACAAGTGCCTTCTTTCCTTCAGGCCCCTCTTCAAGGTAAACAACAGCTTCAGCCCCGTTGTCCAGAATTTCTCCAGGAGGCATCCTTAAGAAAGTTTCGGGGGAAATTTCAGGGACCTTTTTCATTTCCTCTTCTTTTATCCAGGTAACATTCACATCATCGGTCCTGAAACTCGGGTTTACGCGCGAATCTTCAATGGAAATGATATTTCCCGACTTATACATCAGCAGCCCTGTGTATGCAATCATTGTCCCGTTATCGCCCATGAAGCGCTTTTCGGGCACATAGAACTTTGCACCTCTGGCTTCACACATCTCATTTAACATTTCGCGAAGCCTGGTGTTTGCTCCCACCCCTCCTGCAAGGAGCACTTCTTTTTTTCCTGTATGGGCAAGTGCGCGTTCTGCGACCTCCACAGTCATTGCAAAGGCAGTTTCCTGGTAAGAATAACAGACGTCTTCAAGAGATGCTTTTTTCAGGGCTTCGCTTGAAGCAGTGGAGAGCCCGGAAAATGACAGGTCCATTCCTTTAATCACATACGGGAGATGGATATACTCCTTTGCGTTTTTTGCATATACCTCAATTTTTGGCCCTCCCGGATGAGACAGGCCTGCACTCCGCGCAAACTTATCAAGGGCATTTCCAAGCCCTATATCAAGAGTTTCTCCAAAGACCCTGTACCTTCCTTCCATATACGAGATAACCTGGGAATTAGCCCCGCTTACATAAAGTACAACAGGGTCTTTTGCAGGAGTTTTCCATATCCCTATCTCTATGTGTGCAATACAGTGGTTGACCCCTATCAGGGGGATTCCGAGGGAAATGGAGAGCGTCCTGGCTGCTGTTGCAACGGTCCTCAGGCAGGGCCCAAGTCCCGGTCCCTGCGAAAAAGCTATGCCGTCAAGATCTGAAGGCTCTATCCCTTTATCTTTTACCTCTGCAAGGAGTTTTTTTATAACGCTTGCTGCATATTTTGCGTGGTGCTGGGCGGCTTCCCTTGGGTGTATTCCGCCTTTTTCGGGTTTATAAGTCTCTGTAACCTCGGCAATAATCTCGGTCTCGGTCACGATTGCAGCACTGAGGTTCCATGCAGTGCCTTCGATTCCAAGGATGAATGTTTTTTTCAAGGCGTCAGGTCTCCTTTCCAGTCCTTTTTGCTGTCACTGCCTTCGATAATACCGGAGAGGGTTAAATACATTTGCTTTTCTAATACCCATAAAAAACTTTGAGTATTCTTCTTTTACGGCTTCAGAATTTTCCAAGTTTTTTCACGCTTTCCCTCATTGGTTCCGGTGAGAACAGGCTCTTTTCAAGCCTTTCCGTAAATTCTTCAAGAAAGGATACAGGGATATCAAAATCCGGAGATGGAGGGGTAAGAGTCTCAAGTTCAAGCTCTTCATTTCCTATGCTCCCTGACCTGAACCCCGGAAGGACCAGAAGGGAAAACAGAATCAGGACTGAGATTACATACTCTTTTCCATAAAGTTCCCACGAGATGCTGTTTGCACCACCCGGGTAGAAAGTCTGGCTTATAAAGTTTGCAGGCCAGGATATAAAAGGCAGGGTTGAAGCTGCTGGGTGGGATAACAGTATGCTGAAAATTAAAACTAAGATTAGCCCAAACCCTGTTTTTTTAATATAACTGTGTTCTCCCGGAGCAAGCCACCATTCCCACCAGGAGTGTCTGAGCCGTTTTGAGCGGATATTTTTGAGAAGGAGGGATGCAGGCTGTTTTACCTTTCTGGAATTTTCAAGCTTCAGGCATTCTTCGAGCCTTTCAGAAGCTTTTCGGAAGTAACGGGCTTTGCAATAAAAAAGGCCAAGGAAATACAGTGCATAAGCTCTCAGTTCATTGTCTCCGGGTTCCCGGCAAATGGACGCCTTTTCAAGTTTACCGGCAGCTGCAAGAAGCATGTACCTGAAACGTGCACTATCCTCATCAAAAGAAGATTCTGCATACATATACCTTGCATACGCATCCCAGAGCAGTAGCCTCTGGTCCTCAGTATCCAGAGCAAGAGCTCGCCTGAAGGACTCAAGGGCGTTTTCACATTCCTGTTCCTCAAGTTCTACTCTGCCTTTCAGGCTCCTCGAAAATGCATTCTCAGGGGCTTCTGCAATTGAAGCTTCAAGCTCTTTTAAAGCACCTGTGCTGTTTCCGAGCCTGAAGTAAACCTCTGCAAGCCCGTTTCTTGCATGAATATTTTTCGGGTTTGCTTCAATTGCTTTCCTGTAAGCTCTCAGGGCTTTTTCGGAATCTCCCTGCCTTGAAAAGGCAAAACCCAGCAGGCAGAAGGAAAGATCAGAATCATTATTTTCTGTGAGCCTCTCCAGAACTCCGGCAGCCTTCTCAAATTCCTGAAGCTTTATCAGGGCAAAAGCTTTCATTACCGAAGCCGGGACATTTTTGGGATCAAATATAAGGACACTATCAAATGCTTCAATTGCTTTCCTCCATTCTCCGCAGTTTGTAAAAACAATGCCTTTCCCGGAACAGGAGGTTTTTCCGTTTCCCGAAATCTTTCTGGCATTTTCAAAGGCTCCAAGGGCATCTTCGTGTCTGCCAAGAGCTTCAAGGGCAAAACCTTTCGCATTCCTGAGAATTTCCAGTGTCTTTTTCCCGGCATTCAGAACCCTGGATTTCTCCGTCCTTTTTTCTTCATCTGCATCTCCATTTTTTTCTGTGCCTATGGTTGTGTAAAAGATCTCTTCTGCCTGCTCAAAAACCTCAAGGGCTTCTTCATATCTCTTAAGGCATATTAAGGCAATTCCTTTGTCAACAAGGGAGGATATGTCTTCTGAACTGTATTCTGCTGCTCTGTCAAAAGCTTTAAGCGCTTCTTCATATTCTCCAAGCTCAGCAAAAGCAAGCCCTCTGTATTTCCATCCCTCAGCCCCTATTTTATCTTCAGGAAGCTTTTCTGACATTTCCAGGTATTTTTTAAAAGCTGTCTGGAGCTGATTTTCAAGAGGTTCTTCGGCATTCTTCTGCCTTGTTTTAAGCCTGGAAAGCACGATTCCCCTGTTGTACCTGGCAGGCAGGCTTTCATAGTCAAGCGTAAGGAGGTTTTCATAAGCTTCAAGGGCTTCCCTGTATTTTCCTAGTTTGCAGAGCACATTTCCTTTCCCGTTCCAGGCAAAGGCATTTTCAATATCGATCTTTAGAGCCTTTTCAAAGGCCTCAATAGCTCTGGAAAAATCCCCAAGCTCGTAATAGATTTCCCCAATTCCGCTCAGGGTACAGCTATTTTCTGTCCCAAAGGTAAGGGCTCTTTCGTAAGCCTTCATCGCTTCGTAATATTTCCCGAAGGCAAGGAAGCAGCTGCCTATCCCTCCCCAGCATTCTGAATTCTCAGGGTATTCTTTGAGGGTTTTACTGAATGAATCAAGTGCCTTCTGGTAGTTTCCAAGAGCCAGCAGGGCTTTTCCTCTGTAGATTTTTGCCTCAGTAAGAGAACTGTCTGTCTGAAGCACACTCTCAAATTCCTGAAGTGCTTCTCCACACCTTCCCAGGCTTCCCAGAAGTTTGCCTTTTTCTATCCTGTTTCCTGCGTTCATGGGCTCAAGAATAAGGCTTTTCTCAAAAGCTCCAAGCGCTTCTTCTCTTCTTCCTATGCCTTCCAGAATTTTGCCCTGAGTTTCCCATGCGCCCGCAGAAGAGGGTGCGAGTTCAAGAGCTTTCTCACATGCTCTGAGAGCTTCCCTTCTTCTGTCCAGGGAAAGGTATGCTTTTGCCTTATATTCCCATGCCCCTGCGTGTGAAGGTTCAAAAGCCAGTGTTTTTTCAAGCGCTTCAAGGGCTTCTTCACTCTTTCCCAGAATGTAGAGGGATACCCCCATATAGTACCAGGCTCCAGGGTTCTCGGAATTTATTTTAAGAGCTTCTGAGAAAGCTGAGGCTGCCTCAGTGTATTTTCCGAGCTGTTTCAAAGCAAGCCCACTGTAATAAAGAGCCCCTTCATGCCCTGCATCCCTTTCAAGTACTCCTCCGAAGGCTTCCAAAGCCTGTTCAGGCATGTTCAAATACCCAAGAGTAATCCCCTTAAAGTAACGGGCTGAAACATTGTCCGGGTCATAAGCAAGAGATCTCTCAAAAGCCTCCAGGGCTTCTTCAGGCCGATCCATGTACCGCAGTATATTTCCCCTGTACTGCCAGGCAACTGTGTCCTGAGGGTTAATTTCAAGCAGGGAATCAAACGCTTCAAGAGCCTTTTCAAAATTCTTCTCTGACCCGATATGGTTTTTCAGGGTCAAAAGAGCAAGAGCTTTACTGTACCAGGCTCTGGCATAAAGAGATTGCATATTCCCCCCGGTTCTCTTCTGAAAATATTTGTGTGGAATATATCTGCTCCCGGCTATATATACGCCTACAGAAAACAGTTACTGATTTAATAAAAGGAAAATGAAAAAAAGAAGATTCTTGAAAAAGCAGTAAAAAGAAATAAAACCGACTTCTGACAGTTTAGTGCCCTTACTCTTTCTTTTCCGGTGGGAGTTTGAATATCAGCCTTACATTTTTCAAGGTCAGATTTCTTATAACAAGAGGCTTTTGCCCCAGGCCCTTTATTTTCAGGTTCTTTATTTTTGTGTCTTTTATTGTGATGATTTTTGTTCTCGTGTTTTTCTCTGACATGTTACCCCTTTAATTTCCTGACATCTCTTAAAGTCAGGTTTCTTATTATAAGAGGTTTCGGTCTAAGGCCCTTTATTTTCAGGCTTTTTACGCGAATATTCTTTACTCTTACTATTTTTGTTTTCTTACTTTCCTCAGGCATATTTTTTCTCTCCTTTTCAGACAGCGTCTTTCAGCTGTCGGACTGATTTTTGCGAAGTATAATCTTCTGAAAAATATTCTGAAAATAAATTGTTTTTAATCTCTTTCTACGTTTGACTGTTGCTCCGTAGACATCTTCAGAGGTTATATCAATCAGAAATATTACTTCCCAATAGAAATTACATACAAAATAGATAAATTATTGCATTTAGATGTCTCTTAAATCAGACCCTATAATACTAAATATTGTGTCTGTTGGGATCATGGAATATATAATTATTAAAAAGAAATCATGCGGCAGCTCATGTAAAAAAGTAATCCGAATTTTAAAGAACATATTTTTAAAAACAGAATTGATAATATCTGAAAAGAAAAAACTTGAAATACTTCTGAGAAAAGGCTTTAGATATTTTTTTATCTGAAAGAGGACGTGAGTGAAAGGGCCACAGGAAGACTCCTGCGGTCCTGGTTGAAAAATAAGTTATGATTTCCAGTGCGGGTTATTTTTTGAATTCGGTGTAGCCGCACTTTCCGCAGGCAAGGCGGTTTTTGTGGTCGGCAAGGAATACGCCGGGTCCGCATCTGGGACAGAACTGTTTGAGTCTGGTTAAGGAGTCGCCCTGAACTTTGTAGTAATCTTTTACTGCCATGTTTATACACCTCAGTAAGGCTTAAGCCTCTTCTCCCTCGGTCTCTGATCCAGGTACAGCGTTCCTCTTCAGGATATATGCCTGTTCTACCTGTTTCATGCGGTCTGCATCTTCGTAGAGCTTTGCATAGCCCTTGCTTTCCTGCATTCCGTATTCAGTCTTGATCCTCTGGATTACCAGCAGTTCAAGTGGGGCGTTCAACATTGCAGCAAGTTTGTTCCTGACATCATTTCTGGAAGGAGTTGAACCTTCATATTTCACAACGAAATCCAGTTCCCTTCTGTTTAAAAGTGAATTCTTTTTGTCTTTAAGGATTTTTATGTCCATCTAGAATTCTCCGTATCTTATCCAATTCATTATTCTGATTTTTGGTGATGAGCTTTTCAAAGAGAGCCCTTATTTCCTCTTTCTTTTTCTCGGTAACCTCTACAAATACCACGCCCTCATCGGGCTGTCCGTAAAGGACGATAGACCCCAGAGGAGCCAGAAGAATTACCGGAAGAGTTGCCAGATCTTCTTCTCCCTTTACAAAAATGCGGAGATTCTTTTCTGAAGCAAACGCTTCACAAAGGGTTCTAATAAGCTCATCGGTGATTATCCCTGCAGGGTTATCAACCGAAACTTCTTCATAGACTTTGTCTCTGTTCCGGGCCGAAACATCTCTGGATACCGGTTTCCTTTTGGTTCGGTCATCCACAATACAGATGTCCGGAATAATCCCGGCTTCAAGCAGGTGGAAGGTAGTAACATCCCCTACGGATATAAGTTTTGTGGGGCTTGAAAGTTTCCCTGCAAACTTCTCTACCGTATCCCTGCCCTTTCCCCTGTATAAAATACCGAGGGGTTTTTTCATAAGTGGGCGGAGTTCTCTCGGAAGTTCGATATGAACACTCAACTCAGCGCACCTTCAAGGCAAATCTATCCGGGATGTCAACCCCGAGTCTTTTTGCGATTTCCGAGCGTTCTGTGTCAAGAATAATAACAAGTCCACTCCATTCTTCTGCAAGGTCTGAAGTTCCGCAAACAGGACACGATTGCCCATCCAGAACCCTCAAGCAGTGTCGACAGACTTTTTCTGGCATTTCAAATCCTCTCTTTTGCCTTTCTTTTCTATTCAGGCAGTTTCTTCACCTGAGACTTCATGAGGCTGCTTCTTTCTGCGGGCTTCTTCAATCCACTGCAGTTTTCCAAGGGCTGTCTGGCGCATGGTAAGCCCTATCTTGCTTTCTTTCGGCTCTCTTTCATTGATGCTGACCGCGACAATTCTGGCCCTTACATGGTCGCCTTCGGCAATTGCCTTGCCTCCGTTTTTAGTAACAAGCCTTGCATTTTTTGCATCATAAGAAATAAAATCGTCAGTGATCTGGCTGACATGTAGCAGCCCATCCATTGGCCCCATTCCTACGAAGACTCCGAAGCCAACAGCTTCCACTACTTCACCTTCAATGATCTCCTGGAGCTCCGGGAAAAACATTACTGCTTCAAATGTCACATCGTAGTACACAGCCCCGTCTCCGACGAGGATATGCCCTTCTCCTACCTCGTCGATATTGTAAACAGCAACAAGCGAGCCAAGTTTTTTGTCAACATGACCCTCAAGTTTTTCTCTCAAGGCGTTTTTAATGGTAGGCATTATTTCTTCCCCGAGAAGGGTAGGAGGAATGCGAACAGTATCAACGAGTTTCATTAATTTATACATCTGCTAATCACCCGTAAACTTAGTCAATGGAACTGCTGCCCGGAAACATCCGGGTTTTTCAAACAAAATCCAGTTTGTTTTTCTGGCGCAAAGATACGGTCTGGATCCCGATTTCGGCAAGCCTGCGCTTCAACCCTATATCGTTTGTCAGGACAGCCGTTTCCATTTCTCTGGCGAGCCTGAGAATCACATCATCTGCAGGGCCAGTACCGGCTATTAGCCGGCATCTGTCCATCATGGACCTGGCAACCTTTGCGGCCGTTCTGTTTGAACCTTTTTCCCGCTTTATGAGTTTTTCGATCTCAAATACAACAGCTTCAGGCACATAGAATTCAGTAAAACCCAGCCTTTTCAGTTCTTCGAAAATATCCACTCCGAACTGGACAGGGATCATGAATCCATTGGTATCAATTATAACTTTCAACTCTTTATTACCCCTACTCCAATGAGCCTCCAGCGGGAGTCAATTCTCCTGCTGATAGCAACCCTTGACCCGATGGCTGCACTTATCGGGCGCTTGAGTGCCACCTGGGCTTCATTTTTCCGGGCACTTGTGACCACGCCTACAGTCGTTGCGGTCCCTATATTGAGCATAAGGGGTTCACTGGTTTTAATTTCATTGATTTTTTCTTCCCTGGTGACTCCCACTACTCTCTCGAGAAGGTGCAGCTCCATAACAAACTGGTGCCTTGTTTCAGGAAGAGTTCCCGGGGCACCTGCCATCTGTCCTGTTAAAGAGTCTCCTTTTGTAAGGGTAGGGTCAAGATAAGTTCCTAAGGCCAGAAGCCCTCCGGGAGTTGCTTCTTCTACCTTTGTTGATCCTGCAAAGATCGATGAGATTGTGGTTAGAATAGGGATCCATCTGGTGCTGCCTTCTGTTGTGACCTTTATTCCCGGCCTTATTTCAAGCTCGTCTCCGGGGTGGAGTACTCCTTCCGTAAGGGTGCCTCCTATAACCCCTCCGCGGATCTCGTCAATTGAAGCTCCGGGTTTGTTAATGTCGAAAGACCTGGCAATAAGCATGCTTGCGGGCTTGTCTGCTTTGTGCACTGGAGTCGGTATCTGTTTTTCCAGAGCATCGATCAGGACATCAATGTTAATATTCTGCTGGGCAGAAATAGGGATTACAGGTGCGTTTTCAGCAACAGTGCCTTTGACAAATTCTTTTATCTGGTGGTAGTTCTCGACAATCTTTTCCCTTGATACAAGGTCGATTTTATTCTGGACTATAACAATGTTTTTAATTCCTATGATGTCCAGGGCCATAAGGTGTTCCTTTGTCTGGGGCTGCGGGCAGTCTTCGTTTGCAGCAATTACAAGCACTGCCCCATCCATTATTGCAGCACCGGAAAGCATGGTTGCCATCAGAGTTTCGTGCCCTGGAGCATCTACAAAGGAAATTGTCCTGTGCACTTCAGTTTTTTCTCCACAGTTGTCGCAGGTTTTTGCTACAGTATAGCATTGAGGTTCTGGACATTTCGGGCATTTCATGAACGTGGAGTCTGCATACCCCAGTCTTATCGAAATTCCTCTTTTTACTTCTTCACTATGCGTATCCGTCCACACACCGGATAAAGCTTTAACTAGTGTGGTTTTTCCATGGTCGACATGGCCTACCATGCCGATATTAACACAGGGCTGACTCAAGTTGTAGTTTCCTCCAGTAGAGTAAGATAATCTGATATAAGGCAGGTATTTCTCCGAAATCTGTACCCAAGGTTTTAATTGCTTTCTTCTCTCGGGTCTGCAGATTTCAATTCCAAACCTGGTCTGGTTCTTAATTTTACTATATGATCCTTGATTTATTGTAATTATAATCAAAGCGGGATTTTTCTTAAACGAGCTTCTGAAGAGCCCTAACCCTTTCCCCAGGCAGTTCTGTATTTCCGAACTGAAAAGCCATGCAAGACCTGTTACTAAATTTTTAGTTGTGGCTTGAATCTAGCAGATTCTGGGGATCTTTTTAAAGTTTACGGTATCCTGCACAATTCATATCTACTAATGCCGGAAAGCCTTAATAAATTTATGTAACGATCATATCGAGCTTCTCAAGTTCCAGAGCGCGTCTGATCTCAAAGGCAAGCCTTCTGCCCGTACTCATCGGTCTTCTCCAGAGCGAGTTGCCATAGGAATGCCCGACTGACATATGCACATTGGTTCCGCCGCCTACTCTCGGGGCTACATCATAAATATAGAAGTTAAGGTCTTTGTCCACGCAGGTCTGGAGGCAGAAAGGTCCTATAACTCCAGGTGCGTAGTGCTCCTGAGTGGCTTTTATGTATTTTTCTCCCATTTCGAATACTTTTTCAAGGAGAGATTCACGAAGGGTTGCTGAGTTGTGCCCGCAAACGGTATATTCCGGGGTGAGCTGGTGAGGGGCAAGAGCCATCTGCTGAGGGGCAGGGAGCCTTACGTGCCCGTCAAGGCTGGTCTCAAAGCGCCAGTCAACGCCAAGTAGTTCCAGCTTGCTCATTTTTGGCTCGATTGGGGAGTAGAACATATCAAGGTTGAATACTGGCCCTATGATATAACGCTCGATCCTGGCATTCTCAAGAGCTTCGCGCGTAATCACTCCCTGCTTTATAAGGGCTTCGGACTTTTCCTGGTATTCCTTGTAGCTTGAAGCTGTGAAAAATCCTCTTTCGAGTTTCTTTACTGCATGGGGGAGTTTTACCATTACGAGCTCGTTAATGTCTTTGGGAGATTCTATTTTCTCAGGGAACGGAAGTCCTGCTTTTTCGAGAATCCAGTAGTAACTCTGCTGTTCGCTTCTCTCCTCACTCCTTAGAAGGTTTCTGCTCCCAACCATAGGCACTCTGAAATTTTCTTCAATTTCATCTATGCTGCAGTAGGAAGTAAAAGAGCGGTTGGGAATGAAAAGTACGTTTTCGTCAACCAGTTTCTGCTGATTCTGGGGCAGGAGGATTTCGTTATATTTTTTAAATACAACTGTCTCATCTACAATTCCTCTTTTTACTCTCCCGTAAGCGTCCCTCTGGGCTCTGAAGTATTCGGTGTAAGTCTTCTCCCTTCCTGCCTGGCAGACTGCAAGGGTCCTGAAATCTTCTTCAACTGCTCCGTCGCAGATGTCGAGTCCCGAGTGCGAGGCAATTGTCCCCACTTTTATCTTATCAGCGTTCGCGTAATAGCCTTCAACAATTTCCTTTATCTCTTTCCTATCAATCATATGTGATGTCTCTCAACTTTTTAGAGGTATTAATACTTCTGTGAGATGGTGATCAGGTATGGCCCTGTGTGATTTTAATCGCTATCGGGATAATATTTCCCTAAATTCAGGTCCCGATGGTAGCTTGCCGGATTTTGTTAAACAAAAGTTCTGATTGGATTTTTCCCCATTACCAGCTTTACCTATTAAAACCCTTTCTAATAGAAGTAATCATTTATATAATAGAGGGTAAACTGGAGGACTGGTTTGCCCTCTTAAAGCAGCCACGCTTTATCTGATTTTTACAGGAAACTCAGGATCAGAGGTGTGATAAATGTCTCAACAATGGCTGCTAGAAAGAGAAAAGGTAAAATCCAGCGGAAATAAAACCTCAGTCCTTCTTTAAATTCTTTTTTTATTTCAGTGGTCCTACCCATAAGGGCAGAGAATACCTGGTGTCCCAGCCTGAGCCCTATTCCAGCTGACAGAAAGACCATTGGCAGTTCCACTATCCCATGAGGAAGAAGGGCAAGGACGATAAAGAGCGGGCTTTTTTCCTGGGCTACTATGTGCGAGATAACTCCTACGATATACCCATTGAAGGCGATAAATAATACCGGAAGGACGCCAAAAGCAAGCCCGAGTACAAGAAAGAGCAGGCTTACAAAGGCATTGTTTAGGAATATCCCAAACATAATGAATATCGGGGGCATAGAAAGGAGAGGCGAAAAACGGGTGCTGAACCCTTCCATGAGTTTGTCAGCCATATCCGGAAAATTTTCTGCTGAAATATAGCCTGCAACTAAAGCCCCAAAGAATACAAATGTGATGATAAGGACATATGGCTTGATGAAACGCAGGTAGTCCGTAAACTCTGATAATCTTGAGGTACCTCTTTCTCCATGCCTGGATTTTATTTCTCTGCTGTCGGATAAAAGGGTATTTTCCGCTGGAGCATATATTTTTTCCTCCCTCTCCCCATCAGGAGTTTCTGTCCTGACTTCTCCATTTTTTCCCCTTAAATAGTCTTCTTCTCTTTCCATGATTATCCCCAATAGAAACCTGATATCTTAAATCCCGGAATCCGTGGAGGTATCTGTTTACTACTCTTTCAGATCCCCAGCATCATTCGGATTGTATTCCGGGTTGCCGGAGAAAGCCCGAGGATCAAAATAACCATTTTAATTAGCATTTTCAGGTTGTTTGACTCCTCATCTTTCTCAAACTGGGTATCAAGTGCATAAAGAACCCCTACAAAGATAATTATCTTCAATGGATACATAACCAGTGCAGTATCTGTAAGTTTAATAAGATATGAAGGGAGCACGTGTTTTTCATAATACCCAAGTTTATCTATTCCTATGTATGTCGAAGAAGCATCCAGCATATGGACAAGCAGGATGGAAATGTTCAGAGGATCGGTGAAAATCGAGGATTTGAAGTGGCGGGCAACCATATAAAAGGTAAATGTCAGTCCTGTCCCTGCTACAAGTACAAATGCCGGCACGTAAGGAACTACAATGTCCTCTAAATACAGCAGTGTCCCGAGATTTAATAAAAACCATGTCAGCCCGAAGCATGCAAAGGCCTGATGGTAATCCTTTACAAGCCCTGCTTTCTGTAGCCTGATTGAAAGCCACAGGCAAACTATGGTTATTCCGAAAACCAGGAAGTAAATATTCGGAGTTATAAGCAAATAGCTGAAAGGAGGGTGAAAGATGTCAGAAGGAGAGTCCTCAATCACGCGCAGGGAAGAACCCGCAAGTACGAATGGCAGGAGTGAGAGTATGAACTTTGGGGTTATCTTTACTTCCAGCTTTTTAAGGAGCCTGAAAACTCCGAAAATACATATGCCCAGTACCACTGCCCAGGTAAACGTGTTTACAAGGTTATACCCTTCATCGCCCCTTATGGGATCCAGATAGTAGGTATTAATAAATTGTGAAATTTCTTCCATTAAATAACTCATCTTATCACTCATTCAAAATGGCAATAGCCTGATACAATTAATACTTAATGTACATAGTCGAATATGTGTACTGTTTCATATATATTAGACAAACTTATTTCTGAACTGTTTGTGTGGTAATCTCCAGCTGCTGAACGGTGTTCTGTTTAATTACAGATATTTCTTTGCTTCCCCAGAACTCTACTTCAGGAAAAGCAAACATATTGGAAGGATGTTATATTAATAGATAATATATAACTATATTTTTATAATTGATATTTATAATTGTATCTGTTAAAGGTAAGATTTAATAAACTTATCAATAGAAATGGGTTCAACTCTAAGGCGGGAAGTCCCCTTCCTCGGAGCGAAGCAACAGGTGGGAGATGAAAGCCGTCAACTTCCCTTCAATTTACTTTTTTAAATTCTGAACTCCTATTTATATGTAAAACTCTTATTTATATACTATATTTCATAAGTGTCGATATTTTCTGCAGGTATTGTCATCCGCAGTGTCAGTTGTCAGCACAGATATACTGCTAGTGTTAAATACCTTATAAATATAGATATTTGCAATAACAGTCTGGATGTTATTTCAAGTAAGCAAGCTTGCAATAACAGTCTGGATGTTATTTCAAGTAAGCAAGCTTGCAATAACAGTCTGGATGTTATTTCAAGTAAGCAAGCTTACCCTGGCAGAATGATTTATGCCGGATTTATGAAAGAGTAATGAACGTCAGTGTATCTTTATAACGATCAAAAATTCATGCGGGTATGAAATTGACTCTTAACAAGAACAGCGCAAAATGGATGCAGTTCCCGAGAGATGTACTTGTCGGGCACGGCGTGCTTGAAGAAGTAGGGGATGTCTGCAGGGACCTTAAACTTAAAGGAAATGCGCTGATAGTAACCGGAGGCACTACACGGGATATTGCGGGCAGGAGAGTCTGTAAACTCCTTGAGGATGCGGGAGGCAGTGCGGATGTGATCCTTACCCGTGGGGCCACAATGGAAGAAGTCGAGAAAATTATGGAAAAAGCTCTTGAGATGGATGCCAGTTTTCTTCTCGGTGTCGGGAGCGGCAGATCTATCGATCTTGCAAAGCTTGCCTCGACAAGGCTTGAGCTTCCCTTCATAAGTGTGCCCACGGCAGCTTCCCATGACGGGATAGCTTCTTCTCGTGCCTCAATAATGGACAACGGGAGAAATTCTTCCGTACAGGCTCGGGCTCCTATTGCAGTGATTGCGGATACGGAAATTATTTCCGCAGCTCCGTACCGATTTCTTGCTGCCGGTTGTGGAGACATTATTTCCAATTATACGGCAGTCCTGGACTGGGAGCTTGCAAGCCGACTCAGGAATGAGTATTTTGGGGAATACGCTGCCGCTCTATCTCGAATGGCAGCAAGGGTAATAATAGAAAACGCTGAC
The DNA here is from genome assembly GCA_964434965.1 of uncultured Methanosarcinales archaeon. GTDB lineage: Archaea > Halobacteriota > Methanosarcinia > Methanosarcinales > Methanosarcinaceae > Methanosarcina. The sequence goes on from CAYSWX010000018.1 coordinate 48,993, forward strand.
TCCATAAAGCCGGAGCATGAGACATCTGTAAGGCTTGTGGTAAAAGCCCTCGTCTCGAATGGGGTTGCAATGAGTATTGCAGGCTCTTCAAGGCCGGCTTCGGGGTCTGAGCATATGTTCAGTCATGCCCTTGACAGGATTGCCCCAAAGTCTGCGCTGCATGGAGAACAGTGCGGGGTTGGTACAATTATGATGATGTATCTTCATGGAGGCAACTGGCAGGAGATAAGAGACGCTTTAAAAAAGATTGGGGCTCCTACAACTGCTAAAGAGCTTGGAATAGAAGATAAATATATAGTCGAAGCCCTGTTGCAGGCACACAGTATCCGCCCGGAACGCTACACAATTCTTGGAAACGGCCTGACCCCCTCGGCAGCTGAGAAAGTTGCAAGAATCACAAAGGTCATAAGTTGAAAAGTTGTTTTAACTCAGGCTGAAACAGAAATTAGCAAATCTCTGAAACCTCCAGATGCATTATCAGAATCAATTAACCAGAAATTTCGGATTTGACTATTAACGGTCCATTTGAGTTTATATGAATTTAACTTATTCAGGATTAATCTAAATTTAACTTATTCAGGATTAATCTAAATTTAAACACTTTATTTCAGGTCCAGATTCAATAATTAATTCAAAGTGTTTGGGAATAACTTCAGGTATCCTGAAACTCAAGAAACGCCTGGAAAAAATTTAAATGGAAGAACTATCATGACAGAAAGCGATACAAAAATAACACTCATCGGATCACGGCTGGCAAGGGAAGGGCTGGAATTTATATTCAAAGGTGAAATGCCTGAATGTAAAAAATGCCGTTTGAAGAACACCTGCCTTAACCTTGAGCCCGGACGCAGGTATAGAGTCGTGAGGATCAAAAGTAATGACATACACGAGTGTTTCCTGCATGACAGCGGGGTTCTTGCCGTAGATGTTGTCAGGGCTCCTATCACAACAAGTGTGGAGTCCAGAAAGGCAATTGAAGGGGCAAAAATTCTGTATGAGCCCGCCAAATGTGGTAAGAGAGAGTGCGGTGAGTATGAGGTCTGCCACCCTGAAGGGCTTTTAAAAGGAGACAAATGCAAAATTGTAGAGGTCCTTGAGAGCCTTGACTCAAAATGTGAAGCCAGTAATTCCTTGAAAAAGGTAAAACTTGCGTGGTGAACATAAACAAACACCTTTTAGTAATAGTAAGATTGATTATTAATAAAAAAGGTTTATAAGCGGTGTTATAAGTGCCTGAACATGAAATGAACCAGGTCCCCCCCTATGAATTTTATACCCAAAAGCGCTGGGAAAACTGGCTCGGACGGGCAAGGGAAAGCGGTTTTCAAATCAAAGAGTCCGAAGAAGAAGCTGGCAAAGAAAGTGCTGTATTCGTCAACATGGTAGACGATGTTATCCTTGCCTGCCTGAAAGTAACCGCTCGCTATGAAAAAGAAATGCTCTCCAAAGAAATGGCTTTGCAGATTCTTGAGGAGATAAGGGATATCGTGCTTTCCGAGGTCGAACCCATTTCTGAAGATATCGACCTTATGATAGATTCGGTGCAGACCTCTTTAATGGGGGCACTTGTCGCCTTTGAATGCTATGTTATGGGCGACTACGAGGAAGGAGCAAATGTCAATGAGCTTGTAAAAGCAGCGGTCGATGCCGAAGCCTCGGATAACCTTGAACTTGCCCTTGATTACACTGCACAGTGCGGTGCAATCGTGCTCAAAGGACAGAGCCTTCCTGAAGAGGTAATGGCTGAGCTTCCATACGGAATTGTTGCTGAATGGCTTGATGGAATTGACTCAATCTCGGCAGCGATGGTAGGAAGCGATAGTTATAAAGAATTTGATGAGGATGACGAGGAAGATGTCGTCTAATACTCAAGTGTGTTGGGCTAAATAGTATCAAACGTGCGTTTAATATTGTTAGCCCAATTCAAAAAATTTTCATGTTCCCATTTTGGGAACTCTTCTTTTGACGTGTCATTTTCCTGGTCATGGGTGATGGCAATTTCAAGTCCATTCCAAATGATAATGATTTTCTTTTCTTTCTAATATGCCGTGAATGGAGAAGGTACATATTATTGGGGAAGCCTGGCGCAGGGGGATGTGAGCCACATTATTGTTGTGTATCTATTAAGGGTAAAAAGATGCTGAAACCACAGCATAATAAAGTTTATGGCAACATACAGGTTCTGTCGAGGCACATCCCATCAAAATCAAATTTTTAAATGTAATAATTAGATTTTTTAATGACCTGTTAGATTATCTATCAAAATTCATCGAAACAAATATAAACAGATTACTGACTAAATTATTTTAAAAATTAGTAGGAGATAATAATATTCCATGCAAATACTCAAAAAAAGTAGACAACTTAAGAAAATGTGGGATAAAACTGGAAGATGAAGAAGAGAGCTATTACCCTGGTGAAGAAGTCGAGAAATACTGTAAAACGGAAAACTACTCTAACTGTCCCCGGTATATGCCAGAGTCTGGAACTAAGTATTGATTTTCCTGGCTGTCATAATTCCAAAAGTAAACAGTGAAATCTTTGAAATTATGACAGCCTGACACGAAAAGACTAATTTTTCTCAACTCAGTTTTTTTCCATGACCTTCTCATATACTTCAAGGGTCTTTTTAGCTATTGTCTCCCAATTATATCTCTTTTTCAGGAGGTCGTATCCCTTCTCTCCCATCCTGTTGCGGCCAAGCCCCTCGAGTACGTAATTGAGGCCCCAGGCAATAGAAGAGGGCTCTTTATGAGCAATGATTCCTGTCCTGAAGTTTTCAACAAGGGCGACAGCGTCACTTGCAACTACGGGTTTTTTTGCATCCCATGCCTCAAGCACGACTATACCGAATGGCTCGTTTCGGCTCGGGACACAGACAAGGTCACAGGCATTGAACCAGTCTATAACAGTATTGTCCGGGGCGTAACCAAGGAAATTGCAGGAATTTCCAATCCCAAGCCTGTAAGCCTGGTTTTCACAATGAACCCTCATTTCTCCTTCTCCTATGAGGACAAACTGGGCATCCCTTTTCCTCAGGACTTTTGCTGCTGCTTCGACCAGCAGGTCAGGTCCTTTCTGATAGGACATCCTTCCGGTGAAGAGCACTACAGGAAGGCAGGGATGTATTCCATAGTTCTGTTTTATTTTTCCGGGGTCAACTTCCCTTTTTATTTTTCCCACATTTATTCCGTTTGGGATCTCCCATAGCTTGTAATCGGGAATTCTGTATATGTGCTGGATTTCCTCTTTCAAAACTGTGGAGGTTGTGATCACATCTGAAGCTTCATAGCCTCCAAGCCATTCCCTGTGCGAAATCTCTTTTGCCTCCCACCAGTCTCCATGCCGGTTTCCGTTGCGCCCCCATTCTGTACTGTGAAAGGTCAGCACAAAAGGCAGCCCGAACTGGACTTTAATTCTGCAGAGAACGTTTACAGGATGCCAGTCATGCCCGTGGAGGATATCAAACTCTCCTGCCTTCTCCCGGACGTCCAGGAACCGGCAATACATGGCGTCGCACATCCTGTTCATCTGTTCAACTATTCCCCCAGTCCGGTCGCATGCAATCCTGTGGTAGTGAACTCCATTGATCACTTCATCGTTGTTCTCATGTCCACGGGTAAAAAGATGAACCTCATGCCCCTCAGCTGCAATAGCCTCAGAAAGTTCGGATACATGGGGCGAAATCCCTCCAACACGTATTGAATGCAAACTTTCCCAACTAAACATTCCTATTCGAATCTTTCTCATAGACTCACTTGTTCCTTTTTGTCAAAGTGAAAGATGCCACAATTGCTAAAAGTTACAGGCTTCCCCCCGCCTGTGCTGTTCAAACCCTTCAGCTTGCCTATTAAGATAATTTTCAGAGTGGTAAACTAAGGTTGAGCCTTTCCTGATATACATTACTGTGTACGTATTCCCCTTATAATCCTTTACGTATCTTTTCAGAACAGGCCTTATCTATAAACATGCACTCCCGTTTATAGGGCAGTTTTCAATGTTTAAAACACAATTACTATACTTCCCTATCTTTATTCCTTATTAATTGTAGATAAACGTATCTCAGGTTTTTTCCACATTTTTCTGCTGGTAAACAACTTTGAGAGAATTTAATCTACCTGCAGGATTTATATTAAGCAGCTTATTTATCCGGGACCATGTCTCCTCTGAGGTATGTGGCTGCCTTTTCCGGAGAAACAGTATTAATATAAATCCCCGTGTTAAGTTCGAACCCCGCCGCGGTGGAAAGACGGGGCAGTAGCCTGAGATTCAGGTGATATTCCGGAGTTTCAAAAAACTGATAGAACATATGGTTATAGGGCAGACTTCCTAGTAATTTTGTGTAGCTTCTGAGCACGTCTCTTATAATTTTCCCGAAGGCAAAAAGGAGCCCTGGATTAAGTTCTCCAAGAAAACTTATGTGTTTTTTTGGAAGAATCCATACCTCAAAAGGCACAGTTGAATAATAAGGGGCAAAAGCTATGAAATCGCTGTTTTCGAGGATGAGGCGCAGCGAGATTTTTTCTTTTTCAAGGAGAGTGCAGTAAGGGCATTTTTGTGAATCTCTTATGGCTGTCAGCTCCCTTTCAATAACCTGGGGGCAAACTGGCAGGGCTATTAGCTGGCTGTGAGAATGGTCCTGGGAAGCGCCTGCAGCTTTTCCTGAGTTTTTGAACAGGGAGACATAAGAGATATTCTCATGAGCCGCGTAATGGCATACTCTGTCCCTGTAGACCTTCATAAGTCCTGATATTTCGGCATCGGAAAAATCCTCCAGTTTTTTCCCGTGCACTGGGGACTCAACTATCACTTCATGGAAGCCGAATCCTGGAATAAATTCAGGGTCTTTTTCGCAGGGCTCCGGGATGGGTGAAGCAGGAGAAAGTGCAGGATAAAGGTTTGGAAAACAGCGGAAATCCCAGTTGCGTATTCTTTTTTCCCCTTCATCGGCAAGGATCTCTCCATTCTTATATACCGCAGTTGCAGGCGGGGTTTTTTCTTCGTTTCCTCCACAAAAGACGCATTTCTTATAATCATTTTTCTCGGGACCTCCGGCTGCCCCTGCAAAATCCGAAGGCCTTTTAGCCCTCTCTTCGGCAATTATGCAGTATTCACGAAGGAAATAATGCTTTCTGATTTCCGACATTTTAGGAATACCCCAACCTGTTTCTCTCGATCTGTTTCTTTGCCTCTTTTAACCTTTTGCTGTTTTCTTGTTACATTTTTTCAGAACCCTTGCCTTCCTGCCTGCAGAAACGTGCTCCGCTTATCAGCTCATAATAATGCTCTGTGGGCTCTTCCCAGTCCATATCCTTAGCAAGGAGGAAGGCTTCCCTGCAGAGCAGTTTGTATTTCACTCTATCTTCCACGAAGTTTCTGGTAAAGTAACTGACTGCCAGGGCATAGTCAAGGACTGTCTCATAATAGGAAAGGTCTATATTGTCTACTACTATTACTCCACCCAGACCCTCTATCAGGGATTCGATAGTTTTTATGGCATCACTGAAGCCGCAGACCCGGCTTACCACGCTTGGGGTCCCCTCCCTTCCTGCTTCAAGCCCTGTGAGCAGGAATGGGTCATAGCGGGAAGGAAAGACTCCTGCACAGCAGCCTGCCATAAAGTCCCTCACTCCCATGCCAAGCCCTCCATCATCTGTTGAGATTACCTGAGGGTAGAGGACAGCCGCAACAGAATGCTTCCCCCTAACCAGTTTTGGGAAATCAAGCCCTCTTTCCTCTATCATCTGCTGAAGCCTCAGCTCGTTTCCTACAAGTATTTCTTTTGGCAGATTTACCGGGAATCCTTCAGGTAGGTTGGTTTTTGGGCCTTCGGTAGTCACAAGGAAGCAGATTACCTTTGTTCCTTCTTCCATACGACCTTCCATGATGCTGTTTCTTATTATATGCTCAAGAGCTACAAGGGAATCGAGAAGATCAGGGTACCCTTTGTTTTCCACCTCTATGCGAGAGATTGTGAAAATAGGAATGATCTTTTCAGGCTCGATTTTTTCCCCTCCGTAATATCTGTACAGGTTTTCGGAAAGGAAATTCCTGATTTGCTTAAGGCAGAGTTCTTTTCTGTTCCAGTCTATGTTTTCGGACTCAATGGTTATCCCATTTCTGATAACGATCCCGTTAATTCCATAAAAAAGTCTGGCTTCCTGTCGGGTTGATTCTCCTACTGCAGTAACTGTATCTGCATATAGGGCAAGGGCTTCGAGAGACGCAAGATTTTCAGGCACTCCAGGAGGCCATGTACTGTCATTGTTCCTTCTTTTTTGAATTGAATTGTATCCGGCAGCCCTGCCTGGAAGGGTGGCGTGCAGGGTCGCAACGGTATTTATCGGAATCCCCAGCTTTTTAAGCCTTGCAGGTGCATAAAATGTCCCAAACTCATGGCAGTGAAGGGAGATTCCGGGACATGGAATGTGATCTTTTCCAGAGCCTTCTTCTGTCCAGGTATCGGCAGTTCGGGAAGTTGAACTTATAAGGAGCCGGATAAGCTCTGAAATCGAATATGAAAGAGAAAGGTAATGGGTATACTCCGCACCATTTGGAAAGTTTTCATATCTCAGAGAATCAAGTCCCAGAAGCTCATAGGCTTCGGCTTTGACCCGGCTTTCCAGAGTCATCTCTTTTCCCATATATGAAGAGCGGATCTTTCCGAAATCCGAAGTCTGAAACTGCAGGTAACCTATTCTGGTTTTCCCTACCGTTTCTTTCCCAGTAAATATCTTAATTCCCTCGTTTTCAAGGGCTTTCAGACTTTTCTCCAGTTCCCCGTCAATGCTTAGAGGGGCAAGCCCGTCCATATTCGTAACTCTGTTCAGGCCTCTGTTCCAGTCTGCGCCCCTGTGCCCAAAGTACGGGCCTGCGATAAGAATTTCCGTGTTTTCTTTTGCCTTTAGTTTTCCTGAGTCAAAAAGAGCCGCAAGTGTATGCGCCTCTTCATGGATGACGTTCCAGATCCCCCCCATCTTGTTTGACGCAGGACCTGCCTCTTCTCCGGCAATGATTATAATATGGCTTCCCAACTCCTGAATCCCCCTCAGGTCTTTTGCCGTTAAATTTCTTTTTTATTTTAAATTTGCCTATGAATATTAATACTTATCAATTGACAAAGGAAAGAGAAAAAAGGTCTGATAAAAACTAAAGGGCTGGAATGAAGTCTGGAAAGAGATCTTCCATTCCCGGTTTTTAAGTTCAGGTGTGAGTGCAGGTATCGAGTACCGAGGCTTTTGTTTTTGAGTAACAGTTTTCTACAAGCTTTAAAGTCCCTTCGAGGTCTGTGATTTCAAACTCAAAGAGTGTGGAGAATTCTTTT
>CAYSWX010000019.1:0-55562 GCA_964434965.1 uncultured Methanosarcinales archaeon
ATCTATTATGATCTATATCATCGGCTGCTTTCTTTAATAAACGAAAAGCAGAATCTTGTAGCTTCCTTGACATAGAAATAGCATAGGTTTTTTCATATAATAATTGTAGGTCCCGGAGGGCTAAATGTAAACTACCCCTCCATGCTTCCTTCCAAGTCGAAATGATTGATAAAGTCCTGATGATGCTTGCCTTCTTTAAAATAAACCCTATCTTACAGTTTCCCCGTGGATTTCTTATATTTTTTTATGTCCACTGCTATTTTCTTGAACCTTTCCTTTTCAAGCCTTTTCAGCCCGATTTCTGACTTTCTTGACTGGAACGCAAGTTCGTCAGTTAACCTGTGATAGCTGGCAAGCCGTTCCTCAGGAATAAGCCCATCCTCAACCGCATTCAGGACAGCGCAGCCCGGCTCGTCCCGGTGGGTGCAGTCTTTAAACTTGCAATTGCGGGCTGCATCAACAATCTCGGAAAAAGCTTTTTCAAGCCCCTCGGCAGAATCCCCAAGCTGAATTTCCCTGATTCCGGGATTGTCTATAAGAACCGCTCCATTTGGAAGAAGAAACATCTGGCGGACTGTGGTTGTGTGCCTGCCTTTTTCATCGTCTTCCCTGATATCTCCGGTTCTCTGAACGATTTTGCCAAGAAGAGAGTTAATAAGAGTGGATTTTCCGACGCCTGAAGAACCTATAAGCGCCACGGTTTCCCCGGAGCTGAGATAAGTGTTGAGGGCATCAAGCCCGGTTTTTGAAATGGCACTTAATGGAATAACCGGTACGTTCCCTGCAACGGAACTAATTTTTTCTACCAAACGTCCAGGGTCCTCCTCAAGGTCGATTTTGTTCAGTAAAATTACCGGATTTGCCCCGGAAGAATACACGATGGCAAGATACCTCTCAAGCCTTCGCAGGTTGAGGTCTTTACCAACGGAAGTTACAATAAAAATTGTATCAAGGTTTGAAGCAATAACTTGCTCTCCGCCCCCGTCTCCTGCTGCTCCCCTTGATAGGCAGGTCTTCCTGGGCAGAATATTTACAACCATGCGTGAACCAGTCTCGGGCTGGTCAAGCAAAACAACAAAATCCCCTACAACCGGCTGCTTCCCTATTTTTTGGAGTGCGCCGGAAATTCCCGCCTGTATGGCAGCTCCTGGAATTAGAATCTCGCAGACCGTTTTATGCCTTGATGCAACTCTTCCGGGAACGTAGTGTCCTTTGTAGGCAGAAAAAGTAAGCTCAAGCTCTTCATTCCAGCCTGGAATATTATTGGTGAGGTAGTGAAATGAACCTGAACCTGAATTTTCAGTTTCGAAACTCTCATTCATAAAATGGAAATATCAGTTTTACATGGATAAGCCTTTTGATACTTTACCAGTTATCAGCTCGGTTGTGCTTGAAAATTTCTTCTTTTACCGGGTGTGAATTTTGGCTTTTTCGGAATAAAAACATGTTTAATAAATTTATACTTCAGACTTGAATATCAAGAAAATAAGACACAATTCATACGTATTTCTGGAATTCCGGTCTCCAGTATCCAGCTCTATGTGGCTCTTCGTGGAGTTTTAACACTTCATAATCGGGCACCAGAATAAAAAAGTAGATGGTGGAAGTTTTAGCAACTTCGCATTCTCTATTTTAATAGTTCATTGATTCTATTCTCTTAATTAAGTTAGAAATATTAAATCTAGGACTGTATGGCATGACACTTACAATCTCACCAAATCTGGAGATGTACATGTCTAAGCCATGCGAGGTATTAACTTTTCTAACTGTATATCCATTTTCGAATATCATTTTGATCCTCCAACCAATAACATGGCTGTTGAAATATATAAATATTTTTTCAAGGATAAATCGTGATATATCATGGTTATTAATACGAAATTAATTCAAAAATACGCAAGAGACTAAATGAAATCACATAGGGCTATATCAACTAATTTAAGCCAAAATGTACTAAACACTTCCTGTATTTTCGATTACTGATTTTTCAAAAGGCTATATTGGCATCTGGATAAAAAACCGTTTTTGAAAGGCAGGTCCTTCTGGACAGAATATTCACGACCATTCTTGAACATGGTTCGGGCTTGTCAAGCAAAAAAACAAAATCCCCTGCCGCCGGCTGTTTGCCGATTCGCTGGAGGGCTCCGGAGATTCCTGCCTGTACGACATCTCCCTGTACAAGGACTTCACAGACCGTTTTGTGCCTTGATGCAATTCTTCCTGGAATGTAGGAGCCTTTGTAGGCGGAAAAAGCCAGCTCAAGATCTTCATTCCATCCTGAAATTTTATCGTTGTTAACGTGGACCGAATTATGACCTGAACTTTCCGTTTCGCTATGATTGTTCATAAGATGGAAGTATCCGATTAAATGGATAAATATTTTGATATTTTATCCATTATCAGCTAGATTGTACCTGAAAATTTCTTCATTTACCGGATATAGAAATCCCTCCTGAGGATAAACATCTTCCTTTCACCAGAGACAAAAATCTCCATCCCAAACTCTACTCCTCTGTTTCAAACTCTTTTTATAGAAATACGGAGGAATATGGGAAAGGGTAAAAATTTTATTGTTTTGCATGAGTTTTTATTGTTTTGCATGAGTTATGGAGAAAAATCTGAAGACCAGAAAATAATAAAAAGTCTCTAATTCCGAAGAGCACAGAAATAAAGTCGTGGTGGAATTTCTGGCAACAAAGTAAAAGTCTGTTTTTTCTATTCACTATAGGTCCCTAAAAAGATGGTAAAAAAGGCATTTAAGGCTTTGAAATTGGAGAAGAAGGAATTCAGTTATTACTGGAGGTAATTATCAGACAGCCTGTTCAGATTGGGGTGGCCGCACGCAATTTGATTTTAGCATAAATCTCCACCCACAGTCAACGATCTCTGTCCATTGGTGAAGGCATCGGAAGGGTGCATTTTGATATCATAGTGGCACGAACTGGCAGTCGTTCTTATTCTCGTGCCTGGGTTTTTGCAGGAGCAGTCCATTACTCCTGCCAATGCCAATCGATCAATGGTTAGTTATAATCAATGCACAGACGAACGGTGTCTAACAGTTTTTGTGCCTGGGCTTATGACCTTTTCTGGAGGGGTTGTTCATCCTACTTACCGGCTTTGGCAATCTTATTTCCGGTCTTTCAATTACAATCTTCTTCAGAGCAGGTAGTGACTGTTCCTTAATATCTACATCATTGTCTTTCAGCACACTCATGAAATTAGCATGGTCATTTTTGGAAAGGATATTTATCGCTTTTCCTTCTGTTCCTGCTCGTGCAGTTCTTCCAATCCTGTGAATATATTGTTTACTCTCCCTGGGAATATCATAATTGTAAACATGGGAAACACCCTGTATATCAAGTCCTCTTCCGGCTACATCTGTACATACAAGGACACCTATGTTCCCGGAATGGAATTTTTCCATTATGCGAGTTCGTTCGTTCTGTGTCAATCCGCCATGAATTGCCACGGCATTGATACTTGATTTTCTAAGGTTTTTTGCGACTTTTTCAGTGTTTCTTTTTGTGTTGCAGAAAACCATCCCGAGGTTTGACTTCTCATTTTGTAGAAGGTACACGAGCAGAGATAATTTCATGTCATCCTGTACTTTATATACGACCTGATTCAATTTTTGCGGGTCGATATAAGAATCTGCTGATACTCGAACCGGGTTTTCCATGTACTTGCGGGAAAGCCGGACAATATCTTTTGTAATGGTAGCAGAGAACAAAAGGGTCTGCCTGTTTTGAGGGCATTCCTTGATAATTTTTTCTACATCCACTTTGAATCCCATATCAAACATCTGGTCTGCCTCATCAAGGACAAGGGTTTTCACATTGTTGAATTTGATGGTATTTCTGCTGATATGATCGAGTAGCCTACCGGGTGTTCCCACAACAACCTCGGCATTCTTTAATTCTTTAATTTGTGGATTGATCCCTACACCGCCATAGATCGTTGCGATATTTAGCGGGTCGTATTTTGAGAATTTCCTGAAAGAATTTGCCACCTGCTCCGCCAGTTCTCTTGTAGGGGTCAGGATCAAAGCCTGAATTCCTTTTCCTTTTTCGGAATTTTGTAATATGCCGGAAGCAAATGCGAGTGTTTTTCCGGAACCTGTTGCGGCTCCGGCTATAACATTTTCCCCAGCAAGTATTAGGGGAATTGATTTTTCCTGTACTGCTGTAGGGCTTTCAAAGCCATGTTCATCTATTGATTTCAAAACAGCATTACTGAGACCTAGTTTTTTAAAATTATTCATAGTTAGACTTTCCGTGATTTTTCTGAAAAAGCTACTTAATTGCTTTTTCATATTCATATATTTAAGACATATTAAAAACAATTAAGAGCTATAAGCACAACTTCAGAAAAGTTAAGATTAATTTACTGCTTAAAAGTTAGTAATCGCTTATAACGGTGAACTCTCCCTTTATACCTTTGCCTATTTTTATGATGTGATTACTCAGCATTCATTGTTCTTCCAAAGGTTCCGTTTGTAATAGTGTGCCGCTTCATGCAAGAGCCGTTTCCGGTTTGTTTGCGCGCCACCACGTCCAATATACCGCATAACACTGCAAGGCTCACTTATCTATCATTAGATAATATCTATATCCTGTATTGCTTCTGGCTTATATGGAAGATTATCATAATGCCAATGGACAAATATGAGATGGCACTTCACAAAAAACAAATAAATAATTCTGTCAATACAGAAACAATAGCTGCAATATTGATGGGAACTCTCACATGGTATACATGCATATCATCACAATTTCTTTAAACCCAAATCCTCCCGGAGTAGGGACCACAGAGATAATCCAGAGTATAAGGGACAGGGACAAGGGACAGGGACACCGGCTGGAGGATGGAAATATCATATCCAATACTGTGACAGAGGACGTCTGATTTGGAATAAATGAATGAGTACATGAGCACTGCGAGGCACACATTCTTTGTAAGGGACTTTTTATCCTTCAGAATTTTGGCGCTACTGTGTTCATCCTGCTGTACGAGCAAATAAACGCACGCAAAAGCCATGCTGAAGAGAACGTTATGAAAACATCAATCACGTATTAGTGAACGACCAAAATTTTCAAAAGGGTGTAAATTTGGGTGGAAATAGGTTGCGATACCTGCAAAAATGAGTTAATTTGACAATGTCAAGTTAAAAGGTAGAAGGCTTCGAATTAGCCTTCTTTATATTATTCTCTCTCACTGGTAAAATAATAAACAACTAGCTGAGAATGGGAGGCTGTTAGAGCCTGGGAGCAAGCTCCCCATGAAGAAGGGCATTTGTTATAGTTTTTAGTGAAATATAATGAAGTTTGAATCTATCTATACAGGTGGAGTACATAATATAAGAGGTTTTATAAGAAGTTTTAACATATCAAAAATCGTAAAAACCGGCATGAGTGATGAGCAGAAAGCCAGGCAGCCCAAATCCTACCCCCAAATGGGTAGACCCAGACGGCATGACTTACGAAAAATATCAGGCTGCAATGGATAAGACATGGCCCAGAATGGCAGAACCGGACGGGGGAGGCATAGGCCTGCACCCAGACGACTCAAAGCGGCGGTTTATAGCGACCAGCGAAGGTGTAATCTTCAGTCAAGAGCCCCCCTTAACCAAAGAAGACAGGCTCGAAGCGGATCGGCTTTGGGACAGCATAGCCCTGCCAGGGACCAGTCCGGGTACCGTGACCCCTAAGAAGAAGACACACTGAAAAAAATCAAGATAGACAACACAAAATTTAAGTGCGAGGGTGGGATTCTAAACTCCTTATCCTTCAATCAAACTGCGACATGTAAGGCAAAGTCCTCTTTTATTCATAGTTTTAATTGAGTGTCCGTAACATGCTTCTCTTTGTAGGGAAATTGCTTTTCAAAATCCTCCAGCTCCTCATTTTCTATTTTAAAAACCTCGTCCTCATAAAATTTTCCTGAAATGCCCCTTAAGCTACCGTCGTAGAGTTCTAATGCCATAAATGCGTCAAAATTATCTCCCCAGGACGTCTGGATATTATATTCTTCAGCATTGATAAAACCAAAACGATGATAGTAGTCGGGATTTCCAAAAATAATAATACCCTTATATCCCAGATGCCTTGACTTTTCGATAGAATGATTCATTAATAAAGAACCGATCCCCTGCTTTTGATATGATGGCAATACTGTTAATGGGCCCATACATAAAACTTCGAATTCTTTATTTTCCTCATTTTGGACCTTAGCTCTTGAATAGATAATGTTGCCGACGATTGTATCCTTATCACATGCAACAAAATCCAGTTCTTTTACAAATGCAGGTACTTTTCTTATTTTATGCAGTACAAGATGTTCATCACATCCTGGTTTGTATATATCCCAGAATGCTTCTCTTGTTGTGTATTCTACAGTTTTGAAGTCCTTTTCTTCTTCTAATCTGATAGAAATGTTCATTGTCGTTTTCTCCTCACTTACAAAATAAATTCATCTCTGCAATGAATGAAAATATAAATTACTCCACTTTCATATCAAAATTAAAATTTTTTGCGATATTTGTTTGCATCTGGCTTCTTGAGATAATCCCATAGTGCAACTTAAGGAGATCCTCCCATATTTCAGCCTGCCAATCACCTACAGCCTTTGGAAGGGTTAGTTAAATGTTCAATTCCGCGCGGTTTAATAGGTGTATTCGTTTAAAAATTCTTTCACAAGCACCCTCGTCCCATTCATTTGAGACAACATTCCATGACCTCCGGTATCATATAATACCAGTTGCGATTGGTTTATTTTACTGTGGGCATTTTCTGCATATTTGTAACTTACCAGCGCATCATCTTTAGCGTGGATAATTTATGTTGGTGCACGAAGATTACCTGTAGGTACGTTATAAAATTCAATCATTTTTTCATCGTTTACAGTGCCTTTATACCTTTGAGACATCGGGTGCATTATGTCAAGCATTTCCTGTGCCAATTCTTTCTGTTCCGGATCAAATGTTTCGTATACCTGTGATGGGATTCCCATCAGGTCCAGAATTGTAGATTGAAAAAATCTTGTGAAGAGCCAGTATGCATAATCAGATTGCTGGATAGTGTGAATAATGCCAACATAAAAAGGATCCTGGTCGCCTGGTGCCGGGCCCATACTTACAGCAGAAATCAATATCAATGCTGAGCATCTGTCAGGATAATCGTTTGCAAACTGAGTGGCTGAAGGACCTCTAGCTGATACGCTAACAACGATTATTTTATCTATGCTTAAATTGTCCAGAAGAACTTTATACGCAGAGGCTTGTGCTTCAATTGAAGCATTATCCGGAATGGGTGACCGAAGGTAGCCATATCGTGAAACCGAGATGAATTTATAACCGTCCCTGATCATAGCCGCCTCCTGCGCCATGTAGTAATAAGACAGGCGTCTTTCTCGATTTTGAATACTGTTCATCAATTTATTTCTCAACAACATTCAAAATATTTAATACAAAATCCTCTATATAATATCCCATAACTCGTACTCTTATTAATCATTCGACTTTCTATACAAAACTCAAAAATGTAAATTTTGATTGAGAATTTTCGTACGACATTGTCTGGTTGGCATAACATTAGTGTGTAAGTCCTAAATAGTACGATCATTTGGAAACATCAATATATGAAGATGAAAGCATGTTGGAAAGCAGAATTATAGCCGCACAATCTGATGACGATTTTATAGAAAGGATGCGCTTTGAAGGCGAAATGCTTTCGGATATCGATATCGCAAGGATAGAATTTGAATCGGTACAGTTTATACAATGCCAGTTCAACAAATGTGATTTTTCAAAAACCAGCTTTTACAATTCGGTGTTTGATAACTGTAATTTTGCAAATTGCAGTTTTACGGAAAGCTATTGGAAAGGCTCTAAAATATCAACGTGCAAGGGCGATGGCAGCAACTTCAGCAAGAGCCACATGAAAGAAATCTCTTTAGCAGACGGTTCCTTTCGATATGCAGATTTTTCAAGTTCTGTATTGGAGAACTGTACAATTCAAGACTGCAATTTCACAGAAGCCTTCTTATCCGAGATTCGGTTAAAGAAACCCACGCTGAAAGCGGTTAATTTCACAGGAGCGGATTTCTTTAAAACCTTGCTCAAAGGCATCGACTTATCGGATTGTATCATTGATGGGATCACAGTATCCGATACACACAATGAACTCAGAGGGGCTATAGTCAATGCCGGACAAGCAATAGAACTTGCTGCGCGGGTTCTGGGAATCAAAATTGCGTAAGGCATTGACTCACTCACATAAAATCAGAGGAGAAATTACAGATACCTGAAGACATAACTTCAGGAAAAGTAAAATTAGTGAACTACTGAAATTACCTGGATTCCCAATATAACTTACTCACAGCTGTAATCTCTTTTATGAATTAATAGAGTTTCTTGGTGCTACCAAACAATCTTTAAAATTTATGTACAAATCGTGAATCTATTTTTTGATAGGAACCTTTTCTTTTAAAAAGTCGTTATTTCCTTTTTATATAGGTAGCAAGTAGGAAATGCAGGAAAACTCAGTAAAGTACAGGTGAAGAGCCTTTTCGTAATGAAAATTTGTCTTCCATTTTTGATCTTTCGAAATTAATTGCAGCTTTATTATTTATTGGGAATAAATAGACATTAATTTAAATGACAATTCCAGTTTATTTGATAACTCAAACTCATTTGAAGAATATGTCAATTTGAAGAAAGTGAAGGAGAAAGAGAGATGGAAAGAGGAGAAAAAAGGAATGACAAAGGACAGAGAAATGAGAAGCGAGGACAAGATCGAATGTGAGCAGGTTAAAGAAAAAGGACGCAGAATCTCCGCCTTTAGTTTCCTGGGACCTGCAGATGACAGAGACGAATATCTGAGAAAAGATTCAGAAGAGTCTCTTGAAAGATCATACTCAGGTCTTCCGGAAAAAGAGAAAATTATAGAAGAGCTCCTTCGACTCAGTTCGGATCCGGACCCGCAGATAAGAAGAGGTGCAATCGAGTCTTTTCTTACTATTTATTCGCGAAAATCAGGCAAAGAACAGGATATATGGAATGAACTTCTAAAAATGTCTGGGGATACAGACACAGGTGTTAGAAAGGGTGCTGCAAGCATGCTTTCGCTTGTCTTTCCGGTGGTTGAGGAAAAATCTGCCGTTTTTTCTGACCTTGTAAAGCTCACTGAGAGTCGGGACGCCCAGCTCAGGAAGAAAGCTGCTGAGCTTTTTACTGTCGCATTTGCATACTCAGATGATAAGCAAAAAGCATGGGACGATCTTTTGAGGCTTACATCCGCTGAAGACAGAGAGGTAAGAAAAGAGGCTGTACTTGCTCTTTCGTCAGGCTATTCAGAGGTTCCGGATAAAAGAAAAGTCTGGAGCGACCTTATCAGGCTTTCGACTCACGGTGATAACTTTGTTCAAAGGGTAGCAACAAGAACTCTTGGACCTGCCTTTTTTTATGTGCCTGATAAAACACAGGCATGGAAAGACTTGCAGGTTCTTATTGGTAACCCTTATATCTATGTCCGTATGTACGCACTTCGATCCCTTGGAAAAGCTTCCCTCTGGAGGGCTCTCAAGGCTGAAAACGAAGCTACTTATCTTTTCGGGCTTAAAGAAGCAGTCAAATATTTTAAAGAGTCGGCTGAGGCCTCTTCCAGCACTGTTATTCCCGAATTATACTATCCCTTTTACGAGGCTCTCTTACAGATCCTTTTCGGGGAAAGATCTTCAAGACTTGAAAGCGAACGATATATTTTAGAGGTAACCCATGAGATCAAGTATCTGGAAGAAGACCAGAGGCTTCTTAAAACTATGGATGAATTCTCAGAGTTCCTTTTAGCAGCAGGAAATCTGACTGCTGGAGATTTGCCTGCCCAGAAAAAACTTCTTGAGACCTGCATT
This sequence comes from uncultured Methanosarcinales archaeon, assembly GCA_964434965.1. Lineage (GTDB taxonomy): Archaea > Halobacteriota > Methanosarcinia > Methanosarcinales > Methanosarcinaceae > Methanosarcina. The sequence goes on from CAYSWX010000019.1 coordinate 9,907, forward strand.
GAGGCTTTTGACAGAGCTACAGGACTTTTGGATATTATGGAAGAAAATGCTATTCTTGAGCAAAAAAACTTGAGAAAAGAGTGTTCAAAAACGGGAAAAATAGTTACGGAACATAAGCTAAAAAGGGTTCTTTCCGGAATAAGGTATAAAGCAAGGACAGCCTGCTTTCAGGCAAAAGGCAAGCCTACGGAAAAAATAGCATGCACTGTGAGTCAAAAGGTCAGGGAATGGAGTTTACAGGACCTTGAAAAAGATAGAAAAGAACTGGACAGGCAGCTTGAGTCTTTGCTTAGCACTCTTAGAATTCAGATTCCCTTTATCCCTGAAAACACGTATATTTTTAAGAAACTTGATGATATCAGTCAGGAACAGCACCTTCTTGAACGCTACAGGCAAGTTAGTAGATTATTAAGCCTGATACCCGGAGCCAGGATGTATTCAAGAACTTCAGGTGAAAAAGCCCAAAGGATAAAGCATGAAAAAGGGGTGCTTTATAGATCAGCAGTTCCGGGACTTTCTGACTATGAAAAGCAGTAAACTTATCTTTTGCTTTCCAGCAGTAGCATTTGGTGGATCAGAGAGATGGAAACGGAGATAGAAGTCAAGTTCAGTATTTCGCTAAAATCTCTCCTCCACTTTTACTCTGCCTCCATTTATCTCAGACACTTCACTTCTTTTCTGACTCTTAACTTTCGTCTAAGCCATTCTTCAATGAGAAGTACAAATACTTCAAATCTGAACTTATCCTCAGCTATAACTTGAGGCCCTCTCTTAACGATTGTAGAATATTTTTTCTGAAGGTATAGCCATATTTTTTTAAGAGGAAAGATATCAGTGAATAAAAGTACCTTATAGTTGCTTTTTTAGATGATGTCTTTGGTTTAAACACATTCCTCATCCGGTATGATGATTCACCCATAGGATCCGATAACGGACCGGCTCCGCTTTCGGCCATATCTAGTACGATTTATGTCTGAAAAAATAACTGCTACTGCTTCCTAATTTTTCCCTTAAAGCATTCTAGTCTCCCATCATGCTTATAATCTACACTTCATCCAGATATCTCTGCAGCTTATCCGCAAATTTGCCTATATGAATACCATCAACAAATGCATGATGAACCTGGACTGCAAACGGCATCATAAATTTGCCTTCTCTTTCATGATATTTTCCCCAATCAAATATGGGCTGCGCTTTTTCCCTGTTTCCGAAATCCGTGTGCGAAATATGCGTAAATGTTATCCACGGCAGGGCAGAGAACTGATATACATCGTTTTCTACAGGTCCGGTGAAATGTTCTTTTTGATTTTCTGCCGTTACGGTTGCCAGTTGCACAAACTTCTCAATCGTATTCTGCATGGGAACATTTACTACCTTAAACAATTCTGTTTCTTTATCCAGATATGTAAATGACGTATCAATTGATTCATATAACACAACTTCACCGTCAAGAAAACGATACCGAAACTCCTCGATTTCATTTGCGCATTTCGTAACCGCAAATATAAACGCCATTGTAAATGACCAGTTATTTTCTTTAACGCTCTTTTTAAAATTCGTCACATCAAGTTCAAAACTCACACAATATTGAGGCTGTACTGCATTCCTGTATATTTGACAATAATCTTTTCTTTTCCAGGTTTCAAAATCTACTGTTTGGTATATGTTTCCCATGTTTACGCCTTCATTAAATACAGTCTACATTACAATATATTTCTTTTTAGTTTCATGACATATTTTTTTGCTATATATCTCAAAAATTATCATTTCCTTAAACGTTTTTTTTGGGAGATTTCCAGATAACCCGTAATAGATCAGAGTTACAGGAGCTTGAGAGTAATCAAGTTGAGACGTATCATGATATTGAAAAATCAGGGAGTTTATTCTGAATTTAACTTCTGATAAAGCCTGGGAGATTGGGATAAAGTACAGAAGTACACTAAAGAAATTACAGGATAGAGTATTCGGAACTCATTTAGAAATATGGCTCTTTATTGGAATTACCATATAAAGGAAAAGCGGTAACGAACAAACCGCCAGAAATACAATGATACCCAATGTCCCTACTTTAGTTACAGTCACAAGCAAACAGATCAGACCACCAAGAAGCGCCACAACCGATGGTATGAAAAAGCGATTCCAAGCATGAATCATGTCTTCTTTAAGTATCTCAACATCTTTTTTATAATAGTCATCACTTAGTGGTTTATACCAAAGCTTTGGAGGCATTAAGAGCCGATCATATGCGAATAATGTCGCTATCGACATACTAAGAGAAAACAGGAGGAAAAGAAACCCTGTGAAAGCAATGGAAGAATCCGCTATCAGGTTTACAATACCCCCTGGAACTATTCCAAGAACAAGGGAAATAAATCCAGCGAAGAATTTAGCGACATCCATCTTTGATTTAATCTTATCCTGAAGCTGCTTTACAAGACTATCACTTTCTTGATTTATAGATCCTGGGTCACTCTCAGCAGTCATGAAACTCACAAACCAAATCATTTGTTTTCAAGAAATTATACATTTTGAATCTTTTTTACTAAACTCAAATACTGATTTATATATGAATTATTTTTTCGAGATGAATCTAATTTATTTTCAAAAATTTATTTATAATATCTTATCAAGTTCTACCTTCAAAAATAGCGTACACTTTTTTAACGTTACCTATATCCCCACACTAAATTTATGGGTTATAAGTATCTCAAAAAAATGTCACTCTTGTAAAATCGTTTAGCCCAATAGCAACGTCTCCCTGACTGTGGTTATCTGATATTTTTCATTTGGAAATTTTCTTAAACTAACTAACAGTTATTTACTAACCAGTAGTTATTTAATCACCAATAGTTATAATATACCTTGGAGTTACACAATTGATGGAGTAAATAAAATGAGAATAGAATCTGTGAAATTTGTTTATTTTTCACCTACCGGAACAACAAAAGCGGTTGTTCAGGGCATTGCGCATGGCATTAATCCAGGCACCGTAGAATTAATTGATATTACCAGACCGGATGCAAGAAAACAACCATTGCAGACATCGGAAAACGAATTGCTTATTGTTGGAGTCCCCGTTTACATGGGGAGAGTGCCGGCATTATTAAATGAATGGCTGAACGCAATTCAAGCTCATAATACACCGACAGTCTGTGTTGTGGTTTATGGCAATCGTGTATATGACGATGCACTGCTCGAACTAAAAAATACTGTAACGAAATGTGGGTGTATTCCCATTGCCTGTGCAGCATATATCGGAGAGCACTCATTCTCAAATTCCGAGACACCAACAGCAGAGGGACGTCCCGATGAAGAGGATTTACACCATGCAGAAGCATTTGGACAGAAAATACGTGAAAAACTGCAATCCATTTCATCAATCTCTCAGGTTTCTGATGTGCATGTGCCTGGCACTTATCCTTATGGAGGAGTTACAAAACTGTGGACTGTTGATTTTATCACAGTCAGTGATGAGTGTACACAGTGCGGAACCTGTGCAGATGTTTGTCCTGTTGGTGCTGTTGATGCAGAAAAATCTCATTTGATTGATATAGAAAAATGCATTACCTGCTGTGCGTGTATCAAAAACTGCCCGCAAAATGCCAGATCGATGAAACCCGGGCTGGTTAAAGATGCATCTGTGCGCCTCCATACGCTCTATAGCCAGCGAAAGGAGCCTGAATGTTTTATCTAATGAATATATTCCGAAAATGTCCCGAATATATCCCGATTTGTAAAAGCGGAAAATTGGAATACGTTCATTCCTTGAATCTTATAACTAAAAGTTATAATATAAATGTGAGTTTATCAATATGAGTTAGGCGGAGTGGAACTATGGGAATCGCCGATAGGAGACAACGAGAAAAGGAACAGCGAAAAACCGAGATCATCGAGGCAGCCGAGCGTCTCTTTTTTTCTCGAAGTTATGAAGATGTTTCCATGGAAGACATCGCCTGCGAGGTCGAACTTAATAAGGCTACCATTTATCTATATTTTAAAAATAAGGAGACACTTTTCGCAACCATTGTACTCCGTGGTGTCCAGATCCTTAAAGAAAAATACATGGAATGCATGGAGAAACAGGTGCCGGGTATTGTCAAAGTAGCCCTGATGGGCCAGGCTTATTACCAGTTTTCACAGGAATACCCCGATTATCTTCGAATGATCCATTTTTATGGTTCTGAACGTTTTTCAAAGGAGAACCCGTGCACCGTAGAGATTGGAAAGGGATATGGTATCTGTCGTTTGATCCTGCAGGATGCGGTCCAGGAGGGAATCGATGACGGTACAATCCGTGAAGATCTCGATCCGTTCCTGACCTCGATGTACCTTATGATCTCCTTCATGGGTATCCTGTCAATGGAAAATAAATGGAAAATGGTGATCGAGGAGGAGGGGTTCAGCTACGAGCAATATACCAGTGAGTTTTTCCGGTTCATCATCCCTTCTATATCTTCCGGTGAAAAATCTCACAAAATGGATGTCAAAGATTTCGCATCATCTGGATTCTTTTTAACCGAGCCTGTGGCACCTGAGGAGAAAAAGAGAAAAAAATCTTAAATTTTTTAGAATTTGAGGTTGAATTTTTTCACCTCTGTTGCATTTTATATTCTTGATTCCCGCCTGCTTCATACGAGACAGGTGGGTTCAACCCGAGATCATAAAAGTATACCAAAAAGAAAGAAGAATAGAAAAAGCTCGCAGCAGGATGAATAATTTCCAAAATCAAACTAAGTATCAAGAATTATATGTCCAGCTCCTCTTCTTTGAGGAAGTGATCAATCAGTTTTCTTGAAATGCTTATCTTTCCTGGCAGAACAGGCAAATAATCTGCTGAAAACCATTTTGCATCCTCGATTTCAAACCCATCCGGCCGAATTTCTCCGGAATCGTATTCTGCGGTAAAGCCGATCATGAGGGAATTTGGAAAAGGCCATGCCTGCGTCCCGAAGTAAGCAATATTTTTGACTCTTATGCCGACTTCTTCCCATACTTCTCTGGCAACAGCTTCTTCGGCTGTTTCTCCTGGCTCGACAAAACCTGCTATAAGGCTGTACATTCCGTGAGGAAAATTCGGAGACCTTGCAAGCAGGACTTTGCTGCCGTTTCTTATGAGCACGATAATGGCAGGTGAAATTCTGGGAAAGAAAAGTTCTCCGCATTCAGGGCATTCCTTTCCCCTTTCTCCCGGCTTCCGGTGGGTCTTTGTTCCGCACCTGCTGCAGAACTGGTTCGTCCTGTCCCATTCCATTACCTGCACTGCCTTGTTCACAAGCTCAAAGCACCCCTCGCTCATCTTGGAATATGCCTGCCTGAGGTCAACAAACTCCATCCCTTCAGGAGCTTTCGCATCCGCAGGGAGCTCTATAGAAAAGCAGTGCGTTCCCTCAAGTTCACCAAGATACTGCTCCCTTACCGCAGGAAGCCCGAGCTCCCTGATGTCCATAAGCTTCGGAATAGCACCAGGGTTTTTATGAATTTTAAGAAGAATGTCACGGCCCCGGAAAATGAACCAGAGAGCCTTTTTGGTCCTGTCGGCTGGAGGTTCTACACCTACAATGAATTTAGGGGAAATCGGGTTTTCTCTGTTCGTAGGGGTCATAATGTCCGTACTATTGGATTTTGTCATATATATTATTAGGGGAGTGATTTAATTTCAATAATATTTGATTTCTCAATGCTGCAAATCTGATTAATAATGTAAAACAGAAATTAAACTGGTTTTAAAATATTTTAAAAATTCATTCTGAATAAACTTTATAATCAAATGTTCTGAAAAACAGTGAATTTTATGTGAAATGACAGAACCTCAGATAGTAAAATATAATTGATGGTGTGAACACACCATCATCTATTAATGAATCTCAGTTTTTCATTCCTCATAATAACTGTTTTATCTTTTTCCCACTGGTAGCTTCCATTTTCTTCGGTAACTTTCCAGATATTGTAGTCCCAGTATTCTTTATCTCCGTTTTCGTTGAGTATCGTCCACCCGCTTATTCCATGATATGTTTCGGTGACAGTATTCATTGCCATTTTCAGATTCCGGTCCTCATCTGAAACAGCATCCCGACTAACAAACGTAGCTATCCATAGGGCATCATATGCAGTCAACGCGTAAGTTTCAGGAACTCTTCCAAGCCGTTCTTTGATTTTGCGTTCAACAGCCTGGCACCTGTCACTCTCACTTACATATCCGTATATCGGTGCGCTTACATTGGTTGCTGCAGCAAAACTGGCTGCACTATTGTTATCGATAAGTTCCTTGTTCAGGGCAATGCCATCAGTACCATACCATCTGACCTTTGACAGAGCAGGATAATTCTGAGCCAGAGCAAAGATCTCCGCGACTTCTCCATATGAACAGAGAAATACAGCTACGGAACCGTCACTGTTTTCCGATGTGGCTGCTATTACTTTTTCATTGAGTGTCTCTATTTCTCCTGAATGGTCCGCGTGTTCGGACTCACATATAACTCCCTCAAGCACTGTGCCGTTAAGAGCCTCAAAACTCTTCTCTACTTTATCAGCGAGTTCGCTGCCCCAAATATCATTTCTGTACATTGGGATTACCGTACTGATCCCTTCATCTTTCATCAGCTGAGCCAGCACCATTCCCTGGTTGGTATCATCAGGTACAAGTCTGAACAGATTATCATCAGGAATAGCTAAAGATGGAGCTGTTGATGCGGTACTCAGCAGGATAATGCCATTCTGATTTGCATAATCCAGGACTGCCTGCGCTTCACTGCTTCCTTGAGGACCGATAACAATCTTTATTCCCATTTTATCAAGCTCCTTGAGTTTTTCCAAAGATGTCTCAGGATCGCTTTCAGTGTCCTTAACAACCACTTCTATATCCTGCCGGGAACCAAATTCTGAATAATAGCTGTTGATATCCTCAGCTGATACTTCAAGTGCTGCCTTGCTTGCTTCTCCTATAGAGGCAGTATCTCCTGTAAGCGGCAAAAGTGCCCCTATGGTTATGTTCTCAGATTCACTGGCAACTTCTTCGGTTGATTCAACACAACCTGACCAGAAAATTGCCATAATTATGCATATGGAAATACATACTTCCCTTTTTATAAGCGTCACAATAAATTTATAGTCGGATACTGTATTTAAATATTATTATTGTTTGTAATAACTATATGTGTTAAAATGGCTGTATAATGTATTCAGAGATCAAAAATGGTATTATTCGATATCCATCAATCTTAGCTTTTATTCATTATTTTTGGAATAAATTTTAAAAAAGCTTGTCTGGCAATCCTACCAAAAAGAAGAGAAAGAAGCAGTACAAAAGAAAAATGAATCGAAAAATTTTCTAATGATTGTTTTCGCTTTTCTCTACTTCCTCTTTTTATTGCAAGAAAGGCCGCTCTCCTTCGTCGAGCGTGAAAAGACAGACTCGGGTGGGACAAGAATGACCCCGTATAGCCAATAATGTTGTACGGTCAGAAAAATATCCTACTCCAGAAAAAAGGAAATCGTTTTCAGTAATAGAGTAAATTTAAGAACAAAAAACTAACACAACGCTCTTTTTTCGTTAAAAACTTCAAAAAAGTTGGAAAATGGGGCATGCTCGAAAGCAACCCCTCATTCCTTAATATTACCTGTGAGATCTCCATTCCAGATATTTGGTGATCTCCATCACTATAAGGGTAGTCGAAGCCAGAGGAATGATCATTCCCCAATCTGACAGCGAGAGAGGCACAGTCCGGAAAGCCGTCTGCAGGATCGGGACATAGATTGCCGCAAGCTGCAGAAGCACCGTGCTCAGGACGGCATAGATCAGGGGTCTGTTAGTGAAAATTCCCAGGGAAAAGATCGAGTACCTTTCCGAACGCCAGTTAAAGGCATTAAACATACAGGACATAACCACCAGGGTAAAGATCAGTGTCTGAATCTTTTCAAGAGGCATCCCCTCTCCAAGAGCCCAGGAAAGAACTCCGATTGACTGGATGGCAATTAGAAATCCTAACCCAAGGCTTGCTATGAGCATCCTTTTGGAAACAATGCCTTCTTCTGATTTTCTGGGTTTCTGCCTCATAAGTCCCCTGTCAGGTGCTTCAAGAGAAAGCGCCATAGGTGGCAGGCCGTCTGTGATGAGGTTGATCCAGAGGATCTGGACTGCAATAACAGGCAGGATCTGCCAATTAAGCACCCCGGCAAGAACGATCAGCACAACGCCTATGTGGCATGTAAGGCCGTAAGCAATGAAGTTCTTAATATTCTTGAATATATTCCGGCCTTCTTCAACTGCAGAAACAATGGATGCAAAATTGTCGTCTGTCAGGATCATACTGGAAGCTTCCTTGCTGACCTCAGTTCCAGTAATTCCCATAGCAATGCCCATATCTGCAGCTTTCAGGGCAGGAGCATCATTTACCCCGTCTCCGGTCATTGCAACGATATAGCCTTTTTTCTTGAGAGCATTAACAACCTTTAGCTTGTGCTCAGGATATACTCTTGCATAAACCGAAACCTTCTCCACTATGTCTTCAAATTCTTTGTCTCCTAAGGCGTCCAGTTCAGTGCCTGTAAGGACGAGGTCTCCTTCCCGGTAGATCCCGATTTCTCTTGCAATAGCAAAAGCAGTTGTTTTGTGGTCTCCCGTGATCATTACAGTTCTGATCCCTGCAGTCGTACAGGTGGCAATTGCAACCTTTACCTCTTCTCTGGGAGGGTCACGCATGCCCATAAGCCCTGCAAAGACCATATCTCTTTCAGCTTCTTCAGGAACGATTTTTTCCTGAACCTGGCGGAAAGCAAAACCCATAACTCTGAGAGTCTGATTTGCCAAACCCTGTACGGTATCAAGGATCTCCTTCCTTATTTCTGGAGTTAACTCTTTTTCCTGTCCATCAAGAAAGATCTTCGTACAGCAGCCAAGAATAACTTCCGGAGCTCCTTTTGAATATGCATACGGACCATCTTCAGAAGTATTAATGGTGGTCATCATCTTTCTTTCGGAAGAAAAGGGAACCTCTCCGATACGCCTGTGTCTTTCCTCAAGCTCAGGTCTCCAGAGTCCTTCTTTGGCCGCCGCAACGACGAGAGCCCCTTCTGTGGGATCTCCCATAATACCCCATTTCTCTTCCTCCTGGACTATTCCTGCATCATTGCAGAGAGCTCCTGTGACAAGCAGCCTGTGAAGATGTACGTCTTCAGAAACAGGCTGATCGTCCCTGAAAAAGTCTCCTACTGGCTCGTATCCATTACCTGTAACATTTAACATGTTCCCGTTTACATACACCTTTTCAACAGTCATCTTGTTCTGCGTAAGTGTACCGGTTTTGTCTGTACAGATAATATTGGTAGAGCCAAGGGTTTCTACTGAAGGCAGCTTTCTTACAAGGGCATGCCTTTTGACCATTCTTCGAACCCCTAGAGCAAGCCCTACAGTCACAACCGCGGGAAGGGCTTCGGGAATTGCTGCAACTGCAAGGGCAACACCCCAGAGAAACATCTCAAAAGGATCAAAACCTTCTAAAATTCCTAGCACTGCTACAAAGGCCACAACAACAAGCGTTGCAGCTCCAAGCCAGCGGCCAAACTGGTCGAGCTTTTCCTGCAGAGGAGTTCTTTCCCTTTCAATTTCCCCAAGTAGCCCGGCAAGCTTTCCAAAAGCAGTACTCATGCCTGTTGCCGTAATTACTGCTTTTCCTCTGCCATAGGTAACTGAAGTCCCGGTATATGCCATATTTTTCCGGTCAGGTTGAGGGGTTTCAGGAGGGAAAACTTTAGTATTCTTTTCCACAGGTACGGATTCACCTGTGAGAGAAGATTCGTCAATTTTCAGAGACTGAGCCTCAAATAATCTGGCATCAGCAGGTATTCTGTCTCCGGCCTGCAAAATCAGTATGTCGCCAGGGACAAGTACAGAAGAGGGGACTTTGACTTCCTTTCCATCCCTTACTACCAGAGCTTCTGGGCTGGTTAGTGATTTTAAAAGTTTAATAGATTCTTCTGCCCTGTATTCCTGGACAAAACCAAGGACTCCTGCAAGAAATACGGTAAACAGGATTACAAAGGCATCAATAAGCTCTCCAAGGAATGCAGAAACCAGTGCTGCAGCCATCAAAATAAGGATGAGAAAACTCTTGAACTGAGAAAGAAAAAGTTTTACCACAGATGTTTTTTCTTCTTCTTTAAGTTCGTTTTTTCCGTACTTTTGAAGCCTGTTTTCTGCTTCTCCCGAACTCAGTCCGGTTTCGGCTGCGTTCAGGGTTTTTAGAACCGCGTCTGCGGCTTCATCGTAATACATTCAGTTTTTGTCTCCAGCTTTAGGCAAGCGCCCTTTAAGTTGAATACACTTATAATCTACCAGTCTTAAATATAATATTCAAGAGGGTATTAATTCATTAATTAGATATAGAATTTTGTATGAGGAAATTCTGAAATGTTTAAGACTCTGAGAGAAATTCCAGAGTCTTTAGCTATATAAATAATATGGAAAAGATATTTCCAGGAAATGTTTCCTTAGATCTTAAGAAAGTCTTCCTCTTACCACCATTAACTCCTCAAATGAAATCTTTTTTCTCAGTAAAACACCAGCTTCAAAACCTATTTTCATCATTTTCTTTTCCACGGCTTCAAGTCCGGTAATCGAAGAGATTAATATCAAAATTTTCCCTCCGGGTCTCAGGTATTCTCTTGCCTCATCTAAAAATCGGTCAAGGGTCTCCCGCCCGCTGGCTCCACCGTCAAAAGCATAATTCAACCAGCCAGGAACTTTTTCTTCTTCAGAAGTAGGGAGATAGGGTGGATTGAATAGGATAAGGTCAAAAGAAGCTTCCCTGTTTCCTGATTTTATGCCTTTGAAAAGGTCGGTACGGATTACTTCAACCCCGTTTGCTTTTGCACAGCGTGCGGCATGAGGGTTTATCTCAGTTGCAAATGCTCGGATGCCTTTAATGTTTGTTCTGAGCACGGCAGATACAAAACCTGAGCCTGCTCCTATTTCAAGTATACGCATGCCTGGCTCTGCTTCTTCGAGGGCTGCATCGGCGAGCAAAAAGGAATCTTCTGCTGGCTCGTAAACAAGATCCGAGTCTCCGAGTTTAATCCGGGTGTTTTTGTATTCAATTTCAACCATGTTTTATCTGGATTTTACTTATTGGGATTTCAGGTCATAAATCATGTTTGCAACGCTGGCAAGCTCTTCAGGAGTCAGGTTCTCAGCCCTTTTGCTCATGAAATCTTCAGGGAGCTGGTTTACAACCTCTTTAATATCAGGGATTTTGAGCATATAATTGGTGTTAAGGATTGAGTTCCTCAGCTTTTTCCGGCGCTGGCTGAAGACTGCAGACACAAATTCCAGGAAAAAGGCTTCGTCGCGGACCTCGAAAGGGGCGGGGCGCGGGACAAGTTTGACAACTGCAGAGTCAACCTCAGGGGCTGGCTGGAAGGCGCTTTTTGGGACTTTCATGAGGATTGAGGCATCAGCAAAGTAATAAGTATCAATGGTAAGGCGGGAATAGTCTTTACAGTCCGGAGGAGAAACCATGCGGGCTGCAAACTCGTACTGGTACATAAGGATGCCGAGTTTGAATCTATGGTGCAGGAGCTTGAAGGTGATTTCTGAGGAGATGGAATAGGGGAGGTTTGAGACAACCTTGTCAAACTCGGGGAAATTGACTTTTAGAGCATCGCCTGAAATTATCTCTATATTCCCTACAGTATCGAAACGGTCGTGGAGGACTGAAACAAGGATAGGGTCAAGTTCAACTGCAATTACCTTTTTTGCTTTTCTTGCGAGCCTTTCGGTAAGATTTCCTATTCCTGCACCGATCTCAAGAACCGTATCCTGCGGACTCAGATCCGCAGCAGCAACTATCCTGTCCAGGTAGCCTGCATCAATCAGGAAATGCTGGTCAAAGGTGCCTCCTTTTATATTGTACTTTTTAAGAATAGAACGAACCAGGGCTGAAACCTCCTGAATATATCTAATGCTTTAAATAGACAAACTCTGTTGAAATTTTGAATCATAAAAAGTCGAACCTGCAGAAGCCAGATAGGCAGAAACTGAATTAAAAAAATAGAAGGGGAAAAAGTTCACCGGTCATTTGAGCCCTGACGGCGGGGGGGAGTGGTGAACAGCCTGTACTTGATAAAGTCATCCTTGAGTTCTTCTTCTATCCTGTGAGAGATAACTTTAGCAGGGTCGTGAAGACTCGGAATTCTTTCCCGGATATCCTGAAAACTCTTGAAGTCCCCTTTCTTGCGTTCATCAATGATAGACCACATGAGTTTTTTACCTATTCCGGGGAGGAGGTCGAGCATATGCAGGCGGGTTGTAATGGAGTGGGCATCATTAAAGAACTTTACAAACCTTTCTTCCTCGTACTTGACAATGGCTTCAAGGATAAAAGGTAGTTCCAGATTGGCTCCGGTAGTAAGGTCGGAATAACCTATCCTCTGTTTTACATGATCTATTTCATTCCTATCTCCAGAACCGATATAGACCCTTGCCTGGATTTCAGGAATTACCCCATTTTTGGGAACGAGTTCCATAAGAGTGAACTTCTTATCCCCCACAGCCTGCACAAGAGGTTTTTTCTGATAAGCTGACTTGCCGTCAATGGATTTTCCATAAGGAAGATAATCGAGTACCCACACATATTCCTCTCTGTCCTGTGAACTTTCCATGGCTTTCCCGGATGAGCGTGGAGCTCTTTCTGACTGCCTTTCAAATTGCGGTTTGCCTGCCGGACGCCTGCCGCCAGAAGAAGGTCTTTCGGCAGAGGATCTGCCAGTGTACGGTCTACCTGATTGCGACTTATCTACTTTCATCAGCACCCATCCTATCAGTATATGAAACCCCTTTAAATCTGAAACCCCAATATCTCTTTTCAGGGTATGCTCAAACTTAGATATGCCCAGCTTCTTTTAGCTCATCTGCTGGTTCAGGGCTTTTCACAGTTGCATTGTACTCCCTGAACCAGTCCTGAATACTTGAAACTGGCCTGTAACGCGGTACTCTCAGGTTCGGAGATTCGTGACCTCGAGAGCTCTCTGTTACTAAATTCCTCAGGTCAGTGTACCTTCATACTTTAAAGTACTTTGACCGAATTTTGAATACTTCTCTCATAAATAACAAGTAAACTGCTATATAGCTTATTCTCTTTACCTTTTAATTATTCCATAGCTGCGAATACATATTCCAGAATTTGGTCCAGCTCTTCATTGCTCAGCGTGTACTTTTCTTTTGCATAGATTGACCTGAGTTCGTCTCTGGATTGAGGCAGAATGTCAGCTATCCTGACCGCAATAACGGGTTTCATTTTTTCAAGCTCAAGCAACTTATTAACAAGTTCTCTTGACTTTGCCCCGTTAATTTTGGAGAACTGTTCCGCATGATGAAGGGCTTTTCTGAAATTATATGTAACCTCAAGCCCCTGCTCTCTGCGCTCGTCAGCGATCCCGGAAAGTATATCCTTGACCTCGGCCAGTGTCAATAACTCTTCGTTGAGGACTTCCTTAACTATCATTGAAATACACTCTTCTTAATTAATATTTCAGGTATTTGTACTTCTTACAGAGCAATCCGGTCTAATGGTTTATTGTGAGCCCTGATTCCTGCTGCCAGCATTTCTGTCTTCGTTATTCATCCGGTAAGGTGGAACTATCCCAAATAATGTTGTCCTGAAATATCTTTGCCATATTCACAAATGATATATCTTAACCATATGCTTTACAAATGATATATAATTATAGATGTTCCTTTACCGGGATAAGAGATTAATTTTAAAAAGCAGTTATTCCAGATCCCTTTTAAGCATGTCCTTTTAAGGGATACCAGTTCTGTAACATATACCAGTTCTGTAACATATAATCCTTTCGCTGGCCATTATTCAGCCTGGTTTGCTGAAATCCCTGGCAGGATTTCAAACCTCCGGTTGGAGGTCTGCATACCTTAAACCCTGAATGAGAGGGAGATTAGGTTATAAAACCTAACCGCCTTGCTCGAAATTAGTATTTTTGGGGTTTCAGGTGCTGCGGAAGAGAAAAGACTTCCTTCATCGCGTTTCCTTCGCGGACTGCCAGAATATATGAGCGGCCGCGCTGTCCCAGGACTTTTCCTGTGGAACCCTGGAATTTCGGGTTTGGCATCCCTTTCTGGACGCTGGGGTCAATGTCAATGTGGACCATCTGTCCTTCTTCGAATTCCTGGATTGCCCTGCTTACAGGGGAAATTCCTCTTTCACGAACCGTCTTCTTTAATTTGTACCTTGTACAGCGTCTTTCACCGTGTGAATTTGTCATCGCATGTTCCTCCGTTAGAATGCTCGATTATTTCTCTTTAATTAAGTTTCTGTTTAATAATTGGTTTTCCTCTAAATAAGATGGATATTATTTAAATGAACCGTTCATTAAGCCACTAATTCCCTGTGACTCGACCGGCCAGTGAAACTGATAACATAGACCCAGATTCATTTAGTTCAGATAGACCCAGATGATTCAGATCTGATCTATCCAAATTATTTAGATCAATTTGGTTTTTAGGGCAGGTTCAGATATTTGAGGCTTAAATTTCGACGTTAACCACATCAAGATCCTCCACGAGTGCAGGGATTTCTAAAAGCCCCGTCAGGCTCGGGTTTGTCCTGCCTTCATCTCCGGAAATCAGTTCTTTGACGTACAGCCCACCTTCACAGTTTACGGTAATATAAGCATAACCGTCATCTGTCAGCTCGTCAAGCATAATGCTGTGTACGTATCTCTTCCGGACAAGATCTGCCCGCCTGTGAACCACGCGCTTTGGGGTTTGCTGGGCAATCTCTGTGCCACTCAAAGACTCAAGGCAGGATTTAAGCTTTTCCTCTGAAACAGGCTCTTTAAATGTAACTTTAAGCTTATAAGTTTTATCCGCCTTTGAACTTTTCAGGATCTCAATCATTCCTTTTTCAACAAAGCGAAGGTCCCTTACCTCAACTTTTCCTGCAGCACTTTCGTTGATTTTTGAAGTAAGTGCTTCAAGGTTAGCACTTCGTTTTACAGGAGACTTTGCCTCCACCACAAAGGGTCTGCCGCTTCCGAGCATTAGCGCATCAATATCTTCCCTGCCCGAGCCGTGAAAAGCCGTGTCAACAGCTTCAAATGCCTCGATAACTGGACCTTTAATCAGTTCGTCTACGGATTCTGGATACTGTTTGCCTGTATACCCGCATCTTTCGCAGCCTTTGCCCTTGCATTTCCTGCAGGGCCAGCGGGTCTGAGGGATTCCGCGGACCTTTTTTAAGTAGCGCCCGTAGATATATACTGAGCGGACCTGAAGCTCGAACTTGTTTGTTGCAAGGTCAAGAGTGATCACAATATCGGGGTTTTCAAAATCCACTTCTTTATCAACTTTTTCTGCAATCCGCTTGCCCACTTCCCGGTTAAGCTCTGTTTTCAACTGCTCGGCATATGCTGTTCCTGCCTCAGCCCACAGAATCTCCTCGTTTTCACTGAGAAGCCCGCTGACCTTTGTACCGACAAGGAAAGTGGAGTACTCAAGTCCTTCCAGGGCTTTTGCAGCTTCTTCTGCCCAGGAATCCAGTTTTTTAAACTGGTCAAGGCAGACCCAGCACTGCTCGTCTTCACCCTCAATTCTGAGAGTTTTCCTTGCAAGGGCACTGCAGGGAGCAAGTTCCTTTAGAAGGGAATCCTCATTTTCATTTTTGTAAATACGGTCCCCTTCCAGCACAAGGGCGAGTTTCATTGCCTGCCCGCGCTCTCTATTGCTGAGACCTGTGGATAATTTTGCAAACTGACGGCCCATACAATGGTCACAGATAGGTCCTTCGTGCAGAATCTTTTTTGAAATTTCGAGTACATCCATTTTGTTTCACGTTCTCTAAGCTTTATTCGGGAAATAGATCTGAAGTGGATTATTGAAAAATAATATTGAAAGACAATCTTGAAAGGCAAACTTGACAGATTTTATTGGAAGATTGAATTGATAATTTATAAAGGTATGATGTTGAAGGTGGTGCGCAAAATTAAGGCATTTGCCCGAAAAAGCGCATCAGGATAAGTATCTATCCAGATACAGATAGGTTTCTATCCTGATAGAGGGAAGAGGGATATAACTTTTTGGATTTAACACCTGATACAAAAACCGCAGCTTATTCCTTAGCTCTGGAGTTTTCCCCACCGGGAATTTCTCCTCTTTCCGCTTCGGCCCTGTCCAGTTCATTGTGGATAAGGGTTATGCAGTGGTTAGAGTGAAGTGAAATAGGACCAACAGAAATGATCTGTGCTCCTGCCTCAAGAAGCTGCTTTTCCTCTTCTTCCGTAACGCCTGTATGGTCCCCCAGAATAAATACGGGGTCCCGGATCTCCCTTGCAATTTCTCTGATATCCTTTCCGTCTTCTCGAAGATAGAGAAGAGTCCTGCCTTCAAAAGAAGAAAGAAGAGATTTCAAATCGCCGGTGCGTATCCAGACGCCGGGTGTGGACCGGATATCCTGTTCAGTTGCATTCTTCTGAAGGGCTTTCTGGATAAGCGAACCGCTGCTTCTTTCGTCCGGGTTGAGGTATCTCAAATGTAGTCCTTCAAACCTGATTATTTTTCCGGGCTCGGGCTCTCCCAGAAGGAGCAGGTGCACATTTACATCCCTGCGCATTCCAAAAGAAAGAAAAAGGGCAGAGCTTACGCAGCGGCAGAGGATATCCATTCTTCCTGCAGACCCCGGAAGGTCGTTTAAAGAAAAGTCGCCGCTAGTCATTGCTTTATGCCCTATGATAACGATATCACGCATGGGGCAGTAATATTACGTAAGGGATATAAAACATGTATGCATGTTCACAGAAGAACACATGACATAAAGTGTAAAAGAGATTACATATAGTAATTCAGACCGGAATTAAAAATTATAATTAAAAGATCATAAATAAGGATCAAAAAATCGTAATAAGGATAGGATAAGGATGAAAATACTCGCGATTTCCGACCCCCACGGGGATTATTCGAAGATAAAACAGATGATGAAAAAAGCCGGGAACTTTGATCTTGTTGTGGTAGTCGGAGACATAACCAATTTCGGGCCCGATGAAAAAGTACATGAATTGGCTGAAATGTTTGATAAGCCTGTACTTGCAATTCCCGGGAACTGCGACAATAGGAGCATCCTGAAAGCCCTTGACAACTCAAAAGCCGTAAATCTGCATGGAAAAAACGAACAGATCGGAAATATAAGGTTTATAGGACTGGGAGGCTCAAATCCCACCCCTTTCAATACTCCCTTTGAGCTATCAGAAGACGAAATTGAAAATGCCCTTGAAGGAATGGTCTGTTCAGCCGAAAATTCAGGGGAATGCGGGAGAATAGTGCTTCTTACACATGCACCTCCCCACGGTGCCAGAGATGAGCTCCCCTTCGGGCATGTCGGAAGCAAAGCCCTCCAGAAATTCCTGGATAGGGTAGACCTCATAGTCTGCGGGCATATCCATGAAGCAAAAGGTATGGAAAAGGTAGGGAAAACAGTTGTTGTAAATCCCGGAGAAGCCTGCAAGGGTTCCTGTGCTCTTGTAACCATTGAAGAGGCAGAAAACAAACCAATAGAGGTTGAGTTCGTGGAAGTAGAATAAGATTAGAAGAGTTAATGCAGGCTTTAGTTAGACCTTAATCCACAGGCTGGAGATGTTTTTTGGAGTCACAGGTTTTCAGAGTTACCGGCATGAATTATTGCTGGAATGAATTCTTAGAGTTTTTCCGTGTACTCTGAACCTTTTTCTCCTTTCAGGAACATCTTAATTAGCAAGAACATCCTTACTATACAATAATATTTTGTTTTGCATATCTCATAGGTCTTCAGCTGTATCATGGAACTCACGTTAACAGCATTATTTTACTAACTCACGTTAACAGCATTATTTCACTGGCGTGATGAATTACTGATAGGAAAAGCTGAGAGGTTGAACTACGGACGTAATTACAGAGTTCGGTTTAGATCCCGTTTTTGTTGATTTCCTGACAAAGCTTGCCATTGCCTTTTTGATAGGAATCATGGTGGGTGTAGAAAGGGAACACAGAGGACTCGAACACGAGATATTTGCGGGCGTCAGGAGTTACAGCATAACCTGCATAACAGGCATGCTCGTTGCTCTTGCAAGCGAATCAGCAGGAACAGGGTTTGTATACGTAGCCACGCTTTTCTTTGCAGCTATCTGTTCAATAATCACCTATTCCAAGATATTTCTCTATAAGCGAATAGGCGTTACAAGTCCGATTTCTCTCTTCTTTATTTTTGTGATGGGAGTCCTTGTTGGCTATGATTATGGCCTCTTTGCCATTGTCTCTTCAATAGTTGTATCTATCCTCCTTATCCAGAAACAGCCCCTTCATAAGTTTGCAGGAAGCCTGACAAAAGAAGAACTTTACAATGCCGTACAGTTTCTGGCTATCGCTTTTATACTTTACCCTGTGATGCCGGAAAAAAAGTTATTTGGGCTTATAAATCTCAGATATGCAATTCTTATTGTAATTCTTGTTTCCCTTATCAGCTTTTTAAGCTATGTTCTTCTAAGAAAATTCGGAACAAAGCGCGGCCTTTACTATTCAGGCTTTCTCGGGGGTTTTGTTAACAGTGAAGCTACTACAGGAGCCCTTGCAGGGCTCTCAAAAAGAGCAGAGGAAATGGCTGACCCAGTTCTTACAGGGATTCTGCTCTGCAATATTTCCATGCTCATCAGAAACCTTATACTGGCGTTTATAGTTGACCCAACGGGACAGACTACTCTGCTTATGCTTCCTCCCCAGCTTGTACTTCTTGCAGTTTCCACGGCAATAGCTTTCAGGCACAGTAAGAAATTCTGCTCGATAGAAGGGGGAGAGCTTAAGATCAAGTCTCCTTTTTCACTTGGTCCGGCGTTTAAATTCGGCATTGCTTTTACCCTGATTTTCATAATAGGAAACTTTGCCTATGACGCTGTAGGAACTGCTGGAATATATTTAACTGCTCTTGGGGCTCTTGTTAGCAGCTCTGGAGTAATAGTCTCCGTAACCCTCCTTGCTGTAGGCGGAAATATCTCCTACGAAGTCGCAGCAAATACCGCAATACTTGCAAGCCTCGTAAGTACTGTAAATAAAATTTTGCTTTCAAAGATTTCAGGTTCAGCAAGCCTTTTCTCCCTTGCGAAAAAAGATTTCGGATTTATTGCAATAACCGGGACTATTGCTTTACTTTTATGGAATCTTCTATGAGAAATGGTAATTTAGTTCCAAAATTTAGTGACTTTTGTATTTTTTGATGGAAAATTTGAAATTATAGGAAAAATTCAGAATTCAGTCAATTCAATATTCCAGATATTGGGTGTAAATCGACAGACTGTGTTAAAAAGATGGATTGTTTTCTAAATATAGTGATCCTTTATACCAAATTAATCTCTAATGCAATATTCATCTAGATTTTGGTCTCGTGTCTTTTTTTATATATTTCAATTAAAAAACGCCTCAAAAGGCTTTTATATAGGTTTTAGTTGTAAAAAATTCATCAGGTAAAACTGTTTTATTACCTATATGTATGTGTACAAAAGCCTAAAGTATATTTATATGTAAAAAGAGTTTAAGTCCCATTAAGAATTTTGCTCTGGAATATAAGCAAATATAAGTGAAGATAACAAAAATATATTAATATGTCCTGAACGTATAAGGAAAGCTAACAGCTTAAAAAAGAAAAAGTCTATTAAAGCAAGAGCTTAAGACTTAATATTATTAGCTGTTTAATAGGCAAATTAACAAATTAAAATTCGAAAAATTTAGATACATTAAAGTCAAAGAATCAAAGTAAAAATATTGAAACCCTAAATTATGTATGCAGTTTTCCTAATTTCATAACCAAAAGAGATGTGGGGAATAAAATGGATGCAAAAATCATTGTTCTACTTCTAGTTTTAAGTGTGGTTTTGTTCTCGGGATGCGCTGGAAATGAACAGCCCTCCCCGGAAGAAAATGTAACACCCGAAGAAACAGTAACTCCGGAAGAAACTGAAACGCCGGCAGAGACCGAAACTTCGGAAGAAGTTGAGACCCCTATGGTAACGGAGACAGAAGACGAAAATGTAACTGCGGAAGAAAATGAGACCGAAGAAGGACCGGTAGTTAATGAATCCAGCATAAGGACAGCTCCCTATACCATAAGACTGGATAACTACAGGGCATCTGTCTCAAGCCTTGATATCAAAGAGGGAGAAACAGTTGCCTGGTTAAATTATCAGGACAGCCCGAGGAGGGTCTTTACCCTTGTAAGTGAGCAGGGACTCTTTGAGAACGCAAGTCTTCCTTACAAGCATTCCTTTGCATATACTTTCAATGAAACAGGGGAATACAACTTTACTGTTATCGGGCAGCCCAAGATGAATGTCAGTGTAACTGTAAATGAACCCTGAATAAGTTTCTCAGGAATTCCTGAGTAACTTTTTTAAAAATTAGAAGAAACGTATTTCAATAAACATTTATAACTTGTCTGGAAAGGCAGTAAAACTTTCCAGTAACCTTATTTTTTTAGATTAAAATTATTTCTAAAATTTTCTATTTCTGACAGCTTCCTGAATTTTATCTCCTCTGCTAGAAGAAGACAACCTGGAGGCAAAATGCCGGCAAATAAGTCGGTTAACCTTACTTACATAAATTAGTTTTTGAGGTAAAAGATGACAAAATCGGTTACAAACAAACTATTTTTTAAGATAAGATTTATTATAAGAAAGTGTTATTATTTAATAGGATTATATAGAATTAAGAATAAAAAAATAAATTTACTCAATGGGGGAAGTAATGTCAATAAAAAATCTTGTCCTGCTTTTTATAGTCCTTGTAGTCTTAATATCTGGCTGCCTTGATTCGGGGGAAGATCAGGAGCAAGAAAAGCAGACACCAGAAGAAACAATAACGCCAGGAGAAATGGAAACTCCGGTGGAAACATTGAATGAGACCGGGACGCCCGAGGTAACAGAAACCTCTGAGGAAATGCTGACTCCGGAAGCCGCTGGTGGAATTGAATATGAGCAAACCGAAAATGTAACTGAAAAAGGTGAAGAAGCCGGAACTGAGCAGCCCGCGGAAATCGGACCAAGGACATATCTTGTAAGGCTCAAGAACTATGTGTTCATGCCTTCGGAACTGGAGGTTAACACAGGAGACCTGGTTGTGTGGAGAAATTATCAACAAGATCTTTTTATCCTGACCAGCGAGGAAGGGCTTTTCGAGGATCAGAGGCTTGGATACGGAAACACCTTTGATTACACATTCAATGAAACCGGAAACTACAGTTTCAATGTGGAAGGTTACCCGAAAATGCATATGACCATCACTGTAAAATAATATCCCAAAGTATAGCAACTTTAGATGATCTGTAGAACTATAGTGGAAGGGACAACAAAGGTATCAGTTCCGGTCCCACCTCCGGATGCAAACTTCCCTCCCTCGGCAGCGCCGGTGTTCTATAACCCGGAAATGGAGCTGAACCGTGATATCAATGTTGCAGCAACTGCGGCATTTGTGGAGAGGCTTCTTTCGAAAAAAGATCTACTGAGAGAGGAGATCCGTTACGTGGATGCTTTTTCGGCATCAGGAATCCGTGGGCTTAGAATTGCAGGGGAAGTAGGAATCCACTCGACAATGAATGATTGGAGCCCTGAAGCCTTTGAACTGATAAAGGAAAATATAAAAGTTAATGGCCTTGAAGAAAAAGCCCAGGCTACGCGCAAGAACGCAAATGTTCTGCTTCATGAGCAGAAGTATCATATTGTTGACATAGACCCGTTCGGCACTCCTTCACCTTACCTGGACGCAGCTGCAACTTCGGCATACAGCATGCTTTCGGTTACTGCGACGGATACAGCACCTCTCTGTGGAGCCCACCTTAACTCGGGGATTAGAAAGTATGCAGCCGTACCTCTGAACACGGAGTATCATAGCGAGATGGGGTTAAGGGTTCTGCTCGGAGCCTGTGCAAGGGAGCTTGCAAAGCACGAAAAAGGCATGTTGCCCCTGCTTTCCCACGTTACGCGCCATTATGTCCGTACTTACCTCGAAGTCCTTCCCGGATCCAAAAACGCAGACAAAACCCTGAAGTACATGGGATTCAATATACACTGCCCTAAGTGCGGGTTCAGAGAGCCTGTTTATGGGCTTGCCGTACATATTGAAAAGGAATGTCCTGAGTGTGGGGGATTGACTAAAATTGCAGGTCCTCTGTGGCTTGGTCCTTATAGAGAGCCTGAATACTGCAATGAAGTGATTTCCAGGCTTGAAGCACACCCTCTGAATACAAAAGATAAAGTCAGAAAAATAATTACTTTCTGCAGGGATGAACTTGATATTCCCATGTTTTATGACCAGCACGTGATCTGTAAAGAACTGGGAGCTTCTGCAACAGGTATTGAGAGTCTTATAGAGGCGCTCAGAGCCAGCGGGTTTGAAGCTTCAAGGACTCATTTCAGCGGGACCTCTTTCAAAACAGATGCTCCTATAGCCAAAATAAAGAAAATAATCCTGGCACTTTCGGGATGACTGCATACTCCTTTGAAAACTATAGATATAAAGAATGTTCCAATATTATATAAACTATTAAAGAATAATAAACGCCTGAGCTCAGATCCGGTAATAATCCGCTAAAAAAACTCTATGTGATATTCATGTCTGACGAAGATGCAGAAAAGTTGTTTTTGCAGGAAAAACCCACGCGTGCACTGCTATTCATAGGTTCAACGGGAAAAACCTATGCTTCTGTTATTTCAAAGGAGATAGACTCGACATTTGCCCATACTACGAGAATTCTTTCGAAAATGGAACAGTCCGGAATTATAAGATTCACATTTGAAGGTCGGATAAAATTTGTTGAACTCACAGAGTATGGAAAAGAGGTAGAAACGGCCCTTCAAGAGTTCCGGAATATAATTGCAGAAGAATCTCCATTAAGAGAAGAAAAAGGAGCAGAAGATAAAGAAGCAGTAGAAAAAAGTGTGGAAGGCGAAGGAACGGAAGACGAAGAGCCCGGAGAATGGGAAGAAGAAACCGCAAGTGTAGAAGCAAAAGAGCTTGACCCTCTAAGTGCTGAAATTCTGGAGAAGGTCAGGAATCTCAGGAACAAAATTGAGGGTATCTATAGGGAAGCAGTTGAGAAAGGGCAGAGTAAGGAAATGATTTCAAGAAAACTTGGCCCTAACAGTCGGGACATCAAAAAACTATATAATCAGATAGAAAAGGCAGAGACTCCTGTTGATGAAACAGTGATTTCAGCCCTGGAAGAAACAGAAGGACTCCTTGAATCTTACATGAAGAGCTCAAAGCCGGAAAGTATGTAATTCCCGGCATTAAGGGCAGAAGATTAAATCGGCAGGAAGAATATGAGAAAAGTTATAACCCTCCAGCATATTTATGGGAAAAACCGGGAAAGAATGGCTGAACTCCTGAAAAACCTGGTTGAGAATGAATTGAAAGACCTTGAAGTAAAAGTTGGGGTTTCTATTACCCCGGAAAACTGGGCAGAATATTCTCTTGAAGGAGAAGACGAAGAGGTGTCAGCAAACCTTCTGACCTCCAGATATGGAATCCCTGCAAAAAAAGCTGAATCGGGAAAGGTATACATGGGTTTCCTTCAGGCTTTTCCGGAAGATGCTTTTATGGTCAATATCGGGGTCCCTGTGCAGGTTGAAGCTGAGGAGCTTAAAGCCCTGGGCAGCGGGAAGCCAAAACAGCTTGCATCAAGATTCGGCCTGATCCCTCACCTGCCGGTTGAGATTGAAATACTGGAAGCAAACAAAAAAATCAAAGCCCGCTTCACCAAAAAACAGCTTGACCTCTGGTGGGGCTGGAAAAAAGCAAGTACAGACAGGGTTATCATTAATGCTGCTACCCGCTCGGAAATAAAAAGTGCAATAAAAAGGACAGGGCACGGAAGGGACATTTACGAAGTTGAGCGTCTCGGGCTGCTTGAACATGCAGTCGTATGCCGCGAAACGACAGATGGACCAGGGATTGTAGCAGCAATAGGGCCTCGCCTGAAGTCCGAAATGGGAGTCGTAATAGGGGATTCCCGTTAACTTTTATTAATGCCGCCGGTACTTGCGCCTGCCTGAATGAAAAAACAGACTGAACCCGAAATAAATTTTCCAGCAAAATTTCCGGGAGCAGCTTACATCAAATTTTTTTAAGGCAGAGTTCCTGACAAAAATATTTATGTAAAATTGTAAATCTAAAAAAATAATTCAGATTGTAATCTCGAAAAGACAGTGTGTGTGTCCGGTTCCATAACATTCGATTTCCAGAACGCCGCACTCTTTTCCAAGCTTTTCTTTGAGGACACCTTCAATGATGCCTTCTCTGAGGGCGCAGAAGGGCTTTCCTGTTAGAGGCAAGGACGCGGCCTTAAAGCCATCTTCTACCAAAAGAGCAGGAGAGTTTTCCATTAGCACCGAGACCCGGCAGTCTCCATGAGATTCCATAAAAATTGCAATTTCATTTAATAGGGCTTCAAGAATAGTGGATTTAAAATTCGAAGAGAGATGCTTTCCAACATCTATCCCAATCATCCTGACAACAGGGGCATTATCAATTCCGTAAGCTTCAAAGCCGAACCGAAGCACATGAATAAGAGCTTCCATAAAGCGGAACCGGTCATTTCCGTTTTCAGCAACGATTTCCAGCAGACTCCTGTAATGCTCCATGAATGGCTCCTGAGAGCAGCCCATGTAATAGGAAGTCAGAGAATAGATCTTTTTACGTCGGTCTCCGGGATCAAAATTTTCTGAAACCAGTTCGCATGATCTGAGGTCGTTAAGATGAACGGAAATGGTTGATTTAGCTTTTGCCGTGTATTTTACGATTTCGTCAAAAGACTTTGGCTCTTTCCTGAGAAAATTCAGGATCTGAAGTTTAACAGGGCTGTCTACGGCTACTAGCCCTTTTTCTGTATAAAAGAATTCAGTCTTATTCTCAGGTTTTGCCATAATATCTTTAGATAAGTTGTATTTTGACTATATAAAACGTTCGCGTGGCTACGAATAATCAAATATAATATATAATAATGCAAGAATAAAAAGGCATTAAAAACGAACAGCAGAGTGTGAAATATTGAGCGAAATGAAGCAGCAGGAAAAAGAGCCCAAAAGCAAATGATGAAGTAAAATAAAAATAGTACGGATAAACTAAAAATATAACTCCAGCCAAAATACACAGGAAGAAAAGGGTGCTGCGAGAAAAAGTGCTAGAAAGGTTTTTAGGAAACCTTACTCCAGAAAAGTAGTGAATAAAACCCAGCCATTTATGAATAATTTTTGAAAAAAAATCAAAGGGGAAAACACATGGGATTAATCTCAAGGATGGAAATGGTGTTCAAGTCCAAAATGAACAAAGTGCTTAACAGAATGGAAGATCCAAGGGAAACGCTCGATTACTCTTATGAAAAGCAGCTGGAACTGCTGCAGAATGTAAAAAGGGGAGTTGCAGAGGTAACAACTTCTAAAAAACGCCTCCAGCTCCAGAAGGCAAAACTGCTCCAGAGCAATGAGAAACTCGAAAAGCAGGCAAGAGACGCAGTTGCAGTTGACCGGGAAGACCTTGCAAGGCTCGCACTTGAGAGAAAGGCTGCCCTCCAGCAGCAGGTCGATGGAATTGACAGGGAAATTGCCGAGCTCGAAAAACAGGAAGAAAAGTTAATTGCCTCTGAAAAGCGCCTTTCAACAAAGGTAGAGATCTTCAGGACAAAAAAGGAATCAATTAAAGCCCAGTACTCTGCGGCTGAAGCCCAGGTTAAGGTTAACGAATCCGTTACCGGGATCAGTGAAGAAATGGCAGATGTAGGCCTTGCTCTTGAAAGGGCTGAAAACAAAACCGAAGAAATGAAAGCCCGTGCTGAAGCTATTGATGAATTGATGGAAGCCGGCACACTCGAGGACCTTACAGGCGGCAGGGACGATATAGAACGTGAGCTAGCAAAAATCAGCACTCAGACCAATGTCGAATCCGAACTTGCGAAACTCAAAGCCGAAGCAGGGAAAGAACCTGGAAAGACAAAAACCTCTGGAGAAGGTAAAGGTCCGGAAGAAGGAAAGGAGGTCTGAAAATGATTATAAGGATTATGGGGGAAGGTCAATACCGGGCTCCTGAGACCCTCTGTGATGAATTAAACCAGATAGATAACAGAATAGTAGCCCTTGTTGCAGAAGGAAAAAACGAAGAATTTCGGGCAGAACTTGCAAAACTGATTTCCGAAATAAAGGAAAAAGGAGACGCAATTGGAGCCGAAGAGATAATGGAGTCCGATATTATCGTTCCTCCTGAAGACCTGAGCCTTGAAGAAGCAAGGGACATATTTAAGGGATCAGGGATATTCGAAGATTAAAAACTGAAGAATTAAAGAACTTTAGTTATGCAATAAGCGGGTCAGGAACATCTATATCAGGTTCTGGCAGGATGCCTCTTTAAACTTGCTCTTTAACCTGAATATCTGTTTAAACTCAGGTGTTTTATCCCTGGCCCTTGAAAAAACGATTAAGTGAACTACCTCTCCCTACCTGATGGCTAGGAAGGGGCTTCTTGCTGTGCCTCCGCGCTCTCAGAGTTAAAATTCCAGATTTTGTGCTCACCTTATAACCATTACAGAAGCTTTTGAGTTTCTGAGCACATTCTCTGCCACACTGCCTATAAGGAATCTTTCGATCCCTGTAAGGCCCTGTGTACCCATAACTATCAGGTCAATGTTATTCTTCTCGGCATACTCAAGAATTTTTTCAGCCGGGCTGCCTTTCATATGCACAGGCTCCACTTTAATTCCGGCTTCCTTTCCAAGGTTCTGTACATAGTCTGTTGCAAGTCCTCCCTTATAGGCAAGATATTCCTCAAACGCCTCTGTCCAGCCCATAACAGTCCGTGCAGTTCCCGCGTGCTCGGTAGAAACAACATACAGGGCATAAACATCAGCTCCTGTTGCTTTTGCAACACCCATTCCATAAGAAGCTGCTTTTTCAGCGTTATCCGAGCCATCCGTTGCAATAAGGATTTTTTTGAAACGACTTTCACTTATTTTATCCACCCCTTATACCCCTATTAAAATATACGGGCATTACTATTAAAGTTCATCCTGAAAGGAAAATAAACCCTTAAATGGAAATAACCCGGAAAAGAATTAAAATAAAAAAGTAAATCTTTTAGAGAATTTTTATCGCTTCAAAAAAGTATATTTTGTCTTATGAGGCCCTTTTGTCGTCCCCTGCTACATGGTTAATATTTCAGTATTAAAGCTCCCTACTGTTGTTGAGTTCGTTTGTCCACTGTACGCCGTTGGGATCAAGCCTTGCACGGCGGGTGAAAAGAAAGAACACGAGATGGCCATTTGCAGTAATTTCTTAATAACAGCAACCAATTAATAAGGGAGCGTCCATTGAATCCATTTTTTCTAAAAATTGACATGCCTCTTCAGCTTCACACATGCTCGTTTTTCCGATTATCCTTTACGAATTATGTCCCTGAACTGAATCCTGAATTCCGTGCCGTTTTCTCTTTTCAACTCAAGGCTGCCTTCGATCTGACTCACAAGTGCATTTACAAGCTGTAAGCCAAGAGATTCCGGGTTTTTGATGTCCAGCTCTTCAGGAATGCCTCTCCCATTATCCGCAAAAACGAGAGTAAATTGCTCATAAATACCCTGGCTTTCACCGGGAACTTTCTGGATAGATGTTTTATACGATGTTTCTTTTTCGTCTGTCACTTCATCGGCTTTTTCCCTGAAAAGTTCGATGTTTATTTCTCCTCCACTGTCCTGGGGAAAAGCGTATTTAACTGAGTTGGTGAAAAGTTCATTGATTATAATACCCAGAGAAACTGCTGTGTCAACCCCGAGAAAAACGTTATCCACATTAAGGTTTACCCGGATATCCGAACTCTCAGTGCTGTAGGACCTGCGGAGGTCAGAAATTAACTTGCATATGTATGAAGAGAAATCGAGAATGTCAAGATTTCCTGATTCATAAAGTTCTTCGTGTATAAGTGACATTGACACGATTCGGCTTTCACTCTCTTTGAAAGCTTCTGTGATTTGTTTATCACTGAACTTCTCAGCCTGCAGGTCCAGGAGTGATGAGACAATCTGCAGGTTATTCTTGATTCTGTGGTTGATCTCTTTTTTCCGGAGCTGCTCGGCTCTCGCAAGGGCTTCTTCTGCAAGCTTCCTTTCAGTAATGTCAATGACAACACCCTGTAAATAAGTGGCTTTGCCCTCTTCATCCCTCTGGATGAAAGTCCTCTCATCGACCCAGCGCAGTTCTCCTTCTTTTGTAAAGACACGGTATTCCATTTTGAAGCCGTCACATTTATTTTCAACGCAGCGGGCAAGCTGTTCAGTAACGTTTTTTATATCTTCCTCGTGGACAATATCTCCATAGAGGACTCTTCCAGATGTGAAGTCTTCAACTTCATATCCTAGCTGGGAGATATTTTCAGATACAAAATCTGCAGGCCATTTATCTTCGTTCCGCCATAGAAAAACGATTGCAGGGCTGTTATTTATTACTGTCCAGAGTACTTTTTGCACTTCAAGGGCTATTTTCAATGCCTCTTCGCTTTCTCTGAATACACAGATCTCTGGCGTCATACCGGTAAGCTCTCCAGATACGCCAGAAGACCCTCCTGTTTTTCTTTTGTAAATAGCTGTAAGGCTCTTTGGAATTACTTCTTCCAGCTCATGCATGGAACCGGTAGTTTTTTTATTTAAAAAATTTGCAGATTTTTCGGCAGATAATTCTATGCGGCTTTGAATTTCCCGTGTTACATCTTTAAAATAAGCAGGATCCGGGGCATTATCGAGAAGGGATTCTAAAAAGAGTATCCTGTCCTGAAGTTTTATGTCAACTTTTGTACATTCCTGGACTTTAAGGACCAGAGACACGATGTGCCTTAAAAAACGTATCTCTTCGGGGGCAAACTCATCAGGCCCTGTTCTGTAAATTGTCACAACCATACTGGTTTTTCCCTTGCCTCTTATAAAAACACTGATCCCGCCCGCAAGTTCCTCTAACTTCTCAGGCTGTCCTGTACATCCCATCTCCTGAATAGAAAGTTGATTTTCCTGAAGATCAATGCAGCCATGAGAAAGCCTGAAAATTCTGCAGAATTCGGCTTTGAGAGCAGAAGCTACCATCTCTGCAGTTTGATCCATGAGGGTTTGAGGAAATGCCTCTTGCTGTGTTTTCCCCATAAATGATGTTTTCTTTCTTTCTGTCATTGAGGCAGATTCATCCCCATAAATTGTACATATCCGTTTTCTTCCGGTTTAAAAGAAAGTCCTTATTCCATTTTACTTCAATGTTTAAATCTTCTTTCTTTCGGGTCATTTTGCAGAAGAATTGAATAATTCGTAGCTGAAGCCTTTGCCCAGTATTTATCTCAGTCGAATGCCCTGCTATCTTGCTGTGGGAATGGAAAACTTCCCCTGTAACCGTTGATGATTATATGATCTATTATTTACTATTTTCTGGTTGTTAATTTCCGCTCAAACTACATTTATCAGGGTTACTGTCTACTTTTATGAAATTTGGAGCGGGGACGCGAACATATCTCATTACCTGTAGCTGGACATTATTGCGGAAAAGCAGGCTGAAACTGCACAGCCAGTTTGTTTGCCCAGGCGCGGATCGCAGTCCAGCTCCGCACGTCTATTGCTGGCATCTTGTGTAATGGGCTTGCCGGCAGCCTGGCAATTAAGCTGTCAGGGAAGCGTAACTTTGCGGGGTCGAACTTGCCCCCAAATATTTCAGCATCTATGGGTTTAAGCCACGGGAACTTTGCAAGTTCTTTATCGAGCTGTTCGCGCACTTCCTTCCACTCCTTTTCCTCATCATGAAATGGGCCGAGTGCAAAAATGGCTACTGGCCGCTCCGTAAGGGCTTCACGGTGACGTGAGAGAAAAGTGCGAGCGTCCTTATGCAAGTGGAGCATGTAAATTGGTGCGCCAAGCACGACTGCGGTGTATTCTTCGATGTCCTCTACTTTTCGCATGGGCTTTAGGTCTGCCTCAAGGTTAGATTCGCGTAGTTCAGCCGCAATTGCCTCGGCTACTTCCTGAGTTGAACCATACCTGGAAGCATAAGACACAAGAACTTTAATTTTCATCTGGATCAATCCCCCCGTTACCTGTTATCTTATATCCTATTTCTTTTTATCTTCAGAAAAGGCTTCCAGGTAGTTATTGTTTTCATGATTGGCTGAAGCCTCAAATTTTATCAAATATATGTAAATTTGCGGTTCGAAGTCGATATGTAACAAAGGTTAGAATCCGTATTATTCGGAAAATTATATAATTACTTAGCCTCTATAATTTATCACATAATTGGTTAAGCAAATGTACAGGTTTGGATTAATGTGGCTTTAGTAATAAGATAATTCTAATATTATTACAGAATATATGATTCTGAGATTATTAAAGAACCTGAAATATATCCGAATTATAAACTGTACATTTACTTTGAAAAATAAAGCTATCTGGGGGAAACAAATGAAAAGTAAGGGGAAGCTATGTTCAATAGTTTTAGTATTCCTGGTTTTTGTTTTTTTGATTTCAATCTCAGCTGCAGCTTCATCAGCTCAGGTCACGAAAATTGGTGCCGGATACGATCCTGCTATTTATGGTGACAAGGTAGTATGGACAAACGGGGTTGTTATTCATCTATACAACTTGACTGACAGAACAGACACTACGTTTAGCTCTTCTGGAGCCTCTAATCCAGATATTTACGGCAATAAATTAGTGTGGCATGATGAAAGCAGTGGAGTACCAAGGCTTGCAGTGTACGATATTCCAACCGCCAAAAAAAGTTATATCACGCAGAATGTAGACCAGTATAGCAAACCTGCTATTTACGGTGATAGAATCGTCTGGAGTGCAAATGATAGCATATATCTGAGGGACATATCTACATCAACACAGGAAATAATAGGGAACGGTAGCAATCCTGATATATATAACACAAAAGTGGTGTATTACTCATATTCGGAAGATCCGGAAGTGGATATAACTATCAGGATGTATGACATCAATACGAAGAAAAGAATAACTGTCAATTCATATGGAGATCCAAATATCCCTCATATATGGGGTACTAACGTCATCTGGTCTGACGTATATAACCATCAGGGATATATTGCGATGTATAATACATCAACAAAGAAAACCATAGACGTCACACAACCACTTGGCACTGATCCAGATGGAAATGAATACGGCGCCAGTACAGGGACGCATATTTCCATACAAAATGATAAAATTGCATACAATAAATGCGTTGATGATTATGAAGGCAAACCAGGAGTGTATGTATATACCATATCTACAGGACAAAGCACACTAATATATGAATATCCTGAAGAAGTCTATACAACACCAGAGGTATACAATAACACTGTTGTATGGGGAATGGACAAGAACTATGTTGATGGTACGGCTGGCAATGATATCTATTTATGCGACCTTGAAGCCTGACCCGAAAATTTTACAGTAGAGTGAGTGGTGGATGTCCACCACGATATTTTTCCTGTACTCTCGTACACAAAAGGAAGCGGGTCATTGTTAAGGTACTTTAGCTTGCTTGCAGCATACTCTGTTGATTGTTCCTCAACAACGGTTAATCGGTGCCCTTCTTCGTCCCTTTTTGCCTCAATAATTCCAGCAGGTTTTTTATCAACAAAGAGCACGTAATCAGCAGGTCCCACATCAGTCAAATATTCCTTAACTGCAATGCCCCTTGAAGCACTCCAGTCAATTCTGCTCTTTTCCTGCACTACCCAGCCAGACTCGTTTAATTTCCCATCGATTTCATTTCTGGCTTTCTGCTCCGGATTTTGATTATTACTCATATGTGTTTACCCGTCAAGAGTTATTTTCATCCTTTTTTCCCAGATAGGAGTATTGAGGCTGGCACTTTTTTTGAATGTAATTTTTACCAATGTTATTTCTGCCGATAAATGTTTCTAAATTTATATTTGAAACTCAACAATATGAAAAAATGTAGCTATTTTTATATATGTTTGTCTTTTTAAGATATGAAAACAAAACTAACTGTTCAGGCTATCCCATGGTAGAAAAAGAATCCGCAACCCTTACTTTCAGGCAAAAAGAAGCAGTAGAACACAGTTCAGGCCCCTTATTAATTCTTGCAGGTGCCGGTACAGGAAAAACCACAACAATAACTGCAAAAATCGCCTTTATGATAGAAAAACAGGGAATTGAACCGGGTAAAATTCTTGCTCTAACTTTCTCAAGAGAGGCCGCAAGAAATATGGAACAGAAAGTCCGTGGGCTCCTTTGCAGGGGCACTGATGTTAAGGTGAGCACTTTTCATGCTTTCTGTGCCGAGCTGATCAAAGACAATGCGGAAAAATGCGGGGTCCCGGAGCAATTCACTATTTTTGAGGATATTGACGCAGCCATCATGATTTACAAAGAATCTGGCACCACTCCTAGAAATGCGGCCTTATATTCCAAGACAATCTCAATGGCAAAAGACCTCAATATTCCGGTTGAGGAATTCAAAAATTATCTCCAGAAAAAGAAGAATTCTTTGCTTGAATTCGTTGAGGAAGGCAGGTTAGAGCAGTTTTACACAGAAT
Source organism: uncultured Methanosarcinales archaeon (assembly GCA_964434965.1). GTDB lineage: Archaea > Halobacteriota > Methanosarcinia > Methanosarcinales > Methanosarcinaceae > Methanosarcina. The sequence goes on from CAYSWX010000019.1 coordinate 42,497, forward strand.
GTAAAATCAACTTGAATACGTTTCATTTGAAGGATAAAAACCAGCAAAAAACTCTGAAAACTGAAAAGAAAAGCTGGCAGGACTTCATTGATCTCTATGAAGAATACCGGAAATATGCTGATTTTATCCGTGCCTGGGAGACATACGAGGAAAGAAAAAAAGCATTAAATTGCCTTGACTATGGGGACCTGAACTGGATTGCTCTTAATTTCCTTAATACATATGGCACAGCCGAACTGAATGATACATATTCTCACATAATCGTGGATGAATTCCAGGACACAAACTACGTCCAGTTTGAACTTATTAAACACCTGACCAGAAAGGAACAAAACATTACAGTTGTTGCAGATGCGAATCAGAGCATCTATGCCTTCCGGGGTGCGTATTCAGACAATATTGAGGAGTTCAAAAAGCAATTTGGGGTCTCAGAAAATGATGTAATCTCTCTTGATGTGAGTTTCAGGTCAACAAATAAAATCCTTAATGTAGCCCACAGGCTGATTTCTCAGAACTATCCAGAAGACCGCAAAAAAGATTGTATCCTCCTCAAAAACTGCAGTGATTATCTGGGTAAAAATGTCGTCATCCAGGAAACAAAAGACGATGGGGAAGAAGCAAGAAAAATTGTTGAACAGATCGAAGCTTACATCGAAAAAGGAATTCCTCTAAAAGAAATTGCAGTGCTTTACCGGACTCATGCTCAGGGAAGGCAGATCAGAGAGGCTCTCCAGAGGCGGGAAATCCCTGTTGTTGTGAAAGATGATGCTGATTATCTGAAACAGCCCGAAATCAAGACGGTGCTTTCCTATCTTTACGTATTAAACAACCTCATGAACCCCACTCCAAGAGGTACTGAGGCATGGTGGCGGCTCTTTCACTATAACAACAGCCTTGAGGACAGTGATTCCGTACATATAGGCGAGTACATAAAGAAAAACAAAATTTCTTTTCAGGAGGCTATTTACAACCACCCTGACGAAATAGGTTTAAGTGAAAAAGGGCGCCGTACTGTTGAAAAGGTGAAAGAAACAATCAGGGTTCTTGGCGAAAAAAAACTGCTGGACATTTCCGACCTCTTGCTTGAAATTTACGACCACAGCGGACTTGTAAGGCACCTTAACAGGCTTGATACGGTAAAAGATAGAGAAGCGTTCCTGAACCTGAGAAACCTGCACGAAATGGCAAAGAATTTTGAGCAATTTTATAATCGCGAGCTTTCTGGTTTCATAGATTACCTTGAGATCCTGGACGAAATGGGAGGCAACCCCGCGTCTGCAAAAATCAGGGAAGACGATGCGGTAAGCCTTATGAGCATCCACGCAGCAAAAGGGCTCGAATTCAAAGTCGTTTTTGTGACCAGCATGGTAAAGGATAGGTTCCCTCTGCTGAGGGGAGGGCAGGAACCTCTTATCCCCCTGGAAATGATGGACCAGTACAGGGACCTTTTTTCAGCGGGATTAAGCCAAAAAGATCTTGATAAGGCAATTAAGGAGCGCAAAAAAGAGATTAAACTGGAAGAAGAGCGCAGGCTCTGTTATGTAGCTTTTACAAGAGCAAAAGAAGACCTGATCCTTACGCTTTCTCTGGAATATGGAGGCAAGGAGCGCGGCCCTTCCGAGTTCCTTATGGAAATCGGGTATGACCTGTGGCGTGACCTTGAGATTTCTGCGGACGGGGAAGAAGGCCGTAATTCGGAGAAAGCAGGTAGTAATTCGGAGGAGGCAGGCAGTAATACGGAGAAAGCAGGCAGTAATACGGAAGTAGATACCTCTTTTGATGCGCTTGATCTGACTTACCGGAGAGACCTTGAGATCAAAACCGCAGGCATTGTAAAGGACAGCGAACTTGAAAGGGAGAAAAACAGGTGTATACAGCTGCTTATTGAAGCCCTTGATAAGGATCTTGAGGAAGCTGTGCACTACCTTATGGTATACAGGGCTCTCAGGGACGGAGGATGCGGGAATTATCTTGAAGAACTGCAGAAAAACTGGAAGCTGATAGACCCGGCTGAGAAAGCAGGAGAGATCCTCTCTAAAATGAAAACAGGATGCAGCGGCTTAAGATTTAAGCCTGAATCATTCAGTTTCAGCTTTTCCGCTTTGAAGGCGTATGAAAACTGCCCTAAACAATATGAATTGCAGGAAATCCTGCGCATGCCAGGCCGGAAGAACGAAGATTCCACAGGGGTTATGAATAGGGGGAGTTTCGTACATGAGGTGCTTGAATCCGCAGTTAAAGAAAAAATTACGGAAAAAGAGGCACTCTATGAGATCGCTGAAACTCTTCATAAAAAGCCAGAATGGATGTATGTGGACCTGAAATCAACTTATCCTCTTTTTGAAGTGTTCTGGCTCCGCAACAAAGACCGGATCTCAAATAACCTGCTGGTCGAAAGCTGGTTTAGCGTTCCTATAGACGGTTTTGTTTTCAAGGGAAAGATCGACAGGGTTGACCTGCTCGACCCCTCAACTAAAGAAGTTGAAGTTATTGATTACAAAACCGGCAGCAATGATGTCTCACCAGACGAACGTTCAAAGCAGCTTCTTCTTTATGCCAGGGGTCTGGAACATATGCATCCGGAATACAGAGTGAAGAGGCTTACTCTTGACATGCTTGCCAGGGAAAAGCCAAGAGTTTTTGAGTTGCAGGAAGACGGGGAATACAGGAATACCGAAAGCAACAAAGTAAGCCCTCTTGACAGGGGAGCAATCAATGCTATGGTAGAGACTGCAAGAAAAATCGCCTATGACTATGAACATGGGTTTAAGGAAACAAATGATCCCGAGGTCTGCAAGGATTGCGGGTTCAGGTTGTATTGTGATGGGGCAGGTCTATAAAGCCAATTTGAATTATAAAAGAAAAAACAGGAAAACGAAAAAACAGGAACTGGAATTCGAGTCCGGTTCCCAAATTTAATTTTCTTCTCAAATTTAAATTTCTTATCCTCAATTCCCTAATTTTTTTAATTCTCTTATCTCTGATTCCCTAATTTTTTTAATTCTCTTCTCTTTGTCTCTTTATTATACCGCATCAAGGTCTATAACCCGGGCTTCTGGGAACCTTTCTGCAAGCATCTGTACGGTTTCTGGATGGCAGGTGAAATAAAATACCTGGTTTCCTGACACGAGGTCCTTTATGGCTTCACAGGTGTTGTTACAGCGTTTGGGATCAAAGTTTACCAGTATATCGTCAAAAACAACTGGAAGAGGTTCCGAATGCCTTCCAAACTCCCTGATAAAACCGAAACGCAGGGCTAGATAAAGTTGTTCTGCCGTTCCCTGGCTCAGTACCTGGATGCTCTTCTGGCGCCCTTCCCGGTCTTCAACATAGATTTCGGAAGAGTTGAGAGGAGAATAAATCCGGGTGTACCTGCCTCCGGTTATCTTTGAGAAAAAGGCCTGAGCTTCAATGATAACTGCAGGCTGCCTTTCTTTTTCATATACCTCTATTGCTTTTTCAAGGACTTTGCGGGCAAGGACCAGGGCAGCCCATTCTCTTGACTTTTCATTGAGGTCTTCTTGCAGGCTTTCACGCATCACTCTTGATAGAGAACCCTCATTTCCGTGTTCAAGCTGTTCAACCTGGTTTCGTATCGCGCCGCGCCTGTCGATATTTCCTGAGATATCCTGCTCAAGGGTTTTCAGTTCTTCCTCCAGACTCAGGCTTTCTTCTTTTAGGCCAGAGGGGTCGGAGGCTTTCAGTTCGTCTACGAAAATGTCATACTTTTCCTCGTCACCGGAAACTCTCCTTACCTGATGTTCAGCTCCCATTGCCCTGTTTTCAAGCCCGATCCTCTGAGCCCGGAGCCGCGCATTTTCACAGAACTCTTCTTCTGTCCCTGCAGAACCGGCTCTAAGAAGGGATTCAAGTTCTCCTGCAGCTTTTTCATACTTCTCGCGGGCTGCCTGAAGTTCAATATTGAGTTCTTCGGATTTTGTTTTCAGCTGGTTAAGGCTTCTTGCTTCATCGGATGCCTTTTCAAGGTCAGAACGGAGTTTTTCAACCTGAGTGTCAAAAGAAAGTCCGGAAAGAGGGCTGCCGCATTCCTGCATGACTGCAGCCACTTTTGCTTCATAAGCTTCTATTGAAGCCCTTCTGGAAGCTATCTGCTCTTCAAGGCTCCGGATTGCCCGCTGCCTGTCAAAGCATGTCCGGATAACCGAAAAGATTTCAAGCACGCTTTCTACGGAAAGTGATGGGTTGAGCCCGTAAGACTCAAGCCAGAGGGTCCACTTTTCAGACAGGGAGTCCCTTTCCTTTTTCTCCTCACAGATCCTTTCCTCCAGCTCTTCTTTTTTACGATTAAGGCCTTCGGATTCGACTTTAAGTTGTTTCATCCTTTCTGACTGGTTATATGCAAAACTTATGTCCTCCCGAAGCTTTGCTATTTCGCCTTCAAGTGCAATTCCTGAAACGGGCCTCCCACAGGCTTCAAGAATGCCAAATGCTTCCTTTTCGTAATTTTTAACAGCAGCTTCTTTGAGCATTACCTGATTTTCCAGTTCCGCAATTGTTTTTTGCTTTTCCATGCAGGCCATGATAGTAGAAAGAAGCTCAAGCACATGCTCGGGGGAAAGTCTAGGGTCAAGCCCTGAGGAAACAAGCCACTCATTCCATTCCCTGAGGACTTTTTTCTGCCCTTCTTCTCCGTCCCTGAGCTTGCCTTCAAGTTCCCTGTAACTGGTACTAAGATTTTCCAGCTTTTTCTGGAGCTTTTCTTTCCTCTGGCGAAGCTCACCGGCAGTTTTCAGCTCAAGCATAGCCCTTTGAAGTTCACTGGCTTTCTGTTCTCTCACCGAAGGGTCAGGAATATCTTCAAACCCGCACTTTTCTGCCCGGCTTTTCATGTCCTTTTTCAGGGCATCAATCTCTCCGGACAGCTGTTCTTTTAAGCCCTGAGCTTTCTGTTTTCTTGATTCTATATCCGGGCGTTTATCTTCCCTTACAGGAGAACTGGAAGACTGTTTTTTTGCTTTCTGGAAGTATGCAGCAGAAGTGGCAAAAAGGAGGAAAAATATGACAAGCCCGGAAAGCAATGCATCGTTCATGTACTCAAAAGCAAAGCCTATACCGCCTGCAAAAAGGATCATTCCTGCAGGCCAGAGGGGAAGCCCTGCCTCATTTCCGGCTGCCTGGGGCCTTAACGCTGCAAAAAGCATCTCTTCTTTTTCCAGGTCTTTTTCCAGGTTTTTGAGTTCGCTTTCCTTTTCCCTTAGGAGGGGGTACTTTACTCTGAGGTAGCTTACGGTCTCAAGCCCCTGCTTTACCTCATCAGGGCCGGGGAGGCTTGAAAAGACCCGAAGCTCTTCTTCAAGGGCTTCGACTTCTCCGCGGACTTCTTTGATTTCCCCGAGGGCGAGCCCAAGCCTGTCACGTAGCCTCTCAATTGTTTTTTCCGCCTCTTCAATTTCCCTCTGCTTTTTGAACACATTTTCATTTGACGGGGTTGAATGTTCGAAACCGGCAAGTGTGCTTTCATCCCAGCCATTCCCTAGTTCTGAAAGAGTCTTCCCAAGTTCTGTTTTTTTGGTATGAAGTTCCTGAGTCCCGGAAAGCAGGAAATCCTTCTCTGCCCTGTATTTTTCTATCCCGTTTCCAAGTCCGATTACCCTGTCTCTGTGCGCCAGGAGTTTTTCTTCAAAAATACCTTTTTCCTGATGGGTCCGCTCGATATTGTTAAGGACCTGTTTGAGTTCGTTTTCGGTCTCTTTTATTTTATCCTCAATTTTCTCTACTGACTTCCGCATCTGGATGACGTTTTCCTTTGCAGGGATAGAACGGTCAAAGCAGTCCAGAGTCTCCTCATCCCAGGTAGGTCCCAGTTCCAGGAGGAGCTCGGAAAGCCCGTCTTTTTCCTGGCTGAGTTTTATTTTCAGGGATGGGAGCAATTGTACTTCTGACCTGTACTTCCCAATCTCGCTTTCAAGTTCCAGCACAGCATCTTTTTGCCCAAGCAGCCTTTCGTCAGGGGAAATGCTCTTTTCTGTAACGGCATTTTTCTCCAGTTCCTGCTCCAGCCCGGAAATGATCTCTCTTATTTCTTCAATTCTTTCCTGTAGCCTTGAAAGTTTTTCTTCCCCGTTTTCCGGGAAATTTTCAAGTTCTGGCAGGCCTTCAAGGGCTGTTTTTGACTCCTGCAGGGCCCTCCAGTCTTCCCATACGTAAAGCAGGTTCCGGATGTGGTTTAATTTTTTCCGTATATTCTGAGACTTTTCTTTTAACTGGTCAATGTCCCTGGTCTTCTGTTCCAGTTCGAAATTAAGCGAATCGTATTGTTTCTGAGCCCCTTCAATTTCGGCAATTTTCTCGTCAGTTTTCCCGATTTCCCTGAACAGCTCATTTATACGTGGTTTGCTGCCCCTGTTTTTGTACAGGCTGTCTTCCCTGCTGGTGATGGACCCTATCAGCCCTGGAATGGATACTCCGACTCCTGTGCCAGCACTATAGAGTTTATTGTTAATGCTCTGGTTGTTCAGGGCCTCAAAACTCTGAAGCTCTTCAAGGCCAAAGGCATAGATGTTTTCAAAGACGTTTCTGTCCGCGTGTCCCAGGAGTTTGAGAAGTTCGTTTTCGCTTCCTGTATTCCCATCTGGAAGCACAACTTTAACATCGTCTTTCCTGCCTCCATTTCTCTCAATGACCCAGCGGTCTCCGGAAGAATCAATGACTGCAAGCCTTCCTCCATGCTGGCCTCCTTCAAGTGGGGGGTAGGGGTTGCAGAGCCTTGTGTTGGGAATGCCAAAAAACATCCTTCTTATAAATGTGAATAATGTTGACTTTCCTGCCTCATTTGCTCCTGTAAATATGACCAGGCCGGAGGGCAGGTCTTCCATCGACAGCCTGCAAAACTTGCCGAATCCGTCGATATAAATGGCATTAATTTCCATGGTTTTCCTCCGTTAAAAGGGCCTCAAGCAGGATATTTTCAGCGCGCTGAAGCAGGGTGTTCATCTCTTCATCGTCTATTCTACTGATGAGTTTTCTCCCGTTCCTGGAATTCATGAGAGTGGCAAGGTTTTCCCGTAAGCCGTCAAGAGCTGCTTCATCTGTCTTCAGACCCTCAACGATTTTTACAAGGTCCCCAACAAAGTCTTCCCTTTTGAGAAGATTCTCTCTTTCTATGGGAATGCGCGTTTCGTCTTCGATGCGCTCTATCCAGATGAACTGCCGGCTCCGGATTTCGTCCTCCCTTAGCAGGTGGAGTAGCTCCTCAAGAAAACCTCCTTCCCTTAGAATGCGGTGCAGTGGCCCCCTTCCCCTGAGGACCAGCCTGCAAATCACAGACCTTCCCCCGGCGTTTTCCCTTATGTCGTCAAGCTGGCTTTGAAGTTCTTCTATCAGTTCCCCTTCTTTTTCCATGCCTTCTATGGAAATTTCCCTGATATGCCAGCGGACAGAGTCGGTCTCGATGAACCTTGTAGATACGGCTCCTCCTGAAGAGACATCCACAAGACAGCACCCCCTTTTCCCTGGCTCTCCGGGATGCCTTCCCTGAGGGTTGCCGGGATATATCACAACGGGAGATTCTTTGCAAACTATAGAAGGAGTGTGGATGTGGCCCAGGGCCCAGTAGTCGTAGCCGGTCTCCCTGAGGTCCTGCAGGGTACAGGGTGCGTAAGGGGCATGTTCCGGGTTGCTTCCCACACTGCAGTGCAGGAGCCCTATCGTAAATGGCCAGTCATCCTCTTTTTTTGGGAAGTCTTTCACAAGATTTTTCGTTATGTGCTGTTCAGGGTAGCTCATCCCAACGATAACGGCGGCTGTTTTCCCTTCTTTTTTGAATTCCACTGCTTCGGCCCCATCCTCGCTCATGGTGTGCACGTTTCCGGGCCATTTCAGGCTTGCCGACCAGCCGTCAAGAGGGTCATGGTTCCCATGGCAGATAAATACCTGAATCCCGGCGGTTTCAAGCTTCCGAAGCCCCTCTATAAATTTGACCTGCGCATAAAGGCTTTTGTCGGCACTGTCATAAACATCCCCCGCTATAAGCAGGAAATCTACTTCTTCAGCCATACAGAGTTCGATAATAGCCTCATAAGCCTGAAATGTAGCTTTAGCAAGCTTTTCTCCCAGCTCCGGGTCAATCCCGGAAATTCCTGTAAACGGGCTGTCAAGGTGCAGATCAGCAGCATGGACAAAACTCAAAGTCCCGTCCCTGCCAGCATCCGCCGACATTTTTCTATTTTTCATTGGAGATGCCCCTAACATATATATAAAATTTATACGGGCAACTGTATATTTTAAAACAAATTAAATATTTTGGTTTGAAGGCTTCTGCAACAAATATTAAATCTTTGTACTATATTCAATAACCATTTCTTTTAAGGTTAAACTTTCAACTTAAAAACCGTTTTAAAATCTTCATAATAACTTCAAAACATTATCAAGAGGCATCTAATGAAATATCGTATGAAATATCGTAATACACAAGAATAGGTATGATTTCTTAAAAGTTCCACTGCATGAAATGATTTATATATTTAGAGAGATATCCTACTATTTGCTTAATTGTGTGAACAGACCCCCGCCTGAAATGTGCAATCAGGCGGGAAAACCCCAACAAAATAGCTTTTTTATTTCCTGTCCTTGCCAGAAATGATTTTTTTTGTCGAAAGAATAATTGAATTCTATAGTTTAAATCGGCAGCAACTCAGGGGTATTCGCAGACGTAGTACGCAGATAAATTTTTAAGAACAATTAAGAGAAAAGTTATGATCCAGACTCGCCATTAAAATATAAAAATAATAGTAAAAACTATGCGAGTAATAATAAAAATCATAAGAATAATGATAAAAACGAATCTGGATATGAGGAGTGCGATTCAAACGCATGAATTCCTGCGAACTGGACTGTGACAGCTCCCACGAATAAATTCGCAGGCATCTATGGTATTTCAACCAATGCTATACTGCCCTGGAGCAACTATTTATTCGTGTCTCGCTTCCATCGTTTCAAGTTTTACGTATGGAACTTCTCCATACAACCTCATACCTGGAGTTCAAAGCAAAGTCAAGTGACCTTTGTAGCATTTGCAGCTTCCAAAGCAGAGCTTGACAATAAAGTATAGATTTGTAAGTTGAAAAACGTTCTCAATAAACATATTATGGGAGAGATGACGCATTCATCCCACAAATAAATTCGTGGGGATTAGCCTTACATGCTCCTAAAACATATATCTCTATTAACTCATCCTTCAATTTTTTTAATTATCAAACTGATTACATCTTCTTATTAAAGAGCTTATACTTGATGACTCCAACAGAATATTTTATAAACATATAATTATATTTTATGTTACGAGTAGCTGTAGAATATTAAAGAAAGAAGTCCAAATATAGTAATGCAAATCAAGGTAAATGGCATTATAGCATTTGCCTTAAAGCTCTCAAATACAACCAGATGCTAACGAACTTTTATTCCTGGGGGTCTAAAAATTAAAATCGTAATTTACTCGATGATCATTTAAGATCAGGCATTTTGTCGTAAGATCAGGCTTTTTGTCGTCTAAGAGGGGAGACTAAGGGGTTAATGAAAGCTAAAATGGATCAATTTCCAGCAACAAACTCGAATCCTGTGCTCAGTGTGGCAAAGGATGGAGTTATTCTTTACTCAAATGAGGCAGGGGGACCCTTATTGCATGAGTGGGGTGTGAAATCCGGAGACAAATTACCTTCACATATCGAGATTTTTGTTCAAAGGGCAATTTCCCGGGAAGGTATTGAAAAAATAGAAATTAAAATAGGCAAAAGAATATACTTTGTTGTTTTTCACCCTTTACCCGAACAGGAATGCGTAAACATTTACGGATTTGACATAGGTGAGCATAAAAAGCTTGAGGGAAAACTTCGGGAAAATGAAACTCAAGAACAGGCGAACCTGGAACTTGCCAGCATTATCGATACTAAAGCGGTCCAGTCCCTCATGAATGATTTTTATAGGCTTGCTCATATCCCCATGGCACTACTTGATCTTAATGGCAATATTCTGGTAAGTGTCGGATGGCAGGAAATCTGTACCCGATTCCATAGGGCTAATCCTGAAGCTCGCAAGCACTGCCTGGAAAGCGATGTTTATCTAACTACGGGTGTTACTCCGGGAGGATATAAGCTTTACAGGTGCAAGAACAATATGTGGGACGTTGTAACTCCAATTATGGTGGAAGGGCGGCATATAGGCAATATCTTCTCAGGACAGTTCTTCTTTGACAATGAACCTCTGGACTACGAGCTTTTCAGGTCCCAGGCCAGAAAATACGGTTTCAACGAGAAAGAATATATTCAGGCGCTTGAAAAAGTTCCCCGGCTGAGCAGGGAAGATGTTGATACAAGCATGGCTTTTTTCATGACCTTTGCTAATATGATCTCACAAATAAGCTACAGTAATATCAAGCTATCTCAATCGCTGGCCGAACGTGATGCTGTGGTAGACGCACTGCTGAAAAGTGAGAAACGTGAGCGTGCCCGCTCTGATGAACTGGCAGTATTACTTGATGCTGTTCCGGTCTCCGTTTATATTGCACATGACCCTCAGTCGCTTCAGATAACTGGGAATCGACTAACCTATGAATGGCTCCGAATTCCTGTGGGTACAAACCTGTCCAAATCCGCTCCAGAGGGAGAGAATCCAGAATTTTTTAAATTATTCAAGGATGGAGTGGAGATCCCGCCTGATAAAATGCCGTCGCAGATGTCGGCTGCAGGCAAAGAGATAAACAACTGCGAGCTGGATATCATATCTGCTGACGGTAATGTACGACATGTATTGGGCAATGCCAGACCCTTGCGTGACGAGCAGGGAAACCTGCGGGGGTCAATTTCTGCATTTATAGATATTACCGAGCGCAAAAAAATAGAAAAAGCTCTCAGATTATCAAACATTTACAATCGCAGTCTGATTGAAACCAGCCTGGATCCTTTAATAACCATTGGGCTTAATGGTAAGATCACAGATGTGAATGGTTCTACAGAACAGGTTACTGGGTATTCCAGAAATGAGTTGATTGGAACTGATTTTTCAGATTACTTTACTGAGCCTGAAAAAGCCCTTACAGGCTATAAGCAGGTATTCATGGACGGTGAAGTTAGGGATTATCCTCTAGAAATTCAACATAAAGACGGACATGTAACTCCTGTACTGTACAATGCTTCAGTTTATAGAGATGAGAATGGCGAGGTTATTGGTGTCTTTGCTGCCGCACGTGACATGGTTGCTATTAAAAAAGCAGAGGAGAAAATTCAGACACTGGCGAATGCTGTGGAGTCATCTAATGATGCAATTATAACTAAGTCTCTTGATGGTATTATTACTAGCTGGAATAGTGGGGCAGAGAAAGTTTATGGATATCTGGCTGAAGAAGTCCTGGGAAAAAACATATCCATATTTGAACCAGACAATACTAAAGGAGAAATTAAGAATTTAGTTGAAAAGATTAAACAGGGAGAAAGGGTTCAGCACTACGAAACTTTGCGGATGAAAAAGGATGGAACAATAATAAATGTTTCAGTCACTCTTTCTCCGGTTTTTGACGCGTCTGGAAAGCTTGTGGCTATCTCTACTATCGCCAGAGATATTACTGAGAGTAAAAAGGCAGAAGCCAGGTTGAAAGAAACATTGGACAACCTTGAAAACCTGGTTAAAGAACGAACAACTGAGCTTGAGAAAGCTTATTCTTCGTTGAAAGAAAGCGAAGAAGGGCTGGCTGAAGCTCAAAAAATGGCTCATATTGGAAACTGGAGCTGGGACATTGTTACAGGCGAAACAGTCTGGTCTGAGGAATTGTATCGTATTTTTGGGCTTAATCCTCAAGAATTATCTCCAAATTATGAAGATTTTTTGAATTATATACACCCGGATGATCGGGATTTTGTGGATAATGCTATCAAGAAAGCTTTAAACGAAAAGCCCTTTGGCATTGATTACAGGATTATTTCGGCAAGTGGAGATGAGCGCACAGTCCATGCGGAGAGCGAAGTTATTTTGGGTCCGAATAATAGGCCTCTCCTGGTGAAAGGAATAATTCAGGATATTACAGAGCGTAAGAAAGCAGAAGAAGCCCTGGCAAATATCGAGATTGCCCGTAAAAAGGAAATCCACCATCGGATTAAGAATAATCTGCAGGTAATCTCTTCGCTTCTTGACCTTCAGGCTGATAAGTTCGATGACCCGAAAGTTATTGAGGCTTTCAGAGAAAGCCAGAACCGGGTTATATCTATGGCTCTCATCCACGAAGAACTCTATAAAGGAGAAGGAAACGGTACGCTGGACTTTTCGACGTACATCAGAAAGTTAGCTGAAACTCTTTTCCAGACTTACAGCCTTAGTAGTAAAAATATCTGCCTGTGCATGGATATGGAAGAAAATGTATTTCTTAATATGGATACTGGTATCCCTTTAGGAATAATTGTCAATGAGCTCGTTTCCAACTCTCTCAAACATGCATTTCCCGGCAAAGACAGGGGAGAAATCCGAATTAAACTAAGTAGAGATAAAAGTAGAAAGAATAAAAAGGAAGGCGATAAGGCTGCCAGTTTTATTCTGATTGTTTCAGACAATGGTATAGGCATTCCTGAAAACCTCAACATTGAAAATATTGATAGTCTTGGCATACAGCTAATAAATGCCCTGGTAGGTCAGTTAGATGGCGAGCTTGAATTTACAAGGAATGGCGGAACTGAATTTACTATCAAGTTTACAGTAACAGGAAAAAATAATCAGGCTCAAGAGGCTTAAAATCACGAGGGAATGTATGAAAAAGATTCTGGATGCGAGAGGTTTAATTCAAACACAAGAACTCTAAAAACATGGCTCTGAACCTGGAGACTTTTGACCTGGCTGGGAAATCCTCACAAATTGATTATTACTTATCGCTCATACCAAACGATTTCCTTTGATGGAAAGTTTCAGCTTTACTCTTCTCCCCTGACTACCATGACAGGTACCTTTGAGGCCCGCACTACTTTTTCTGCAACGCTTCCAATTAGAAGCCTGTCGAGTCCGGTTTTTCCGAGGGTGCCCATTACTATCAGGTCAATATTATTATTCTCGGCGAAATCCATAATTTCAT
>CAYSWX010000020.1:0-55382 GCA_964434965.1 uncultured Methanosarcinales archaeon
TAAAACCTTTACTTAAAAACATTACTTAAAACCGTTACTTATACTTGAATTATATGAAAAATGCCTGTTCAAGCAGAAGGTATGGTAAAAATGGAGAAAAAAAGCCTCTTGATCCTGGGAACAGCCTCTCATGTTGGGAAAAGTTCAGTCGTGACTGCCATATGCAGGATCCTGTCCAGAAACTATAGGGTTGCTCCTTTTAAAGCTCAGAATATGAGCCTGAACTCCTGGATTACAAAGGACGGAAAGGAAATAGGGATTGCACAGGCGATCCAGGCAAAAGCCGCAGGCACCGAACCAACTGCAGATATGAATCCTGTTCTCCTGAAACCTAAGGGAGACTGTGTTTCCCAGGTAATCCTGCTGGGTGAACCCTATGCTGACAAAAGTGCAGGCCAGTATTACGACTCCATTGAAGAGATGCATGCAGTTCTTAAAGGAGCTCTCGAAAGGCTCTGGAAAGAGCATGATATTATTGTTATGGAAGGAGCCGGAGGGGCTGCTGAAATCAACCTTTATGAAAGGGACATAGTGAATATAGGCACTGCCAGGCTCACTCAGGCCCCTATAATCCTTGTAGGAGATATTGAAAGGGGAGGCGTATTTGCAAGCCTTTACGGTACGGTTGCACTTCTGCCTGAAGACGTAAGGAAAAACGTCAAAGGGTTTATAATTAACAAGTTCAGGGGTGACATCGAAATCCTGAGACCTGGACTCAAACAGCTTGAGGAAAAAACCGGGATTCCTGTTCTTGGAGTCCTTCCTCATTTCAAGCTCCGCATCCCTTCCGAAGATTCTGTCTCTCTTGGGGATAAAGAAGGCTCAAAGGCAGAAAATGAGATCGAAATCGCAGTAATTCGCCTGCCCAGAATCTCTAACTTTACGGATTTCGAACCCCTTGAGGGGCTCGTGAAAGTCCGATATGTAGATATTGATGAAGAGCTCGGAAACCCTGATGCAATCATGATCCCCGGAACGAAGAACACGGTTAACGACCTTCTCGACCTCAGGGAAAGCGGGATGGACAAAAAAATCCAGGCTTTCAAAGGAAAAATCCCTATCTTCGGGATATGTGGCGGATACCAGATGCTTGGAAGGACCATCTTTGATTCCGGAGTTGAAAACGGAGTCGAAGCCGAGTTTGAAGGTCTGGGACTTCTGGACATAGGGACAAAATTTGGAGAATATAAGAAGAGAACGATTCAGGTAACAAAGAAAGTCAACGGTTATGGCCCGATCCTGAAACCCATTGATGGCGAAGAGATAAAAGGCTACGAGATTCATATGGGAATCACCAATTCGAACCGCACCGTTTTCGGAGACGATGGAGCTATTGATGAAAACGGCCTCGTAATCGGCACATACCTTCACGGGCTCTTTGATAACAGGAATATAAGAAATGCCCTTGTTCGGTATCTCTATGAGAAGAAGGGGTTAGAATATGAGCCTGAAGAGGTCGTGAATGAAAATGATGCCTATGAAGAACTTGCAAATGTAGTTGAGCAGAACATTGACATGAAAAAGCTCTACGAGATTGCAGGGGTCTGAAATACAGGCATGAGATAGTAAAGTACCGAAAAACACACTCAAACAGGTGCTGCTTTCCTGCAGTACCTTAACCTTTAATTCAATACTCGCTTCAAAGCTCACTCTGAGGCATTATACTCTGTGACAGTACGGAGTTGAGGCATTTAATACAGGTATTGAGCAGGTCCTGCAGAAGATCTTGGAAATAGCTGGAACTAAAAAGTGGAACTCAGGGTAAAGTACAATGCTTGCGGAGGCATGACTCATCCTTAGAACCCGCTCAACGTATAATACTTTAATCGCGAACTATTTATTCATTGTGAATTTGTTCTACTTAATTAAAGTAAGACTGATTGGTAAGTTCAACTTATTTGTTTTAATTAATTTAGATAACCACTGACTTTAATGTCGTAGATGTCAACTTTTCTGCTTCTCAGTCGAATGTACCTTCCTGGATGAGTTATACTGTGAAAATTGACGGAGATGTCTCAGTAAAAGAAAAGCCTGAAAAAAATAAGTACAAAAATGATCCTGACAACGGACATGTAAATCTTACGAAAGCCGAAGCAGAAAGTCCACGTGCTTTAGCCGTTGGTAGTTCACATTCAAAACTTCGTACGAAGCTGCAAAAGCTGACTCAGAAGGAAATTTCATTTGCATCTATGATGCAGACTCACTTCCTGCAGGCAATTACACAATAACCATAGGAGATACTTCAGAAGAGTTCATTCTTAACCCTGCAAAAGATAAACAGCAGAAATAAAACCTAACTTCTGCGTTTTAAACGCATAAATTCAATTTTTTTCATAATTTCTTTTTTCTCTGGCATGAAAATACATGTATGCTTCATTTTTTGTGCCAGTTATTTGAATGATATCATTGTGTGTTTTTTGTGAGTTCTGTAATTATTACTTCCCAATTTTTCAGTTATATTTTTTGTGGTTATATTTTTCTAGTTAAATGTCAACTTATTGTCAACGAAAACGTTTATCACCAAGTAAACATTCTTTACCGCTATTAGTTTATGTTTATTTAAGGGTTAACAATAAGCCCAGTAAAACAATTATCTGGCATCCGACAGGAAGAACCAGAAATTAGAACGAATCAAAAAGTTGCCTCAGTTAAACAGTGAGGGTCCAGTTTTATGAGAAAAAAAGTAACCTATCCAAAAGTAATGTGCACGCAGCACCCGGACTCTGCATCAAAATATATCTCCACGCAGGAAGAACCCGGTGAAGCCGTTGAAGCTGCAGTGGTATTCGGCTGTGACGAATATATGCCGGATTATGAAGGGAAGGCAACCCCTTACCACCAGAACGTCCAGATTGTATCAAAATTCATAGAAGAAACAGACCTGATCCCCGGAAAAGACATTTTTATCACTCCGCGGGCTCCAAGCGCAGTTCAGGAAAACAGGTTCAGGCAGCTTATGGTCATGATGTCCATTGCCGAAGCCAACCACGGGGCCCTTGAATACTCAGATGTACAGGCAATCAATGAATTCGTTCACCCCATGACAGGAACGGTCAGGGAAATCATTGATGCCCAGCAGCATATGGTAGACGTAAGCGAACTCGCAAAAAAGGAGTTCGGGGTTGCAATGGAAGTCCCGAGGATAATTCCACTTATTGAGGACGCTCCTTCGCTGCTGCATGCAAGGGAACTTGCAGAAAATACAATTCGTTCCTGGGAAAAACGTTTTGGGACAGCACCCGAAAAATTCAGGGTATTCCTGGGCAAATCCGACTCTGCCCTTTCTTTTGGCCACGTTGCAAGCACACTCTCATGCAAGTATGCCATAAGCGGAATTTCCGAACTGAACTCTGAGCTTGATACCTGCACAGGCATCATATTCGGAGCAGGGACTCTGCCTTTCCGTGGGCACCTGAACCTGAAAAATGCAGAAAACTTCTTTAAAGAATACAGAGGCATAGGGACGATTACCCTTCAGTCAGCCCTCAGGTACAGCCACGAAAAAGGGGAAGCTGAGGCTCTTGTCCGTCTTGCAGAGGCAAGGCTTCCTGAATCTCCGAACATCTTTTCAAGCGAAGAAAAAGAGGAGATTGTAAACCTTATAGGAATCTTCGGGGCAAAATATAGCCGCATTATCCGCGAACTGTCCCCCACTATAAACCAGCTTGCAAGCCTCCTTCCCCAGCAGCGGGACCGCCTGATGCACGGAGGAAGCGGTGGTTATTCGAGAAGTGCCCCTGATATATCAGGCATATTAAGCCTCTGCCGCAGCGATATTGGAAAAGAGCTAAAAGACAGCATGCCTGCAGAAGACCTGAACCTACCACGGGCTATAAAGTTCACCGGAGCTCTCTACTCAATAGGCTTGCCCCCCGAATTCATAGGCACAGGCACTGCTCTTGAGGAAGCCCGGAAAAAGCTCGGCGAGGAAGTCTGTGAAAGGCTTCTTGAGAAATATTTCCCTTCCCTTGGCAGCGACCTGAGTTTTGCATCCGGCTACCTGGACCTCAATGTGGCTTCCCGCTTCCTTTCAGGAGCGTGCTTCAAGGAAGTCAGCAGAGACATCGAGGTTTTGCGTGATACGTTCAACCTTAAAGTCCAGCCCGAACCCTCATACCGCATCCTGCTAGAAATGATGCAGCCAGACCTCCTGCAGGCAGGCAAAGCAGGGAACTGTATGGACGAAGAAGTCTCACAGCTCGTATGCTCGACCCTCACAAAAATGGGAAAAATCAGAAAAGCGCTGGGTTGAGGAGAACTTCCCTTAACCCCTTGAACCTTTTTTGAGTCAATATGTTTTAGAAAACTCCGCCAGCTTGTCTGGCGGCTCTGCACAAAAAGCAAATAGAGGCTCTGTAGAAATTCTTAATTTTATGCAAATTATTTTTATAAATTTTTGGGTAAAACATAACTTAGAGGATTTCTACAAAGCTTAGAGGATTTCTACAAAGCCGATATCTTTAACATTTTTTAAGATATCAGGAATACTTATGAAAAGCACAGTATATCTTTATGTATTTGACACAATGGCTGACTGGGAAGTCGGTTATTTAAGTGCTGAATTAAACTCGGGAAGATACTATAAGAAAGGATTATCACCTTTAAAAATAGTAACAGTTGGCATAGATAATACCCCTGTAATTACTATGGGTGGCATAAAAATACTGCCTGATATTGAACATAAAGAATGTATCATTGAAGATGCTGCAGCTTTAATTCTTCCTGGAGGTAATACATGGACAGAACCAATTCACAATCCTATTTTAAAAAAGGCTGAAGAATTTTTGCGGGAAGATGTAATTGTTGGAGCAATTTGCGGCGCTACAATAGGACTTGCAGAAAGTGGGATGCTGAATAAAAGGTGGCATACTAGCAATGATCTTGGATTTCTTAAAATGACATGTCCAAATTATGCAGGAGAAATGTACTATAAGCAAGAGCCAGCGGTAACAGACGGGAATCTGATTACTGCTTCCGGAATAGCTCCATTGGAATTTACTGTTCACGTGTTGAAGAAACTGGGTTTATTCTCACTGCAAACGTTAGATTCATGGTACAACCTTTATTACACTCATGACCCAAAATACTTCTATGAGCTGATCGGTAGCGTACCGAAAGTTCTGTAAAATATGATTGATTCTATATCCTTTTTCTTCACCGCAAAAAAACAGGATGCAGAGTCAATGGTTAATATAGTCTCATTTATAAAAGATTATCTTTTTGATCAGGAAGATGGAATTCGCCAGTAATTACATGGTTTTTAAATCTCGTAATGGAGGAGGAAGCCCTCCTCCGGGCTGGTGCACAACGCTATGAGAGAATTGATTCCCGGAAAGTCAGTAGAAATGGCTACAAACCCCGAACTCTCCTGACTAAATATGGTGAACTTGACTTATTAAAGCCTCAGTTCCGTGAGTTTCCCTTTGAAACAGAGGTTTTTTAGAAGTATTCCATAGTTGAAAGGGCCATTTTAACTGCAGTGAGTGAATCCTACCTTCAAGGTGTTTTCACCCGAAGGGTGGACAAGATCATGACTTCTTTAGGAGTTGAGGGAATCTCAGCCTCTTCTGTTTCAAGGATTACAAAAGAGCTTGATGAAAAAGTCGAAGAATTTTTATCAAAGCCAGAGAACACGAAATTCCTTATCTGTTTATTGATGCGACCTATTTGAAGTAAGAGACGGACTTCATTATGAGAATAAAGCTCTCTTTATAGTTGCTGGAATCAGGGATGACGGTTATCGTGAGATTCTTATTTAAATTTGGCAATACTATGCAATATGTCTCTAAAATCAAACGAATTATATAGATATATTGCACTAATTGCCAAAGATATAACCAATATGCAATATATAAATATAAACTTTGTTTTATTAGGTTTATCTAGCTTGTAATAAGAATCAGTCTTGTATTTTATAGTAAAATTATATGTTTGATAAATACCAGCTACTATAATAAAAAGCAATAGTATTTTACTCTGCAAACTATTTGAAGACATAAATAAATATATTAAAAATGGAAATCCGATATAGCATAGAATCGGAGAGATTGCTTCAGCTATCTGACCACCATCCAGAGGGCTTACAGGTATTAAATTTCCTAAATTTAGAATTATTGAAATAAAAGTTAATACTAAAAATGTATAATCTCCTGTAACATAATAAACTATGTAGTAAATGAGTCCAAGTAGTCCTCCAAATAACGGTCCTCCCATTGCAATAAGTGCATTTTCTTTACAATTTTCAGGATTTTCATGAATTATATATGCTCCAACAGGAGTGAATCCTCCAAAAGCAACACTTACTTTTAAAAATTTTGCTGTAATATAATGACCTAATTCATGAATAACAAGAATAAATATATATCCAACTGCATATTTATAATTTATAACAAATCCTAATACTAAAATTGTTAAAGAAACAAATAAAATATTGAATAGCACCTTTTTTATACTTAATTTCTTAGTTAAATTTTCATCATTTTCGTTTTTCATAATCTACTTCACCTCTAAGAGGTTCTCAAACTAAAATTTGGCCTTAAAAAGGTGTTCTTTGAGTCATTAACTCGCTTTCACCCGTTTTCCGCAGTAAATTTTCTCATATTCACAATTTTTCCGTTATTGATTTTTCACTTAAATGTGAATTTATTTCGCTTTCGTGCAAGGGGTAAGAGCAGTTAAATGGTGTATTTAGAGACCAAAAAACGATATTATTCAATTTTCACCAGGTTCCATAAATGTCCAGATTACGGTCATCTGTTTCAAAATTTTAAAATTATAAAAAATTGTCGCTTTCATGTAGAAATTATAAACGATTTCCCAAATACATATTAATTTTCAATATTTATTTTCAATATTGTCAATTTTTTTAATTCAGCTTAAAACTTCCTCCACGCCCGCATGCTCGCGAAGTGAGCAGATATCGGGCGGTTGCGGGAAAAAAGAAAAGGAGGATCGGCATCCGCCATAAAACGTATTATACTGGCAGATTGTTAACCGCATCTTAGAAAGCCAATCTGGACAGTGCCTATCAAAAAATATTGTGATTTACAATAACCTTAAAATTGTATATGTTTAGCCAGAATAGACAATATACGGAGTATAGTAATTTAGTGCGCCTGATTGGTGAATATTCGAAATGGAGCATATTTGCAAATGAAAATATTTGATTTTTAATAACCATATAACAAGAAATGGCGCCGAACATACCTCGTTGCTTACAAAGAGGTGTGCCAGCGCAACTTTAATTATATAATCGGTGGTTTTTAGCCGAAAATTTCTCGACCAACATTCAATGAATAAATATCTGTATCATTCTGGAGCTTCGCTATCAGGGATTGGTGTAAGCCCAGTCCCGTTGGATCCCCAATAGTACGTAACAGTATATTCATGACCAGATTCCAATTGAGTATATCCTTTAGTGGATTGGATTTCACGGTACCATGAACATCCTCCCTGGGGATATGATACTCTAATATATTCATCAAAACTACCTGTTGGAGCTGAAACTGAGCGGGTTTGCTCATTGAGAACATTAGCTTTGAAAATGGGTTCTTTGGAACCTTCTTTTGTCCACTCCACGAGGATATTGTTTCCAACTTTATTAATTAGATTCAGATTAACGCTATTGGTATATATTGGCAGATAATCTTTAATTTCTTTGCAACTTGGCCCCGTAATTGTAGTGGAATTGATTGCCGTTACTGGTCCTCCTATAAATTGGCCGAAGGCCCGAGGATTGTTCCCTACAGGCACCGTGGCTATAACAGTATTGGTTGTAGTATCAATAACAGATACATTGTTGCTGCCACTGTTCGCCACGTATACTTTTTTTCCATCCGGCGTAACTGCAACTCCAAAAGGATTGTTTCCTACAGGCACCGTAGCTATAACAGTATTGGTTGTAGTATCAATAACGGATACATTGTTGCTGTCACTGTTCGCTACATATACCTTTTTTCCATCCGGGTTTACTGCAACTCCAGTGTGATTCCCTATTTTCACCTTGGATGTAATAATGTTTGTTGCTGTGTCAATGACAGAAACATTGTTGCTGCCCAAACTTGCCACATATACTTTTTTTCCATCCGGGTTCACTGCAACTCCGTAAGGAATTCCTTCTACATTCACTACGGCTGTAACATTGTTTGTAACTGTGTCAATTATAGAGACATTGCTCTTATCACTTCCAAGATCGCCACTCGTTACATATACCTTTTTTCCATCCGGGGTGACTGCAACTCCGTAAGGAATCGATCCTACATTTACCGTTGCTGTAACATTGTTTGTGGCTGTATCAATTACAGAGACATTGCCGTTTTCGGAATTCACCACATATATTCTTTCTCCATCCGGGCTGACAGCAACTCCTTTTGGAGATTTTCCCACATTTATCGTAGCTGTAATATTGTTCGTGGCCGTATCAATTACAGACACATTATTGCTGCCACTGTTCGCCACATATACCTTTTTTCCATCCGGGTTTACTGCAACTCCAAAAGGACTGTCACCTACAGACACCGTGGCTATAACAATGTTTGTAGTTGTGTCAATTATAGAGACGTTGTCACTGTCATAGTTTGTAATATATACAAATGGAGTCGAACTTGAAGAAGAAGTTTCATTTTTATCTATTGGTATGAGTTCCGGATTTGGTCTGGTTTCAACTTGGTCTATTTTGAATCCATAAGCAGCATCATACCAGTTAGTTTCAAGTTTGAGTTTGATTGTATTTCCTGTATACCACTCTGTCCAAAAATCTTCTTTATTGTTGTAGTATTTTAAAGTTACAAGTTTGTTTCCATCCTTGTCAAAAAAGGTTAGCTCGTCATTAAGCTTAAGCTCTAACTTTGTGAAATGGAGGCGTATCTGAGTTGCTTCAGGCTGACTTATTTCAGGCCAGATATAGTTAAAATTATTTGCATATGGATGATATGATTCAGGTAAATTGCCAGATGGAGCCATATCATTTCTGGTTTCTACCTGATCTATTTTGAATCCGTAAGCAGTATCATACCCGTTAGTTTCAAGTTTGAGTTTGATTGTATTTCCTGTATACCAGTCTGTCCAGAAATCTTCTTTATTGTTGTAGTATTTTAAAGTTACAAGTTTGTTTCCATCCTTGTCAAAAAAGGTTAGCTCGTCATTAAGCTTAAGCTCTAACTTTGTGAAATGGAGGCGTATCTGAGTTGCTTCAGGCTGACTTATTTCAGGCCAGATATAGTTAAAATTATTTGCATATGGATGATACGATTCTACTAAAATGTTAGTTGAAGCTGTCGTACTCGTAGCAAAACCTGTTAGTAAACAAATTCCTGCTGCTATCAAAATTATCATTTTGATCATTTTCGACATTTAACCACCCCTAAATTTCCCATTATTTTATTTTTCTTTCACGTGGATATTATGTGCCGTTTTCTCCGTTCACTTCCATACCAGCACTAGATTCATGCACTCAAGAGGTTTCTTTAGCTAGAACGGATTAACTATCAAAAATTAATACTTTTGACTCTTGTTCTCCCTCATATTCGTCTCAGTTTAGCTTAGTACAGTAGAATTAAGATTCCAAATTTCTTTAGGATAATTACCTGGAAATAGTTGTAAACAGTTTTTCAGCTTGAAAATTGTGCAAAAATATCTGCAATGCATATCTGAACATAACTAGAGCCTATCCCGAAACTCAAAATTTGATTTTTAAATCTCGTTTTTGGGACAGTCAATCAAATATCTTTTCATGAAAAACAGTCCTGAAACTATTACTGATTTGGAATAAAGCAGGTTTTGGGATAAGCTCCTAATAAATTATGACACTTCACATCTGAGAATAATAAAAATATTACCAGCATTAGAAAATGAAGAGGATATAATATTATTTGCATTATGGATAATAATCATTTGTATATAAATTGTTATTCTATTTACTAAAAAACTAGATGTACAATTATTTATTCAAAATTGTATAAATATATTTTTAATATAAATCTAAACTCTGAAGTGACTTAATCTTTTAGTATCTTTTTTCATATTAAATAGTGAGGTGTGAAATTATGTGTTTCTTTTTCAACGCATTGGAAGTGGTGACAGTAAGCTTGAAAGTTACATAATGTCTGATATTCGGATGAGTTACAGAAATGAAAATCATACTTTGGGATGAGCCCCTATCTCATCTCCTGTATTCAGTGTATAATCGAATATCAAATAATTTAGAGGCTAAATAATGAAAAGTTTCAAGCGTAGGAGTTCCGCAGCACCTTGTTGACTCTGAAGGAATTGTCAAATTTTTATTAAATTCATCTTAAAACTACCCTCCACGACCGCATGCTCACAAAGTGAGCAGATATCGGGGGTTACTGACAAGACAGGTTAGTTGCTGCCTCCTAAATTACTCTATGATCAATAATGCTTCATATAAATCTCCGCTTTCTCCCCATGAACTATAATCTATCTTTTTGCCTTTTTCCATTTAAAAAGCAGCCCCAAAACAGCAAAAACCACAACTACGAAAGCCCAAAAAATAACACTGAAAGGGTTGAGTGGTTTTTTTAGCAGATTCATTTTCTTTATTATCATAAGCCAATTCCGCTAAATTTTACCCCTTTATAAATTTTACTCCTCTACAAATTTTAATACCCTATATACTGGCATTCGTGAATATCACCGGGAACGTAAAGTTTCCGCAAATTTCATATTTTGTTATTTTCTTTTTCCCTTCGATTAAGCTTTTGTATTTGCTAGTCTCAGGAGAATAAAGGGAGGAATAAGCAATGTTTAAACGTATTGACCATGTGGAGATTATACCGAGTGATTTCGATAGATCGATGGCATTCTACCGAGATGTACTGGAATTTCGCCTGGTATCGCGGACGCCAGTGCAGGCAGGGCCGCTGAAAGAGGTGGCATACCTGCAGTTAGGCGACACCGTCATTGAATTACTCAGTGTGAGAAATCCCGCTCCTATGTCCTCATCGGTAACATCGGGCTACCGTGCAATTGCCCTTGAAGTTGAATCGATGGAAGCAGCGACTACTTACCTGCGTGATCATGGCGTCTACGTTATATTGGGGCCGATAGATCTGGGCACATCCATCCGTGCAGAGATTACCGATCCTGATGGATTGAAAATAGAATTGCGGGAATGGAGGTACAAACCCTGGTAAGGAATCTATCACATCCCCTTATTCTTTTTAAATTCATTTTAAAACTTTCCTCCACGCCCGCATGCTCACGAAGTGAGCAGATATCGGGCGGTAGCTGACGATATACGAGGGTTCTTTTTCCATTATCTTTTTCAGTAATACATCATAATCAATCGAAAAAGCTGATTGATAGTTATTCTTTTAAAATAAAAAGAGTAAATTAGATTTTCTTACCAAGTCAATATATTTTTATACTAACTGTAAGTAGAAAATCTGGTGGAAAATCAGCCCGATACACAATAGTATCAGTCGGTCAGAGGTTTCTAACTCAAAGAAAAACTTCTTATTCTTAAAAACCAATTTGGTTGTCACTGTATTTTCCTCATTAAATTACTCAGGGAATGTACTGCCATACATTCTCTGAAAAATATTTGTTTTTCTGCAACAACCATATTGTAACAAGACTATAAATAGCAATATGCGTCGCTTGATGCATGTATTATATGGCATACATAGGCCTCTATGGTTTTTAATTTTCAATATAAACTCTCAAAATTGGGGGTAAAATAGCTAAAATGTAGAGGTTTTACCCAGAGTCTCTGCATAAACGATAAAACAAACTTTACATAACTTTAGGCACATTGACTTAAAAAATAGTGGAGGGAGGGAGTTTAACCCTCATTTTTGCCTTCGCGTGTGGGTTTACGTCAAAACATACCTTCTCTACTAATTGCCACATAGGAGGAGGAATTGTCCTCCACACCGAAGGCTCCTCCTAATAAAGTAATTATTGCCTTTACTTTATCATTCATTCCTAATCCTCTAAACAATTTAAGAATCAATGTCGTAATTGATGCTATAGAGAAGGTATATGTGACCTCCACTCATTGAGATACACAACTAGATTGGAACGCAGACATACCAATCTTCTAGTGTTTCCAATTAAACTCACTATGAAACTTAATTTCCACTTCATTGTTTTAGTACTATTTTTATTTTGTTTTGTCCATTTGTTTAAGATCCATTAAGAAAATGGACATATATTATAGATTGTCTCTAAAACATAGAAGACACGTAGGTTTTATAACAAAACTTATGAATTAATCTGCAGGATCGGCCAGATCTGACAGCTATGAAGAGTAATTTTTGGTATTGTGTAGTTGTGAAAACTGATCTTCGGACTGGCTTCAGAATTTAATTAAAATTCATCCCAACCTTGTAGACTATACAGAATCCATTTGAAACTTTCTCCTGCCCGCGTGCTCACGAAGTGAACAGATATTGGGGGCTGATTGCAAAAAAGAAGGACAGAGTCCAAAAACATAACCCTGAAATAATGAATTAGTTTTAAGGTAAAATCTGTACACAAAAACAAATTGAGTTTCGGTCTCTCTAAAATTAATGTATAAACCAAATTCTGCAAAATTAAGTGCGTTACCTGAAGGACATCTCTACGCTAATATAAATAGAATCGCAACAGATATTTGAAGAAATATTTGAAAACTAGGCTTGGAATAAACCATGAGGCAATTTCTCGTATATATAACAAAAGAAGATGACTTCTTTATTGCAAGATGTCCTGAGCTCAATGTGACTTCTCAGGGAGAAACCCTTGAAGAAGCCGAAGAAAATATTAAAGAAGCTATAGAACTGTACATTGAGAGCTTCGGGACTGAAGACCTTTCGCAGCAAGTTTCCAAACCTTACCTGACCCTTGTGGAAGTCTCCAATGTCTAAATTACCAGGTTGTATCCGGAAAAGAACTTATAAATGCATTAGAAAAGGCTGGATTTGTTGTTGTGAGGCAAAAAGGAAGCCATGTATCACTTCAAAAGATAACTGATGACAATACTTACAGAACAGTTGTTCCTTTGCATACAAAACTTGCTAAGGGAACACTTTTGATATTCTTCATCAAACTGGCTTAAGCAAAGAAGAATTAATAGATTTACTCTAAGAGTTATTTATGATAGCAGGAGCCAGTGCAACGTTTTCTTAATTAATCTGAAACTTCCCTCCACGCCCGCATGCTCGCGAAGTGAGCAGATATCGGGCGGTATTTAAGACTTTTGGGTAATATATCATAAATGGTAACTATTCAGCCTGGGAATAACGCCATCAATAGCCATCTTCACAAATATTCAATAGGCAAATTACTGAAAATTGATTTTATTGGATTGTTAGCGGATGATTGCATTTTTTCAATTATCATTGGTTAATAATCAGACATATCGTTTTCATCAAAATCGATATCATTATGCTGATTTTGGTAGGCTGAATAGTTACCATAAATGTTTCAAAAACGAACTTTTAAATCCTTATGTACTAGATAAAACTTTGAAAATATATAAAGGATATTTTCATATAGTGTACGTCTCTAGTTATTATAAAATACGGTTCTTTCAAGTGTTTGTCGACAAATATTAAGAATGCATAATACTATTTACTTCTTGACAAATGATTTTCACTGAAGGATACTAAAAATAGCAGAATCGTAAAAAATGCTTTGTTAAATAATTTCGTCTTTATCGTTTTTTAGTTCCTTCAAGAGACTTTCCAATAAGTAATAGTTAGTAAGATAAATATCTCCACTTTTTTTCGTATTCTTTATCACATACTGTGTAAATGCCCAAGGAGATATAATCCATAATATTTTTTCGGGCTCTTTATTCCCATTAATAAACCAGAGTTGCGTTTTATCGTCCAATTTTTCGTTTAATAGGATGTATTTCCATCCTTCAATAATAAAATGTCCAAAAGAGCTTCTAGGGTTTTGAATATTTCTTTTATTTGGCAAAGTTATTTCTCCTTCAACATTAAAATATTTCCCATCAACCTTTTGTTCATTAAAAAGTTTTATTAACTCCTCAACTCTTTGCGTTATTTTCTCACTAGATGGCAAACTGTTGATGGAATTTTCTTCTCTTGTTTTTACGTTTATTAAATCGATTGATCCCACTAGAGAAATATATGGTTCCATTTTGTCTATACGATCAGGGAAATGTGGTCGAATACATAAAAATTTCTTCAAAATTATTTCTTCAGAAATTTTAATACCCGACTTTAATTCTTCATTAACCTCCTCTTCGATTATACGTTTTCTTGCCTCTTTTGCCTTGTGTTCGCTTACGTATTCTTTATATTCTTCCTCATAACTAGTTGGCCTATAATTTGCATCATAAGGCATATGTGATTCGTCATCGTAATTATCATCTACACCAAAATATTCTTTAATATCTTGAAGACGTTCAATTGGGAGTGCCCATTGTTCATACTTTTTATATGTGTAGATTCCATTATGCAGATCATTAAGAAATTTTTTATGATATTCGGGCCATCTTTCCATAAAACACAAAAGTTTCAAAAGTAAACAGTTATCAAGTCCTCTTTCATTTAAAGCATAGACAACAGAAAAAAGATTTATCAGTCTTTTTATTTTTCGAGGATTTTTATCCAAACATATATTTATTAAATCACTAGCTTCTTTAATTTCTTCTTTTGTAGAAAAAAAAGATTTTAAACAAGAATTTAGAAATACATTGAAATTATACATGTTCAAACTAGGTACATTGAAAGTAATTTGAACAATCTTTTCTAAATAATCTTCTCCACAGAATTTCATTCCTCTATATTTTATGCCAAAACATTCATTCAAATAATCATAATCACAACCGATAATGAAAACACATTTCTCGCATGACAAAAAAATCTTGATTGATTCCATTACATCCATTGATTTCTCTGGATTTATTCTATCTAAATCATCAATGAAAATTACATATTTTCCATTTTCGCCTAAACATTTGCATACGAATTTCTCAAAATCAGATCTGAAACTATTTGTAGATTTTATTTTGTTTTGGATTATGGACTCTTCTCTGCTTCTTTTAGATTTAAATATCCCTTCTAAATTTGAGATTATATCAGACTTTTCTTGATAAAGGTTTGCTCCATTACTTACATACGCCTGAACAGCGATTAAACCTAGATTTAACACGGAAAGGATCAATTTTTTCTTATCAATTTCATTTTTATGTTCAGGATCTAAATCATTAATTAATGAAATCATTAATATTTTCCAAATTTCTTCTTCATTTGTGTAGTTCCAAGTATCGAACCAACTGGTACGTAAAATTTGTGAGGAATATTTTGTTTCTATTTTCTCTTTTATTAGGTGCATAAAGCTTGTTTTTCCACTACCCCAATACCCATTAATTCCTATGGAAAATGGAGTGTCACATTTAAAAATAAATTTCTCGAGAATAACGGCGGCATCATCAAAATTTAAAAGATCTTCAGAAGAATACATAATTGGATTATCTGATAACCATTTTATACCATCCATATTTCCACATCTTCATAATTATTTATTCATTCTCATCAATAAATATGCAAAAATGAATTTTATCAAATTATGAGGGCTTTACATATTTAAAGGTTTGATTAAGTTGGAAACAATAAATGTTGATGTTACTGAATCTGTAAAGTATGGACAATTTATAAGCTCTAAAGAAGATATTATTGAGCAGTTAACTTGATTGAGTTATCTCTAATGACCAGTTAACAATGTATCTATTTAATGAAGCATTTAAACTGATAATATGAAAATTGTTATATCTAATTTCCAATGTATCACCATTGCTATAGATTCCACACCCTAAAATTATTAATGTACAAAGTATTTAAAACAGCTACCATAACTCTTTTCCTCACTAGAAAGATACAAATTAACTAAATTTTGAAAGGATGGAAGGCTTGCCTTCCATCCCGCTCCGGCTTAACTTCCTCTTTTACAAATTTAGGCAATCAATTTGTACCAAATCCAGAAAGTATTAAGAAAAATACCTCTTTTTGCTATCCTGCCCACAGGGAAAGACCGGACAAGAAGCCAGCTTTAGGAAAACCAATGGAGATATACCTAAAATTCCATCCAGTCTTTATACGCAAAAAACAAGGCCATCCTACCCACATGCACCGCCCAAGCCATGCGACAGGTCTTAGACCCTTAGCATCCGCACCTAATAACAACTGCCCACAGATACCGCCACGAGCCATACGTAGATCGGGCGGCCACTGGAAAAAAGAAGAAAAACAGAAGCTGCAGTTACCACAAATATCAAAGAAAAAAGTAACAATTGCTCTACATAAATATGCCGCGATTCAATCTGATATTTTTTCATTAAAACATAAAAGAAAAGGATTTTTATTAAAACAATTGTTACATTGTCAGTATGTCTGGATCTGAAGAATGGGCAAAAGCTACTACTGAAGGTGCAAAACTTGCCACAACCGTAGTAGAAAAAGTAAGTACTGTACCTGGGTTCATTGCAAAATATATCGATGAATCACTTATGGAATTAACTGGTAAATGGGTCGATAATAAAAAGTTAAATCGATGGGAGAATCAGGTAAAGATACTAGATAAGGTCAACACAATACTCGATGAAAGAGGCTGTAAAAACTTAAGGATGATCTCACCAAAACTTGGAATACCACTTATAGATAATGCCCTTCTTGAAGACGATGATGATTTGAGAGAAATTTGGTGTAAATTGATAGCAAATAGTTTAGATCCAAATTTCAATAAGGAAATAAGATCTGCGTTCATTGATATTTTAAAGAATCTAACCTCTCTTGACGCAAAAATTTTAAAATATATTTATGAAAATCTACCCGATAAAACCAATCTACATAAAATATCTGATTATAATGAAAATAAAGTAAGCACATATGAAATTATAAAAAATGTAAATGCTCAAGAATCAGATGTTTACGTAAGTTTGATTAACTTAAGGAGAGTTCAATGCATATGGAACTATGACTCCCTTCGTAAAAATGAAATTACTAAAAATGCAACATACATTTTTAATCGCGGAGAAAATTATACAATTACACTATTGGGATGTTCATTAGTAGAAGCGTGCATGAAATGATTTTTATTAGTTATCACCAAAGCTATCAGGCTTCATTACAAATTCCTTTTCTATTACAAATTCCTTTTCTAATACATGAATAAGACAAACTCTATTTTTATAGTAAAGAAAATGACTACAGAATTAATTTAAATTTTACATAAGTTTCGATATGCTTTCAGTAGAATCTCTTGGGTATGAGAAACTCCCATCTCCATATTCACATAAACAAGAGATTATTTCCATAAACAAAAAAAGAATTTAGGCGTAAGGATTCCTTAACGCCTTGTTTATGCCGAAAGTCTTGCGCTCCTCGATCGTCTTCTGGTTCTTGTCGATCTTTTCTTTTGCGAGCTTCTTGAGGAGATCGAGGCCGGGCTTGACATCCTCTATTGGCTTCGTCTCGAACATGCCAGCGGCGACCGCTTTGGACCAGATCTCATTTCCCTTCTTGGTGCGGATGAAGACCGTGGACCAGCCGTCAGGGCTTCCGACAGAACCGGTTGAGATGTCGGCGAGGTTGGAGACATAGTCGAGGCAGACGTGGCAGCCGGGCTGCTCGTATTTGTGGGTCGCCTTGAGCGGCACGGTGGCTACGTTTCCGCGCTCGGTGTAGACCCAGAACTTGCCTTTCGTAATCTCCATCTTCTTCACGGAGCCCAGGCTCTGAGCCGCGTGGTCCTCAACAATGGTCTGCATGGACTTATATGGGAAGTTCTCCATGCAAAAGAGCCCTACTGTGAAGGCGACCTTGTCCGGGACGTCCCGCATATTGATGGGATAGAGCTGAGCCTTCCTGACCGCCTGCATCTGGCAGCAGACGCCAGTGACTCCAACTTTATCAAGGCCAAAAGACCTGGTTGCTTCCTTGAGCCAGGAGATCTGGGGGCTTATGCTGTACTTAGTCCCCTGTGCCTTTAGGATGTCCTCGCGGCTCATTGCAACAACCGGCTTTGGCTGCCAGGGTCTTTCGCCTTCACCTGCCACAATAGTCCCGTCTATCATCCCTTCTTCGAGGGCATAGACCATGAGAGCGGTTGCGATGCCGCCGTCCTGTGCCTTCTTGAGGATCTCCCTGTCCGTGCTCCGTGCAGAGACGCAGGATATGTATTTGCCGAGATAAGGATCTTCAATCATCACTCTCACCTTCCTTAAGCGCTCCAGCAATTATCTCGCTGATGCTCTCGAATTCAGGAATCACATCCAGGTTGAAGAACGACCTTGGGCAGGCGCCGTAGCAGGAGCCGCACTTAATGCAGAGGTCACGCTCTCCCTGCGGCTTCCCGAACTCGAGAGTGATCGCCCTCACCGGACAGGATGCAGCGCAGGTCCCGCAGCCCATGCAGAGACCCTGATTGATCACGTCGTTCATCAAATCGCAGAAGCATCCGGTCGTGCCGCGCTTCGCAAGGTCCATAAGGGGTTTTAAGTATTTGCCTGCAAGAGATTTCTGGTTCTCGTTTCCTTCCAGGAGCAGGTACGCCATGACAGCAACGTTCCTTATAAGCTCCGGGCTTGGGGGGCATCCGGGGATGTAAACATCCACGTCAATAATATCTCCGATTGGGAGAAAGGACTCGTGCTGTGGCTGGTTGTGCTGCCCGCCGCGGCTGAAACGGGTAATGTTCCCATAGCTCGCGCAGGAACCGAGGGCCACCACGATCTTTGACTTCTTCCTGGTCTCCTTTATATCTTCCACCGATTCATGATCCTGGATGCAGACAGAGCCCTCAACGAGCGCCACGTCCATCTCCGGGATATGCCGAACGTCAGCAAGCGTGAGGCAGTAGACGAGGTCGGCATAGTCGTCCAGGATCTTAATGAGTCCCAAGTTGTTATCGGCCAGGGACACGAGGCAGCCGGTACAGCCGCTCATGTGTACATGCCCGATTTTGATCTTATTTGTCACTGGTTTAATCTCCTTTGTAGCTTCCACCTTCTTCTCCATCACAACCTGAGCGGGCTTTGCTCCCCCGCCCATGTTTTTCCTGATGGAGTTAAGCAGTCCCATAGTTCATTCCGATTTCCTTCAGTATCTCGGATATAGCTCCGGGAATGGATCTCTTTACCTCATCTGTAATCCCGATGACCATTTCTGGGGCAGAAACGTACTTCTTCTGGCATGCAAGGACCCGGACCCGGATATCGTCCTTGATGTACTGGAGCGGTTCGGTCAGGTCCCAGGAGTGAGCGTCTCGGTAGCTCCCCACAGGAAGCTCATCAACGGCTAGCCACCTGAGTTCGCCTGGTTCCCCTCCGAAGTCCGCAATGTCCACGATGATAAGGGTCTTTGTGGACTCGGGATTGAGGAGGGTAAAGACGAAATGGGGACCACCTAGCCCTGCATCAACAACCGTAACGTTTTCGGGGAGTTCGAGGTCCTTAAGTCTCTCCACTACAGCAGGTCCAAACCCATCATCCGCATAGAGCGGGTTTCCGCAGCCTGCCACCACGATCTCGGAGTACAGCGTTTCCATTCCTTCACCACTGCATGAGCTTCTGGGCGACTATTCTGTCCTCCTCATTCACCACGATCATGTGGGTTGCGCACGAGACACAAGGGTCATATGCCCGGACGACCATCTCGGCAATCTGCCAGGGTGCTCCTGTAAGAGCGCGGCTGCAGGTCGGGAAGTTCCAGGTTGTAGGCACAAGCATCTCATACCACAGCACTTTCCCATCCTTAACCCGTGCAAGGTGGATATTTGTCCCGCGTGGAGCCTCGTTTGCGGCCCAGCCCATGGACCCGTCTCCCAGAGGGATGTGGTCGGCGAGGACCTTGCCCGAGGTATTCAGGTTGTCAAGGCACTTGAGGATGGTATAGCAGCAGTCCGGGTACTCCATCTGTCTTGCTATGTGCTGGGCAAAGGTGCCCTTTTCATCGAAGTTCTTGAAGGTGGCAAGCCTTGCCCTTGGACCTACCTCAACCGGCTGGCCGTCGTAGGTTGGAACACCTGTGCAGGCCTCCATCTGGGGGTTGACCCTTGTTCCGACCTTTGTGGTGCCTCCGACCGGGTAGCTCGGGTCCTCAAGATCGATGGTTAACTCACCCATGTACCAGTCCCATGGACGGGTCTCCTTCCACCGGGCAAAGTCCCATGTGGGGTTTTCGTCCAGACTGGATGAGCCGTACATCGAGGATGTGGCCATGACTCCCTGGTTGTGGTACCCGAGCGTCTTCGGGATCGGTATCTGCTTGCCTGCGACCTCGACGAACTCCCGGTTCTGCATGTTCCTGATGACATCAAGCATGAACTCCATCTGCTCGTGGGCAAGAGCAAGTCCTTCCTTCGCCAGGTCGGCCATCTTCTGCTTTGCCCGTGGGCTCACGTTGTGGTACATCCCGCCTATCCTCGGGTTGGATGGATGGATCGCCTCGCCGCCTGCAATTGCTCCAATTGTCTGTCCGATCTCGCGGATGCGGACGATCCTTGCCATAACGCTCCTGGCAGGCTGCTCGTTGGCGAACAGGTTGAATTTTGTCTCTGTCCCAGGAATGTAAAAGTCAGGGAGAATCAGGATGTTGTGCAGGGCAATGCTGTGGAGGCGGTTCGCTGCATGGAGAATTATCCGCAGGAGCTTTGCATCCGTTGGGATCTCGCAGCCAATCGAAGCCTCCATGGCCTCGGTGCTTGCCAGGGTGTGGGCGATGGGACAGATTCCGCAGACCCGAGATGCGATCTTTGGGACCTGGTCCATCGTCTTACCTATGGCGAGCTTCTCAATACCCCTGACAGGGGTGATTGAGAGCCAGTCTCCTCGCTCGACAATACCCTCATCGTTCACCTTTAGGGTGAGCTTGGAGTGGCCTTCAAGTCTCGTGGTTGGAGAGATTT
Organism: uncultured Methanosarcinales archaeon; assembly: GCA_964434965.1. Classification (GTDB taxonomy): domain Archaea; phylum Halobacteriota; class Methanosarcinia; order Methanosarcinales; family Methanosarcinaceae; genus Methanosarcina. The sequence goes on from CAYSWX010000020.1 coordinate 20,881, forward strand.
CTATAACTTTCGTCAATGGTATCGCCTCGTTTTCATTCAGTGTTCTTGCATTTTCTCCTTCCAGAGAGTCACAAATATAGTGAAATTATCATTCTGGATTTCCTGGTTCAGACCAGTTTCTCCAGTTAATGACATACTCCAGATGGAGTGCATACCTTCCTTACCATTTTTCAGTCTCCTTCAGATTACTTAATTTTTGGGAGGGAGGCAAGCCTTATTTCTTAAAAAATATATCAATGTAGAGGGGCAATATAAGAGTTGGAGTTTATCATCGTCAATTACTTTAAATGCCCCTTAAAAAATTTCTTTCAAAAAAATACATTCATATATATATAATTTTCTAAATTTAGCAAGGTTATTGAAATGTATGAGAACAATCATTAATAGGAACTCGTATTTGTTAAATATAAATCAAAATAATGAAATAATCTTTAAATATAAGTTCAATTTAATGTAGAGTTTCAATCCTTGTTTTTGAGGAGGTTGCTTGCATATCGGGCAATATTCCCAGATTTTACCGGAAAAATCCAAAAATAAGTTATTTTAAGGGCCATAATCCCTGTTAGAAATTATCTATATTTTATATAAATGTTGGAAAAATAATGGTTTTTGCTTTTTTGAAAATATCTGAATATATATCTCTCTTTTTATTAATCTTTATTATATTATGTAAAAATATATTTTATATTTTGTGAGGTTTAACAGTTGTGGCAGCTTCAGCTCATTATTTAGTGTATCATCAATGATCAATGCGAAATCCCAAAGAACGTAAATATTCAAGTCTGCAGTTTTCAGAGAACCTATGTACTATCATTCAGAGTTTGCAGAAACTATAATTTCTGAAGAGCGGATAAGCCAATATACAACGATTGCCCAGAATTATAATGCCCCTGGCAGGCTCCAGACTTCTTATTCCCTATTTTCACAGCCAAGCCTAACTCAAAATGATTTAGAAAACTTTAAACCTCAGGAAAAACCATATTTTAATAGAAATTACAGGCACCACCTTTGGAATCTATTAATAAAAAGGTATCCTGGACTGAATTCAGTGAATTGTCTCTATATTTTAATACATGCCGAATTCAGAAAGACATGTCTGCATTTTTACAAACGAGGGGGCCATTATCAAAGTATTATTCAATTTATGGCCCAATTTGACAATATGGATTGCCAGCTTGCCGCACAAAGGAGTTATAATCATGCATGACACAAAACTGATCAAGGTAGTTGCAGAATATCTTGCTAAATGCACAGAAATACATGCAAGAGGTGAATCAATACCACCGGAGAGCCTGGAAGGTCTTATGATTGATATTGTAAGCTGTCTGGACGTGATTGACATCGGTGATATTGGTAAAGAATTAATCCCACTCAAAAGAGCACGTGCAACTATCAGACTTGCAAGGCGTGAATTTGAATGGCAGTGTGACAATATGGAGCATCCAGAAGACTGGGAGACTTGCCTTAGGAATGCAGCTTCAGGGCATGTATAAAACATTTTAAGAAATTGCCTGGAAACGCCTCAAAATACTGAACATAATAAGGTTTTCAGGCTGTGAGATTTTTTCTCTCTGTTTTCCTATATTTTCTATTTCGCAGAAAATTCAAAGTAATTCACGAATTATTTTTAAAATACTTTCAGTAAAAAAATCAAAACTGAATATGCAAAAACTCTACTGAACTAAAATCTATTTTTTAAGAGTTGGTGGCTTTGCAGTGAAGAACTATGGTTCTTAGGCTGGATTAATTCCTGTCCAGCCTGCGTTTTTATATATAAGTTATTCAAATTTGGAGCATACGTATATTGATGTGTGTTAATCAAGGTCTGTTTCATCTGCTTTTATAAATTTTCTGAATTTTGAATATGTTGTATTTGCTGCATTATTACAAATTACAGGTGAAATTGCTGCATTATTATAAATTGCCGGTGAACTTAGTTTACAATGCAACCTGCCATGTGAGTCTCTCAGATATGGGGATAAAGGGCAACTTAAAATAAAATCCATTTATATTGTTTGTTAAAAATAAGGTGTGACCAAATTGGGAAAATCAGGAAAATCATCAGGAAACGGCTTATTGCGCTGGATTATTGGGATAATATTTATTTTCATAGTTATCGCTGGAATAAACGCGGGCCTAAAAGACGACCAGGTTGCTGAAGGGTCCCAGCAGATTGTACCGCAGACAGGAGAAACAGGTCTGGTTGAGGTCCAGGCTCAGGCTGAAGGAGTGGAATCAGGTCAGGGCAGTGGACCTGAAGAGAGCAGTCCTGCAGATGATAGTCCTGCTGCCGGTAAAAACGTTGAAGATGAAAACCTGACAGTTCATTTTATTGACGTCGGTCAGGGAGACTCAATTCTCCTTGAATATGATGGAAAGACTATGCTCGTAGATGCAGGAGAAAGGGACAAAGGAACAGAGGTTTCAGAATACCTTCGTGAGCAGAGCATCTCAAGCATTGACTATGTTGTTGCAACCCACCCTCACTCGGACCATATAGGCGGCGTGGATGAGGTACTAAACAGCTTCCAGGTCGGACATTTCATTGACAGCGGCTTTCCACATACTTCAAAAACTTACGAGAATATGTTGACAACCATTAATGAAAAAAATATTCCTTTTGGGGTAGCCAAAAAAGGAGAAGAAATCGAACTTGACCCTGCTGTTGATATTGAAGTTTTGAACCCGGTGTCCGAATACTCCGATGAACTGAATGAAAACTCCGTGGTGCTCAAAGTAAGCTACGGGGAAGTTTCATTCCTGCTTATGGGTGATGCAGGGCTCAAAACCGAAGAGAAACTCATGAGTACCGGTTATGACCTTGATTCGGATATTCTCAAAGTCGGACACCATGCCAGCCGATCAGGCAGTGGAGAAGCCTTTATTTCAGCCGTAAGCCCCGAAATAAGTGTAATCGAAGTTGGAGCAGGTAATGACTACGGGCATCCCCATGCAGAAATCCTTGATAGGCTGCAGAAAGCTTCCAAGGTTTACAGAACCGATCTTGACGGCTCAATTACAGTGACAACAGATGGCTCTGCTTATATGATAACCACTCAGAAAAGCGGGTCAGAAGGCGAAAATCCAGAAAATGTAGGGCTGGAAAAAACCGGATCAGAAGAAAATGGAGTGGAAAAGACAGAAGCAGCAGTTAATGGAATATCAACCTCTGCAGAATCAATTGTCTCTGTCAGCGACCTGAGCCTCCAGGATGAATGGGTGGAAATTACAAACAGAGGGTCTTCTCCTGTTTCATTGACAGGCTGGAAAATCGAGGATGACGGCAGCAAGCATACCTATACTTTTCCTTCCTGTACACTGGACTCTCAGGCTACCGTAATTCTGTATACCGGAGAGGGGACGAACACAGCTGCCGAGCTATACTGGGGTTCAGGAAGTCCTATCTGGAATAATGATGGGGATACTGCGTACCTATTTGATAACAGTGGAAATCTGGTCGCTTCACTGGAAAGGTGAATATGGGAAACTTCAAACTTACTCTCGATAGAATAGAAAACAGTACTGCAGTACTGCTTTTAAGGGATGATGAGTCAATAAAAATTGACTTCCCTCTTTTTTTACTTCCACCGGGGAGCAAAGAGGGTGATATCCTGAATCTTAGCATTGATAAAGATATTCAGGAGACAGAAGCAGCTAAAGAAAGAGTGTCAGCTTTGCTTGATAAACTTAAAAATAAGAATAAAAGGACAGACTGAACGAAACTATTTTATCGGTCTCCTTCTTCCGGATTTAAGAAGCTGTCTTAAAATTCAAATCATTTCCACATTTTGATAATGAGTATTGTCGATATTAAATTTATACTGTAAATTTATTACATTGGACTTACTTGCTCAAGATATGAAATATGATTTTGAGTTCTGGGATTGGCTTTATGTAAGTATTTATGTAAGTATTTCCTGCCCTAACTATAAAAACGACTTTATATGTTAGAGATAACTGTGCAAAATTAACATTTTCTTTGATTTTTATTATACATGTTGTGTTATTATGGAAAATATGAAGATAAGGAAAACAGTTATATCTACAGTGTTATCACTGTTTATATCTGCATTGATCCATATTTTTATTCTATCTACTATTATTATTGAGAATCTCCGTACATTGCCAGAATTATTTGGACTTATAATTTCGATTCTTAGTATATTTATATCTCCTTTGGCTCCCCTATTTTATGGGTTAAAGACAAAAGATAGAATTGGATCAGTTATAGTTGGAACAGTGCCGACATTATGTTTGTTTTATGAATTACATCTGAGTTCATTTATTGCTGGAGATATTCCAGAAACAGACCGGATTATCGACGTTGTTACTTATTTTGGAAGTTTGACAATTATTGGTGGGCTGGAAGGATATTATGCATCAAAAGAAAAGATTGATTCTCTTATCGTTGCAGTAGTTTTTATGATATTTTGGATAAGCATATTTCTAAATGGATTAGATTGAATTTAGGGAGGATATACCGAACTTAGAGGATTTCTACATCACCCTTTTTTCTCAGGACAAATATCTATTTAACTTATAATATAACATATGTTATATAACTCATGTTATCCAAAGGGGATCTATATGCCACCAAAAACAAAATTTGACAAAGAAACCATTGTAGAAGCTGCTTTTAACATCGCAAAAGAAGAAGGCTTTGCCGGCATCACCTCACGCAGCGTGGCGAAACGCCTTCGTTGTTCGGTTGCGCCGATCTATATCAATTTCGGAACGATTGATGATTTGATTAAGGCTGTAGTCGAGCGTGTTTTTGCCCTTCTGGACGAACTGCTGAAAAAACAAGAAGGATCGGACCTCTTTGAAAACATAGGGAAAGCCAGTTTAGTGTTTGCGCGGGAGTACCCTGTCCTTTTTCGTGAACTGGTAATGCAGAAAAATCCATACGTGGCTTCGTATGAAACCTTTCAGGACTCCATGATTGAAGCACTGGCTGAAGATGAAAACATGCGAGGTTTGACGTACGATGAACGAAAATGCCTGATCTTAAAAATGAGGATTTTTCAAACGGGTCTCTCGGTCATGGTCGCCAACGGCCATCTGCCTTCCTGGCTTGATGACCAGGCTGCTGAAGCGCTGCTTATGGAAACTGGGGAGGATCTCCTGCGTATACAGCAAATAAAACATCAGGAAATGGGGAAATGAAAAAAATAATTATCATAGGCGGGGGTATTGCCGGGTTGAGCGCTGGCATATTTGCCCAAAAAAACGGCTTTGAAAGTGTAATCCTTGAGAAAAATCACAACTTAGGTGGGGAATGCACTGGCTGGGACCGGCAGGGCTATCATATTGACGGCTGCATTCACTGGTTTGTTGGAACTAAACAGGGGACACCAATTAATGACCTCTGGGTCACCGTTGGAGCTCTCGATGGGGTTGAAATTTTCCATCCCGAGAGTTTTCTATCTTTTGAGCACGACGGCGTTACCGTACATTTTTATCGCGACCTTGACCGGCTCAGGTCCAGCTGGCTTGAAATATCTCCGGAAGATAAAGATGCTATAGAAGACTTTTGTCAGGTGGTCAGGCGGCTTCAATCATATGAAACGCCCGTTGAAAAACCTGAGGACCTGATGACGCTTATGGAAAGAATCAGGTTGATGATCTCGCTGAAAGATGCGGGAACGGTTATACAAAAATACGGAAAGGTCAGCTTAAAGGACTACTCAAATAACTTTAAGCATCCGGCGCTACAGGCTGCCCTTGCTTCATTTTTACCTGAAGGTTATAGTGCCTCATTCATATTCTTTGCACTTTCGGCTTTTACAAAAGGTCAGGCTTCCATCCCCTATGGCGGCTCTAAGGCACTCGCAATGCGCATGGTTGAGCGTTATCTCGACCTGGGGGGAGCCGTCGAAGCTCCGTGTGAAGCCGTTGAGCTAACCATAGACCACAAAAAAGTCCAGCGTATTATCTGTCACAACGGCAAAACCTTTGAAGCCGATTATGTTATTGCAGCATGCGATGCGCACGTACTTTATGAGAGGTTACTGAAAGGCAAGTACCCTGATCATGACTTCCAGATGCGATATAGTAACCCGGCAGATTACCCGCTTGCCTCACAAGTTCTGGTGGCGTTAGGCTATGAAGGTACAATCGATACCCTTCCGCGGAGCCTGTCCTTTCAGGTAGTCCCATTTGAGATCCATCAATCAACTATCAGCCGTTTGACAATAACGCACTACTGCCATGAGCCGGCATTTGCTCCGGAAGGCCACACCCTTATCACCTGCAGCATTAACCAGTTCCATGCGGATTATGAGGCATGGAATGCCTTTTCACGGAATTATGAGGCTTATAACCGGGAAAAAGAGAGAATAGGCAAAGAGGTTATCCGGGCAATTGAAACACGTTTTCCCCAGATGAAAGGGAAACTCAAGATACTTGATGTCGCCACGCCGAAAACGTATGAGCGGTACTGCAACGCTTACAGGGGAGCATTCATGCCTTTTTTATCGACAGTCCGGGGAAAAATGATGGCACATACCGGGCGAATCAAAGGCCTAGATACTCTTTTTTTAACAGGCCAGTGGCTGCAGCCGCCAGGGGGACTGCCTGCGGCAGTTATTACTGGAAAAGATACAATCATGCGGCTTTGTAAACAGGAAAAAAAGCAGTTTGTAAGCTGTTAACAACCTGAAAAATTGACCTTGCTGCCTTTACCCAGAAGCAGGACACCGCAGGCTGCAAGAGTATGAGGTTTTCATAATCCAGCCCATATATCCTTAAAGATATGGGGGTTATCTAAAAAGTCATAAGGAATTAGAAAATTGCAGTGGTTACAACTCTTTTGAATTACTCAAATCACCTTACATGCTTCCGTTATTTATTCCTTAATTTATCCCATGCCTCAGAGCCCGGTGCATTGCCAGTCAGGTAAATAATGATTTGAAAGACTATCAGGATTACAGCAAGAACTGCATAACGAGTTGCCGTTTCCTCGAGATAACTTATGCTAGCAAAAACCGCAGCTAAAACTACTATAGTTACCAACCAGCCCTCTAAGCTGATGGGACGATAACCCCATCCAAGAATTCTCTTGCCAAACCATGCTTTTTTAGTAATTCTTGTCATATTTCACATCTCCGTTTAAATTTTGGTCTTATAAACAATCTCATGAGAATCACCGAAAATAGCGCAAATATAATCCAACCAAAAAAATCTTCTATTGTATCTGTTTCCTTAAGTTTTTTGTGTTAAGTTGCTATTTTTTTAACATTTTTCTCCTTACTGAGCGGTAATTTTTCCATCTACAAGCCTGATAATTTTATCAGCTTTTGAAGCCAGGTCATCGTTATGAGTAACTACGATAAATGTCTGATTATACTCCCTGTTTAACTGCCTGAGCAGTTCATAGATCATGTCGCCCGTTTTTGTATCAAGGTTGCCTGTTGGTTCGTCCCCGAGCACGATTGAAGGAGAGCAACTCAAAGCTCTTGCTATTGCAACCCTCTGGTTCTGCCCTCCGGAAAGTTCTCCTGGCCTGTGGTCCATTCTCTCTTCGAGCCCTACCTTCTTCAGAAGCTCTTCAGCGACATTTTTTGCTTTCTCCCTGCTCTTGCCTGCAATCAAAAGCGGCATCATTACGTTTTCCAGAGCTGTAAAATCTGGAAGCAGGTGGTGGTACTGAAAGACAAAGCCCAGTATCCTGTTTCTCATTGCGGAACGCTCCTTATCCGACATTTTTGTTGCATCTTTGCCATCTATAAGAAGAGTCCCTGAACTGGGCGTGTCCAGAAGACCAATGAGGTGCATAAGCGTACTTTTGCCTGAACCAGAAGGACCTACAATTGCAACAAATTCCCCTTTTTTAATTGTCAGGTTTGCATTGTCGAGCGCGCGAAACTCCACACCGTTTTTATAAACTTTGGTCAGGTTCTTAAGCTCTATAACCGGGCTTTCGTCTGTCATACTTTTTGATACCTCACTAAAATTATTGAAATCCAGATAATTTATTGTAGATAATTTATTGTTTACTGCCATTCATTTTCAGTTCAGGCACTTTCAATGGCTTTTACCGGGTCAAGTTTTGCAGCCTTCTGTGCAGGATAGATTCCTGAAAGAATATTGACAATAAAAGCAAAGAAAGCCGCATACACGAAATTGAGTGGTTCAATTTCAAGAGGAAGAGTCTGAAGCCCGAAATACGTCTCCGGAGGGATTTCTATTTCATAGCTCTGGAGCGCAATTGTTGTAATATAACCAAGGATTGTACCGAACACCAGACCTATTGCTCCAAGGATCATGGATTGGAAAAGAAAGATAACCATAATGCTCTTTCTCGAAGTTCCCATAGCTTTCAGGATACCTATTTCCCTGGTTCTCTGAGAAACGATTGTGATCAGGGTGTTTGCAATTCCGAAACCTGCAATTCCATAAATCAGGAAGTAAAAAATATTTACTAAGATTGACTGGACCTCTAAGAGGCTGAGGATTTCAGCATTTGCTTCGCTCCAGCTTACAGCATCAAGTCCGGTTTCTCTCTCAATAGAACCTGCAATGATGTCTGCCTGATAAGGGTCTGCTACTCTGGCCTCTATGGTGCTTGCAACTCCCGGTTTATTGAAAAATTCCTGCACCGAGTCGAACCTCGCATAGGCTGTGACCTCATCTGCAGAAGTTCCGGTATTGATCAGGCCTACAACCTTAAAAGAAGTTGTTTGCGAGCCCGGAAAAACGACATCTACTCGATCTCCTACATTTACCTCCAGTTTTTCTGCAAGCTTATCTCCCAGCAGGATCCCGTATCTTGTATGAACAAGGGCCATGATGTCCCCTTCAACAACATCCTCACTTACTCTCATAACACTCTCTTCAGCCATAGGGTCAATTCCCTGAAGAGAAACCCCTTCGGTATTGTCCCTGTACTCAAGCGCAGCCTGGCCGAGATATTTAGGGGATACAGCTATAACTCCTTCCTTTTCGGAGGTCAGGACAGATGTATATCTGTAAAGATGGATGAACTCTTCTTTCTCATCCTGAGGACCGATTACAATATGCGGATTATTCTCTATACTTGAGGTTACGAGTTCGCCCTGAAAACCCGAAATCATTGCCATCATTACCGTAATCACAGTAACTGCAAGGGCAACAGCAAGTATGGCAAAAAGGGTCTGCTTTTTACTGGAAAATACCTGCCTCAAAGCGATTTTCAGTTCATACATCTAAATAAGCTCCTGGGTATGAATATGTATCATATTTATTAGTTAAATTATATTATATAATTCTTAAAATATTAATTCAGTTCGATTATTAGCCAATTCAATAATTACATTTTCAGCTTTACAATTTATTGGAAATTGTCTGTGAAATTGTATTACCTCTGTTTTCACTTTGAACTTATAGCCTTTATAGGGTCTACTTTCGCCGCCTGTCGCGCAGGATAAACTCCGGTAATCAGGTTCAGTAGAAAAACGGCTAAAATTATGGATAGAATATACTGAGGGTGCACGACAATGGGGATAAAGGAAATACCGCCGTAGATATCGGATGGATCTGCCGGGACCTCATACTGTCCTATTGCCAGAGATATAAGGACTCCTGCAAAAGTGCCGAAAAGAGCTCCCAGCAGGCCAAGAATCCCACTCTGGAGGATGAAAATTCTCTGGATGCCCGAGACCTGTGCACCCATAGCGCGGAGCATACCTATCTGACCCCTCGCACCGATAACAGAAAGATTCAGTGTGCTGACCACGCCAAAAGAGGCTACGACAACAATAAGCCCGTATAAGACAGTGTTTGAAGTGCTTTCGATAGCAATTGTGCGGAGGATTGCAGGGTCTGTTTCCGTCCAGCCCTCTGCGTTATAACCCAGTCCCTCAATCTCGCTTGCAACTTCCCTATCGTTATTAAAATCACTTAACCTGACCGAAACCCCGTTAACCACATCCGGAACGTCATAGAATTGCTGGGCAGTATCCAGGGATGTATAGGCAAGGGACTCGTCCAGAGGAGACCCGGTATGAAATATCCCCACAACTCTGAGAGAGAGAGGATTTGCATTCGGAAAAGACACATCTATAGAGTCCCCAGGATTAACCTCGAGTTTATCCGCCATCTTTGAGCCGATAACCACAGTGTTTCTCGAAAAATCGAGTTCCTGAAAACTGCCCTCAACCACATCTTCTTCGATAGAGCTGATTTCATTTTCCTGTGAAGGGACCATACCTCTAAGTTCAGCATTAAGGGAATTGTCCTTGAATTTGAAAGAAGCCTGCCCTGTAAGGAAAGGAGAAACTGCAGTAACTCCTTCGATTGAGCTAATCCTTTCTATCAGAGTGCCGTAAAGATAGATGTAATCCTCACCTCCTTCCGGAGAGACCGAGACATGAGGAAGTTTTTCCACTGTAGTGTTATAAAATTCCCCTGTAAAACCTGCCAGAAGAGAATGAGAAACCGTAAGTGCCATTACAGCGAGAGCTATTGCTCCTACCGAAAGTAGGGTCTGGAATTTTCTTGCTCGAAGATGTCTGAGAGCAATTAAAAGTTCATAACTCATGGGATTCACGGCCTTTTTGAGCTTTTATCCTGGTTTTTTCCTGATCTGTACAATTTTGGTTTTGCTCAAGCTGGTTAATGCCGCCTTTTAAATAATGCAAAAACCATAGCGATCCCCGCAGTTCCCGCAACAATAGAAGCGCTGTTGATGCCATTCCCATTATCTTCGCCTGAGGTTTCATTTCCTGTATAAGGGACTGTCTCACTCTCATTCATAGGAGAAAGATCAGACTCAATAATGGTTTCTCTGCGTTCGATAACATCTCCGTCGTTGCCGATAAGGTCAATCTCGAGCCTGTAAATTCCTTTCGTGAGCCTTTCTTTCCAGGCGACCTCTACGGTCTCGTCATCATCAGTCAAAAGCACCGGGACTCTCTCACGGACGGATTCAATTAACATAGGACTGCCGTGTCCTGAAGTATTCTGCACTTCATATACGGAAAAAACCAGACTTCCTTCAAAAGGCACTTGGGATCTCCCTAAAACAGTTGCACTTGCTCCGGTTTCGTCTTCGTAGACGTCAGTAATCTCGGCATCGTCTCTGGCAGTGAAGCGCTCAGTTAAAGCTATAAATCCCTGGCCCGGAGAGTAAACATGAACCTTTACTCTCCCATCATACTCTTTATTATTCTCAAGGAGAGTACCCCAGGATGCAGAAAAGGTTTCCGGAACACTGGTCAAGGATGCCTTTTCGGTTTTTGTTTCATAGATTACGTCGTGCCCGTTTACAAGCATGTATTCTATATCAAAAAGTGAAGCCTGATTTGGGGAGAGTACAACAGAGATCCCATTTGAGTTAGGGACAAGATCATCTACCTGAAGTCTGGAAGCTGAGTAGCTGCCGTAAACAAAATCATACTCTGCTTCTGAAAGTACCTGTCCCTGTTCTATAAGCCTTGCTCTCAGAGTATAAGCCCCACGATCGGGATTCCTGATATCCCAGAAGCCAACTTTCGTAACTCTCGTATCCGCAGGTAGACTGCCAGTTAAAAATTCCTGTTTGGCAATGACTTCTTCATTCCCATTTTTCGACTTTACCAGAGATGCCTCAAGGGTCACGTTTTCTTCCGGATGGGCTGAGTAGAGTGTTACATCAAAGGACTCGATATCGCTGTAAAGTCCGGTTATGCAGGCCGGACCTGTCCCCTCGGTCTGTGTAGTATTTGCTGCAGAGGCTTGTAGGGCCGATAAAAGAAGCAAAGCAAGTACGAAAGGTATTGATTTCATGATTTTACCCCAATTCGATATCAAACACATTGTTTTGATCTGAAAGACTTTTAACGATTTTATTAATTTGTGTATGCAGATCGGCGCAACCTGACTATGAAGATGTTTCGCCACGCTGCGCGCTGTGATGATGGCAAAGCTTTCTTCTTTTGCGATTGCAAAGCGGTTTCCACAATGTTTTTCATGTCAAATTTTGTTTTGGGCAGTATACATGCCCCGTTAAATAACATATGTTATATAACGTATGTTATCTATCATTGTATAAATAGATTTGCTTATGATTTGTGAACAATGTTCACTTAGGAGATTTCATATTCAAGCTAAAAACCGCGCGCAGGAAAATCAGATGAGTGTCAAACGGGACAAAAAATAGAAATTAACACGATCTACCCACTGAATCTCATCAGGAGCGAGGAATCCCTGACCGACCTGATGGTAGAACTGTCTTTGAAGATGTGATGTTATCAGGCGCCATAAGATTTTCCATGATCAAGCCAGTCAGTAACTATTCTGCACCAAAAGGTAATTCCAGGAAACCATTCCTTATTCATCGTCTTCATCAGGGTACTGCGGAGGGCTTTTTCCCACTTTCTTTGTGATCTTCGGATATTTTCCTTTTCCCGAATAATCCTCAATTGCTGTGACGTCTATCTGATGTAGCCAGTCATCCCCGAAATCGAAGCGGTAGCCGAAAGCTCTGCCCACTTCCAGACCCAGCGAATCAATAGTTGTGGTGCGTACGTCTCCTGCCATTTCCTCTTCCAGTCCCGGGAACTCCACTTCCGCTGGCAGGGAGTAGACAGCAGACCTGTCATCCGGACCCACCCCAAGCAAAAACTCATAAAGATGTTCGTCGAAGCGGTCAAAAGCTTTGAAGATGGCTTCATGGAGGTCTTCTAAAGTCTGCTCCCCCCGGATCTGGATGGTGCGGGACATAATCAGACCTTCGAACTCGTCACACATAGGCCCTCCCATCAGGTAGACGATCATAGTGTATAGTTTGGAAGGAGTTTTGCCTCTGGCACCCCCCTCCGAGACCTTATTATCTCCGAGACCTTATTATTCTTCTTTTCTGGAGGCATATACATTGATATTGGCGGCGCGCTAGATATTTCTTGCTTAGAGACCGATTTTTAATGATGAATTATCAGACATCGATTTCTTAAATAGTGATATCTCTCAAATCATCTCCTATCTTAGCCTGTATTGAAATTGCTGTAATTCGTGATTTCCTCTATCCTGGAGAATAACAAAGTTTTAAATGAATGCAGTACTGTTATTTTTGCAAAAGTTTTGTAAAAATAGAGGAGGGAAAACATGAAAATAGTTGGAATATCATCAAGCCCAAGAGGCAAAAACAGCAATACCTTAAAACTGCTTGATGCAGCCCTTGAAGGAGCAAGAAAAGCAGGAGCTGAAGTTGAGTTTATTGATGTTGCAAAGCTGAAAATAAAATACTGCACGGCATGTGATAAGTGCCATAAAACAGGCGAATGCTCAATAAAAGATGACTATCCTGCTCTAATTTCAAAGCTTCTGGAAGCGGACGGAATAATCTGGAGCAGCCCTAACTACATCACAAACGTGACAGCCCAGCTTAAAACAGTCTTTGACAGATGTCCCCTTGTTATCCACGAACAGCTCTTTGACGGAAAATATGGCATGTCCTTAACAACCGCAGGCGGAAATGAAATTGATTTTATTCTCGACATTATGAATAATTTCATGATACAGTGCGGAGGCAACTCTATAGGAGGCACAGGCTGTTCAATGGCACAGGGGCCTGAAGCGATAGAAGCAGCAATTGAAAAATCGCGTGAAATGGGCAAAGACCTTGTTAAAGCGATTAAAGAGAAAAGACAATACTCTGAACAGGAGGCCAGGCATCAGGTGTGGAGAGAAGGATTCAAGTACGTTATCCTTGCCAACAAAGAACACTGGACGCATAACTGCAACTACTGGATGGAAAAGGGCTGGATCTGAGTCCTTGCATTGAATTTCCGAAAGACCGGGATCTACTTGTAAAAAATATCTATTTGTAGAAAAGACCTGCTACTTGTAAAAAAGATCTGTTCATGCAGAAATTCAGGCATTCAAATCCTTAGCCTGGATAAACTTATTTTTACTCTCATATATTCATCAGATGTAACTGATTAATATAAATACACTTGATGATATCATTCAGGATGATCCTATGATTCCGAAAATATCAATGTACAATATCGCCAGCCTTGACGGGCGTATTGATTGGGTGCTGGATACTCTCGAATCAATGTTTACTTATTATGAATTAGCCTTTCACTGGAAAGTTGATGCCATCCTCATGGGCAGCAATACGGTTATGGCTTTTGGAGAGCATGAATCCGAAGAAGAAGCCGTCGAAATGCCAAAACCCACTCAAAATAACCCTCCAGCCGGAACTGAAAACCTGATTTATGAACCAAAACCTTTACTGGTAATAGCTGACAGCAAGGGCCAGGTGCATAATTTAAGGTTGCTTCAAAAAGAACCCTGGTGGAGAGACATTGTTATATTGTGTTCGGAAAAAACCCCGAATTCTTATTTTGAATACCTGGAAAAAAGGCATGCGGGATATATAATTGCAGGCAAAGAACAGGTTGATTTGAAAGAGGCACTGGAAAAACTAAATGAAGAATATGGAGTAAGATCCATAAGAACAGATTCAGGCGGAACACTAAACGGAATATTATTACGAGAAGGCCTGATAGACGAAGTAAGTGTCCTTATCAGCCCGAAGATGGTTGGCGGGAAAAACTCAAGGACAATTTTCGATGCTCCTGACCTGACTTCTTTTGATGGTGTGGTAAATTTAAAATTAACACATATGGAAAAAATAAAAGAAAATTATGTCTGGCTTCGCTATCAGGTCATGAATGGCAAAGCTGATACAAATTCTTACGGGGAACTTTAATTTCAATAATTCTTATGTCATGGATGTAAAACCTTAAAATGTTCTTCCGATGAAAGGTCTTTTTTGAGACCTATTTTCAATTTTTGATGCCGTCCTGGACATAATACTGGCTGCATTTTATCTGTCCTCAATATCCCAAACCAATATGTTTAATGCCTATGTCTTTTATGAGACAAATTCATATTCTGGCATTCATGCCTAACTCCAAAGTCATTAGAAATTACCTTTTCCCATATAGTGGTGGTCTTATTGTCCTCGAAAATTAGCCGTGAAACCTTCATTCGGTCTATTGCAGACCTTCTCAGAAAAGCGGAAATCGAGCTTCCCGACGATGTGATTGACGCCCTCAGGAAAGCTGAAGCCCGGGAAGAAAGCCCGGTTGCAAAGTCCCAGCTCCAGGCGATCCTGAAAAATATAGAGCTTGCAAAAAATCATGGTGTCCCCATGTGCCAGGACACAGGCATCCAGATCTTTTTTGTGGAGCTTGGGACAGAGTTTCAGCCTGAATTTGACCTGGAAGCTGCGATCAGGGAAGCTGTTGTCCTTGCGACCGGGGAAATCCCTCTCCGCCCAAATGCCGTGGATCCCCTGACCCGAAAAAACAGCGGGGATAATACAGGAGCAGGAATCCCGGATATTCACTGGAAGCTTGTGCCAGGAAAGCAACTAAGGGTCACGGTTGCCCCAAAAGGCGCGGGCTCGGAAAACATGAGCGCACTCAAGATGCTGAACCCCACCGAGGTTGGCAGCATCAAAAACTTCGTGCTCGAAACAGTGATTAACGCAGGTGGGATGCCCTGTCCCCCCCTGACCATCGGCGTGGGGATAGGAGGTTCCTTTGATAAAGCCGCCAGGCTTGCAAAAGAAGCACTCTTAGAGTCACTTGATACCCCCATGAATGATTTTGAAATAGAGATCCTTGATGCGGTAAATGCCCTTGGAATCGGCTGTATGGGGCTTGGAGGCAGCACAACAGCCCTTGCCATGCATGTGAGAACTGCACACTGCCATACTGCTTCCCTTCCTGTTGCCATAAACATCCAGTGCTGGGCGAACAGACATGCTTCAATTGTGTTCGGGGAGGAAGAATAAATGGAATATCACTTACAGACTCCGCTGAAGTTAGAAGACATTGAGAAACTCAACGCCGGAGATATTGTTTATATCTCTGGAGAAATCCTGACAGCGAGGGACGAAGCCCACGCCAGGATTCTCGAAATGGAAGAAAAAGGAGAAAAACTTCCATTCTCCCTCGAAGGAGCAGTTATCTATCACTGCGGTCCCCTTATGCAGCAGACAGAATCCGGCTGGAAGGTAATATCAGCAGGCCCCACAACAAGCGGCAGGATGTCAAAAATGACTCCTCTTCTCCTGAAAGCTCATGAAGTCCGGGCAATTATCGGAAAAGGCGGAATGAAAAACGTTTCAGAATCCATGAAAAAGAGATGCGTTTACCTTGCATACACAGGAGGCTGTGCAGCTCTTGCCGCCGAACTGATAAAAGAGGTAAAAAACGTCCACTGGCTTGACCTCGGAATGCCTGAAGCTGTCTGGGTGCTCAGAGTGCAGGAGTTCGGGCCGCTCATTGTAGGAATTGATGCAAAAGGAAAAGATATTTTTGCAGAGGTAAGGGAAAAAGCTGAGAAAGTGCTTGAAGAGCTGCAAAAATAAGGATGGTTCTTGAGCAGTGTGGTCCTGTCCCTGTACAGGTAATTTTCAGGTTTTATTGTTTTAGTAATCAAAACCTGAAAAACACTTCCTCAAACCCCATATATTAGTTTTAAATCCAGAGATTATGTACACGTCCACAAGATTATCTTGCGATCTTTCCAATAAGCAGAAAAAGCAAAAACCAGCATCGAGGAGAAAAAAGAGATTTTAATAGTAGCAATACAATGAAAAAAATGCTGGAATATGTGTTTTTCAGGTGAATATCTAATCTCTACTTTTATTGCCCTGTCAAAGGCTTTTTTATGCCTTATTTTTATCTCTGAAAGTATGTTCAGTTTCCTACTTTTGTTTTTCCGAAATCTGATATTTTTGGATTCTTGATCTTTCCTTAAATTCAGTAATTTCAACAGTGAACTACCCCTCCCTGCCTGATGGCGAGGAAGGAGCTTCTTGCTTCACCCCTCGAACTACTGTTCGCAAGTCCACAAGCCCATCCCCTACGTTCCGTAGGTGTCAGATAACTATAAGATTTTGATCTTGAAGAGAGAATTTTTTGATATTGATAGCGGCATTGATGTCTCTATCATGTTTTGTCTTACAATCGGGGCATATCCATTCTCTATCTTTCAAGGTCAGATTACCATTATGATAACCACAAACATGACATATTTTAGAGGAAGGTTCAAATCTTCCGATCCTTAGTATAGTCTTTCCGAACCATTCAGCTTTATACTCAAGTTTGGTTACGAAACTACTCCATCCGGCATCAGAAATTGATTGAGCCAGACAATGATTTTTTATCATAACTTTAACATTCAGAGTTTCCAACGCTATTGCTTGGTTCTCGCAGATAAGTTTAGAAGAGATTTGGTGCTGGAAATTGTTTCTCTGATTGCTAATTTTTTCATGTATTTTAGATAACAGTTTTCTGGCTTTATCTCTGCGTTTTGAACCTTTTACTTTCCTTGAAACTCTTTTTTGAAGACATTTGAGCCTTTTAAGAGAGTTTTTCAGGTATTTAGGGTTCTCAATCTTTTCACCTGTTGAAAGAACTGCGAAATCTTTGACACCTACATCAATTCCTATGGTACTTGATTCTGATATCCTCTGTTTAGCAGGAAGTTCATCTCCGTCATCCACAAGAATAGATATGAAGTATTTCCCTGTACTCGATCGTGAAATGGTTGCGGTTTTCATAGCACCTTCAAACTTTCTATGAAGTACTGCTTCGACTTCTCCAATCTTAGGAAGTTTGATGATATTTCTTTCAAAATCTACAGTATAATGTTGTGGCATTTGATAAGATTGCACTGGATTTTTCTTAGATTTGAAGTTAGGGAATCCAGATTTTTCTCTAAAAAATTTCGTAAATGCTGATTCTACATTTACTAAAGAGGCAAGTAGAGCCTGTGAATTAGCTTCTTTCAACCATTCGTTAGAAGGTTTTACTTCGTGAACTAAAATATGCTGTAAATCAAACCTTGATATTGATTTGTTATTTTGCTGATAAGTTTTAATTTTCTGCTCTAAAGCCCAATTATAGACAAATCTACATGCACCAAAATTTACTTTTATGAATTTTTCTTGGTCTTTATCGGGGTAGATTCGGTACTTGTAGGCTTTTAACATGCTATAAATTATACGTTTTAAAGACATATATAAGTTTTGTTAAACTTACTATAATAAAGTTGACGGCTTTCATCCCCCACCTGTCGCTCCGCTCCGAGGAAGGGGACTTCCCGCCTTAAAGTTAAATATATTGATTTTCAAAAAAAATTCATATTGTATTTACGTAAGATTATGGTTATGATACTTCATACCAAGTAGCAAGAGAATTAACAAAAGTATTAAATATCACTTAGTAGTATAGATGAGTGTCTCTACCCGACAGACACAAATTTAATCGCCTCCTAAATTGCTGAAAGCACCTGAAACTCTTTTTACCCCTGCCCATTAAAAACGGGTTAGGGGTCAAGGGTGCTAAATAAGCAATGGGAAATCAAATTTTCTTTTTTGGGGAAGAACGTAGTTTATAAATATATTCAAAGAGTGCAAAGTATTTTATAGAGGGACAAACTATTCCTATAATACTTACACGGTTGGGCATGAGTCAGTCGCATAAAATGTAATAATATTTAAAATACGCATTTTTAAATAAACTTACATATGCTTGATTTTGCGCTTTAAGTGTGTGAGTTATATCAAATATTCTTCCTGGAGTTATCATTAAAAAACTACGGAACTGATATCAAAATAAAAACAGCAATTATGGAATATTTTCTCAAAATAAATTAAAACAATGCTGTTTGCTCAATTGGACAACATATCAGGGAAACCATCGTGAAGAGTTTTACATAAAACTCAGAACTGCTTTTCTATCCGGGTCAATGAAAATCAAATGCTGGCTTCTTTGAGATGTACTTCTGGATGGTCAATACAGCAAAAGTGCTTATGCGGAAATATTCAGGAGTAAGATGTACATGTCAGATATAGAAATATCAGATGACTCTTTTGAGCCAAAGGCAGTGCATGACCATTTCATGAAACTAACAGGACTACGCCATCCCTCTGGTGAGGAAGACGAGGTCCGGAAACATGTAGTTGATTGCATTAAACAGATAGAGGATGTGGAATTCCTTTACTACGAGCCTGATGCTAAAGATCCCGGAAAAAGAGTAATTGTCCTTCGCAGAAAGGGTTCAGGGAATTATGCAAGTGCTCCTTATGTTACTCTACAGGCGCATATGGATATGGTATGTTCCCCTGACAAGAATATTTTTCCCTTACATATCTTTGGCTATTCTGAAAACAAAGGGCCAAAGTGGATAAAAGCGTTAAAGGAGTCAAGCATCTCCAGTCCAGAGGAAAACATCCCGGATCCAGATAAAGGTACCACATTAGGTGCAGATGATGGTATAGGAGTAGCAACTATGCTTGCCATTCTGGAGGACGATGAGCTCAAACAATACCCAATAGAGTGTTTATTTACTGTTCAGGAAGAAACTGATATGGGTGGGGCTGCAAATTATGACAAAAATCTCCTGATCGGTAGAAGATACATAAACCTTGACGCTGAAGTTGCAAATACTATTATTTACGGCAGTGCAGGAGGGCGTACTGTCCAGTACGAGGGAGATGTTACCTTATTCCCTGTTACCGAGGATTTTATCACCCTGGAATTATCGATCTTAAATCTCCGTGGAGGACATTCTGGGGTTAACATCAACAATGGAAGGCTTAATGCCATCAAGGTCCTTACCGGAGCTCTCATAAGGCTCAATAAACGACTCACAAACCTTGATGTTACGGGTGAGGGCATCAGAAGTTATGACCTGCGTCTGATTTCAATGAATTCATTGACATACCAAGAAATCGAAGAAATAACAGAAGCAAGAAAAAAAGGTGAGATAAAGATACCCACTGTAAACAAAATTCCGACCTGGGTCAAAGCAAGAATAGCTATTCAAAGAGCCGAGAATTATGATTTTAAAGACGATTTTGACGCATATTGTGAGGCTTTAAAAGCACAGTCTCAACCTGAGGAGGATACCTTTTGCTGGAAAGTTGAAGAGATTAATTCTGTCCAGACTTCTCTTGATGAAGCATCTACAGACGCACTTCTGTGCCTGCTTCAACAGATACCACACGGCGTCATCCACATGATTCCAAGCAGACCTGAAGTTGTGGAGATTTCAAGTAACTTAGCAGCTATTGAGCCAATTGAACTGAATGATGGCAAGGTAGTGATTATGTCCTTAAACCGCAGTTCTAATAGCGATTCAATGGAAGCTCTTATTCAAATCCAGGAAAATATAGGAAAATTATTCAAGTACGATGTAAAGAACTTCGATCCTTATCCGATTTGGCAACCAGATGACAACTCTGTCTTACTTAATAAAGCAAAAGACGTGTATAGGGACAAGGAACTCTACGGTGATGAGACCAGAGCAACCGTAATCCACGCAGGCCTCGAATGCAGCTATATTGTGCAAAATTATGGCAATGAAATAGACTGCATTTCCATAGGGCCTACTATAGTGAACCCTCATACCGGAGGCGAACGCCTTCAGGCAGACACAGTGGGAACATTCTATAAGGCAGTAACCAGAATTATTCAGAGTCTTTTTTAAAATATAGACTGGATTCTAAATTGGAAGCTTAGACTCTATGTCCGCAGCTTCTTATATTTGTTTTATACAGTAAGCTGGAGAGGCAGAGTATTTTGCAATTGGTGTTTAGGGGCTAAAATCATGATTTCGAGAAAAGTAAACCTGGAAAAATTAGAGGATTCTAAAAAGTATCGTGTTGGCGCATACAGTGCCAGATATATACCAAAGGTCAAAGAAAAAGGAGTTCCCAAATATGAATTCCCTGAAGAGGGAATGAGCCCGAGAGCAGCTTATCAACTGATACATGATGAGCAGAGTCTTGACGGCAATCCTTTCCTTAATCTTGCAAGCTTTGTTAACACATGGATGGAGCCTGAAGCAGATAAGCTGGTCATGGAAAACATAAACAAAAACATCATAGATATTTTTGAATATCCGCAAACTGACAAAGTTATCCACAGGAACCTTGTGAATATGCTTGGACGCCTTTTCAATGGGCATAGCACCGAATTTATGGGCACGGCGACAGCCGGCTCTTCAGAAGCCATAATGCTGGGTTTGCTGGCTCACAAATGGAGCTGGATAAAGTCAGGAAGAGGCACGGGTCAACCAAATATAGTTTTCGGAAACGATGCTCACGTTTGCTGGGATAAGTTTGCCAGATATTTTGATGTTGAGGCAAGAAAAGTCCCTATCGACAAAAAGAGGCGTACGATTACTGCCAAAGCTGTCTCAAAGCATATTGACGAGAACACAATCTGTGTTGGTTGTGTACTGGGAACTACTTATACAGGAGAAATCGATCCTGTACAGGACATTAACGATTTACTCCTCAAGTATAAAAACGAAAAAGGCTGGGATATACCCATCCACATAGATGCTGCAAGTGGCGGCTTCATATTGCCTTTTACAGAACCTGATTTTGAGTGGGATTTCAGACTGGAAAGAGTAAAATCCATAAACGTTTCAGGGCATAAGTACGGACTGACTTATCCGGGCCTTGGCTGGCTGATCTTCCGTGATAAAAGTGATCTTCCCGAAGACCTGATTTTCCATGTGAACTACCTTGGAGAAATGGAAGATTCGTACACCCTGAATTTTTCAGGAAGCAGTTCAATGGTTGTGGCCCAGTATTACAATATTTTAAGGTTTGGAAGAGCTGGCTACACAGGAATAATGAATAATATCCTCGACGTTTCCCGGGACCTCGCAGAGAAGGTTGAAAGGCTGGACCGTTTTGAAATGCTGAACAAAGGAGAAAGGCTTCCGATAATTGCTTTCAGACAAAAAAAGGAAAGTGGATATTCTCTGCAGCAGCTCTCGTATAAACTGAGGGAAAAAGGCTGGATAGTTCCCGCCTACTGTCTCCCGAAAAATGCGGAAAATATAGAGATCATGCGCATCGTCGTAAGAGAAAACTTCACTTCGGACATGTCAGCAATTCTCGTCAACGATCTCGAAAATGCATGTCAGTTTTTTGAGACTGGTACACAACCCGGGGCAAAAAAACCCTGCCCACCTGAAAAGTATCTGGCCCGTATTTGCTGAAAAATCTTGATCAGACCTGAGGGAAACAGGCGGATAATCAAACTTCTTTAACAACCCTGAACCCCAGGCTGTTAAGTTTCATATCCTGCGCTGCAAAAAGCCTTTCAGCCGACCTGCAGCACCCGGCGTTTCCGTTCCAGCCTCCGCCTCTCTTTATCCTTACAGGCACGGATACGCTGGGGAAAAGGCTTTCCCATGCTCTTCCGTCTGAAGGTGCTCCTTTGTAGCTGATGTGGTACTCGTCCTGTACCCATTCCCCCACGTTTCCGTAGAGATCGTAAAACCCCCAGGGATTGGGCTTTTTTAGCCCTACAGGATGAGTTTCAAATCCAGAGTTTTCAAGAAACCAGGCGTATTCTTTAAGTTTCGATTCGTCATCGCCGAAAAAGTAGCTGCCCGCACTTCCCGCTCTTGCTGCATATTCCCACTCAGCTTCTGTAGGGAGCCGGTAGACGGATCTTTTTTCGCCAGTATTTTCAACAGCATTGAGGTTTTGGATAAAAACCTGAGCATCTTCCCAGGAAACAGTTTCAACCGGATGCTTTTCACCTCTGAAATATGAGGGGTTGCTTCCCATAATTTTACTCCACTGTTCCTGAGTAACTGGATACCTGCCAAGATAGAAGGGTTTCTTTATTGACACTCTGTGCACAGGGCTTTCCCAGAGCTTTCTGCGTTTCTCATTTGATGGAGATCCCATTTCAAATTCTCCTGCAGGTATGAGGATGAACTCCATTCCTATTGAGTTTCGGATCGGGCTGCTTGCAGCAATCGGATTATTTGCATGGTTTGGATTTTCAATAAATTCCTCAACTGAACTTTTAGCTGAACTGTCATTTACTGTGCGGGATGAATTTCTGGTTAAATGTTCAGTTAAATCTTCAGATAACTTTTCAGTTAAATGTTCAGTTAAATCTTCAGATAACTTTTCAGTTAAATGTTCAGTTAAGTCCTCAACCACGGACATTGACTCTTTAAAGCCTGCACATTTTCCACAAAAATTATTTGCATCCAGAGGTCCCACATCTCCAATAAGAACAAATATTCTACAGACTGCTATTCCTTTTCTATTTTTATTTCTTCCTGTTCGATACTACGTTTTATTCTATTTTCTTATTTCCAACTTTCTTTTTTTACTGGACTATTAGTAATCCTTCAATTTTTAATCTTTAGATGTAATTTTACATAGATGGTTCAATTGTTTCAGTTAATATGTCTGTTAGATTATATTTTGTCAGATCATTTGTTAATTTCGGGGAATATAAAACATATGAAGTGCAATTGTGTATAAAAATAGAAAGGTTTTTAGGGCATTAAAAAGTTTTCAGGGCATTATTATGAGTAAGAGGACAAACGGCAGGCGAGCAGATGAAACAGTCACTTATCAATCTTATCTTCTTTTCTGATAGGAGGAAAGATCTATTGCTTCTTCTCAGAGAAGAGCCAAGAGATATTGATACAATCAAGGCATTGCTTAACGTAGATGCCAGCTCGATCCAGCCTCATATAAAGAAAATGAAAGATGCTCACTTGTTGATTGAGGAAAAGAAAGTTTACAGGTTGTCAGAAATAGGTCAAATAATAGTTGAAAATCTGAAACCTTTTCTGAGCACGGTTGAAGTCCTTGAAGTCAATGATGATTACTGGAAGACACATGACTTAACTCCAATCCCTTACTTCCTTTTAGAGAGAATTGATGAACTTGGGCACTGGGAACTTCTTGAGCCTGATATCGAACATATGCTTGAAACTCCAGAAGCTTTCATGGAGAATATACTGAGTTCAAAAGAAGTCCTTACCTTTGTATCTTATTCGCATCCTGAAGCACCTTCCCTATACGCAGACCTCGCGGAAAATGGGACCAAAATTACGCTATGTATTACAGAAAACGTTGTCATGCGCCTTTTTTCCAGTTTTCCTGAAGAAACTGAACGGCTTTACAGAAATGAAAATGCAAAAATATTTATCTGCCAGAAGCCAGCGCCTATCCCCTCAATTGTTGTAACTGACAGGTTCCTTTCTCTCAAACTCTTTGAAAACGACGGAAAATTGAGGGATCAGCTACTTATATCAACTGAGGAAAAAGCACTGGACTGGGGGAGAGAGCTTTTCTTGCACTGCATGAGAGTAGCCGACCCCGTAGAAGCGGAAACATTCTTCCAGGTTTTGGCGGGCCGTCAGCCTGTCTGCCACAGTCGTTCTATAGATATGAAGTGAACTGTGTTTAATGGGGATTAAACTGTGTTTTGATGAGGGTCAGGAGAAGTAATTCTTACCACAGAATGTCAGGCAAGTTCCGTACTTCACAGTGCAGAAGAGAAGATTATTTTGAGTCGTTTACATATTCCGAATTCGTAAAGAGCTAAAGTATATTATCTGAATTTTCAGCCCTTTACTATCAGTTTCAGTTTTATCTGGCACATAAACAAACCCATGATTGCTTCCCTTCTTTGCGGTGAGTGCAGCTACAAGTGCGTCCAGGATATCGTCTTTTGCAAGGTCCTTTCTTTGGTATTTTAAAAGGGAAAATTCTATAATTTCACCTGAACATTTGCAGACCTTCTCCAGAATTTATTTCCTTTCAAGAAAACATTCAGGTTTCTTTTTTGAGTATTTCAAAGGAAAGCCTGCAAGAGCCTGAAAACAGATCTCTGGCCCTACCTCCCTGATTTTTTCCCTGTAACTTTTGTTTTTAACCAGAAAATTATCTACATCCCGGATTTTAGGGACTATGTTCCAGGCTTGTTTCGAGATTCGTTTTCCAGTGAGCTTTTCATTGACCTCACAAGCCTTTTCATAGGTTTCTGCATAAACCGCTTCCCTGCACGGCACTGGAAAAATACTTTACTTTCGCGTTTTAAGGATTTCACGGGCTCTTTTATCCGAAAGCCGTTCCCCGGTACCTCCGTCTTTCAAGCCAATGGGTATATCAATGAGGACAGGGGATTCTGCCTGTCTGTAGTTATTTTCCAGAAAATCAATAAGGAATGAAAACTCAGAAAAGATGGAAACTTCCCATTTGCAGTCAGTTTCATTTTCCCCTTCAAGGAATACTGCAAACCAGCCTGCTCTGCAGCCGTCAACCCCGACAAAGGCCTTTTTGCCCATGCCTATACCTGAGAATGCAAACTTCATGAATTTTTCTCAGGGACTGCCGGACTGTGGGAAATATTTAATAGCAAATAAGCTGTGAGAATCCGTAGAAGATCAGTGATTGGATAATGTAGCAGATAAGGTTAAAGTGATCGGACAACCTTGAAGGTCAGCGAGTAAAAATAGTTTGAAATAAGTGAAAACGGCAGACAATGAGTAAAAATTGCCGGATAAATAAATGAACGGAGATAGGTTATGAAGTTATGGTTACTCAAATCCGCAGGCACTTTAGAGGATGAAGAGAGAATTCTGGAGGACAGCGTGGTTACTATTGGCTGGGCTGAGCTTCCGGACTTATCCCATAGAAATGAAGAGCAGTTAAAGAAACTCATGCTGGAAAAATACCCGAGTGTACGGGGGGAACTTTCCGAAACCTGGGCTGGAGAAATTTACTCATTTATTACAAAAATCACAAAAGGGGACCTTGTGGCAGTTCCATTCAAGACCAGAAATGAGGTGATGATCGGAAAGGTTACCGGAGACTACGAGTACAGGCAGATCACCGGTTTTATACGCCATATCAGAAAAGTAAGGTGGCTTAAAACAATATCTAAAGGGGACCTTGAAGAGGAATATGATGTGGACCTTAATTCCCCTGAAGCCATTTTACCGATAAAAGCAGACCTTCAAAAGCTTTCAGCCCTTGTTGAAACAAAAAGCCTGGAAACCCTTATAAGAGAGCTTTCCTTTGCACTTGAAGACCTTGAATTAACGAAGGAAAAGATGCTCGAACTTGTGTCCAGGCTGGCTGAAACCGATGAGATTACTGAAGTGCGGAAAATCGCAGCGGAAATGGAAAAGATACTGAAGAAAAGTAATTGAATGGAGTAAAAGACCAAAAAGAAAAGTAATTGAATGGAGGAAAGGGAAAAGATCGAAAAGAAAAGACAATGTGATTGCGTACAAAATCCCATTGCTTTTCTTATCTTCATCACATGTTAACTTAAGTTCTCACCATGCTGAGCCTTCATCATGTCAATGATTCCCTTTATTTCCTTGGCCATGTAATCAGCTTCTTCAGCAGAAATCTGCTTGCATTCCTTCATTTTTTCAGCGAGATGAATGAAGGACTTAAGCATGGAAATGGCTTTTGCATCCTCAACATTTTCGTAGAAACCTGTTGAAGTCTCAAGGAGAGATGCCAGACCTGTTTTTGTCGTCAAATGGCATTTATAAGTTATTCCCCTTGAGCGCAACTCTATCTAACAAAAAATTAGTCTGCTTGAGCGAGCGCAGCGAGTGAAACGGACCGCGTACTGTTGCGATTACATCGCAACTACAAGAAAAATCAGGGATTTTTCTGTCCCGAAGTGAAACTTGGGAAGCAAAACTCGAGCGCCGAATTGCAATACTGGTTGCTCAATTCGGGAATGGGGACAGTCTTTTAAAAAAGTAATTTTGAAAGGTTAATTGAAAAAAGGAAAAATTAACCTTCTAAATTTAAATTTTAATCTATAAGGTCATTCAGGTCAAGTTCAAACCCTACAACGGCATACCCGAGCGAAAAGTTGCTTATTACCTCGGGGTGGAACTCTCCAAAAACTCCAAGCTTTTTGCCGTTGACATAAACATCTGCCCGCCTGCCTTCAAGGAATGCAGGGTCTTTTGACTCTTTTACTTCGTAAGAGAGCATCATCTCTCTCATAAAAGCGTCCACGACCTCGTATACTTCTGTGAAGTTTGCCTGCGGGTGGATAGAGACCCCGGCAACGTGCTGGCCTGTTGTTTCATTGCTCACTACCTCTCCGAACTCAAAGATCTTCTGAGGCAGTTCCCTGTGCTGGTTTAAGGAAAGGATTTCAAGGAGGTTAGGCAGCACGGTTGTCCTGAGCATTGTCTGGTCTTCACTTATCGGGTGAAGCACATAGGTAATATCATCAGTCTTTTCCCTGCACATGTTTTCGAAATTGATCTTTTCGCTGGTAAGTGTGAAAGGCATAACCTCGTAATAACCGAGCCCGACAATTATTTCGTTTACCGAAGCCCGCATCAGGGAAATCGGGTGGGACTTGCCTGCGGTATAGGTCTCAGGGAATTTTACTTTTAGATTCTCGTAACCGTAGCCCTTGGCAATGTCCTCTATAAGGTCATAGTTGTGCAGGATATCTGCCCTGTAGGCTGGCACCTTTACCTCAACTGTTTCTTTATCAAGGGCGGACGCTCCAAAGCGCATCCTCTCAAGCTGTTTTACTATCTCTTCAACCGGGAGTTCCTCGCCTATTAAAGCCTTTACTTCGCCTGTGGTTAGCAGCCTTTCTTTTGGCTCAAGGTCAGGAAGGACAAGCTCTTCTCCTCCAGGGCGGATTACCCTTACAAACTCAATTTCCCCTCCCCTTTCTGCAAGGGCTGTGACCACGATGTTTAAAGCCGTGTACACAGCTTCTCCAAGCCCTGTGACATCAATGAAAAGGTCTGTGGTCTGTTCGGTCACAGATGTAAGTGTACCGTTGATAATTGGCGGGAAGGACAGCACATTGTCGTTTGCGTCCAGAATAATCGGGTATTTTTCAAAACCGCTGACGAGATGGGCAAACCTTGTGCCTTTTGGGTGCTTTTCCAGGATTTCTGTCATGCTCATCTTTTCAGTGTAGTCAAGAGGCACGAACTCAAATCCGGGGTCTACTGCCATATAGCGGAATGGAGGCTTTACATTTTTAAGGTCGTGTACACCTATTGAAACTTTTTTCCTGTTTCTCCCGAGGCCCCAGTGCAGGTCTTCCTGGAGGTCCATAAGGGACTTGATAGAAGAGGATGTGAACTTTACTCCCCTTACAACTGCACACCCGAGGAAAGGCCTGATCTTCAGGATATCCTCACTTACAGATATGGACACCTTGTAAGGCTTTATTTCATATTCTGAAAGCCCGGTCTCAATGTCCAGAAAACCACGCATTGCCCTGGCTGCCCCTTCCACGCTGTAAAGGTCAGGCCTGTCAGGGAAGAACTCGATGTCAACATACTCGTCTTCAACCCTTTCGATATCGGCCCCTATCATGGGCACCCTTTTTATGATAGTTTCTTTATCTGTTCCCGTAAGTTTCTCGAGGTCTTCATAATGCAAGGTGATTACTGGCATAAGGATTTCATCTCATCTGTTGCTAGCTAACTTAACCCCAAACATAATCAACTTTAGATTTAATGCTTTTGTTTAAGGGTTCGTTTATTTCAATCCGAACACCCATGAGGCGTGACTATGCTTCCCCACATTTTTCTCAAAATTCAGAGTTTCCCAGTCATTCTTGCCTTGTCTGTCTGTAGAATGAGCATAATACACAGCATTTTACACTTTGGTTGTCCCCTGCTACATGGTTGATATTTTTTGGTTATAATTCAATCAAGGTCATTGGTCTCGCTCAATCTACTCTAAACTGGCGGGCTTAAACCCTGCGCGGTGGATGAAATGAAAGAACATGAGATACCATTTACAGTCATTTCGGAATAATACCAACAATTAATCCGGGAGCACCAGGCAAATAGAAAGCTAAAATTTTTTGAGAAATATATCTTTTCAATATTTTCTCTTTAGTTTCAATCTCTGTTCTTCTATTTTCTGCCAGCCGCCAGATTAACTGGTATTTTTAAAGGTTCTGCATTGCCAAACAGTTAATTCTTTTTCATACAGTACTCGATAATATTTTAATATTAAAGGATAGTTTAATTCCTAATGCTTCTCTTTGGACATCTGGGCGTTACGCTCGGGATATTCTTTGTACTTGGAATTTTTATACCCAAATTAAGAACTATCATAAACCCAGGATATCTGGCCATCGGAGCTATTCTACCTGATTTATTAGACAAACCAATTGGTGAAGTGATCTTTGCTTCAACTTTTGCAAACGGACGCATCATAGGCCATACCCTGCTGTTCTCTATTCTTCTTTTTCTGGCAGGGTTGTATATATATGAAAGAAAAAATGATATTCGTGTTCTTTCCCTCTCAGCGGGTTCTTTCTTACACATTTTTGAAGATCAGATGAAATCAGACCCTCAAACCTTCTTATGGCCCCTGTTTGGATGGAGTTTTCCCAGAGGTTCCAGGGATTACGTCGGAGTTGAGCATTTAATTAAAATGTTGATAGAATCTTTTCATATTGGATTCTTAACAACTCACGTCGCTGAAATTCTGGCAATTGTAACGGGGGTTGTAATAGGAGTCATTCTGGTTTTGTACTGGTCGAAAAAAAAGCCTGGAAAAGAAGAACTACAATGAAATCTTAAGAGAAAATTCCACACTCAGGCAAAGGGCTGAAAAACAATTATACCATGTGCATTTAAGGAAAGAAAATTATAATGTCAAAATGATTTCCACAATAAAGTATCCGCACATTACAAAGCCCATTATGTATAATCCGGCTGTTAGAGTATCTGGATTTTCAGCGCTTTTTTTCATCCTTTTTCTCCTCTGTTTTCCTGATCTGATATGTTGAAAGATTTCACTGAAAGGAATATTCTGTATATGGATGATTCTGTATTTTTTATTTTATCTTGTATTACCTGTCACATGTATAAACATTTTATTACTCATTGCTTCATTTTGAATCTAACTATTTTATTTTTAATTAAAATATTCCATTTTTAATTAATCTAACATTCATTTTTAATTTGAACATCTCATTTCTAATTTGAACATCTCATTTCTAATTTTTTCATAAGTTCCCGTGAGTATTCAGGCACTGCCCCCGGTTTTGATGCTACATATGTACCGAGAAGACTGGCAATTGATGCGGCTTTTGAAACTCCGTACCCTGAAAGAAAGGTATACAGAAACCCTGCAGAAAAAGCGTCTCCTGCTCCGACAGTATCCGCAACTTCTACAGGAGTAGTCCCGACTTCCTCGTAAACTCCTTCATGGTAAACAGCTGCCCCTTCAGGTCCTTTTGTTATACAGATTAAGGATATGTCCGGATACCTGTCCGTAAGCAGGCGGCAGAGAGTTCTAAAGGCATACGTGGTGCCGAAAAGCATGCTGGAAATTGCTGCGGCTTCTTCCTCGTTCATTTTGAGGATTGTACAGTGTTCAAGGGAAAAAGAAATCCATTCCTTCCTGTAGAACCCAGCTCTCAGGTTTACATCATAGAAAAAGTTTTTTGCTTTTATTTCCGAAAGCAGTCTTTTTAGCGTCTTCCTG
Organism: uncultured Methanosarcinales archaeon; assembly: GCA_964434965.1. GTDB lineage: Archaea > Halobacteriota > Methanosarcinia > Methanosarcinales > Methanosarcinaceae > Methanosarcina. Next base: position 51,167 of record CAYSWX010000020.1, read on the forward strand.
TTTTCTTCAGACCTCTGGGCAAGAGTCCCGAAGCAAAAAACGTCCCAATCTTCTCTGGCAAGAGCTTCAAATTTCCTTTCATCCGGAGTAATTGCATCCCAGGCTACGCCCTCATTGATTGAAAAAACAGGGATTCCTTCATTCTTCAGTTCTACAGTAACGGTTCCTGTAGGCCTGTGCTCATCAATAAGGATGTATGAAGTATCAATTCCCATTTCTTCAGCTCTGGAAAGGAGAGTTTTGCCAAGCTCATCCTCTCCTACTGCTGTGAGAACAGCCGGTTTTACTCCCAGTTTTGCGAGGTGGGCTGCAAGGTTCAGGGGTGCACCTCCCAGATGGGCTGTGCCTTTGATGATATCAAAAAGGGCTTCTCCGAATGTGAGGGCTCTAATCTGCTTCAACTGCTTCATTCTCACCTTTCCACTCCATTTTATTTGTTACATTCAGATTATAGACTTCATTTCTATTCAATTATTTCACTAATTTCACCATATTCGGTTCATTTTTTCCCGCAGACTTTCTGCTCAGATCTCCCTAATCTTTTTGCAAAGCATTTAAAAAGAGTATCTTTTTTATAATCAAATGTCTTCAGTTTTTCGCAACAAAAACTGATTAAGAAGCATTTTATATTATCATATCAGTAAATATGTGTAAAAATTCACAGGCGAAAACCACATGACCCACGACGATTATATGCTAATCCTTGGATCGAACGTGTATGCAGACCATATGTATACAGTGTCATATCAGGATAAGAATACAGGAGACAGGACTCACCTATTTTCTCTGGAAAACTGCGATGCTGATCTATTTCTTACAACAGAGATTCTGGATAAAGACTCCAAACTCATAGCAAAAATCGACAAAAACGAGCTTGTTCAAATAAATGATGAATTTGTTGTGCAGGGCGAAATCGAAAAAGAAAACGGCCTCATGTTAACAAGAAAAGAAGACGGGGACGTTATTCTCAATGTTAAAATCACAGAAGATGGATACGTAGCTGTAAGTGGAATTTTTTATGCAGGAGGCAAGAAAATTCAGGTAACTGACCGTAAAGTGGAAATAAATGATGTCCCCAGGCAAACCATAAACGGTGTGGACGTACATGATACCTTTTTTATTGGAAATAACAATATCACATTAACTGATGACGGAGTGAAGTTTTAAGGCAAGTTTTTAGTATTTATGGCTACTAAAACAGCAGGCTTCAAATCTTTTTTTTCGACATCCACTTAATTTGAAATATATTTTTTCTGTGTTCCTTAACAGATGCCAATAAACGGTTTGAGTAAATTTAAAGGGAAATTATCAAATAATAAAAAACATCAGTATTAAATTATATGATAAGTTTCCTGATTTCTCTGATTCTTCTTGTTCTGGGTTATTTTTCTTATGGTATGTTTGTCGAAAACATATTTGGGGCTGATCCCTCACAAAAGACCCCTGCATACACAAGGGTAGATGGTGTTGATTTTGTCCCCCTCAGCTGGCCCAGCATTTTTCTCATCCAATTTCTCAACATTGCTGGCTTAGGCCCCATATATGGGGCTATTATGGGAGCTTTATATGGTCCAGCTGCTTTCCTATGGGTCGTGCTGGGCAGTATTTTTGCAGGTGGGGTTCATGATTATTTTTCCGGGATGCTGAGCGTCCGCCATGAGGGTAAGAGCATTTCAGAGATTGTGGGTATATATTTAGGCAGACAGGCAAGGACTGCCATGATAGCGTTCTCTGTCATTTTACTCATACTTGTAGGTACGGTATTTATGTCCGGACCGGCAGAGCTTCTTGCAAATCTGGGGTTCACAGGGCTCCTATCCAGCTCAAGTATCTGGCTGGCAATTATCCTTCTGTATTACTTCCTGGCTACTGTAGTTCCGATCGACAAGATCATAAGCCGTATCTACCCCTTATTCGGAGCTGTCCTGTTTATAATGGCACTGGGCATCGTCTCCATGCTTCTCATCAAAGGATATGAGATCCCTGAAATAACCTTAAGGAGTCTCCATCCTGACAGCCTTCCTTTGTGGCCTATGCTTTTCATAACCATCGCCTGCGGAGCTGTTAGCGGGTTCCACTCAACTCAGTCCCCTATAATGGCCAGATGTCTGTCCAATGAGAAATATGGCAGACGTATATTTTACGGAGCAATGGTATTGGAAGGAGCTATTGCCCTTATATGGGCCGCTGCTGCAATGTCCTTCTTTCCAGGAGGAGTAGTCGGCTTGAATGAAGTTATTAATGCAGGAGGTGCTGCCCTTGTAGTAAAGAATGTGTCACTGGGTTTGCTCGGGCCTGCAGGAGGTATTCTTACTATCCTTGGAGTTATTGCCTGCCCCATAACATCAGGAGATACAGCATTCAGGAGTGCACGCCTGACCATAGCTGATGCCATGAGCCTGGATCAGAAACCTGTAATGAACAGGTTAATGGTAGCTTTTCCATTATTTGCCATTGGGTTCAGTCTGACCCTGATCGATTTCAGTAAAGTCTGGCGTTACTTCGCTTTTTCTAACCAGGCACTGGCTACCATAGTCCTCTGGACATCTGCGGTGTATTTGTCAAATAACGACAAATTTCACTGGATCGCTACAATCCCGGCTACATTTATGACAGCAGTGGTAACAACATACATATTACAGGCTCCGGAGGGGTTTGGCTTTCCAGTCAGTATCTCCTATCCTGCTGGAGTGATCTGTGCAGCCGCCGTTTTTGGCCTATTTGCCACCTTTTTAAGGAAAAGATCTCAATCATCAGCTTTACCAGGCGAGTGAACAATGAATCCGGATAACGGACCGTCGAATACAAAATGAAAATCCATTGGTCATCGGTTAAGGAATTTTCTTACCCTAAAGCTATCAATTTTGCACTGGAAGCCGGCTTTAAGTTTTGGCATAATTACATGAAACCGATACCTTGTTCCGGCCTCCAATTGAATTAAATGTTTGACAACTGTTGTGGAAGTGGAGGCAATTTATCACGATTCTCCACTTCACAGAAGACGCATGAAAGGAGATTATATTTAGAATGTAAACGATACAAGGAAACATGATTTATGATCTATATGGTGATCAAGAAGAAAAAACGAATAAAAGAGCTTTCATTTACGATAATATTCCGATTGAAACAGAAACAGCTATAGACATTGAGTGGACTGGTCCCTACGCATGGCCAAAATTCGAGACTGAATCCAATCTTCCCGCGGTTCCTAAGCATTCCGGCGTCTACTTGTGGACCTCTTCATACGAAACTGGCTACATAATCTATGCGGCAGGAATTACACGTAGGTCTATACCCATACGTTTCCGTGAGCACACTACGAAATACCTGAGTGGGGATTACACGATCTTGGACATGTCTGTCATGAAGCACGGGGTCCGAAAAGAGATATGGCATGGATGGGGTTGGACGCCAGAGAAACGCAAAGAGTACGAGCGCAGGAAAAGCGAGCTGGCGGAAGCTGCTAGAAAACAACTGACAGCATTTCGCATTTTCGTAGCAGATGTAGGTACGGAGCCTCGGATTCTTGAGCGAATCGAAGCGACAATCATGAATACCCTCTACGAAAATACCCCGCCCTTCTGTGATATTCCAGACAGAGGAATGCAGCTTTCTCCACGATGGAAATCGGAAAGGCCAATTACGGCGTTTATGCGCTGCGCTGTGGAACTCTATGGGATTCCAAAGCAACTTGAAATATAATGTAGAACAATAAACCGAATTCGCTTTTCTATATCAAGAGTCAACGTTGATATGAATTAATGTGGATACATATCAGTGGTGTAAGTGCCCTAAAGTCATCTAGTGTCTAGGAAATTTAGTTCTGAGTCCTTATAATTAAGAAAGGGACTACGTATGAGGCATTATCTAAGTATCAATGCCCAATAATTAAATTGCCATGACACTAGTGTCAGTAGCATATTATTATCAAAATGAATTTTTTTAATAAGTGTAGAATTGATATGTAGCTTCTGATCCTTATTTTTGAGATTATGTGAAAATTGCTTTGTTGCTTCGGGAATACCGTCTTTAACGGATAACCAAACTGCTTTCAGGTTCACTCCAAAATAAGCATGGATCAATTTGTCCCATAGTTTTTATATCTCATGAAATAAGTTTGTTAAGTAACACGAGTTAAACTTAGAGGATTTTTGTAAAGTAAATAAAAGAAAAATTATTATCTTTTAATTTACAATTATTTTGTGTAGTTAGGGGG
>CAYSWX010000021.1:0-53973 GCA_964434965.1 uncultured Methanosarcinales archaeon
ACACGTTTTCGGCAGAAGGGTAACGCTCTGCTACGTATTCCATTATCCTGTAAGCTGTATCCCTATCATCCCCGATGTAGAGTTCAGGATAGGCATGCCCGTAAGACTCGTTATATGCGGTGACTACCCTTGTATTAAACCCCATATTTATCAGAAGGGCAGACATAACAATAGAATAGTCATCGCAGTCCCCCACATATCCGCTGTCGATAGTCTGTGAAGCTCCAAAGAAAAACTCGGCATTTTTGTCGTACCTGTACTGCCAGTTCCGGTTTACATGATTAAACACAGCACAGGCATCTTCCATATTATATCTTGAAGTCTTTCCTGTAATATTGAAGATCTCTTTCTCTATTCTTTCCTCTCCTGAGCCAATAGCTCTCTGGAAATTCAAAGATAGTAACCGGTATTCTTTTGGATAAACAGCACGTGATTTCTCTTCGGAATATATAGGCACTTCCGGTATATCCGGGGAGGTGATGCTTTCATCACTTTCACCACTTCCAGTGACGTTAACTTCCTGAGCTTCAAAATCTTCTTTCTGGACACTCCCCTCAGGCAGCAGTTTATTTAACTCATCAGCAGCAAGACCCTCATTGAGGCTTCCAGCATCGATACAGCCTGCTGTAAGGGATACGAAAAAGATGAGAAATATAATTAAAGCCTTCTCGTGGGCCATAAAACCAGCTCCAGAAGAACTTTATGAGTAAGAGAAGTAAATAAACATCTCTAAATTAAATAGAATAAATGTCTTTAAATCCAGGACTAACTTTTACTTTTACTTTCAATTTCATCTTCTCTCGTCCTTTTTAAAAATATTCCGCATTTTGGATAATCAAGTCCCTCACAGTAATTGCCAGTTGGACTAAAATAGGGACATGATGCATAATATTTACACCTCAGGCGAAAAAAAGTAGATATTAATCCCATATATATACACCCATATCCCCATACTGTCAAGTATATTTATGTATAAAAAATAGTTATGCATGAAATATTTTATTAATCTTTAAGCCTGAACCTGCTCTGTTTCATTATTTGTAACCCTTAGATTTCCTGAATTGATCTCGGTTATTTTAAAGTATGGCAACCCTTTAATTGCCAGGAGAGCCATTGAATACTCCATATCCGGAGTATATTCCTTAATCTTGATAGGACTGGCTATGGCGTTAAGCAGCTCTTCAAGGCTGGGGCTGTTTGATTTCCACGTCCCGTCACTTTGTGTTTCAGCAGTAAAAATTTTCCATTCAATCTTTACAGACATTAATATCCTCCCCATGAGAAACTTATTTTTTGCGTAACATACTCAAAAAAAATAAATCATTAGTACTCAGGTTTGAGTACGTTTATATGTTTGCACATATAACATTTTATTACCCATATAATTTGAAATATACTTTCAAAACCTGAAATTCTTAACAGAAAAAAAGAATTCAAAATAGCCTGTAAAATATGAACTAATGCTCCTCGAACTCAAGTAGCCTGGTCAAATATCCTTACCTTTATTCTTCCTGACTCTTGCATAGATTTTCCGGGAAGCTTTTTTCAGCAGATAAGTAAGGCTTTCTTTTGAGATCGGCTTTGATTTTTTAACTATAATTACCGATTTTCTGGAATGCCTGGCAATCCTCTGTGATAGAGTACCCAGTAAAGAGATCTTAAATCTCTCGCTTGAGTCCCCTATAATTGTCAGATCGTAACCGTTTGAAACTTCCAGTATGGCATCCTCGATAGAATATCTTTCGAGCAGTTTGAAGCTTGCAGGTATCGAAGGTATCTTTTTGACCAGGCCTTCAAGTTCTTCAGCGATTTTTGCCTTCTGTTCCTGTTCATTATCAGGGCTGACAATGCTGATTATTCTAATCGAAGCCCCTGTATTTGCGGCGATCTTTTTTGCTAGAGAAAGGCCGTGTACAGAGTTTTCTTTTCCATTGTAGGCTACAAGGATCTTCTTAATAGTATCAGGCAAATGCCCTTTTAAGAGAGCGATCTGGCTTTTAGAGGATAAGAGAACATCATTTGTTACACCTCCAAACGAGTACTTGAACCTCTTTGAATCGTGCCAGCCCATTATAATTATGTCGGCATTCTCTATTTCAGCCTGTTCTATAATCGAATTTGAGATTTTGTGGTCAAAAGCAACAATATATTCCCTTTTGTTTCCGAACTTTGCAGGATACTGCTCAAAATCCTCCCGGAAACGATAGTCCATCTCAATCTGTTTCTCATGGTAGGCTTCCTGAGCCACTATTAAAGTAGTCTGTCTCGGAACTTCGATCACGTGAAGGCAAATTATCTCATTTCCCAGAAGATCTGCCAGTTTCAGAAGGTCTCGCTCATGCCCGGGATTAGAAACAGGTACAAGTACCCTGCCAACAGGTTTTGGTTCAGCACTTACTCTCTCAACATTATTTTCCAGAAGGTCGAAAAGATTGTATGCTGGCAGAGCTTTATCTTTTCCATAGAACATATACCAGCCGGCTCCGGCAAATATCATCAATACGGAAAAGAGTAAAGGCAAACCGCCAAGAAGAGGCAACAGCAATAAGCTTCCGACCACTCCGAAGATCTGAGTGAAAGGGAAAAAAGGATCACGAAACGTAGGTTCATATCCGGGTAGAGTCCGCTTTCTCAAGATTACTACTGCCGCATTTAGCAGGATGAATATCAAAATGTTAAAAGCCCCTCCAAGTCTTGCCAGCTCTTCAATGTCAAACAAAAACAGGAGTAAAACCATCACTGATCCGGTAATAAGGATAGCATTGTGTGGGGTCTCATATTTTTTGTGGATCATGACAAACCATTCTGGCATCAACGCATCCCTGCTCATCGCGAAAGGGAACCGGGAAGATGACAGTATGGCGCCATTAGCTGTTGAAAGAGTTGCAAAAAGAGCTGCACAGGCAATAAAAAATTTCCCTGAATCACCTGCAATCAAGCCTGCGATATCTGCCAGTGGAGTCACTGTTGACATACTCCCTTCAGAACCTGAAAATCCTGCAACTACAGCCATTATGCCTACATAGAACAGGGTCACTACAACCGCTGAAGCAATAAACGCTCTTGGAAGGTTCTTTGAAGGGTTTTTCACCTCTTCAGCGACCGCAGAAGCTTCCGCCAGTCCCAGATAAGAAATGAAAATCATCCCTGCTGTAGTGAATATAGGTATTATCCCATGTGGAGCTACCGGGAAGAAATTTTCCGGCTTAACCTCAAGAGATACTTTGCCAATGAATAAAGCCAGTATTACCAGTAAGAGAATAACAATAATATTCTGCAGGGAACCACTGCTTTTTGCCCCTCGGTAATTTATAATTAAAAGGAGCACTCCTGTAACAGCCGCTACCAGATAGATTGGCATGGGGTAAAAGATCTGAGCGTACTCTGCAAGTCCTATGAGGGCAAAAGTGCCTTTGAATACCAGTGCCAGCCAGGAGCCGAGCCCTATCACTGCACCAAATGCAGCTCCCATTGTCCTGCTGATATAATAATAGCTGCCTCCTGCTAAAGGCATGCCTGTTGCCAGTTCTGCCATGCTGATGGCTGTGGCTATGGAAATAAGCCCACCCAGCAGAAATGAAATTATTGCTCCTGAACCTGCATTCGCCATGGCAATTCCGGGGAGAAGAAATATTCCCGCTCCTATCATTGTCCCGGTGCCTATTGCAAAAGTTGAGAAAAAACCCAGGCTGCGACCCAGCCTTTCCGTTGTTTCAACTGGCGCCATTAATATCTCCGTCTTCCAGAACTTTTCGAACCGATAACTCAAGTTCTATATTCATCTTACATATTTACTATTTTTAATAGTACATTTTCGCACTGTACGTCGGGACAGAAAACGACAGTTCAAATCCCTGTTTAATGGATCATGCTTTCGAATAAAGCGAGAATTATATGCTGGCTTCAGCGGAGGTCATTTATGGCCACTCTTCCTTGCTAATGAGAATAAAAGTGAGCAGTCTTGATGCGTATATAGTACAATTTTGTATTAATGAGTACTGATTAAATGAGTACTGATTATTAATATCATTTTTGCATCTGCCTTTCTCTTAGATCTCCTTTCTCGTCTTCTTTCTTCTTTTTGTCTGCAAGGCCACTCTCCTGCGTCGATCGGAACAAAAACGACATGATAAAGAGAATAAAGTTGCCCGGTTCTGAGATTTCAATATTCAAAAACAGACTCAAGAGACATCTCTGCCAGTTTTATCACATTTTCTCTAAAGGCAAACAGATTTTCAAAAACAGCTGAATTTTGACCCCTCAGGAGTTCCTGTTTAACTCTTTTACCCACGATATCGTCGCTTCCCTGCATCAGCCTGAGGACAACAGAGCCGGGAAAGATTTTAGTTTCACAGGTGACGTTATCGCAGTCCCCGTCAGTGATTCCAATAATAGGAATTCCAAGCCTGTAGAGAATGTCGCCTGCAATTGCTGTGGTGTCGTCTCCAATGGTGACCGCAAGTGCAGCCCCAAAAGCCAGTTCATATGAATTTTCGGCGGCGTGGTCTATAAGCACAACTTTTCCTGGCACGACATTTCCTGACCCTGCCGGGAAAGTAGAACCTGATTTTCGTGAACAGGCGTTTTGATTCCGGGACTCCGGAAGTAAAGAACCAGTTCTCCGGATGTCCCCGCTTTTTATCCATGCTCCGGCAAGGTCGATAGGGTCCTGTTTTTCGTAATTGTGGAGCTTTTCAAGCCCATGCTCTTTTATTTCTCCACCTTTGATTGCTGTAATGAAGCCGTTTTCAGCAACTATTCTTACTCCGTAAGACAGGGCTTTTCCGATTACGATCCCATTAACAAGGATATTTTCTCCAGGAAAAACTCCCGATATTTCTCGAATAATCCGGGTTTTGCCGGTTTTGGGACAGGTTTCCAGGCAAACCGAATCTTGAAAAAGGAGAGGGGGCTCGGCAGGAAGATAGAAAATTTCTGAGAGTTTTTCCAGGTAATCCACGGCTTTTTTATTAAGGGGAACCAATTTCCCGCCGGTACAGCCAGGGCTTTCGATCTGGATAAGGGGCTTTGTCTCAGGTTCTTTGAGGCGCGAAGCAACTATTGCTCCGAATACCTTTCCAGTTTCGGGCGTTTTTCCTCTATTCAGGAGGCACACAATGTCAGAGGTTTCAAAAAAGGATTCAATGCAGGCGCTCGGCTTCAGGTGCCGGCTTATGTCTATAAGGTTTTCAAGCCCGGCATCAAGGACGGCTGTCTTCCCCATGGTTCCGCCAAGCTCTGCTTTTACTTCGCCGAGGAGGGAGAGCTTTTCTAAAACGATTTTCACTTCTCCCGAATCTATGACTTCGGGCCCATGAATTACAAGGCTGATTTTCATTCTCATCTAACTTTAACTAAAAGGCACATATTAATATAACCCTTTATTACAGTCATTATCCTTCTTATGCTTTCTTTCTGACGTACTCTTTTTCTTATATGCACCACATCCCTATATTTTATGCTAAATATGCAATCATTATCGAAAAATACATTACGCATAGTTACATTTTGACAAAAAACGACTGACTGTGAGGAAGAGAAATGGCTGATGTAAAAATTACATGGCTTGGACATGCTGCTTTTTTGTTCGAAGCCGAAAAAAAATTGCTGATCGACCCTTTTATTTCCGGAAACCCTAAAGCTCCATGCAGCCCTGAGGATCTTGACCCGGATATAATAGCCGTAACCCATGGACACCGCGACCACCTGGGAGACACTATCGAGATCGGAGCCCGGACAGGCTGCCGGATCATCTCGGTCCATGAGGTTGCAAACTATATCAAATCAAAAGGAGTCTTTGCCGAAGGCATGAACAAGGGAGGCACAGTGGAAGTGGAAGGTGTGACCCTTACCATGACTCAGGCGCTTCATTCCTCTTCAATTGACGCTTCCTGCTTCAGTTTCGACGGAGGCAGCCCCGCTGGTTTTGTAATAAATATTGGCGGGCATTCCATATATCATGCAGGTGATACTGGAGTTTTTGGGGATATGCAGCTTATAGGAGAACTTTATGAACCCGAAATTGCCCTGCTGCCCATAGGGAGCAGATTTACCATGGGCATAAAGGAAGCCGTAAAAGCCGTGGAACTGATTAGGCCTCAGATTGTTGTGCCAATGCACTATAACACCTTTGATGTCATCAAGCAGAACCCTGAAGAGTTCAGAAAAGCCGTGGAAGCAAAGGTTGATACGAAAGTACTTATTATGGAACCCGGGAAGTCGATAGAGCTCTGATTTCTCGGATTTTTTCTCAATAAAATGAAAAAATGAAGTGGAAAAAGTAGAAATCCGGGTTTCATATCCCGAGCTTCGTTCTCTTTTCCATGATGTGCTGTTCTATCCCGTCAACTGCCTTTACCGGGTCCTTTTCCACATTCAGTATTCCACCTGTAACCTCCCGGCAGTCTTCTGTCAGCAATTTGACCAGGTTAGGGGCGCCGGTGACGGTAGGAACAGGGTTCACATATGTATAGAGCCCGAAGGCCAGGGCAAAGATAGCATCTATTGTAGCTTTCTGCTCCATGTATTCAGGGGCTGCGGCAGCAACAGGGAGATCAGGGACGGGTACTCCTCCGAGGGCTCCTGATATAGCTCCGAGGAGGTCAGCAAGCCTGCCGGTATCCGTACATGTCCCGTAGCTGAGTACAGGCGGGACTCCAAGGGCTTCACAAACAGCCTTCAGGCTTTCTCCTGCATACTTCCTTGCTTCGGGGCTGCAGAGGCCTGCCACCTGCATGGCTCCGTTCCCGCAACCCAAAGACAGGACAAGGATATTCCTTTTGATCAGCTCTTTTACCACCGCAACGCTATGCACGTCCTGCCCGTAGTCCCTTAAGGTGGTACAGGAGACCATTCCGACCACACCTTTGATTGCACCGCTTTTTATAGCATCGAGCAGGGGGTCGAGGGCACCTCCGAGGGCTTCAAGGATGCTTTCGGTTGAAAAGCCAACTACGGCCTCTTTTACCGGAAGATTCGATATCGGCTCTCCAGAACTTTTCCTCTTTTTGAAATTTTCAATTGCCATATCCAGGAGTTTTGCTGCCTGCTTTTCAGCTTCCACAGGATTGTAGTTCAGGCGTTCCCCTATTCCTTCAAAAGCCACAAGCTCGCTTACCGGCATCAGTTTGAAATTATATTTTTCGGCGTAGAGCGGGGCAACCGGGAGCGAGCAGTTCATATCTGCAGCAAAAAGATCCACACTCCCACTTGCGAGAACTGCTTCCTGAGAAATCCAGTTGCCGGTAAAACCGTAAAAGACATCATCTTCCTCCCACCTCTGGATCATTTCCTGCCCGGTTTCGATGCTGGCAATTACCCTCAGGCCTTTTGCTCCGGCTGTTTTTGCCTTTTCCTGCCACTCAGGTTTTCTTGCAAGCTGGACCATGGCAAAGCCAAGGAAAGGCTCATGCCCATTAGGAAGCACATTTACATATTCAGGGTCCAGAACTCCGAGGTCTACCCTCATAAGATGAGGCTTTGGAATCCCGAACAATATATCCTGGCAGTATTCATTTACAATCTGGCTCTGATATGCCATTGCGATTGCAAGGCGCATCGCTTTAAGGGCAAGACTTACATAATACCCATCGACATTTGTCAGACAGGAGCTTGTTGAAAGCATCATTTCTCCATAGATCCCACCAGGGAAGATGTCCAGCGCCTTCCATTTCTCCTTTCTTTCCGGAGGGGCAAGAAGCTCCACAATCCGGCTCGGCTCGTAAGCAGGCCTGTTAAATTCTTTTTCCACAAACTCGCAGAGGCGGAGGGCAATTTCGGAGTCAGTCCCTCCGGTTTCAAGCCCCAGCCTGCCCGCAAAAGTCCTCAACTTTTCAGGTTCACTTATTCTGTAAGGTGTGTTACCTTTTGCGGTTTCCCTCAAAGTCCGGATGGTCTGGTCTGTATGGTAATGGTAGGTAGAAGCTCCCATTATGTTCCGAAGAAGCATCATCCTCATCGCCATTCCATCGGCGGTGATCCCGCATACCCCTCTTTTGTCCTTTGCAGCGTCCGAACGGCAGGGACCGTTGGAACATAGATCACATCGGGCTCCTGCCATACAGAAAGTGCATCTCCGGTCCGGTACTCCTCCTATTCCCTGAGCCTCATACCGGTCCCAGACATTTGTCATATTGTCTTTCTTTATCCGCTCATACATTTTTTGAACGGATTCATGATAGGAAATCCTTTCTCTTTCCACGCTTACCACTCCCCTTGTAACTGCTACTCCCTTCTGTTACTTTACGGATCAGGAAGCCTTCTTCAGGTTACATTATACGAATATTTTCTTCTAAAACAAATACCCATCAGCAAGCCTGTTTGCAGTTATTAGTATATAAGTGCAGGAAATATTTACAATTAATCAAAAGCACAGTAGCTGTAAGGATTGGAAGTACGCAGAAAAAAGCTCGCCACATAAGGCACAGAAAGGCACGAAAAAAACGTGCCTGCCTTGTTTACATGCCTTTTGTGGTAATTGAATTTTTACACGCCCATCAAATTCATGCCTTATTCACGGCCGTTTAGATACACCTTGTAACTATGGTCGTCCTCAACACTGAAAGTGATTGAGTTATCAGGCTCGGTTTCATAATCAAGGTACTTTTCCAGTGTAGTGTCGTAGACCTGTGTACTGTTTCCGGCAGTTATGTTTACGTTTACAAGAGCAGCACCGTTTGTATGTGCATCGAATGAAAGCAATTTCCCATCGTATTGCAGATTTTCAAAACTGGCATCATATGTATTACGGCTTATCTGGTTGTATTCGTAAAAAGACACTACTGACATATTGTTTGCGTAACAGTTATCCACCCAGTCCTGGAACTTTGAGCGGCTTATTGAGTATTTTATTGCAGGTTCCACATCAAGTTCATGGGTAAATACTGGATATGACATGCCTGCTTTTGATGCTGGCTCCCACCATTCCCAGGTATCGTCGTACAGATTTCCTACATCTCTTTCCGCATGAATTAATGAGTCTCCGTTTCTCCAAGTCATTCCCAGATTTTCGTACGCATAATTTGCGTGTGTAAGGTTATCGTGGTTTCTCAGGCAGCACCAGCTTGTTGGTTTTCTACCGATTTTTTCATACACGTATGAGTATTCCTCATCCATTACCCTGTATGCTTCTTCAAGTGGAAGGCTGTTTAACTCCTTTGTATAGTGTATGCCAACTTCCCAGGAATCGTTAGCAACCAGGCTGCGAAGGTAATCAACGTGTGACTCATTGGACTTCTCAAGGAGTCCCTTATCAAACCACATCGTACCTCTATACCCTTTATTATTCAGGTAGTCAACTCCTTCTTTGGTGCCATTCATTGGTCCGTCAAGTCCGAACGGGACCATCTTATTGTTCCCGATTGCTGTTATGAGTTTTCTGTCTGCAGTCTGGTTTACACTGTATATGTTAACGTCAAGGATGGTTCCTTCTCCAAGGATAAAAGATGTAAACTTAATATATCCGTTTGAAAAATCGATATAAGGCAGCTTTTGCCTGTCAAGATTATAGAATGGAGTAACTATGGAGCTGCCGGCCTGTGTGTAAATTGTGTTTGTTTTGTTATAGCCATCGAACATTATTTTGAAGTTTACCTTTTCTGAAGCGTCACCAAGAACCAGTTCTTCATATCTGGTCTCTCCAGATTGGTCTCTATAATAACTTTTGAGCAGGGTCTGATTCTCAATATTCTGAATTAACAGTCTTGAGCCCGGGCTATCCAGTTCAACAAAACTCTCAGGGTCGTCTGTGTTTACATCCATTGAAACTTCATAGGCACATTTTACCATTGGTGTCAGGTTGCATATGTAAAGAGCTCCCGCCTGCCTCGGTTCCTCAAGGTAATGAATTATAGGGACAGAAGTACATTCACAAAATGTAAAAATATCAAGATTACTTCTAAAATGACCCAGATACTCATTTATTCCAAAACAGGAAATACTATCAACGTCTGGAAGTAAACAGCATGGGATTAGAGGGGAGTCTCTTATATTCGTATACTTCAGCGTGTTTGAAGTGTTATTAAAGCATATATCTGAGTTTTCTGTTGCATATATACTTGAATATAATTTATCGTAAGCCTTTTCTTTATGAACCTTTGCGATAAAGACATTAGCTGGAAGGCTGCTTAATTCAGAATAGTTCTGTGAGAACAGGACAATGCTTCCCTGATTAATATTCTCAGTTACTTTTGAGCTGTTAGTATCAGGGGAGGCATGCGCTCCTCCTATCCACAGATAATTTAACATGAACAGTATGAAAATAAACATTTTTAGATGATTGAAATTCCTCACTAAATCACCAAAATCGATTTCTATTTATCTCTACACCCACCTTAGACTTTTATATCTTTTGACTCAACAGCCTTCTACAAAATCTGTGGAGAGCTCTACGCTTATTTTTTTTATAATCATTTTAAGAATATATGAGCCTTATTGAGGTGTAAAAAGTCTTTTTTTATCCAGAATTTTTGTTTTCCAGTAAAAATTTCGTTCCATTTACTATTGACTGTAAATTAATGTTTTCTTTTTGTATTGGATTTCTGAAAGTGTTTATTTTTTTATTACACACTACAATATATATAAATAAGTTTAAAAGTGTGTTCAAAAAAGTGCCACAGATTAAATTTGAATCCTTGTAATAGTTTTATCATTTATATTTAATATTATTTTCATTCTTTACGAACACTCTTGAGTTACAGAATTCTCAGGTGAACTACCCTCCCTAAACCACTTCACATGGCAGCTGGTAGCTTGTTCTGTTGATCTACATACTTGACAGTTATTTTCTTGTTTTTTCATGCATCATTTCTTCAGCTAAAGCTAAGTTATATAGAAAACAACATCTACCAGAAAGTTCCCAAAGGACTTTCAGTTGATCGTCCTTTTGGCATACCTTAACTCCTGCAGTTAGATACATAGTTATATATAAACAGCCAGTCAAAGAATAAATTGACTTGCATAATTAAGAAAAGGTTTATGTTTTAAAGTTGTGCAGGATATTAACTATGGTGCAAACCTCCGCTTTCATCCCCCACATGTCCTATAATACAAATCGCTACCGATGACGATGACTTCCCTCTGTGACTCCGCGCCCCCTGATTTAAATCAAGAGTTAGAGGATTATTTTCTTAAATGAGTGCCTACAGGGAAATCTCAGGATTCCTTCTAAAGTTCACTTGTTTTTTCGTCTGGATATTTCTGATTAGATAAAAACACAAATATCTTATAGAGTTATGAGAATTAGTAAGATATAAAATAATATTTTTTGAATTCTCTTGAAGGATCTGAATATAGATCTAAAAGAGCAGATTTAAATTGCATTTCACACATACTTTTACTATTGTTTACCTATACGATTTTATATAATTAATACGAAATCACCGGCATGAACATGATGACAAATATAAAAAAGATCCCACTTGCTTTCGGAAACGGGGTTTCTGAGCTGAATATTCCTGAGAAAAATATATCCAGCCTGATCCTGCCTTCGGAGCCTGAAAAAAAGGAGGATGGAGCTCTTTTAATCAGAAAAGCGCTCGAAAATCCGATAAAAAGTAAGAGACTATCCAAGATTGTAAACCCGGAATCAAGGATTGCAATTATTGTAAGTGATATCACAAGGCCCACTCCTACAGAAATAATTCTTCCTCCTTTACTCGAAGAGCTTTACCTTGGCGGAGCAAGGGATGAGAACATTACCATCATATTTGCTCTCGGGCTCCACCGTCAGCAAACTGAGGAGGAATCAAAGAAACTTGTTGGAGAAGAGATCTACAAAAAAATCCGTTGCATCCAGCACGACACCTCCAGATGCAGACGGATTGGGGTAACTAGCCGGGGTACGCCCATTGAGATTTTCGAAGAAGTTCTCGATGCTGATATTGTTATTGGCACTGGAGGAATCGAGTTTCATTATTATGCAGGGTACAGCGGGGGCGCAAAGTCAATACTCCCCGGAGTAAGCTCTGAAGAGTCTGTGCTTACCAACCATAAAATGATGATCGAAGAAAATGCGGTTTCTGGAAGGGTGGACAGTCCTGTCAGGCAGGACATGGAGGAGGCTGCAAAGGTCTTTGGCCTTAAATTCATTCTTAATGTCGTACTTGACAGCAAAAAAGGAATTGTTGCTGCTGTTGCAGGCGATTTTATAGAAGCACACAGGAAAGGGGTCGAGGTTGTGGATGCTATGTATAAAGTGCCTGTAGATCCGGCAGATGCTGTGGTCGTCTCCTGCGGTGGCTATCCCAAAGACATCAACCTCTACCAGGCAAACAAATCCCTGGACAACGCAACCCAGGCTGTAAAAGACGGCGGCTCGATCATTCTTGTAGCAGAATGCGCCGAAGGGATAGGAAACCAGGTATACGAATGCTGGAACATGGAGTGTAAAACTCCTGAGGATGCAATAGAGCGTTTCAAGCAATGCTTCGAGTTTGGAGGCCACAAGAGTGCAATCGTTGCAAAAGCCTCAACGAAGTTCAGGCTTTACCTTGTCTCGAAGCTTCCTGAAGAAAAAGCCAGATCTGCATTCTTTACCCCTATGGCAAGCGTGCAGGAAGCCCTGTCTGCAGTCCTTTCAGAAAATCCGGATGCAAAAGTTCACCTGATGCCTCATGGAGGGCAGACCCTGCCTGTGAGAAAGGAAATTTAAAGGATTCTGGAGAGGCTTTTTCCGAAAAAAGATCCATCTACAGGATCTTTTTCTTTATTCATTTTATCTTCGTCCTTCTTTTCTGAATTAATTTATATTTTTTTCATAAGCCAGGACGCCGTTTTAGCCCGCTTATCCGCAGCAAGTATAAAAAACACATTAAAGAACATATTAGATACTCCGGAAACTCTATTCCTGAAGATAAAACTCACAGTAAAGCAATCTGCTATTTGTTATTTGAAAACGAGAAAAATAGAAAAGAAATAGACGCATAAAAATGCGCCTGAATTTTAAAATAACAGGCTTAGACACCTGTTGAATCAACCGTCTTGTGCGACGATGATGACTTTTCCTCTTCTTCGTCTTCGAGCCTGCGCCTGAAAGCCTTCTTCAGGAATTCAGGTGAAAACTGCGGTGTCATAAGGCTTACAACAACCAGGACAATGAAAGAGAGTGGAGTTGCAATCAGGATAGGGTCTACAAGGGGCCAGATGCCCGAAAGTAAAGTCTCCTTTCCAAAGATTGCCATACAAATTTTGAGAGGAACTGCTTCTTTTGCATGGATAAACACCAGCCAGAAAAGGCTGCTTATAGAACCCACAACAAGACTTGCAGTTGCTCCGGCTTTTGTTGTACGCTTCCAGAACAGTGCCCCAATATAAATTGGCAGGAAAGCGGATGTGCACAGTCCCATGAACATGGCAGTAGCTCTTGCGATAATACTTCCAGGAAGAATGTAAGCCAGAATAACTGCTACCAGGATGGTAAAGGCAATTCCGATTTTTGTAACGTGGACTGTACTTGCACCGGACTTGCCTTTCATAATACCGTGCTGGTAAACGTCGTACCCTATGGCTGTACCCATAGTGTGGAACTGGGCAGCTGCAGTAGACATTGCAGCCGAGAGCAGGCTGAGCATGAAGATTGCCACAAACAGCTCAGGCATTGACTGGTTCAGGTATGCTGGCATTATAAGGTCAGTATTTCCGCCCGGAACAACATCAAGGGCAATCTTCCCTACAGTCCTATAAAAGTATACATTGGAAAGGGCTCCCACAACATATGCGACTCCTGCCATCATCAGAAGGAAAGGCCCTCCTACAGCAACTGCCCTTTTCAAGGAACGGTCGTCTTTCACAGTCATGAACCTGACTGCGAGCTGTGGCTGTGCAAGTGCTCCTATTCCTACTCCCATTATGATTGTGGAAACCAATGTCCACCAGATTGGGGAATTAAAAGCTGGCATTGCAGTCCAGCCCCTGTGTCCCTGATCAACAAGCGCCTGAGGGACAAGGTTTGCCATATTGGTAAGAGCCTGATGAGCTTCTACAACTCCTCCCAGTTTGCTGTAGGTAAATATCAGTAAAAAGGTCATTCCTATTAACATAATAGTGGCCTGCATCGCATCCACATACATCACTGAGAGAAGACCGCCTTTAATCACATAAAATGCAATGATGACGGTAAAAATCAGAAGAGCGAGGTTATAGTTCATCCCAAGCGTGGTCTCAAGAAAACGACCTGCTCCTATGATCACACTTGCTGCGTAAATAGGCATGAAAATCGCTACAAGTAGCCCGGAAAAAGATTGAATAAATCTTGATTGGAAACGTTTTCCTATAAATTCAGGGAAAGTAATGGCTCCAAGGTTTATACCCATGCGCCGGGTTCCAGGGCCAAAGACCACAAAGGCAATGAAAATCCCAAAAAAGATATTCATAAACACAAGCCACAGAAGCCCCATTCCTAAAGACGCAGCTACCCCTCCGAATCCTATGATTGCAGAAGTGCTGATGAATGCAGCTCCGTAGGAGAGAGCCATGATTGCCGGAGGTACGCGTCTGCCTGCAAGCATATACCCATCGGTCTGGGAATTTTTCTTATACCCCAGACGGGCAACGTAGAAAGTTAACGCAAAATAAACAATGACAAGAAAGATAAGAGTTGAAGTACTGACTGCCATAAAAATCATTCCAGAATAGTGTTAATTGCCGTTTTTCGCAGGCGTTATAAAGGCCGCCTTAAGTGAGGGTTAAGATTAAACCAGGATAAGTTTTACTGATCTTGAACCGCTGTATTCTGAGTTCCACTCTTGACTGCCTTTTCGTCTTCGCCTCTCCAATTCAATGCCCCATAAACCATGCATCCGAGTGCGCTTAATAAACAAGATAAATATGCAATCCAGATCTGTGGATCCTCGATTCCTAAAACTAACATCTACTACACCTGCCTATAATTTACTGCCATTAGTTAACATGACACTTGTTAGCATAGTACATTATAGCTTTTGTTATTTAAATATGTTGAGCGGAATAAATTTTACATTGAAGTGAACCATATGAAAAGAGAATTTGTTCAAAGTCTTGAATCTATATTTCTTCCTGCAGCAGAGACCTGATCCTTCTCATTATCTCGCCCGCATGAACCGTTGCCATCCTACCGCTGAGGAAAATAACTCAGAAATGTTATAGTGAAGGTGGGGAAGAAGCTGTTTGATAAAAATGCTTCAACCAGTCCAGAAAATGCTTCCTTTGACCCAAAATAGTTTTTCACCTTCGATAAATTACTTTAGAAAATAAATGCCTTAGATCATCTGACAACTGCCCAAAAAAGAAACATAAAAGGGCTATAAAAAGAGAAGTTATTGCTAAAAAAGTTACACTTGAACCCCTTTCGGGGCTCATTACGTGTTTTTAAATATTACTTCTCATGATTCCTTATCTCTGAGTGCACTCACAGATTTCTCCGCTGAGATCTTCTCTGAGCATACTGATAGCTTTTTTGAAATCATCTGTCTGGCCAAGCACCCACATAAGCTTGACAAGGGCAGTTTCGGGAAGAGTATCTTCTCCTTCGATTACTCCGGCTTTCAGCATATCTCGGCCTGTATCGTAAACGCGGTCGCAAATTCTGCCGTTAAGGCACTGGGATGTAACTATAACAGGCATTTTTGCATCCACAGCCTTCCGGATAAAAGGAATCCATTTTGTGGAAACGTGCCCGAGCCCTGTGCCCTCTATGACCAGTCCTTTATATCCGTTATTAATATAATAGTCAAGGACAGCCGGGTCCGCTCCCGGAGTAAACTTCACAAGAGCGCACTTAGTTTCCATCCCGGATTTGAATTTAAGGGACTTTTCTCCGCGTCTGGTATAATCAATAAATGTATTTATTTCTCCTGTACCGTAATCCACAGTCCCTACAGGAAGAGAATTCACGGACTTGAAAGCGTCCCTGCGAGAGGTATGCATTTTTCGGACCTTTGTTCCACGGTGGATCTCACAGAAGTCATCCGAGGTTGTGCCGTGCATAACCACCACTACTTCGGCAATCTTGCTTATGGCAACTCTTGCTGCACAGATCGCATTCATGGCATTGTCACTGCTCGGGCGATCTGCACTCCTCTGGGAGCCCACAAAAACGATAGGCACAGGAGTTTCTATCATAAATGAAAGAGCTGCGGCAGAGTACATCATTGTGTCTGTCCCGTGAGTGACGATTATTCCATCAGCTCCGGATTCGATTTCTTCAACAACCGCTTTCGCGAGGTTTTGCCATGAGTAAGGGTCCATATTTTCGGAGAGGATGCTTGAGATTACCCTGCCTTTAAAGTCTGCAATTTCCTTCAGTTCAGGGATTGCGGCAAGGATATCATCAGCAGTAAACTGGGATGTAACTGCACCTGTCCTGTAATCAATTTTGCTGGCGATTGTCCCGCCTGTGGATAGGATTGAAATCTTCGGGAGTCCGGGCCTGGAAACTTTTTCTTTTGCTTCTTTAGACTCCTTTACGCCATTTCCCCTTCCATTTCCTCCGTTTAGAGCTTCTCCGTCATATTCCAAGGGAGTTATCCTGACCTTATCAATAGAAAAACCAGCGTTGTAACCGCTTTTCATTTTTATTGTGATATACCCTTCCATGGACGGCATTACTTTGCCTTCGTAGACAGTGCCGTTCTTTTCAATGCGTACCCGATCGCCCTGTTTGAATTCCATGAATTATCCCTTTTCTGCTGAGTATTGTAAGTATTGTAATTAAGTATCGAATGCCGTGAAAGTAATTTATGCTGCTTTAGCGCTGTAGCTTTAATCTGTATAATCTGTGTGATACTAAGAGATCTGTGTAATCTGTGCGATACTAAGAGGTCTAATTAATATTAAAATTAAACGTGTTTTTTCGGCTTAAAACCGCCGCGCTCAGATTTTCCTGTATTCGTCAACTACTGCAAGCAGGTTTTCGAAAGCCGAGTCTATGATATCTTTCAGGGTTGCAATCTCCTGCTCATTCAGTTCAAGCTCAGACTGCCTCTTTGAGAGATAATGCTTCATTTCTTCAGGAGCAGGGCCTCCCGCAATCTTTCGTCTCTTTATATTGGAGACAGGGTTTAGAGCTTCCTTTACCATCTTTTCCGTCAATCCTCTGCTTGAAAGCGACTCTCCGAGCACAACTTCAGCCACTGAATCAATTTTTTCCATTGTGGGCTTTTCCCTTTCCTTTGCAAGCATTCCGACGATTTGATGGGCGGTCCTGAAGGGAATTCCCGTTTCCCGAACAAATGTATCTGCAAGTTCTGTAGCTGTCGTAAAACCTGTTATGGATTCGGCTGCAAGCACTTCAGAATGGACTTTCATAGTCCTTACCATCCCTTCCATTACCCTGACCGAAGCCCTTACGGTTTCAACCGAGCGCCAGATATTGGGAGTTGCTTCCTGAAGGTCGCGGTTGTAACTGAGAGGAAGCCCTTTGCAGATGGTAAGCAGAGACATAAGGGCGCCAACAGCCACTCCTGTTTTCCCGCGCATTAATTCTGCAGTATCCGGGTTTTTCTTCTGGGGCATGATCGAAGAAGTGGAAGCATACATGTCGTCCAGCTCAATGAAATTGAACTCGGAGGAAGACCATATCACAAGTTCTTCAGCCATGCGGCTCAGGTTTATCATGAGATTTGAAAACACAGACGCGCATTCGATGAGGAAATCCCTGCTGCTGACCGCATCCATTGAATTTTCCAGCAGTCCTTCAAAACCAAGGAGTTCCTGAGTCCGCTTCCTGTTGAGGTCAAAGCCCGTAGAAGCAAATGCAGCAGCTCCGAGCGGGCAGAGGTTAACCCTGGAAAAAGCGTCCTGCACTCTGTCAAAGTCTCTGCCGAGAGCAGATTCATGCGCACAGAGGTGGTGAGCAAGGGTGGTCGGCTGGGCATGCTGAAGGTGAGTAAAGCCGGGCATAAGGGTTTCAGCGTGCTTTCCTGCAAGGGTGACAAGGGTTTTTCTGAGGGCAAATATTTCTTCGAGCAGGCCGAGAAGTTCTTCTCTCAGGGTCAGCCTGATGCAGGTAGCAACCTCATCATTTCTCGAACGCCCGGAATGCATCCTGCCTCCCACATCTTCCCCTACCATGTCGATGAGCCTGGATTCAAGTGAGATGTGTATGTCCTCATAGCTGAAATCGAGCTTCTCCATGCCTTCTTCCCTTATCTTCAAAAGTCCACTGAGAATTTTACTGCAGTCTTCTTCTTTTATAATCCCCTGCTCTCTCAGCATTACCGTATGGGCAAGATCAACTGCTATATCAGCATTAAAAATCCACCTATCAGCCTCCATAGAGGAGGTGTAGCGTATAATTTCCTCATCCTGGGCAGCTTCAAGCCTGCCCCTGCGTAAAATATTGCTCATCGGGTTTCCTCTGTATTATTATAAAATAAATCTGTATTGTGAGATTCTTTATGTAATAATGATTCCTGTGAGATAAATGATATTGTGAGATGATATTGTGAGCTTGTCTGAGACCTCTACTTTTTTTTAGAAAATCTTTGCCAGGTCTTCATTAGCCATTAATTGAGAATCCGCAGCGTGGTATTAATCCGAACACTTAAATATGAATCGGTTTTCAGGGAGTTTTTTGTAAGGTAATTGAAATAATGAGGATTTTTGATATTGTTCATATAAAACCACAATCAGAGTGAAAAACTTAAGGTAGATTTCTGTCTGGCCCCGCACCAAGAGTATTTAAAGATCTAGCAGATAACTCATCAGTAAGAGTAAGAATTGGGAAAGCGGTGGTGAGGATTTGAATTGTAAACTAATGGTTATATCGCTTCTCGCAGTGATATTTCTGGTGGGGGCACCAATGGTATCAGCCAGGCCCAGCTATCTGGAATCCTTCAATCAGCGATATGACACTGAAGGCACAAAGCTTGATTCATGCACTACCTGTCATGATGGAGAAGCCAGAAATCCTTATGGTACAGCATACTCAGGAAGTGGAAGAAATTTCACAGCAATTGAAAACCTTGACTCGGATGGAGACGGATTTACGAATCTGGTTGAGATTAATGCATTGAGTTTTCCAGGTAATTCCGATGATTATCCACAAAACATATCAGAAACTCCATCCGAAACAACTGTCAACGCAACTGAGCCATCAGCAAATGCAACTACGGAACAGACCCTTGAAGTGCCGGTAAGCAATACAACTCCGGAACAGCCGACTGAAGTACCGGGCAACACAACCGAGGAAGAGCGGATTCCGGGTTTTGAAGTTATTCCTGTGGTTGTCGGGTTATTAGCAGTAGTGTGCCTTATGAGAAGAGATATCCGGAAATAAAGCGTAAATTCATTTGATGTCCGTAGTCTCAAAGTATAACCGAATCTCTGCAGTCTATGACATTATGGAGGCGCCTGTAGAGTTTTTCCTGTACGGAAAGTGGAGAGAGGAAGCTCTTTCGAGCCTCAAAGGCAGAATCCTGGAAGTAGGTGTGGGAACTGGAAGGAACCTGAAATACTACCCTGCGGGCGCTCAGGTGACAGGAATCGATGTTAGTGAAGGGATGCTTGAAAAGGCCCGTGAGAAATCCAGAGGTATGAAGAATATCACTCTTCTCCTTATGGATGCCGAAAACATGGAATTTCAGGACAGTACCTTCGACTATGTTGTCACAACTTTTGTCCTCTGTTCGGTTCCCGATCCTGTGAAGGCTTTAAAGGAAATGAGACGAGTCCTTAAACCTTCAGGTGAGCTGATCGCCATTGAACACATGCGCAGCAGTAACAGTATTATTTCCAAATTTGAAACCTTAATAAATCCAATTATGTTTTCAGTTATCGGAGATGAGGTTACCAGGGATACCGTGGGGAACATAAGAAAGGTTGGATTCACTATCAGGGAAGAAAGGAATCTGGCTTTTAAGGATGTTTTCAAGAGAATAAGGGCAAAACCGTAAAAGGTTTTATTAAGAGCACTTTAATTATAGCGTCCATGCCCGCAAAGATATCCAGAGTGTCCGCAGCCTCAAAATATAACCGAATCGCACCCATTTATGAACTGATAGATCTGCCTCTTGAACTTTTCTTTTTCCGGAAATGGAGAAAGGAGGCACTTTCAGGTCTGAGTGGAAAAATACTGGAAGTAGGAGTGGGAAGCGGAAGGAACCTGAAATACTACCCAGCGGGCTGTTCGGTAACAGGAATAGATAACAGCGAGGGCATGCTCGAAAAAGCCAGAGAGAAAGCTGCGGGAGTGAAAAATGTCAATCTTCTCCTTATGGACGCAGAGATCCTTGAATTTCCGGACAACAGCTTTGATTACGTGGTTACGACTTTTGTCCTCTGCACAATTCCTGATCCTGTAAAAGCTCTCAAAGAGATGAGGCGTGTCCTTAAACCTTCAGGTGAGCTGATAGCCCTTGAGCATCTGCACAGCAGTAACCCGGTTATTGACCTTTTTGAACACCTGATCAATCCTTTTCTGTTTTTTCTGTTAGGGGATCATACGACACGGCATACAGCGAGGAATATAGAAGAAGCCGGATTTAAGATAAAGGAAGCAAAAAAACTGGCTTTTAAGGATGTTTTCAGGAAGATCAGGGCAAGGCCGTAAAGATTTACTTTTTTATCTGACTACTCTGGGTACTTGATTGCTTAAAAATCGATGTTATCATCCTTAATCGATGTTATCATCCTTATTTCTTAATCCTGTGCAAACTCTATTAACCAATAATAACTAATCCATAGTGGATGCTGGGGAAAACAAAGCGTTATCTTGAGGTCACACGGGTCCTTTTGAAGTACAACCTTATTCCGGAACTCTACCGGGATTTGCGTACCGATTATATTTCAAACCCTGACTGTACATGTACTTTTGACCTCGAGAATAGAGAGACAGCAGCGAAACTCAGGCAGGCTTTCGAAGAGCTCGGGCCTACTTTTATCAAGATGGGACAGACCATGAGCAAACGGCCTGACCTTGTGCCCCAGCCTTATGTCATTGAAATGGCGAATTTGCAGGACAGGGTTAAACCTGTGCCTTTTGAGGAGATGGCTGAGTCCCTTGACCTTGCGTGCGTATGTGAGTACCAGACGCGCGAGGAAAGGAACAGGAAAAAAAGCGAAGAAGAGCTGAAAGCTGCAAGGGAAAGAAAAGCTAAAGCTTTTATTAACATTTTTGACAGCTTTGATCCCGACCCGATTGCCTGCGGTTCTATTGCACAGGTATATAAAGGTGTCCTTGAAGGCAAGCCTGTAGCTGTTAAGATCCTTCGCCCGAACCTGATTGACATAATAAATATTGATCTTTCGATTCTTGATGACTTCAAGCCAGTTATGAGAAAGGTTCTGGGTGTGGGAAGGAATTTTGACATTGATGCTTTTTTGCTGGAAATCCGGGAAATGCTTACGAGGGAAGTTGACCTCAGGACTGAAGCCGTCAATATGAGGCGTTTTGAAGACAATTTCAAGAATGTGAAAAATGTTGCTGTGCCAAAAATTTATCAGGATTACTGCTCGGCAAACGTTCTGACTATGGAATTCGTTCAGGGAACCCAGATTAAGGACATCATTGACATGCCTGTGCCCCAGAGCAAAAAATCGGAATATACGCGCACGATTACCAGAAGCTACCTGAAACAGGTATATATCGACGGCTTTTACCATGCAGACCCGCACGGCGGCAATATGCTGGTTGAAGAGGACGACACCATTGCTTTCATTGATTTCGGGGCTGTCGGCAGTATAGATGATGAGCTCAAAAAGAATATGCTGGAATTTTATTACGCCATCAATAACAGGGATGTGGAAGGTGCAACCCGGGGATTCCTTAATATCGGGGGTGCGGATGCGAGAGACGTGGATGTCCGCAGGCTCAGGAAGGATATGGATGAACTGATTGCGAACCAGAACTACGGGCTTGAAGGCAGGCAGAGCGATAACTACGCAAAACTGGGTCTGAAATATGATATTAAGCTCCCCGGAGAGTTTTCAACCCTTCAGAGGGCGATACTGCTTATTGAGGGAGTCTGCCTAGAACTTGACCCGAGGTACAACATTAAAAGCATTGCAGTCCCTGTCCTTATGGATGCCTACAAGAAACTCAATGAACCAAAGGGAGCTGCCCTCCATATCGAGTTTTCCACCGAGCCAGTGAACGAAAAAGCTGAGTTGAGGGCTGCGGTCAGGGAGGTTGCAGACAAAATGGAAGACATAGGAGACAGATTCCTTGAAGTGAGGCAAAAAGATAACAAACGAAGTGTTTTTTCAAAGGAATTTTTCCTTGCTGTTCTGCTGGTTGTCTCTACTTATATATTGCTAAACGGAGATGCCTTTTCCTGGGTAGGACTTATCGGGTTTGGAGGAGCAATTCTTATAGCTGTTATTGCTTCGCTGAATGGAAAGTAAAGAGGGAAATTAAATCTTCAATAAAAAAGCTCTAATAAGTGGGGATTAAAATAATACTTTACAGAATAATATTTACAATATCAATATTTACAATATCCATTCTGCTTATAAAATCGACAAAACCGGGCGAATCTAAATCTGGGACCTACTTATTTGAAAGGGGGTTATTTCTCTGGTACAGGTAATCATAAGGATTGAAGGTTTGGAATGCAATCACTGCGTTGTTAGAGTGGGGAGAGCTATTGCTTCCGTGCAGGGAGTAGTAGAAGTTGACGTAAACCTTGAGAAAAGAGAAGCAGTTGTGGATTTTGAAGAGACCAGAACTGATCTCGGAAAAATAAGGGCCGCAATATGTGAAGCAGGGTACAAGCCCTTGTGATTCAGCAGCTCTTTTAATTTAGAATTTCTTATCGACCATTAATTATCGATCATTTCTTATGTTAACCAGCACTGCAGAAGAAAAAGATCGAGATAAATAGAGATAAATATACTCAATACAAAACAGAGATTAAATTGATTAATAAAAGATTAAAACAGGGAAGAAATCTCTTCCCTTACTTTGTAGCTTTATTCACACCCTCAAGAATACTGGACATTTCCTGGGTAATTTCAGTGGCTGCAGTACCTGTTTAAATTCCTATAACCATGATTTCCGATAGAGTCTGAACCTGTTCTCCTATCATCAATACATCTGTTATGATCAGAACATGTACTGGACGAGGGGTGAAATTCAGCATCGTTTAAAAGATCCTTGCCTTCAAACGGGGTACTGAGGCATGTATAATATAGGCATATACATAAGAACATGCCCATATTATCTTCCGTAGTTAACCTCTTTTTGTTTTAACGACTTTTTTAATGTTTTTGTTGTCGTGTTTGTCGTGTTCCTTCTTAGCATCAAACCTTGAATATTTCTCTACATACTCTGAGTAGTTAGTATCTGAGAAGTCTTCTTTTCCTGTCCAGAAGATAGCTTTGTAGTACTTCCAGACATGAGGATCAAACTCCAGAATTCCAACATGCACTACAAGTTCAAAGACAAACCAGTAGGTCATGAGAAGGTGAATAAACCTTAAGAAACCTACAGCGTTCATCCCAAATATAGGTGCAAAGATGGCTGCTATCGAAGTGATCCACTCTGCTATCGGAAGGCCAAAAAGTGACCAGTTAAGATCATACAGGACAATTCCCGAAACCGCAATTAAGAAGAGGGCTGTACCTTCAAGCACAATCAAGATCTTCATTAAGGGATGGAGTTTGGTCTCGTAGTGGCCTTTTTCTTCATCATAGATGGAAAATGCAGGATACCTGCCCTTCCTGAAGAAGTTCTTAATAATATCTCTCATACGAACTGCATCTTTAGGACCAAAGATGTAATGGTCCGTAAAGTGCGAGATTTTTCCCATTAACCCGTGACCTTCGGAAAAAATATTGTACGGGATAAGGATCCAGTTCACTGCAAGCAGGAACGGGACCGCGATCATGTGCAGAGCGCGGGCTGAATGGAAACTCATGAAGTCCCATCCAGCATATATCTTTAACCCGGTGATGATGAGCACTATCATCGCAATAGCATGGACAGTATGAGCTATCCTGTCAGTTATTGTATAGCGCTCAACAACCATTGACCGGTTGTTGTTAGATTTCATAGTGGGTCATCTCCTTGTACTATACTTAGAGTATTCTCAGAGTATTTGGAGCGCGTTTTCCAGTCAGGTCAATGGTGTGGACTGCGCATGAGATGCATGGATCATAAGACCTGCCCATATGGAAGATTCCAACTGGGTTGGTATAATCGACGGATCCTACTGGATTGATTTTTGAACCAATGAGAGACTGTTCAAGAGGACCGGGGATGCCATTGCTGTCTCTTGGGGACATTAACCAGGTACCCGGAACTATACACTGATAGTTGGCAACCTTTCCATCGCTGCCAGCAGAGATCCAGTGACCAAGAGCTCCACGAGGGGCTTCCCACAGGCCCATACCCTGATTATTTTTGGCTGCATTAAAGTCAAGAGGAACTGAAATCTTGCCTCCAGGCGTATAGTCAACTGTTACCCAGTTAAGAAGTTCATATGCGAGAATTGCAGTTTCCTGCATACGAGCCAGCATTCTGGTATAAACATTAGCTGGAGAGTATCCTTTTGCAGCAAAGGCCTGAGCAAGTCCTGTAACAAGCGGCTCTTTTATATTCAGCATGCGTGCAAGAGGCCCAACTTCACCCGGAATTCCATCGTATCTCGGAGCCTTGTCCCAGCTGTACTGGCTATTTGAACCGCCTGTGAAGACAATTTTCTCTGAATCAGTAAACGGAACGGTTTCGCCCTGTACTGGTGCGAGATCGTTTACACTGTTAGTGTAGAAGGAGTGAGCAGTACTCTCAGTAATCTTGTCAGGATTAAATTCCTCATATTCGAGCTTTCCTGTTACCACACCTGAGGTGAAAATGCGGTCTCCTGCAGGGCTCCTCGGGTCGTATCCGTCTTTGGGCTTGTAGTACCCACCATATGAAACGAAGCAGATCTTTGAGGGGTCCTTGTAACCACCGATTGTATCATGTTTAAGGCTTGCAGGAAGACCAAGCATAGTTTCTCCTACAAGTTCGGAACCGAAAGCTGCATAGAATTCAACATCTCCCCAACCTGCTGCTCTGGAGAAGTCATTGGAAGCAGTTGATTTGTCTACAAGGCCCTGGAGGTGCTCAGTAACAAAGCTTACTGCTTTTTGGGGAGAGCTTGCCTTATACGTATTTTCTATCCAGGTATCGAATGGAACTCTCAGAGTATGGTTGGATACGAAGTCCATGACCTGCAGATAATAAGAGGAAAGTTTGGTTATATCTGCGACAGTAGCCGGGTAGGTATATCCACCTGGATAAAGGGATGAAGGACCAGGCATTCTACCGGCAATAAGTGCAATGGCTTCCTGAAGGCGTTTCTTTTCAGGAATTGCTGCCATGTAAGAACTTCCCGCAGGTACAGCTGCGCCATCCATCTTGTAGCTGATTGGGGCAAACCTTCCAACCATCTCTTTCCAGACTGCGTTTCCGGTGTCTCCAAGTGTTGTAAGTACATTTCTGTATGCTGGGTTTGCAAGGTCAGGGCCAAAGAGGACATATATATGAGTTGCATGGCTTGCAATCATGTTCAGGCCCTGGAAAATGTTCCTCATTACAAGAGCATCTTTAGGAACATATTCAGCCACACCATAAAGATCGTCAAGAGCATTTGTTGCTGCCAATCCATGAGCAATAGGGCAGACACCGCAAATTCTCTGGGTAAGAAAAGCTGCGTCTCTTGGGTCCTGCTTCTGAAGAATGCGTTCAAAACCCCTGAATATAAGGGAAGATGACTGGGCATCGGTAATAACACCGTTAGCATCTACTTCAGTGGATATGCGCTGGTGACCTTCAATTCTGGTTAAGGGATCAACTGTAACGTTTACCATTTTTCACTCACTCTCCTTTTCCCATTCTCCTTACAGCATGCACACCTGCAGCGACTGCAGCGGCACCAACTGCAACTTTGGCAACTGTGTCAATGTTTGCTCCGGCAATTCCCTCATCTTCCGCTTCAACATACAGTGGTCTTGAAGCGTCCGGGAAACCAGGGTCTACACAGTTAATGCAGGGGCCTCCTGCCTGGGTACACATGCTTACTGAACCATTCCACCTGCGAATTCCACAGTCTGCATGGGCATAAGGAGCTTTGCAGCCTAATTTCCAAAGGCATTTTGCTCCGCCAACCTCTTCATCGAATTCTCCACGGTCATAGTATCCACGGCGTGGGCAGTTTTCATGAACTGTGTGGTCTGGAGGGAAGAAGACCTTTGGTCTGCCGTATTCGTCAAGAACTTCACCAAGGTCGTCAGGGATCTTGATCTTTCCAAGGATTACTGCTCCAAGGGTAAGGAGAATCCAGTCAGGGTGAGCTGGGCAGCCAGGGATGTTGATTACTGGCTTATCGATGCCAAGTTCCTTAAGCATGCCTTTTGATGCATCAGTCTTTTTGTAAGCAACTCCCCTATAGTCTGTGTCCTTTTCAACATCGCTGTTTGCAGAGGTAATTCCTCCCCAGCAGGCACAGGCCCCGATTGCAACGATAGCTGCGGCGTTCTTTGCAGCTTCTCCAAGGGTTTCCTTGAAAGTCTTGTTCCCAATAACCAGGTAGCGTCCTGAACCATCCGGACCGTTCGGAATTGAGCCTTCAACGACCAGGATATACTTACCTTCTTTATAAAGATCTTCAAGGAGGATTTCGGAGTTAAGCTCGGAGGTGTTTACAAGCTTTCCATCATTCCAGATTCCCTGCTGTGCACAAATAGTCTCATGGAAAACAAGATTGACATTGAGCTTGGTCAAAGCCTGTGCAATATCAGGGTTTCCTCCGTTTAAGAGTGATTCTGAACAGCCAGTGCACTCTGAACCATGTAACCATACAAGCTTTGTCTCTGCAAGTTCAAGCGCATTTACAATGTCTGTTTTATAGGTGCCAAGAAACGCAGTTGCACCAAGAGCGCCTACAGCTTTCATGAAAGTACGCCTGTCTAGTTTTAAGAAATCCAAACTATCCAGTGTACGGGCAAGATTTTTCGTTCCAGTACTCATCTCTACCACATCTTGATTTTTACCCAAATTTATATACTAGAGGAGATACTTACTAAAAACTCTCTAGAATTATATAAATATAACTATAAATTCCTCACTAATGTTTTGAATGAGGGAATAGTATATAAGGATTTTTACTTTGATCGATAAATATATTAGTCGGTAAAGGGAGTTCTTTTTATATTAAAAAGAATATAATAATAAAAAAAATAATATTACTGTCCATGAATGGTGCTATTGTACCTTACCATCCATTTTGAGATATTGATAGAGTTCCAAAGAGAAAAAAATAATCTGGAAATAAGGTTGATATTGAAGACTTCACAGGCATAAATAGAATTCTGAAGAGCGTCTGAATGATATGAAGAAAATAAAAACAATTTAAAGAATTCCTGTTCTGGTAATATCACTTGCCGCAATTGTCAAAATACATTTTATAAAAAGGCTTTTAAGAAAAAAGAAATACAAAAAGAGCTTATTTTTTGTCGGGGCAGATTCAAAATGCTGAAAAGACATTTTCAAATTCTATAGATCAAATGGAAAAACAAAAAAGTTATAAAATAGAACCATAGAATTGCGAAAAAGCAATTTTCACCGATAGATTTATTTAAAGGATTCAGAACCCAGTTTTATTAATAATTGTTCATTATAGACAGATTCATTATAGATATGTGTTTTTCTTTTGATAGATACTGGAGGAAAAAAGCGGAAAAACATCATAAAAAGGTGGATGAGGGGGACTGGGATAAAGATCCTTCCTCGTGATAATTAAATAAGAAATCAGAGGTTTTTTGGAGCTTCAAATAAATATTTTTAAAATATCCTGATGAAAAACAGATCCTTTAAATATAGCTCGAACGAGAAAACTAATCTTATAATCATTAATTATTGCAAAATGACTATCTTTTAAAAGAAAACGGAAGAGGTAATATGTGTATAGCAATTCCTGGAAAAATTAAGGCTATTGTGGATGAAAATACAGCAACTATTGACATGGGTGGAGTCTGTAGAGACGTAAATATGGCCCTTATGGGAGGTGCAAAGGAGTCTATGATTGGAAAACATTTCCTTGTCCATGTTGGATATGCTATATCTGAGATTTCTGAAGAGGAAAGTGAAGAAACCATGCGCCTTCTCAAAATAATGGCTGGTCTTGAGGAAATGGATTCATTAGAAGGCGAATCTCACTGAAAGTGGACGCTGATAATATGGAAAACGGAAAATCTCTTTTAAAACCGACGGTTTCGGAATTCGAAAAAAAACTAATTGAAAGAATCAAAGATTCGGAAGTATCACTTCGTATAATGCACGTCTGCGGGACGCACGAAAGAACCATAGCGAAATACGGGCTCAGAAGTGTGCTACCGCAGAATATAGAGGTAATAAGCGGTCCTGGCTGTCCTGTCTGTGTCACTCCTGAAGAAGACGTTAATATTGCAATCGCCCTTGCAAAAAGCGGAGCTACTGTTGTAACTTTCGGAGATATGATGAGAGTTCCCGGTTCGGCAGAAAGCCTGCTGGATGCAAAATCTGAAGGGGCAGATGTAAGGATGGTCTACAGTATAGACGACGCAATTGCCCTTGCAGAAAAAAAACCGGAGCTAGAAGTAGTTTTTTTCGGGATAGGTTTTGAGACCACAGTACCTGCAAATGCAGCAGCTCTCTTGAGAAATACACCTGAAAACTTCAGCCTCTTTGCCTCACAAAAGCAAACTCCTCCTGCAATCAATCTCCTTGCCAGTGATACAAATGTTGATGCATTTATCGCTCCCGGACATGTAGCAACTATTATAGGGACAAAGCCTTTTGAGCCACTCGCAGAAAAAGGCTTTCCTGTTGTCGTGAGCGGGTTTGAAGCAGGAGACATACTTCTTGGAATAAACCTCTTACAGATACAGGTAGAAAAAGGAGTCTCAAGGGTAGACAATGGATATCCAAGGGTTGTAAAGCCAGAAGGAAATACAATAGCCCTGAAAATGATGAATGAGGTATTCGAAACCTCGGGATCTGAATGGAGAGGTATAGGAAACATAGAAAATTCAGGGCTCGTGCTCAGGAAAGAGTTTGAAGAAAAAGACGCAGCAAAGAAGTATGAAGACCTTTATTCTGCCCCCCTTGAAGAGATTAGAGCAAAAGCCGAGAATAAAGATAAAAAACGCTGTATCTGTGCAGCTATTCTGACAGGGAAAGCAAAACCTTCCCAGTGCCCAAACTTTAGGAAAGAGTGCACACCTAAAAACCCAGCAGGTCCCTGCATGGTCAGCCAGGAAGGCATGTGCTACAACTGGTATAAATACTCTAGAGAAGGGGGCGGCAGGCTTGCATGAACTCTCCATTGCCTGTGAAATCTTCGAACAGGTTAAGTCAACTGCCGAAGATCATGGAGCCACAGAAGTCAAACATGTGACTCTTCAGATGGGAAGGTTATCCCATACAAATCCTGAACAATTGAGTTTCTGTTTTAAAGTTATTGCAGAAGGAAGCATTGCCGAAAATGCAGATTTCATTGTAGAAATGATGCCTCCTACTCTTGAATGCGAATGTGGATATACGGGAACCCTGGACGAAAAACAGATACGGGAAAGCAGCGAACTCAAAAGTGAACTCCTTGCTTATGTGGCCGCTATGGAATGCCCTGTTTGTGGAAAACCGGCTCATATCATAGGCGGTAGAGAGCTGATCATCAAAAGCATTGAGATAGAAACTGAAAATGAAAATGAAAATTAAACGGCAGACAGTAAAAAAATGAGAAGTACCCCCGCAGGTGATGTTTATGTTAATGCATGTAATCCATATGGGACATGATGTGTTCAAGGCAAACGATAAAATTGCCGAAAAAAACAGGAAGACCCTTGACAAACACAGAGTTTTCTCAGTAAATATTATGGGAGCCATAGGGTCAGGAAAAACCACCCTGATAGAGGAAGCAATTAAGCAACTCAAAGAAAAATACAGGATAGCCGTGATAGCAGGTGATGTTATCGCAGAGATGGATGCCTCCCGCTTCAGAAAGCTCGGAGTGCCTACGATCCCTGTAAATACGGGAAAGGAATGCCACCTTGATGCAAAGCTGGTGGAAAAAGCTCTTGGTGAGATTGATCTTAATAATACTGATCTCCTGATAATTGAGAATGTAGGCAACCTGATCTGTCCTGTGGACTTCAAGCTGGGGGAACATCTTCGGGTTGTAATCGTAAGTGTAACCGAAGGAGACGACATTATCCTGAAGCACCCTATGATATTCAAAACCGCCGAACTTGCAGTTATAAATAAGGTTGACATTGCCCATGCAGTTGATGTCGATGCCGAGAAAATGAAAGACGACATACTTTCCTTAAATCCTGATGTGCCGGTTATCCTTACATCAAAACACGACTGGGAAAGCCTTGAGACCTGGATTAGCTTCATCGAGCTTGGACTAAAGAATAGCACAGAATAAATTTATAGAATCTCAATTGGATAAAAGGAGTTTAGATGAACTACAATTCCATTTCTCTGGAACACGGTGCAGGCGGAGAAGTCATGCAGGCACTTATAGGTGAAATAATCCTTAAAAACTTCCGCAATAAAAGTGCAGGTTCTATAGGGCTTGACAGCCTTGACGACGGGTCTACAGTCAAACTTGAGAACTTCAACTCCTCTTCCGAACTCGTCCTGACAACGGACAGCCACGTGATAACCCCTGCCTTCTTCCCGGACACAAATATAGGACGGCTGGCAGTATCAGGCACCATCAACGACCTCACCGTAATGGGAGCAAAACCCCTTGCCCTTACATGTGCAGTCATAGTCCCTGAAGGTTTTCCAATCCATGAGTTTGAAGAAATAATCAAAACAATGGATAAAACTGCTGCTGAGGTTGGCGTACCCATAATTACAGGCGACACCAAGACAGTTGAAAAAACTGCCCTTGACTCAATCATCCTGAATACCGCAGGTCTGGGAATTACAGAGAGCCCTGTTAGAGATTCAGGACTCAAGCCGGGGGACAGGCTCCTTGTCACGGGCACGATAGGAGACCATGGGATATCTCTTATGGCCCACAGGGAAGGTTTTGACTTTGATACAGACCTTGTTTCTGATTCCGCTCCCCTATGGAAGCTCATAGAACCAATCCTCAAGCTCAGGACGCCGGAAGGAGAGCCTGTAATTACTGCTATGAAAGACCCGACACGCGGAGGGCTTGCAAACGCACTGAATGAAATGGCAGCAAAATCAGGGGCAGGAGTCCTTATTGAAGAAAGCCTGATTCCCTACAAGCCCGCAGTCAATGCAGCCTGTGAAATGCTTGGCCTGGACCCACTCGAAGTTGCAAACGAAGGAAAAGCAGTAATCGGAGTCAAAGCAGGATTTGAAGAAGAGGTCCTATCAATCCTCAGGCAGCACCCTTACGGCAAAGACGCAGCCCTTATTGGCGAAGTTACTGCAGAAAACAAAGGAGAAGTAATCCTAAGGAACCGCTTCGGAGGAATGCGTTATGTGGACGTGCCTTCAGGAGACCCGATTCCAAGAGTATGCTGACAGAATTAGATTTATCCCGAGTTGCTCTACCCAAACTGTGACTCGGGACCCAAAAACCCGGAAGCATTCTTTATTCACTTTTATTGTGACAATAGAAATTATAACAACATAATAGATTATTATATTTACAACGTTATCAAAAACTTAGAGACTTAGTACAGTTAATTGAGCAGGTAACTTTTTATGCAAATATTAGAAGTTTGTTTGTTGTGATCATACTGGACAGGATATTTTTCTGATCCTGAAAAAAACTTAATTCAATCTTATGCAATGAAAACAGTTCTTTATTTTATTTCGATGTTCCACAATATATTTATAGGCGAATTATAAGTCATCCTTGATGTTATTCTTGACCTCTGGGTTTTTTGTCATTTTTTCTCTGGTGACACCTGAGATTGTTTTTTTTTGACTATTTAGCCAATTATTAATATGAGTAATATAAAAGTGGGAAAAAAATCATCATGTTTAAATATGGCTTTGATAGATTAACAGTTGGAAGCGTAGATATTATATATCTCTACGTTGTTTGGGCATTATTATCTTGTTATAATTTTAATTTAAGGGCTTATAATTATTCGGGGCATTTTTTGTCCAAAATAATTTATATATCCCTGCATGTTCCGGAAACTATTCAGTTGGATCGAAAAATCAATATCGTAAGCCGTGAACTGTTAAAAACGTACACTCCTCACAAAGCTTATTGAATTTGATTTTGTTCTTCA
Source organism: uncultured Methanosarcinales archaeon (assembly GCA_964434965.1). Taxonomy (GTDB): domain Archaea; phylum Halobacteriota; class Methanosarcinia; order Methanosarcinales; family Methanosarcinaceae; genus Methanosarcina. Next base: position 32,170 of record CAYSWX010000021.1, read on the forward strand.
AGTGTGTAAGTCCCAATAGTATAGGTCAAAGGTAAATCGATAGGAGGAAATAGGTCGGAGGATACGTTGTATGATAGAGACAACAGTAATGCTATTAATTGCAGTACCCCTACTTTTTTCGTTTTTATTCCTAGCTCTGGGTAAAAGTATGTATAAAATTCTTGCCTGGGCTTTATTTATATTTGGGGTAATTGCTTCAGTTCAGTTAGTTCGGGATGGTGTTGGAGTCTATGAGATAACTGGACCAGAATTTGCAATGGTTGAAAACATTGTTCTTGTACTTGAAGTACTTGTAATATTGTTTATATTTGCGATATCAATAAAATTCAAAAACTTGCCTACGCTTGGGCTGGGAATAATTTCTGCAGCTATAACAGGTTATACCCTTCTTCCAGGGAATATTCCTGAAGTTGAAAGTGCTGTTTTTAATATTGATCAATTTTCTCAGGTCATGATATTAATTGTTAATATAGTCGGTACTGCAATCATATTATTCGCAACCGGTTATATGGACGAATATGAAGAACACAGGCATCTGAACAGACAGAGGACATTTTACTTTACAATGAGTTTCTTCATAGCATCCATGAATGGTCTTGTCATGGCTGACACCCTTGGATGGCTTTATCTCTTCTGGGAACTTACAACTCTTTGTTCATTCGTTTTGATCTCATACAACATGGATCAGGAAGGAATAAACAATGGTTTCAGGGCTCTGGCTTTAAACCTGGTTGGTGGAATTGCTTTATCTGCAGGCATAATTCTTCTCGCTATTAATTATGATATAAGTACCCTTTCTGGAATTGGAATTTACGCTGGAACTAATGCAACAGCGATGGCCGCTGTAGCCCTTCCTGTAGCCTTACTCTGTATCGGAGGCTTTGCGAAATCTGCTCAGATGCCTTTCCAGAGCTGGCTCTTAGGCGCAATGGTAGCTCCAACCCCGGTTTCTGCCTTACTGCACTCAAGCACGATGGTGAACGCCGGTGTGTTTTTAGTTGTCAAACTTGTACCAGCTTTTGCGGGCACAGGTCTCGGAACAGCTATTGCTATTTACGGTAGCTTTACCTTCGTTATGTGCTCAGCTTTAGCCTTATCCCAGAGAAACGCAAAAAGAGTACTTGCTTATTCAACTATAGCAAACCTGGGATTAATTATCGCAAGCGCCGGAATTGGTACACCTCTGGCTGTAGCCGCTGCGATTATGCTTATTCTGTTCCACGCAATATCAAAAGCTCTTCTATTCCTGTGCACAGGTGAAATTGAGCACACCATAGGAAGCAGAGATATCGAGGACATGGCAGGGTTAATTAAAAAGGCTCCATATCTAACAACACTTGCAGCACTGGGAATGGTATCCATGCTGTTGCCTCCGTTTGGCGTGTTGCTTACAAAATGGGTGTCAATGGAAGCTGCTTCAAACAACCCTATTGTAATAGTCTTCCTTATACTTGGAAGTGCACTTACTACAGTATATTACGCTAAGTGGCTTGGAACAATCCTGTCATCAAGCATGGATAAAAACGTAGTTCACCACAAAAAGCCGGAAACATATTTCCCACTGTCGGTCCTCGGTTTTTCCATTGTAGTTTCAAGCATTCTTGTGTTTCCAATATATGACTACTTCGTCAAACCCCAGGTTGAAATATTGCTCAAATCCGTCCCTACTATAACAGGACAGGCTGGACAATTTACCTCTGAAATAGGGGCATTTGCTTATGTAGCAATATTTGCAGTGCTTGCTCTGGCCGTTATCCTCTATTTAGCCACCAAAAATATGTTCACTCCACGTATGGCTGGATATTATATGTGTGGAGAAAACAACCTGGAAAGGGACAAATTAATGTTCAGAAATGGGCTCTGTACCTACGATAAAAGTAGTGTCTCTAACATATATCTTCAAAATACTTTTGGAGAAAGTAAACTTACAACGATTGGATATGCAATTTCCATAATTCTTATTGTAATTGCATTGGCAGGAGGGGTACTATAATGGTGGCTATGAACGATATTTTGCTAGCTGTCCTTGTTATAATTGGTGCTCCTATCATAGGCTGTTTAGCTTCGGGAATTGACCGAAAAATCACTGCAAGATTGCAGGGTAGAGTCGGCCCTCCTCTTTTACAGCCGTATTATGATGTCAAGAAGCTTCTGAGCAAAGACAACATGATCGTAAATGGGTCACAGAACTTCTACGTAGTCATATACCTGATCTTCATAGTATTGAGCCTTTTAATGCTAGTGTTCAAGCAAGATATACTGATGATAATATTCGTATACACAGTAGCTTCAGTGGCTCTCATAGTAGGAGGTATGAGCACTGGTTCTCCATACGCCAGAGCAGGAAGTTCAAGAGAAATTATGGCTATACTGTCCTATGAGCCAGTTTTAATATTATACGCTCTTGCAATATACCTGCTAACGGGAACTTTCAAATTATCCGCAGTGTTAGAGGCATCATCCCCTATCCTGATATATACCCCTCTTATATTCATAGCAATGATAGTTGTTCTGAATATAAAACTGAAAAAATCACCCTTTGATTATTCAACATCTCACCATGCTCACCAGGAGCTGGTTAAAGGTATGCTTACCGAATATTCAGGACCAGGATTTGCCACCATTGAGATTGCGCACTTCTATGAATACGTGTTCTTAACTGGACTCATATTCTTATTCTGGGCATCAACCCCAATAATAGGTTTGCTTCTGGGTATCATTGCTTTCTTGCTGGTAATCGTTGTAGACAACATTACTGCAAGAGTTTACTGGCAGTGGATGCTCAAATTAAGCTGGACATTCCTGTTAGCAATTTCCATTGTGAACATAGCATTCCTGTACATTAGTGGAGTAGAAATAGTGTAAAAGAGGGCTATATATGAGTTTAGCAAAATCACCATGGATCATACATGTGAATTGTAACAGCTGCAATGGCTGTGACATTGAGGTAGTAGCCTGTCTTACTCCTTTATATGATGCTGAAAGATTTGGCGTTTTAAATATTGGTACTCCCAAGCAAGCTGATATAATGGTAGTTACAGGCTCGATAAATTACAAAAATGTCAATGTGCTAAAAAATATTTATAATCAGATCCCGGACCCGAAAGTCGTTTTAGCTGTAGGCGCCTGTGCATCTACAGGTGGGATATTCCATAACTGCTATAATGTGATAGGTGGAGTGGACCAGGTCATACCAGTAGACGCATATGTTCCCGGGTGCTGCCCAAGGCCTGAAGCCATACTTGATGGCGTAGTAGCAGCGCTTTCAATACTGGAAAACAAGAAGAAAGGGAACATCAAAGGAAAAGAAGTACCATTGAAAGGAAACGAGGTGCCATCGAATGCTTGAGAACGAGGTAGAAATTAAAAACAGCGCAGAGCTGGTAAAAACTGTTGAGGGTTTAAAAAACGATGGCTATCGATACTCTACTATGATATGCCTGAAAGCTAACGACGGTCATGACCTTATATATATCTTTGAGAAAGATAACAAATTAAAAAATCTAAGGTACTTTGTGAAACCAGGTGAGAAACCCAAGAGTATGTCAGGCATTTATCTGTGTGCACTTTTGATCGAGAATGAGTACCAGGATCTCTTCGGATTGACTTTCGAAGGTTTAGCAATAGACTACAAAGGCCACCTTTACCTAACGCCAAACAGTCCAAAAAGTCCCTTGGCTTAAAGCAATTTGAGAGGAGAATCACATGACAACCATAATACCTTTTGGTCCTCAACATCCCGTTTTACCCGAGCCAGTATCGTTAAAACTTGAACTGGACAATGATGTTGTTGTTGGAGTGCTTCCGTCACTGGGCTACGTGCACAGAGGGCTTGAAAAATTCATAGATACAAAGGACTATAATCAAACAACCTATATTTGCGAAAGGATCTGTGGAATATGCAGTGCCCTTCATGGCATAACTTACACAAAAGCAGTTGAAAAACTATTCAATGCCGAGATCCCTGAAAGAGCAGAGTATATAAGGGTTATAGTTGGTGAACTCAACAGAGTTCACAGTCACCTTCTCTGGCTTGGCCTGTTTGCTGATGGTTTTGGCTTTGAAAGTCTCTTTTATGAATGCTGGAAGTACAGAGAGGCAGTACTGGACGTACTTGAGCGGATCACTGGAAACAGAGTCATACATTCGATATCCAAAGTCGGAGGAGTTAGCAGAGATCTTACTAAAGAGCATATTGATATGATTCTTAAAATGCTCGATACACTGGAGCCTCAAGTTAAAGATATTGAAAAAGTATTTGTGAATAATTACACAGTTAAGAAAAGAACTGTGGGATTAGCCACAATGTCAAAACAACTTGCGTATGAGGCGGGAACTGCTGGTCCTACCCTAAGAGGAAGTGGAAACGCCATTGACGTAAGAGAAACCGCAGACTGGGATATATACAGGGATCTTGGATTTAAGACAGTCGTCGAAAAAGATGGGGATTGTTACTCCAGAACTAAAGTAAGAGTTTTCGAATTATATGAGTCAATTAAGTTGATAAGGAATGCGATCTCCAAGCTGCCTAATGGTGAGATTACAACACCAATAAAAGGCTTCCCTACCGGTGAAGCAATTATGAGGACGGAGCAGCCCAGAGGTGAAGTTGTATATTATGTGAAGGGTAACGGCACTAAAAATCTGGAAAGGCTTAAAATAAGGACGCCTACCTTTGCAAATATTCCTTCACTACTACTGATGCTTCCAGGCGTAAAACTCGCTGATGTACCGATAGTTGTACTTACTATTGATCCCTGCATTAGCTGCACTGAAAGATAAAAAGAAGGGTGATTATAATGGGTATGCTAAACCTTGTTCTATCAAATATTTCTAGTAAACCTGCTACCAGACTTTACCCCTTCGAGATAAGGGAGCCTTTTAAAGAGTTTAAAGGGAGGATCGTTTTTAATCCTGAAAACTGTATTCTCTGCGGGATATGTCAAAAGAAATGTCCTCCAGATGCAATATCAGTTACTAAGGCCGATAAAACGTGGGAACTCAACGTATTCAGATGCATTATGTGCACTGAATGCGTTAGTGGCTGCCCGAAGGAGTGTATAACAATATCTAATGAAAGGGCAAAGACCGGTGCAAAAGAATTTATTAAAGTACTGGTCCCGATAGTAGACAAACCAAAAGCAGATTCTCCAAAAGCAGCGTCTTCAAAAGCAGCATCAAAATGAGAATCTCAATTTTAATTTTTTCTTTTTTCTTTACTTGGACTCTGCTTTTCTTTTTTCAGTTACAGCTTAAAAGCAATATTGGCTGGGCGTTCCTGAATATAAAAAGTTTAATTTAAGGAATTTTCTTTTGATAGGTTCCTTTGTTAAAGGTGACCTCAAGTTACGGAAATAGAACCAGTTTCAGGCCAAATATAAATATGAACACTGCGACGAAATTTCTGAATTTTTCCTGGGGTATTTTTTCGATTCCTTTTCTACCTATCACTGCCCCAATTAAAGATACTGGTATGAAAATCAAAAAACCTGATATAACGACAGTGTCCAGCCTTACTCCACCTGTGATATAGGTTGCAATCCTTGTAGTGTCTATCATAAATGATATTGCACCTGCGGTTGCGATATAAACGGCTTTTTCAAGATTGAAAGCACTCAGAGCTACTGCATTTATTTCTCCTCCCATGCCAAAAATACCTGAGAAAAACCCGGTCAGAGCTCCACTGGATACAGCTATCGATAATCTCTGGCTAAGTTTAAAGGTTCGGTTAAACGTGATGAACAGAACATAAGCTATGAGAAACATACCAAGGGCTCTTGAAAGAATCTCCTCTGGAATTTTCAGGGATAGAGAAGATCCTGTGAAACTTGCGAAGATACCAGGAAGGCCGAAAGCAAGAAAAAGCTTCCATCTTATGCCTCGGAATAGAAGCATTTTCCAGATGTCGTTAAACCAATGAATTATGCCCACAAGAAGCAGGATTTGAGATAGAGGAAGGATTATCAGAAGAATGGGTACCATAATTGTGGATATTCCAAACCCAGCAAGAGTCCCGATTAAGCTTGCCAACAATGTGAGAAGAGCTATAAAGATAATTTCCTCATACGCAAGCATACTATTACTATGTTGACTCAGGTATATATCGAGTGCATTAAGACATTATATTTTCAGAATCAGATTCAGTAATCGGGAAATTCTTCTGACCAGCACGTAATCACCTAGCTTCTATCTAGTTTTAGGGAAAGAGCCTGACCGAGAGTAACTAAAATATTTGAGAGACTTGAATATAGGCAGTAATGGGGAGTTTAATTCTGAGGAATCAGAGTGCATAAAAATATCAAATATATTATTATCAGATTATGAGAAACAGATGTAAATTTGGGTCTTGGCTTTTTAGTAAAAAAGAGACTTTTTTTAAAAGGCTGAGTCGCTCATTTTTTCTTTACCTTTAGATTAGCCTTTTGTAATCAACTTTAATTCTCTTGAAAGAAAATATGAGTCCTTTATTTGGGGAGTGAGACAAATTAAAAATCGAAATTCAGAATATAAGTAGAAATATAAGAAATAATAATGAAAATATAATCAAAAAAATTATAGTAAAAAATTTGTAGTAATACTGTGTGGGAAGCAGTTAAAATAGTAAAGAAGATTCTATTTTTTGAAGATAATCTTAAAATCAATTTGGGGTGACTATGACAGAGAACAAAAACATTATAATTGGCCTATTAGTGCTGGCAGTAATAATACTTCTTGCCTTTATAGCCTTCAGGCCAATGATGTACGGTTCAACTTATAATCCAGGTGGTTATCAATCCGGGCACATGGGACCGGGAATGATGAACAACCCCGGCTACAACTACAGCTATGGACATGGAATGATGGGCAATACGATGGGGGACATGATGGCACTTTATTATCCAGGGTCCAAACCTATAACCCAGGATGAAGCCATAAGAAACATGCAGAGCTTTGCCCAGCAGTACGGTCCGGAAATAGAGATCGAAGACTTAATGGCTTTCAGCAGCAACTATTATGGCGTTGTGAAAGATGCTAAAACTAATCAGTACATAGCTGAGGTTGTGGTAGACCGGTACTCTGGATCCGCATATCCTGAACCGGGGCCGAATATGATGTGGAATACACGATACGGTGCTGGAAGAGCTCAGGCAGAAGGCGTTAGCTATGACCTGGCCGGTTCGAAAAAACTAGCAGGGGAATTCCTAACAGGATATCTGCCAGAAGCACAAATAATTGAGTCTCATGAAATGCCTGGCTATTATACTTTCGACTTTGGGCGGCAGGAAATCGAGGGCATGTTGAGCGTAAATGCCTACAGTGGTCAGATCTGGGTGCATACATGGCATGGGCCTTATCTTGGTGGAATGAACGTAACAAGCTAAACCTTACTTTGAGGCTTAAAAATGTAGCAAATATACTCTTCAGAATCCTAATAAGAATATAAGCTGAAATGAAGGGGTAGTATCGTAATTACAATTTAAGGAGTGGTCACAATGGATGGGTACATGGGCAACTACGGTTATGGCATGATGGGCTACGGAGGTATGTTGTTCGGACTTATTTTCTGGATTCTCATTATTGTAGTGGCTTATCTGTTAATTAAAAAGCTTCTTGAGCAGAATAAAAATCAGGGTGCAGAAGGGAAATCTGCACTGGATATTGCAAAGGAGAGATATGCAAAAGGCGAAATTACTGAGGAAGAATTTGAAGAAATGAAAAGGCGTTTGACATAAAGCTTCTATCTGCAAGTATCAGGTAGGGTAAATTTTTTTGAAAGTGAATATCCCTGCCTTCTTTAATTCTTACTTTTTATCTAATATTTTGCCATAACAGCTATTGGTTTACTGTTACATCTAAAGTAAATAAATCCTGCAATGCAAAAATCATAAAAATAGAGTACTGGTGCCAAGACTGGACACATGGAATCTTGGAAAGCCAGAATCTCAATAGAAATTTACAGTCCTATGGCTTTGTTTGTCTTCTCAATTGACTTTACGCCATCGCTTTCAAATTCCATCATTGCCCTTATTGCATCTACATTTTCAGGAATTGTAATGGATTCCTGATGAATGGCCATGAAAAAGTAAATCTCCTTTTTATTCTCAGTTATTGTAATGGATTCAGGCCAAACGCAGTTCTCCCACATATCGTTTCTTGGGCGTCCGATATCCCTGGCGACTTCAATAATTTCTGCTGTTGAAGTAATCCCATTTCCTACAAAACGTATTCTTGACTCGGATGAAAAAAATTTCTTGATATCTTCTGCAGTACAATCAGTGTTAACTTCCATGTTTACAGTGTGAAGGTGCATAAGAGTCGTTGGGACTACGAGGGCTGTAGTGGTAATATTGATATGTGAAAGCACACTCTGTACATCAGGCCCATGGTGGGACGGAATTTTCACCGGATGGAGTACGATTGCGTTAACTGGTCCCTTCTTTATATCATTGGGATCGACAGCTCTTCTTGTAACTGCTGCCCTTACATTATTTACCCCAAGTTTCCTGTCTATCGGTGTGATAACCCTGCAAAGCCCTGTAGTATTGCAGGAGACAACTCTTGTCAGGTCGCGACCCACAGCTTCTTCGTAGTTACTCGCTGCATTAAACGAGAAACCTGAAATTGTGTGACTCTCTCCACCCTGCCAGATCGCTTTTATGCCTGCTTTTTCATATAAGGGTTTATTTTTTTCTCCAACTCCTCCAGGTGTGCAGTCTACAACAAGTTCAGCTTTTTCCAGCATTTCTTCAATAGTTCCTGCTGCAGGCATTCCAGCCTTCTCAAAGAACCCGAGATCTTCAGCAGGAGCATATATATCATATCCCAGCTGATGAGCGACTGCAGCTTCGTAATTCGGCTTTGTCTTGGAAATCCCCACAACTTCCATATCGTCCTGAGCTCTAATGGCGTCCGCAACTCTTTTCCCAATTGTCCCGTAACCGTTTACTGCGATTTTTGCTTTAACCATTTATTACCCCACCCTGTTTTCTTTATTTCTGTTCAGAGGTTTTTACAAAAGGTCACTTGTATATGTATTTGTAAAAACGTGAAATTTCAGAACTTTAAGAGAGTTTGTAATAATTAGGCGGTACGCATTTATAAAATCAAGATTTTTCAACTTTTCAAGGATGCCGTCAACTATCATACACTCCCCAGTAATTGAAAATAATATTATTTTGAGATATTTATAACATATGACCTATACATTAAAAGGCTTATCGTGACCCTCATTGGCCTGCTCCTTGAGCAACGTTTTTATTTACTGAATCATAAAGGAAGCAAAATATTGTAAACTTCAAAACTAAAAGAGAAATGTAGATCTAGAGCTAAAATTTGTTTTCTGCATTCTACAAAGAGACTTTGATTTTGTATTAACGGTGTCTCTAATTGATATATTTGCTTCGTTTTCAGGTTCCCCTAGCTCTATGCATCCTCGGGCTAGGATCTTTAAGAGCTTCTTGAATTTTGGTTTCCATATTATCCAGATACTTTTTTAAGGGTTTGAAGTCATTTTCGTGTGATAATAAAGGTTTTTTAATTTTCAATATCTTTTTTTTAAATTTACTTCTTTTAAAGACCCTTCTTCTGTAAAAAGTATCTAAAAATAGTTTTTTATTATAATTATATTTTTATTAAGTATCAATATAATTTATCAAATTATTTTATGCTCATATATTTTTTATACAACATTAAGTAAATTTATTCATAAATAATCCTAATAACTGGTCTAGATAAATACACTGGAGGTTGAAACTATTACTCAGAAAACCATAAAAGTAGAAGGGATGTCCTGCGGGCACTGTGTAATGAGAGTCAAAAAGGCAATTGAAGGTGTGCAGGGCGTAAAGAAAGTAGATGTCAGCCTTGAGAACAAACAGGCTGTTGTTGAATTCGATGAAGGAAAGACTAACGTGGAAAAAATCAAAGCTGTGATAAAAGAAACCGGGTATGAACCCGCCTGAACCGGAATAACGTGTTTAATCAAACTCTAATCAGTCTTGAAAAGTTATATTAATCAGACTCGAGGAATTTATTATAGAGCCGATCCCTAAACTCAGAATTAGCTTCTTTGGATCTCGTATTTTAAGTGACAAATCGAACTTTTGATTATGAAAACAATCCTGATAATTGAGATTTAAACTAGGTTTTGGGATGAGCTCATATAGTAAAAGGTACAGATTTTTATAATATAGGTGAAGCGCCTGTTTAAAAAGCAGCTGCTGATCCGGGGGTGAAGACATCGGGGAGACAACATTTGTAGTAGATGATATGATTTGCAGGTACTGCAAAGACACGGTTACGAGACTTATTACCTCTATTAACGGGGTTTCCCGTGTAAACGTAAACGTCCCTGAGAGGACAGTAAATGTAATCTATGACAGCCGGATAACCGATGCGCATGTCATAAGGATGACCCTGCTTGAAGCAGGTTACAAAAATATAAGAGAGCCGATGAACGCTTTTTAAGAGGCAGGGCAGTCTGAAAAAATCTGGATAGGCGGGGCATATCCGATGGAAGTTTCAATAGAAGTTTATGGCATGACCTGAGGTCACTGCCAGAAAAGAGTAGCGGAGGCTTTTTCCTCTCATGAGGCGTGGAATCTGTTGAAGTTGATTTCAAATCTTGAAAGCGCAACTGTTAATTTAAATCCTGCAGGACTTACGCAGTTGAACTGAAAAACACGAGCAGAAAAAACTTAAGAATGACACAAATATAACTTCTAAATTTCAGTTTGGGGAATTGATCTATAGTTCCATTTCCCCCAATAACCATTCTTGGCAAGAAAACTCCTTGATATTATATTTCAATTATCCCTTAACTGTATAAACCCAAATCAGGTTGACAAGTCTGAATGTGCCTGATTTTATATTTCAAGTGTTTAAGTCCTATATTAATCAATTAAGGTTTCTTCTATTGTACAGTTCACTTTGGAGTATTATTTGTACTCTGGCAGGTGGAATGACATGTTTTTCTGATGCAGGTCATCCCGTTTTTCTGCCCATTGTATTAAAGGAATAATTGCTTCGCAACGCTGTTTTCCATCATCTGTCAAAAAGTATTCAACCCGCGGAGGTATCTCGGAAAATGCTTCTCGTTGGATCAATCCCTCTTTTTTGAGCTCTTTTAACAGGTCTGTAAGTGATTTGGGACTGATACCTTCAAGAGTGTTCATTAGGTCATGGAAACGCAACCTGCCATGATGTCCAAGAGCACTGATTATGAGCATGGCCCATTTTTTGGATATTGTGGTAATAATTCCTTCAAGTGGACACAAACAAATTCCGTTACTATTCTTTTTCATAGTCACTTTATCACTATAAACTTGATATTATTAATACTATAGAAAGTATTGCATTGTTAACATAATATGATATTATTCAGTAGTTTTTTAAGATTAATTATTCTTATTAAGAGGTGAAATCATGAAAGTACTTATATGTGGAAAAGGTGGTAGCGGCAAGAGCACGATTACTGCTCTGCTCGCAAAATCCATGGTTAAGAGAAGGTACAATGTACTTGTAGTGGATAGTGACGAGTCAAATTTTGGGCTTCATAAACAGCTAGGTCTTGAAATGCCCGACGATTTTATGAAATATCTTGGAGGGAAAAAAACTCTGGGAGAAAAACTAATGCAGGCATATCAAAAAGGAGACACTATCAGTATTTTTGAAAACAAATGGAAAATTTCCGACATTCCTGAAGCTTATACCGTAGAAAAAGGAAAAATCAAAATGATGACCATAGGCAAAATTCATGACTTAGGAGAAGGTTGTGCCTGCCCGATGGGAGCTCTTGCAAGGAATTTACTGAATAACATGGAAACCACCTCTAAAGATGTTATATTTGTAGATACCGAAGCCGGTATAGAGCATTTTGGAAGAGGAGTTGAAGAAGGATGTGACCTTATATTAATGGTACTTGATCCATCTTATGAATCCATAAGACTTTCTGAAAAAATTAAAGAACTTTCTGAAACAGCCGGAAAACCCTGCTGTTTTATTCTTAACCGTACAGATGAGATCACGGCTCAGTTAATGATGGATACTGTAGATACAACTCATATTCTGACTTCAATTCCATCAAATTTAGAAGTTTTCCGAGCTGGATTTGCCGGAGAAGAACTGAACGTGGAACTTCCTGAAATCGAGTCAATAGCTGATTTTCTAGTCTCAAGAACCAATTTCTGACTTATTGAATGATGGGTTGTGGGGGGTGAGTTACTGAAAACCAAGAGCCTCCAAATCTCTCTATATTTATTTTAAACATGGGATATGTGCTCGTTTCCAGATTTGATCAATGACTCACCTCCACCCCCCGAATGATGTACAAAAGGATAATAATTAGTGATAATATGATATTAGAAAACTTAAAGAGAGAATCGTTGATACCCCTGCCCGTGGTATTTATATCCACAATGAGTGAAAGCGGAATCAGGAATATAGCCCCATGTTCCTTTCAATATTAATGAATTTGAGCTGGCAGGTTTAAAGGAAAGATCTTCAAAGCAGGTCAAAGCACCGGGAATTGAAGGTTGTTATGCATGGATGGAGTGCAAATTGCATAGCATACATGAAGAACTATATGGAGGCTTTCCTTTTCTATTGATTCTTGGCAAAGTAGTGCATCTTGAGGTTGAAGACAGTATATACAATAGCGAAGATGGATCCTGGGATATAGAAAAGGCTAAACCATTGATGATGACCGAATGCGACCAGGGTATGCATTTCTGCACTGTTAATGAGATTGGTAAATTCGAGCCTTATGGAGCTATGTTTAAGGACGGCAGAGATCCACTATCCTGGATGTATAAAAAGAAGGAAATGCATGAATGCGAGTAAAAGGGCTTTGTGTAGTTATGGGATATTAGAGCTTTTGGTATGATGTCGAATCTCTATAGTCATCCGTCTCTGAAATACTGTACAAAACCCATATCTGACCCTATATACTTTTTGAATTATTTAACTACGTTGTTTATATGCGTCTTGGAGATCAAAACTATGACTCAAGATACCATAAATGTTGAAGGGATGTCCTGCGGTCACTGTGTGATGAGGGTCAAGAAAGCAATTGAAGGTGTACAGGGCATAAAGAAAGCAGACGTGAGCCTTGAGAACAGACAGGCTGTTGTTGAATTCGATGAAGAAAAAACAGACGTGGAGAAAATAAAGGCTGCGGTTAAGGAAGCTGGATACGAACCATCATAAGTATAATTCTTTAATGAAGTGTTTATTTCAGTAGAATATCCGATAGCTTGGCTGTGGGGTGTGCCAGTGCAACTTTGATTTCAAAGAATTATATAGTAAATGGAACATATTTTAATTTATAGGTGAAGAGCCTGTTTGAATAAAACTTATATATAATTAAATTGAGCCCGGAAAATATCAAAAGCTCCGGACAATCATGATATCTGGATGGGCGGCATATCTGATGGAAGTTACAATAAATGTTTATGACATGACCTGTGGTCACTGCCAGAAAAGAGTAGTGGATGCGATTTCCTCTCTTGAAGGCGTGGAATCTGTAGATGTCAATCTGGAAGCCGAACGTGCAACTGTTAATTTTGATCCTGAAAAAATAAGCCTTGACGATATTAAAGAAGCTGTTCGAAAAGCGGGTTATTCTACAGAACGCGGAGCAGAAATTGAAGAGGAGATCAGAGCAGAAAAACCCGAAACTGCCCTGGAAGAAGCACCTTCAGTGCTTGTTTCAGAATATCTCAATAGGGCATCAGAAGGAGCGGAAGAGGGTAAAGAAGAGGAAGTGGAAGAAGCTTCTCAGATATGCCCCCTGACCGAAGTATGTGACCTTGCAGAAGAAGCAGAAGAAACAAAAAAAGAAACATCCCAAGCCTCAAGCCCGAAAACAGGTTCAAAAGAAATCACCCTTGGAGTTTCCGGGATGACCTGTTCTGCCTGTGCCCTGAATATTGAGAAAGTCCTGAAGAAAAAAGAAGGCGTAGATTTCGTAGCCGTTAATCTGGAACTTGGCAGGGCAAAGGTCAGCTTTGATCCTTCACTGATCTCGCCTCAGGAAATTGAAGAAGCTATCGAATCCATTGGGTATAAAGTAGAGAAAGATAAAGTAACCCTGAACCTCCAGGGCATGAGCTGTGCTTCCTGTGCTGCAAATATTGAGAAGATCCTCAATAAAACCGATGGCGTAATTTCGGCTTCTGTAAATTTTCCGCTTGAAAAAGCCGTTGTGGAATTTGACTCAGCCCGTGTTTCTGTCAGGGAGATCATTGCTGCAGTTCAGGGAATAGGTTATGGGGCATCTGTCCAGGCTGAAACCTTTGAGTATGAAGATAGAGAACAGATGTCAAGGGATGCTGAGATCCGGAGACAGAGAAACAACCTGATTCTCGCTCTCCTTCTGGGAATACCTGTATCTCTCGGAAACATGAGCATGATGTTTCCGTTCCTCTCGTTTGTGCCCGCAATCTTTTCTAATCCTATTGTACTTTTTGTAATGTCCACTCTTATCCTTCTCTTTCCTGGCAGGCAGTTTTTTGTCGGGACTATTAAAGGTTTCAAGCACGGCGTAACCGATATGAACCTGCTGATTGCGGCAGGTACCGGGTCAGCTTATCTTATCAGTGTAGCAGCAACTTTCCTTGACCTGGGCCCGGGATATGATGTCCTTTACTATGATACCGTGGCTTTCCTTATAATTTTCATTGTCTTTGGCAGGTACCTCGAAGCAAGGGCTCGGGGCAGGACCTCTGAAGCTATCCGAAAACTGATGGGGTTAAGGGCCAAAACCTCAAGGATCCTTGTCGGCGGCGTGGAAAAAGAGGTTCCTGTGGAAGAGGTAGTTGTTGGAGACATTGTTGTGGTCCGTCCGGGTGAAAAGATACCTGTTGATGGGATTGTGGTTGAAGGAAGCTCTGCAGTTGACGAGTCCATGATTACCGGGGAGAGCATCCCTGTTGAAAAAGGTGTAGAGGACACTGTTATTGGGGCTACCATTAACAGGACGGGCTCTTTTCGGTTTCGGGCTACAAAGGTAGGGGCTGATACCGCCCTTGCCCAGATAATCAAGCTTGTAGAGGCAGCCCAGACTACCAAGGCTCCTATTCAGAGAATTGCAGATGTTTTCGCCGGCAACTTCATCGTAGCCGTACATATAATTGCCCTTCTGGCTTTCTTCTTCTGGTTTTTCATAGGTTACTGGTTATATGGTGTAGGTGAGTCAACAGCTCTCAGAGGGACAAGTCCTTTCCTATTTTCCCTGCTTATTGCTATCACTGTTCTTGTGATATCCTGTCCCTGTGCAGTTGGGCTTGCAACCCCTGCAGCCATCATGGTTGGCACCGGCAAAGGCGCTGAGAACGGAGTCCTCATAAAAGGTGGAGAAGCCCTTGAAAGGGCACATAAACTTGATACCATTGTGTTTGATAAAACAGGAACCCTCACTGAAGGCACTCCTAAACTGACAGATATATTTGCAGTTTCCGGCCGTGAGGAAAGCGAAGTACTTTTTATTGCTGCAACGGCTGAAAAAGGGTCTGAACATCCGCTGGGAGAAGCTATTGTAAGAGGTGCAGATGAAAGAAAAGTCAGCCTTGCAGAGGCGAAAAATTTCCGTTCAATTCCCGGAAAAGGAATCGAAGCCTATATTGAAGACAGGAAGATTCTTCTCGGCACCCGAAAACTTATGGAAGAAAACTCGATTCCTTTTGAGGGGCTTGAAGCCGAGATGCGTAAATTCGAAGAGAATGGGAAAACTGCAATGCTTGTAGCTCTTGAGGACAAAGCCATAGGAATAGTTGCTGTTGCTGACACCCTGAAGGAGAATTCTAAAGAGGCAGTAGAGACCCTGAAAAAAATGGGCATAGAAGTGGTTATGATAACCGGAGACAACGCCGTTACAGCCAGCGCAATTGCAGCAGAGGTAGGAATTCCGAGAGTGCTTGCTGAAGTCCTGCCAGAGGATAAAGCAAACGAAATCAAAAAGCTTCAGAAGGAGGGCAAGCTTGTTGGAATGGTGGGTGATGGGATCAACGATGCTCCTGCCCTGATACAGTCAGATGTGGGAATCGCAATGGGGGCAGGCACAGATGTGGCAATGGAATCCGCAAAAATCGTGCTTATAAAGAATGATCCTCGAGATGTAGTCGCAGCCCTCCGCCTGAGCAGGCTTACTATTCGTAAGATTAAGCAGAACCTGATATGGGCTTTTGGGTACAACACAATAGGCATTCCTATTGCTGCAGGAATTCTTTATCCCGTATTTCACAGGATTCTAATAACACCGGAACTGGCTGCTGCTTTCATGGCATTGAGTTCAGTTTCAGTGACAACCAATTCCCTGCTAATGAAAAGAAGCAGGATAAAATAAGTTAAGGCAGATATTTTTGAGGCTGGATAGTAATGGTGATGATCATATGGTAAAATTCGAATCAAAAGACAAGAGAAACAGGGCTGTGCTTCTATTAAGTATTGCCACTTCCATAGTGCTGATGAACCTCTTCCTGCTTGGGGCTCTGTTAGCCAATATGTATGCGAGAGAAGCAGCCTACACTCAGGTAGATATTATTGCTGGTTGCATTTTCGTTTTAATTATTACCATGATTATCTCATTGTCCCTCTGGCCCAAAGTAATGGACTGGCTTGAAAGAAGAGGAAATATGAAAACAGTTGCACAATAATCCCTCTTACGAGGATATGAATTATCATTGATAATTAACATTTTTTAAAACGTACTGATTTATATAGCAATGGATTTACCTTCTGCCATGAACAACGGAAACATCAGATCAAACATTAAAGAAGGATTAAATGTAGGAATTGTTTTAAAGCAGGATCAAAGGACCGGGAAAATAACCCGGGGCGTTGTAAAGAGAATTTTAACCAACTCTTCTACCCACCCTCACGGGATCAAAGTCCAGTTGACAGACGGGCAGGTTGGGAGGATTAAGGAAATTTATTAAAAATCTTATGCACTGAAGAGCAGTCTATCCAGAAAAGCAGTCCGAGCTCATATTTTCTTTATCTTATACATCATGTCTTGCTTTATCTGCTGCTCTTGCTTTCTCCAGCTGTTTTCACTAATTCTGTATGAAAATAAAGTAAATTTTGCTTCGAGCCTGTGAATCTATTTCGTTCTGGATTCCGACGGCATATGTTCTTTAAGCTCCAGATCACTTTCTTTAAGTTTTCCTGCCTTTCCCCAGGCACAAGCAGGTTATAACAACTCTTTTGGGCATTTAAAGCTGTACATGAATGTTAAAACATGTTAAGATCTTAAAATCACCTTCATTATTCATAAAGCTGATTTTTGTATATTTTACAATACATTGGAGGATATTGAAGTATCAGGACTTGCTTATTTCTTATATAAAAACCAGGCCTGTTAATAAAGGAGTGAATCTATTCTCCCTATTAAATATAAATTGTGCAGATCTTTTATCAAGGAAAATAAAGTGTTATCAAGCTTTAAAAGTATTGATCTGATCAGGTGACTGGACTATTGCAAAAAGTATACTTATATTCTAATTTTACAATATGAAATTCTAATCCCAGGTGATTTTTCAGAGAAAGCAAAACTAAAAGCTTTGAAACAATCCACGGGGATTAAAAGATCTTTAAGAATGTGAAGGAAAATAAAGGTCTTAAAAACAGAGAAGAAGAAAGGTCTCAAAAACAGAGAAGAAATAAATCTCCAAAAATAAGTACTCCAAAAACATTGAGAAAAACCTGAATGTTAAGGGTTTTCTATCATGAAGCAGGGGCTTCTGTTGCATCTATATTGATGTCAACGTCCGATTCCTTCCGGAACTTTGTAGCAGAGGCCGCTGAGTTATCCCGCAAAGATAATATTTTTGTGACCTGGACAGGTTGTCACAGGCCAGTTGCGGGACTAACCCTGAATTAAACGGTACTGAGGCGGTGTCAAAGTCCGCGTTAACGGGGTTAACCCTTAACAATAAGCATTTTTCAGGCGACACCTGTTTGGGCGGATTCAGGAGTTGCCTGAAATATCTTTATTGATTTCCAATCATCAATCTACCCTTTGATACTTCACTCTTTTATCAACTACTCTTTTCCAGCTCCCGAATTCCTTTGAATTCCTTTACTTGTAACCTAAGCTCCGTATTTTTAAGCCATAAACGTCTCATGATATCGGAGTATGCGCTTAAGTTTAAGCACATGATTTTAGTGGCGGATTTTCAAAATCGTGATTTATTGACCTCACATATTTTCATCACCATGCATATGCGCTTAATATTTGGGAACTAAGGTTGCAAATTAGTCCTCTTGAGCGCAGCGAAAAGGACAGCGCACTGCAGAGCCGCAACTCTTGGCACAACTAAGTTAATTAAGGATTCCGAAACATTATTTATTCTTAACCTGCATCTGGTTCTTTATGCCAGAATCATACTGGGAAAAAGTACCTGGGAAGAATATACCCTCAAGCCTTGAGCTTTGCCCTATAATCTATAATTATCTGCAGGAAGGCTATAAAATTCTCGATATAGGGTGCGGGTTTGGAAAAATCAGCATTAAACTTGCTTCTATGGGATATTCGGTAACAGGAATCGATATAAACACTGAAGCGATCAGGCTCTCAGAAGCTGCTGAAAAAAGCCGGGGTCGGGATAAGAAAACAGAAAGACGGGCTGAATTTAAGGTAGGGAACGCTTCTTCTCTTCCTTTCAAGGAGGCAAGTTTCGATTTTGAAGTCATGCAGGCTTTTTTGACCACTGTCCCGGACTCGCAGGAAAGAGCCAGGATAATTCAGGAAGCTTTTAGAGTTCTGAAACCCGGAGGTTACCTTTACCTTGTGGACTTCGGGCAGAACTGGCACCTTCAGCTTTACAGAAATCGATATATTCAGGACTTCCCTATTACAAAGGAAGAAGGTTCTTACCTTGTCCGTAATCCTGAAACCGGAGAGGTTGAGTTTATTGCACATCATTTCACCGAAAAAGAGCTTGTGTTTCTGCTTGTAGATTGCGGGTTTGAGATTGACTATTTCAGGGTTGAAGAGCTAAAGACAAGAACTGGAAACAAAATTATAGGGTTTATAGTTGTCGCAAAAAAACTTTGAAGCCAGTTGCAGACCATTTTTCAGGAACCTGAAAACCTCAGTTCTAATATTAATTTAAAGCTTCAGCTTGCCTTAAGACCTTACTCCGGCCTGCAGAGCCCTTCCAATCAGATTAATCCGGCTGTCAGAATTACGTCACTCAACTGCTTGTTACGTTACTCTGTCGCTCAGATGAAGCCCGATGACTCCTGCAACTACAACTGCAAGAGAAATCAGCTTGAGGGCAGAGGCAGGTTCTCTGAACCAGAATATTCCTACTACCGTAATAAGAGCAGTTCCCAGCCCTGCCCATATCGCATATGCAATGCTCACATCCAGTCCTTTAAGAGCAAGGGTAAAGAAAAAGAAACTAACTGAATAAAATACAAAAATCAAAATTGAGGGGATTAGTCTTGAAAAACCTTCGGATAACTTCATGCAGGTTGTTCCGCAGACCTCAAACAGTATTGCAAGCAACAGAAGGTAATAATAGTTCATCAATGGATTATTTTATTTCTATTATTAATCAGTTATCTAATTTGTCTTTTATTTCAGTCGAACACCCCGCCAACTACCCTTCAGTATTTAGCTGAGGGTAATTTCCTTATAAAGAGATTCACACACGTCAAAAGATTTATAGACTAGTTTCTGAAAAAAATATGTAAAGTCTTCTTTTAGGATTCAATTCTTAGAAATAATTGATACAATTCTTAGAAATAATTATATAAACACAGGCCATAAACTGATTCTGCCGAATGATATTGATTTTTACAATATAATGGGGGAGTATGAATGACTACTGGAGTAAGCAATCTTGAAACCAGTATCGATCTGGCAAATGTGTGGCTAAAAGATATTATGGACCAATTGAAGTGGGAGAGCAAGAACAGCGCCTACAAAGCACTTCGGGGCACTCTGCACGCACTCAGGGACAGGCTTCAGGTAGTAGAGGCAGTCCAGCTCGCGTCACAGCTACCTCTTTTAATTAAAGGAGTATATTACGACGGCTGGACACCTCTGGGCAAGCCGGAGAAATTCAAAAAAGATGAGTTTGCAAGAAGGGTGCACGAGCAGTTTCAGTTTGATCCCGATATCAACCCTGAGGAGGTTATCAGAGCTGTTTTACGGGTTGTGTACAGGCATATGGGTGAAGGTGAGCTAGGAGATGTAAGGAGCAATATGCCCGCGGATATCCAGGAATGGTTCCCGGAGGAAATCATGCCAAAACAGTAAGAAGTTCTCCTGAATGGTATAAGTCGAATATTTTGAGGGAGCTTCTCTTTTTATTCTCAATTCATTTTATTCTCAATTATTTTTATGCTCGCATTTACGTTTGATTTTCAGGATTAACTGGTATGTTTCTGAGCGGCTCTACCCAGCGAATTCAAATAACAACGCATTTGCAATAGCTCATTTGAACCCTGTGAGATCCGCCACTCATAAAGTCCGGTTTGGTCGATGAGATTCTGTTTTATGGTTTTTTCGATATCAGGATCATTGTCAATAACTTTGATAATTCCAGTAAATATATTTATAGCTCTATACCCGTCAATATAGAGACTACGAAGCTGTTCCTCAGACCCTGAAATATCTCCGGCAAACACTTTTTCAAGCAATAGTTTAACGGTTTTGTCATCAAATGGTGCAACAAATTTTTGAAAAGCTTCCTGCGGAATATAGTTACTTTTATTTCGGTATAACTCAATGCTTTGAATAGCCTTCCGCAAAGACCCTCCAGATGCTTCTGCAATTATTTCAAGAACACCATCGTCATAACCAATACGCTCACTGGCACACACCATTTTTAGTTTTTCAACAATAACGTCCTTAGCTATCGGGTTAAAGGTTAATACAATGCACCTGTCCTTGATTGGCAATATTATATTTTCGGAACAGTTGCAGGATAGGATGAACTTTGTTGTATCCGTATGTTTCTGCATGATTTCACGAAGTGCAGTTTGAGCATCTCTGGTTAGCTCATCAGCTTCATCAAGAAAAATGATCTGGTATGGAACTCCTACCGGCACAATGGAAACAAGATTTTTGATCTTCGTTCTGATGAAATCAATTCCACGGTCATCCGAGGCATTATAAATGTGCAGGTTATAATGCCATAATTTTCCAAATAAATCATGTGCCAGTGCTACAGCGGTGGAGGTTTTTCCAACCCCTGACTGGCCATGAAAAAGCAGATGCGGTATTTTACCGGTTTGCACCATGTTCTCCAGTTGTGTTTGAAGATGTGGCTGCCCGACAATTTCCTTTATGGTTTTGGGTCTATATTTTTCATCAAGGTTCAGGTCGCATTGATTTAACATAATTAATAATTGATAATTTAACATAAAAAACTTTGTTGCGAAGTTTGAAAATAA
The DNA here is from genome assembly GCA_964434965.1 of uncultured Methanosarcinales archaeon. GTDB lineage: Archaea > Halobacteriota > Methanosarcinia > Methanosarcinales > Methanosarcinaceae > Methanosarcina. Next base: position 53,554 of record CAYSWX010000021.1, read on the forward strand.
AGTATTGCGTTTTAGCAAACATCTGAGGAATAAAAGAAATACAAATCAAGCATAAAAATAAGCCTATTGATTGCTATTTTCTTACTCTTAATTTTGTTTTTTAATTCAGTCGAATACTTCGTTAACTTGCTGTGAGGTGTGCCAACCCAACTTTGATTTTTGTGTCATTATCAAGCTATTGATATTAAACTTAAAATAGTTCATTCCTGGCACTAAATTAGCCAGGTATAATTAGAGATCATGCACTCTATAGAGCATTAACAGTAACTCTTCATTTTTATGCTCGCCGTCTAAACTACATTCAAAATAAGTTCATTTTTGTGATGTAAAACAGTGCCGAGTACTTCATAAACTAATTAATATACATAATTTTTTAGAAACGAAGAGAATATATTGGATAAATTCTAACTATGTTAAACT